>NZ_CP054919.1:0-1325000 GCF_013364235.1 Kitasatospora sp. NA04385 | reverse complement strand
GAAGCTCGCCGTCGGCTACACGCTGGACGAGATCCCCAACGACATCACCGAGCAGACCCCGGCCTCCTTCGAGCCGAGCCTCGACTACGTCGTCGTCAAGGTGCCCCGGTTCGCGTTCGAGAAGTTCCCGTCCGCCGACGCCACGCTGACCACCACCATGAAGTCGGTCGGCGAGGCCATGGCGATGGGCCGCAACTTCCCCGAGGCGCTGAACAAGGCGCTGCGCTCGCTGGAGAAGAAGGGCTCCCAGTTCAGCTGGGTCGGCGAGACCGGCGACAAGTCCGAACTGCTGACGAAGGCCGAGGTCCCCACCGACGGCCGGATCAACACCGTCATGCAGGCGATCCGGGCCGGCGCCACCCCGGAGGAGGTGTTCGAGCACACCCGGATCGACCCGTGGTTCGTCGACCAGCTCTTCCTGATCAACGAGATCGCCGTCGAGCTGGGCGAGGGCGAGAAGCTCGACCCCGAGCTGCTGCGCCACGCCAAGCGGCACGGCTTCTCCGACCAGCAGATCGGCGAGATCCGCGGCCTGAAGGCCGACGTGGTCCGCGAGGTGCGGCACGCGCTGGGCATCCGCCCGGTGTTCAAGACCGTCGACACCTGCGCCGCCGAGTTCGCCGCCAGGACCCCGTACTTCTACTCGTCCTACGACGAGGAGAGCGAGGTCGCCCCGCGCACCAAGCCCGCCGTGATCATCCTGGGCTCCGGCCCCAACCGGATCGGCCAGGGCATCGAGTTCGACTACTCCTGCGTGCACGCCTCCTTCGCGCTCGCCGACGCCGGGTACGAGACCGTCATGGTCAACTGCAACCCGGAGACCGTCTCCACCGACTACGACACCTCCGACCGGCTCTACTTCGAGCCGCTCACCCTGGAGGACGTGCTGGAGATCGTCCACGCCGAGCAGCAGGCCGGACCGCTGGCCGGCGTGATCGTCCAGCTCGGCGGCCAGACCCCGCTCGGCCTGGCCCAGGCGCTCAAGGACAACGGCGTGCCGATCGTCGGCACCTCGCCGGAGGCGATCCACCTCGCCGAGGAGCGCGGCGCGTTCGGCCGGGTGCTGCGCGACGCCGGCCTGCCGGCCCCCAAGCACGGCACCGCGTTCTCCTTCGAGGAGGCCAAGGCGATCGCCGACGAGATCGGCTACCCCGTGCTCGCCCGCCCGTCCTACGTGCTCGGCGGCCGCGGCATGGAGATCGTCTACGACGAGCCCTCGCTCGCCTCCTACCTGGAGCGGCACGCCGGCCTGATCTCCGAGCACCCCGTGCTGATCGACCGCTTCCTCGACGACGCGGTGGAGATCGACGTCGACGCCCTCTACGACGGCGAGGAGCTGTACCTCGGCGGCGTCATGGAGCACATCGAGGAGGCCGGCATCCACTCCGGCGACTCCGCCTGCGCGCTGCCCCCGATCACCCTCGGCGGGTACGACGTCAAGCGGCTGCGCTCGGCCACCGAGGCCATCGCCAAGGGCGTCGGCGTGCGCGGCCTGATCAACATCCAGTTCGCGCTGTCCGGCGACATCCTGTACGTGCTGGAGGCCAACCCGCGCGCCTCCCGCACCGTGCCGTTCACCTCCAAGGCCACCGCCGTGCCGCTGGCCAAGGCCGCCGCCCGGATCTCGCTGGGCGCCACCGTCGCCGAACTGCGCGCCGAGGGCCTGCTGCCCGCCGACGGCGACGGCGGCACCCTGCCCGCCGACGCGCCGATCTCGGTCAAGGAGGCCGTCATGCCGTGGTCGCGCTTCCGCGACGTGCACGGCCGCGGCGTGGACACCGTGCTCGGCCCCGAGATGCGCTCCACCGGCGAGGTCATGGGCATCGACCGGGTCTTCGGCACCGCCTACGCGAAGTCCCAGACCGGCGCGTACGGCGCCCTGCCCACCACGGGCAAGGTGTTCGTCTCGGTCGCCAACCGCGACAAGCGCAACCTGGTCTTCCCGGCCCGCGCGCTGGTCGAGCTCGGCTTCGAACTGCTCGCCACCACCGGCACCGCCGAGGTGCTCCAGCGCGGCGGCATCCCCGCCACCGTGGTGCGCAAGCACTCCGACGGCGAGGGCCCGAACGGCGAGCAGACCATCGTCCAGCTGATCCACGAGGGCGCGGTCGACCTGATCATCAACACCCCGTACGGCACCGGCGGCCGCCTCGACGGCTACGAGATCCGCACCGCCGCGGTCTCCCGGGGCGTGCCCTGCCTGACCACCGTGCAGGCGATGGGCGCGGCCGTCCAGGGCATCGCCGAGCTGCGGCGCGGCGAGGCCGGCGTGATGTCGCTGCAGGAGCACGCGGCGCTGATCAACTCCGGCCGCAACTAGGTCGAAACCGTGGGGGGCACGCCGGTCCGGTCGCCGGCTGCCCCCCACGTCCATGTCCCGGCCCCGTTCGGCTGATGGAGGTCCAACCCGCGATGTACAAGCTCCTGTTCAACCTGGTGTTCAAGAAGATGGACCCGGAGAAGGCCCACCACCTGGCGTTCTTCTGGATCCGGCTGGCCCGCTCGGTGCCCGGCCTGCGCTCGCTGGTGCGCGCCGTGCTCGCCCCCCGCGACCCCCGGCTGCGCACCACCGCCCTCGGCCTCGACCTGCCCGGCCCGTTCGGCCTCGGCGCGGGCTTCGACAAGAACGGCATCGGCATCGACGGCCTGTCCATGCTCGGCTTCGACTACGTCGAGATCGGCACCGTCACCGGCGAGCCGCAGCCCGGCAACCCCGCCCCCCGGCTGTTCCGCCTGGTCGAGGACCGCGCGCTGATCAACCGGATGGGCTTCAACAACCAGGGCTCCGCCCGGGTCGCCACCCGCCTCGCCGCCCGCCCGCACACCAGCAACACCCCCGTCATCGGCGTCAACATCGGCAAGACCAAGGCCGTGCCCGAGGACGAGGCGACCGCCGACTACCTGAAGAGCGCCAGGGCGCTGGCGCCCTACGCCGACTACCTGGTCGTCAACGTCTCCTCGCCGAACACCCCCGGACTGCGCAACCTCCAGGCCGTCCAGGTGCTCGGCCCGCTGCTGTGGGACGTCCGCAAGGCCGCCGACGAGGTCACCAACCACCACGTGCCGCTGCTGGTGAAGATCGCCCCCGACCTCGCCGACGAGGACATCGACGAGATCGCCGACATGGCCCTGCACCTCGGCCTCGACGGCATCATCGCCACCAACACCACCATCGGCCGCGAGGGCCTGCGCACCCCCGCCGACCGGATCGAGGAGATCGGCATGGGCGGCCTCTCCGGCGCCCCGCTCAAGGAGCGCTCGCTGGAGGTGCTGGAACGCCTGCGCAAGCGCACCGACGGCCGGCTCACCCTCGTCTCCGTCGGCGGCATCGAGACCGCGGAGGACGCCTGGCAGCGCATCCTGGCCGGTGCCGACCTGGTCCAGGGCTACTCCGCCTTCATCTACGAGGGCCCGTTCTGGATGCGCAAGGTCCACCGGGGCCTGTCGGCCCGGCTGCGCGCCGCCGGGTACGCCACCATCGGCGAAGCGGTGGGCAAGGGCAACCGCTGAGCGGCGGCTGCTGACCGGCGGCTGCCGATCGCTGCGGCGGCAGGCGCGGAGGAGAGGAAGGGAACGGCGGGGATGGCCAATCCGGTGGTGGTCCGGGCCGAGGTGGTCGGCACCCGGGCCGACGGGCCCGCCCGACGGGTCACCGTGCGCTGCGCGACGGCCGCGGCCCGGTTCCGGCCCGGGCACTTCGCCGCCCTCGCCGCCCCTGACGGCAGCGTCGACGTCCTGCGCCGCGCCGTCCCCGTCCTGCGCGCCGACGGCGACACCCTCGACCTGCTGCTGCCCGCCGACCCGCCGCCGCTGCTCGACCTGATCGCCCCGCTCGGCACCGGCGCCCGGGTGCGCTGGAACGGCCTGGACACCGTGCCGACGGACGTGGAAGGAGCGGGGGAGTGAAGGCACCGCGCGAGAACGGAGAACGGGCCGGGCGGGATCGGGCTGTCGGGCGCCGGGTGCGACGGGGTGCGGGAGTGCCTGTGGCGGCCGGGTGGTTCTGCGGGTGCCGCGTGCGGATCGGGGCCGGGTGGGCGGGTGCTGGGTCGGGCGGGTGTGTCGGGCGGGGTCGGGCTGTCGGGCGCTTGGCGCGGTGGATCGCGGCCGGAGTGCCCGGGGCGGCCGGGCGGAGCTGTGGGCGGCGGGTGCGGCGGGGTGTGGGCGTGGTGGTCGGGGTGGTCTGGTGACGGGGCGTCAGGAGGTGGACCTCACGGCGCCGTTGGGGGGTGGGACGGTGCCCAATCCGCTGTCGACCGCCGCCGGGTGTGCCGGGTACGGGCGGGAGCTGGCGCGGTTCACGCCGCTGGACCAGCTGGGGACGCTGACCACCCGGACCGTGCTGCCGCGGGCCGGGGCGGGGCTGCCCGGGCCGCGGATCGTGCCGGTGCCGGCCGGGCTGCTGAACGCGGTCGGCGGCCAGAACCCCGGCATCGACGGCTTCCTGCGGCGCGAGCTGCCCTGGCTGGCCGAGCGCGGCGTGCGCACCGTGGTGTCGATCGGCGGGCACCGGCTGGAGGACTTCGCCGACCTGGCCGCCCGGCTGTCCGGCCGGGACGGGGTGCGGGCCCTGGAACTGAACCTGTCCGCGCCCGGCGCCGCCGACCGCGGCCTGCTGTTCGCCGCCAACCCGGCGGTCAGCTACGACGTGGTCGCCGCCGTGAAGGCCGCCGCGCCCGACCTGCCCGTCTACGCCAAGCTCGCCCCCGACACCGGCACCGTCACCGAGGTCGCCGCCGCCTGCGCGGCGGCCGGCGCCGACGGCCTGTCCATGGTCAACACCGCCCGCGGCATGGCCATCGACCTGGACGCCCGCCGCCCCGCGCTGGGCGGCCCCGGCGGCCTCGGCGGCCTGTCCGGGCCCGCGCTGCGCCCGATCGCCGTGCACTGCGTGTTCCAGGTGCACGCCGCGATGCGGGCCGGGCGGATGCCCGCGGTGCCGATCCTCGCCATGGGCGGGGTCCGCACCGGCCGGGACGCCCTCGAACTCACCCTGGCCGGCGCGTCCGGCGTCGCCGTCGGCTCCGAGCTGCTGCGCGACCCGACCGCGCCGCTGCGCATCCTCGACGAACTGCGCGCGGAACTCACCGCCCGCGGCTTCGCCGCCTACACCGACGCGGTGGGGCTCGCCCACCGCACCACCTCGACGAAAGACAGCGATGACTGACACCACGCCCTTCGGCACCCGGCTGCGGACCGCCCTCGACACCCGGGGCCAGCTCTGCGTCGGCATCGACCCGCACGCCTCGCTGCTCACCGCCTGGGGGCTGAACGACGACCTGGCGGGCCTGGAGACCTTCTCCCGCACGGTGGTGGAGGCGCTGGCGGACCGGGTCGCGGTGCTCAAGCCGCAGGCCGCGTTCTTCGAGCGCTTCGGCAGCCGCGGCGTCGCCGTCCTGGAGCGCTCGGTGGCCGAGGCCCGGGAGGCCGGGGCGCTGGTGCTGATGGACGCCAAGCGCGGCGACATCGGCTCGACCATGGCCGCGTACGCGGAGGCGTTCCTCTCCCCGGACAGCCCGCTGTTCTCCGACGCGCTGACCGTCAGCCCGTACCTGGGCTTCGGCTCGCTGCAGCCGGCCGTCGACCTGGCGCACGCCAACGGCTGCGGGCTGTTCGCGCTGGCGCTGACCTCGAACCCGGAGGGGCACGAGGTGCAGCGCGCCGTCGGCGCGGACGGGCGCAGCGTGGCCCAGGCCGTGCTGGCGCGGCTGGCGGCGGAGAACGCGGGCGCCGAGCCGCTGGGCTCGTTCGGCGCGGTGGTCGGCGCGACGCTCGCCGACGCGGGCGTCGACCTGGCGATCAACGGCCCGCTGCTGGCCCCCGGGGTGGGCGCGCAGGGCGCCAGCGCGGCCGACCTGCCCCGGGTCTTCGGCGACCAGGTGCGCAACGTGGTGCCCTCGGTGAGCCGCGACGTGCTCAGGCACGGACCCTCCGTGACGGCGCTCCGGCAGGCCGCGCAGACCTTCGTCGACGATGTGAGGGCCGTCACAAACGCATGAGTTATCGGCCGTCAACTCGGTTGATTTGACCGGAAAACTCCCAGGTCGGCCCCTGCTGACCTGGACTTTTCGTGTTCTTTTCCTGACGCGGCGGCCCAAGTTGGGTAGTGTCCGGCGGTAGGACGCCAGTTGGCGGTGGTCACGGCCACCTCCGCAGGTCAGAGACCTGTGGCGTCCGGGCACCACCAAGTCATGGCTCATCCCTTCCATCCACACCTGAGGTGAACGGCGTGGCTCTTCCGCCCCTTACTCCCGAACAGCGCACCGCCGCGCTCGCCAAGGCCGCCGAGGCTCGCCGGAAGCGTGCCGACGTCAAGAACCGGCTGAAGCACTCGGGCGCCTCGCTGCACGACGTCATC
This sequence comes from Kitasatospora sp. NA04385, assembly GCF_013364235.1. Taxonomy (NCBI): domain Bacteria; kingdom Bacillati; phylum Actinomycetota; class Actinomycetes; order Kitasatosporales; family Streptomycetaceae; genus Kitasatospora; species Kitasatospora sp. NA04385. Next base: position 1,318,642 of record NZ_CP054919.1, on the reverse strand, counting down.
AAGGCCGGCAAGTCCGACGACGAGGTCATCGGCAAGATGAAGGTCTCCGCCCTGCTGGAGTCCCTGCCGGGTGTCGGCAAGGTGCGCGCCAAGCAGATCATGGAGCGCCTCGGCATCTCCGAGAGCCGTCGCGTGCGCGGCCTCGGCACGAACCAGATCGCCTCCCTGGAGCGGGAGTTCGGCGGCGCGGCCTCCTGACCGGAGGCCGGTGTCGGCGGAACGTCCGCGATCCGGGATAATCGGTACATGAGTGAGCGTCCGCGGCTGACCGTGCTCTCCGGCCCCTCCGGGGTCGGCAAGAGCACGGTCGTCGCTCATATGAGGAAGCAGTTCCCCGAGGTGTGGCTCTCGGTGTCGGCGACGACCCGGCACCCGCGTCCCGGTGAGCGCGACGGCGTGCAGTACCACTTCGTCGACCACGAGCAGTTCGACAAGCTGGTGGCCAACGGCGAACTGCTGGAGTGGGCGGTCTTCGCCGGGAACCGGTACGGGACGCCGCGGCAGGCGGTGCTCGACAAGCTCGACAAGGGCGAGCCGGTGCTGCTGGAGATCGACCTCCAGGGCGCCCGGCAGGTCAAGGAGTCGATGCCCGAGGCCCAGCTGGTGTTCCTGGCCCCGCCGAGCTGGGAGGAGCTGGTGCGCCGGCTCACCGGCCGCGGCACCGAGCCCCAGGACGTGATCGACGAGCGGCTCGCGGTGGCCAAGGTCGAACTGGCGGCCGAGGCGGAGTTCGACACGACCCTTGTCAACACCTCCGTCGAGCAGGTAGCGGCCGAACTGCTAGCCTTGCTCGGTGTAGCCTGACCGGATCGGCTGCATCCAGCCGGTCCTGACAAAACCACTTCGGAAGGTTCAGCGTGTCCTCTTCGATGACCGCGCCCGAGGGCATCATCAACCCGCCGATCGACGAGCTGCTCGAGGCCACCGACTCCAAGTACAGCCTGGTGATCTACGCGGCCAAGCGCGCCCGCCAGATCAACGCGTACTACTCGCAGCTGGGCGAGGGCCTGCTGGAGTACGTCGGCCCGCTGGTCGACACCCACGTGCACGAGAAGCCGCTGTCGATCGCGCTGCGCGAGATCAACGCCGGCCTGCTCACCGCCGAGGCGGTCGAGGGCGCCTGAGCCCCGAGAGCTTCCGCAGGGCCCGTTCCGATGCCGTCCGGCACCGGGGCGGGCCCTGCGGCGCGTGTGCCCGGTGACACGTCGCAGCCGCGCGCCGAGGGGTCGTAAGGTGGGCGCGGGCCCGTCGCCGCGGGTGTCGCAGCGTCGCAGCAAGGAGAGCCGACCGTCATGAACGCGTCCCGTGTGGTCCTCGGGGTGAGCGGCGGGATCGCCGCCTACAAGGCCTGTGAGCTGCTGCGGAGGTTCAGCGAGTCCGGGCACGAGGTGACGGTGGTGCCGACCGCGGCGGCGCTGCACTTCGTCGGCGAGGCGACCTGGGCGGCGCTGTCCGGGCGGCCGGCGGCCACCGAGACCTGGGAGCGGGTGCACGAGGTCCCGCACGTGCGGATCGGCCAGCAGGCGGACCTGGTGGTGGTCGCCCCGGCCACCGCGGACCTGCTGGCGAAGGCCGCCCACGGCCTGGCCGACGACCTGCTGACCAACACCCTGCTGACCGCGCGCTGCCCGGTGGTGTTCGCGCCCGCCATGCACACCGAGATGTGGGAGCACCCCGCCACCCAGGAGAACGTCGCCACGCTGCGGCGGCGCGGCGCGATCGTGGTCGAGCCCGCGGTGGGCCGGCTCACCGGCGTCGACACCGGCAAGGGCCGGCTGCCCGACCCGGCGGAGATCTTCGCGCTCTGCCGGCACGTGCTGCGCCGCGGCGGCCTGGCGCCCGGCGCCCCGGAGCGCGACCTGGCGGGCCGTCACGTGGTCGTCTCGGCGGGCGGCACCCGCGAGCCGCTCGACCCGGTGCGCTTCCTCGGCAACCGCTCCTCCGGCAAGCAGGGCCACGCGCTGGCCGCCACCGCGGTGGCCCGCGGCGCCCGGGTCACCCTGGTCGCCGCGAACACCGCGCTGCCCGACCCGGCCGGGGCGGACGTGGTCCGGGTCGGCACCGCGCTGCAGCTGCGCGAGGCGGTGCTGCGGGCCGCCGAGGACGCCGATGCGGTGGTGATGGCCGCCGCGGTCGCCGACTTCCGGCCCGCCGAGTACGCCACCGGCAAGATCAAGAAGGTGGACGGGGTCGAGCCCGCGCCGATCGCGCTGGTCCGCAACCCGGACGTGCTGGCCGAGGTCTCGGCCGACCGGGCCCGCGACGGGCAGGTGGTGGTCGGCTTCGCCGCCGAGACCGACGACGTGCTGGCGCACGGCCGGGCCAAGCTCGCCCGCAAGGGCTGCGACCTGCTGGTGGTCAACGAGGTCGGCGACGGCAAGGCGTTCGGCCAGGACACCAACAGCGCCGTCCTGCTGGGCGCGGACGGCTCCGAAGTCCACATCGCGGACAGTCCGAAGGAGATCCTGGCCGACGCGATCTGGGACCAGGTCGTCGCCCGGCTGCCCCGCGCGGAGCCGGAGACCGGGCGCTGATCGGGCAACGTCCCTGGTCGTCCGGGTAGTTGGATCCCCCCGGCCGGTCGGTTCGACCGCGACCCGTCCTGACCGGCGGAGATCCTTCCGGTGTGATTCACGCCCCGGACACGACAGACCTTCGCAGGGATCACCCACGATCGGTAGCCGACCGTTACACTCCACTCCAGGAATCAAGTCTTTCCGGATGCCTCGGGACTTCCGAGCGCATTCAGTCAGCAGCCGCTGCAACCCCAGGGAGCGCTGTGTCTCGCCGCCTGTTCACCTCGGAGTCCGTTACCGAGGGACACCCCGACAAGATCGCTGACCAGATCAGCGACACCATCCTGGACGCCCTCCTCAAGGACGACCCGACCTCCCGCGTCGCCGTGGAGACCCTGATCACCACCGGCCTGGTGCACATCGCCGGCGAGGTCACCACCAAGGCGTACGCGCCGATCGCGCAGCTGGTCCGGGAGAAGATCCTGGAGATCGGCTACGACTCGTCCAAGAAGGGCTTCGACGGCGCCTCCTGCGGCGTGTCGGTGTCCATCGGTGCGCAGTCCCCCGACATCGCGCAGGGCGTCGACACCGCCCACGAGCACCGCGTCGAGGGCGACGTCGAGGACGAGCTCGACCGGCAGGGCGCCGGCGACCAGGGCCTGATGTTCGGTTACGCCTGCGACGACACCCCCGAGCTGATGCCGCTGCCGATCACGCTGGCGCACCGGCTCTCGCGCCGCCTGACCGAGGTCCGCAAGAACGGGACCATCCCGTACCTGCGGCCCGACGGCAAGACCCAGGTCACCATCGAGTACGACGGCGACCGCGCCGTGCGCCTGGACACCGTCGTGGTCTCCTCGCAGCACGCCAGCGACATCGACCTGGAGTCGCTGCTCACCCCGGACATCCGCGAGTTCGTGGTGGAGCCGGAGCTCAAGGCGCTCGCCGACCAGGGCATCAAGCTGGTCACCGAGGGCTACCGCCTGCTGGTCAACCCGACCGGGCGCTTCGAGATCGGCGGCCCGATGGGCGACGCCGGCCTCACCGGCCGCAAGATCATCATCGACACCTACGGCGGCATGGCCCGCCACGGCGGCGGTGCCTTCTCCGGCAAGGACCCGTCCAAGGTCGACCGCTCCGCCGCGTACGCGATGCGCTGGGTCGCCAAGAACATCGTCGCCGCGGGCCTGGCCCGCCGCGCCGAGGTGCAGGTCGCGTACGCGATCGGCAAGGCCGAGCCCGTCGGCCTGTTCGTGGAGACCTTCGGCACCGAGACCGTCCCGGTCACCCGGATCCAGGAAGCCGTCACCCGGGTCTTCGACCTGCGTCCGGCCGCCATCATCCGCGACCTGGACCTGCTGCGCCCGATCTACCAGCAGACCGCCGCGTACGGCCACTTCGGCCGTGAGCTGCCGGACTTCACCTGGGAGCGCACCGACCGCGTCGAGGCGCTGAAGGCCGCCGCCACCAGCTGAGCACCACCGCTTCGCAGCCGCCCGTCGGGGAACCTTCCCGGCGGGCGGCTGCGTCGTGCGGTGCTTGTCGTCGCGCTGTCTTCGTTGTGGTGCCGCCGATGTCGTCGTGCCGCCGGTGTCGTCGTGCCGCCCGGGCTGTCGGCGGGTTCCGCTAGGTTGGGGGCGTGAGCAGCGCGGACGGCACCGGGGAGCAGCTGGCGTTCATCCGGGAGACGGTGCGCCGGGCCAAGCCGCGGGCCGCGCGCGGGGTGGTGCTCGCCGAACGGCGGCCGGTGGCCCGGGTGCTGGTCGACAAGGGCGTGCTGAGCCTCGACCAGTACTTCGACTACGCGGTGCCCGAGGCGATGTCCGAGGACGCCCAGCCCGGCGTCCGGGTCCGGGTCCGCTTCGGCGGGCGGGTCGGCGCGCACGGGCGGCGCGAGGGCGGCGCCCTGCACGACGGCTTCGTCGTCGAACGCCGGGACGACTCCGACTACGCGGGCCCGCTGGCCCCGCTGGCCCGCGTCCTGTCGCCCGAGCGGGTGCTCTCCCCGGCGCTGCTGCGGCTGTGCCGCGCCGTCGCCGACCGCTACGCGGGCACCCTGGCCGACGTGCTGCAACTGGCCGTCCCGCCGCGGCACGCCGGGGCCGAGTCCGAGCCGTCGCCCGCCCGCTGCCGCCGCCCGCCGCCCCGAGCTGGGCAGCTGGCAGCGGTACGTGCACGGGCCGGAGTTCCTCGGCTCGCTGGCCGGCGGCCACGCGCCGCGCGCGGTGTGGACGGCGCTGCCGGGCCCCGAGTGGCCCGTCGAGATCGCCCGGGCGGTCGCCGCGACCCTGGCCGCCGGGGGCGGCGCGCTGGTGGTGCTGCCGGACGGGCGCGCGGTCGCCCGGGTCGACGAGGCGCTGCGGGGCGTGCTGGGGGAGGGCCGGCACGTGGTGCTGGCCGCCGAGGCGGGCCCGCAGGAGCGCTACCGGCGCTGGCTGTCGGTCAGCCGGGGCGCGGTGCGCGCCGCGATCGGCACCCGGGCGGCGGTCTTCGCACCGGTGCGCGAACTCGGCCTGCTGGTGGTCTGGTCGGACGGCGACAGCAGCCACGGCGACCCCAACGCCCCCTACCCGCACGTGCGGGAGGTGGCGCTGCTGCGGGCCGCCGAGGAGGGTGCGGCGGTGCTGCTCGGCGGCGTGTCGATGACGGTCGAGGCCGCGCAGCTGCTGCGCTCCGGCTGGGCCCGCCCGCTGGCCGCGCCGCGCGAGACGGTCCGGCGGACCGCGCCCCGGGTGCGCACCGTCACCGAGTACGACCAGGCGCGGGACGGCGCGGCGCAGGCGGCCCGGCTGCCGTCGGTCGCCTGGGAGACCGCGCACGAGGCGCTGACCCGGGGCCCGGTGCTGATCCAGGTGCCCCGGCGGGGCTACGCGCCCCGGCTGGCCTGCGCGCGCTGCCGGGAGACGGCTCGCTGCCGGGCCTGCGGCGGGCCGCTGGAGTCGCCGGCGGCGGGCGCCGCCCTGGTGTGCGCCTGGTGCGGCACCGAGGAGCACGACTGGCACTGCGTCGAGTGCGGCTCGTTCCGGCTGCGGGCCGCGGTGGTGGGCGTCCGGCGGACGGCCGAGGAGCTCGGCAAGGCGTTCCCGCGGATTCCCGTGCGCACCTCCGGGCGGGACGCGGTGCTGGCGACGGTGCCGGGCGCGCCCGCGCTGGTGCTGGCCACCCCCGGCGCCGAGCCGGTCGCCGAGGGCTCCGGCTACGCGGCGGCGCTGCTGCTCGACGGCTGGGCGCTGCTCAACCGGCCCGACCTGCGGGCCGGCGAGGAGGCGGTGCGGCGCTGGCTGACGGCCGCCGCGCTGGTCCGCCCGGCGGACGAGGGCGGCACCGTCGTGGTCGTCGCGGAGGCGGCGGCGCGGGCGGTGCAGGCCCTGGTCCGGTGGGACCCGGCCGGGCACGCGGGGACGGAGCTCGACGAGCGGGAGGAGCTGCGCTTCCCGCCGGTCTCCCGGATGGCCTCGGTGACCGGACCGGCGCAGGCGGTCGCGGACCTGCTCGGGCTGCTGCGGCTCCCGGAGGGGGCGGACGTGCTGGGGCCGGTGCCGGTCTTCGGCGGGGCCGGGAGCGGTGCAGGGAGTGGGAGCGGTGCGGGGAGCGGTGCAGGGGGCAGGGGTGGCGCGGGGGGAGCGCGGGAGGACGGTGTGGAGCGTGCGCTGGTGCGGGTCGCGCCGGGGCAGGGGGCCGCGCTGGCGTCCGCGCTGAAGGCGGCGCAGATCGCGCGGCTGGCGCTGCGGGGGGCGGAGACGGTGCGGATCCGGGTGGATCCGACGGACATCGGCTGAGAGCCGCTGCGCGGGGCGGTCGGTGGCGGTGGGGGCTGCCGCGTCGGGTGGTGTGGGTGGCGGGTCGCGGGGTGGCGTGGGTGGCGTGGGTGGCGGCTTGTGGGTTGGTGCGGGTCGCGGGGTGGTGGGCCGGGGTGGGACGCGGCGAAACCGGGGGCGCGGGGATCTGCGCAGGGGCACCTCCCAGCCCCCCTCGGGGCCGGGGGAGGGAGTCGGGCGTCAGCGAGGTCGCGGGATGGTGCGGGCCGTCGGCCTGCGTCGCGATCCGGCTGTGCGTGCTCGGTCGGCCGCGCGGTTCTCCGTGCCCCTGGTTGCGCTTCCGGTTTCACGCTCGCCGGTTTCGCGCTCTCCGGTTTCGTGTTCCCCGGTTCCGTCCGGGCGTCAGCGGGTGCGCTGGGGCATCAGCGGGCTGGCCTGGCGGGCCTGCGGGATCGGGGGGCGGGCCGTGGCGGCGGCGGCGTGTTCGGCCGGGGCGGCGGGCGGCGGGGCGGTGGGGGCGTCGGTCTCGCGCGGCGCCGGGAGCAGTTCGCCGGTGGGGCGGCGCATGCCGTAGCGGCGGTGGACGGCCTGCTTGGTGACGCCGAGCGCGGAGCCGACGGAGTCCCAGGAGAAGCCCAGGGCGCGGTCGAACTCGACGGCGGCGGCGACCAGGGTCTCCACGCTCTCGCGCAGCTCCTGGGCGAGGCGGACGGTCGGGGCGGGGGCGCGGCCGTAGACCACGAAGCCGGCGGAGGTGCTGGGGCGGCGGGGACGGTAGACGTTGCCCAGTTGGGCGGTGAGCGTGCGCAGGGCGTCGACCTGGCGTCGGACCCGTTCGATGTCCCGCACCAGCAGGTGCAGGGACGCCCGGGCCCGGGCGTCGTGATTGATCTGCTCGGCCATGGCCTCGTTGCCACCTCTCGGTCGGGTCGCGTGCTCGGGGCGCTCGCGCGTCCCGGTCAATTCGCATTGACCAACGCACGGCGGGTCATTGGGTCACGCGCGAAGTGCGACTCGGGATATGCCAGTGGCCGCTCCGAACCGGGGGCGGGGATTGCATAGACTTCCCGGAGGCCGCCGTTTCCCGGCGGCCGTGTCGGGTGCAGAGGGAGTCGCGGTCTTGTCAGTTCAGCCGATCCGGATCTTCGGCGACCCGGTGCTGCGGGCGACCGCGAAGCCGGTGACCGTCTTCGACAAGGAGCTGCGGAGACTGGTGAAGGACCTCACCGACACCATGCTGGAGGCCCCCGGGGCCGGGCTGGCGGCGCCGCAACTCGGCGTGTCGCTGCGGGTGTTCACGTACAACGTGGACGGCGTGGTGGGCCACCTGATCAACCCGGACCTGTCGCTCAGCGAGGAGGAGCAGGACGGCCCCGAGGGGTGCCTGTCGCTGCCGGGCCTGCGCTTCGACACCAAGCGGGCGTACGGCGTGGTCGCCAGGGGCGTCAACATGTACGGGGACCCGGTGACGGTGGAGGGCACCCGGCTGATGGCGCGGTGCATCCAGCACGAGACGGACCACCTGGACGGGATCATCTTCATCGACCGGCTGGACCGGGAGACCCGGAAGGCGGCGATGAAGGCGATCCGGGAGGCGGACTGGGGCGGCGCCCCCGCGCCGACGGTGCGGATCTCGCCGCACTCCACGTTCGGGCCGATCCGCTGACGGCTCCGCCGATCCGCTGACGGCTCCGCCGTTCCGACCGTCCGATGTTCCGACCGCTCGAACCCAGTGAAAGGTCCAGCCCGTGCGTCTCGTCTTCGCCGGCACCCCCGAGGTCGCCGTTCCCGCCCTGGACGCCCTGCTGGCCTCCCGGCACGAGGTGGTCGCCGTGGTGACCCGCCCCGACGCGCCGGCCGGGCGCGGGCGCAGGCTGGTGGCCAGCCCGGTCGCCCAGCGCGCCGAGGAGGCGGGCATCGAGGTGCTCAAGCCGGCCCGGCCCAGCGAGCCGGAGTTCATGGCCCGGCTCGCCGAGATCGCCCCCGACTGCTGCCCCGTGGTGGCGTACGGCGCGTTGATCCGGCCCGGCGCGCTGGAGATCCCGGTGCACGGCTGGGTCAACCTGCACTTCTCGCTGCTGCCCGCGTGGCGCGGCGCCGCGCCCGTGCAGCACGCCGTGCTGGCGGGCGACGAGGTGACCGGCGCGTCCACCTTCCGGATCGAGGAGGGCCTGGACTCCGGGCCGGTGTTCGGCGTCCTCACCGAGACCGTCAAGCCCACCGACACCAGTGGCGAGCTGCTCGGCCGGCTCGCGCACGCGGGCGCCGAGCTGCTGGTGCGCACCATGGACGCGATCGAGGACGGGCAGGCCCGCCCCGAGCCGCAGCCGCTCTCCGGGGTCACGCTGGCGCCCAAGATCACCGTCGAGGACGCCCGGATCGAGTGGACCCACCCCGCGCTGCGGGTCGACCGGGTGGTGCGCGGCTGCGCGCCCGCGCCCGGCGCGTGGACCACCTTCCGCGGCGAGCGGCTCAAGGTCACCGGCCCGGTGCGCCTGCTGCCGGGCGAGAGCGCCCTGGCACCGGGCGAGTTGGCCGTCGCCAAGAACAGCGTCCGGGTCGGCACCGGCAGCCACGAGGTGGAGCTCGGCGAGGTCCGTCCGCAGGGCAAGAAGGCGATGCCCGCCGCGGACTGGGCGCGCGGCGCCCGGATCGAGACCGGGGAGCGCTTCGAGGGCTGAGGCCCGCCGGGGCCTCCGGGGGCCTTCCCGGGGCCTCCCGGGCCTCCAAGGGCTCTGGCGTTCGGGGGCTTCCCGGGCGTTCGGGGACGGGGCGCGCGGCGGGTTCGGCCTAGACTTGGGGGCGAGGCCCCTCGGCGGGCCGGACCTGATCCGCAGCACCTTTTGTTTCGAGGCATTCGTTTTGAGCACCCCCGCCGGCGCGAAGCGCGCCCCCCGCCCGCACCGCCGCCCCAAGAAGGACCCCGCCCGGATCGTCGCGTTCCGCGCGCTGCGGGCCGTCGACGAGCGCGACGCGTACGCCAACCTGATCCTGCCGTCGCTGCTGCGCGAGGCCGAGCGCAAGGGCATGGAGCGCCGCGACGCCGCGCTCGCCACCGAGCTGGTGTACGGCACGCTGCGCGGCCAGGGCACCTACGACGCGATCATCGCCGCCTGCGTGGACCGCCCGCTGCGCGAGGTCGACCCGCCGGTGCTGGACGTCCTCTCGCTGGGTGCCCACCAGCTGCTCGGCACCCGCATCCCCAGCCACGCCGCGGTCTCCGCGACCGTCGAGCTGGCCCGGGCGGTGCTCGGCGACGGCCGCGCCAAGTTCGTCAACGCCGTGCTGCGCAAGATCAGCGCCCAGGACCTGGCGGGCTGGGTCGCCCAGGTCGCCCCGCCGTACGAGGACGACGCCGAGGACCACCTGGCCGTCGTCCACTCCCACCCGCGCTGGGTGGTCTCCTCGCTCTGGGACGCGCTCGGCCGCTGGCAGCCGGACGCGAGCGGGCGGCAGGCGATGGAGCAGCTGCTGGACGCCGACAACGCCCGCCCCGAGGTGACGCTGGTGGCCCGCCCCGGCCGCTCCTCGGTCGCCGAACTGCGCGACGCGCTGCCCGAGGTCGAGGACGGCCGCTGGTCGCCGTACGCGCTGCGGCTCACCGACGGCGGCGACCCGGCCGGGGTGGACGCCGTCCGGGAGAACCGGGCCGGCGTGCAGGACGAGGGCAGCCAGCTGGTCGCGATCGCCCTCGCCAACGCCCCGCTGGACGGCCCCGACCGGCTCTGGCTGGACGGCTGCGCCGGCCCCGGCGGCAAGGCCGCGCTGCTCGGCGCGGTCGCCGCGGAGCGCGGCGCGGCGCTGGTCGCCTCCGAGAAGCAGCCGCACCGCGCCCGGCTGGTCGCCCGCGCGCTGGACGGCAACCCCGGCCCGTACGCCGTCATCACCGCCGACGGGACGCGCGGCGCCTGGGAGCGCGGGGCGTTCGACCGCGTCCTGGTCGACGTGCCGTGCTCGGGCCTGGGCGCGCTGCGCCGCCGCCCGGAGGCGCGCTGGCGTCGGCGCCCCGAGGACATCGCCGGATTCGGGCCGCTGCAAAGGGAGTTGCTGCGTTCGGCGCTGGACGCGGCCCGGGTCGGCGGCGTGGTCGGCTACGCGACCTGCTCGCCGCACCTGGCCGAGACCCGGGCCGTGGTCGACGACGTGCTGCGCGGCCGGGAGGACGTCGAGTGGATCGACGCCCGCCCGCTGCTGCCCGGCGTCCCCGACCTGGGCGAGGGCCCGGACGTCCAGCTCTGGCCGCACCTGCACGGGACGGACGCGATGTACCTGGCGCTGCTGCGGCGGACCGCCTGACGGGGAAGTGCCTGAGGGTGAACTGTCGGACGGCGGACTGCCTGACGGCGAACTCCCCTGCCCGGCAGGGGGATCGGGGGAGTGGTGTCGGAGGACCCGGAGTTCACGGTGCTGGTCACCTCGGTCGGTGAGCGTCGGATCGAGGTGTACCAGGTGGCGCGCGCTGCGGTCCGGTGGAGCCTGTGGGAGTCGAGCCGGCGGTTCGCGCAGCCGCCGGTCAACCTGCCCGGGGAGGTGCCGTTCCGCGAGGCGGCGCGGACGGTGGCCGCGTTGCGGGCCGCCGGGGCGACCGCCGGGCTGCGGTGCGGCTGGTGCGCGCGGGCGGTGGACCCCGAGGTGCCGGTGGACCCCGGGCCGTGCCGGGAGCAGCGCTCGTTCTACGGGCGGCCCTGTCCGGCGTCCGGCTGACGCACTTCGGCGGGTGGTTGTCCAACGACGCGGTGTCGGTGCCGAGTTCGGCCGCGGTCTTGGGCGCGGTGACCGCGTCCGGCCCCGCGTGGTCGGCGATCTCCGGCGCGGCCCGGGCGAGCGGCCTCCGGCTGCGCCCGAAGTGCTCCGGCCGCGTTTGCGGTCGGCGGACAGCCGGATCGGGTTCCTGCACGCGCGCGATCACTTCGGCGGTCGGTCCAGGTGCCCGAGGGGCGGGCGGTGGCACGGGCGGTAGGGTGCCGCGGATCGGGTGGTCCGGGGAGGGGAGCGGCGGATGAGCAGGTGGGGTACGGGGCGGCCGACCACGGCGCGGCTGCGCGGGGAGCTGGGGCGGGCGGCGCGGGTGGTGGTCGTGCAGGCGGCCCCGTACGAGGCGAACGAACCGGAGGCGCCCCGGCTGGAGCTGACCGGCGCCGGGATCGCCGAACTGGCCGGGCTGCTGGCGATCGTGGACGGCGGCACGGGGGACGTCTGCCGGTGCGCGGGGTGGCCGACGATCCTCCTGTACGGGGCGGACGGGGTGCGGTTCGCGACGTGGACCCTGCACCACGGGACGGACATCCGGGCGGTCGGCGACTGCGACGCCCAACTGCTGGGCGGCGCGGCGCTCGACGACTGGCTCGCCGAGCGCGGGCTGACCGGCCCGCGTGAGGCCCGGGCCGAGCTGGCGGCCGAGGAGGCACGCCAGGAGCGGCGCAGGCGGCGCTGGTTGGCCGCGGCCCCGCCGGAGCTGGCCGCGGCGGCGGCCGAGGTGGCCCGGACGCCGGGGGACGAGTACCAGGCGTGGTCGGAGCGGCAGCGGCACGCCCGGATCGGCCTGGCCGGGATGGCCCGCTGGCACTGGCCGGACCGGGCCGAGCGGATTCGCGCGCTGCTGGCTTGGCTCGCCCTCGGCGCCCGGGAGGAGGGCGGCGGGCTGACGTGGTACGACCTGGCCCTGCAGGGCCAACTCCTGGCGGAGGAACCGGAGTCGGTGCTCGCCGCGCTCACCGCCCGGCCCTGCACACCGGCCCACCTGGACGGAGCCGCCCAGCTGTTCGCCGCCCCGGAGTGGACCGGCGCCCGGGGGCGGGGGCTGCCCGAGCCGCTGCGGTCGGTGCTGCTCGCGCACATCGAGGCGCACGGCACCGGCCCGATGCGGATTCGGGCGGGCCGGGGCTACTACGGCGGTGGCGGCGGCGGGAGCGCCTGAGGGGCGGGGTGCCGGGCCGGGCATTTCGGGTCGAGCGTTTCGGGCTGGCGTTTCGGGCGGGTGAACGTGTCCGGGGTGAACGTCTCCCCGGTGGGCCGGTGCTGGACAAGCGGGCCGGTGCGGCAGAGGGTGGGGCTCATGGAGTACACCCACCTCGGCCGCACCGGCCTGTCCGTCTCCCCGCTCTGCCTCGGCACCATGAACTTCGGCCCGCACACCGTGGAGGCCGACGCGCACCGGATCATGGACGCCGCGCACGAACACGGCATCAACTTCTTCGACACCGCCAACGTCTACGGCTGGGGCGAGAACCGGGGCCTCACCGAGACCATCATCGGCAACTGGTTCGCCAAGGGCGGCGGGCGGCGCGAGAAGACCGTGATCGCCACCAAGCTGTACGGAGACATGGGCGACTGGCCCAACGAGGGCAAGCTCTCCGCGCTCAACATCCGCCGCGCCGTGGACGCCAGCCTGCACCGCCTGCAGACCGACCACATCGACCTCTACCAGATGCACCACGTCGACCGGGACACCCCCTGGGACGAGATCTGGCAGGCGATGGAGGTGCTCACCCTCCAGGGCAAGATCATCTACGTCGGCTCCTCCAACTTCGCCGGCTGGCACCTCGCCCAGGCCCAGGAGGCCGCCAAGGCACGCAACTTCCTCGGCCTCACCAGCGAGCAGTCGCTGTACAACCTGATCGAGCGCAGCGTCGAACTGGAGGTGGCCCCCGCCGCCCAGCACTACGGCCTCGGCCTGATCCCGTGGTCCCCGCTGCACGGCGGCCTGCTCGGCGGCGTCCTGCGCAAGGAGCGCGAGGGCGTCCGCCGCGCCTCGGGCCGGGCCCTGGAGACCCTGAACGAGCACCGCGAGCAGATCCAGTCCTACGAGGACCTGTGCGCGGAGCTCGGCCACGAGCCCGGCGACGTCGCGCTCGCCTGGCTGCGCACCCGCCCGGCCGTCACCGCCCCGATCATCGGCCCCCGCACCGAGGAGCAACTCGCCGCCGCGGTCCGCTCGTTGGACGTGCAGCTGGACGCCAAGACGCTGGAGCGGCTGGACGAGATCTTCCCCGGCTACCGCACCGCGCCGGAGCACTACGCCTGGTGACCCCGCCCTCCGGCGGGCCGTCCGCCCCGCGAGACCTCTCGGGCGGACGGCCCGCCGGTCGGACGTTTCGCTGACCGAACGGCCTGTCGGCGGGCTAGAAGTACACGGCGCAGCCGCGCCGTTCGAGGGCGTCGACCAGGTGCCGGGCGGGCGGTTCCGGAGTCCAGCGCAGGTCCAGCTTCTCCAGCGAGGGGAGTTCGGCCAGCCAGGCCGGGGCCTCGGCCAACGGGTTGCCGCGCAGGTCGAGTTCGCGCAGCAGCGGCAGCGCGGCCAGGGCGCGGGGCAGGCGCGCCAGCCGGTTGTCGCGCAGTTCCAGGCAGCGCAGTTCACGCAGGCCGGACAGCGAATCGGGCAGTTCGGCCAGGGAGTTGCCGCGCAGCCGCAGCTCGCGCAGCCGGGTCAGGGCGCCGATCCGGTCCGGCAGCCGAGCCAACCGGCAGTCCTGCGCCCGCAGTTCGAGCAGCTGGGCCAAGTCGCAGATTTCGCCCGGGAGTTCGGTGAGCGGATTCTCGCCGACGTTGAGGTAGCGCAGCCGGTGCAGGCGGCCGAGCGCGGCCGGCAGCGCGGTCAGCCGGTTGTCGTGCAGGTAGAGGAAGTCGGACAGTCCGGTCAGGTCGCCGATCCGGTCGGGGACGGCGGTGAGCGCGTTGTGCCCCAGGTCGAGCGTCCGCAGCCGGGTGAACTCGCCGATGCCGTCCGGGATTTCGGTCAGCCGGTTCTCCGCCAGGATCAGCACCTCGGCGTCCGTGCGGCTCCACACCTCCTGCGGTACGGCGTCCGGACCCACCCGCCACAGGTTCACCACCGGCCCCGTCACAGCGCCTTCTCCAGCCAGTGCGCGGCGTACGGGTTGGTGTTGTACGGCGGGATGTCCGCGTAGCCGGCGGCCGTGTACAGGGCGCGCGCCTCGGCGAGTTCGGCCATGGTGTCCAGCCGCAGCCGGGTGTGCCCGAGCGCGCGGGCGGCGTCCTCCGCGGCGGCGAGCAGGAGCCGCCCCAGACCGTGCCCGCGGGCGGACGGCCGGACGTACAGGCGCTTCAGTTCACCGGTGCCCGGGCCGGTGCCGAGAGCCCGCACCCCCGCACAGCCGGCCGGACGCCCGTCCAGCCGGGCGAGCAGGAACACCCCGTGCGGCGCGGCGAGTTCGGAATCGGCCGGAGCCCCGGCGGGCATCGCTTCGGCGGGCGGCGGGCCGCTCCAGCGGCGGTACACCTCGGCCTGGTACTCCGTCAGCAGCAGCCGGGCGCCCGGGGACTCGACGGGTTCGGGGCGGATGGCGGCCAAGGCTGCTCCGTTCGCTGAGGGGGTGAGGTCGGGTGGTCGGGGCGGGAGGGATCGTGCCTGCGGGGGCGGGTACGGGTACGGACGATACTGCGGAAACCGGCCTGCGTCCGGGTACCCGGTGCAGGGCGTCTCAGCGGGCGGTGGGGGAAGCGGAGGGCGCGGTGCCGGCGGGGCGGGCGAGGACGTTCGTGTTGCCCGAGTCCGGGTCGCCGTAGAAGAAGAACAGAACGAGCTTCTTCGCCCTGTCGCGCTTCAGCTCGAACCGCCAGCGGTAGGAACGGCGGGACGGCCCGGGGCTGCCGGTAGGAGCGGTCGTCGCGCCCGGGCGGGTGTCGGAGGACGTCTGCGTGGTGAGGTCCAGAACGAGCTGCTGGCCGGACTCCCGGTCGTCGAACTGCCAGGCGCCGGTGCCGGAGAGGCGCCAACCCTCGTCGAAGTCGAACTCGAGGCCGTCGAGGTGCTCGATCAGGGCGGTGCCGTCCTCGCGCAGGGTCAACCGGGTGTCGTCCGCCCCCACCCACTCGCCGACCGCCTCGGCCGTTGTCACGCCGTGCGTCCCGCTGCCCGCGTAGTACTGGTTCGGCCCTGCGCAGGCGCACAGCAGTGCCAGCAGCAGGGACACCGCCAGGGTGGCGGCGACGCGGCTGCGGGCTCGCTCGGTCGGGACGGGTGTGGTCCGGGCACGCATGGTTCGGGTCCTCCCGATGCTTCCGATCTTGGGACGAGCCCACCATGCCAGAGGAACTGAACGTGTTCAAGTTTGCTGTCGGGTGAGGCTTCCCACAGGTGGGGAGGGGTGGGTGGGGATTTCCGGTGTCGGTTCCCGGTGTCGGTTCCCGGTGTCGCGGACGGTGCTCCGGGGGATCCGGCCGAAAGTGCGCCAGGATGACCGGGTGAAGCCGATCAGCCATCAGGTGCCCTACTACTCCCAGTGGGAGTCGCCCGAACTCGTGCCCGACATCCTGGACGGCACGCTGCGGGCCGCCGACGACCCGCTGTGGGAGCGCTCCGGCGCCGCCGACGAGGACGAGTACGAGTACTGGTCGTGGCGGCTGTGCGGGATGGCCTGCCTGCGGATGGTGCTCGACCACTGGTGGGGCGTCGCCCCCGCGGCCGTCCACCTCGCCGAGGAGTGCCGACAGGCCGGCGCGTACGTCCGGTACCCCGACGGGCGGCTGGACGGCCTGATCCACGTCCCGTTCGCCGAGTACGCCCGTACCCGCTGGGGCCTGCAGGCCGAGGCCGTCGCCCAACTGCCCGCCGAACGGATCGTCGCCGAACTCGCCCAGGACCGGCTCCCGATGCTCTCCGTCCACCCCGGCATCCGCACCCTCGCCCCCGAAGTCCCGCGCACCGGCGGGCACTTGGTGCTCGCCGTCGGCGCCGACGACGAGGCGCTGCTGATCCACAACCCGTCCGGTTTCCCCGACGGCTCCCAGCGCGCCGCCCGCGTCCCCTGGGTCGACCTCGACCGCTTCTACTCCGGCCGCGGCATCGTCCTCGGTCCGCCGTCCGTGCTGTCGTCGCGCTGAGGGCGTTCCGGCGTCGTGCCGGTGTTGTCCCTGCTGTTGGGGCCGTCGGCTGCGAAGGCCTCCGCGGGGTGAGCGGCCTCGTCACCGCGTTCGACGCCCGGTGAGGGCGGAGGGGGCGGAGGGGGCCGGAGGGGGTAGTGACGGCGGAGGGGGTGGTGGCGGCGGAGGGGCGGGAGGGCGGCCCGTGGTGCGGGAGGGCTGACGGTGGTGCGGCCGGCCTCCGGGTGGGTTCGGTTCCGGGCGGTCGGCCGCGCGTCGTTCGCCGGGCGTCAGGCCGCGTTGGGGAGGCCGATCGGGGTGCTCGGGGGGAGGTCGGCGCGGCAGGCGGCCGAGATCGGGTGCAGGGCGGTGAGGAGTTCGTCCAGCTCGGAGCGGTGGAAGTGGGTCCAGACCCGGGAGGCGGCGAGGTCGGTGGCGGCCTCCAGGGCGAGGTGGCGGCGACGGCCCTGGAGGGTCAGCGAGCCGTCCGGGGTGAGCCACTGGCGGTCGATCAGGCGGGCGGTGGCCTCGTCCCACTCGGTGTCGCTCCAGCCGCGCTGCGGCTGCAGGGTCTCGCGGCGGGTGTCCAGGGCGCAGCGGACCACCAGGGCCTCGCAGCCGTCGAGGCCCTCGGCGACCAGGGCGGCGACGTGGCCGTCGCCCCGGTGCTCGCGCAGCACGGTGGTGGCCTGCCACAGGCGGGCCAGGCGGTCGTTCGGGCGGGGGAGGTCGGCGTTCGCGGCGGCCAGCACGCGCCCACAACAGTCCAGTCCGTCGACGGCCCGTTCCAGCAGCTCCACCGAACGGTCGATCAGATCCGGCTTCACGTCCGCCAGGACGCGCTGCAACGCCCCCGTCGCCCCCGCGACCCGGGCCTCCAGCGCCCGTTCCGGACTCGCCAGGGTCCAGACCTCCGGCAGCGCCCGCTCGACCATCTGCGGCGCGAAGTTGAAGAACGCGGCCACCACCGGCGCCGAGTCCACCGCCCCCAGCGGCGCCGAACGCCCGCCGAAGTAGCCGCGCCAGTACCCGCGAAGCCCCGCCGCCTCGTACGCGGCGCGGGCCTCCGGGGAGAAGTAGGTGAGTGCGTGGACGGGTTCGAACAGCCACCAGAGGGCACGCGCGGGGTGGACGACCTGGGTCATCGGGACGCCTTTCGGTGAGGGTCGAGCAGCGTGGTTCCGCTTGCTCTGGGAGCCTGCCAGAGCGGGACGACACCGGGAAGGGCAAGTGTTTCGGGAGTGTGAACACTTCCAGGGGGCGGACACCGGGGGCTGCGGAGCGGACGTCCGACCGGTACGGGACGGATGGTCGCGGGGTGGGGTGGGGCGCGGGTGACGAGTGCACGGTGAGCGTGCGGCGGGTGGGACGGGCGCGTGGGCCGGGTGGGTGGCGAGCGCGCGGCGAGCGGGGGCGGGGCGCGGGTGGCGAGTGCACGGTGAGCGTGCGGCGGGTGGGTGGCGAGCGCGGTGGAGAGCGCGGTGGCGGACGTGGGACGGGGGTCCGGAGGGGCTGCCGGGCGTACGGGGGATGATGGTCGCGAGCGGCCGCACCGGCCACCCGCACCGAGTCGTGAAGGTACCCTCGCCATGGCGCAGATCAACCCCAGCATCCTGTCCGCGGACTTCGCCCGCCTCGCCGACGAGGCCGAGGCGGTGCGCGGCGCGGACTGGCTGCACGTCGACGTGATGGACAACCACTTCGTCCCCAACCTCACGCTGGGCGTGCCGATCGTCGAGTCGCTGGCCCGCGCCACCGACACCCCCCTCGACTGCCACCTGATGATCGAACAGCCCGACCGCTGGGCCCCGCAGTACGTCGAAGCCGGTGCCGGTTCCGTCACCTTCCACGTCGAGGCTGCCGCCGCGCCCGTCCGCCTCGCCCGCGAGATCCGCGCCAAGGGCGCCCGCGCCTCGATGGCCCTGCGCCCCGCCACCCCGATCGAGCCGTACGAGGACCTGCTGCCCGAGCTCGACATGGTGCTGATCATGACGGTCGAACCCGGCTTCGGCGGCCAGGCGTTCCTCGACATCATGCTCCCCAAGATCCGCCGCACCCGGCAGCTGATCGACAAGCACGGCCTCGACCTGTGGCTCCAGGTCGACGGCGGTGTCGCCCCCACCACCATCGAGGCCTGCGCCGAGGCCGGCGCGGACGTGTTCGTGGCCGGTTCGGCGGTCTACGGCGCGGCCGACCCCGTGGAGGCCGTCCGGGCGCTGCGGGCGCAGGCGGAGGCGGCGAGCGCCGAGGCCTGGTGGGCGTGCAAGCACTGACGGCGTGACGGTGGTGCGGGGGTGGTGTTGGGGCGGTGGTGCTGGTCGTGGTGCCGGGGCATCGATGTCGAGACATTGGTGCGCCGACATCGGTGTCCAAGCATTGATGTTGGGGCGTCGGTGTTGGGACATCGATGTCGGCACACCGGTGTTGGGACATCGATGTCGGTACACCGGTGTCGGGGCATTGATGTGTGCGCACTCATGTCGAGATATCGATGTCCCGACAGGCTGGCGACACACCCGCGTCCACCGCCGTGGGGCTTACCAGGAGCGGAACACGGTCGGGCGGTGCATCAACCGCCGGAAGCGTGCCCGACATGTGTCCTCCAGTTCGCCCTGACACTGGTGGAGAACCAGACGTTCAACATGCTGGTCGCCGGTGTCAGCCGGCGGAGCGCCGGCTGGGCGTACGCCGCGGCCAGCAACGCATGCGTGCGTAGGTTCCGGTCGTCCGGCGGAAAGTGGATGCGGTCCAACTGGAGGTGCCACTCCAACTCGACCCCGTCCAACGGCTCCCGCTCGTGCACGAGGGCCCAGGGCCGGAATTCGATGCACGGGGCCTGCGCCTTGGTCTCCTCGAGCCCCGCTCCGCCGGTCCAGGCCGCCACCGTCCTGACCGCCTCGGCCGGATCGGCGGTCCACCCGCCGGCCAGGCGCGGGGAGTTGCTCGGAAGGTCGCTTCCGAGGACCACCCGGAAGGCCCGGCGCTGCTCGTAGGGCGGATACACCGTCACCCGCCGACCCGACCCCGCGCCGACGTACTTCGCGAAAGACCCCTACTCGTCCTCCGACTCGTGGAGGACGACCCCGACCCCCTCCGCGGTCTGCCTCAGCAACTCCCGCAGTACCCCGCGACCCCAGTTGCTCCTGCCGGACCCCGCCCCGAAGTTCATCCGCCCAGTATGCCGTCGAGCGTGTCAACGGACCGCCCACCGCAGCAACCTCTTGCACGGTTCTGAGCGAGTCCGGGCCCTTCCGGAAGGCCACGCCAGGGCGAGCACGTGCGGTACTTCCGCACGATCGCCCCGGCGCGCGCCGATGGTCGGCCCACCGCCACCCCGGACCGGACAGGCCGGCACCAACGGCCCGATCCGGTCTCACACCGCATCGCAGACCACCGGCAGGACAGAAACGCCCGGTCAACTGCTCAGTCCATCAAAGAGACACGCCTTGGCGCGGGTGTGGGCGCGGCGCCCCGTACGGTGCGCTGAACCGGGGCCGCCTCGACGTCCAGCAGCTGTCCGGCCGATCAAGCAGTGGAATGATCGCCGGCATGGAAACAGGGTTCTGGACGGGCGATGCGGATGGCCCGGTGGGTGAGGTACTTCGGCTGGTGTCCACTCAGGTGCCTGAGTTGGTGATCAGGTGCCTGAGTAGCAGCAGCGGTAGAGCAGGCTTCTCGATTCGACTCGAAGACAGCCTCGAAGCCGTTGAAATCGAGTACCAGGCAGTCGGCGAGTCGCCGTTCATCGTCTCGGACGAGTACTCGTGGGTGCAGGTAGACGATCCGGCCGCGGCCGCAGAGGCCGTCCTGGGCCTGTTGCGCGCGTGAACTGCGTCCAGCACGGGTTGGTGGTGCTCACGACCGCAGCCACACGGCCGGTGCTGCCACCATGACGGCGCCGAGGAAGAGGTAGCCGTGCTTGTCATGGCGGGTCGCGAACGCCCGGGCCGTCCGCGTCGGTGAAACGCAACTGGGTACCGGGGTGCGGCCGTTCCTCACGGACAACCAGCCGCATGCCCGTCGGCCAGCCCTTCAGGACGTCGCCCAACCTCGGTGACCCAGACGCCGTCGCGTATCTCGCTGTCCGGCTCGATCGCGGGCGTCCGGGCCGGCTCCGGGACCAGGAGAACGGCTCGGTGCACGGCGTCGGTGACCGTCATGCCGACCGAGTAGGACAGCCACCGTCCGCGCCGGATGAACCGATCCAGGAAGTCGTGGGTGCCACCGGCCGAATCGGTACGGATCGGTGTCCGCCGCCCGCGCCGGAGCCGGGCCGGCAACTGGGCCGGCAACTGGGCCGGCACCTGCCGGGTGACGGTGACGTGATCGGCAGCGGTATCGCTGCCCGTGTTCCCGGGCCGAAGCAGGCCCGCGACCGGCTCGTCCGAGCCTCTGCGGCCGTGGCCGACGAACGCGACCAGTGGGTGGTGACCGAAGGTCTTCTTCCACGTCGCGGCGGCGTCCTGCTTCTCGGAATGGGCCAGGACCAGCACGCCGTCGATGTCCACGATCATCTCGCCGCTCGCGTCCGGCAACGCAGCGTCGGCCGACTTCCGGACCCTCTGCCGGACTTCGGACCGCGCCTGCCGGATGGCCGCCAGCGCGCGGGAACCAGCCCCGGCAAGGGCGTCGACCAGCCGGGACACCGTCGGGTCGCAGGCCACCGGGCCGAACACCGTCGGCTCGGCCCTCAGCACGCCTATGTCCGACAGGTGGTCGCCGCCGAGCGCGGCGGCCAGGACGACGTCCAGGATGCAACCCACTACGCTTGCCCACCTGGAGAATGCTTCTTTCCTCGCAGCTGACAGGACCCTCGACAAGTCCCATCGTTGCAGGGCGGCAGCGCTCTCCACCTCGACCTTCAGACAGCGACCGAGAGAGGCTGCTGCTGTGCCACGATGTCCGGCATGGAGCACTTGACGGTCCGCGGACTGGCCTTGCCGGCACAGTTCGTGTCCCTGCTCGCCCAGGGCCGGTGGCGCCATCCGGGCTCGGCCACGATAGCGGGGGTCATTCCATGGTTCGAGGACCCGCTCGTCTTTCTGGGCAGCACGGCGGAGATGGAGCGGGAGTCCCGTTCGATGGACATGTTCGCCGATGACCCGTCCTACGCCTTCTTCCGGGAGGTACGGGGCAGCGCCCTGGATACGCCGGTGGAGCTGCCCTGGCTCGACGTCGAACAGGCAGTCCTCATCGCCGTGAACCGCATGCCCGGTGACGATGTCGCTCTGGCACTGGACTACCGGACCGACCCGCTGGACCCCCGCGTCGTAGGCAGTGACTTCTGGACGAACCCGCGTCTGTGCAACTGGCGCGTAGTGGCACCCGCCTTCTCCGTCTTCGCCGCCAACCTGGGCCTCTAGCCTCCACAGGAGATCCGCCACCGACACGGACCGCACCCACCAGGTGAAGGGTGCGAACGACTATCGTCGCGAAGCAGGAGTACGACCTGCCAGCTGCAGCCAGGCGCACCACCTACTGGCAGCCCCAAGCACTCGTGAAAGCCCGAGGCTGGGCTGGCCTTCTTCCGGAAGGGGTGTCCGTGACGATGATGACTCGTGCAGCGGCCGTTGTGTTGGTGCAGAAGATCATGGATATGGACTATGCCGAGGATGCCGAGGCGTACGGTGTTCTGGAGGCTTTGGACAGGGCCCTCGGCTGTCCGACCGGCTACGTAAGCGACTTGATCTTCTGGCCGAAGGGTCCGGAGCCGACAGCCGCAGAGGTTGTCGACCAGGCTCTGGAGTACCGGCCCTTCGCCGGGTGAGAGGGCCTCTAGCCCGCAGCCAGACGGCCCGGGAAGCCGTCGTGCGAGCGGCCCAGTTCCTCGCCTCCTGCATCACCTCCACCAGCCGGCCGGCGAGGCTCTGCCACGGAGTTTCGTCCTGGTGTTCCCACACCTGGCCCCCCTTTGGGGCGGCGAGTGCCGGCGGCGGGTCGGTGCGGGCGCCGGCCGGGTGCTGGTGGGCGCGCACGATGGTGGAGTCCACCGAGATGTCCCAGCCGATGGCGCCGACTGCGTCGGCCGCGGCCTGGACCCGCTGCAGGATTCCGTCGATCACCTGCCGATGGTTCCGCCACCGGCCACGACGTCCGTTGCTGACCGGCAAGAACGGCCGAAGCCGTTCCTACTCGGCATCCGTCAGATCACCCCGCCCCATGCCCGAATCAACGACCAGGACAAGCGGCAGTCTCATGGTCGGCCGGACGATTCGGGGGTACTGGTGGTGGTGCGGACGCCGGTTACGACGCCCCGCGCATCGCAACCGCCGTCGCCCGGGCCCGGGACCGGCTCCGCCCGGGCCCGCCCCGCCGGGCCGCGTGGCTGGGGCAGGACGACCAGCTGCCGATCCTCGAAGGCGCGGTGATCCGATTCGCCGTCGAGAAGCTGCCCGGCGGCGGGGTGAACCGGCCGGTCCGGCTCTGGTGGTCGCGCACCGGGCCGGTGCCGAGGACGTCGACCGCTGGGCCTGGCTGGTCAGCGCCCCGCCGCCCGCTACGAGGTCGGCAGGGCCCTGGCCACCGGCGAGGCATGCGCCCGGCCCGTCCATCACAAGGAGGGCGCCAAACCCCGATGAACCACTACAAGCGGTTGAACGGCGAGCTCAGTGTTAGTTGGTGAAGGTGGCGGTGACGGCTTGGGAGTCGGTGCCGCCGGCGGGTTCGGCCCAGGAGTTCCAGATGCCGGTGGTGTAGTTGGCGTCCATTTCGACCAGGCGGTTGGCGGCGTTGACTGCGAAGATGTGGTTGATGTTGAGTGCGGTCGATGTGGCGGAGGTGATTCGCTTGAGGCCGGTGCCGTTGTGTCCGGTCCAGCCGGTCCAGGTGCCTGCGGCGAAGTCGCCGTCGTTGTTGAAGAGTTGGCCGTTGTTGTCGAGGGCGGTCAGGTGGACGGTGCGGCCGTAGGCGGATGCGGCGACGTCCTTGCCGGTGAAGCCGCCTGCGGCTGCGCCCCATGAGCCCCACTGGCCGGTGGCGTAGTTCGCGTCGATCTCGCGCAGTTGCTGGTTCGAGTCGAGGACGAAGACGTGGTTGACGTTGTCGGAGGTTGTTGCGGAGGCGATGCGCTTCAGGTTGGTGCCGCCGTGTGCGGTCCAGCCGTTCCAGTTTCCGGCGGTGTAGTCGCCGTCGGAGTTGTGCATCTGTCCGTCGGTGCCGATTGCGGTCAGGTGCACGGTGTTGCCGTAGGAGGATGCCGAGATCGCGGTGACGGTCGGGCTGTTCTGGAGGGGGAACCAGCTCGCGCTCCACTGGCCGGTCGCGAAGTTGCCGTCCTTCTCGTAGATCCGGTTGTCGCTGCCGATCGCGAACACCCGCAGTGTCGAGCCGGTTGCGGCGCTGGTCACCTCCGAAACCCCGGTGGTGCCCATGTCGGACCAGGAACCCCACTGTCCCGACGAGAAGTTCCCGTCCACGTTCCGCACACCGCCGTCCACCTTCACGTTCACCAACCGCACCGTGTTCCCGGTGACGGGGTCGTCGGCGATGTTGTTGTAGCGGAGGCCGAAGTAGTTGGCGAAGGTGCCGCTGCCGACGGTGCCGGTGCCCTTCTGCATGTCGTCGGCGGTGTTGGCCTCGGCGATGTAGGCGAAGGTGCCGGCGGACTTGTTGACCCAGTGGTCGAACAGGACGATGTGGCCGTTGCCGGCGATGTTGCCGTCCCCGGGGTCGTTGTCGAGGGCGTCGCCCGGCTGCAGGTCGGTCAGCGCGACGCGGCTGGTCAGCGAGCGGACGTCGAGGCTGTCGGTGTTCTCGCTGCTTCCCAGGTGCCAGGCCATCGAGACGAAGCCGGAGCAGTCGCTGCGGTAGGAGCGGCCGCCGACGTCGGTGGCCGAAGCGCCCTGGTTGTAGGGGATGTTGCGGTTGTACCAGTCGTTGGCCCGGGAGAGGACCTCGCTGCGGGTGATCTGGCCGCCGACCGACGAGGCGGCCTGGGCGGTGGTGGCGGTGGCGATGGTGACGGCGGTGGTGGCGATGGCGCCGGAGGCGGCGATCGCGGTGGCCAGGGCCAGGCTGGCGAGCTTGGAGCGGCGGGAAGAAGGCATGGCGGAGTTCCCCTTGTTACGGGTTCGAAGGACGTGGGGCGGGGTGCCGGCCGCAGGTGGCCGTTGGGCGGGATGACGGCGGACGGCTGTCCTGCAGGAACAGCCGGAGCTCGAACGCCGGGCACGGTGCGGTCGGCAGGCGGGATCGGTGCGGGCCGGTGGGCGGAGGGGCCCGTGCCGGCGGGCCGGCCGTGTTCGGTGCCGGAGGGCAGTGGTGAAGCGTGGAGGGTGGGGCCTACGGGGTGCGGAGCGGAGATCCGGTGTGCAGTGGCGGGATCGGCGGCCGGTAGCGTCGGCGCAGCATCGGCGATGCCCGGTGGCTGCGGGTGATCAGGTCGTACGCGACGGTCGGCGAGTCCTTCGCCGTCGTCCGCGGCGGGCCCGGGAGCGCCGGGCCGCGGGGGGCGGGTTCGGCGGTGGCGGGGCGGCTCAGCAGGTAGAGCAGCAGGTCGACCTGTTCCGGCGTGCAGCGGACGGTGATGTGCTGGAGGGCGTCGGTGGGTGTGGCGTGCGCCCACAGGGCGGCCTGGACTTCTTCGGCTTCCCCGTCGTGGGGTTGCTCGGGGGCGTCCTTGCGGCGCAGCGAGGCGTGGACGATGTCCATTCGGGCTCAGCCGCCCCAGCCGAGGCTGTCGGTGGTGACGGTGGTGACGGTGGTGGCGGTGGGAAGGGGGGTGGGGGTGGTGGAGACCGTGGTCGTGTCGGCGGCGGCGGCCGTGGTGGCGGCGGAGGCCAGGAGCAGGGCGCCGAGGGAGAGGGTGAGGACCGCGGCGGCCTTGGCGATACGGGTGTTGGTCATGGTGGGTTTCCTTCGAACGTGACGGGGGCGGTTGGTAGGTCCGGTGGAGGAGTCCCGCGGTTGACCCTCTTCCGGTTGCCGCCCGGTTTCCGTTCTCTCCGGCGGCGATCTCTACTTTCGCCGTTCCGGAACCCCCTCGGAAGGGGTTGCGGGTGGCGCCAGCCGGACTGTCCGACACCAGACAACCTGTCATGAGCCCATCAAGAATTGAGGCCGGACGCCCTTCGGGCATAGGCCTGCGAATGCCCCGAAGCGCCCAGAATCGATCTTGTGATCGAACGTGTCGGTCTGTAAGGATGCGTGAGGCTTCGTGCACGACTGCACACGACACCACCTACGAACCACCACATGAGGGGGCTCCGTGCTGGAGGCGCTGGGACTCACGGCCACGGCCGGCCGGGTCTACCGGGCACTGCTCGACCGACCCGCCGACAGCCTCGACGAGATCGCCGCCCACTGCGCGCTCGGCACCACCCAGGTCCACGACAGCCTGGACGAACTCGGCCACCTCATGCTGGTGCGCGCCTCCGCCGAACACCCCGGCCGGATGCGCGCCGTCGACCCCGCCATCGGCCTCGCCGACCTGCTCGCCCGACAGGAAGCCGAACTCGCCGAACGCCAGGCCACCCTGGCCGCCTCCCGCGCCGCCGTCACCCGCATGGTCGCCGACCGGGCCGAGCACCGCTCCGAACACGGCGAACGACTGCTCGGCATGGACGCCATCCTGCACCGCCTCGAACGCATGGGCCGCGACACCACCCGCGAAGTCGTCAGCATCCAACCCGGCAACCAGCGCCCCGAGGACCTCGACGCCTCCCGCCCCGCCGACGCCCAGGTCCTCGCCCGCGGCATCACCATCCGCACCCTCTACCAGGACTCCACCCGCCACCAGCCGCACACCGTCACCTACGCCCACTGGCTGCGCAGCCAGGGCGGCGAAGTCCGCACCTCCCCCACCGTCCCCCAGCGGATCGTCCTCGTCGACCGCCGCGAGGCCCTGGTCCCCGTCGACCCCGAGGACAATCGCAAGGGCGCCCTGTACGTCACCGAGCCCGGCATCCTCAGCGCCCTGATCGACCTGTTCGAGCAGGCCTGGAACACCGCCGTCCCCCTCGGATCCACCACCCCCGAAGACCCTGCCACCGGCCTCACCCCCACCGAACGCGAACTGCTGCGCCTCCTGGGAAGCGGCCTCACCGACGACGCCGCAGGACAGCGCCTGGGTTTCTCCTCCCGCACCGTCGGCCGTCACATGGCCTCCATCATGGAACGCCTCAACGCCAGCAGCCGCTTCGAGGCGGGCATCAAGGCCGCCCAGCGCGGTTGGCTCTGACCCCGCGCAAACGCCGCCGGGGCGTGCGCCGGTTCGGCAAGACGGTCGACGGCCGACCGCGGGTGGGCTCCGCGGGCGCTGCGCCGGAGGGCCTCGCGGGAGGGGGCGTGTTCCTCCGGCGGTGCGCGGGGTGGGGGAGGATGGCGGGGACCGGGCCCCTCGGGGCCGTGGATCGTGGACCGTCCGGGAGCCGTCGCCATGGCAGTCGTCCTCACCCGTGACGGGGCGGTGCGCGGGGAGCGCCGTCCCGGTGGTGGTGTCCGTTTCCTCGGGATTCCGTACGCCCGGCCGCCGGTCGGGGAGTTGCGGTTCGCCGCGCCGGTGCCGCCGGAGCCGTGGGGCGGGGTGCGGGACGCCACCGCGTACGGGCCCACGGCGCAGCGGCGGCCGTTCGGGGCGGTGACGACCATTCCCGAGCCGAGTGTTCCGGGGGCGGACGTGCTCAACCTGAACGTCTTCACGCCCGAGCCCGGGCCCGCAGGGGTCGGGGCGGGGCTGCCGGTGCTGGTGTGGATCCACGGGGGCGGGTACGTGGCGGGGAGCGCGGCCAGCCCCTGGTACGACGGGGCCGCGTTCAACCGGGACGGGGTGGTGCTGGTCAGTGTCGGCTACCGGCTCGGCGTGGAGGGGTTCCTGCACCTGCCCGACGCGCCGGACAACCGGGGCGTGCGGGACTGGGTCGCCGCGCTGGAGTGGGTCCGGGACAACGTGGCGGCCTTCGGCGGCGATCCCGGCCGGGTCACCGTGGCCGGGCAGTCGGCGGGCGGTGGTGCCGTGCAGAGCCTGCTGGGGGTGCCCGCGGCACGGGGGCTGTTCCGGGCGGTGCTCTCGGTCTCCGGTGCGGTCCTGGAGCCGGACGCCCCGGCCGTCGCCGCGGGGCTGGCCGCGCGCACCGGGGCGGTGCTCACCGCCGCCGCGCTGCGGGACGCGTCGGACGCCGAACTCCTGGCGTTGCAGGACGCGTTGGCCGCCGAGGGTGACCCGTTGAAGTGCCTGGCCCCGTACCCGGACGGCTCGTGGGTGACCCGGCCGGTGCGCGAGGCGGTCGCCGCGGCGGAGGTGCCGCTGCTGCTGGGCTTCACCGCGCACGAGTTCGCGGCGCCGGCCGGGTCGGAGCCGGAGGACGGCGTCGGCGGGTGGCTCGCCGCGTTCGGGCTGGACGGGGAGCGGGCGGCCCGGTTCACGGCGGACCACCCCGGGGCCGGGCTCGGCGACGTGCTCACCGACTGGCTGTTCCGGGCCCCGGCGCTGGCCCGCGCCGAGGCCCGGGCGGAGCGCGGACTGCCCACCTGGCTCTACCAGTTCGACTGGTCGGGCGACGCGCCCGGCCGGGCCGGGCAGGCCTACCACTGCACCGACCTACCGTTCGCCTTCGACCTGCTGCACGCCGAGGGCGTCACCGCCGCGCTGGGCGGGCGGCCTCCGCAGGCCCTCGCGGATGCCGTGCACGGGGCCTGGGTGGCCTTCGTTCGGGACGGTGATCCGGGTGCCGGGTGGCCGCCCTACGGGGACGGTCGGGCTGTCATGCGGTGGGACGTGCCGCTGCGGGTGGAGTCTGACCCGCTGCGGTGCGTTCGGGAGGTCTGGGGGGACTGACGCCGTGTCAGTGGCGGCGGGTGGCGAGCAGGGTGGACAGGTCGGGGGCGAGGCGGACCTCGGTGGTGAGCAGGGCCGGGTGGTCGTACCAGGCGGTGCGGCCGGTGTCGGGGGCGCCCCGGTAGGTCGGTGGCCAGGTGGTGAGGGGGGTGAGGTCGTCGACCACCAGGGTGCCGCCGGGGGTGAGCAGGCGGAGCGGGTCGGCGGGCGCGGTTTGCTTGCCGTTGCCGCCGCCGTCCAGCGCCAGCAGGTCGAACGGGCCGTGCTCGTGGATCGCGGTCCAGTCGCCGTGCACCACCTCCAGGTCGGGTACGTCGGCGAACAACTCCCGTACCGCGTGCACGAGTTCCGCCTCCCGCTCGACGCTCACCACCCGGACGCCCGGGCGGCGGCCGGCCAGCAGCCAGCCCAGGCCGACGCCGGAGCCGGTACCGGTCTCGCCGATGCCCCCGGCCGGGGTCGCGCCCGCCGCGAGGGCCTGCAGCAGCCGTCCGTGCTCCGGGCGGCAGGACTGGGCGAAGCCCAGCCGGACCGCCAACTCGACGGCCCGGGCGACGGGTTCGGGCAGCGCGACGGTGTCGGCGTAGGAGGAGGTACCGAGGGTCGACATGGCGTCACCCTAGCGTGGCGCAGGGTGACGCCGTGGAGCGGAGGGCGGGACGGGTGGCGGCGGGGGTCAGTGCCGGCGGCGACGGGAGTGCAGCAGCGCTCCGGCGCCCAGGGCGCACAGGCCCAGCGCGGCGGCGCCCAGGGCGAGGGTGTCGTCGTCGGCCCCGGTGTCCGGCAGCGGGACGGGCGCCGGGCTGGTGGGCGTCGGCTCCGGGCTCGGGGGCGGAGTGGGGGTGGGAGTGGGCGTGGGAGTCGGGGAGGGGGTGGGGGACGGTGAGGGCGAGGGGGAAGGCGAAGGCGAAGGGGAGGGAGAGGGGGAGGGAGAGGGCGAAGGGGACGGCGAGGGGCTGGAGTTGGGGCAGTTCACCTGGACTTCGCCGAGGCGGGCGCTGGTCACCGCGCCGGTGTACAGCTGCTGCCCCCGCAGGTTGTTGAAGGTGCCCGCGATGTCGATGTCCAGCCAGGCGTCCGCGGTGTACTGGCGGCTCTGCACGGCCGGGTCGGCGTGCTCGACCACCGTGACGTCCAGCGTGGACGGCCCGATGGTGGCGGGCAGGCCGAGGTCCGCGCCGGTGATCTGCAACCGGGTGGTGCCGACGCCGACCCGCTGCCCGAGGACGGTCACCTGGTCGCCGTCGGTGTGGTTGTACGCCAGCGCGAACGGGCCGACGGGCGGCGGGACGCACTCGGCGTAGGAGTCCAGGGACGCCACCGAACCGACCTCGACCGGGCCGTAGTGGATCAGCTGGTTGGAGTTGAACCACACGACCAGGTCGGTGAGTTGGGCCTGCGCGAAGTACTTGGACGGGTCGGTGGAGGTGGTGGTGGTCTTGGTGGCGATGCTGATCCGGGACAGCATCCCGTCCGGGTCGGAGGAGAAGTCCGCCACGTCGGTGTCGGGCACCGTGGTGGAGCGCGCGGTGCCGTACGCACCGTGGTACGCCGACAGGCCGATCGCCGGGACGTCCTGGTTGGTGAGCTGCACCAGTGTCGCGCTCGCCAAGTCCCCCGGCGCGGCGGACGCGGAGCGCGCGGTGGGCAGCAGGGCGGCCGCCGCGACGGCGCCGGTGGCGGCGAGGACGGCGGTGGCGGCGCGCAGCCGGGGCGCGCGGTTGATGAGGGGCATCGACCAGACATAACAGGGCGAAGGCTGGCAAACCGGCGCGGCGCGCCCGCCGGGGCCCCGGTGGCGGGACGCACCGGGTCCGGACGGCGCACCGGGTTCGTGTGCGACACTTCTGGGCGTTCCGGACGCACCGCCCGACCCCCCGGCGGTGACGCGCGACCGGGGGACGAGCAGGGGAGCAGGGCGTGGACCAGCAGGACTTCGAGGCCCCGGGCGCGCGCAGCCGCGTCCTGGCCGCCCTCGCCGAACGGCGGCGCACCGGCAGCCGCCCCGGCCGACGCACCGACGGCCTGCGGATCGCCCTCGCCGTCGAGGGCGGCGGCATGCGCGGCATCATCTCCGGCGGCATGGCGCTCGCCCTGCACGAGGCCGGGCTCACCGGCGCGTTCGACGCCGTCTACGGCGCCTCCGCCGGTGCGCTCACCGGGGCGTGGCTGCTCAGCGGCGACGCCGGACAGCTCGCCGGCTGGGCCGACGCCGAGTACGCCAGGGCGATGGTCCGCCCCGGCAACCCGCTGCGCGGCCGCCCCGTCGTCGACCTGCACCACCTGGTCGAGCACCTCTACGCGCACGTCGCCCGGATGGACTTCGACGCGATCCTGGCCAACCCCACCACCCTGCACCCGCTCGCCACCCACACCGGCACCGGCCTCGCCACCGACCTCCACCCGCTGCTCACCGACCCCGCCCGGCTCCGCCTCGCCCTGCGCGCCAGCGCCGCCCTGCCGCTGCTCGCCGGGCCGCCGGTCGAACTGGCCGGCAGCCACTACTACGACGCCGGGCTCGCCGAGTCCATCCCGTTCCGCACGGCGCTCGCCCAGGGCGCCACGCACGTCCTGGTGCTGCGCTCGCGCGGCTCGGGGACGGGGGCTGGGGCTGGGGCTGGGGCTGGGGCTGGAACGAGGATTGGGACGGGGGTCGGTGGAGCGGCGGTGGTGGCCGGGCCCTCGCGCGGCTCCCGGATGATCGCCCGGACGGTGCTGCGCCGCTACCCCGCGCCGCTGCGCGACTCCTACCTGGGGCGGGCCGAACGGCTGCGCGCGGACGAGGAGTTGCTCGGCCGCCACGACCTCGATCCGCCCGCGGACGGGCCCGCCGTGCTCTCCGTCCGCCCCGGCCCGGACGCCCCGAAGGTCGGGCGGCTGGCCCGGGACAGCGTGCTGCTGCGGGCCGCGCTGGAGGCCGGGCAGGCGGCGATGGACGAGGTGATCGCCCGACTGCCCCGCCCCCGGCTGCCCTGACCCCGGCCATCCCGGCGTCGGTGCCCCCGGCTTTGGCGGCCCGGGCCTCTTCCAGGCTGCGATGCCCCGGCTTTGGCGGTCCTGGCTCCGGCCGCTCCGGCGTCGGCGCCCCGCCCGGCCCGGACGCCCCGAAGGTCGGGCGGCTGGCCCGGGACAGCGTGCTGCTGCGGGCTGCGCTGGAGGCCGGGCGGGCGGCGATGGACGAGGTGATCGCCCGACTGCCCCAACCCCGGCCATCCCGGCGTCGGTGCCCCGACCTTGGCTGCCCTGATCCCGGCCTCCGGCGTCGGTGCCCCTGCTCCGGTAGTCCTGGCTCCGGCGGTCCGGGCTCCAGACGCCCCGGCGTCGGCGCCCCCGGCTTCGGTCGCCCCGGTTCCAGCGGCCCCTACTCCGGCTCCCTGGCCCTGGCCGTCCCGGCTGCGGCGGTCCGGGCTCCGGACGCCCGGGCCCCGGCCGTCCCGGCGTCGGTGGTCCTGGCTCCGGCGGCCCCGGCTTCGAGGTGCGTGGCGCGTGGTGGGTGCGTTCGGGTCAGCCGGCTCGGCGGAGTAGGATGCCGCGGCTGCCCGGGGCGAGGGTGCGGTGGGCGGGGTGCGGGGCGGCGAGGTCGATCTCCTCGACCAGGAGCCAGCCCTGTTGTGCGGACAGCCACGGGCGCAGCCGCCCGTCCAGTGCGGACGGGGCCAGGGCGACGAAGAGCAGGTCGGTGGGGAGGGCGTGCAGCAGTTCCAGGTCCTGGCCGGCCTGCAGGGTGTCGATCAGCAGCACCGCGCCGAAGCGGCGGCGCACCGGGGGCGGGGCGGCGAGGTCGGCCCCGCTCAGCCGTAGCCTGGCCCGGCCGCGCAGCCGGTTCCACAGGCGGGCCCGCAGGGCCGGGTCGGGCTCGGCGGCGTGCACGGTGTACCCGGCGCGCAGCAGTCGTCCGGTCAGGGCGCCTTCGCCGGCGCCGAGTTCGGCCAGTGCTCCGCTGCCGGGCGGCCGGTGGCGGCTGACCCAGGCGGCGGTGGCGTCCAAGCGCTCGGCCTCGTACTCGGGGGCCAGCAGGGTCTCGGCCACGGCCACGTCCCGTCGCAGGTGTCCAAACGGCCGCGAGCGCGAACCGTTACGACCCTAGCCACCTGTTTCGTTCGTGGTCCATACCACCACCCGGAAAAGTTTACGGTTCACGGTCAATTCACAGAGTGGGGGCGGCCGGTGGAAGCACCTCGCCCCCGGCCGGGCGGCCGGGGGCGAGGGGTGGCGGCGGGCGCCGGGGTCACTCCGCGGCTTCGAAGCCGTTCACGCCGTCGATGTCCTCGATCTGGTCGAGGTCCAGGTCGAAGTCGTCGTCGTAGCGGTCGTCGTGGTGGCCGTGCTCGTCGGACGGGGACTGGCGGTGCGGGGAGACCCGGCCGAGCTGGAGGGCCGGGTACATCGCGGTCGGGTCGTCGCCGATCAGGCCGCTGCCGCTCTGGCCGTCGTCGACCGGGTTCTCGCCGGTGGCGGCGCGGCCGCCGCGCCGCTGGGAGCCGCGCAGGCCCGAGCCGCCGACCGGGCCGTAGCCGCCGCCGTGGGCCATCGCCATGCCGCCCATCATGCCGCCCGGGGGCACCGAGCGGTTGACCGAGTTGGTCGCGGTGGAGGGCGAGGATCCGCCGGAGCCGGAGCCGGAGCCGGAACCGCCGGCGCCCTCGGCGGACTTCTGGGTCTCGATCCGGGTGCTGCTCCGGGAGCCGCCGGTGCCGCCGCTGCTGCCGGTCGGCACGCCGAGCCGGGTGGAGAAGCCGACGCCGCCGGCCTGGCCGCCCGGGCCGCCGGTGCCACCGCCGCCGGACCCGGAGCCCGAACCCGAGCCCGAGCCCGAGCCCGAGCCGCCGGACCCGCCGCCGTGCGAACCACCGGGCAGGATCGGGTCCTTGAGGCCGAGCGTGTTGACGCCCGCGCCGCCGCCGGACCCGCCGCCGGACCCGCCGCCCAGCCGGGAGCCGATCGGGCCGAGCTTGGGCATCAGCGAGGCGAACGAGGCCAGCCCGGCGTCCCCGCCGCCCAGCCGCGGGCTGCTCGACGAGGCCGAGGAGAGCGTGCCGGTGGACGGCGCGTTGGGGCTGAGCGGGTTGGCGGCGAAGGAGGTGAGGCTGTTCAGCGCGGTGCGGTTGCTGTCCTCGTTCTCGTTGAGGTTGCCCGCGAGCTTGTCCATCTTGTCGGCGGTGTCGCGGAACGAGGCGAGGATCCGCTTGAGCACGTCCTCGGCGATGGTCTGCAGCACCTTCTCGGCCGCCTCGATCACCAACTTGCCGAACTTGTCGCCGGATTCGCCCATCTTCAGGCTCTGCACGATCCGCTTGAAGTTGAGGCCGTGCGACTCGATGTCGTCCGCGCCGTGGCGCAGGCCGGCCGCGCACTCGGCGAGCTGGGCGAGGTCGATGGAGAAGCCCTGGCCGTTGGAGTTGCTGGCCGGGGTGGGCGCGATCTTCTGCGCCGCCTTCACGATCATGTCCTCGATCGGCCGGGCGATGGTCTGCGCGAGCTTGCTGACCGCCGCCTCCAGCAGCTGGTTCATGATCTCGCGGCCCAGCCGCAGCACCGCCGCCGCGCTCCACGGGCCGGTGGACGAGGCCGCCGCCAACTGGGCCTGAATTGAGAAGAGTTGGGTGATCGACTGGGTCTTGGCCAGCTCGACCACCACGGCCGCGGCGCGCAGCACCTTGGCCACCGTGTGGCAGATCTCGGTGACCGACTTGGAGTACTTGGTGATGGTGCTCCACAGCTCGGACAGCCGGTCCGCC
Source organism: Kitasatospora sp. NA04385 (assembly GCF_013364235.1). NCBI lineage: Bacteria > Bacillati > Actinomycetota > Actinomycetes > Kitasatosporales > Streptomycetaceae > Kitasatospora > Kitasatospora sp. NA04385. Next base: position 1,285,035 of record NZ_CP054919.1, on the reverse strand, counting down.
GAGTCGCCCTGGTAGACCTCGTGCAGCAGGGCGAGCGCCTTGTCCGCCGTCATCTGGGCGCTGTCCAGCGCCCCGGCGAACTTCTCCAGTTGGTCGGCCAGTTGGTTGAGCTCGTCCTCGTTGGCCCCCGGGAAGCGCACCCCGAGCAAGCCGATGAGGTGGTTGAGCCCCGCTGGTATTTGCACCGCCATTGCCGCCCCCCAGCTGCCGTCCGCGGTAAGTCCCTGTAAGTCCCTGGTCGCGCAGTGCGACGATACACATAGCGACCGTCATCGACCACCTGGCGGACCTCCGCGCGACCACATTGTGGGTGAACCTGCACGGCGTTACGGTGTGCGCCATGGCATGGGGATCATGGTGGCGCGGCCGGTCCGCGACCGGCGCGGACGCGCCCGGCAGGAGTGCGCAACGGCCTTCCGCACAGGCGGTGTTGGGTGCGGTGGCGGACGAACTGTCCGCGCTGCACGGGGAACGGTGGCAGGTCGAGGGCGAAGAGGTGCGCGGGCCCGGCGCGTTGGCGGTGCGGCTGGGCGAACCGCCGGACGGCGACCCGCACCGGCTGGACCTGGTGTTCCTGGTCGACCGGGACCGCCCGGAGACCGCCGTCCCGGACCGGATCACCGGCGTCGACGGCGGTGGCAGCGGCGGCAGTGGTGACGGCGTCGGTGACGGCAGCGGGGACGGCGACCGGGATCCGGTGCGCCGGGGCGTCGAGGTGTGGGCGTCCACCGCGGGCGCCGCGCTGATCGAACTCGTCGCCCACAACGGCAGGTTCGCCGGTCACCTGGACCCGTCCGACCCGGACGGCATGCCCGGCTGGCACGCCGTCCACGGCGGCGTGGTCGGCTGGGGCACCGGCAAGCGCTTCCACGACGTGCAGGACTGGCTGGTCCGCAACCCGGTGCTGCCCGCGCTCGCACCCGCCCTCGGCGGGGACCTCGGACGGGACCAACTCGTCGGCGTGCAGGTGTCGTTCGGCAGCGGACCGGACGGGCGGACGGCCGAGGTGCTGGTGCACGGCGAGGTGCACGCCGCCGCCTCCGCGGCGCTCGCCGCGCTGGACTGGCCGCGGGTCGCCGAGGGCGAGTCGTACGCCCGGACCTTCGTCCTGCTGGTCCGCCGGGCCGGGGCCAGGCCGCCGGCCGACGTCGGGCTCCGGGCGGCGGGGCGGGCGTAGCGCCCGCCCGCGCGAACAGCCGCCCGGCCGCCCGTTCGTACGGGCGGCCGGACGGCCGGGGCGGGGTCGGTCAGGACACCGTCGAGGTGTCGAGCTCGACGTTGTAGTCGGCGAGCTGGGCGATCCTCCAGTCGCTCAGGGCGCCCTGGAAGACCCAGATGTCGTCCAACTCGCCCTCGAAGTACTCCGTCCAGGCGCCGCCCGACCGGGCCCGGCCGATCTGGAGGCCGCCGGTGGCGTCGTACGCGGGGGCGGCGGTGTCTGAGGTGGAGACGTACTCGCGGCAGTCGGGGTCGCCGGGCTCGCAGACCTGGCGCTCCAGGTTGCCGTCGACGTAGAGCGTGAAGCGGCTCGCGTCGGCGTCGTAGCTGACGGCGAGGTGCGTCCAGTGCTCCATGACGGAGTACCAGTCGCTGTGGTTGACCCGGGTGGTGACGCTCCCGGTGCCGTCGGCGTCGCGCAGTTCGGCCTGCCACTCGCCGATCGGGCCCGCGACGGGGTCGGTGCGCAGGTAGTGCCAGCGGACGGTCACCGCGCTGTCGTCGGCGCCGGCGAAGGAGAAGACCGTCATGTCCTTGGTCGGGTTGCCGACCGGGTTGGCCCAGCCGGCCAGGGTGAAGCTCCGGTCGGTGTGCAGCGGCAGACCGGTGGCCTCCGCGTAGCCGTCGACGCCGTCCAGCCGCATGATGCCGGGGGCCGGGATCAGGTGCTCGGTGCCGTCGATCTCGGCCCCGCCGCCGAGCCGGAGGCCCGCCCCGCTGGACCCCTCGCCGGGGCTGACCTGCGGCGTTCCGGTGGCGGTGGCGAGCTTCCAGCGGGCGACGGCCGGTATCGGCCCCTCGGTCGCCGCCGCCTGGCCGGGCAGGCTCAACCCGCCCGCGGCCACCGCCGCGAGCACCGCGACCGCCTTCCAGCCCCGTACCCGGTGCGCCCGGACCCGCCGAACCGCCGTTGCGTCCATGCCGTGCCTCGTCTCCCCTGAAGTCAGGACCGGTCAGGTCCAGTTAGGACCAGTCCGGTCCGGATCTTGGCGGGGTTCCTGAAAGGATGTCAACGAAGTTTCGGGGGCAAACGGCGGAGAACGCCGGCCGCCGGTCGGGAGCCGTCGGTGGGGTCAGGACGCGGCCAGGCCCGCCGCCGTCGCCACGGTGATCAGTAGGCACGCGCCGCCCAGCAGGACGTAGGCGATCGACCAGGTCGTGCGCAGCTTCCGGTTCCGCATCGTCCGCCCGCTCGTCATCGTCCGCCCCTCGTCGCAGTGCGCCCCCCCTCGTCGCAGTGCGCGGTAGTCGCCGGGCCGTCAGGAGGGCTGCGGGGGCGCCGGGTAGCGCCAGGTGCCGCCGGGGGCGCGGTAGGCCGGCAGCCAGGCCGACAGGACCTGTGCGGACGGGTAGAACATCGGCTCGGGGAGCGCGTCCACCGCGACGCGCTCCCAGCCGGCGCACGCGTGCGGCTCGGTCACCAGCGCCTCGGCCAGGCTCGGCGGGGCCAGCACCGCGGCCGTCACCCTGGTCCGGCCCAGCTCGTGGTCGAGCAGCACCGCCAGCACCCGCATCTCCCCGGCGGGCAGCACGATGCCGGTCTCCTCGGCCAACTCCCGGGCGGCCGCCGCCTCGAAGGACTCCCCGGGGTGGTCCACCTTGCCGCCCGGCAGGCTCCAGGTCGGCTGCTCACCGGCGGTGGTGCGCCGCCCGATCAGCACCCGCCCGTCCCCGGTCGGCACGATCACGCCCGCGCCGACCAGCGGCGGCACCGGGTGCACCCCGGAGGGGAGTCGGGAGTCCGTCACCACTTGCCCTTCTGGTAGTCCTTCAGGAAGCAGCCGTACAGGTCCTCGCCCAGCTCGCCGCGGACGATCGGGTCGTACACCCGGGCCGCGCCGTCCACCAGGTCGAGCGGGGCGTGGAAGCCCTCCTCGTGCAGGCGCATCTTCTCCGGGTGCGGGCGCTCGTCGGTGATCCAGCCGGTGTCCACCGCGGTCATCAGGATGCCGTCGGTGTCGAACATCTCCTGCGCGCTGGTGCGGGTCAGCATGTTCAGCGCGGCCTTGGCCATGTTGGTGTGCGGGTGGCCCGAGCCCTTGTAGCCGCGCTCGAAGACGCCCTCCATCGCCGAGACGTTGACCACGTACTTGCGGCGCGCCGAGGACGCGGCGAGCGCCGGGCGCAGCTGCGAGATCAGGATGAACGGGGCGGTGGAGTTGCACAGTTGCACCTCCAGCAGCTCGATCGGGCCGACCTCGGAGACGGTCTGCACCCAGCTGTTGGTGGGCGCCAGGTCCGGCACCAGGCCGCCCGCGTCGATCGCGGTGCCCGCCGCGATCCGCTCCGGCGAGGCCGAGCCCGTCACCAGTGCCAGCGCGGTGACCTCCTCGGCGCTCACCGCGGGCCGCTCGCCGCGGCTCTGCCCCGGCAGCGCGGGCACGTCCACCGCGCCCGAGCCGAACCGGCCGATCACCGTGGAGGCGGGCAGCGCCCCGGCGGGCAGCGGCGCCGACTCGGCCGCCACCAGCTCGCGGTACGCCTCGGGGGAGCGGCGCACGGTCTGCGCCGCGTTGTTGATCAGGATGTCCAGCGGGCCGTCCGCGGCGACCTCGTCCGCCAGCGCCATCACCTGCGCCGGGTCGCGCAGGTCGATGCCGACGACCTTGAGGCGGTGGATCCACTCGGCGCTGTCCGGCATCGCGGTGAAGCGGCGGATCGCGTCGTTCGGGAAGCGGGTGGTGATGGTGGTGTGCGCGCCGTCGCGCAGCAGGCACAGCGCGATGTACATGCCGATCTTGGCGCGGCCGCCGGTCAGCAGCGCGCGCTTGCCGGTCAGGTCGGCCCGGGCGTGCCGGCGCGAGCGGTTCAGCGCCGCGCAGTCGCGGCACAGCTGGTGGTAGAAGGCGTCCACCTCGACGTACCGCTGCTTGCAGGTGTAGCAGGAGCGCGGACGCTCCAGGATGCCGGCCAGCTCGGTGGTGGTCTCGGTGCTCAGCCCGAAGGCGCCCGCCGTCTCGTCGTCGATCCGGCCCGGCGCGCCGGTCGCGGTCTTCGCGGTCACCGCCCGGTCGTTCGCGGTCTTGCGGGCCCGGGTCTCCTGCCGGCGGCGCTGCTTGAGGGTGCGGAACAGGCCACCCACCGCCAGCCGGACCCGGATCGCGTCCGGGTGGTCGACGTGGATCTCGTCCAGCTCGGCGAGCACGCTCAGGCACAGCTCCAGGCGTTCGGGGTCGATGCCCTTGCCGTAGTCGGTGTCGTCCTCGACCGGGGCGCTGCCCGGGCCGCTCTGCTGGTTCGTCACTGCCGATGCTTCCTCGTCGCCCCATCCGTACCGCCGAACTCTACGGGAGCGGCCCCCGCCGGGGCGAAGCCTGTGACCTGCCGCACTCCCCGGGCGGTCGGCCCGGCCGTTCGGGCTCAACCGCCGCCCAGTGACCAGGCGGCGACCGACAGCGTCAGCATCGACAGCACCGTCGAGACCAGCACCGCCGAGCGGGCCAGCACCGGCGCCGCCCCGTACAGCCGCGCGTACACGTACACGTTCTGCGCGGTCGGCAGCGCCGACAGCAGCACCGCCGCCCGCAGCTGCGGGCCCGGCAGGTGCAGCAGCAGGGCGCCGGCGGCCAGCGCGGCCAGCGGCTGCCCGACCGCCTTGACCAGCACCGCGACGGCCAGCTCGCCCCGCTCGGGGCGCTGCGGCGCGATGCCGCGCGGGGTGCCGGGCGCGATGCCGGGCGGGGTGCCGGACGGGGTGCCGAGCGGGGTGTGCAGCGACAGGCCGAGGGTGACCAGCGCGGCCGGGACGGCGGCCGCGCCCAGCAGGTCCGCCGAGTGCGCCAGCGGGCCGGGCAGCTGCCAGTCCGCTGCCGAGAACAGCGCACCCAGGCCCGCGCCGAGGATCACCGGGTTGCGCAGCGGCAGCAGCGCCAGCCGCCGCAGCCGCTCGCCGGGGGAGGGCGGGGCGGCGCCGGTGGTGGCGTCCAGCACGGCCAGCACCACCGGGGTGACCAGCAGCACCTGGAACAGCAGCACCGGCGCGACGAACGAGGCGTCGCCGAGCACCTGCGCGGCGACCGGGATGCCGAGGTTGCCCGAGTTCACGTAGCCCGCCGCCATCACCGCGACCGTCCGCTCGGCGGCGGTGCGGCCCGTCCGCCGCCCGGCCAGCAGGCCCAGCAGGGACGCGACCGCCGTCCCGGCGACGAACGCCAGCACCCAGGTGTCGGCGAAGGACGCCAGGTCGGTGCGCGCCACCACGGTGAACAGCGCGGCGGGCATCGCCACGTGGAAGACGAACCGGCTGAGCACCCCCTCCGCGTCCGCCCCCAGCAGCCCCGTCCGCCCGGCCAGCCACCCGACCGCCGTCAGCACCCAGATCGGCGCGAACGCCGCGACCAACGCCCCCACCCCGGCCTCCCGCCCTCCGCCCCCTGCCTCCCGCCGCCCGCGGCCCGTCCTCCGCCGCCCCGGCCCGCCGCCCGGCGTTCGGCGGTAGCCGCAGTCAACCAGGTGGGCCCGAACGGACGGTCGGCGGTCCCCCTCGGGGCGGGACGGGCGGGGGGACTGACGGGGCGTGAGCCGGGTCACGGGAGGCGAGTGAGCCGGGTCACGGGCGGGGCGGTCCGGGTGGCCGGGCGGCTGCGGTGCGTGGTCGGGGGGAGAGCGGCGTCACAGCGGCCGGCGGTGGCCGGGGTCACACGGCCGCGACGGCCCGGAGGGCGGCCGAGGGGCCCGGAGCCCTTGGCAGCACTGGCCCCGGCCCCAAGGGCCCCCGGGCGGGGGGAGGTTGGGCACCCCTGTGGCCTTCTTCACAGGCGGGTCGGAATACGGGGGGTCCGGAGGGGTGAATTCCCTTGCGGCGCAAGGGAAGCAGAGATGTGAAGGAGTTGTGCAGGGCTCATTTCAAGATGTTTGCCGAGCCGTTGGGGCTCCGGCAGTCTCGTGGTTGTGCCCCGAGCCGTTCCGAGTGCTCACGGGGCTGACACGGCGCAGCGGACCGCGAGACCAGCGCGGCGCACGCGTCCCCCGGTGAGCACGGAGCCGCCGGGCCGGCCGTCCCGGGCCGAGGAACCCGCACCGAGCGGGAGTCCCGCATGTCCACCCGGGCTCGGCGTGACCTGGAACGACTCTCGGAGGTACTCGACATGCGACGCATCAAGCACAACCTCGGCCGACTCCCGCAGGTGCGGATGGGCCACCACCGCATGCCCGACGCGGTGCTCGGCATCGGTCTGGCCGGCGCCATCGCCGTGGGCACCCTGCTGCCCGTCTCGCAGGCGATCGCCTCCCCGTCGTCCCACCGCGCCGACGCCGCCGCGGTCACGACCGCCGACGCCCAGGACGCCGGGCGCGACGGCGACCAGGCCGCCTCCCGCAGCGAGAACCGCGAGCCCGTCCAGCAGGACCAGCCGCAGGACCAGGGCCAGCAGGACCAGGCCCAGCAGGACCAGCAGGCCGAGCAGGACAAGCAGGCGGCCGAGCAGAAGGCCGAGCAGGACAAGCAGGCCGCGGAGCAGAAGGCCGAGCAGGACAAGCAGGCGGCCGAGCAGAAGGCCCAGCAGGAGAAGCAGGCCGCCGAGGAGCAGGCGAAGGCCGAGCAGGCCGCCGCCCCCGCGAAGAAGACCTACCCGAACAACCTGGACGGCTGGATCGAGGAGGCCCGCGACGTGCTGGCCGCCAACGGCAAGCACGTGCCGTCCGCGCGGGCGATGCACGCCGCGGCGATCGCCGAGTCCGGCGGCAACCCGAACGCCCAGAACAACTGGGACTCGAACGCCAAGAAGGGCACCCCGTCGATCGGCCTGACCCAGGTGATCATGCCGACCTTCAAGGTGTACGCGCTGCCCGGCCACACGGACATCCGCAACCCCGTCGACAACCTGATCGCCAGCTCGCGCTACTGCGACGCCCGCTACGGCAACATGGACAACATGGCCGCCGCCCGCGGCTACGGCTCCCACTGGCGCGGCTACTAAGCAGCCCGGCACCCGGAACCGCCCGCTCGGCCCCCTCGGCACACCCGTGCCGCAGGGGGCCGCGGCGCGTCCGGGCCCGGCGCCCCGCCTTGTCGCCCCCCGCCCGGCCGCCCGCCGCCCGGCCCTTGCCGCGCGGCCCGGTGGTCCGGAACGCTGGGGCTCCGGGGCCGACGGCCGCCCCCGGGGACAGGAGGGGGGAGCCGATGCGCGGGCGCGTGTTCGCCGGACGCTACGAGCTGGCCGAGATCGTCGGTCGCGGCGGCATGGGGGAGGTCTGGCGGGCCCACGACCGCCGGCTCGGCCGGACGGTCGCCCTCAAACTGCTCGCCGCCGGGCTCGCCGCCGACCCGCGGTCCGCCGTCCGGTTCCGCCGCGAGGCCGAGGCGGTGTCCGCCCTCACCCACCCCGGCATCGCGGCGCTGTACGACGCCGACGTGGAGGCGGACCGGCCGGGCGAGGTGCCGTTCCTGGTGATGGAGTACGTCGACGGCCGTTCCCTGGAGAGCTGGCTGCGCGAGGGCCCGTTCGACCCGTACCGGGCCGCCGCGATCGTCGACGCGGTCGCCGAGGCCCTGGCGTACTGCCACGGGCGCGGACTGGTCCACCGCGACATCAAGCCGTCCAACGTGATGCTGACCCACGACGGCGCGGTCAAGGTGCTCGACTTCGGCATCGCCAAGGACGGCGCCGACGCCGTGCTGACCGAGCCCGGCATCGGCGTCGGCACCCGGGGCTACGCGGCCCCCGAGCAGTGCGCGGGCCGGCCCGAGCCCCGCTCGGACCAGTACGCGCTCGGCTGCCTCTTCCACCTGCTGCTCACCGGCCGCCTCCCGGTCGACGCCCACGTCCTGCGGCTGCCGGAGCGGGTGCTGCCCGGGCCGTCCCTGCTCCGGCCCCAACTCCCGGCGGTCTTCGACGGGACGGTGCTCCGGGCGATCGCCTACCGGGCCGAGGACCGGTTCCCCTCGATCGACCACTTCCGGGCGGCGCTGGCCCGGGCGGTCGCCGGACGCCCGGGGCCCGCGCCGGAGCCAGTGCCCGAGCCGGTTCCCGAGTCGACGCCGGTTCCCGAGCCGACGCCGGTTCCCGAGCCGACGCCGGTTCCCGAACCGGAGCCGGAGCCGGAGCCGACCGTCGTCGACGGGACGGCCGCGGCCGAGGGGAGCCGGGACCTGCGGCGGGCGGAGGACGGCGTCCCGCCGCGCGGCCCGTTCCTGCTGATCCTCCGGGACTGCGGCCTCGCCCTGGAGGTGGACGCCGAGGCGGGCCCCGGCTCCCGCCCCTACCTCGGCCGGGTCGACGGCAACCCGCGCCAGTGGTGGCACCTGCGCCCCGTCGGGGAGGACGGCGAGGTCGTGATCGCCTCTGCCGCGGGCGGCCTGGTGCTGGACGCCGCCCTGGACACCGACGACCGCCGGATCTGCCTCTGGCCCGAGCACGGCGAGCCCTGGCAGCGCTGGCGGCTGCCGCCGGCCCCGGACGGGCGGGGGCGCCTCCTGCGGGAGTCCCACCGCGGCGAGTACGCCGTCTGCTCCGGGGCCGCCGTCCCCGGCTGGCTGCCCTGGTTCGCCCCCGAGCCCGGCGCCGGGCTGCACTGGCTGCTGACCGGCCCGCAGCACTGAGTTCGGAGGATCGTACAAGCGGGTTCCGGAATCCGGGTGCACCGGTTGTGGTGATCTTCAGGATTCCGGCGTGGGCTGGCTCGGAACGGGGGATTGAACGAGAATCGAACGTTGGGTGTGTGCGGCTCGGCCGCGCCGCGCCGTAACGTTTCTCCCCAGCCAGAGAGCCCCTTCATGCGCTTCCTGAACGACCTCAAGCCCGCGTACGACTTGACGTACGACGACGTCTTCATGGTCCCCAGCCGTTCCGCGGTGGGCTCCCGGCAGGGTGTCGATCTGTCCTCCAACGACGGGACGGGCACCACCATCCCGCTGGTGGTGGCGAACATGACCGCCATCGCCGGACGGCGGATGGCGGAGACGGTGGCCCGGCGCGGCGGACTGGTCGCGATCCCGCAGGACATCCCGATCGAGGTCGTCTCCGAGGTGATCGGCTGGGTCAAGCAGCGCCACCTGGTGCACGACACCGCGCTGACCCTCAGCCCGGGCGACACCGTCGCCGACGCGCTGTCGCTGCTGCCCAAGCGGGCGCACGGCGCGCTGGTCGTGGTCGAGGGCGGCAAGCCCGTCGGCGTGGTCACCGAGGGCGACTGCCAGGGCGTGGACCGGTTCACCAGCCTGTCCGAGGTGATGTCGCGCGACCTGCTGCTGCTCGACGAGGGCATCGACCCGCGCACCGCCTTCGACCGCCTCAACGAGGCGCACCGCAAGCTCGCCCCGGTGGTCGCCGCCGACGGCACCCTGGTCGGCCTCCTGACCCGGAAGAACGCGCTGCGCGCCACCCTCTACACCCCCGCCGTCGACGCGCGCGGCAGTCTGCGGATCGCCGCCACCGTCGGCATCAACGGCGACGTGGCCGGCCGCGCCAAGTCGCTGCTGGAGGCCGGCGCCGACGTGCTGGTGGTGGACACCGCGCACGGCCACCAGGAGTCGATGATCAGCGCGCTGCGCGCGGTGCGCGGCCTCGACCCGCAGGTGCCGATCGTCGCGGGCAACGTGGTCTCCGCCGACGGCGTGCGCGACCTGGTCGAGGCGGGCGCGGACATCCTCAAGGTCGGCGTCGGCCCCGGCGCGATGTGCACCACCCGGATGATGACCGGCGTCGGCCGCCCGCAGTTCTCCGCCGTGCTGGAGTGCGCCGCCGAGGCGCGCCGCCTCGGCAAGCACGTCTGGGCCGACGGCGGCGTCCGCCACCCGCGCGACGTGGCGATGGCGCTGGCCGCCGGCGCCTCCAACGTGATGGTCGGCTCCTGGTTCGCGGGCACCCTGGAGTCGCCCGGCGACCTCCAGACCACCGCCGACGGCCGCCAGTACAAGGAGAGCTTCGGCATGGCCTCGGCCCGCGCCGTGCGCAACCGCACCTCCGACGAGTCGGCCTACGACCGGGCCCGCAAGGGCCTGTTCGAGGAGGGCATCTCCACCTCCCGGATGTTCATCGACCCGGCCCGCCCCGGCGTCGAGGACCTGATCGACTCGATCGTCGCGGGCGTCCGCTCCTCCTGCACCTACGCGGGCGCGGCCAGCCTGGAGGAGTTCCACGACAAGGCGATCGTCGGCATCCAGAGCGCGGCGGGCTACGCCGAGGGCAAGCCGCTGCACTCCAGCTGGGCCTGACACGCCGGGGGGGAAGGGGCCGGGTCAGCGGACCGGCGGGGGTTCCTGGGCGACCGTGACGGTGCTGACCGCGGTCCCGTCGGCGCAGTGCACGTGGATCCAGCCCTCCGCGAACTCGCGCAGGTCGTCCCGCTCGCCGCGTTCGCGGGGCAGCCCGAACGGGACGTCCCCGCGGGCGGGTTCGGCGGGCATCCCGTCCACGAAGGCCGCCAGGCGCTCGGCCCGGTGGCCGCGGTCGCCGACCACCACCTGCGCGACCAGGCCGCGGCGCACCGCCAGCCGCACCCCCGGCAGCGCGCGCACCCGCTCGACCAGCGGGTGCGACTCCGGGCGGCCCAGGACGTCCAGGAACAGGGTGAACTCGCCGGAGCGCCAGCGGTACGGGTCGCGCGCGACGCTCACCCCGCGCGGCACCGCCGTCACCGTGACCGGCGCCGCCCCCGGGCGCGCGGAGTCGAACTCGGGGCCGTAGGCGACCAGCAGGTCGCGGGAGCCGTAGCGGTGCAGGTCGGTGCCCGCGTGGGTCGCCGACGGCGCGCCGAGCACCCGGTGCACCTCGGTCCGGGAGCCGGGGAGCAGGCCGAGCGGGCCGGGGGCGGGCAGCCGGACGCTCAGCACCCGGCCGTCCTCGACCTGCGCCTGCCCGCCGCCGTCGAACGCCAGCAGCCGCCGGGAGAGCCCGGACGAGGACGCCCAGCGCCGGTGCGCACCGCCCGCCAGCCGGGCCGCCGCCCGGAAGGCCGGGCCGCCCTCCGGCTCGCCGAGCACGGCGAGCAGCGCCCGGACCGGCCCCTCCGGGAGCCGCTGCGGGGCCGGGCGCTCCAGGGCGATGGTGGCCAGGGCGCCGTCCAGGTAGCCCAGCCGGACGCGGTCGCCCTCGACGGCGTGCACGTCGCCGCCCTCCTCGACCGGCTCGCCCAGCACCGCCCGGGCCCGGGCGCGGTCGCTGCCCGGGCCGAGACCGCCGATCAGCGCGGCGGGCCGCGGGTACGCGCCCTCGCCGGTCAGCCGGAACACCGCCCGGTCCGTCCCGGCGGCCAGCCGACGGGCGGCCGTGGCCTCGGGGCTGTCCGCCGGTGCGTCCAACGCGTCGACGTGCCACCAGAGTTCGCCCTCGAAGCGGGGCGGCAGCATCCGGTCCCGGGCCGGGTACCAGCGCTCCGGGGACCAGGACCCGCTGCCCGGGTGGAACAGCAGCAGGTCGTCGTGCCCGCCCCGCCAGCACTCGCCCTCGAACGACCCCAGCCCCTCGCCCGCCAGCGCCGCCGCGTACTGCTGCTCCGTCAGCGCGAACAGGGCGTCCGCGGAGCCGTGGCCCACCTGCTGGTCGACGCCCGCCCAGGCCCGGCCGGTCGACACCTCGACGCCGAGGCTCGGCCGCCGGACCACCTGCACGAAGCAGCTCGCGTCCGGCCTGCGGCGCTCGCCGCCCTTCCTGCGCTTCGCCATGCCCGTCCCGTCCCGTTCCGTGCCCGCCCGGTGCCGGTGCGCCGGTGGCACCCATCATCGGGGACGCTCCCGCCCGGCCCGGCACCCGCACCGGCGTTCAGCGCGGGCCGTCCGGCGGCCCGTCCGGGGCCGCGGCGCTCAGCCGGGCGACCAGCTCCCGTTTGAGCACCTTGCCGCTGGCGCCGAGCGGGAAGGCGTCGACGAACTCGACCCGGCGCGGGTACTTGTACGGGGCCATCCGCTCCCGGCTCCAGGCGACGATCTCGGCGCCGAGGGCCGGGCCCGGCGTGCTGCCGGGCCGGGCCCGCACCACCGCGCAGACCTCCTCGCCGTGCACGGGGTGGGGGAGGCCGACGACGGCGGCCTGGGCGATCGCCGGGTGGCGGGCCAGCACGTCCTCCACCTCGCGCGGGTAGACGTTGTAGCCACCGCGCAGCACCACGTCCTTCTTGCGGTCGACGACGGACAGGTAGCCCTCGTGGTCCTTGACGCCGAGGTCGCCCGAGCGGAACCAGCCGTCCACGATGGCCTCGGCGGTCGCCTCCGGCCGGTTCAGGTAGCCGGCCATCACGTTGTGGCCCCGGACGACGATCTCGCCGGTCTCGCCGGCGGGCAGCAGCTCGATCCGGTCCGCCACCTCCGCCCGGGCGATCTCGACCTCGACGCCCCAGATCGGCCGGCCCACCGTGCCGGGCCTGAGCGGCCACGCCTTCTGGTTGTAGGCCACCACGGGGGACGTCTCGGTCAGCCCGTACCCCTCCAGGACCGGGCAGCCGAACGTCTCCCGGAACGCGTCCAGGACCGCCACCGGCAGTGCGGCGCCGCCGGAGAACGCGCGGTCGAGCGCGGGTCGGCGCGGGTCGGCGCGGGCCGCGTCGAGGAGCGCCGTGTACATCGTCGGCACCCCCATGAACACGGTGCAGCCCTCCCGCACCATCAGCTCCAGCGCGCCCGGCCCGTCGAACCGCGGCATCAGCACCATGGTCGCCCCCGCCCGGAAGCAGGTGTTCATGCCGCAGATCTGGCCGAAGGCGTGGAACAGGGGCAGGCACCCGAGCAGGACGTCGTCCGGCGTGAAGTCGAACGGCGACAGCATGGTCGTGTCGACGTTCATCACCACGTTGAGGTGGGTGAGCAGGGCGCCCTTGGGCCGGCCGGTGGTGCCGGAGGTGTAGAGGACCAGCGCGACGTCCCCGGGTGCGCGCGGCACCGGGCGGTCGATCGGGGCGCTCCGCGCCGCGAGCGCGTCCAGCCGCGGCGCGGAGCACCCCCCGTCCCCTTCCGCCATGACGGTGAGCAGGGGCGTGCCGACCGCCTCCGCCGCCCGCCCGCCCTCGGCCAGCAGCGGGGCGGCGCAGATCAGCGCCGCCGCCCCGGAGTCCCGCAGGACGTACGCGATCTCGTCCGCCCGGAGCAGGGCGTGCACCGGGACCGCGACCGCGCCGAGCGCGAGCACGCCGAAGTAGGCCAGGGCGAAGTGCGGGGTGCTGGGCAGCAGCAGCGCCACCTTGTCGTCGGGGCCGATGCCCCGCGCGCGCAGCACCGCCGCGTACCTCCGCGCCCCGTCCCACAGCTCGCGGTAGGTGCTCCTCCGGGTGCCGGAGACGAGCGCCGGGTGCTCGGGCCGGCGCAGCGCGGACTCGGCGAGGATGGCCGCCACGGAGAGGGTCACGGGGCCCTCACCCGCCCGCTTCCGCGGCCAGCCGGGCCTTGTCCGGCTTGCCGACGCCGGTGAGCGGCAGCGCGGCGCGGACGCTGATCCGGGCGGGGACGTGCTTGGGCGAGACGGCGGCCCGGACGTGCTCCGCCAGTTCGCCGGGGCCGGCCGTGCCCGCCTCGCGCAGCACCACGGCGGCGTGCAGGTACTCGATCCGGTCCCGGTCCTTGACGCAGAAGGCGGCGGCCTGCACCACGTCCGGGTGGGCCAGCAGGGCGTTCTCCACCGTCACCGGGTGGATCTTGATGCCGTTGGTCTTGACCACCTCGCCGATCCGCCCGCGCAGGTGGAGGTAGCCGTCGGGGTCGAGGAAGCCGAGATCGCCGGTGTGCACCCAGCCGTCCCGCACCGTCCGGGCGGTGAGTTCGGGCTCGCCCACGTACGCGCTCATCGTGAACGGCGACCGGACGCAGACCTCGCCGGTCTCGCCGGGCGGCAGGTCGTGGTGGTCGTCCGGGTCGGTGATCCGGACCCAGTCGGGGATCGGGCGGCCGACCGTGGCCCGCAGCCGGGGGTCGAGGTGCTCGGCGGGCGAGAGCATGCTGACGAAGCCCGCCTCGCTGGTCGCGTACACCTGGAGCAGCACGTCGCCGAAGACCTTGACCGCCTCGGCCAGCCGCTCGGGGGACGCGGGCGAGCCCAGGTAGGTGACCATCTGCAGGCTGGACAGGTCGGTCGGGCCGACCTCCGGGTGGTCCATCAGCAGGTACAGCTGGGGCGGGGAGAGCAGCATCCGGGTGATCCGGTGCCGCGCGACCGAGCGCAGCACGTCGCCCGGCTCGAAGCCGTCGCGCAGCACCACCGAGCCGCCGGACGCGAGCGAGTCGTCGGCCGTCGCGCCGCTGGAGTGGCTGAGCGGGAGGCAGGCCAGGTAGACGGACCGCCAGCCCATCTGCAGCCCGGCGGAGATGAAGCCGTTGCGGGCCCGGAAGTCGAAGGCGATGCCCTTGGGCTCGCCGGTCGTCCCGCTCGTGTAGGTCACCACCGCGGGCCGGTCGGGCGCGATCTCGATGCCGGCCGGGTCGAGCGCGTCCGGGTCCCCGGTGGTCAGGTCCAGCACGTCGGGGCCGAGGTCGCCGAGGGCGACGAGGGCGAGCGGGGCCCCCAGCCGCTCGCGCAGTTCGCGGGCGGTCGCGAGGTTCTCCGCGTCGACGGCCAGGTGCGTCGCACCGGTCTCCCGGAGGATCTTGAGCTTGGCGTCGGCGGCCAGGTGGTCCGCCGGGTCGACCGCGTTGGTGGTGTGCAGGTGGACCACCGTGGCCCCGACCAGGTTCGCGGCGTACCGCAGGACCAGGGTCGGGGCGGTGTTGGTGACGGTCAGCACGGCGACCACGGCGCCGCCGCCGTCCCCGCCGGTCCGCCGGTGCAGGGCCTGGGCGGCCGACCGGACCAGGGCGGTCAGCTCCGCCGCGGTCAGCGTCCGGTCGCGCCAGGACAGGACCACCTTCTCCGGTTCCGCGGAGATCACCCCGAGGATCCGGCTGACGTACGTTTCGTCCGACGGCATGGGAAACTCCAGTCGTGCCGTTCCGAGGAATTTCCGCACAGCCTATAACCCGCAATGCGGAACCGCCAGGGGCGTGAATCGGAAATGCGGATGAATGGCCGACCGCCAATTGTCGCACTCCGCGCCATCGAAGTGATATTCCGCTCTGGGACAATTCCCTCTACCGGTCCGGGCCCCCGCGCGGGCGCAGTCTGTCGGAGAAAAGGGTCGTCATGAACCAATACCTGGAGCTTTTTTCGAGGCGCATGAACGAGGGCGGCTCACCGAAGGCGGAACGGGAGTTCCTGGAAGTCGGCCGACTCGCCGGGAAATTCCCGGCGGCCCGGACCCGGCGGGACGGCGTCGCCGCCGAGATCAGCGTCTGGTGCAGCAACGACTACCTGGGAATGGGCCAGCACCCGCTGGTCCTGGCGGCGACCCGGGAAGCCCTCGACGAGTACGGCGCGGGCGCGGGCGGCTCCCGGAACATCGCCGGGACCAACCACTACCACGTGCTGCTGGAACGCGAACTGGCGGATCTGCACGGCAAGGCCGACGCCCTCCTGTTCACCTCCGGCTACACCGCCAACGACGGGGCCCTCACCGTCCTGGCCGGCCGGTTGGGGGACTGCCTGGTCTTCTCCGACGAGATGAACCACGCCTCGATCATCGACGGCCTCCGCCACAGCGGCGCGGAGAAGCACATATTCCGCCACAACGACACGGCGCACCTGGAGGAGCTGATATCCGCCGCCGACCCCGACCGGCCGAAGATGGTCGTCCTGGAGTCGGTCTACTCGATGGGCGGCGACGTCGCCCCGCTCGCCGAGATCGCCCGGATCGCCCGCGAGCACGGCGCGATGACCTTCCTGGACGAGGTCCACGCGGTCGGGATGTACGGGCCCCAGGGCGCCGGCATCGCCGCGAGCCTGGGCCTCGCCGACCAGTTCACCGTCATCATGGGGACGCTCGCCAAGGGGTTCGGCACCACCGGCGGCTACATCGCCGGCCCCGCCGAACTGGTCGACGCGGTGCGCGGCCTCTCCCGCTCCTTCATCTTCACCACCGCCCTGCCCCCGGCGGTGGTGGCGGGCGCGCTCGCCGCCGTCCGGCACCTGCGCGGTTCGGAGGAGGAGCGCGACCGGCTGCACGCGAACGCCCGGCTGACCCACCGGCTGCTCACCGAGCACGGCATCCCCTTCGTCTCGGACGGCTCCCACATCGTCTCGATCTTCGTCGGGGACGACGCGCTGGCCCAGCGGATCTCCGCCCTGCTGCTGGAGCGCCACGGCATCTACGTGCAGGCGATCAACGCGCCGAGCGTCCGCGCGGGGCAGGAGATCCTCCGCAGCGCGCCCGGCGCCGTCCACCAGCCCGCGCAGGTCGAGGGGTTCGTCGCGGCGCTGGACGGGATCTGGCGGGAACTGGACGTGCCGCGCGCCCGGGGCCCGCGACAGTCCGGCTGAACGGACGGCCGAACCCGCTCCACGGGGTGCGCACGCGGCCCGCCCGCCGCCGCGCACCCCGCCCTGCCGTGCCCGCCCGCCGCGCCGTGTCGGCACCGGGCCCGACCGCACCCGTGCCGTGTCGCGGCCTGCGCTATCGGGCCGCTATCCGGCGCGGGAAAGATCGACGTCGCGGGTCGGCCGACGGTACGCGCCGACCTGACGAAGGCGTGCCGGTCGGCGCGCGACCCGCGAGAGCGGGCGCCCGCCACGGTCCGGCGACTGGTGGTCCCGCTCGCCGCGAAGGAGTCCGAAGACACGATGGCGCACCCCGACGGTACGGAAGCACCGCTGCTGTGGACACTGGCCGGCCGCGGCAGGCAGTCGCTGGCGGCCGGAGCCCGCGGCCTGCACGGGTACCTGGCCGGTCGTGACGACTGGAGCCCCCGGGACCTCGCGCCCGTCCTCGCGCGCACCGCCGCCGAAGGGGACCGGCGGGCCGCGCTGGTGGCCGACGACCGGGACGGGTTCCTGCGCCGGCTGGACGCGCTCGCCGACGGCCGGAGCACGCCCGGTCTGGCGGAGGGCCCCGCGACGCCGGGCCGCCGGGTCGCCTTCGTGTTCCCCGGCCAGGGCGCCCAGTGGCCCCGGATGGCGGTGGACCTGTTGGACGCCTCCGCGGTGTTCCGCGACCGGATGGACGCCTGCGCGCAGGCCCTGGAACCGTTCGTCGACTGGTCGCCGATCGACGTGCTCCGCGACCCGGACGCGCCCGGCGCGCCCGCCGGGGACCGGGCCGACGTGGTGCAGCCCCTGCTGTTCGCCGTGACGGTGTCGCTCGCCGAACTGTGGCGCTCCCACGGCGTGCAACCGGCCGCCGTGCTCGGGCACAGCGTCGGCGAGATCACCGCCGCCGCGGTCGGCGGCGCGCTGTCCCTGGACGACGCCGCGCGGGTGGTCGCCCGCTGGAGCCAGGCCCAGGCCACCCTGGCCGGGCGGGGCGACATGGTCTCCGTGATGGCCCCGGCCGGGGAGGTCGAGCCCCGGCTGCGCCGCTGGGACGGCCGCCTGGTCGTCGCCGCGCACAACGGCCCCCGGTCCGTGATCGTCTCCGGCGACCGTGACGCCGCGGCCGAACTCCTCGCCGACCTGGCCTCGGCCGGGGTGCACGCGCGGCGGATCGCGGTGGGCCTGGCCGCCCACTCCCCGCACATCGACGCGATCGTCCCCCGGATGCGCGCCGACCTCGCCCCGGTCCGGCCCCGCCCGGCGCAACTGCCCTACTACTCCGGCCTGACCGGGGAACGGCTGGACGCCCCGGTCCTGGACGCCGACTACTGGTGCCGCAACCTGCGCAACCCGGTCAGGTTCCACCAGGCGGCCGGGGCCCTGCTGCGGGACGGGTACGACGTCCTGCTGGAGGTCAGCCCGCACCCCGTGCTGACCTCCGCCCTCACCGACTGCGCGGAGGAACGCGGCGCGCGGGCCGCCGTCCTCGGCACGCTGCACCGGAACCAGGGCGGTCCGCGCCGCTTCCTGACCTCGCTCGGCGACCTGTACGTGCACGGCGTCACCCCGGAACCCCAGGCGCAGGCGGAGGCGGAGCCGGACGCGGAGCCCGTCGAGCGGCCCGCCCGGCTCCGGGAGCTGCCGGTTGCCGTCCTGGCGGCGTTCGCGGCCCCCGCCCCGGCGGGCGCGGACGGGCCCGCCGACGCGGACGGCGACGCGGACGGCGGCCGGGACGCCGGTCGCGCGTTCCGCGCGCGGCTGGCCGCTCTGGACGCGACGGAGCGCCGCGCCGCCCTGGTACGGCTGGTGGACGAGGAGATCGCCGCCCTGACCGGCCGGTCCGAACCGGTCCCCGCCGACCTGGCCTTCCTCGACCTGGGGTTCGACTCCGTCACCGCCGTGGAGCTGCGCAACCGGCTGAGCGCGGCGACGGCGCTGCGCATCCCGGCGACGGCGATCTTCGACTGCCCGACCCCGTCGGCGCTGGCCGACCACCTCTGCGACCGGATCGGCGGCGACCGGCCCGACCGGAGCACGGCCCCGGCCCGGCCGGTGCGACGGGCCGCGGCCGACGACCCCGTGGTGATCGTCGGCATGGGCTGCCGCTACCCCGGCGGCGTCGACAGCCCCGACGGACTCTGGGACCTGGTGTCGGCGGGCGCCGACGCCGTCTCCGCGCTGCCCGGCGACCGCGGCTGGGACACCGCCGGACGGTACGACCCCGCACCGGGCACCCCGGGCCGCTACTACCAGCGGGAGGCGGGTTCGCTCGCCGGAGCGGCCGAGTTCGACGCCGAGTTCTTCGGGATCTCGCCGCGCGAGGCGCTCGCCATGGACCCGCAGCAGCGGCTGCTGCTGGAGACCACCTGGGAGGCGCTGGAACGGGCCGGGATCGACCCGTCCACCCTGCGGCGGACCCCGACGGGCGTCTACGTCGGGGCGATGACCATGGACTACGGCCCCGCCCTCGAACAGGGCGCCGACGAGGGCGGCCACCTGCTGACCGGCAACACCGGGAGCGTCGCGTCGGGCCGCCTGGCCTACACCCTCGGCCTGGAGGGGGCCGCGGTGACCGTGGACACGGCCTGCTCGTCCTCGCTGGTGGCCCTGCACCTCGCGGTCCGGGCGCTGTGTTCCGGCGAGTGCTCGCTCGCGCTGGCCGGCGGCGCGACCGTGATGTCCACGGTCGGCATGCTGGTGGAGTTCAGCCGGCAGGGCGGACTCGCCCCGGACGGCCGCTGCAAGGCGTTCGCGGCCGCCGCCGACGGCTTCGGCCTGGCCGAGGGCGTGGGCATGCTGCTGCTGGAGCGGCTGTCGGACGCGCGGCGCCACGGGCACCCGGTGCTGGCGGTGGTGCGCGGTTCGGCGGTGAACCAGGACGGCGCGAGCAACGGTCTGACGGCGCCGAACGGTCCGTCGCAGCAGCGGGTGATCCGGGCGGCGCTGGCGGACGCCGGGCTGACGGCCGCCGATGTGGACGTGGTGGAGGCGCACGGTACGGGGACGCGTCTGGGCGATCCGATCGAGGCGCAGGCGCTGCTGGCCACCTACGGGCAGGACCGGCCCGCCGAACGGCCGGTGTGGATCGGCTCGTTGAAGTCCAACATCGGCCACTCCCAGGCCGCGGCGGGCGTCGGCGGGGTGATCAAGTCGGTGCTGGCGATGCGGCACGGCGTGATGCCCAGGACGCTGCACGTGGACGGCCCGACACCGGAGGTGGACTGGTCGGCGGGCGCCGGTCGGCTGCTGACCGAATCCCGCAGCTGGGACGAGACGGGCCGTCCGCGCCGGGCGGGCGTGTCCTCGTTCGGCATCAGCGGCACCAACGCCCACGTGATCCTCGAACAGGCCCCGGCCGAGGCGGTGCCGGACGCCCCGCGTCCCGCCACGGTGGTGTGGCCGCTGTCGGCCCGCACCCCGGCGGCGCTGCGCGCGCAGGCGGCGGCGCTGCACGGGCGGGTGGCGGCGGAGCCCGGCCTCGACCCGGCGGACGTGGGCTACTCGCTGGCGGTGGGGCGTGCCGCCTTCGGACACCGCGCGGTGCTGGTGGGCGACGACCGGAGCGACCTGCTCGACGGCCTGACCGCGCTGGCGCGGGGCAGCGCGGCGGCCGACGGCGAACCGGTCTCCGGCCGTTCGGTGCTGGTGTTCCCGGGCCAGGGGTCGCAGTGGGTGGGGATGGCCGTCGAGCTGCTGGCCGAGTCGGGGGTGTTCGCGGCGCGGATGGCGGAGTGCGAACGGGCACTGGCGCCTTACGTGGAGTGGTCGTTGGCCGAGGTGCTGGGCTCGGAGGAACTGCTCGCTCGGGTGGATGCGGTGCAGCCGGTGCTGTGGGCGGTGATGGTGTCGCTCGCGGAGGTCTGGCGCTCGTTCGGCGTCGCGGTCGACGCGGTGGTCGGCCACTCCCAGGGCGAAGTCGCGGCGGCGTGCGTGGCGGGTGGTCTGAGCCTGGACGATGGCGCGCGGGTGGTGGCGTTGCGTTCGCGGGCGGTGGGGGCGTTGGCGGGGCGCGGGGGGATGGCGTCGGTGCCGCTGCCGGTGGAGGTGGTGCGGGAGCGGATCGGGGAGCGGTTGTCGGTGGCGGCGGTGAACGGTCCGTCTTCGACGGTGGTGTCGGGTGATGCGGACGCGGTGGCCGGGTTGGTGGCGGAGTTGGTGGGGGAGGGCGTGCGGGCGCGGTTGATCGAGGTCGACTACGCGTCCCACTCCGCGCACGTGGAGGAGGTCCGGGAGCGGCTGCTCGCCGACCTGGAGGGCATCGTGCCGCTGTCGGGTGCGGTGCCGTTCTACTCCAGCGTGACCGGCGGCCTGCTGGACACGAAGGCGCTGGACGCCGCGTACTGGTACCGGAATCTGCGGCAGACCGTCGAGTTCGAGCGGGCGACCGGCGCGCTCCTCGCGGCCGGGCACCGCTTCTTCATCGAGTCCAGCCCGCACCCGGTGCTGGGCGTGGCGGTGGGGGAGTCGGTGGCGGCCGCGGGCGTGGACGCCGTGGTGCTGGGGACGCTGCGCCGGGGCGAGGGCGGCCCGGCCCAGGTGCTGCGTGCGGTCGGCCGCGGCTGGGAGCGCGGGCTCGGGGTGGACTGGTCGGTGGCGTTCCCCGGCGCGCGGCGGGTCGAGCTGCCGACGTACGCCTTCCAGCGCACCCGCTACTGGCTGACGGCCCCCGCCGCCGTCCCGGCCGCGCCCGCCGAGGACCGCTGGGACGACCCGGAGCTGGCGGACCCCGCCCGGCTCGCCGAGGTCCTCGGGGTCGGCCGGGCCGCCCTGGACGAGGTCCTGCCCGCGCTGGCGGCCTGGCGCTCCGTCCAGAACCGCGAGCGGAAGGCGGATTCCTGGCGCTACCAGGTCGCCTGGGCGCCCCTGTCGGTCGCGCCGAGGGACGGCCTCCCCGGCCGCTGGCTCGCCCTGCGTCCCGAGGGCGGCGAGGCGGCGGCCGTCCTGGACGCCCTCGCCGAGGCCGGGGCCGACCTCCTGCCGTGCGTCGTCGCCGATCCGGGCGCGACCCGCGAGCAGCTGGCCGCGCTGCTCACGGAGACCGCCGGGGAGCAGCCGATCGCCGGGGTGCTGTCCCTGCTGTCCTGGGAGGAGCGCCCCCACCCCGCGCACCCCGACCTGCCCGGTGGCCCGGCGCTGACCCTCGCGCTGGCCCAGGCGCTGGAGGACGCGGGCAGCGGGGCCCGGCTCTGGATCCTGACGAAGGGACTGGCGGTGCTGGGCGGCGCGGAGCGGCCCGGACCCGTCGGCCAGGCCGCCTCCGCCGCCCTGGGCCGGACCCTGGCGCTGGAGCACCCGCACCGCCGGGGCGGCCTGGTCGACCTGCCCGAGGTGCTGGACGCCCGGGCCGCCCGCCGGCTGTGCGCGGTCCTCACGGGGGCCGCGGCCGACGAGGAGCAGGTGGCGGTCCGCTCCACCGGGGTGCACGGGCGCCGCCTGCGGCCCGCGCCGCCGAAGGCCCGGACGTCCGCCCCGGACGTCCGGGCGCGCTGGCGGGGCACCGTCCTGGTCACCGGCGGCACCGGCGGCGTCGGCTCGCACACGGCGCGCTGGCTCGCGGGCCGGGGCGCGGAGCGGCTGCTGCTGGTCAGCCGGCGCGGTGCCGACGCCCCCGGGGCGGAGGCGCTGCGGGCGGAACTGGCGGAGCTGGGCACCGAGGCGGTCCTCGCGGCGTGCGACGTCGCCGACCCGGCGGCCCTGGCGGCGCTGCTCGCCGACGTCCCGGCGCGGCACCCGCTGTCCGCGGTCGTCCACGCGGCGGGCGTCCTGGACGACGGCGTGCTCGACGCGCTGGACCCCGGGCGGCTCGCCGGGGTGCTGCGCGCCAAGCTGACCGCCGCCCGGAACCTGCACGAGGCCACCGCGGGTCTCGACCTGTCGGCCTTCGTGGTGTTCTCCTCGCTGATGGGCGTGGTGGGCAACGCCGGGCAGGGCAACTACGCCGCCGCCAACGCGGCCGTCGACGCCCTCGTCGCCGAACGCCGGGCCGCCGGACTGCCCGGCACGTCCGTGGCCTGGGGCGCCTGGGCCGGTCCGGGCCTGCTGGCGGACGGCGTCGCCGACCGGCTGCGGGGCCTCGGCCTGCCGGTGATGGAGCCCGAGACGGCCGTCACCGCGATCGGCCGGGCCCTGGAGGCGGACGACGCGCTGGTCGTGGTCGCCGACGTCGACTGGAAGCGCTTCACCACGGGCATCGGCCTGCGGTCCGCCGCCCTGCTCGACGGGATGCCGGACCCGGCGGCGGCCGGGCCCGCCCCGGAGGGCGCCGCACCGCCGGCGGCCCCGGAGGGCGACGGCGGCGCCGACACCCTGCGGCAGCGGATCGCCGCGCTGCCGCGCCCCGAGGACCGGGTCAGGGCCCTCACCGAACTGGTCCGCGCCCACGCCGCGACGGTCCTGCGCCACCCCGGCGTCGACACGGTCCAGCCCGGGCGGGCGTTCTCCGCGCTCGGCTTCGACTCCCTGATGGCGGTGGAGCTGCGCAACCGGCTCGCCGCCGCCACCGGGCTGGCCCTGCCCGCCACCGTCCTCTTCGACCACCCCACCCCGTCGGCCCTGGCCGACCGGCTGCTCGCGGCCCTGGACCCGGGCGCCGCTCCGGATTCGGGCGCCGCTCCGGACCCGGCGGACGCCGCCGGCCCGGTCGGCCACGAGCCGATCGCGATCGTCGGCATGGGTTGCCGTTTCCCCGGCGGGGTCGCCCGGCCCGAGGACTTCTGGCAGCTGCTCTCCGCGGGCACCGACGCCGTCGGCGACTGGCCGTCGAACCGGGGCTGGGACACCGAGGGGCTGTACGACCCCGACCCCGACCGGGTCGGCACCACGTACAGCAGGCAGGGCGGCTTCCTGCACGACGCGGCCGAGTTCGACGCCGAGTTCTTCGGCATCTCGCCGCGCGAGGCGCTGGCCATGGACCCGCAGCAGCGGCTGCTGCTGGAGACCGCCTGGGAGGCGGTCGAGGGCGCCGGGCAGGACCCGACCGCGCTGAAGGACCGTCAGGTCGGCGTCTACATCGGGACCAACGGCCAGGACTACTCCGCGCTGCTGGAGGGCGCCGAAGGGGTGTCCGAGGGCCACCTGCTGACCGGGAACACGGCCAGCGTGCTGTCGGGGCGGCTGTCCTACGTCCTCGGCCTCCAGGGGCCCTCGCTCACCGTCGACACCGCGTGCTCCTCGTCGCTGGTGGCCCTGCACCTGGCCGTCCAGGCGCTGCGGCGCGGCGACTGCGAACAGGCCCTCGCGGGCGGGGTGACGGTGATGAGCACCCCGCGGCTCTTTGTGGAGTTCAGCCGTCAGCGCGGGCTCGCCGCCGACGGCCGGTGCAAGGCGTTCTCGGCGGACGCGGACGGCACCGGCTGGGGCGAGGGCGCCGGAGTGCTGCTGCTGGAGCGCCACAGTGACGCCCTGCGCCACGGCCACCCCGTGCTCGCGCTGGTCACCGGCACCGCCGTGAACCAGGACGGCGCCAGCAACGGGCTGACCGCCCCCAACGGCCCGTCCCAGCAGCAGGTCATCCGCGCCGCCCTGGCCGACGCCGCGCTGGACCCCGCCCAGATCGACGCGGTCGAGGCGCACGGCACCGGCACCAGGCTCGGCGACCCGATCGAGGCCCAGGCGCTCCAGGCCGTCCACGGACCGCAGCGCCCGGCCGACCGCCCGCTGTGGCTCGGCTCGGTGAAGTCGAACATCGGGCACACCCAGGCGGCGGCCGGAGTGGCCGGGGTGATGAAGATGGTGCTGGCCATCCGGCACGGCGAACTCCCCGGGACCCTGCACGCCGGGACGCCCAACCCGCACGTCGACTGGTCCGACGGCGGCGTCCGCCTGCTCACCGCGCACACCCCGTGGCCGGAGACCGGGGGCCCGCGCCGGGCGGGCGTGTCCTCGTTCGGCATCAGCGGCACCAACGCGCACGCGATCATCGAGCAGGCGCCCGCCCTCGCCGCCGTGCCCGCGCTGGACCGGACCGACACCCCGGCCGCCCCCGCCGGGGAGAGCGCCGCCGCCCCGGCCGCCGCCCCGATGGCCCTCGCGGCGGTCACCGCCACCCCCACCGCCCGCCGGACCGGCCCGCCCGTGCCGCTGCTGCTCTCGGCCCGGACCCCGGAGGCCCTGCGGGCCCAGGCTGACCGGCTGCGGGACCGGCTCGACGCCGACCCGGACGTCGAACTGGTGGACGTCGCCTACTCGCTCGCCGCGGGACGGGCCCCGCTCGAACACCGGGCCGCCGTCCTCGGCCGGGACCGGGCGTCCGTCCGGCGCTCGCTCACCGCGCTCGCCCGCGGCGCGACGGCGGGCCCGCTGCTCACCGGCGGCGGCGTGCGCCCCGGCCGGACCGCCTTCCTCTTCCCGGGGCAGGGCAGCCAGCGGGCCGGAGCCGGAGCCGAGCTCTACCGCGAGGACCCGGTGTTCGCCGACGCCCTCGACGAGGTGCTGACCGGCCTGGACCCGCACCTCGACCTCAACCTGCGCGACCTGCTGTTCGCCGAGCCCGGCACCCCCGGCGCGGAACTGCTCGACCGCACCCGGTACACCCAGCCCGCGCTGTTCGCCCTGGAGACGGCGCTGTTCCGGCTGGTGCGGCACTGGGGCGTGCGGCCCGACCTGCTGATGGGGCACTCCGTCGGCGAACTCGCCGCCGCCCACGCGGCGGGCGTGCTGGACCTGCCCGACGCCTGCGCGCTGGTCACCGCCCGGGGCCGGCTGATGGACGACCTGCCCGGCGGCGGGGCGATGGTGGCGGTGGAGGCCGGCGAGGAGGAGGTGCGCCGGGCCCTGGCGGACCAGGACCCGGGCGCGGTGGACGTCGCCGCCGTCAACGGGCCCGCCTCCGTGGTCCTCTCCGGCGACGAGGACGCGGTGCGGCGCCTGGCCGGGGCGTTCCGCGCCCGCGGCCGGCGCACCCGGCGGCTGAGCGTGAGCCACGCCTTCCACTCCGCCCGGATGGACGGCATGCTCGACGCCTTCCGGGAGGTGGCCGAGTCGCTGACCTACCGCGCGCCCGGCATCGAGATCGTCTCCAACCTGACCGGGTGCACGGCCACGGCCGCGGAACTCCGCTCCCCCGACCACTGGGTGCGCCACGCCCGGGGCACCGTGCGCTTCCTGGACGGGGCCCGCCGGCTGCGGGCCGAGGGCGCGACCACCTACCTCGAACTCGGACCGGGCGGCGTGCTGTCCGGCATGCTCCACGCCTGCCTCCCCGACCCCGAACCCGACACCACCGACACCACCGGCGGCCCCGGGGCGGTGCCGCTGCTGCGCGGTGACCGGGGCGAGTCGGACGCCGTCCGCACCGCGCTCGCCGCGCTGCACCTGCGCGGCGTGGCGGTGGACTGGTCGGCGGGCTGGAGCGGCGCCGACGTGCGGCGGGTCGACCTGCCCACCTACGCCTTCCAGCGCCGGCGCTTCTGGCCGGAGGCCGCGGCCGACCCGGCCCCCCCGCCTGGCGCGCCCGCCGAGGGGCCCCGCCGCCGCCGGACCGCACCGCTACCGGATCGGGTGGGAGCCGCTCGCCGTGCCCGCCGGGGCCCGGCTGGCCGGCCGCTGGCTGCTCGTCGTCCCGGACGGGCCCGGCGCCGAGGACACCGCGCTGGCCTGCGAGCAGGCCCTCGCCGGACACGGCGCCGACGTGGTCGTGATCCGGGTCGCCGCCGCCGTCGAGCGCGCCGAACTGGCCGCGCTGCTGCCCGAGTTCGGCACCCTGGCGGGCGTCCTGTCGCTGCTCGCGCTGGCCGGGGGCCCGCGGACGCCGGACGCCGGGCTGACCGGCACCCTGCTGCTGCTCCAGGCCCTGGGCGAGAGCGGCACCGACGCCCCCCTGTGGTGCGCCACCCGGGGCGCGGTCGCGGCCCACGGCACCGAGCGGGTCCGCCCCGAGCAGGCCCAGGTGTGGGGCCTGGGCCGGGTGGCGGCCCTGGAGCACCCGCAGCGCTGGGGCGGCCTGGTCGACCTGCCGGAGCTGCTGGACGGCCCCGCCGCGGACGGGCTGTGCGCGGTGCTGGCCGGACTGGACGGCGAGGACCAGGTGGCCGTCCGGGCGCCGCGCCCGCTGGGCCGCCGGCTCCTCCCCGCGCCCGAGCCCNCGACGCCCGCGCCCGCACCGTGGACGCCGCGCGGCACCGTCCTGGTCACCGGCGGTACCGGCGGTCTCGGCGCCCAGGTGGCGCGCTGGCTCGCCGAGCGCGGCGCGGACCACCTGGTCCTGCTCAGCCGCCGGGGCCCCGCGGCCCCGGGAGCCGGAGCGCTGGCCGACGCCCTGGCGGCGCTCGGCGCCCGGAGCACCCTGCTGGCCTGCGACGTCGCCGACCGCACCGCGCTGGAACGGGTCCTGGAGCGGCTGCACGAGCAGGGCGACACCGTCCGGGCCGTGGTGCACGCGGCGGGACTCACCTCGGACACCGCGCTGGCGCACTGCACACCGGAGGAACTGGCCCGGCGGACGGCGGCCAAGGCGCGCGGCGCGGCCCACCTCGACGCCCTGTTCGAAGGCCGCCCGCTGGACGCCTTCGTGCTGTTCTCCTCGATCTCGGCCACCTGGGGCAGCGGCGGCCAGGGCGCGTACGCGGCGGCCAACGCCTACCTGGACGGCCTCGCCGCGGCGCGGCGCGGCCGGGGCCGGCCGGCGACCTCGGTGG
The DNA here is from genome assembly GCF_013364235.1 of Kitasatospora sp. NA04385. Classification (NCBI taxonomy): domain Bacteria; kingdom Bacillati; phylum Actinomycetota; class Actinomycetes; order Kitasatosporales; family Streptomycetaceae; genus Kitasatospora; species Kitasatospora sp. NA04385. Next base: position 1,257,923 of record NZ_CP054919.1, on the reverse strand, counting down.
CCTGGGGCCCCTGGGCCGGTGCGGGCATGGCCGAGGGCGCCGTCGGCGACGGCCTGCGCCGCCACGGCCTGGTGCCGATGGACCCCGCGGTGGCGCTCGCCGCGCTCGGCCTGGCCCTGGCCCTGGACGAGGGCGAGACGGTCGTCGCCGAACTGGACTGGAGCCGCTTCGCGCCCACCTTCGGCTCGGTCCGGGACAGCGCGCTGCTGCGCGGCCTGCCCGCCGCCGAGGAGTCCCGGACGGCGGACGGCGGCCCCGCCGCCCCACCGGGCCCGGCGCGGGCGGCGGCCCGTCGTGGCCGGACCGGCTGCGCCGGCTCTCCGGGCCCGAGGGCCGCAAGCTGCTGACCGAGCTGGTCCGGAGCGAGGCGGCCGCCGTGCTGGGCCACGAGTCGGCCGTCGGCCTCGCGGCCGACCGCCCGTTCCGCGAGGCGGGCTTCGACTCGCTCACCGCCGTCGAGCTCCGCAACCGGCTGGTCGCGGCCACCGCCCTGCCGCTCGCGCTCACCTCCGTCTTCGACCACCCGACGGCGGACGCCCTCGCCGCGCACCTCTTCGCCGGGCTGGCCGGCCCGGCCCCGGACGACGACGGCGCGACCGCCACCGGCCCCGCGACCGCCGCCGACCGGGCGACCGCTTCCGGCCCCGCGGCGGCCGACGAACCGCTGGCGATCGTCTCGATGGCCTGCCGGTTCCCGGGCGGCGTCCGCTCGCCCGAGGACCTGTGGCGGCTGGTGGCCGACGGCGTGGACGCGGTCGCCGCGCTGCCCACCGACCGGGGCTGGCCGCTGGAGACCCTCTACGACCCGGACCCCCTGCACCCCGGCACCTTTTACACCACCGGCGGCGGGTTCCTGGACGGGGCGGCCGAGTTCGACGCCGAGTTCTTCGGCATCTCGCCGCGCGAGGCGCTGGCCATGGACCCGCAGCAGCGGCTGCTGCTGGAGACCAGCTGGGAGGCGCTGGAGCGGGCCGGACTCGACCCCGCGTCGGTCCGCGGCAGCGAGGGCGGCGTCTACGTCGGCGTCGCCGCCCAGGGCTACGGCACCGGCCCGCAGGACCCGTCCGACGAGGTCGAGGGCCACCTGCTCAGCGGCACGGTCACCAGCGTCGCCTCCGGCCGGATCGCCTACACCCTCGGTCTCGGCGGCCCCGCCGTGACGGTGGAGACGGCCTGCTCGTCCTCGCTGGTCGCCCTGCACCTGGCCGGCCAGGCGCTGCGGGCCGGCGACTGCTCGTTCGCCCTGGTCGGCGGCGCCGCGGTGATGGCCAGCCCGGACGTCTTCGTCGAGTTCAGCCGCCAGCAGGGGCTCTCGCCCGACGGCCGCTGCCGCTCCTTCGCCGAAGGGGCGAACGGCACCGGGTGGGGCGAAGGGGTGGGCGTCCTGCTGGTGGAGCGCCTCTCCGACGCCCGCCGCCTCGGGCACCCGGTGCTCGCCCTGGTCCGGGGCACCGCGGTGAACCAGGACGGTGCCAGCAACGGCCTCACCGCCCCGAGCGGCCCCGCCCAGCAGCGGGTGATCCGGGCCGCGCTGGCCACCGCCCGGCTCTCCGGCGCCGACGTCGACCTGGTCGAGGCGCACGGCACCGGCACCGTGCTCGGCGACCCGATCGAGGCACAGGCCCTGCTGGCCACCTACGGGCAGGACCGGCCCGCCGAACGGCCGCTCTGGCTGGGCTCGTTGAAGTCCAACATCGGCCACACCCAGGCCGCCGCCGGGGTCGCCGGGGTGATCAAGACGGTGCTGGCGCTGCGCCACGGCGTGCTCCCCGGCACCCTGCACGCGCAGCAGGCGTCCAGCCGGGTCGACTGGTCGGCCGGCGCCGTCCGGCTGCTCGCGCAGGCCCGCCCCTGGGACGCCCCGGACGGGGGACGGCCGCGCCGGGCCGGCGTCTCCGCGTTCGGCATGAGCGGCACCAACGCCCACGCCGTCCTGGAGGAGGCGCCCGCCGCCGACGTCCCGACGCCCGCCGCCGACGCCCCCCGCCCGCGGGCCGGACGGCGGACCGGCCGGGGACACCGGCACCACCGTCCCGTGGCTGCTCTCCGCGACGACCCCGCGGCCCTGCGCCGCCAGGCGCGCCGACTGGGCGAGCACCTGCGGGACGAGCCCGGCGCGGGCGCCGCCGCGACCGCCCGGGCGCTCGCCACCACCCGCCCGCCCTGCCCTTCCGGGCGGCCGCCACCGGCCGCGACCGCGCCGCGCTGCTCGACTGGCTGGACGCCCTCGCGGCCGGAGAGCCGCCCCGGCGCCGTGCAGGACCGGGCGCGCGGCGGCCGCACGGTCTTCGTCTTCCCCGGCCAGGGCTCGCAGTGGGCCGGCATGGCCGCCGCCGCGCTCGACGCCTCGGCGGCGTTCGCCGCCGCCGTCGCCGACTGCGAACGGGCGCTCGCCCCGCACACCGACTGGTCCCTGACCGAGGTGCTGCGCGGCGTGCCCGGAGCGCCGACGCTCGACCGGGTGGACGTCGTCCAGCCGGTGCTCTTCGCGGTGATGGTCGCGCTGGCCGCGCACTGGCGCGGCACCGGGGTCACCCCGGACGCGGTCGTCGGGCACAGCCAGGGCGAGATCGCCGCCGCCTGCGTCGCCGGAGCGCTGTCGCTGGACGACGCGGCCCGCGTGGTGGCGCTGCGCAGCCGGGCGCTGCTGAAGCTGGCGGGCCGCGGCGGCATGGTGTCGGTCGCCGCCTCCGCCGAGCGGGCGGCGGGCCTGCTGCCCGCCGGCGGGCGCGCCTGCGTGGCCGCGGTGAACGGCCCCGGCGCCGTGGTCGTCGCCGGGGAGCCCGCGGAGCTGGCCGCCCTGCTCGCGGCCTGCGAGCGGGAGGGCGTCCGGGCCAGGGCGATCCCGGTGGACTACGCGGCCCACTCGGCCCAGGTCGCCGAGGTCGAGGACGAACTGCGCGAAGCGCTCGGCGGGATCCGGCCCCGCGCCTCGGCCGTCCCGCTCTACTCGACGGTGACCGGCGAACCCGTCGCCGGGGAGTCGCTCGACGCCGCCTACTGGTACCGCAACCTGCGCGAGCCGGTCGACTTCGCCGGGGCGGTCCGCACCCTGCTGGACGCGGGCCACACCCTGCTGGTCGAGGTCAGCCCGCACCCGGTGCTGCTCGCCGGGATCGAGGAGGTGGCGGCGGAGGCCGGGCGGGAGGTGGCGGCGGTCGGCACGCTGCGGCGCGGCGACGGCGGCCGGGACCGGCTGCTGGCCTCGCTGACCGAGGCGTGGGCGGCCGGCGGCGGCCCGGTGGACTGGTCGCCCTGGACGGGAGACCCCGGGCCGGGCGGCCCGGCACCCGTCCCGCTGCCCACGTACCCCTTCCAGCGCGACCGGTACTGGCTGGCCACCCGGGCCGGACGGCCGCCGCCGCGGCGGTGCCGACCCCGGTGGCCCCGGAGCCCGCGGGCGACGAGGACGGGGGCGACGGGGAGGGGGGCACCCCCGCCGTCCGGCTGGCCGCCCGGCTGGCCCCGCTGGACCGGCGGGCCCGCCGCCAGGCGGTGCTCGACCTGGTCGTCCGGCACGCGGCCGCGGTCCTCGGCCACCCCGGGACCGGCCCGGTGCGCCCGGAGCGCTCCTTCGCCGACGTCGGTTTCGACTCGATGCTCGCGGTGCGGTTCCGCAACGCGCTGTGCGAGGCGACCGGCCTGGCCGTCCCGCCGACGGCGGTCTTCGACCACCCGACGCCCGAGGCGCTCGCCGCCCACCTGGACGCCGAGCTGTCCGCCGCGCCCGCACCGCCCTCGCCGCTGCTGGCCGAGCTGGACCGGCTGGCCGCGCTCCTCACGGCCGCCCCGCCCGCGGCGGCCGACGGCGACGGCGACGGGATCGGCGAACGGCTGGACGAGCTGCTGCGCGGCTGGCGCCGGCGCACCGGCGGGGCGGTGGGCGGCCGGGCGGCGGGCGGTCGGGCCGCACCGGCCGGGGCGGTGGACGACACCGCCGCGGTGACCGAAACGGCGACAGCGGACGAGCTGTTCGCCCTGATCGACAACGACTTCGGGAACGTCTGAGAGAGAGCTGGCACTGATGTCCGACGACAAGAAGCTGCTCGACTACCTCAGGCGCGCCACCGCCGATCTCGGCGACGCCCGGAGGCAGCTGCGCGAGGCCGAGCAGGCCCGCCAGGAACCGATCGCCGTCGTCTCGATGGCCTGCCGCTACCCCGGCGGTGCCGACACCCCCGAACGGCTGTGGGAGCTGGTCGCCCGGGGCACCGACGCGATCTCCGCCTGGCCGGTCAACCGGGGCTGGGACCTGGAGGGCCTCTACGACCCGGACCCCGAGCGGTCCGGCACCTCCTACACCCGGCACGGCGGCTTCCTGCACGACGCGGCCGAGTTCGACGCCGAGTTCTTCGGCATCTCGCCGCGCGAGGCGCTGTCGATGGACCCGCAGCAGCGGCTGGCCCTGGAGACCGCCTGGGAGGCGGTCGAGCGGGCCGCCATCGACCCCCGCACGCTGCGGCGCACCGGAACGGGCGTCTTCCTCGGCGCGATCGGCAACGGCTACGGCGCGGGCTCGCGCCACCTGCCCGAGGTCCAGGGCCTGCTGGACACCGGGACCGCGAGCAGCGTGGTCTCCGGCCGGATCGCCTACACCCTGGGCCTGGAGGGCCCCGCGGTGACCGTCGACACGGCCTGCTCGTCCTCGCTGGTCGCCCTGCACCTGGCGATCCGCGCCCTGCGGGCGGGCGACTGCACGCTGGCCCTGGCCGGCGGCGTGTCGGTGATGGCGACCCCCGACGCGTTCGTGGCGTTCAGCCGCCAGCGGGCGCTGTCGGCCGACGGCCGCTGCAAGGCGTTCTCGGCGGACGCGGACGGCACCGGCTGGTCCGAGGGCGCCGGCGTCCTGCTGCTGGAGCGGCTCTCGGACGCGCGGCGCCACGGGCACCCGGTGCTGGCCGTGGTGCGCGGCAGCGCGACCAACCAGGACGGCGCCTCGAACGGTCTGACGGCGCCGAACGGTCCGGCGCAGCAGCGGGTGATCCGGGCGGCGCTGGCGGACGCCGGGCTGACCGCCGCCGAGGTGGACGCGGTGGAGGCGCACGGCACCGGCACCACCCTCGGCGACCCGATCGAGGCGCAGGCGCTGCTGGCCACCTACGGCCAGGGGCGGCCCGCCGAACGGCCGCTCTGGCTGGGCTCGTTGAAGTCCAACATCGGCCACACCTCGGCGGCGGCCGGCGTGGGCGGCGTCATCAAGATGGTGCTGGCGATCGGGCACGGCGAACTGCCCGGGACGCTGCACGCGGACCGGCCGACCCCCATGGTGGACTGGTCCTCGGGCGCCGTCGAGATCCTCTCCGCGGCCCGCGACTGGCCCGCCGTCGACCGCCCGCGCCGGGCCGGTGTCTCCGCCTTCGGCGTCAGCGGCACCAACGCCCACCTGATCCTGGAACAGGCCCCGGCCGAGGACGCCGAACCGGTGGCCGACACCGCGCCCGCCGCCGCACCGCACCCGCTGCCCTGGGTGCTCTCGGCCCGCACCGACGAGGCGCTGCGCGCCCAGGCGGCCCGGCTGCTGGCCCACCTGGACGCCGCCCCCGGCCCGCTGCGGGCCGCCGACACCGGCCGCGCCCTCGCCCTCACCCGGACCGCCTTCGAGCGGCGGGCCGTCGTGGTGGGCACCGACCCGGACCGGCTGCTCGACGGCGTGCGGGCCCTGGCGGAGGGCCGCACGGTACCGGGCCTGGTGCGGGGCGACGGCGTGTCCTCCGGCCGTTCGGTGCTGGTGTTCCCGGGTCAGGGGTCGCAGTGGGTCGGGATGGCGGTGGAGCTGCTGGCCGAGTCGGAGGTGTTTGCGGGGCGGATGGCGGAGTGCGAACGGGCGCTGGCGCCGTACGTGGAGTGGTCGTTGGCCGAGGCGCTGGGTTCGGAGGCGCTGCTGGCGCGGGTGGATGTGGTGCAGCCGGTGTTGTGGGCGGTGATGGTGTCGCTCGCGGAGGTCTGGCGCTCGTTCGGCGTCGTTGCGGACGCAGTGGTGGGGCACTCTCAAGGTGAGATCGCGGCGGCGTGTGTGGCGGGTGGTCTGAGCCTGGACGACGGCGCGCGGGTGGTGGCGTTGCGCTCCCGCGCGGTGGGAGCCCTGGCCGGTCGGGGCGGCATGGCCTCGATACCCCTGCCGGTGGAGGCGGTCCGGGAGCGGATCAAACAGCGGCTGTCCGTCGCTGCGGTGAACGGCCCGTCCTCGACGGTGGTGTCGGGTGATGCGGACGCGGTGGCCGCGCTGGTGGCGGAGTTGGTGGGTGAGGGCGTGCGGGCCCGCCTGATCGAGGTGGACTACGCGTCCCACTCCGCGCACGTGGAGGAGGTCCGCGAACGCCTGCTCGCCGACCTGGACGGCATCGTGCCGGTCCCGAGCGCGGTGCCGTTCTTCTCGACGGTGACGGGCAGTTGGCTGGACACGAAGTCCCTGGACGCCGAGTACTGGTACCGCAATCTGCGGCAGACCGTCGAGTTCGGGGCGGCCACCGAAACGCTGCTCGGCGAGGGCTTCCGGTTCTTCGTCGAGTCCAGCCCGCACCCCGTGCTCACCTTCGGCGTCCAGCAGACCGCCGACGCGGCCGGCACCGCCGACTCCGCGCAGGGGCCCGCCGTGGTCGTGGGCACGCTGCGGCGCGGCGAGGGCGGCCCCGACCACCTCCTGGCCTCCCTGGCGGAGGCCCACGTGGGCGGCCTGCTGCCCGACTGGGAGCGGGTGTTCGCCGGAGCCGGGCACCGCCCGGGCGGCGTCGCCCTGCCCACCTACGCCTTCCAGCGCCGCCCGTACTGGCTGGAGGACACCGGCCCCGCCGCGGGCGGTCCGTCCGGGACGGCCGCGGACGGCGACGACTTCTGGGCGGCCCTGGGCGGGGGCGACCTGGACCGGTTCGCCACCGCCCTCGGGGTGGCCCCCGAGGACCCGCTGGAGGTGGTGCTCCCCGCGCTCGCCACCTGGCGCACCGCGCGCACCGAGCGTTCGGTGGTCGACTCCTGGCGCTACCGGGTGACCTGGCGGGCCCTGCCCGAGGCCGCCCCGGCCGCCCTGGACGGCAGCTGGCTGGTGCTGTCCCCGGACGGCCTGCCCGAGGACGCGGCGCGCCGGGCGGACGAGGTCGTCCACGCCGTGGAGCAGGCCGGGGCCTCGGTGGTCCGCGTCCGGGTCGACGAGGCGGCGGCCGACCGCGCCGTGCTGGCCGACCGGGTGCGCGCGGCCCTCGACGCGCTGCCCGGACCGGTGACGGGGGTGCTCTCGCTGCTGGGCCTCGACGAGCGCCCGCACCCCGCGCACCCCGCCCTCCCGCTGGGCACCGCGCTCAGCCTGGCCCTGGTGCAGGCGCTCGGCGACGCCGGGGTCGGCGCGCCCCTGTGGTGGGCGACCCGGGGCGCGGTCGCGGTCGGGGGCCCGGAGCGCGGCACCGGCGTCAGCGCCGCGCAGAGCCTGCTCTGGGGCCTGGGCCGGGTCGCCGCGCTGGAGTTCCCGCAGCGCTGGGGCGGCCTGGTCGACCTCCCGGAGGTCCTGGACCGGGACGCCGCCCGGCGGCTGTGCCGGGTGCTGGCCGGCCGGGCCGGGGACGAGGACCAGGTGGCCGTCCGGGCCGACGGCTGCCACGGCCGACGGCTGGTCCGGTCCGCCCTGGGCGATACCGCGCCGCGCCGGAGCTGGCGGCCCGGGGGCACCGTGCTGATCACCGGCGGCACCGGCGGGATCGGCGCGCAGATCGCGCGCTGGCTGGCCCGGCGGGGCGCCGGGCACCTGGTGCTGGTCGGCCGGCGCGGCGCGGAGGCGCCGGGGGCGCCGGAACTCGCCGAGGAACTGGCCGGGCTCGGCGCCCGGGTCACCCTGGCCGCGTGCGACGTCGCCGACCTGGAGGCCCTGCGCGCGCTGAAGGACGGCCTCGAACAGGACGGCCACCGGATCGGCACCGTCTTCCACGCCGCGGGCGCCGGGCTGCTGGTGCCGCTGCCCGACACCGACGCGGACGAGTTCGCCGACACCCTGCACGCCAAGGTCGGCGGGGCCCGGAACCTGGACCTGCTGTTCGACCGGGACGCGCTCGACGCGTTCGTGCTGTTCTCCTCGATCTCCGGGGTGTGGGGCAGCGCCGTCCACGGCGCCTACGCCGCCGCCAACGCCTACCTCGACGGCCTCGCCGAGGACCGCAGGAGCCGCGGCCTCGCCGCGACCTCCGTGGTGTGGGGCATCTGGAGCCCCGCGGACGGCGCCGGGGGGATGGCGGCCGAACTGGCCGAGGACACCCTGCGCGGCCACGGCGTGCTCTTCATGCCGCCCGCGGTCGCGATCACCGGGCTCCAGCAGGTCCTGGACCACGACGAGACGGTGGTCGTGGTCGCCGACATCGACTGGGACCGCTTCGCGACGGTCTTCACCGCGGCCCGCCCCAGCCCGCTGATCGGGGAACTCCCCGAGGTGCGCGCCGCGCTGGCCGCCGGACCGGAGACCGGCGGCGCCGGGGGCGGCACCCCCTCGGTGCTGCGCGAGCGGCTGGAGCCGCTCCCGGCCGCCGAGCGGACCCGGGTGCTGGTCGACCTGGTCCGGACCCACGCCGCCGCCGTCCTCGGCCACGACTCGCCGGACGCGATCGCCCCCGGCCGGGCCTTCCGCGAGCTGGGCTTCGACTCGCTGACCGCCGTGGACATGCGCAACCGGCTGAACGCCGCCACCGGCCTGCGGCTCCCGGTCACCGTCGTCTTCGACTACTCGTCCGCGACCGCGCTCGCCGGGCGCCTGGAGACCGGCCTGCTGGGCGCCGCCGGGGAGCCCGCCGCCGACCGGCGGCCCCCCGCCGCGCCGCCCGCCGCCGACGACGACCCCGTGGTGATCGTCGCGATGAGCTGCCGCTACCCCGGCGGCGTCCGCACCCCCGAGGACCTGTGGCGCCTGGTCGCGGACGGCCGCGACGCCGTCTCCGGGCTGCCCGCCGACCGGGGCTGGGACCTCGACGCGCTGTACGACGCCGACCCGGACCGGCCCGGCCGGAGCTACGCCGCCGCGGGCGGGTTCGTCCACGACGCGGACCGCTTCGACCCCGGGTTCTTCGGGATCTCCCCGCGCGAGGCGCTCGCCATGGACCCGCAGCAGCGGCTGCTGCTGGAGACCTCCTGGGAGGCGTTCGAACGGGCCGGCATCGACCCGTCCACCCTGCGCGGCACCCCGACCGGCGTCTTCGCCGGGGCCTCCTACCAGGGCTACGGCGGCACCCTGCGCGACGTCCCCGAGGAGTTGGAGGGACTGTTCATCGCGGGCATCTCCACCAGCGTCCTGTCCGGCCGGATCGCCTACACCCTGGGCCTGGAGGGGCCCGCCGTGACCGTGGACACGGCCTGCTCCTCGTCCCTGGTGGCGGTGCACCTCGCCGCGCAGTCGCTGCGCTCGGGCGAGTGCGCGCTGGCCCTGGCGGGCGGCGCGACCGTGATGGGCACCCCGCTGTCGTTCACCGGCTTCAGCCGTCAGCGCGGGCTCGCCGAGGACGGGCGCTGCAAGTCCTTCGCCGCCGCGGCGGACGGCTTCGGCATGGCCGAGGGCGTGGGCCTGCTCGTCCTGGAGCGCCTCTCGGACGCCCGCCGCAACGGCCACCCGGTGCTCGCGGTGCTGCGCGGCTCGGCGATCAACCAGGACGGCGCCAGCAACGGCCTCACCGCGCCCAGCGGCCTGGCCCAGCAGCGGGTGATCCGCGACGCGCTGGCGAACGCCCGGCTGACGGCCGCCGACGTGGACGCCGTCGAGGCGCACGGCACCGGCACCCGGCTGGGCGACCCGATCGAGGCCGACGCGCTGCTGGCCACCTACGGCCGGGGCCGGCCGGCCGACCGGCCGGTGTGGCTCGGGTCGCTGAAGTCGAACATCGGGCACACCCAGGCCGCCGCCGGGGTCGGCGGCATCATCAAGATGGTGCTGGCGATGGGGCACGGCGAACTGCCGCGCACCCTGCACGTCGACCGGCCGACCCCGAACGTGGACTGGACGGCGGGCGCCGTCGCCCTGCTGACCGAGGCCACCCCCTGGCCGGAGACCGGCCGCCCGCGCCGGGCCGGCGTGTCCTCGTTCGGCCTGAGCGGGACCAACGCCCACGTCGTCGTCGAACAGCCGCCCGCCGACCCCGCGCCCGCACCCGCACCCGCCGGTCCCGCGCCCGCGGCGTCCGTCGTGCCGTGGGTGCTGTCCGGGCGGACCGCCGAGGCGGTCGAGGACCAGGCCCGGCGGCTGCACGCGCACCTGGTGGAGCGGCCGGACCTGCGGGCCGCCGACGTCGGCTACGCGCTGGCCACCACCAGGACCGCCTTCGAGCACCGCGCGGCGGTCGTCGGCGGCGACCGGGAGGCCCTGCTCGGCGGCCTGGCCGCGCTGGCCGCGGGGGAGCACGCGCCCGGCCTGGTCCGGGGCACCGTCGCCCGGTCGGCCAGGACCGTCCTCGTCTTCCCCGGCCAGGGCTCCCAGTGGCCCGGCATGGCCCGCGAACTGCTCGACCGCGCCCCGGCGTTCGCCGACCGGATCGCGGCCTGCGAACGCGCCCTCGCCCCGCACCTGGACTGGTCGCTGCTCGCCGTCCTGCGCGAGGAGCCCGACGCGCCCCCGCTGGACCGGGTGGACGTGGTGCAGCCGGTGCTGTGGGCGGTGATGGTGTCGCTGGCCGAGCTGTGGCGCTCCCACGGGATCGTCCCCGACGCCGTGGTCGGCCACTCCCAGGGCGAGATCGCCGCCGCCTGCGTGGCGGGCGCGCTCTCCCTGGCCGACGCCGCCCGGATCGTCGCCCTGCGCAGCCGGGCCCTGCTGGCCCTGACCGGACGCGGCGGCATGCTGTTCGTGCCGCAGCCGGTCGAAGCCGTCCGCGAGGCCCTGGCCGCCCACGGCGGGGCGCTCGACGTCGCCGCCGTCAACGGGCCGACCTCGGTGACCGTCTCCGGCGACCCGGCGGCACTGGAACGGCTGCGCGAGCGGTACGCCGCGGCGGGCGTGCTGGCCTGGCCGGTCCCCGGCGTGGACTTCGCCGGGCACTCGCCCCAGGTGGAGGAACTGCGCGAGGAACTGCTCGCCCTGCTCCGCGACACCGCGCCGCGCACCTCCGCCGTCCCGTTCTACTCCACGGTCAGCGGCGGCCCCGTGGACACCCTGACCCTGGACGCCGCGTACTGGTACGAGAACCTGCGCCGCCCGGTGGAGTTCGGCCGGGCGCTCGACGCGCTCGTCGCCGACGGGCACCGCACCTTCGTCGAGTGCAGCACCCACCCCGCGCTGACCGTCTGGATCCAGGAGGCCGTCGAGGCGGCCGGGGACGGCGACGGGGCCGTCGTCGGCACCCTGCGCCGCACCGAGGGCGGCCCCGGCCGCTTCCTCACCGCGCTCGCCGAGGTCCAGGTCCGCGGCCTGCCGGTGGACTGGGACGCGGTGTTCGCCGGGACCGGCGCCCGGCCGGTGGACCTGCCCACCTACGCCTTCCAGCAGCAGCGCTACTGGCTGGACCCCGCCCCCGAGCGGCCCGCCGCCACCGCGACCGGCACCGGCCCGGCCGACTCCGGTTTCTGGACGGCGGTCGACCGCGGGGACCTGGACGCCCTCGCCACCACCCTGCGGGTCGAGGACGGGGAACTCCGGGCCTCGCTCGCCTCCCTGGTGCCCACCCTCGCCGCGTGGGCGCGCGACCGGGCCGACGACCGGACCGCCGACGGCTGGCGCTACCGGGTCACCTGGAAGCCGCTGCCCGCCCCCGAGCGGCCCCGGCTCACCGGCAGCTGGCTCCTCCTCGTCCCGGCCGGCGCCGCCGCCGACCCGGCCGTCGCGTTCGCCGCGGACGCCCTGCGCGGGCACGGCGCCACCCCCGTCCTGGTCGAGGCGGGCCACGACGCGACCGACCGGGCCCGGTTCGCCGCGCTGCTCCGCGCCGCGCACGAGCGCGCCGACGGGCCGCCCGCCGCGATCCTGTCGCTGCTCGCCCTGGACGAGGAACCGCACGGCGACGGATCGGCGCTGCCCCGCGGCCTCACCCTGACCGTCGCGCTGCTCCAGGCCCTGGGCGACCTCGGCACCGAGGCCCCGCTCTGGGGCGCCACCCGGGGCGCGGTGTCGGTCGGCCGCTCCGACCGGATCGGCAGCCCCCTCCAGGCCCTGGCCTGGGGCCTCGGCGGGGTCGCCGGGGTCGAGTACCCGCAGCGCTGGGCCGGCCTGGTCGACCTGCCGCACCGGCTCGACGACCGGGCCGCGACCCGGCTCGCCGAAGCCCTGGCCGCCCCCGGCGGCGAGGACCAGCTCGCGGTCCGCGCCACCGGCGTCTACGGCCGCCGGGTCGTCCACGCCGGGCTCGGCGACACCGCCCCCGTCCGGGACTGGACCCCCGAGGGCACCGTCCTGGTCACCGGCGGCACCGGCGGCCTCGGCGCCCAGATCGCCCGCTGGCTCGCCCGCACCGGCACCGCCCACCTGCTGCTCACCAGCCGGCGCGGCGCCCGGGCCCCCGGCGCCGACGCCCTGCTGGCCGAACTGCGCGCACTCGGCGCCGAGGCCACCGCGGCGGCCTGCGACGTCGCGGACCGCGACGCGCTGGCCGCCCTGCTCGCGGACATCCCGGCCGAGCGCCCGCTGCGCGCCGTCCTGCACACCGCGGGCGTCCTCGACGACAGCGTGATCGACGCGATCACCCCCGAACGCGCGGCCGGCGTCCTGCGCCCCAAGCTCGACGGCGCGCGCAACCTCGACGCGCTCACCCGCGACCTCGACCTGACCGCCTTCGTGCTGTTCTCTTCGCTGGCCGGCACGCTCGGCGGCACCGGCCAGGGCAGCTACGCCGCCGCCAACGCCTACCTCGACGCCCTGGCCCGGCAGCGCCGCGACCTCGGCCTGCCCGGCACCTCGGTGGCCTGGGGCCTGTGGGGCGGCGAGAGCCTCGCCTCCGGAGCGGTCGCCGAACGGCTGGTCCGCGACGGCCTGCCCGCCATGGACCCGGCCGCGGCCACCACCGCGCTGCACCGGGCCCTGGACCACGACGACACGGCCGTCCTGGTCGCCGACTTCGCCTGGGACCGCTTCACCCGGGCGTTCACCGCGCTGCGGCCCAGCGCCGCCCTCGGCGACCTGCCCGAGGTGCGGGAGGCGCTCGCCGCGGCCCGCGGCACGGCCGACGGCACCGAGCCGCCGGCCCGGCGCCTGGCCGCCCTGCCCCCGGCGGAACGCGACCGGGCCCTGCTGGACCTGGTCCGCCGCGAGGTCGCCGAGGTGCTCGGCCACCCCGGGCCCGAGGCGGTGGGACCGGACCGGGCGTTCAAGGACATCGGTTTCGACTCGCTGACCGCCGTCGAACTGCGCAACCGGCTCACCGCGGCCACCGGCCTGCGCCTGTCGGTGACCCTGGCCTTCGACTACCCCACCGCCGCCGCCCTGGCCGGGCACCTGCGCGCCGAACTGCCGGGGGCGGCCGCCGCCGAGGCGTCCGGCGCCCCCGGGCGGCCGACCGCGGCCGCCGCGGTGCCCGAGGACGAGGCGATCGCCGTGGTGGCCATGAGCTGCCGCTACCCCGGCGGCGTCAGCACCCCCGAGGAGCTGTGGGAGCTCGTCGCGGGCGGCCGGGACGCCATCACCGGCTTCCCCACCGGACGCGGCTGGGACCTGGACGGCCTCTACGACCCGGACCCGGACCGGGTCGGCAGCACCTACGCCCGGGAGGGCGGCTTCCTGCACGACGCCGACCGCTTCGACCCGGCCTTCTTCGGGATCTCCCCGCGCGAGGCGCTCACCATCGACCCCCAGCAGCGGCTGCTGCTCGAACTCTCCTGGGAGGCGTTCGAGCGGGCCGGCATCGACCCGCTCTCCCTCAAGGGCAGCGCGAGCGGCGTCTTCGTCGGGTGCAGCCACCACGACTACGGGTCGCGGGTCACCGAGCCCTCCGAGGAGTTCGAGGGCTACCTCGGCATCGGCAGCGCGGGCAGCGTGGCGTCCGGCCGGATCTCCTACAGCCTCGGCCTGGAGGGGCCCGCGGTGACCGTCGACACGGCGTGCTCCTCGTCGCTGGTCGCGGTCCACCTCGCGGCCCGCTCGCTGCGGGCCGGGGAGTGCTCGCTGGCGCTGGCCGGCGGCGTGACCGTGATGTCCACCCCGGGCGCGTTCGTGGAGTTCAGCCGACAGCGGGTGCTCGCCGAGGACGGCCGCTGCAAGCCGTTCGCCGCCGCCGCCGACGGCACCTCCTGGGCCGAGGGCGCCGGGCTGCTCGTCCTGGAGCGCCTCTCGGACGCCCGGCGCAACGGCCACCCGGTGCTCGCCCTGGTCCGCGGCTCCGCCGTCAACCAGGACGGCGCCAGCAACGGCCTCACCGCCCCCAACGGCCCCTCCCAGCAGCGGGTGATCCGGGCGGCCCTCGCCGACGCCGGACTCACCGCCGCCGAGGTCGACGCGGTGGAGGCGCACGGCACCGGCACCAAGCTGGGCGACCCGATCGAGGCCCAGGCCCTGCTGGCCACCTACGGGCGGGAGCGCGGCGGGCGCGAGCCGCTGTGGCTCGGCTCGCTGAAGTCGAACATCGGCCACAGCCAGGCCGCCGCCGGGGTCGCCGGCATCATCAAGATGATCCAGGCCATGCGGCACGGAACCCTCCCGCGCACCCTGCACGTCGACGCGCCGACCCCGCACGTGGACTGGTCGGCCGGCGCGGTCCGGCTGCTCACCGACGACACCCCGTGGCCGGAGACCGGCCACCCCCGGCGGGCCGCCGTGTCCTCGTTCGGGGTCAGCGGCACCAACGCCCACACCATCCTCGAACAGCCCGCCGAACCGGCCCCGGCGCCCGCCGCCGCCGACGTGCCTGCCGCCGCTGCGTCCGCGACCGACGCGCCCGCCCTGCCCTGGCTGCTCTCGGCCCGCAGCGCGGACGCGCTGCGCGCGCAGGCCGCCCGGCTGCTCGCGCACGTCGAACGGGACCGGGCCCCGCCGTCGCGGACCTGGGCCGCGCCCTGGCGCTGCACCGCAGCGCCTTCGAGCACCGGGCCGCGCTCACCGGCCCGGACCGGGAGTCCCTGCTCCGGGGGCTGGCCGCCCTCGCCGCCGACGAGCCGTCGGCGGACCTGGTGCGCGGCGTCACCGGCCCGGCCGCGCGGACCGCCTTCCTGTTCCCCGGCCAGGGCAGCCAGCGCACCGGCATGGGCGCCGGGCTGTACGCGCGCTTCCCGGTCTTCGCCGACGCCTACGACGCGGTCTGCGCGGAACTCGACCCGCTGCTCGACCGCCCGCTGCGGGAGGTGGTCGACGCCGCCCCCGGCGACCTTGGCCACGGCCTGCTGGAGCGCACCGAGTACGCCCAGCCCGCCCTGTTCGCCCTCGGCGTCGCGCTGTTCCGGCTGGTCGAGCACTGGGGCGTGCGCCCCGACCGGCTGCTCGGCCACTCGGTGGGCGAGCTGGCCGCCGCCCACGTCGCCGGGGTGTTCACCCTGCCCGACGCCGCGGCCCTGGTGGTCGCGCGCGGACGGCTGATGCAGGCCCTCCCGGCGGGCGGCGCGATGACCGCCCTCGGCGCCGGGGAGGAGGAGGTGCGGCCGCTGCTCGCCGGCCGCGAGGCCGAGGTCGCCCTCGCCGCGGTCAACGGCCCGGCCTCGACCGTGGTCTCCGGCGACGCGGCGGCGGTGGACGAGATCGCCGCCGTGCTCGCCGCGCGCGGCCGCAAGACCCGGAGGCTGCGGGTCTCGCACGCCTTCCACTCGCCGCTGATGGAACCGATGCTGGCCGCGTTCCGCGAGGTCGTGGCCCGGATCGTCCCGGGGGAGGCCGCCGTCCCGGTGATCTCCGACCTGACCGGCGAACCGGCCACCGCCGAGCAGCTCGGCTCGCCGGACTACTGGGTGGAGCACGTGCGCGGCACCGTCCGCTTCCAGGACGGCGTGCGCCGCCTGGAGCGCGACGGCGTCACCGCCTTCCTCGAACTCGGACCGGACGGCGCGCTCACCGCGATGGGCCAGGACTGCCTGACCGGCGCCACCGCCACCGCCACCGGCGGCCCGGTGCTGGTGCCGCTGCTGCGCAAGGACCGGCCGGAAGCCGCCGCGGCGACGGCCGCGCTGGCCCGGCTGCACGTCACCGGCGTCCCGGTGGACTGGGCCGCCGTGCACGGCGGCGCCCCGGCCGCCCCCGCCGCCGACCTGCCGACCTACGCCTTCCAGCGGTCCGGCTACTGGCTGCCGGCCGGTCCGGCCACGGCCGCGCTGCCCGCGGCCGGGCTGCGCGCGGTCGACCACCCGCTGCTCGGCGCCGGAACGGAACTCGCCGACTCCGACGGCTTCCTCTTCACCGGCAGGTTCTCGGTCCGCAGCCACCCCTGGCTGGCCGACCACGGCGTCTACGAGGGCGTGCTGTTCCCCGCCACCGCGTTCCTGGAACTCGCGGTCCGCGCGGGCGACCAGGTCGGCTGCGACCGGGTCGAGGAACTGACCCTGGAGGCACCGCTGCTGCTCCCGCCGGGCGGGGCCGTCGCGATCCAGCTCACCGTCGGCAGCCCGGACGCCGCCGGCACCCGCCTGCTGAGCGTCCACGCCCGGGCCGCCGACGACGGCCCCGACGCCCCCTGGACCCGGCACGCCAGCGGCCTGCTCGGCTCCGCCGGACCCGCCGAGCCGACCGACCCCGCCGACCCGACCGACCCGGCGGACGGCGCGGCCTGGCCGCCGCCCGGGGCCGTCCCGCTCGACACGGAGGGCCTGTACGACCGCTTCGCGGGCGGCGGCTTCGCCTACGGCCCCGCGTTCCAGGGCCTGCGCGCCGCCTGGCGGCTCGGCGACGAGGTGTACGCCCTCGCGAGCCTGCCGGAGGAGCAGCGGCCGGACGCCGCCGCGTTCGGCCTGCACCCGGCCCTGCTGGACGCCGCCCTGCACGCGCTGGTGTTCGACGTCCTGGAGGGGCCCGCGCAGGGCTGGCTGCCGTTCTCCTGGAGCGGGGTGCGCCTGCACGCCTCCGGGGCCGCCGAACTGCGGCTGCGGCTGACCCCCACCGGCCGCGACGCGGTCGCCGTGCGGGCGGCCGACACCACCGGGCGCCCGGTGCTCTCGGCCGGCTCCCTGGTCCTGCGGCCGGTCTCGCCGGACCGCTTCAAGGCCACCCGGGCCGGACACCACGAGGAACTGTTCCGGCCCGAGTGGCAGCCGCTGCCCGGGCGCGCCGCGACGGCCGCCGCCCCCGCCCGGAGTCCTGGGCCGTGCTCGGCGCCGCGCCGCTCCCCGGCCGCCCGGTCGCCGACCTCGCCGCGCTGTCCGCGCTGCTCGACACCGGCGCCCCGGCCCCCCGGCTGGTGCTGGCCGCCGGCCCGGCCGCCCCGGCCCCGCACGCGCCGACCGGTGCCCTCCGCGACGCGGTCCACGACGGCCTCGGCACGCTCCTCGCCCTGCTGCGCGGCTGGCTGGCCGAGGAGCGGCTGACCGGCGCCAAGCTGGTCCTGGTCACCGCGGGCGCCGTCCCGGTGAGCGGCGACGACGTCCCGGACCCGGCCCTCGCCGCCTTCTGGGGCCTGGTCCGCTCGGCGCAGACCGAGCACCCGGACCGCTTCGTCCTGCTGGACCTGGACGACCCGCGGACCCCGCCCGCCCTGCTCGCCGAAGCCCTCGCGTCCGGCGAACCCCAGCTCGCGATCCGGGCCGGAGCCGTCCACGCGGCCCGGCTGGCCCGGGTCCCGCTGGCCGCCACCGGGCGCACCCCCGGCTGGGGCGGCGACGGAACCGTCCTGATCACCGGCGGCACCGGCGCCATCGGCGCCCACGTCGCCCGCCACCTGGCCGCCGAGCACGGCGTCCGGCACCTGCTGCTGACCAGCCGCAGCGGCCCCGCCGCCGAGGGCGCGGCGGAACTCCTCGCCGAGCTCGCCGCCCTGGGCGCGCACGCCGAGATCGCCGCCTGCGACGCCGCCGACCGCGACGCGCTCGCGGCCCTGCTGGCCGCCCTGCCCCCCGCGCACCCGCTGACCGGGGTGGTGCACGCCGCGGGCGTCCTGGCCGACGGCGTCGTCGCCGCCATGACGCCCGAACAACTGGAGCGCGTCCTGCGCCCCAAGGTGGACGCGGCGCTCAACCTGCACGAACTCACCGCCGACCTGGAGCTGTCCGAGTTCGTCCTGTTCTCGTCCATCGCCGGGATCTTCGGCGGCATGGGCCAGGGCAACTACGCCGCCGCCAACGCCTTCCTGGACGCCCTGGCCCACCGGCGCCGCGCCGCCGGGCTGCCCGGCCGCTCGCTCGCCTGGGGCCTGTGGGCCAACAGCACCGGGATGACCGGCGGGCTCACCGAGGCCGACCTGCGCCGGATCGCCCGGGGCGGGATCGTCGCCTTCGACCCGGCCCGGGGGCTCGCGCTCTTCGACACCGCCGGCACCCTCGACGACCCGGTCCTGCTCCCGCTGCGGCTCGACACCGCCGCCGTCCGCGCCCAGGCCGGCCCCGGCGGCGTCCCCGCCCTGCTGCGCGGCCTGGTGCGCCCCGCCGCCCGGCGCGGCCCGGCCGGCCCCGCGGCCGGCACCGGCCCCGACGGGCCCGAGGCCCTGAAGCAGCGCCTCGGCACCCTCAACGAGACCCAGCGCGGCCGGGTCCTGCTCGACCTGGTCCGCTCGCACGCCGCCCTGGTGCTCGGCCACGGCGGCCCGGCCGCGGTCGAGCCCGGCCGCGGCCTGCTGGAGGTCGGCTTCGACTCGCTGACCGCGGTGGAACTGCGCAACCGGCTGCGGGCCGCCACCGGCCACCCGCTGCCGGCCACCCTGCTCTTCGACCACCCCACCCCCGCCGCGATCGCCGCGCACCTGGCCGCCGAACTGGCCGTCGACGCCGGGCCCGGCCCGCTCCCCGGCCCCGCCGGACCGGACCTCCTGGCGGGCGTCCCGGACGGCGTCCCCGACGACCCGGCGGACCGCGAACGGCTCGCCGACCGGCTCCGCGAGCTCCTGCGCCGCCTCGACCAGGCCGGACCCGCGGCCGACGGCGACGGCGCCACCGCCCCCACCGCCTCCATCGAGGACCGGATGGACGGCGCCAGCGACGACGAACTCTTCGACCTCATCGACAACGAACTCGGCCTGTGATGACAGCGACCCGACCCGCGAACCAGGACGGCGGCCCCCGATGGTGAACGACGACAGGCTCAGGGACTACCTCAAGCGCGTGACGGCGGACCTGCACCACACCCGCCGACGCCTGACCGAGGCCGAGGAGGCGGCCCGCGAACCGATCGCGGTCGTCGCGATGAGCTGCCGCTACCCCGGCGGCGTGCGCACCCCCGAGGACCTGTGGCGCCTGGTCACCGACGGCACCGACGCCATCACCGGCTTCCCCGCCGACCGGGGCTGGGACCTGGACCACCTGGACGACCCGGAACGGCTGCGCGAGGGCACCAGCCACACCGCCCTGGGCGGCTTCCTCGACGACGTCGGGCACTTCGACCCCGGGTTCTTCGGGATCTCCCCGCGCGAGGCGCTCGCCATGGACCCGCAGCAGCGGCTGCTGCTGGAGACCACCTGGGAGGCGTTCGAACGGGCCGGCATCGACCCCGCGACCCTGCGCGGCACCCCGACCGGCGTCTTCGCCGGCGTCATGTACCAGGACTACGCGGTACGGCTGCGCCGGGTCCCCGACGACGTGGCCGGCTACGTCGGCAGCGGCAGCTCCGACAGCGTCGCCTCCGGCCGGGTCGCCTACACCTTCGGCCTGGAGGGCCCGGCGGTCAGCGTCGACACCGCCTGCTCCTCCTCGCTGGTCGCCGTCCACCTCGCCGCCCAGGCCCTGCGGGGCGGCGACTGCACCCTGGCCCTGGCCGGGGGCGCGATGGTCATGTCGACACCCGTCCCGTTCGTCGAGATGAGCCGCCAGGGCGGCCTGGCCCGGGACGGCCGCTGCAAGTCCTTCTCCGCCGCCGCCGACGGCACCGGCTGGGGCGAGGGCGTCGGCATGCTGCTGCTGGAGCGCCTCTCGGACGCCCGCCGCAACGGGCACCCGGTGCTCGCCCTGATCCGCGGCACCGCCGTCAACCAGGACGGCGCCAGCAGCAGGCTCACCGCCCCCAACGGCCCCGCCCAGCAGCGCGTCATCCGGCACGCCCTGGCCAACGCCGGGCTCACCCCCGCCGACGTGGACGTGGTCGAGGCGCACGGCACCGGCACCCCGCTGGGCGACCCGATCGAGGCCCAGGCCCTGCTGGCCACCTACGGCCAGGGCCGCCCGGACGGGCAGCCGCTGCTGCTCGGCTCGCTGAAGTCGAACATCGGGCACACCCAGGCGGCGGCCGGCGTCGGCGGCGTCATCAAGACCGTCCTCGCCCTGCGGCACGGCACCGTCCCGCCCACCCTGCACGCGCAGGACCCGTCCCCGCAGATCGACTGGACCGCGGGCGCGGTGCGCCTGGTCACCGCGAACACCCCCTGGCCCGAGACCGGACGGCCGCGCCGGGCCGCGGTCTCCTCCTTCGGCGTCAGCGGCACCAACGGGCACGTCGTCCTGGAACAGGCCGACGAGCCCGCCCCGGAGCCCGTCCCGGAACCCGCCGCGCCCGCCGTCCTGCCCTGGGTGCTCTCCGGCCGCACCGCCCCGGCGCTGCGCGCCCAGGCCGCCCGGCTCCGCGACCACCTCGACGCCCACCCCGGGCCCGGCCCGGCCGAGGTCGGCCACGCCCTCGCCACCACCCGCGCCGCGCACGAGCACCGGGCCGTCCTGATCGGCAGCCGCCCCGAGGAGTTCCGGGCCGGGCTCGACGCCCTGGCGGCCGGCCTCGACGCCCCCGGCCTGGTCCTCGGCACCGCCGGAACCGGCGGCGAAGTCGCCCTGGTGTTCCCCGGGCAGGGCTCGCAGTGGGCCGGCATGGCCGTCGAACTCCTCGACTCCGCCCCCGCGTTCGCCGCCCGGATCGCGGACTGCGAACGCGCCCTGGCCCCCTTCGTCGACTGGTCGCTGGAGGCCGTCCTGCGCGGCGCCCCCGGCACCCCGCCGGCCGACCGGGTCGACGTGGTGCAGCCCGCACTGTGGGCCGTCATGGTCTCGCTGGCCGAACTGTGGCGCTCCCACGGCATCACCCCCGGCGCCGTGGTCGGCCACTCCCAGGGCGAGATCGCCGCCGCCTGCGTGGCGGGCGCGCTCTCCCTGGACGACGCCGCCCGGGTGGTCGCCCTGCGCAGCCGGGCGATCCGCGCGCTGTCCGGCCGCGGCGGCATGGCCTCGGTGGCCCTGCCCGCCGCGCAGGTCGCCGAACACCTCGCCGAACACCTCGCCCCCTGGGACGGCCGGCTCTCCGTCGCCGCCGTCAACGGGCCCCGGTCCACCGTGGTCTCCGGCGACACCGACGCGCTCGACGCGTTCCTCGACCGGGCGGCGGCCCTGGGCGTGCGCACCCGGCGCGTCCCCGTCGACTACGCCTCGCACAGCGCCCACGTCGAGGACATCCGGGCCGACCTGCTCGCCCGGCTCGACGGACTGGCCCCCCGCCCCTGCGCCGTCCCCTTCTACTCCACCCTCACCGGCGGCCCGCTGGCGGACACCACCGTCCTGGACGCCGACTACTGGTACCGCAACCTCCGCGGGACCGTCCGGTTCGAGGAGGCGACCCGCGCCCTGCTCGCCGACGGCTACCAGGTCCTCCTGGAGAGCAGCCCGCACCCCGTCCTCACCGTCGGCGTCCTGGAGACCGCCGAGGACGCGGGCGCCGACGCCACCGCCCTGGGCACCCTGCGCCGCGACGACGGCGGCCCGCGCCGGTTCACCGAGGCGCTGGCCGAACTCCACCTGCGCGGCGTCTCCCCGGACTGGAACGCCGTCTTCGCCGGCCGCCGCCCCGGCCGGGTGGACCTGCCCACCTACGCCTTCCAGCGCGACCCGTACTGGCTGGAGGACGGCGCCGCGCCCGCCGCCGACGTCGGCGCCGCCGGGCTGACCCCCGCGGACCACCCGCTGCTGGGCGCCGTCGTGGTCCTCGCCGACAGCGACGGCCTGATCCTCACCGGCCGCCTGTCGGCCCGCACCCACCCCTGGCTCGCCGACCACGCCGTCGGCGGCCGGGCCCTGCTCCCCGGCACCGCCTTCCTGGAACTCGCGCTCCAGGCCGGGGCCCGGACCGGCTGCCCCCGGGTCGAGGAACTCACCCTGCAGGCCCCCCTGGTGCTGCTCGAGCACGGCGGCACCGTGCTGCGCCTCACCGTGGGCGCCCCCGACGCCCGGGGCCACCGCCCGTTCAGCCTGCACTCCCGGCCGGACGCCCCCGCCGACGGCGACCTCGACGAGGAGTGGACCCGGCACGCCGAAGGCGTCCTGGCCGAGCACGGCGCGGACGGCGCGGACGGTGCGGGCGGTGCGGACGGCGCGGACGGTGCCGGGGCCGCCGAGTCGGTGCCCTGGCCGCCGCCCGGCGCCGAACCCCTCGCCCTCGACGGGCTGTACGACCGCTTCGCGGCGGGCGGGTTCGGCTACGGCCCCGCCTTCCAGGGCCTGCGCGCGGCCTGGCGGCGCGGCGACGAACTGTTCGCGGAGGCCGTCGTGCCCGCCGGGCCCGCACCCGAGGCGGCCCGCTTCGGCCTGCACCCGGCCCTGCTGGACGCCGCCCTGCACGCCACCGGCGTGCCCGGCGCCCCCGGCGCGGACGCCCACCCCGAGGGACGGCTGCCGTTCGCCTGGAACGGCGTGACCCTGCACGCCACCGGCGCCGGGACGATCCGGGTCCGGCTCACCCCGGCCGGACCCGACGCGCTGGCGCTCGCCGTCGCCGACCCGACCGGCGCCCCCGTGGCGACCGTGGACGCGCTGGTCCTGCGGCCCGCGGGCCCCGCCGTCCTCGGCGCCGACCCCGCCCCCCGCGGCCGCCACCACCGGGACCTCTACGCGACGGAGTGGGTCGTCGCACCCCCGCGCGGCAGCGCCCCGCCCGTCCACCGCACCGCGGACCTGGCCGCGCTGCTGGCCGCCGTCGACGCCGGAGCGCCGGTGCCCGGAACGGTCCTGCTGAGCTGCGCCGCGTCCGGGCCCGAGCCCGCGGCCGCCGCCGTCCGCACGGCCGTCCACCGGGCCCTCGCCGACGTCCGGACCTGGCTCGCCGACGACCGTTTCGCCGACTCGCGCCTGGTGTTCGCCACCCGGGGCGCGGTCGCCGCTCGGGACGGCGAGGACGTCCGCGACCCCGCGCACAGCGCGCTCTGGGGCCTGATCCGCTCGGCCGGCTCCGAACACCCCGGGCGCTTCGCCCTGCTCGACCTCGACGCCGCCGACGAGCACGGCACCTCCCCGGCCGTCGACGCGGCCGTCGGCGCGGCCCTCGCCTCGGGCGAACCGCAGTGCGCGGTCCGGGCCGGCGAGGTCCGCGTCCCCCGGCTGGTCCGGGCCCCCGGGCCGGACGGGGACCGGCCGGACGGCGCGGCCTTCGACCCGGACGGCACCGTCCTCGTCACCGGCGGCACCGGCCTGCTCGGCTCGCACGTCGCCCGCCGCCTGGTCACCGGGCACGGCGTCCGGCACCTGCTGCTGCTCTCCCGCAGCGGCCCGGCCGCCGCCGGGGCCGGGGAGCTGCGGGCCGAACTCGCCGCGCTGGGCGCCGAGACCACCGTCGTCGCCTGCGACGCCGCCGACCGGGACGCCCTGGCCGCCGTCCTCGCGGACCTGCCGCCCGCGCACCCGCTGACCGCCGTGGTCCACACCGCCGGCGCCCTCGACGACGGCGTGGTCACCGCGCTCACCCCCGAGCGGGTGGACGCCGTGCTGCGCCCCAAGGTCGACGCCGCCCTCCACCTGCACGAACTCACCCGGGGCCTCGACCTCACGCACTTCGTGCTCTTCTCCTCGGCCGCGGGCACCTTCGGCGGCCCCGGACAGGCCAACTACGCCGCCGCCAACGCCTTCCTCGACGCCCTGGCCGTCCGGCGCCGGGCGGCCGGGCTGGCCGGCCAGTCCCTGGCCTGGACCCTGTGGGAGCAGCCCAGCGCCCTCACCGGACACCTGGGCGCGGACGACGTACGGCGCCTCGCCCGGTCCGGGATGCCGCCGCTCCCCACCGAACGGGGACTCGAACTCTTCGACGCCGCCCTCACCGTGGACCGGGCCGCCCTGCTCCCGATCCGCCTCGACCTCCCGGCCCTGCGCGCGGCGGCGGCGGACGGCACCCTGCCGCCGCTGCTGCGCGGCCTGGTCCGCACACCGCCGCGCAAGGCCGCCGCGGCAGCGGCGGAGAGCGACGACAACGCCCTGCGCCTGCGCCTCGCGGCCCTCGACGGCCCCGGGCGGACCCGGCTGCTCGTCGAACTCGTCCGCACCCACGCGGCGGCCGTCCTCGGCCACGCCTCCCCGGACACCCTCGACCCCGGACGGGCCTTCCGCGAACTCGGCTTCGACTCGCTGGCCTCGGTGCAACTGCGCAACCGGCTGAACGCCGCCACCGGCCTGCGGCTCCCCGCCAGCCTGGTGTTCGACCACCCGACCCCGGCGGCGCTCGCCGCCTTCCTGGGCGCCGGACTCACGGACCGGGCCGCCGCCGCCACCCCCGCCGCCCCCGCCCGCCCGGCCGCCCGGGACGCCGACGACGACCTGATCGCGATCGTCTCCGCGGCCTGCCGCCTCCCCGGCGGCGTGCGCTCCCCCGAGGAGCTGTGGCGGATGCTGGACGAGGGCCGCGACGGCATCTCCGAGTTCCCCGACGACCGGGGCTGGAACCCGGACGCGCTCTACGACCCCGACCCCGACCGGGTCGGCACCTCCGTCACCCGGCACGGCGGCTTCCTGCACGACGCGGCCGACTTCGACGCCGAGTTCTTCGGCATCTCGCCGCGCGAGGCGCTCGCCATGGACCCGCAGCAGCGGCTGCTGCTGGAGACCACCTGGGAGCTCTTCGAGCGCGCCGCCATCGACCCGGCCGCCCTGCGCGGCGCCCCGGTCGGCACGTACGTCGGCCTGATGCAGCAGGACTACGCGGCCCGGCTGCTGCCCTACATCCCCGAGGACGTCGAGGGGTTCCTCGGCACCGGCAACTCGGGAAGCATCGTCTCCGGACGCCTGGCCTACTTCTTCGGGCTGGAAGGCCCCGCCGTCACCGTGGACACGGCCTGCTCGTCCTCGCTGGTGGCCCTGCACCTCGCGGTCCGGGCGCTGCGCTCCGGCGAGTGCTCGCTCGCGCTGGCCGGCGGCGTCAACGTGATGTGCAGCCCCGAACTGTTCGTCGAGTTCAGCCGGCAGGGCGGACTCGCCCCCGACGGCCGCTGCAAGTCCTTCGCCGCCGCCGCCGACGGCACCGCCTTCGGCGAGGGCACCGGCATGCTGCTGCTGGAACGGCTGTCGGACGCCCGGCGCCACGGGCACCCGGTGCTGGCGGTGGTGCGCGGTTCGGCGGTCAACCAGGACGGCGCCTCGAACGGTCTGACGGCGCCGAACGGTCCGTCGCAGCAGCGGGTGATCCGGGCGGCGCTGGCGGACGCGGGGCTGACGGCCGCCGATGTGGACGTGGTGGAGGCGCACGGTACGGGGACGCGTCTGGGGGACCCGATCGAGGCGCAGGCGCTGCTGGCCACCTACGGGCAGGACCGGCCTGCCGAACGGCCGGTGTGGATCGGCTCGTTGAAGTCCAACATCGGCCACACCTCCGCCGCCGCCGGGGTGGCGGCCGTCATCAAGTCGGTGCTCGCCCTGCGGCACGGCGTGATGCCCAGGACCCTGCACGTGGACGGTCCGACGCCGGAGGTGGACTGGTCGGCGGGCGCCGGACGCCTGCTGACGGAGGCCCGGCAGTGGGACGACACGGGCCGTCCGCGCCGGGCCGGGGTGTCCTCCTTCGGCGTCAGCGGCACCAACGCCCACGTGATCCTCGAACAGGCCCCCGCCGAGGCGGTGCCGGACGCCATCGACGCGCCGGTGCCCGCCGCCGTCCCCCTGCTCCTGTCGGCGCGCACCCCCGAGGCGTTGCACGCCCAGGCCGCCGCGCTGGCGGCCCGGCTCGGGGACGGTACGGGCGTCCGCGCCGCGGACGTGGCCTACTCCCTGGCCACCGGCCGCAGCGCGCTGGCCCACCGTGCGGTGCTGGTGGGCACGGAGGACGACCTCGCCGAGCACCTGACCGCGCTGGCGCGGGGCGCCACGGTGTCCGGGGGCGGGCTGGTGTCCGGCCGTTCGGTGCTGGTGTTCCCGGGTCAGGGGTCGCAGTGGGTGGGGATGGCGGCGGAGTTGCTGGCCGAGTCGGAGGTCTTTGCGGGGCGGATGGCGGAGTGTGAGCGGGCGTTGGCGCCTTATGTGGAGTGGTCGTTGGCGGAGGCGTTGGGTTCGGAGGCGCTGCTGGCGCGGGTGGATGTGGTGCAGCCGGTGCTGTGGGCGGTGATGGTGTCGCTCGCGGAGGTGTGGCGCTCGTTCGGGGTGGTGCCGGATGCGGTGGTGGGTCATTCGCAGGGGGAGATCGCGGCGGCCGTCGTGGCGGGGGGTTTGAGTCTGGACGACGGCGCGCGGGTGGTGGCGTTGCGCTCCCGTGCGGTGGGGGCGTTGGCGGGGCGCGGGGGGATGGCGTCGGTGCCGCTGCCGGTGGAGGTGGTGCGGGAGCGGATCAAACAGCGGCTGTCCGTCGCTGCGGTGAACGGTCCGTCCTCGACGGTGGTGTCGGGTGATGCGGATGCGGTGGCCGCACTGGTGGCGGAGTTGGTGGGGGAGGGGGTGCGGGCGCGTCTGATCGAGGTGGACTACGCGTCGCACTCCGCGCATGTGGAGGAGGTGCGTGAGCGGCTGCTTGCGGATCTGGAGGGGATCGTGCCGGTCTCGGGTGGGGTGCCGTTCTTCTCGACGGTGACGGGCGGTTGGCTGGACACGAAGTTCCTGGACGCCGAGTACTGGTACCGGAATCTGCGGCAGACGGTGGAGTTCGGGGCGGCCACGGCGGCGCTGCTGGGGGAGGGGTTCCGGTTCTTTGTGGAGTCCAGTCCGCATGCGGTGCTGGGTGTGGCGGTGGGGGAGTCGGTGGAGGCGGCGGGGGTGGACGCCGTGGTGCTGGGGACGCTACGCCGGGGTGAGGGCGGCCGGGTGCAGGTGTTGCGTGCGGTGGGCCGGGGTTGGGAGCGCGGGTTGGGGGTGGATTGGTCGGGGGCGTTCCCCGGTGCGCGGCGGGTCGAGCTGCCGACGTACGCCTTCCAGCGCACCCGCTACTGGCTCGACGTGCCGACCACCAGCCAGGACGTCGCCTCGGCGGGTCTCGCCACCACCGGGCACCCGTTGCTCGGTGCGGCGATGCAGGTTGCGGACTCCGGTGAGCTGCTGCTCAGCGGCCGGATCTCGCTGCGCACCCACCCCTGGCTCGCCGACCACGCCGTGTCGGGCGTCGTGCTCCTCCCGGGCACGGCCTTCCTCGAACTCGCGCTGCGCGCCGGGGCCGAGGCCGACTGCCCGGTGGTCGAGGAACTGACCCTCGGATCGGCGCTCGTGCTCCCGGCCGAGGACGCCGCCCACCTGCAACTCCGGGTCGCCGGGCCGGACGGTGACGGACGGCGGCGGCTCAGCGTGTTCGCCCGGACGACGGGGGACGCCGACGCGCCCTGGACCGAGCACGCCACCGGCACCCTGGCACCCCGGCCCGCCGGGGACCCGGCCGGAACCGGGGCCGCCCTGCTGAGCTGGCCGCCCTCCGGCGCCGAACCGGTGGACACCGGTGACCTCTACGAGCGGTTCGCCGCGGCCGGCTACCACTACGGCCCAGCCTTCCGCGGCATCCGGGCCGCGTGGCTCCGCGGCGGCGAGGTGTTCGCCGAGGTCGTGCTGCCCGAGCGGCAGCACGCCGACGCCGCCGGATGCGTGCTGCACCCCGCGCTGCTGGACGCGGCCCTGCAGACCGCCGCGCTGCTGCCCGAGCAGGACGGCGGGGCCCGGCTGCCGTTCAGCTGGAACGGGGTGACCGGCGGGATCACCGGGGCCACCACGCTGCGGGTGCGGCTCGCCGCCGACGCGCCGGACACCGTGAGCCTGCACGCCCACGACCTGTCCGGACGGCAGGTGATCGGCGTGCAGGGCCTGTCGCTGCGGCCGCCGGCCGCGGGCGGGCCGCTCGCCGCGGCCGCCCACGCCGACCTGCTGCACCGCCTCGACTGGACCCCGGCCGCCGACCCGGCCGACGCCGCCGTGCCGACCTGGGCCGCCCTCGGCGGTGCCGTCCCCGGCGCGGCGTCCTGGCCGGACCTGGACGCGCTGGGCGCGGCCCTCGACGCGGGCGCCGCCCTCCCCGAGGTGGTCGTGGCGGCCGTCGCCACCGCCGACCTGCCCGACCCCGCCGACCGGGTCCGCGCCACCGCGCACCGGGGCCTCGCGCTCGTCCAGCGGTGGCTGGCCGACGAGCGGTTCGCCGCGGCCAGGCTGGCCCTGCTCACCAGGGACGCGGTCCGCACCGGGCCGGTCGACCGTCCCGTCGATCCCGCCCAGGCCGCGCTGTGGGGCCTGGTGCGCAGCGCGGAGGCCGAGCACCCCGGGCGCTTCGTCCTGGTCGATGCGGCCGGGGGCGGCGAACCGGCGGACGCCCTGCCCGGGGCGCTCGCCGCCGGGGAACCCGAACTGGCGCTGCGCAGCGGCCCGCCGCTGCTGCCGCGACTGGTCCGCGGCAGCCGGCCGGACGGCACGCTGGCCCTGCCGGACGGCGCCGCCTGGCGGCTCGCCGGTGACGGCCGGGGCTCCCCGGAGGACGTCGTGGCGGAGCCCGCTCCGGCGGCCCTCGCCCCGCTGGGCCGGGGCGAGGTGCGGATCGCGGTGCGCGCCGCCGGGCTGAACTTCCACGACGTCATCGCCGCGCTCGGCCTGGACCCCGACCCCGCACAGCAGGGCCTGGGCAGCGAGGGCGCCGGAACCGTGGTCGAGGTGGGCCCGGACGTGGCCGACCTGGCGCCCGGGGACCGGGTGATGGGGATCTTCGGGGGCGCGTTCGGCCCGACCGCGGTCGCCGACCGCCGCACCGTCGCCCGGATACCGGCGGGCTGGTCCTTCGCCCGCGCGGCCTCCGTGCCGGTGGTGTTCCTCACCGCCTACTACGGCCTGTTCGACCTCGGCGGCCTGCGGCGCGGCGAGTCGGTCCTGGTCCACGCCGCGGCCGGCGGCGTCGGCACGGCGGCGGTGCAGCTCGCCCGGCACGCCGGGGCCGAGGTGTTCGCGACGGCCTCCCCCGCCAAGTGGGACGTCCTGCGGGCCGCCGGGCTGGACGACGGGCACATCGCCTCGTCCCGCAGCACCGACTTCGCCGAGGCGTTCCTGACGGCCACCGGCGGGCAGGGCGTCGACGTCGTGCTCGACAGCCTGGCGCGGGAGTTCGTCGACGCCGGTCTGCGGCTGCTGCCGAACGGCGGCCGGTTCGTGGAGATGGGCAAGACCGACGTCCGCGACCCCGAGGAGGTCGCCCGGCGGCACCCCGGGGTGCGCTACCGGGCGTTCGACCTGATGGAGGCCGGTCCGCAGCGGATCGGCGAGATGCTCGCCGAGATCCTCGACCTGTTCGCGCGCGGGGTGCTGCGCCCGCTGCCCGTCACCGGCTGGGACGTCCGGCAGGCCCCGGCCGCGCTGCGCTCGCTCAGCCGGGCCCGGGGCGTCGGCAAGAACGTCCTGCTGCTGCCCGCGGCGCCGGACCCCGAGGGGACCGTCCTGGTCACCGGGGCCACCGGCACGCTGGGACGGCTGCTGGCCCGGCACCTGGTCGTCGCGCACGGCACCCGGCACCTGCTGCTGGCGGGCCGCCGGGGCGCGGCCGCCGACGGCATGCCGGAGCTGGTGGGGGAGTTGAGCGCACTCGGCGCCTCGGTGACCGTCGCGGCCTGCGACGTCGCCGACCGGGACGCGCTCGCCGCGCTGCTCGGGTCGGTGCCCGCCGGGCACCCGCTGACCGCGGTCGTGCACGCGGCCGGCGTCCTGGACGACGCCACGGTCGCCGGGCTGACCCCGGAGCGGCTCGACCGCGTCCTGCGGCCCAAGGCGGACGCGGCGCTGGCCCTGCACGACCTCACCCGGGACCTCGACCTCACCCACTTCGTGCTCTTCTCCTCGGGCGCCGCCCAGTTCGGCGCGGCCGGGCAGGCGAACTACGCCGCCGCCAACGCCGTCCTGGACGCCCTCGCCGCCGAACGCCGGGCCGAGGGCCTGCCCGGCCTGTCCATCGGCTGGGGCCTGTGGGAGGAGCGCAGCGCGATGACCGCGGCGGTCGCCCCGGGCCGGGGCGCCGGGGCGGGCGCGCTGACCTCGGCGGAGGGCCTCGCCCTGTTCGACGCGGCCCTGGACTCCCCGTACGCCTACCGGCTCGCGGCCCGGATCGCCCCGGCCGTGCTGCGGGCGGACGACCGGCTGCCCGCCGTGCTCCGCGGCCTGGTCCGCCCCGCCCGGACCGGTGCCGCCCCGGCAGCGGCGCCGCCCCGCTCGATGGCGCGGCAGCTCGCCGAGCTGCCCGAGGCCGAGCTGCACCGGACCCTGCTGGACCTGGTGCGCGGCAGCGCCGCGGCGGTCCTCGGGCACAGTTCGCCGCACCTGGTCCGCCCGGCCCGCCCGTTCAAGGAGGTCGGCTTCGACTCCCTCACCGGTGTCGAACTGCGCAACCGGCTGGCGTCCTCGACCGGGCTGCGGCTGCCCGCCGCGCTGGTCTTCGACCACCCGACCCCGGAGGCACTGGCCCGCCACCTCGCCGAGCGGGTCGGCGCCGCCCGCCCGAGCGCCGACAGCGCGGTCCGGGCCGGGCTCGACGCCCTGGAGGCCCTGCTCGACGCCCTGCCGCCGGACGGCGTCAGCGACGAGCTCGCCGCCCGGATCCGGGACGTGCTGTCCCGCCCGCTGCCCGACGGGGCACCGGCCGCCGTCCGGCCCGCGGGCGACCCGGACGACCTGGCCCCCGACCTGATCGAGGCGGCCAGCGACGACGAGATGTTCGCGTACATCGACCGGCAGTTGGGGTCCGCATGACCGGCGCACCGGCCCGCGCCTCCCGCGCCCTCCGCGCCCTCCGTGTCCTCCGGGACGAGACCCGAGCAGCCCGAGACGAAAGCAGCGGTGTCCAGTGAGCGACCAGAGGATGCGCGACTACCTCAACCGGGTGACCATCGACCTGCGCGACACCCGGCAGCGGCTCCGGGAGGCCGAGGCCCGCACCCGCGAGCCGATCGCGGTCGTGGCGATGAGCTGCCGCTTCCCCGGCGGGGTCCGCACCCCGGAGGAGCTGTGGGAACTGCTCGTCGAGGGCCGCGACACCACCGCGCCCGTCCCCGGCGACCGGGGCTGGGAGCGCGCCTGGCCGTCCGGCGGCACCGTCCCCGGGCGGGGGGCGTTCCTGGACGGCGCGGCCGACTTCGACCCGGAGTTCTTCGGCATCTCGCCGCGCGAGGCGGTCGCGATGGACCCGCAGCAGCGGATGCTGCTGATGACGTCCTGGGAGGCGATCGAGCAGGCCGGCATCGACCCGCTCACCCTGCGCGGCAGCCGCACCGGGGTGTACGCCGCCGCCATCGACCAGGGGTACGCGACGCTCGGCTCCGGCGCGGCCGAAGCCGTCCAGGGGTTCCTGATGACCGGGAACTCGATGAGCGTGATGTCCGGGCGGGTCTCCTACGCGCTCGGGCTGGAGGGCCCCGCCGTCACCGTGGACACCGCCTGCTCG
This sequence comes from Kitasatospora sp. NA04385, assembly GCF_013364235.1. Taxonomy (NCBI): domain Bacteria; kingdom Bacillati; phylum Actinomycetota; class Actinomycetes; order Kitasatosporales; family Streptomycetaceae; genus Kitasatospora; species Kitasatospora sp. NA04385. Next base: position 1,226,383 of record NZ_CP054919.1, on the reverse strand, counting down.
TCCTCGCTGGTGGCCCTGCACCTCGCGGCGCGGGCGCTGCGGGCCGGCGAGTGCTCGCTCGCCCTGGCCGGCGGGGTCAGCGTGATGGCGCTGCCCGCGGTGTTCGTCGAGTTCAGCCGCCAGGGCGCGATGTCCCCCGACGGCCGCTGCAAGCCGTTCGCGGCCGCGGCCGACGGCACCGGCTGGGGCGAGGGCGTGGGCATGCTGCTGCTGGAGCGGCTCTCGGACGCGCGGCGCCACGGGCACCCGGTGCTGGCCGTGCTGCGCGGCTCGGCGATCAACCAGGACGGCGCGAGCAACGGTCTGACCGCGCCGAACGGCCCGTCCCAGCAGCGGGTGATCCGGGCGGCGCTGGCGGACGCCGGGCTGACCGCCGCCGAGGTGGACGCGGTGGAGGCGCACGGCACCGGCACCACCCTCGGCGACCCGATCGAGGCCGACGCCCTGCTGGCCACCTACGGCCAGGACCGGCCCGCCGAACGGCCGCTCTGGCTGGGCTCGTTGAAGTCCAACATCGGGCACACCCAGGCCGCCGCCGGGGTCGCCGGGGTGATCAAGACGGTCCTCGCGCTGCGCCACGGCGTCCTGCCGCGCACCCTGCACGTGGACGCGCCCACCCCGCACGCCGACTGGTCCTCGGGCGCCGTCGAACTCCTCACCGAGACCCGCGACTGGCCCGCCGTCGACCGCCCGCGCCGGGCCGGGGTGTCCTCGTTCGGCATGAGCGGCACCAACGCGCACGTCGTCCTCGAACAGGCCCCCGAGGAGCCGCAGCCGGAGCCGGACCAGCAGCCGCAGCCGCAGCCGGCGGCGGCCGCCGCGCCGGGCGCGGCGCCCGGGCCCGTGCTGCCCTGGGTGCTCTCCGGCCGCACCGCGGCCGCGCTCGGCGACCAGGCGGCCCGGCTGCGCGCCCGGCTCGCCGCGGACGCCGCCGCCCGGCCGGTCGACACCGGGTTCGCGCTGGCGACCACCCGGTCCGCCTTCGAGCACCGGGCCGTGGTGATCGGCGACGGGCGGCAGGCCCTGCTGGACGGCCTCGCCGCCCTGTCCGGACCCGGCGCGGAACCCCCCGCCGACCTCGTCACGGGCACCGGCCGGGTCGTCGAGGGCCGGACCGCCCTGGTGTTCCCCGGCCAGGGCTCCCAGTGGGACGGCATGGCCCGGGACCTGCTCGCCGCCGCCCCCGCCTTCCGGGAACGCCTCGCCGCCTGCGACGCCGCGCTCTCCGCCCACGTCGACTGGCGCCTGCCCGAGGTCCTGGCGGGCGCGCCCGGCGCACCCCCGCTGGACCGGGTGGACGTGGTCCAGCCGGTGCTGTGGGCCGTGATGGTGTCGCTGGCCGCGCACTGGGAGTCCTGGGGCGTCCGGCCCGACGCCGTGGTCGGGCACAGCCAGGGCGAGATCGCCGCCGCCGTGGTGGCGGGCGCGCTGAGCCTGGAGGACGGGGCGAAGGTCGTCGCGCTGCGCAGCCGGGCCATCCGGGCGCTGGCCGGACTCGGCGGCATGGTCGCGGTGTCCCTGCCCGAGGACCGGGTCCGCGCCGAACTCGCCCCCTGGGCCGAGCGGTTGTCGGTGGCCGCCGTCAACGGGCCCGCCGCCGTGGTGGTCTCCGGGGAGACCGGGGCCCTGGCCGAACTGCTCGCCCACTGCGCGGCCCGGGGCGTCCGGGCCCGGTCCGTCCCCGTGGACTACGCCTCGCACTCGGCCCAGGTCGAACGGATCAGGTCCGAGGTGCTGGCCGTGCTGGCCGACGTGCGACCGCTCCCGGCCCGCGTCCCGCTGTTCTCCACCGTCACCGGGGACCGGCTCGACACCACGGTGATGGACGCCGACTACTGGTACCGCAACCTGCGCGGCACCGTCCGCTTCGACGCGGCCGTCCGGGCCCTGGTCGAGCAGGGCCACGAGGTCTTCGTCGAGGTGTCGCCGCACCCGGTGCTGACCATGGCCCTCCAGGACACCGTCGAGGCCACCGGCGCCGCCGAGCCGCCGGTCGTCGTCGGCACCCTGCGCCGCGACGACGGCGGACCGCGCCGGGCGCTGCGCTCGGCCGCCGAACTGTGGGTGGCGGGCGCGGCCGTCGACTGGTCCGCCGCGTACGCCGACACCGGCGCCCGCCCGACCGCCCTGCCCGGGTACCCCTTCCAGCTGCGCCGCTACTGGCTGGAGCCGGAGGCGGCGCCCGCCACCGCCCCGGCCGCCGACCCGCACGACACCGCTTTCTGGCAGCTGCTCGACCGCGACGCCCCGGCCGAGATCGCCGCCCGCCTCGCCGTCGACGAGGAGGCCCTCGCCCCCGTCCTGCCGGCCCTGCGCGGCTGGCACCGGCAGCGGCGCGACGAGGGCGTCGTCGACTCCTGGCGCTACCGCGTCGGCTGGCAGCCGCTGCCCGACCCGCCGGCCGCCACCGCCGCCGGGACCTGGCTGGTCGTGCTGCCCGCCGGACACGGCGAGGACGCCCGGGTGCGCGGTTCGCTGCTCGCCCTCGCCGAAGCGGGCGCCACCGTCGTCACGGCCGAGCTCACGGCCGCCGCCGTCCACCGCGCGGACCTCGCGGACACGCTCGCCACCGCCCTCGGCGACCGCGTCCCGACGGGCGTGCTGTCGCTGCTGGCCGCCGCCGACCGGCCCCACCCCGACCACCCGGCCCTGCCCACCGGGACGGCCCTCACCGTCGCCCTGGTGCAGGCCCTGGGCGACCTCGCCCTCACCGCACCCCTGTGGTGCGCCACCGGCGGGGCCGTGTCCACCGGCCCGGACGACCCGGTCACCCACCCCCGCCAGGCCCTGGTCTGGGGCACCGGGCTGGTCGCCGCGCTCGAACTCCCCGCCCGCTGGGGCGGACTCGTCGACCTGCCGCCGGACCTCGACGCCCGGGCCCGGACCCGGCTCGCCGCCGCGCTGACCGCCCCCGGCCCGGGCCGGGAGGACCAGCTCGCCCTGCGCCCCACCGGCCTGCTGGCCCGCCGCCTCCGGCGCGCGCCCCGCGACGGCGGCCGCGCGAAGCCCTGGAAGCCGCGCGGCACCGTCCTGCTGACCGGCGGCACCGGAGCCGTCGGCCCGCACCTCGCCCGCTGGCTGGCCCGCAGCGGCGCCACCCACCTCGTGCTGCCCGGCCGGCGCGGCCCCAGGCGCCCGGCGCGGCCGAACTCGCCGCGGAACTCGCCGCCCTCGGCGCACGGCTGACGCTGCCGGTCTGCGACCTGGCGGACCGCCGGGCCGTCGCGGACCTGCTCACCGGCCTGGAGGCGGCGGGCGACCCGGTCACCGCGGTCGTCCACGCGGCCGCCTTCGTCGCGCTCGCCCCGCTCGACGGCACGCCGATGTCCGCGTTCGAGCAGATCGTCGCCGCGAAGGCCGCCGGGGCCGAACACCTCGACGCCCTACTCGACCGCGAACTCGACGCCTTCGTGCTGTTCTCCTCGATCGCCGGGGTCTGGGGCAGCGGCGACCACGGCGCCTACGCCGCCGCCAACGCCTACCTCGACGCCCTGGCCGGGCACCGCCGGGCCCGCGGCCTCACCGCCACCAGCATCGACTGGGGCATCTGGCAGGCCGAGAACCCCCACCGGGACCGCGTCGCCGGAGCCGACGCCGACCTGTTCAAACTGGAGGAGCACGGGCTGCCCCGGATCGACCCCGACCTCGCGCTGCACGCCCTGCGCCAGGCGCTCGAGGACGACGAGACCGTCCTGGCCGTCGCCGACGTCGACTGGGAGCGGTTCGCCGCCGTCTTCACCTCCACCCGCCCCAGCCCACTGCTGACCGGCGTCCCCGAAGCCCGCCGCGCCCTGGAGGCCCCGACCGGCGCACCGGAGGCACCCGCCGCCGCACAGCTGCGCGAACGGCTCGCCGCCCTCGGCGAACCGGAACAGCACCGCCTGCTGCTCGACCTGGTCCGCACCCACGCGGCGGCCGTCCTCGGCCACGCCGGGCCGGACGCGATCCGGCCCGGCACGGCCTTCCAGGAGATCGGCTTCGCCTCGCTCACCGCGGTCGAACTCCGCAACCGGCTCAACGCCGCCACCGGGCTGCGGCTGCCGTCCACCCTGATCTTCGACCACCCCTCGTCCACCGCGCTCGCCCGGGAGATCCGCGCCGAACTGCTCGGCCGACCGGCCGCCGCCGGACCGGATGCCGCCGCGCACCCGGCCGACACCGCGCCCGCCCGCCCGGCCGCCCGGGACGCGGACGACGACCTGATCGCGATCGTCTCCATGGCCTGCCGCTTCCCCGGCGGCATCGGCACCCCCGAGGAGCTGTGGCGCCTGCTCGCCGACGGCGGCGACGCCGTCTCGGACTTCCCCACCGACCGCGGCTGGGACCTCGAAGCCCTCTACGACCCCGACCCCGACCGCCCCGGCACCTCGACCACCCGGCGGGGCGGCTTCCTGCACGACGCGGCCGAGTTCGACGCCGAGTTCTTCGGCATCTCGCCGCGCGAGGCGCTTGCCATGGACCCGCAGCAGCGGCTGCTGCTGGAGACCAGCTGGGAGGCGATCGAGCGCGCCGCCATCGACCCGGTCGCCCTGCGCGGCAGCCGCACCGGCGTGTTCACCGGCGTCAACTACGCCGACTACGCGGCCGTCGTCGCCCGCTCCGAGGAAGGGGAGGGCCACCTGCTCACCGGCAGCGCCCCGAGCGTGGTCTCCGGCCGGGTCGCCTACACCCTGGGCCTGGAGGGCCCCGCGGTGACCGTCGACACCGCCTGCTCCTCCTCCCTCGTCGCCCTGCACCTCGCGGGCCGGGCGCTGCGCGGCGGCGACTGCTCGCTCGCCCTGGTCGGCGGCGTCGCCGTGATGGCCACCCCCGGCGCCCTGATCAGCTTCTCCCGGCAGCGCGGACTCGCCGAGGACGGCCGCTGCAAGGCCTTCTCGGACGACGCGGACGGCATGGGCATGGGCGAGGGCGCCGGCGTCCTGCTGCTGGAGCGGCTCTCGGACGCCCGCCGCAACGGGCACCCGGTGCTGGCCGTGGTGCGCGGCTCCGCCGTCAACCAGGACGGCGCCAGCAACGGGCTCTCCGCCCCCAACGGCCCGTCCCAGCAGCGGGTGATCCGGGCGGCGCTGGCGGACGCCGGGCTGACCGCCGCCGACGTGGACGTGGTCGAGGCGCACGGCACCGGCACCACCCTCGGCGACCCGATCGAGGCGCAGGCCCTGCTGGCCACCTACGGCCAGGACCGGCCCGCCGAACGGCCGCTCTGGCTGGGCTCGTTGAAGTCCAACCTCGGCCACGCCCAGGCGGCATCGGGCGTCGCGGGAGTCATCAAGACGGTGCTGTCCATGCGGCACGGCCAGGTACCCCGCACCCTGCACGTCGGTACGCCCTCCGCCCACGTCGACTGGACGCGCGGAGCGCTGGCCCTCGCGACCGAGCAGCAGCCCTGGCCGCCGCACGGCCGCCCGCGTCGGGCCGGCGTCTCCTCCTTCGGCCTGAGCGGCACCAACGTCCACACCATCCTCGAACACGCCCCGGAGCAGGACGAGGGCCCGTCGACCGGGCGCACCCCCCTGCCGGAGGTGCCCTGGCTGCTGTCGGCGAAGAACCCGCGAGCCCTGCGCGCCCAGGCCGACCGGCTGCGCCGCCACCTCGACGGCACCCCCGACGCCGACCCGCGCGACATCGGCTCCGCCCTGCACGCGCGCACCGCCTTCGAGTACCGGAAGGCCCTGGTCGGCGACCGGGACCAACTCCACTCCCAGCTGGGCCGGATGGCCGAGGACGACGCGGGAGCGTGGGCCGGTGGCCGCCCGGTCGCCGGTCGCGTGGCGCTGGTGTTCCCGGGTCAGGGGTCGCAGTGGGTGGGGATGGCGGTGGAGTTGCTGGCCGAGTCGGGGGTGTTTGCGGGGCGGATGGCGGAGTGTGAGCGGGCGTTGGCGCCGTACACCGATTGGTCGTTGGTGGAGGCGTTGGGTTCGGAGGTGTTGTTGGCGCGGGTGGATGTGGTGCAGCCGGTGTTGTGGGCGGTGATGGTGTCGTTGGCGGAGGTGTGGGGTTCGTTCGGGGTGGTGCCGGATGCGGTGGTGGGTCATTCGCAGGGTGAGATCGCGGCGGCCGTCGTGGCGGGGGGTCTGAGTCTGGAGGACGGTGCGCGGGTGGTGGCGTTGCGCTCCCGTGCGGTGGGGGCGTTGGCGGGTCGGGGTGGGATGGCGTCGGTGCCGCTGCCGGTGGAGGTGGTGCGGGGGCGGATCGGGGAGCGGTTGTCGGTCGCGGCGGTGAACGGTCCGTCCTCGACGGTGGTGTCGGGTGATGCGGATGCGGTGGCCGCACTGGTGGCGGAGTTGGTGGGGGAGGGGGTGCGGGCCCGCCTGATCGAGGTGGATTACGCGTCGCACTCCGCGCATGTGGAGGAGGTCCGGGAGCGGCTGCTTGCGGATCTGGAGGGGATCGTGCCGGTCCCGGGTGGGGTGCCGTTCTTCTCGACGGTGACGGGGAGTTGGCTGGAGACGAAGTTCCTGGACGCCGAGTACTGGTACCGGAATCTGCGGCAGACCGTGGAGTTCGGGGCGGCCACTGCGGCGCTGTTGGGGGAGGGTTTCCGGTTCTTCGTGGAGTCCAGTCCGCATGCGGTGCTGGGTGTGGCGGTGGGGGAGTCGGTGGAGGCGGCGGGGGTGGACGCCGTGGTGCTGGGGACGCTACGTCGGGGTGAGGGCGGCCGGGCGCAGGTGTTGCGTGCGGTGGGTCGTGGTTGGGAGCGCGGGTTGGGGGTGGACTGGTCGGGGGCGTTCCCCGGTGCGCGGCGGGTCGAACTGCCGACGTACGCCTTCCAGCACACCCGCTACTGGCCCGAGCCGGCGCCCGCCACGGCGGCCGACGTGGGCGCGGCCGGACTCGACCCGGCCGACCACCCCGTCCTCGGCGCGGCCGTCGAACTGGCCGACACGGGCGAACTGCTGCTCAGCGGCCGGATCTCGCTGCGCACCCACCCCTGGCTGGCCGACCACGCCGTGGCCGGTGCGGTGCTGCTGCCCGGTGCGGCCTTCGCGGAACTCGCCGTCCGGGCCGCCGACGAGGCCGGATGCCACGCGGTCGAGGAACTGACGCTCCAGCAGCCGCTGTTGGTGCCCGCCGATACCGCCGTCCGCCTCCAGCTGCGGGTCGGTGCCGCGGACGCGCGCGGCGGCCGCTCGCTGGACCTGTTCTCCTGCCGGGAGGACGCGGCGACCCCGCACTGGACCGCGCACGCGACCGGTCGGCTCGGCGCCGACCCCGCGCCCCGCGAAACCCCGTCCGACCCCGGCTCCTGGCCCCCGCCCGGCGCCGTCCCGATCCCCGTCGACGACCTGTACGAGCGGTTCGACGCCTCCGGTTACGGCTACGGGCCCGCCTTCCGCGGGCTCACCACCGCCTGGCGCCGGGGCGAGGAGATCTTCACCGAGGTGCGCCTGCCCGAGGACCGGAACCGCTCCGCCGCCGCCTTCGGCGTGCACCCCGCGCTCCTGGACGCCGCCCTCCAGGGGCTGTTCCTGAACGCTCCGCCGGAGAACGGCCCCGGCCCGGACCGGGCGTCCGCCGGACTGCCGTTCTCCTGGAGCGGGATCAGGCTGCACGCCTCCGGAGCCACCGCGCTCAGGGTCAGGCTCGGCTTCCGGCCGGACGGATCGGTGTCGATCGACGCGGCCGACCCGCACGGGCTCCCGGTCGTGACGGTCGAGGCGCTCGCCGTCCGCCCGATCGACCTCGACGCCCTCCGCTCCGGCGGCGGCCCGGAATCCCTCTACCGGCTGCGCTGGTCGCCGGTGCCCGCCGCGTCGTCCGCCGCCCCGCTCGGGGCCTGCGCCGTGCTCGGCGGCCGGGAGCCCTTCCCGGACCCGGCCGCGGACGGCCACCCGGACCTGGCCGCGCTCGGCGCCGCGCTGGACGCGGGAGCACCGGCACCCGCCGCGGTGCTGGCCTGGTGCGACCACGCCCCGGCCCGCCCGTCGTCCCCGCCCGACGCCGCCGCCGTGCACACCGCGCTGGACGACGCCCTGCGGCTCGTCCAGGACTGGCTGGCCGACCCGCGCTGGGACGACGGCACCCGGCTCGTGCTCGTCACCCGGGGCGCGGTCGCCACGGAGGCCGGCGAGCAGGTCACCGACCTCACCGGCGCGGCGGTCCGCGGTCTCGTCCGCTCCGCCCAGTCCGAGCACCCGGACCGCTTCCTGCTGATCGACACCGACGACCCGGCCGCCGTGACCGGGCTGCTGCCGCAGGCCCTGGCCGGAACCGAACCCCAACTGGCGATCCGCGCCGGGCGGCTCCTCGCCGCCCGCCTCACCCGGGCGGCCGTCGACACCGAGCCGCACCCGGACACCGGCACCGCCACCGACGCCGACACGCCGTCCGGCACCGGCACGCCGTCCGGCATCGGCGCGGCCGGGGGAACCGTCCTGGTCACCGGGGCCGGCGGCGCGCTCGGCGGCCTGGTGGCCCGGCACCTGGTGACCGCGCACGGCGTGCGCGACCTGCTGCTCGTCGGCAGGCGCGGCGCGGACGCCCCGGGCCTGGCCGACCTCGCCGCCGAACTGCGCGGACACGGCGCCCGGGTGGACCTGGCGGCCTGCGACGTCGCCGACCGGGACGCGCTCGCCGCCCTGCTCGCCGCCATCCCCGCCGACCGCCCGCTGAGCGCGGTCGTCCACGCGGCGGGCGTCCTGGACGACGGGACGGTCGAGTCGCTGACCCCCGAGCGGATGCGCCGCGTCCTGCGGCCCAAGGTCGACGCGGCCCTCAACCTGCACGACCTCACCCGGGAGTTGCCGCTGTCGGCCTTCGTCCTGTTCTCCTCCGCGTCCGCCACCGTCGGCAACGCCGGGCAGGGCAACTACGCGGCCGCCAACGCCTTCCTCGACGCGCTCGCCCAGCACCGGCGCGCCCTGGGCCTGCCCGCCCAGTCGCTCGCCTGGGGCCTGTGGGCGCGCCGCAGCACCATGACCGGCACGCTCAGCGCCACCGACCTGCGGCGGATGTCCCGGGGCGGCACCGCGGCGATCGACAGCGAAGAGGGCCTGGCCCTGTTCGACGCGGCGCTCACCCTGGACGAGCCGCTGCTCGTCCCGGTCAAGATCGACCTCGGCCGGCTCCGGACGGCGGCCCGGACCGGGCCCGTCCCGGCCCTGCTCTCCGCGCTGGTCCCCGGGGCCGCCCGCCGCCCCGCCTCCGGGGCGGACGCCGCCGAGGCGGACTCGCTGCGCCGCCGACTGGCCGCCCTCACCCCGGAGGACCGCCTCGCCGCCCTGCTCGACCTGGTGCGCGGCCGGGTCGCCGACGTCCTCGGCCACGGCGGCGCCGGGGCCGTCGACCCGGACCAGGCGTTCAAGGACCTGGGCTTCGACTCGCTCACCTCGGTCGAGCTCCGCAACCGGCTCAGCGCCGCCACCGGCCGCCGGCTGCCCGCGACCCTGGTCTTCGACCACCCCACCCCGGCCGCCGTCGCCGCCCACCTCGCCGGGCGGCTGGCCCCCGACGGGCCCACCGGCCCGGCCACCGGGAGGGCGGGCCGGGCGGACCGCGCGGACCACGAGATCGGCCCGCTGCTCGCCGCGATCCCGCCCGCCGCCCTCCGCCGGGCGGGCCTGCTCGACGCGCTCCTGGCCCTCGCCGACCGGCCGGACGCACCGGACGCGGACGCCCCGGCTCCCGCCGCCGACATCCACGACATGGCCGTCGACGACCTCGTCCGGATGGCCCTGGGCGGCGAACGTGACTGACCGCCCGCCGCAGACCGACCGACCGCCGCAGAAGGAGAAGCCCGCCCCCATGACCACCGACCCGGACCAGGTGGTCGCCGCCCTGCGCGCCTCGCTGCTGGACAACCAGCGCCTGCGGCAGGAGAACCGGCGGCTGCGCGACGACTCCGCCGAGCCCATCGCCGTCGTGGCGATGAGCTGCCGCTACCCCGGTGGCGTGCGCACCCCCGAGGACCTGTGGGAACTGCTGGTCGAGGAGCGCGACGCGGTCTCGCCGTTCCCCGCCGACCGCGGCTGGGACGTCGAGGGCGGCTTCGACGCCGACCCCGACGCCCCCGGCACCTTCTACGTCCGCGAGGGCGGCTTCCTGCACGACGCGACCGGCTTCGACGCCGGGTTCTTCGGCATCTCGCCGCGCGAGGCGCTCGCCATGGACCCGCAGCAGCGGCTGCTGCTGGAAGCCTCCTGGGAGGCGGTGGAACGTGCGGGCATCGACCCGACCACCCTGCGCGGCAGCCGCACCGGCGTCTACACCGGAGTGATCTACAGCGAGTACGGCTCCCGCCTCGGCCGGGTGCCCGACGAGGTGGAGGGCTTCCTCGGCACCGGCACCATCCCCAGCGTCGCCTCCGGCCGGATCGCCTACACCCTCGGCCTGGAGGGCCCGGCGGTCACCCTGGACACCGCCTGCTCGTCCTCGCTGGTCGCCGTCCACCTCGCCTGCCAGGGGCTGCGCTCCGGCGACACGACGCTCGCGCTGGCCGGCGGGGTGACCGTGATGTCCACCCCCGGCCTGTACGTCGGGTTCAGCCGCCAGCGCGGCCTGGCCCCCGACGGGCGCAGCAAGTCCTTCTCGTCCGCCGCGGACGGCGCCGGGTTCGGCGAGGGCCTGGGCCTGCTGCTGCTGGAGCGGCTCTCGGACGCCCGCCGCAACGGGCACCCCGTGCTGGCCGTGGTCCGCGGCTCGGCCGTCAACCAGGACGGCGCCAGCAACGGGCTGACCGCCCCCAACGGGCCCGCGCAGCAGCGCGTCATCAACGGGGCGCTCGCCCACGCCGGACTCGCCCCGTCCGAGGTGGACATGGTGGAGGCGCACGGCACCGGCACCGTGCTCGGCGACCCGATCGAGGCGCAGGCGCTGCTGGCCACCTACGGGCAGGACCGGCCCGCCGAACGGCCGCTGCGGCTGGGCTCGTTGAAGTCCAACCTGTCCCACACCCAGGCCGCCGCGGGCGTCGGCGGGGTGATCAAGTCGGTGCTCGCGCTGCGGCACGGCCTGATGCCGCGCACCCTGCACGTCGACCGCCCCTCGTCCCGCGTCGACTGGACCGAGGGGGCCGTCTCGCTGCTCACCGAGGCCGCCCCCTGGCCGGAGACCGGCCGTCCGCGCCGGGCCGGGGTGTCCTCCTTCGGCGCCAGCGGCACCAACGCCCACGTGATCCTCGAACAGGCCCCCGCCGCCCCGGCCGACGCCCCGGCCGCCACCGACGCGCCGGTGCCCGCCGCCGTCCCCTGGATCCTGTCGGCGCGCACCCCGGAGGCGCTGCGCGCCCAGGCGGCGGCGCTGCACGGGCGGGTGACGGCGGAACCGGACCTGAGCGTGCTGGACGTGGGCCATTCGCTGCTGGCGGGCCGCGCACGGTTCGCGGAGCGCGCGGTGGTGGTGGGCGCGGACCGGGACGAGCTGCTGGCCGGACTCGCGGCCCTGTCCCGGGGCAAGGGCTCGGCGAACGTGCCGGTCGGCGCCGGGCCCCGCCCGGGCCGTTCGGTGCTGGTGTTCCCGGGTCAGGGGTCGCAGTGGGTGGGGATGGCGGTGGAGTTGCTGGCCGAGTCGGGGGTGTTTGCGGGGCGGATGGCGGAGTGTGAGCGGGCGTTGGCGCCTTATGTGGAGTGGTCGTTGGTGGAGGCGTTGGGTTCGGAGGTGTTGCTGGCGCGGGTGGATGTGGTGCAGCCGGTGTTGTGGGCGGTGATGGTGTCGCTTGCGGAGGTGTGGGGTTCGTTCGGGGTGGTGCCGGATGCGGTGGTGGGTCATTCGCAGGGCGAGATCGCGGCCGCCGTCGTGGCGGGGGGTCTGAGTCTGGAGGACGGGGCGCGGGTGGTGGCGTTGCGCTCCCGTGCGGTGGGGGCGTTGGCGGGGCGCGGGGGTATGGCCTCGGTGCCGCTGCCGGTGGAGACGGTACGGAAGCGGATCGGGGAGCGGCTCTCCGTCGCGGCGGTCAACGGCCCGTCCTCGACGGCGGTGTCCGGCGACGCGGACGCCGTCGCCGCGCTGGTGGAAGAACTCCTGGCGGAAGGAGTGTGGGCGACCTCCATCGAGGTGGACTACGCCTCGCACTCCGCGCACGTGGAGGAGGTCCGGGAGCGGCTGCTCGCCGACCTGGAGGGCATCGTGCCGCTGTCCGGCGCGGTGCCGTTCTACTCCAGCGTGACCGGTGGCCTGCTGGACACGAAGGCGCTGGACGCCGAGTACTGGTACCGGAACCTGCGGCAGACCGTCGAGTTCGAGCGGGCGACGCGCGCGCTCCTCGCGGCCGGGCACCGCGTCTTCATCGAGTCCAGCCCCCAGCCGGCCCTGATGTACGGGATCGAGGACACGGCCGCCGACGCGGACGCCCCGGAGACGGTCGTCCTCGACACCCTGCGGCGCGGCGCCGGCGGGCTCCGGCGGCTCCAACTCGCCCTCGCCGGGGCCCACGTCCGGGGCCTGCGCGTCGACTGGGAGCGGCTGTTCGCCGGCACCGGCGCCCGGCCGGTGGACCTGCCCACCTACGCCTTCCAGCGCCGCCGCTACTGGCTCGACGCCGGGCCGGCCGACCGGGACGGGGCGGCCGTCGGCCAGTCCGCCGCGGACCACCCGCTGCTCGGCGCCGCGATCGAGCTGCCCGACGACGCGGGCACCCTCTTCACCGGCCGGATCTCCCCGGCCACCCACCCCTGGCTCGTCGACCACGCCGTGGCCGGAGCCGTGCTGCTGCCCGGCGCGGCCCTGGTCGAGCTGGCCGCGCACGCGGGCCGCCGGCACGGCTGCGCCCTCGTCGAGGAACTCACCCTCGCCGCCCCGCTGTTGCTGCCCGATGAGCACGCCGTGCACCTGCGCGTCCGGGTGGGCGCCGCGGACGCCGCGGGCCACCGCCCGGTGGAGTTCCACTCCCGGCCCGAGGCCGCCCCCGGCACCGCCGACCGGCCCTGGACCCGGCACGCCACCGGCACGGTCGGCCCCCTGGACTCCGCGGCCGACCACGACGGCACGGCCGCACCGGTCGGCGCGTGGCCCCCGCCCGGCTCCGTCCCCCTCGACGTGGACGAGCTGTACGGGCTGCTCGAAGCCCGGGGCGTCGCCTACGGCCCGGCGTTCCGCGGCCTGCGCGCCGCCTGGCGCACCGCGGACGCGATCCACGCCGAAGTGGCCCGGCCCGACGCCCTCCCCGGCACCGGGGCGGACGGCTTCGGCCTGCACCCCGCCCTCCTGGACGCGGCCCTCCAGACGACCGGCCTGCGCGACGGCGCCGCGCAGGCCGGGCCCGCCGACGGCGTCCCGCTGCCGTTCTGCTGGCAGCGCGTCGCGATCGAGGGCTCGGACGCGCCGGTCCTGCGCGTCCGGCTGGCCCCGGACGGACCCGACGCCGTCACCGCCCGGATCACCGACACCGAGGGGCGCACCGTGGCGACGGTCGGCTCGCTCACCCTGCGCACGGCGTCCGCCGCCGCGCTGGGGGCGTCCGCCGGCTCCGTCTTCCACCTCGGCTGGACGCCGGTCACCGCCGGGCCCGGTCCGCGCCCGGTCACCCGCTGGGGCCTGCTCGGCCCGCGCGACGAGCGGCTGCTGCCGACCGGCTTCCCCGCCGAACCCCGGCCCACGGCCCCCGACGCGCTGCTGCTGACCTGCCCCCCGTCCGCCGACGGCGCCGACCCGGACCCCGCGGCGGTGCACGCGGTCACGGCCGGGGTGCTGGAGCGCGTCCAGGCCCACCTGGCCGACGACAGCGCCGCCCGGACGCCCCTGGTGGTGCTCACCCGGGGCGCGACCGGCCCGCTCGGCGCGCGGCCGCAGGCGGTGGACCCCGGCGCGGCGGCCGTCTGGGGCCTGCTCAGGGCCGCCCAGCTCGAACACCCCGACCGCTTCGTGCTGCTGGACACCGAAGGACCGGAGCAGGACGGTCTCGGCGACGCGCTCGCCGACGCGCTCGCCGACGCGCTCGCCGACCTCCTCGCCACGGGCGAACCGCAGGCCGCGCTGCGCGACGGCGTCCTGTACGCCCCCCGACTGGTCCGGCCAGCGGCCCCCGCCCGGCCCGTCCCGGCCCCCGGGGCCGCCCCCGGGTCCGCCGCCGTCCCCGCGTCCCGGCCGGCCGGCGCGTTCGGGCCGTCCGGGGGGACGGTCCTGCTGAGCGGCGGTGGCGCCCTCGCGGCCGTCCTGGCGCGTCACCTGGTCGCCGCGCACGGGGTGCGCCACCTCCTGGTGCTGAGCCGCCGCGGCGCCGACGCCCCCGGCCTGCCGGAGCTGACGGCGGAGCTGGCCGGGGCCGGAGCCGAGCTGACCGCCCTCGGCTGCGACGTGTCCGACCGCCGGGCCCTGGAAGCCGCCCTGGCCACGATCCCCGGACACCGCCCGCTGTGCGCCGTGGTGCACACCGCCGGAGTGCTCGACGACGGCCTGCTGGACGGCCTGACGCCGCAGCGGACGGCCGCCGTCCTGCGGCCCAAGTACGACGCCGCCCACCACCTCGACCGGCTGACGCGCGGGGCGGACCTCGCCGCGTTCGTCGTCTTCTCCTCCGCCGCGGGCGTGCTGGGCAGCCCCGGCCAGGCGTCCTACGCGGCCGCCAACGCCGCGCTCGACGCCCTCGTCGCGGAACGCCGACGGCTCGGACTGCCCGGCCTGTCCCTGGCCTGGGGGCCCTGGGAGCGGGCGAGCGGGATGACGGCCGAGCTCGACGACTCCGACCGGCGGCGGATCGACCGGCGCGGCGCCCGCGGCCTCTCCGACGGGGAGGCGATGGCCCTGCTGGACACGGTGTGCGCCCCGGACGCCGCCCCGCCGGGGGACGGGAGCCCCGTCGTGCTGGCCCACCTCGACCTCACCGGGCGCGGCGACGGCCCGGTGCACCCGGCGCTGCGCGCCCTGGTCCGGCGGAGCCCGGCCGGAGCGGCCGGGGCGAAGGCGGCGGCGACCGCCGCCGCGGCACTGCGGCACCGGCTCGCCGCCGCCGACGCGCGGGAACGCGAGTCGGTCCTGCGCGAGCTCGTGCTCGCCGAGGCCGCCGAGGTCCTCGGCCACACCGACTCCGGGGCGCTGTCCGCGACGGAGCCCTTCCTCTCGGTCGGGTTCGACTCGCTGACCGCGGTCGAGCTCCGCAACCGGCTGGCCGCCGTCACCGGCGTGCGGCTGCGGCCCTCCGCCGTCTTCGACAGCGGCACCCCCGCCGCGCTCGCGGCGCGCCTCGCCGCCGAGGCCGGGCCGGAGGACGACGCCCCCCGGCCCGGAACGGCGCCCGGGACGGCAGCCGGGGCCGACCCGGCTCCGGTCGACACCGACCCGGCGAGCGTGCTGTTCCGCCGGGCCTGCGCGCTCGGCCGGATCGACGAGGGCATCGCCCTGCTCAAGAACGCCGCCGCGCTGCGCCCGGCCTTCCAGCACGGCGGCGACCTGGCCGCCGTCGGCGCCGGCCCGCGCCTGCTGCGGCTGAACGAGCGCGCCGACGCCCCCGTTCTGGTCTGCTTCGGCTCGATCGTCGCCCTCGGCGGCGCCCACCAGTACGCCCGCTTCGCGGCCCGCTTCCGGGACCACTACGCGGTCGTCGCGCTGGACGCCCCCGGGTTCGCCCCCGAGGAGGAACTGCCCGCCGACATGGCGGCCCTGCTGGACTTCCAGGTGACGACCCTGCTGCGGGAACTGCCCGGCCGGACGCTCGTCCTGGCCGGCTCCTCCTCCGGCGGCACGCTCGCCCAGGCGGTGGCCGCCGAGCTGGAGCGGCGCGGTGCGGGCCCGGCGGCCGTGGTGCTGCTGGACACCTACCTCTCCGACAACCAGGGCATCACCCAGTTCAACGACGTCCTGCTGGGCGGCATGTTCGCCCGCGAGGACCGGGCGGCCCCGATGGACGGGACCCGGCTGACCGCGATGGGCGGCTACTTCCGGCTGCTGGACGACTGGAAGCCCCCGGCGGTCCGCGCCCCGCTGCTGCTGGTCCGCGCCTCCACCCCGCTCGGCCGCCCGTCCGCCGAAGCCGGCGACTGGCGCTCGTCCTGGGCCGGGGCCGACACCGTCGTCGACGTTCCCGGAGACCACTTCTCGATCATGGAGCAGCACGTCGGGACCACCGGCGACGCCGTCGCCGACTGGCTCGGCGCGGTCCTCCGCACCCCCGGCACCCTGCGCACCCCCGACGGCTCGTGAGAACGAAGGAGAACCCGTTGACCACCGCCCCGCACGACGACTCCCACCCGTCCCCCCAGCAGCGGCACGTCCTCACCGTGCTGGGCGCCGGGGTGATGGGCGTGGGAATCACCGTCCTCGCCCTCGGGCACGGCCTGCCGGTCCACCTGGTCGACGTCGACCGGGAGCGGCTCGACCGGGCCGCGGAGCTGATCGAGGGCGAACTCCGGCTGGCCGAGCTGATGGGCGCGCTGCCCGCCGGGACGGCCCCCGGCACCCTGGCCACCGGCACCTCGCTCAAGGCCGCCGCCGGAGCCACCGCCGTCGTCGAGGCGGTCACCGAGAACGCCGGGGTCAAGGCCGCCGTCCTGGCCGAGGTCTCCGGGCTGGTCCGGCCCGGGACCCTGCTGATCACCAACACCTCCTCCATCCCCGTCGACGAACTCGCCGGGGCCCTGGAGCGGCCGGAGGAACTGGTCGGCACCCACTTCATGAACCCGCCCTACCTGATCGGCACCGCGGAAGTGGTCCGCGGCGCCAGGACCGGGGAGCCCGCGATGGCCGCCGTGGCGGACCTGCTGACGGCCCTGCGGCGGCGGGCGGTGGTCGTCCGGGACGCGCCCGGCTTCGTCACCAGCCGCATCCTGCACCCGATGATCAACGACGCGGCCCGGGTGGTGGAGGAGGGCACGGCGAGCGTCGAGGACGTCGACACCCTGATGCAGGGCTGCCTGGGACACCCCACCGGCCCGCTGCGCACCGCGGACCTGATCGGCATCGACAACCTCGTCGACTCCCTCACCGTGCTGCACGAGCGCACCGGCGACGACGGCTGCCGCCCCGCCGGACTGCTGCTCCGGCTGGTCCGCGAGGGCCGGCTGGGCCGCAAGTCCGGGCGCGGCTTCTACGACTACACCTGACCGCCCCTGACCATCCCTGATCATCCATGACCGCTGCTGACCGTCCGGACGAGGAGACCGTCATGAGCACGCCCGACACGCCCGACACCCACACCCTGGAGAAGGAGCTGCTGGAGTTCCTGGAAGGACGCACCGGCACCGCCTGGGACGCCGACACCGACCTGTTCGAGGCCGGCGGGCTGTCGTCCCTCTTCGCCATGCAGTTGGTGGTGCACCTGGAGAAGAGCTACGCCGTCGCCGTCCGCGGCGCGGACCTGCGGCTGGACAACTTCCGCACCGTGCGGCGGATGGCCGCGCTGGTGACCCGGCTCCGGGAGCCCGCCGGAGGTCCGCGTGGGTGACGACCTGGGCGGCGCGATGACCGCCGTCACCCTGCGGGTCGGCGACCTGGCGGAGGAGTGGGACCGGACCGGCCTCATCCCGTCGGACCTGCTGCGCGGACTGGGCGCCGAGGGGCGGCTGTGCGCCGAAGTGCCGGAGCAGTACGGCGGTTGGGGGCTCAGCAGCACGCACAGCGGCGCGTACACCGCCCACGTGGGGAGCCTGTGCAGCTCGCTGCGCAGCGTGATGACCTCCCAGGGCATGGCGGCGTGGACCATCCAGCGCCTGGGCACCGCCGAGCAGGCGGCCCTCCACCTGCCCCGGCTGACCGGCGGCGCGCTGGCGGCGGTCGGCTTCAGCGAGCCCGGCGCCGGCAGCGACCTCGCCGCGATGACCACGACCGTCCGCCGGGTCGGCGACCAGGTCGTCGTCGACGGGCACAAGAAGTGGGTGACCGCCGCCCACTACGCCGACCTGCTGGTCGTCGTCGGCCGCCACGAGGACGGGGCGGTGGCCGTCGTGGTGCCCGCCGACGCGCCCGGCGTCCGGATCGAGCGGATCGCCGACCCGCTCGGCTGCCGCGCGGCCGGCCACGCCGACGTGCACCTCGACGGGGTGCGGCTGCCGGCCGACAGCGTCCTGGGCGGCCACGGGCTCCCGACCGCCCTGCTGGTGACGACCGCGCTGGCCTACGGGCGGATGTCCGTCGCCTGGGGGTGCGTGGGCATCCTGCGGGCCTGCCTGGCGGCGGCCACCGCGCACGCCGCCGGACGGGAGCAGTTCGGCCGGCCGCTCGCCGAGCACCAGCTCGTCGCCGGGCACCTCGCCGACCTCTACACGGCCGAGCAGGTGGCCGTGCGGGTCTGCGAGCACGCCAGCCGCTGCTGGGACGAGGGGTCGCCGGACCAGGTGGTGGCGACCGTGCTGGCCAAGCACGTCGGCGCGACCCAGGCCGCCCGGGGCGCGGCGACGGCCGTCCAGGTGCTGGCCTCGGCCGGCTCCCGGGACGGGAACGCGGTCGCCCGGGCGTACCGGGACGCCAAGCTGATGGAGATCATCGAGGGCAGCAACGAGCTGTGCCGGCTGATGCTGGCGCAGCACGCCCTCTCCTTGCCGGGGGCACCGTGAGCGGGCCCGCGGCCGACGGGACGAGGAGGGACGACATGGCCGGGAGCGTCACCGTCAAGTGCCTGGTCTGGGACCTGGACGGCACCCTCTGGCAGGGCACCCTGCTGGAGGACGGCGAGGTGCACCTGCCGGAGGAGGTGCGCAAGGTGGTGATCGAGCTCGACTCCCGCGGCATCCTGCAGTCCGTCGCCAGCCGCAACGACCACGAGCACGCCTGGGCCCGGCTGGAGGCGTTCGGCCTGGCCGAGTACTTCGTGCTGCCGGAGATCGGGTGGGGCGCCAAGTCCGAGTCGGTGCGCCGGATCGCCGACCGGCTGAACTTCGCGCTCGGCACCGTGGCCTTCGTCGACGACCGGCCCGCCGAACGCGCCGAGGTCGCCTTCCACCTGCCCGAGGTCCGCTGCTACCCGGCCGAGCAGGTCCTCGACCTGCCCGGGCTCGCCGAGTTCACCCCGGGGACCAGCACCGTCGACTCCCGGCGGCGGCGCAGCATGTACCAGGCGGGCTTCCGCCGCGACGCCGAGCGGGCGGCCGCCCCCGGCACCGACGAGGAGTTCCTGCGCTCCCTGGACCTGCGGATGCGGATCGCCCGGGCCACCGGCGAGGAACTGTCCCGGGTCGAGGAACTCACCCTGCGCACCAGCCAGATGAACGCGACCGGGGTCCACTACCCGGACGCGGTGCTGCGCGGCCTGATCGCCGACCCCCGGCACGAGGTCCTGGTGGTCACCCTCACCGACCGGTTCGGCCCGCACGGCGCGGTCGGCGTCCTGCTGCTGGAGCGGCACCCGGGCCTGTGGCACCTCAAGCTGCTCGCCACCTCCTGCCGGGTCGTCGCCTACGGCGCGGGCGCGACCCTGCTGAACTGGCTGGCCGACGCCGCCGCCCGCTCCGGGGCCCACCTGGTCGCGGACTTCCGGGCGACCGAACGCAACCGGATGATGGAGATCGCCTACCGGTTCGCGGGCTTCGAGGGCCTGGACGAGGCCCCGTGCCCGTGCGCCGCGGTCCTCGCACCGGCGCCGGGGGAGCCCGGGCTCCAGCGCCTGCACCTGGCCCCCGGCCCGCGGGTGGTGTCCACCGTCGTCAGCGTGGACGCCCCCGACCTGGACGCTCCAGAGCCGGACGGGCCATCGGCGGCGCCGTGAGCGCCGAAGGGCCCGGCGCCCCCGGAACCCCGGCGCCCCCGGAACCCCGGGGGCGCCGGGCCCTTCGGCCCGCCGTCCTCAGCGCTTGCGGACCAGGGTGATCCCGTCGGCCATCACCAGCAGCGACAGCTCCACCCGGGGGTCGCGGTGCAGCACCCGGTTCAGCTCCCGGACCCCGGCGGTCTCCGGGTCCGCGGCGGCCGGATCGGCGACCCGGCCGAAGAAGAGGGTGTTGTCGACCACGAGCAGACCGCCGGGGCGCAGCAGGGCCAGCGAAGTCTCGTAGTAGCGCAGGTAGTTGGCCTTGTCCGCGTCGATGAACACCAGGTCGAAGCCCTCCGGCCCGCGCTCCGCCAGCAGCGCGTCCAGCGTCGCGGCCGCGTCGCCGATCCGCAGGTCGATGCGCGCGTCGACCCCGTCCCGCTTCCAGAAGTCGGCGCCGATGGCCGGCCACCGCTCCTCGATGTCGCAGGACACCAGCACCCCGTCGGCCGGGAGCGCGCGGGCCATGCACAGGGTGCTGTAGCCGGTGAAGGTGCCGACCTCCAGCACCGTCCGCGCCCCCGTCAACCCGACCAGCAGGGCCAGCAGTTGGCCCTCCTCCGCCATCACCTGCATGGCGGTCCCGCCGGGCAGGCCCGCGGTGGTCTCCCGCAGCTCCCTGAGCAGGTCGTCGTCGCGGAGCGAGACCTCCCGGACGTAGGCGAGCAGGTCGG
This sequence comes from Kitasatospora sp. NA04385, assembly GCF_013364235.1. NCBI lineage: Bacteria > Bacillati > Actinomycetota > Actinomycetes > Kitasatosporales > Streptomycetaceae > Kitasatospora > Kitasatospora sp. NA04385. The sequence continues at coordinate 1,206,100 of NZ_CP054919.1, read as the reverse complement.
GGGTGACGGTCGTCTGGTCGGCCATGGCGAGGAGTCCTCTCGGAGCGGAGCACGAGGGCGGGCAACGGGCGGGGCGGGACGGGGCGGGACGGGGGAGTGCGGGGCGGAACGGGGGAGCGGCGCCGGCCGCCGGGGCGGTCACCCGGCGCGCATGAACGGGTGGTCGTGCCGCCGCCCGGCGTCCGCCTGCGCCCGCTCGTGGGCGTAGGCCCGCAGCAGCGCGTCCAGCTGGTAGCGGCCCCCGACCGGCGCGCCCAGCAGGTTCGCCTCCAGCAGGGCGTCCAGCGCCTCCTCGGCCTGCTCCTCGGAGCAGCCGCACATCACCGCGACCCGGCTCCCGGAGACCGAGGACGCCCCGACGGCCCCCAGCGCGGTGAACACCTCGGCCGGGTCGACCCCGGTCGGAGCGCCCCGCCGCAGCCCGGCGTGGTCCGCGTCGAGGCAGGGCCGGACGTCCAGGTCGCCCGCGCGCAGTTCGTCCAGCAGCCGCGGGGCCTCGGTGAGCCGCCGGGCGAAGTGCCCGATGCTCCAGCGCGGGCGTTCCAGCAGCCGGATGCCCGCGATCCGGATCGCCAGCGGCAGGCCCGCGCAGGCCGACAGCACCGCGCGGGCCGCCTGCGGTTCGGCGCCGATCCTGGCCGGGCCGACGATGCTGCCCAGCAGTTCCATCGACCCGGCCTCGTCCAGCGGGCCGAGTTGGAGGGTGCGCGCCCCCTCCAGCTCGGTCAGCCGCCGCCGACTGGTCACCAGCAGCCTGCTGCCCCCGCTGCCCGGTATCAGCGGCCGCACCTGCGCGGTGCTGGAGGCGTTGTCGAGCACCACCAGCACCTCGCGGCCCGCGGTGAGCGAGCGGTAGAGGCTCTCCCGCTCCGAGGTCTCCTCGGGTATCTCGTGCCGGGGCACCCCGAGGTCCGCCAGGAACCGCGGCAGGACCGCCCGGGCGGCCAGCGGCTGCGCCGCCCCGCCGAGGTCCGCGTAGAGCTGGCCGTCCACCGAGGAACCGCGCACGGCGTGCGCCGCGTGCAGGGCCAGCGCGCTCTTGCCGACCCCGCCCCGGCCGGTCACCACCGCCGTCGCCACCATGCCCGCGGGCATCGCGCCGGTGGTGAGGAAGTGCCGCAGCCGGGTCAGCGCGCCGGAGCGGGCCGACAGCGGCAGCGGCACCGAGGGCAGCTGCGCCGGAACCGGTCGGGACCTCTCCCGGGCGGCGGCCGCCGCCGGCCCGGGAGCCGCCTCGGCGGCCGGTGCGGGCTGCTCCAGCGGGCCGGGCGTGCGGGGCCGGTCGTGGGCCGAGAGGATCTGCCGGTGGACCTCGCGCAGGTCGGCGCTGGGTTCGGCGCCGAGCTGCTCGACGAGCAGGACCCGGGTGCGGCGGTAGAGGTCCAGGGCCTCCGACTGCCGTCCCGAGCGGAACAGCGCCAGCATCAACTTGCCCACCAGGGCCTCCCGCAGGGGGTGCTTGCGCACCAGCCGCACCAGCTGCGGCACCACCTCGGCGTGCCGCAGCAGCGCCAGCTCCGCGTCGAACCGCAGCTCCATCGTCTGCAGGCGCAGCTCCTGGAGGTAGCGGCCCTCCACGTCGCGCAGCGTCTGCGAGGGGATGTCCGCCAGCGGCTCCTCGCGCCACAGGGCGAGCGCCCCGGCCAGCTCGGCGGAGGAGCCCTCCAGGTCTCCGCGCTCGGCCAGCTCCGCCGCGCGCCGGCGGTGGGCGGTGAACTGCCCGAGATCGCTCTCGTGCTCGGCGAGTTCGAGGAGGTACCCGGGCGCCCGGGTGAGGATCCGGGCGGAGGCGATCTCGCCCAGCGACTGCCGCAGGCGCATCACGTAGGTGCGGACGGTCGCGGCGGCACTCGGCGGCGGCGCGCCGTCCCAGACGTACTCGGCGATCCGGTCGACCGAGATGACCCGGTTGGCGTTGAGGAGGAGCGCTGCCATGACCACGCGCTGCCTCGGCGCCGACACGTGCACCTCGCACGCGTTCAACCGGATGGAAAGCGGGCCCAGCAACAGGAAGTTCAAGGGGAGTCCTCTTCATCGCACGGCCGGTGGGCAGGGCTGCCTCCAGCCTGTTCGGGAACCCGTGTACGCGTCAACGCGGTCCTGTCGGGTCTAGGGGTATTCCTAGAGCGCGGGTCCTGCGTCCGCGCCGGATCTGCGCCGCGCGGAACCGCCGCGGCGGTGCGGACCGGTGCCGCCGGGTCGGAGCCAAGTAAATCCCACGGCTTTGCTCCGCACCGCAACGTTCTCCCCAATCACCGGAGAGATGGCCGGAATTGGCCACGGGCATGGGCGGATCGGTGCGCTCCGAGAGGTACTTGCTGTGATTCCGAACGGTATGGCAGTCTGTCATATGCGCTAACCGTGAGTCGCAGATCACCGTCGATCCGAGCTCCCCTTATCAGCGCGCATCAGACGGCCCGCCGGTGCGGCGGCTGTTCCATCCGATCGCCACACCCCGCCCGCCGGCACCGCGCGGATTTCGAGAAGAGAATGAAAGGCCGACATGACCTCCCTCTCTCCGGACAGCGACCTGTGGTGCCGTCGCTTCCACCCCTCACCGGCGGCCACCCGCCGACTGGTCTGCTTCCCGCACGCCGGCGGCTCGGCGAGTTTCTACTTCCCGGTGTCCGCCGCGCTGCACGGCCCGGTCGACCTGCTGGCCGTGCAGTACCCGGGCCGGCAGGACCGCCGGGGGGAGGCCGGCGTCCATGACCTGCACCGGGTGGCGGACGAGGTGGCCGAGGCGCTGCGCCCCCGGGACGACCTGCCGCTGACCCTCTTCGGGCACAGCATGGGCGCGCTCGTCGCCTTCGAGGTGGCCCGGCGGATCGAGCGCGCGGGCGGCCGGGTCGACCACCTCTTCGTCTCCGGCCGCAAGGGGCCGTCCGCGGCCCGGCCCGACCCGGCCCACCCGGTCGACGACGAGGGCATCGTGGCCGAGCTCAGGGAGATGAACGGCACCGAGTCCCGGCTCCTGGAGGACGAGGAACTGCTGGAGATGGTGCTGCCCGCGCTGCGCGCCGACTACCGGGCGGTGGGGGCCTACCGGCCCGACCGCGACGCCGCCGTCGGCTGCCCGGTCACCGCCCTGGTGGGCGACCGGGACCGCTGGGCGCCCGTCCCCGAGGTCGAGCGCTGGCGCGACCGTACGACGGCCGCGTTCGACCTCAGGGTCTTCCCCGGCGGTCACTTCTACCTCAGCAGCCGGGCGGACGAGGTGGCCGCCGTGCTGCGCGGGCACCTCACCGGCGCGCTGCGCGCCTGAGGGCACGGACCACGGGGCGGACGGACGACAGTGAAGGGGACCGAGCAGTGACACCGTCAGCGACCTCCACCCGGACCGAGCCCGCGCGCCCGCCGCACCCCGAGCCCGCCGGCGGCCCGGGCCTCCGGCGGCTGGCCGCCGTGGACGTGCGCATCCTGGAGGGCGTCGCGGTCGGCACCCCGACCGTCCGGCTGGCGGCGTCGCTCCATCTGAGCCGGCAGGGCGTCGAATACCGCATCGGGCTGATGATGCGCCGTTTCCAGGCGGCGAACCGGACCGCGCTGATCTCCCGGGCGCACTCCCTCGGAGTGCTCAGCGTCGGGGCGTGGCCACCCCGCGTTCTCCCGGAATTCCTCGAACCCTAGCGGCGGGCCGGGGAAATCCCCTCCCGAAGCAGGAAAAGCACTCCGCCGCCGCGGCGCCGGGAATTCTCCCAGACCTCGATATCGTCTCGATATCGCGCCGCGGGACGAGTTCCCGGCCGTCCGGTCGGACCGGTCATTCCGCGCCATTGTGCGGGCGTATTCACTCGTGCCGCACCACGTCCAAGCCGCACCACTGTTCCCTCCTTTCACGCCAATTCACAGGAGCTGTCATGAGTCTGGGGTATCTGTTCGGCGGCGGAGTCGGGACCGAGCCGCACGGTCTGGAGCTCTACCGCACCTACGAGGTCGTCCAGGCCTGGTACGAACAGGTCTCCGAATGGACCGGGCTGACGGTCGGACAGATCCTGGAGGAGGACCTGCCGACCGCCCAGGAGGAGCGGCAGAGCGTCGGCACCGTCCGCGAAGCCGCCCTCGCGATCGGCGTGCACGACGTGCTCGCCTCGTTCAACCTGCGCCCCGCGGCCATCGGCGGCCTCAGCCTCGGCGCGATGACCGCCAGCTGCCTGGCCGGGGCGCTGGGGCGGCGGGAGCTGTTCGAGATGCTGGCGGCCTCCCGCGACACCCCGGAACCGCCCGCCGAGGAGCCGCGGCAGGGCATAGCCATCGCCTTCGGCCCGCTCGCCGACGGCGCCCCCGCCCACCCCGGCGAGGGCGTCCCCGGCGTGTACCTGGCGGGCGACTTCGGCCCCACGGTCGACGGCACCCAGCGCATCATGATGCTGGCCGGCCACGCCGAGGCGCTCGGCGCGCTCGCCGCGGAGGTCCCGCCGGGAACGGTCGTCCCGCTGCCCGGCCGCACCATCGCCGTCCACACCCCGCTGCGGCGGCCCTACCGCGACTTCATGGCCCCGCGGATCGACGCCATCCCCTTCGAGGACCCCGGCCTCCCCCTGCTGTCCTGCCTGGAGCCCAAGGTCCTGCGCACCGCCGCCGACGTCAGGGACCTCTTCCAGCGCAACTCCACGGACCCGATCAGCCTGGTCGACGTCTACACCGGGATGAAGGAGCAGGGCGTGCGGCTCGGGCTGGTGATGGGCCCCTCGATCCCCGAGGGCATCCTCGCCTTCCCCTTCCCGGTGGTGCACGTCGAGCGGCCCGAGCACGTCGAGCAGGCCCTGACCACCGCGTACGAACTCGGCATCGACCTCTCCGGCACCCCGGCCCTGTCGTGACCGCGGCCGTCGGCACCGACCCGGACGCCCAGATCGCGCGCTGGCTGGACACCGACCTCGACGCGTGGACCCGCACCGTGGTCCGGCGGCACTTCGACCCGGTCTCCGGGAGCCCCTACTGGCTGGAGCAGGCCCCCCGGCTGGACTTCGACCCGCGCGACGTCACCCGCTACGACCAGCTCACGGCCTTCGGCCCGTTCCCGCTCGACCGGCTGCGCACCGCGGACCCCGCGGACCTCGTCCCGCTGTCGGTGCCCCGGCCGCTCGCCGGCCGGGTCTGGGACACCGGGGGCACCACCGGCACCCCCTGCCGGGCGTTCTACACCCCCGCCATGCTGCGGCACCGGGCGCTCTGGCGCCGCTGGTCCTTCGTCCGGGAGGGCTTCGCGCCGGGCCGCACCTGGCTGCAGGCCACCCCCACCGGGCCGCACCTGATCGGGAACGGCGTGCACGAGGTCTCCGAGCTGCACGCCGGCCAGGTGTACGCCGTGGACATGGACCCCCGGTGGGTGAAGCGGCTGATCCGGGCCGGACGGCTGGCCGAGGTCGGCGACTACACCACCCACCTGCTGGAGCAGATCGCCGACGTCCTCGGGCAGGGCCGGGTCCACTACCTCAACACCACCCCGGCCCTCTTCCAGGCCCTCGGCCGCCAGCGGCCCGACCTGGTCGCCGCCCTCGACGGCGTGCGCCTGAGCGGCACCCAGATCAGCGCCGACATGTACCGGAGCTTCACCGCCGCGCTGGAGGGCGGGATCTGCGGGCTGACCTACGGCAACACCTTCGGCAACGCGGCCTGCCTGGACGTCGAGCGGGACGGCGAACTGATCAGCTACGTGCCGAACTACCCGCAGGTCACCATGGGGGTGGTCGACCGGGGCGACCCCGCGGTCCAGGTCGCCCCCGGCGCGGTCGGCCGGGTGCGGCTCACCGTCCTGCACGAGGACCTCTTCCTCCCCAACATCCTGGAACGCGACCAGGCCCTGCGGCACCCGACCGACCACTGGCCCACCGACGGCGTCGCCAACGTCCGCCCGCTCCAGATCGCCAGCTCGTCCCCCGAGGGCCTCTACTGAACCCGCCGTCCGGGCCCGCCCGGCGGCGGTGGCGGCAGCGGGTCGCCGCCGCCGTCCGGGCGCGCTCCGGGGGTCAGTTCGGGCTGAACGGGGTGAGCAGGGCGCGGCTGACCATGCCGACCGAGCCGGAGAGGGCGTCGGCGACCACCGTCCGGGCGGGCGGGACGCGGCGCAGCTCCCACAGGGCGAGGACCGAGGCCCAGGCGGCGTCGCGGGCGCGGTCGATGCTCCAGACCGAGAGCACGTGCAGCAGCGGGCCGCCCGCCGGGACGGGCAGCAGGGACGCGCGGACCTGTGACTCGACCAGGGCGAGCAGGGCGTTGATGCGCAGGTAGTCGGCGTGCAGCCGGTCCGGGGTGCGGCCGGTGAGGCGGCAGGTGTCCAGGACGGCGAGCGGGAGGTCGTTCTCGATGTGGGCGTTCATGCCGGCCAGCGCGAACTGGAGCGGGTGGACGCCCGGGGCGGCGCGCAGTTCGAACAGCGGGCGCCAGCAGGCGGCGGGGCGGCGGCCGGCGCGGTCGTCGTCGACGGCGGTCAGGTAGCGGGCGGCGAACACCGAGTCGAGTTCGGCCATGGTGGCGGGGTCGTCGAAGTACGCGGCGGCGAGGTGGTCGCGGACCAGGCGGGTCACCGTCAGGTACATCGCGTTGAACACGGCGACGCCGTCACCGGGCGGGAGTTCGGCGGCCAGCTGCGTCATCCGGTCGACCACCTGGTCCACCGTCAGCACCGGTGCGGTCATGCGCATCCTCCAGGACGGGCGGTCCGACAAGCGGATGGTGGGCTGATACTCCGTCACCTTCGCAGGCCGGGCCGCCGCTGCCAAGGCGCACACGTGGTGCGGGCGGGTGGAAAACGGAGGCGGGGACCGCGGCGGACGGCCGGGGGAAAACCGGGTGCGCGGGGCGGGGCCGGTGGGGCAGCATGGGCGGCGACGGCGCTGCCGGGCGCATTTCGCGCTCCCGCCGTTCCCTGTCCCCGGAGGCTCGCGTGGTGAAGCGATATTAGCGGCGGTGCACACCGCCCTCCGGCCCGCCCCTCCCCGTGGGCGGCCGAGCCTCCCGGTCCTGCTCGGACGATCCCGCCGACGTGCTGACGCGCCGACGCGCCCCCGTACGGGTGCGCGGTCCGCCGCCGCGCGCCGGTGCGGGCGTCGACACCCGCCGCGAGCCGTGGGCGGCCGCCCCCCCAGCCGGCCGGCAGCCCTGTCCGTCCCCACCCCGAGCCCCCCACCCCGTTCGCGCCGCGCGGCCGCGCCCCGCCACTGTGCACCGTCGCCGTGCCCCGCTGCCGTGTGCCGCCGCCGTGCGCCGACGCATTCCGAGCATCCCGAGAGGACGGCCATGACCGCCACCGCATTCGACCGCAGCACCGCACGGGTCCGTGAACTGATCGAGGACGAGGGGGAGTTGCGGGAGGGCCCGGAGCTGGGCCGGCTGCTCGGGCTGCTGGCGGAGCGCCGCGGCGCCGACCTGTCGGGCCTGCCGCCGCGACGCCAGGCCGAACTGCTCGGCGCCCGGGCCGCGCAGGTGCTGCCCGGCGGCGACCGGCTCGCCGAACTGCTCGCCGAAGGACGGCCGCTGACCGTCAAGTTCGGCATCGACCCGACCGGCGCCGAGGTGCACCTCGGGCACGCCGTGCCGATGCTGCTGGCCAGCCGGCTGCAACGGATGGGCCACCGGGTGGTGTTCCTGGTCGGCGACATCACCGCCCGGATCGGCGACCCGTCCGGCCGCAGCGCCGAACGCCCGCCGCTCACCGAGGCGGACGTGCGGCGCAACGTCGCCACCTACCGGCAGCAGGTCGGACCGTTCTTCGACTTCGCCCGGGCGGACTTCCGGTTCAACAGCGAGTGGCTGGAGCCGATGACGCTGCCGCGCTTCCTGGCGGTGCTGGCGGAGCTGCCCGCCTCCGCCGCGCTCCAGCGCGAGGACTTCCGCACCCGGCTCGCCGAGGGCAGCGGGCTGACGCTCGCCGAACTGGTCTACTCCGTGGTCATGGCGATGGACTCGGTCGAGCTGGCCGCCGACGTCGAACTCGGCGGCCTCGACCAGCTGCTCAACCTGCAGATGTGCCGCCGGGTGATGGGCGCGGTCGGGCAGCGGCCCGAAGTGGTACTGGCCACCGGCCTGATCGAGGGCACCGACGGCACCGGCGCCAAGATGAGCAAGTCGAAGAACAACTACGTCGGGCTGGGCTTCCCCGCCGAGGAGATGTTCGGCCGGCTGATGTCCTGCGCGGACCGGCTGCTGCCCGCCTACCTCCGGGCGCTCACCGAACTCCTCGACCAGGAGATCGAGTTGCTGCTCGCCCAGGTCGACGACGGCCGCCGGCACCCGATGGCGGTCAAGACGCTGCTGGCCGCCGCCGTCACCGCCACCGTGCACGGGGAGGACGCCGCCCTCGCCGCGCGGGACGCCTTCCGGGCGCGGTACTCGGTGCGCCGCTACTCCCAGGCGGGGCCGCTGCCCGCCGTCGACCCGGCGGTGCACGGCGCGGCGACGATCGGCGAACTGCTGGTGCGGGTCAGCGGTGAGCTGCCCAGCCTCAACCAGGTCCGCCGGGTGGCCGAGGCGGGCGGCCTCAGGCTCGTCGTCGAACACACCGACGGCGCCCGGCGGACCGTCCCGCTCAGCCGGGGCGAGGCGGACGAGCGGCTGCTCGTCGTGCTCGGCGCGCACGAGCTGGCGCGGCCGGGGGCGAACCGGCGGGTGTTCCTGCGGTGCGGGCGGAAGGTGCTGGAGCTGACCTGACCTGACCCGATCCGGTCTGACCCGGCCTGACCCGGCCCGGGCCTGGTGCGGGCCGGGCCGGGGTCGGGTCAGGCCTCCCGGCGGGCGGGGAAGGCGTCCTCGCCGAAGGAGGCGGCCAGTGCCCGGGAGATCAGGTCGGGCAGGTCGCCGCGCCCGTCGTCCTCGGCCCAGCAGGTCAGCGCCGTGTGCATCGCGGCCAGGCAGGCACTGGTCGCCGCCCGGGCACGGAAGACGGCGTCGGGGTCGGGGGCGGGTGCGGGGGCGGTGCGGGGACCGGCGTCGGCGTCCGTGTCGGCGTCGGCGTCCGCGCGGGCCAGGGCGGCGAGGACGGCCTCCTGCAGGGCGTACTGGCTGTCCAGGTGCCGGGCCCGCAGGGCGGGCGTGGTGACCATCAGGCGCAGGCAGTCGAGCAGGAAGCCCCGGTCCACGGCCGGTCCGTCCCCGTCCGCGTCCCCGTTCTCGTTCCCGTCCGCGCCGTCCGCGCCGTCCGCGCCGTCCGGGTCGTCCGGGGCGCCGTCCCGGTGCTCGCGGGTCAGCGCGGCGGCCGCCTCCACCAGCGCGCCGCCGACCCGGCGGACCAGGGGCTGGGCGGCGGACGAGGCGGCGACGCGTTCGGCGATGAGCCGGGCGGGCCGGTCGACCAGGGCGAGGTCCTCCTTGGTGGGGAAGTGCCGGTAGACCGTCATCGGCGAGACTCCGGCGGCCTCGGCGACGTCGGCCACCGTCACCGCGTCGTAGCCGCGTTCGGTGAACAGCCGCACCGCGTGGGTCTGGAGCAGCTGCCGGGTGCGGGCGCGCTGGCGCTCCCGCAGGGTTGGGGTCCGTCCATTCATGTGGTAGACACTATCAAGTTGGTAGTGACTATCACATCGGGGGTGGGGAACATGGCGGAGCGGACGGGCCGGACGGTTCTGGTGACGGGCGCCTCGCGGGGCATCGGGCGGGCCGTCGCGACCAGGATCGCGGCCGAGGGGGCCACGGTCCTCGTGCACTTCGGCACGGACGGGCGCGGCGCGGAGCGGACCGTCGAGGAGGTGCGGCGGGCGGGCGGGACCGGCTTCGCGGTCCGGGCCGAGCTGGGCGTGGACGGCGACGTCGAGACGCTGCTGGCCGGGGTCGGGGCCGTGCTGGCCGGGCGGCCGCTCGACGTCCTGGTCAACAACGCGGCGGCGGCCCCGGCCGGTCCGCTCGGCGTGACGACCCGGGCGGAGTTCGACCGGCTGTTCGCGGTGAACGTGCGGGCGCCGTACTTCCTCATCGAGGGCGCGCTGCCGCTGCTGCGCGACGGCGGCCGGATCGTCACCGTCTCGTCGGTGGCGACCCGGATGGCCAACCCGGCGCAGACCTCCTTCGCGATGACCAAGGGCGCGGTCGAGACCATGACCAGGACGCTCGCCGCCCAGCTCGGCGCCCGGGGCATCACCGTGAACGCGGTGGCCCCCGGCGCGACCAGGACGGCGGACAACGGCGCGGCCTTCGAACTGCCGGGCCTGGTCGAGCGGATCGCCGCCCTGACCGCGCTCGACCGGCTGGGCACCGCCGAGGACGTGGCGGAGGTGGTCGCCTTCCTGGCCTCCGACGCCGCCCGCTGGATCACCGGCCAGGTCCTCGACGCCAGCGGCGGCCTGTTCCTCGGCCCGCGAGTCGCCTGACGCCGCGAAACGGGGTGGCTGCCGGCGCGCGGGCGCGGCTGCGGGCGGGGTGAGGGGCAGCGGGGGTGCGGAGGATCCGTGAAAGGGGCGTGCGGGAACGTCGGACTAGCACCATCGACCGGAAGGGGACGGAGGTTTGCGCGGACTGCCGCTCGTCCGGGTGAATCCGGCGCCCGGGGCTACTGCGACGGCGCTTGGTGCGACAAGCCTATGAGTCGGGCGCGGGGCGGTGCGAACCGCTCCGCCGGGCCTCGCGCGAGCCCCGACCAGCACAACTCTCCTGGGGGAAAAGAACTCTGACGGGCCGTCAGATGCATCGTGCACCGGCTATGCTGCTTCGCGCCCCGGGCCCCGCCGCACCGCCCGGCCCCGCCCGCCACCCCGTCCCCCCGAGCGTATGAGGATGCTGATGCTTCGAGCCGGATCGTCACCAGACGGATGGTCTTCAGGAGGGCGGTTGCCCGCGGCCGTCCTCGTCGGTCTGCTGCCCGCGGTGGTGATCGGCGCGGCCGTCGGCCTCGCCGCCGCCGCGGACCCGGGCGCGGCGACCTCGGGGATCATCTGGTGCGGCCTGGTGGGCGCCGCGGCCGTGGCGGCGGCGGGCTTCGAGGCGGTGCGCCGGGGCCGCGCACTGGAGCGGGCCCGCGAGGAGGCCGCCCGGCAGGACGCCGAGCAGCGCCACCGCTTGGCCCGGCAGCAGGCCGGCATGCTCGAACTCGCCCGGAACGACCTCCCGCAGGCCGTCGCCCGGATGCAGGGCGGCGAGTTCATCACCGACGTGCTCCGCTCCTACGAGCAGCAGCGGCCCGGCGACGCGGGCGACGAGTTCCACGGCTTCCGCCACGCCGTGCTGCGCGCCGTCCTGGACGCCGTCGACAACGAGGAGGCGATGCGCGAGTCCGCGCAGCGCGCCTTCGTCAACGTCGCCCGCCGGGTCCAGGCCATCGTCCACCGCCAGGCCATCGACCTGCGCAAGATGGAGGACCGGCACGGCGACGACCCCGCCGTCTTCGACGACCTGCTGATCATCGACCACGGCAACGCCCTGATCGGCCGCCTCGCCGACTCCATCGCCGTGCTCGGCGGCGCCCGCCCCGGCCGGCAGTGGAACAACCCCGTCCCGCTGTACAGCGTGCTGCGCGGCGGCATGTCCCGGATCCTCGACTTCCGCCGGGTCGAACTCCACCCGGTCTCCGAGGTCGCCGTCGTCGGCCCCGCCGTCGAACCGCTGATCCACGCGCTCGCCGAGCTCCTCGACAACGCCACCCGCTACTCGCCCCCGCAGACCAGCGTCCACCTCACCGCCGTCGAGGTGCAGACCGGCATCGCCATCGAGATCGAGGACGGCGGGCTCAGCCTCGGCGAGGAGGGCCGGGCCCGGGCCGAGCGGATGCTCGCCGAGGCCGAGTCCGGCATCGACCTCAACGGCCTCGGCGAGACCCCCCGGCTCGGCCTCGCCGTGGTCGGCCGGCTCGCCCGCGCCTACGGCTTCCAGGTCTCGCTGCGCCCGTCCGCGTACGGCGGCGTGCGCGCCGTGCTGATCGTCCCCGACGTGTACATCACCACCGCGCCCGCGCCCAGCCGCGCCCACGGCATCGGCCGGATCGCCACCACCACCCCGCTGGCCTTCCCCTCGCACCCCGGGCAGCCCGACAGCGAGGCGTACCCGAGCGACGCCGGCGGCGGCTTCGCGGACACCCCGCCGCGCCCCCACCCCGCCGCCGCGACCCACACCCCCGCCGGGGGCTTCGCGGCCGCCGCGGCCTTCCCGCGAGCCGTGCCCAACCCCGCCCCCGCCGGGCCCGGCTTCGCATCCGCCGGACCCGACTTCGCCCCTGCACCCGCCGCCGGGCCCGGGCTCGCCGCCGTCCCGTACCAGGACGACGTGCACCTGGTCCTGGAGCGCACCGCGAACGGCCTGCCCCAGCGCCGCCGGCACGCCGCCCCGTCCCGCTTCGGCGCGGCCGCCCCCCGCACCCCGCAGCCGGCTCCGGAGCCGGCCCCGGCCCCGGTGGCGCAGGTCGCGCCGGTGCCGCAGACACCTGCCCCCGGGCCGGTCCAACCCGGCCTGTGGCTGGCCGCCTTCACCAACGGCGTCAACGGCACCGCGCCGGCCGCCGGACCGGGCGGCCCCGGCCACGACAGTGACGAAGCAGCAGGGAAAGGCGACAAGTGATTCAGCAACGGACCAACATGGACTGGATGCTCAGGGACCTGGCCGAGACGGTCCCGTGCATCCGGCACGTCATCGTCCTGTCGGCCGACGGCCTGCGGCTGGCCCAGCACGGCACCGACCCCGACACCGCGGACCGGCTGGCCGCCGCCTGCGCCGGGCTGCAGAGCCTGGCCAACGCGGTCGGCCACGAGTTCCCGAACGGCGACGGGCGGATGCGGCTGGTGGTGATCGAGGTCGGCGGCGGGTTCTTCTACCTGATGGCGGCCGGTTCCCGCGCCTACCTGGCCGTCCTCGCCGACGAGGGCGTGGACGCCGGACTGGTCGGCCAGCGGATGCGCGACCTGGTCGCCCGGATCGGCGAGCACCTGACCACCCCCGTCCGCGGCAGCGAGCAGATCGCGTGACCCGCACCGCCGCCGACCGGACCGACCGGATCGACCGGATCGACCGGACCGACCGGACCGACCGTCGGGCTGCGGCGACCGGCCGGGCCCGGGCGGCAGCGAGCACGGGAACGACCGGCGCGGCCGGAACCACCGGAACGACCGGGAAGCCCCCGACGGCAGCGGCCGCCGGAACGACCGGAACACCGCCGACGCGCCGACCGGCCGCCGGCCACACCGAGGTGCGGGGATGAGCAACCAGGACTGGGCGGACGCCAACCCGGAGCGGCTGTACGTGATCAGCGGGGGGCGCGACCGCAAGTCCGCCACCGCCGGGTTCGACCTGGTCACGCTGGTCGTCGCCCGGACCCGGCCCGAACCCACCATGCAGCCCGAGCACGCCGCGATCCTGCGGATCTGCGGCTCCCCGCTGTCGGTCGCCGAGATCTCTGCCTACCTGCGGCTGCCGAACAGCCTGGTGACCGTCCTGCTGGCGGACCTGCTCGCCGAACGCCGGATCGAGGTCCGCGCCCCCGTCCCGCCGGCCGCCCTTCCCGACCTTTCCCTGCTGGAGGCAGTGATCCATGGACTTCAACGGCTCTGAGCCGCGCGGGCCGCGCGAGGCCGAGCTGCTCCCGGCGACCGTGGCCACCGCCGTCAAGGTCGTCATCGTCGGCGGCTTCGGGGTCGGCAAGACCACCCTGGTCGGCGCGGTCAGCGAGATCCGCCCGCTGACCACCGAGGAGACCATGACCGAGGCCGGCGTCGGCATCGACGACCTGGCCGGGGTGGAACGCAAGAGCTCCACCACGGTCGCGATGGACTTCGGCCGGATCACCATCAGCGACGAACTGGTGCTGTACGTCTTCGGCACGCCCGGCCAGGAGCGCTTCTGGTTCCTGTGGAACGGCCTGTTCGAGGGCGCGCTCGGCGCGGTCGTGCTGGTCGACACCCGCCGCCTGGAGGTCTCCTTCGACGTGCTGGGCCGGCTGGAGGACCGCGGCGTGCCGTTCGTGGTCGCGCTGAACGGCTTCCCCGAGTCGCCCCGCTACCCCGTCGAGGAGCTGCGCGCCGCGCTCGACCTGCCGCACCACGTGCCGATCGTCCACTGCGACGCCCGCTCCCGGGAGTCCAGCCGGGACGTGCTGATGGCCCTGATGCGCTACCTGTACGACCTCGCCGCCCAGCCCACCCACCCCGCCCGGACGGCCGCGCCCGCCCAGCCCGTTGGCTGACGACACGTCAATTCATCATTTTCGCAACGGAGTTGTCCCGTGACGTACGAAGAGCACCCGTACCAGGGCGGGCCCGTCCCGCCACCCGGCTGTCCCGCCCACCGGGCCGGCGGCGGGCCGCGCGGCGGCGAGCTGATGCGGCTGTTCGGCCCCGAGGCCGAGGCCGACCCGGCCGGCTTCTACGAGAAGCTGCGCGCCGAGCACGGCGAGGTGGCCCCCGTGCTGCTGCACGGCGACCTGCCCGCCTGGCTGGTGCTCGGCTACTCGGCGAACCTGACCGCGATGCGCACCCCGTCCAGGTTCTCCCGCGACTCCCGCCGCTGGACCGAGTTCCGGGAGGGCCGGGTCGCCCCCGACTCGCCGGTGCTGCCGGTGATCGCCTGGCAGCCGACCTGCTCCTTCGTCGACGGCGAGGAGCACCGCCGGCTGCGCACCGCCGTCACCGACGGCCTGAACCGCTTCGACCGGCGCGGCATGCGGCGCTTCGTCACCCGGTTCTCCGACCAGCTGATCGCCGAGTTCGGCGACAGCGGCCGGGCCGACCTGGTCTCCCAGTTCGCCGAGCACCTGCCGATGCTGGTGATGACCCAGCTCCTCGGCATGCCCGAGGAGTACGGCCCGCGACTGGTCGAGGCCGCCCGCGACCTGGTCAAGGGCACCGAGACGGCCGTCGCCAGCAACGAGTACGTGGTCGAGTCGCTGCGCCGCACCGTGGAGCGCAAGCGCAGCGAACCCGGGCAGGACCTGATCACCTGGTTGATCGAGCACCCCTCCGGGCTGAGCGAGGAGGAGGTGCTGGAGCACCTGCGCTCGGTGCTGCTCGCCGCCAACGAGACCACCATCAACCTGATCTCCGAGACGCTGAAGATGGTCCTCACCGACAGCCGTTTCCGCGCCCACCTGTCCGGCGGCCAGATGACGCTGCCGGACGCGCTCGACCAGGTCCTGTGGGACTCCCCGCCGTTCATGCTGGTGCCGGGCCGCTGGGCGACCGGCGACACCGAACTGGGCGGACGCGCGATCAAGGCCGGCGACATGCTGCTGCTCGGCGTCGCGGCGGGCAACGCCGACCCGGCGGTCCGGCCCGACCTGGATACCCCGCTGTTCGGCAACCGCTCGCACCTGGCGTTCGGCAGCGGCCCGCACGAGTGCCCCGGCCAGGAGATCGGCCGGGCGATCGCCGAGTCCGGCATCGACATCCTGCTGACCCGGCTCCCGGACCTGCAACTCTCGGTCGGCGAGGACGAGTTGGTGTGGCGCGGGAACTGGATGTCACGGCACCTGACCGGCCTGCCGGCCCGGTTCACCCCGCGCTCCGAACTCCACCCGCAGCAGTTGGCCGCGGCAGCGGCGGCGGCAGCAGCGGGCGGGGCGACGCCGTCCGTTCCCGCCACGCCGTCCGTGCCCGGCCCGCGGTCCGCGACGTCCGCCCCGGTGCGGACGGCCCCGGCGCCGGTCGCCCCACCGCACCCGCTGCCGGTCGCGCCCCGTCGGTGCCCGCGCAGCGGCGCGGGTGGTGGAGCACGCTGCTGGCCCGGCTGCGCGGCTGACGGCGGCACGGGCTCGCGCCCGCTTGCACCGCCGTTGCGGGCGGGCGGTGCGGGCGGCGCTCGGCCGGGTGGCACGGGTGTCGGCCCTGCGGGAACCCGGTCGGCCGCTGCTCGGCGAGGGCGCTGCCGTGCACCGTCAAGTCCCTTGCCGGGTAAGAGCGTTCGGCGGCAGAGCGGCAGAGCGGTACGGCTGCGCTGCTGACGGCGGCACCGGCTCGCACCCGTTTGCACCGGCGGTGCGGGCGGGCGGCGCTCGGTCGGTCCTCGGGGACGGTCGCCGGGGCGGCCGGGTGGTGCGGGTGCCGGTCCTTCGGGAACCCGGTCGGCCGCTGCCGTGCACCGCTAAGTCCCTTGCCGGGTCGGCGCGTTCGGCGGCATAACGGCGGCACGGCGGCGGGCGGGGCGGGTCCGGGCCTGGATCGAGCGACCCCGGCCCCGGCGTCCCCGCCGGAGGGCTACGCCCCGCGAGCCGCCGCGACCCGGGCGGCCGCCTCGGCGAAGGCCCGGACGAACGGGTGCGGGCCCTCGTGCTCCGGGGACAGCTCGGGCTGGAACAGCGTCGCCAACCAGAAGGGGTGGGACGGCAGTTCGGCGATCCGGACCTCGCCGTCCACGTCGTGCCCGGTGAACCGCATGCCGTGCGCCCGCAGGACGTCCAGGTACCCGGGGGCCAGGGTGTAGCCGCAGTTGTAGCGAGCGGTGGCCCGCTCCGCGCCCAGCAGTCGGTGCGCGGCCGACCCCGGCACCAGCCGGATGCCGCCCTCCTGCCGGTACAGCGAGCAGGACAGCGGCACGATCACCAACTCCTCGGCCTCCGGCTGCTGTTCGGCGTGCGCCGCGTCGGCGATCCCGCACGCGTGCCGGGCGAACTCCAGCACCGCGTGCTGGAACCCGCCGCACGTCCCCAGGAACGGCAGCCCCCGCTCCCGGGCGGTCCCGGCCGCCGCCACCGCCCCGGCCTCGCTGCGGTACGGGCTGCCCGGCACCAGCCACACCCCGTCGAACTCCGCCAGCTCCCGCGCGTCCACCTCCGCCGTCCCCACCCAGTACGGCTCGACGACCGGCCCGCCCGCGTCCGGCAGCGCGGCCAGCATCCGCGGCCCCTGCCGGTGCGCCGGGACGTGCGGGGAGCGGTCGCCGACCAGGGCGACGCGGGCGACGCGGGCGACGCGGGTGGTACGGGCGAGGTGGGCGGTGCGGGTGGCGTTCTCTCCGGTCTCCATGGTCGGCCATCCTGACCGCGCCCGGCGGCGGCGGTCCAACGCGCGTTCCTGCTGGCCCATCAGCGCGGCTGATCGGCCGGTCCGGGGATGCGCGCACACTGGTGGACGTGGACCTGCACCTGCTCAAGACGCTCGTCACGGTGGCCCGGCTCGGCTCGTTCTCGGCCGCCGCCCTGGAACTCGGCTACACCCAGTCCGCGGTCTCGCAGCAGATCGCCGCGCTGGAGGCCGAGTTGGGCGCCCCGCTGCTGCACCGCCGCCCGGTCGCCCCGACCGCCGCGGGGGAGCGGATGGTCGAGCACGCCCGGCTGCTGCTGGAGCGGATGGACGCCGCCCGGGCCGACGTGCGGCGGCTCTCACTGCCCGAACGCCCCGAACTCCTGCTCGCCGTCTCCCCGTTGGGGATGGGCCGGTCGGTGGCCCGGGCCCTCGCCCGGGTGCGCGAGACCGAGCCGCGGGTGCGGATCAGGGTCCGGGTGCTGCCCCGGCGGGCGGTGGCCGCCGAGGTCGCCGCGGGCGGCTGTGCGGTCGGCGTCACCGACGGCTACACCGCCCCCGGCGGGCCGCTGGCGCTGGGCGACCTCGGTGCGGTCCGGCAGGCCGGGCTGGGGGAGCGGCCCTGCGCGGTGCTCGCCCCGGCCGGACACCCGCTGCGCCGCCGCACCGCCGTCGACCTCGGCGAACTCTCCGACGCCCACTGGCTGGACGCGCCCGCCGTCGCCGCCCCGCTCGCCGACCTGCGGGCGGTGACCGGCGGGGCCTTCCCGGCCGCCGCGGAGTACGAGGGCCTCGACCCGGCCGCCCTGCTCACCCTCGGCGCGGCCGGTCACGGCCTGGCGGTGCTGCCCGGCCCGCTGGCCGAGAGCGCCGGTGCGACCGCCCTGCCGCTCCGCGCGCCCCGGCTGGCGCACCGCCGCGAGGTGCTCTTCACCCCGGCCCTGGACGGCCCGGCCCGGGCCTTCCTGGACGCGCTGCCGCGCGGGGCGTGACGGCCCGGGCCCTAGCCCTCCTGCGGGGCCATGTCGTAGGTCACCCACATGGTGCGGGTGGCGACCTGGTCGTACCTGGCGCGGGCCCGGTGGTTGTCGTCGGCGGTGATCCAGCGCACCACGCTCCAGCCGCGTTCGGCCGCGAGCTCGCGCAGCCGGGCGAGCAGGGCGTCCGCGGTGCCGGTGCCGCGGGCGTCCGGGGCGACGAAGAGGTCGTCGAGGTAGCAGCCGGTGCTCGCGGCCAGCGGGCGGGCGAACGGGCGGTAGTGGGCGAGGCCGGTCAGGCGGCCGTGCGGGTCCTCGGCGACCAGGGCGTCCACCTCGTGCGCCGGGTCCTGGATCCAGGACCAGGTCAGGGCGGCGGCCTCCTCGCTCTGGTCGACCCGGTAGAACTCGGCGTAGCCCCGGTACAGCGCCCGCCACTGGTCGAAGTCCTCGGGGCGGGCCGGGCGCACGGTGGGGCGGGGCAGGGCGGGGGCGGCGGACGTCATGGCGGCTCCTGGGGGCGCGGCGGGGCACGGGGCCGGGCGGCGCGGGCGTTCCCCCGCCGGACGTGCCCCCTGCGGACTGGAAGCGATCATGCTGGACGGGCCGCCGGGCCGTCGAAGCGGGGTCACCGCCGCCGTGCTGCGCCGCCGTGCCGTACTGCCGCCCTGCACCGCCGCGTTGCACCACCGACGAGTGCTCGGGGGCGGCGGCGCGGGCCCGGGCGTGCGGAAGCCCCCGACCGGGGCCGCCGGGCGGGGCCGGTGGCGGTGGTCGGGGGCCCGGTGCGTTTCGGTGGCCGGGCCGGACGGCCCTCCCCCACAGGGGGCCGTCGGCCGGTCAGCCGGGTCGCGCGGTGCCTGGTGGCTCGTCAGCAGGCGCCGAGGTCGTCCCAGACGCCCCACTGGCCGGTGGTGCCGGGCTGCTCGCCCTGGGTCCACCACTTGGAACGCCAGTTGTGGCCGCCGTAGGAGACGGTGGTGCCGCCGCTGTAGGCCGCGGTCGAGTTCCAGGCGGCGGCGGTGCAGGTGCCGGTGCCGCCGGTCCCGCCGGTGGTGCCACCCGTGGTGCCGCCGGTCGTGCCGCCGGTGGTCCCACCCGTGGTCCCGCCGGTCGTGCCACCGGTGGTCCCGCCCGTGGTGCCGCCGGTGGTCCCGCCGGTCGTACCACCGGTGCCGCCGATGTTGACGTCGATGCAGGAGTAGAACGCGTTCGCGGTGTCCGAGACGTTCCACACCGCGAGGACCTTCTGGCGGCCGGTGAAGCTGCCGAAGTTCACGGTCTGGCTCAGGTCGGCCGGCGGCTGGGCGTTGTTGCCCGGGAACGTGGCGATCAGCTTGTTGCCGATGTAGTACTGCCAGTTCGAGGTGGAGTGCCGGGCGGTGAAGTGCCAGGTGAAGGTCTGGGTGGAGGACACGTTGGTGACCTTCCAGCCCAGGTTGTCGTTGTCCAGCTCGGCGTACTCGGCGTGGCCGCCGGAGCAGCTGGTCAGGCCCTTCGGGCCCTCGACGCTCTGCGGCTCGTACTTGATCTGGCCGCAGCTGACCACGTTGTTCGCACACTGGTCCTGGCGGCTCGCCGGGTTGGTGATCCAGCCGTGGGCACTGGCGGTGCCCGCGGTCATGGTCATGCCGAGCAGCGGGGCGACCAGCGCGCCGACGACGGCGGTCACCTTTCTCTTGGTCTGCATGTGGGGTGCCTTCCTGATGTGGGGGTTCAGGTCCGCCCTGGGCCGCCGGGTGCGTCGGAACCCGTCGTGGCGCGGTGGGGCGGACACGAGCGGAACTCCTCCGTACGACCGGTTGGGACAGGTCGGGAGACGGCCATAGGTCTAGACCGGATACTGAGGGAGACGATAGCGACGTACAGGACGCGGTCAAGTGGTTGAGCGAAATGTCCGCCTCCGATGAGCGCAGTTCACCGAATATCTGACCGAACGTCACCGGACCTGCGCCGAAATGCGCGTGGGCGCGTCCGCACCCGCGCACCCGACACCAGGTGGACACGGTGACCAGCATGCGGACCGTCCCTGACCCCGACCGGCCGGAACGTGGTAGCTTCCGGCGCATGTCGCAGCGCGTATTCCTCACCACCCGGGGTCACATCGACCTCCTCCGGGTGTGTTCCGCTGCCTGTCGCCGCGCCTGAGCGCCCGCACCCCCCCGGCCCCGCCCGTAGGCCCGCGCACCCCCGCGTCCGCACGCCCGTACGTCCGCCTGCGGCGCCGCCGGTACGTCCCCGCCACCGCGCCCGCCACCGCACCGCCCGTACCCCGTCCGCGCTCCGGACCGGTGCGGCCGGGCGCGGGGCGGACGCGCCGCACCGCCCGCTGCCCCGGCCACCCCCGGAGAAGAGGACCCCCGTGCCTGCCAGCACCCCCGTGTTCCACTGGTTCCTGCCCACCGGCGGCGACGGCCGCGACCCCGGCGGCGTCACCGCCGTGCAGGGCCGCACCGGCGCCGCGACCCGCCGGCCCGCCGACGTCGGCTACCTGGCGCAGGTGGCCCGGGCCGCCGAGCAGGCCGGGTTCACCGCCCTGCTCGCGCCGGTCGGCCTCGGCTGCGTCGACCCGTGGATCCTGGCCACCGCGCTCACCCAGCACACCAGCCGGATCGGCTTCCTGGTCGCCTTCCGGGCCGGCTTCGCCAGCCCCACCCTGCTCGCCCAACAGGCCGACTCCTTCCGCCGGTTGGCCGGCGGCCGGCTCCGGCTGAACGTGGTCACCGGCGGCGACCCCGCCGAACAGCGCGCCTACGGCGACCACCTGGCCCACGACGAGCGCTACGCCCGCACCGACGAGGTGATGGCCGCGCTGCGCGACCTGCTGGACGGCAAGCGCGTCGACCACCGCGGCGAGCACCTGCACCTCGCCGACGCCGGGCTGGTCGACCCCGCGGTCGAGCACCCCGTCCCGCTGTACTTCGGCGGCGCCTCGCCCGCCGCCGAACAGGTCGCCGCCCGCCGCGCCGACGTCCAACTGCTGTGGGGCGAACCGCCGTCCGCGATCGGCGAGCGGATCACCCGGCTGCGCGCGATCGCCGCCGGGCAGGGCCGCGCGCTGCGCTACGGGCTGCGGCTGCACGTGATCAGCCGCGACACCGCCGAGCAGGCCTGGGCCGAGGCCGACCGGATCCTGTCCGGCATCGACCCGGCGGCCGTCCGGGCCAGCCAGGCCCGGTTCGCCGCCATGGACTCCACCGGCCAGGCCCGGATGACCGCCCTGCACGGCGGCGGCACCGCCACCGCCCGGGACCTGCTGGTCGCCCCCAACCTGTGGGCCGGGATCGGCCTGGTCCGGGAGGGTGCCGGCACCGCCCTGGTCGGCTCGCACGACGAGGTCGCCGCCCGGCTCGCCGAGTACCGGGCCCTGGGCGTCGGGGAGTTCATCCTCTCCGGCTACCCGCACCTGGAGGAGGCGTACCGGATCGGCGAGGAGGTCGTCCCCCGGGTGCGCGCGCTCGTCGCCGAGCAGGACGCCGAGCAGGACGCCGAGCGGAACGCCGAGCAGGACGCCGAGCGGGGTGCGGCGTGAGCGCGGCGGCGGCGGTCGTTCCCGGCGGCGCCCCGCGCACCCGCTTCGCCGAGGCGCTGCGCTGGACGGCCCTGCGCCTCCTCGCGCTCGCCGTGCTGCTGGCCGGCTGGCAGCTGGTCGTCCGGCTCCAGGTCTGGCCGCGGGCGCTGGTGCCCTCGCCGGGCGAGGTGTGGCACCAGCTCGTGCTGGCCTCCACCGTGCACGACGGCGTCCGCGGATACAGCGGCCACCTGCTCGGCGAGCACCTCGCCGCCAGCCTGCGCCGGATCGCCCAGGGCACCGGCTGGGCCGTCCTGTTCGGCACCGCGCTCGGCCTGGCGATCGGCACCCTGCGGCCCGTCGCCGTGGTGCTGGAGCCCGCCGTCACCTTCCTGCGCACCCTGCCGCCGCTGGCCTACCTGAGCCTGCTGGTCATCTGGTTCGGCATCGACGAGTCGCCCAAGGTCTGGCTGCTGCTGATCGCCGCGCTGCCGCCGGTCGCCGCCGCCACCGCCGCCGCCGTCCGCGGGGTGCCCCGCGACCTGCTGGAGGCCGCCCGGGCGCTCGGCGCGGGCCGCTGGTCGCTGCTCGGCGGCGTGGTGCTGCCCGCCGCGCTGCCGGAGATCCTCACCGGCGTGCGGATCGCCGTCGGCGTCGCCTACACCTCGGTGGTGGCCGCCGAGACCATCAACGGCGTGCCCGGCATCGGCGGCATGATCCGCGACGCCCAGCGCTACAACCAGACCGCCGTCGTGCTCGCCGGGATCATCACCATCGGCCTGTCCGGCATCGTCCTGGACGGCCTGCTCAAGGCCGTCGAACGGATCGCCGTGCCCTGGCGCGGACGATCCTGACGCACCGTCAATCCACCTCTGCACCAAGGGAGTCCACCGTGAACCGTCGCATCGCCCTGCGCGCCGCCGCCACCGCTGCCGCCGCCGTCCTGCTGACCGCCACCGCCGCCTGCTCCAGTTCCGGATCGGGCGGATCCGGCGGCAAGGGCAGAACCACCGTCCGGATCGCCTACCAGGAGATACCCAACGCCGACCTGGTGGTGAAGGACAAGCGGCTGCTGGAGCAGGCGCTGCCCGACGCCGACGTCAAGTGGGTGAAGTTCGACTCCGGCGGCGACGTCAACACCGCCGTGCTGGCCGGCTCGGTCGACCTCGGCCTGGCCGGCTCCAGTCCCGTCACCAAGGGCCTGTCCGCGCCGCTGAACATCCCGTACAAGGTGCTCTGGGTGCACGACCTGATCGGCGAGAACGAGGCCCTGGTCGCCCGCGGCGGCATCACCTCGGTCGAGCAGCTGGTCGGGAAGAAGGTCGCCACCCCGTTCGGCTCCACCTCGCACTACTCGCTGCTCGCCGCCCTCCAGGCGGCCGGTGTCGACCCGGCGAAGGTCAACGTCATCGACCTCCAGCCGCAGGACGCGCTGGCCGCCTGGAAGCGCGGCGACATCGACGCCGCCTACACCTGGACGCCCACCCTCACCGAGCTGGAGAAGGACGGCAAGGTGCTGGTGACCAGCCGCCAGCTCGCCGAGCAGGGCAAGCGCACCGCCGACCTCGGCGTGGTCACCGACGCCTTCGCCCAGGCCCACCCCGAGATCGTCACCGCCTGGCTGAAGGCCGAGGACCAGGCCGTCAAGCTCGCCAAGAACGACCCGGAGCAGGCCGCCGCCTCGATCGCCAAGGAGCTCAACCTCAGCCCCGCCGACGCGCTCGCCCAGCTCAAGCAGCTCGTCCTGCTCACCGCCGCCGAACAGGCCGGGCCCGACTACCTGGGCAAGCCCGGCGCGCCCGGCAGGCTCGCCGACAACCTGCACGACGCCGCGGTGTTCCTGAAGGGCCAGCAGAAGATCGACGCGGTGCCCGACGCCGCGGTGTTCGCCAAGGCGCTGGCCGTCGAGGAGCTGGCCCGTGCCGCCGGCTGAGGCCGCGCCGCCGACCGGAGACGCATCGCCGGCCGGGGGCGCACGGCCGGCCGGGGGCGCTCGGCCGGCCGGGGGCGCCGAACGGCCTTCCGTCGCCGAACGGCCTTCCGCCGATGAACGGCCTTCCGCCGCCGTCGAGTTGGTGGACGTCACGGTCCGCTACCAGGCGCGCGGGCGGCGCGCCGGGCGGGCGGTGACCGCCGTCTCGGACGTCTCGCTGACCATCGGGGAGGGCGAGTTCACCGTCCTGGTCGGCCCGTCCGGCTGCGGCAAGACCACCCTGCTGCGGGTGGTCGCCGGGTTCGAGACCGCCGCCGGGGGACGGGCGCTGGTGCACGGCGCGCCGCCCCGGCCCGGGCACGGCACCGGGCTGGTGTTCCAGCAGCCGCGGCTGTTCCCGTGGCGCACCGTCGGCGGCAACCTGGCCTTCGCGCTCGCCCGGCACGGCCTGCCGCGCGCCGAACGGGCCGCCCGCACCGCCGAGTTGCTCGACCTGGTCGGCCTGTCCGGCTACGCCGGGCGGCGCACCTGGGAGCTGTCCGGCGGCCAGCAGCAGCGGGTCGCCATCGCCCGGGCGCTGGCCGGGCGGCCCCGGCTGCTGCTGCTCGACGAGCCGTTCGCCGCCCTGGACGCGCTCACCCGCGAACGCCTCCAGGAGGAACTGCGCACCCTCACCGCCCGGTCCGGCACCGCCGTCCTGTTCGTCACCCACTCCGTGGACGAGGCGGTGCTGCTCGGCTCCCGCGTCCTGGTGATGGCCGCCGACCCCGGCCGGGTGGTCGCCGACCTGCCCGTCGACCTGCCCCGCGACGCCGCGACCGACCCGGCCGCGCTGCGCGGCACCCCCGAGTTCGCCCGGCTGCGCGGCGAGCTCTCCCGCACCCTGCGGGAGGCCGCCACGCCGCACTGACGGACCGTCGTGCCATGCTTCACCCGCGATGGCCGCCGCGCCCGCCCGCACGCTTGCCGGGCGGGCGCGACGGGAAGGACACGGCCGGGGCCTGCGGGGGCGGGCCGGGAACGGGGGAGCGCTCATGGTCCGTACGCTGGTCCGCAAACTGCTGCGGGACGCCCTGCTGGCCCTGGCCGCCTGGTGGCTGTGGCTGCCGCTGCTGGCCTTCCTGGTCTGGTGCGTCAAGCACCTCGTCTTCGGCGGGTTCGGCCAGCAGGACCAGAGCTACCGGCTGCTGATCGAGCGCCAGTTCTTCCCGCGCGGCGGCCTGCTGGACGCCGCGCCGCTGTTCTGGATCTGCGTGGCGATCGGCTTCGCCGGCAGCATCGTCGCGGTCTGGTACGTCGCGGACGAGTCCGGCGCGGGCCCCCGGGACTGGCGCGCCCGCCTGGTCACGGCCGGCGTGGTGCTCGCCGTGGCCGGTTCGCTGCTGCGGGCCGGCACCGGCCTGTGGGACGACGACAAGGACGCGGGCCGCTTCTACGCCCGTGCCACCGTGCTCGACGTTCCGGCGGGCGGCGCCGCCACCCCGCGCTCGGTGCTGCCGGTCACCGAGCACAGCCGCCCGGGCGACGGCACCCGCTGCGACCTGGTCGGCACCTCGGACGTCCCGGCCTGCGTCAAGACCGCCCCGATGCCGGACTTCGACTTCGAGGCCCGCACCGCCTCCTACGCGGCCGCCACCAAGGCGCTCACCGACAGCGCGGGCCTCACCTCCGGCATTCACCTGCTCGGCCACAGCCTGCACTACCTGCCCACCGCCGGGGCCGGCGGCGCCGGGGTGTGGACGGCGGTGCTCGACGGCTCCGGCGAGCAGCCGATGGAGGGCGTCGCGGTCTGGGACGGCGGCACCAACTCGGTGGCCACCTGCGGCTTCCGCGGCGAGCACGCCTTCGACCGGGCGTTCGGCGGCACCGGCGCGGTCAGCCTGCGCAACCTGCTCGCCGAGCGCCACCCCGACCTGGTCTACAGCGACCAGGACGTCTGGGGCTACTGCGACGGCCCCGACCCCCGCACCGCGCAGCCCGTCGTCGTCATCTCGGTGGCCCGGCAGACCGGTTGGAAGCAGCGCACCGTCCTCGCCCCGGCCGGCGTCCTGGTGCTCAAGGGCTCCGCCGACGGCCGCCCCGACATCGACTACCGGCCCGCCGCCGCCCCCGGCGACCTGCCCGGCGCGGTCTACCCGGCCTCGGTGGTCCGCTCCCAGATCCACGAGGTGCAGTGGCTCGGCGGCCGCGGCGCCAAGGACGACCGGAACTTCGGCTACGACCACACCTCGGCCGCCGCCAACGCCGCCAACCCCGGCGAGTTCCTGCTCCGCTCCAAGGCCGACGGGCACCTGTACTACGTGACGCCGCTGGTGCCCCGGGAGAGTTCCTCCCAGCTGGTCGTCGCCTTCGCCGTCCTCCAGGCCGACCGGGTCGGCGACGGCCTCAACGACCTGCACGTGTACGTCCGCGCCGACGACGCGCCCTCCGTCAACCTGGACGTGCTGGCCAGCCGGATGGTCTCCTACATGGCCCAGCAGACCTCGATCAGCATCAGCGTCGGCGAGAACGGCGCCCTCCAGGAGATCGTCCCGTTCGGGCACGACATGTGGCGCGGCTTCGTCGACTTCAACGGCCAGACCCAGGACTACATCGACCTCTCCGGGGACGCCACCGTCACCCCCAACCTGGTCTCCCTGCACGGCCGGATCACCCCGCCGGGCGGCCAGCCGCAGCCCGAACCCACCACGACGCCCACCCCGCAGCCCACCGACCCGGCGGCTCCGGCCACGGACTGCGGCGGCGACCCGGCGCGGCTCTCCGACCGCCAACTCGCGGACTGCATCGCCGAGTTGTCCCGCACCCTGCAAGGCCGCCTGCCGTCCTGACCGGCCTGACCGCCCCGGCCGCCCTCGCCGCCCCGGTTGTCCCGAGCGGCCGGTCAGGGCGGCCCCGCCGGGCCCCGGACCAGCCGGACCAGTTCCACCGGCGGCAGGACGGTCGGCATGTCGTCCGTCACCCAGGCGTACTCCAGCGCGCTCAGGCCGTCCTCGTCGGCCCACAGCAGGAACTCGCCGGTGTACCCGCCCGCGGCGTCGCGCACCTCGCCGCCCACCGGGAGCAGCCACGAGCGGGACCCGGTGGGGCGGTGGCCGGGCCGGGCCAGGTCGACGCTGAGCGAACCGGGGAACCACGCCCCGAGCACCTCGACCTCGTCCAGCCCGGCCCGCAGCCCGGCCGCGCCCGGGAAGTCCGCCGAGAGCAGGTGCTCCAGCACCGCGCGCTCGGCGGCGTCCAGCGGGCGCGGGCCGATCCTGCCACCCGCCCCCGGCCCTCAGGCGTCCCCGTCGTCGGCGGCGGCCCGCTCGGCGGCCGGGCGGCGGCGGGCGGCCGGGTCGAGGTGCGGGGAGCGCCAGGCGCCGTCCGGCCGGTAGAGGTCGGTGCCGGGCGGGACGATCCCGTCGATCCGGTCCAGGACGGCGTCGTCCAGGGTGAGCGCGGCGCCCTTCAGCAGGCCGGTCAGCTGGTCGACCGTCCGGGGCCCGAGGATCACCGAGGTGACGGCCGGGTGGGCGAGCGGGAAGGCGACGGCGAGTTCGGGCAGCGTGCAGCCGATCCCGTCGGCCAGCTCGACGAACCGCTCGACCGCCTCCAGCTTGCGGACGTTCTCCGGCAGCGCCGGGTCGAAGCGGTGCGGGGTCAGCGCGGCCCGTCCGCTGCTCAGGTCGACCGCGCCGCCCCGGCGGTAACGGCCGGTCAGGAAGCCCGAGGCGAGCGGCGCCCAGGTCAGCACGCCCATGCCGTGGCGGCGGGCCACCGGCAGCACCGAGGACTCCACGCCCCGGGCCAGCAGCGAGTACGGCGGCTGCTCGGTGCGGAACCGGGGCAGCGCCCGGCGCTCCGCGACCCCGTGCGCCTCGACGATCTCCTCGGCCGGGAAGGTCGAGCAGCCGAACGCCTGGATCTTGCCCGCCCGGACGAGGTCGCCCAGCACCGACAGGGTCTCCTCGACGTCGGTGCGGTGGTCGGGCCGGTGCACCTGGTAGAGGTCGATCCGGTCGGTGCGCAGCCGCCGCAGGCTGTCCTCCACCGCCCGCAGGATCCAGCGCCGCGAGTTGCCGCCCCGGTTGGGCCCCTCGCCCATCGGGAAGTGCACCTTGGTGGCCAGCACCACGTCGTCCCGCCGCCCCTGCAGGGCCTCGCCGACGATCTCCTCGGACTCGCCCGCCGAGTACATGTCGGCGGTGTCGACGAAGTTGATCCCGGCGTCCAGCGCGGTGTGCACGAGCCGCACGCCCTCGCGGTGGTCCGGGTTGCCGACCGCACCGAGCATCATCGTGCCCAGGCAGTACGCGCTCACCTCGATGCCGGTGCCGCCGAGAATCCGGTAACGCATGATCAGGCTCCTTTTGTCGGCCCGCCGCGGGGTGCGCCGTCGGACACCCTAGGAGTTGGAGTCCGCTCTATATCAACCCCTTTCGGGCCGGCCCCCGCTCCCGTGCTGATCCGACGTGCGCATCGAACGGGCCCGCCGGACGTCCCGCCGCCGGGGGCGGTGTTCAGCGTGCGGTGCCCGGGTGGGCGGTGGGAGGCGAAGAGGTCGAGGCCGAGGGCGCCGGAGAGGTGGTGGGTGACGCGCTGGCCGCGGACGCTGTTGCCCGCGTCGTCCAGTCGGGGGGAGAACACCGCGATGGAGCCCTTGCCCGGGGCGACGGTGACGATGCCGCCGGAGACGCCGCTCTTGCCGGGCATCCCGACCTCGTAGAGCCAGTCGCCGCTGCGCTCGTACAGGCCGGCGGCGACCAGGGCGGCGAGGGTGTCGCGGCAGACCCCGGCGCCGACCACCCGCTCGCCGGTGACCGGGTTGACGCCGCCGTTGGCCAGGGTCGCGCCCATCACCGCGAGGTCGCGGACGCAGACCGCCAACGAGCACTGGCGGGTGTAGAGGTCGGTGGTGGCGACCGGGTCGCGGGCGAGGGCGCCGTAGCTGTCCAGCAGTCGGGCGATCGACTCGTTGCGCTGGTTGGTGGCCGTCACCTACGACGCCAGCCAGGCCCCGTCCTTCCGCACCACCATCTCGCAGAGCGCGCAGATCTGGAACTCCTCGGTGAGCAACGTCCAGCTGCGCTCCGGCACCAACGCCGACTTCCGCTACTACGAGGGCAACGACTCCCGCGGCTCCTACGCCTCCACCGACGGCCACGGCCGCGGCTACATCTTCCTCGACTACGCGCAGAACCGGCAGTACAGCTCGCTGCGCGTCATCGCCCACGAGACCGGGCTGCCCGACCACTACTCCGGCCCGTGCAGCGAGCTGATGTCCGGCGGCGGCCCCGGCACCTCCTGCACCAACCCGTACCCGAACACCACCGAGCGCAGCCGGGTCAACAGCCTCTGGCTGTACGGCCTCGTCGCCGCCGGCTGACCCGCCCCGCCCAGGGCGCCTCCTCACGCTTCGGACGGGCGGCCGTCCTCGCACCGCAGGACCCCAGCCACCTCAGCAGGCAGGGGTCCTGCGGTGTCCGGGCCCGTGACCCCCGCCACTCGAAGCAACCCCTGGGACTGGTCCTCGACGACGTCCTGCTCCCACCCGCCGCCCCGAACGTTGTCCCGAGCGAGGTCGACACGGAGACCAGGACCTCCCCGGAACGGTCGCTCAACGTGCGGCCGGCCCCGACCGGGAGGGGCACCGCGGCCGAGGCGCGGACGGCGGTTGCGATGGCCGGGCAGGGCGGCATCGGGGTTGTTGCACCGGAACCTGTCGATCGACGCCCGGAGGAGCCGGACGGAGATCGTGAAGCGGTCCGAGGCCGGGACAGTCATCTGCCCGGTGACCCGTTCGGCGGAGGACGGGAACGCGGTGGTGGAGGGCCCGTGCATCGTCAAACCGCGCGAACCGGGTATGGGCCTCGGGGCACCGAAGGCCAACACCACGAACAACTGTCGGCCGCAGTCGACCTGGCAGCGCAGACCGGCACTGGTTGCCTGGTGCAGCCGTACCTCCCGAACGGGGGCGACCTCCGGGCGCACGTGGTGGCCGGAGAAGTGATCACCGGCCAGCACCGGATCCCGGCGGAGGGTAACCACCTGGTCGGCGCCAGCCAGGTCACATCCGGCCGGGCCGTCACGGAGGACACCCTCGTCGCCGCGGCCGACCGGAGGCGGGATGGTCAGGTCAAAGCGTCTCACCCTGTCGCCTCATTGGATCCACTGCTCCCGGGCTTTTGAGCGGGAGACGCGAAGGAATTTCGTCGGAATGCTAAATAGAAGCGCTGTTCGGCCCCATTACTTCTTCGCCGACTGTATATCGGTAGAGCCATTCCATAAATGTGAAGTCGTAGTCGTAGAACTCGCAGTCCGCCCCCACGAAAACCGAGATCCCCGTGGTGCTGCCCCCTGTGTCAGTGCGGAAGAAGACATGCTCTCCGCGATCGCTGGCAGCGATCGGGATCAGCCCTCCTGCTTTTCCGAAGGAGATTCGGGCGGCCTCGGTCGGATCGCTGAAGACATCAAGCCAGTCCACCTCCTGGTAGGACCGTACAGTCTCCTCCATCCACCTCCCCAGGTCCCAGGTCGGATCGCCGGGGCGGAAGAGGGTCAGGTGGTCGTTGATGTCGATCGGCGCGAAGACCGCAATGACCTCCTTGAAGTCGGGCGGGAGTTCTATACCGTACATGGCTTCGATCGGCATCCAGTCGGGGATCGGCCGAGGGTCGCCGGCTTGCCCCCTCAAGATCCTGAAAAGCTCTTCCCTGTAGTTCATGGCTACCTCTGTCAGGTCTTGGGGCACTTCGTGCCGGGCGGGCCACCTGTTGTGGATCCGGTTGTTATACCACCCTCTCCGGTCTGAGTGATGACACAGTGTTTTGACACGCCGGTCTCGATCACCGAGTAATCATAGATCAACTGTGTGGGGACTCCTGAGAACCTGTCCCCATATACGGCAACCACTGAGTACGGGATGTGTTGGTTTTCTTTCATTGCTTTGCGTAGATCGAGTTCCACCCCGGTTCTCAAGTAGGGGGTATTAGTCTTCTCGTACTCCGCCACCAGATTGCGCAAGTCATTCCCGGATCCTGATGCGACAGCAGGGGCCAGGTGGCCATTGGCTGCCGTGTATCCTCGCGCTTCGATCTCGCCCATCCCCGGGGGTAGGGTCGAGCTATTTGTATTGCTGCCGGGGAGTGCGCGGCCGGGGTTGTAATCACTGCCATCGAGCATTCCGTATACCCCGGTGGCCCTGCATTCGTACATCCCGACCGAAGTGTCGAAGTATCTTTCGCGCGGCAGGTAGATCGTGTGTCCTGTGGGGCTCATCCCCGGGCCGTCGTCGCATTTGTCGTCATCGCGTGTGCGCCACCAGTTCTTTCCTCCGATGTGCGGGAGAGGAATGGGGATTGGATCGGCGAGGGGGGTTACAGGAGAAGAAGGTCTGAAAAATATTCCTGGGGGTGTTGAAGGAGTTCCGGGAGAGGAAGACGAATTTGATTGGAACAAAAGATCGGTGATGCCGACTGCGAGGGTGCCGAACAGCAGGCTCGCGCCCCCTGCCGCCAGCGATGCCACGAAGGACGAGCCACTCGTGAGGGCCGTAGCGATCGGCGTGCCGATGGACGTCAGCGTATCGAACAGCCAGTCGATGGGGCCGCCGTGGGCGGTGGGGCGGTCGGCGTCGTTGGTCGGACGGATGTCCGGTGCCGGCTTGCGGATGGTGACGGGGGTGCGGGGCGCGGGGTGGGGCTTGGTCTTGGTGCCGCCACCGCCGCCGCTACCGCCGCCGCCACCGCCACCGCCGCCACCAGAGTAGCCATTTCCGCAAGCGGCCGGACGGTAGCTCGCACTGACATTGCAGTTCAGGCCTCCGCCCGAGGACTCATAGGTTGGTTCATCAGCGAAACCGCCGAAGTCCCCTGAATCGAACGGGCACTTTATCACGCCACGCGAGCAGAAGATTTCTACGAGCTTTTCTCTGTTGAAACTCTTGCAGATGTCCAGTGGCAGCTTCCTCTGCTTCACCGCTTTTACCATCCGTGCGGCATTGGCCGCGTTGCTGCAGTCGATGTGGCCGCTGGGATCGGTACGGTCGAGGGGGTCGCCGCTGGCGTAGGTGTAGCGGTTGCCCTGGATGGAGGGTTCGGGGTTGAGGGTCCAGGAGTCGCGGGAGGTGAAGGTGCCGGTGCCGGGCTGGTACCAGCGGGCGGCCATGTCGACGTCGCCGGTGGTGGGGTCGGTCCAGGCGCTCTGGTAGCCGAGGGTGCCGGTGGCGCCGGTCTTGGCGGTGGGTTTGCCGAAGGGGTCGTAGGCGGTGCTGCCGGTGAGGGTGTTGGTGGTGGGGTCGAGGGTGGCGACGACGTCGCTGTGGGCGTCGGTGATCTCCAGGCGGGCGCCGGTGGTGCCGGCGGTGGCGAGGAGGGTTCCGCCGGGGGTGCGGGTGTAGCGGGAGGTGCCGTCGGAGACCTGGTTGTTGGAACCGCCGTCGTAGGTGAAGGCGGTGGCACCGGACTGGGTGACGCGGTCGAGGGAGTCGTAGGCGTAGCTGACGGGGCCTCGGGTGGTCATCCGGTCGAAGCCGTCGAACTGGACGGTGGAGGGTTGGGCGCCGCGGGCGGTCTGGCTGCTGAGGGTGCCGCGGGCGGAGTAGGCGTAGCTGTTGGCGCCGTCGTCGAGGAGTTCGTTGCGCTCGTCGTAGGTGGCGGTGGTCCCGCCGGCGCTGGTGCGGTTGCCGGCCGCGTCCCAGGTGTAGGCGGTGGTGGTGCTTCCGCTGGTCCAGGAGGTGAGGCGGCCGGCGAGGTCGTAGGCGTAGGCGTTCTGGGCGGCGCCGGCGGTGCCGGTGGTGGTCTTGCCGGTGGTGCGGTCGTTGGAGTCGAAGGTGTAGGTAATGGAGGAGACGGCGGTGCCGGTGGGGTTCTTGAGGGTGTCGGTGGCGAGGCGTCCGGCCTGGTCGTAGCCGTAGGTGCGGACAGCTCCGCCGGTGTCGTAGCGGGTGGTCTTGAGGCGGCCGGCGCCGTCGTAGTCGTAGCCGACGGTGGTTCCGGTCAACGGGTCGGCGGCGCTGAGGAGTTGGTCGGCGGTGTTGTAGGTGTAGGTGCTGGTGCCGGCGGCGTCGGTGCGGCCGGTCATGTTGCCGTCGGCGTCGTAGCTGTAGGCGGAGGTGCCGCCGGGGCCGGTGGTGGTGAGCAGGGCGCCGCGGTCGTCGTAGGCGTAGGTGTTGGTGCCGGTGGGGGCGCCGACGCTGGTGAGGTGGCCTTCGAGGTCGTAGCCGAGGACGCGGTCGGGGGTGGCCACCTCCGCGCCGGTGGCGGTCTCCTTGGTGATCCGCCCGAGCGGGTCGTGGGTGCGCTGGCGCAGGACGCCGCCGGGTTCGGTGAGGGTGGTGGCGCGGGCGGCCGCGTCGTAGCTGGTGGTGAAGGTGCCGTCGGCGGCGCCGGGGGCGGCCGCGGTGGCGGGTTCGACGGTGGACTCGGGCAGGCCCAGCCGGTTGTAGGTGTAGTAGGTGGCGATGTTCTTGCCGTTGGTGAAGCGGGTGCGGTGGCCTGCGGCGTCGTAGCCGAAGGTGGTGGTGATGCCGGACTGCGCGGTGACGGGCTCCACCACGCGGATCAGGTTCCCGGCCGGGTCGTAGGCGCGGGTGGTGGTGTGGGTGGCGGTGTCGGCCGGGTTGGTGATCCGGTCGGTGCTGCCGGTGACCGCGCCTTCCAGGTCGTAACTGGCGTAGCTGGTGCCGACGACGGCGCCGGTGGTGTCGAGCCGGCTGCTGGAGGCGGTGTTGCCGAGGGCGTCGTAGCTGCTGGTGGTGGCGGTGCCGTCGGGGTGGGTGGTCCGGCTCGGGCGGCCGAGGGCGTCGTACTCGGTGCGGGTGGTCAGCCCGGCCGGGTCGGTGACGCTGACCGGCTCGCCGGCCGCGTTGTGGACGGCCTTGGTGGTTCCGCCCTTGGGCAGGGTGGAGGTGGTCTGGTTGCCCGCGTCGTCGTAGCCGAAGGTGCTGGTGAGGGCGGTGAGGACGGGTCGGCGTTCGACCTGGGTGGCGGTGATCCGGCGGCCGAGGTCGTCGTAGGTGGCCTCGGTGCGGCTGCCCAGCGGACTGACGGCGGCGAGTTGTTCGCCGTTCAGGTCGTAGGAGTACGTCCAGGTCGGGGTGGTGCCGGCGACGGCGGGCTGCTTCTGCTCGACGAGGTTGCCGAGCTGGTCGTAGCGGCTGGTGCTGGTCAGGTTCAGGCCGCCGGGGTCGACGGTGCTGGAGGTGACCCGGTCGAGGGCGTCGTAGCCGGTCACCACGGTGGGGGTGAAGCTGCTGCCGGTGCGCGGGTCGGTGTAGGCGGAGCCGGTGGTGGCGGTGCGGCGGCCGTCCAGGTCGTAGGTGTGGGTGGTGACGGCGCCCAGCGGGTCGCGGGTGGAGGTGACCTCGCCGAAGGTGTCGTAGCCGGTGGTGGTCAGCGCGCGGACGGCCGTGGGCGTGCTGGTGCGGGTGGCCGGGTCGTAGGTCTCGGCGGTCACCAGCGGTCCGGCGGTGACGGTGGGCCGGCCGAGCGCGTCGTAGGTCTGGGTGCTGGTGTAGGCGGCCGGGTCGGCGCCGGTGGCGCGGCCGTTGGGGGTGGTCGTGCCGGTCGGCAGGCCGAGCTGGTTGTAGGTGTGGCTGGTGGTGGCGTCGGTGCCGTTGCCCTTGAGCGTCTCGGTGAGCAGCAGGCCGGCGGGGCTGTAGGTGTTCTCGGCGCGCTGGCTGAGGCTGCCGCCGGTGGCGGTGGTGCTCAGGACGCGGTCGGCCGCGTCGTAGGTGTAGCTGAGGGTGCGGTTGAGGCCGCCGGGGTCGAGGGTGGTGGAGGTGGTGCGGCCCGCCGCGTCGTAGGCGGTGACCGTGGTGGTCCTGCCGCCGCCGCGGGTCTGCTGGATCAACTGGCCCGCGGCGTCGTAGGTGTTCTGCTGGAGGACGATCGTGCGCTGGGTGCCGTCGGTGTTGCGGTAGCCGTCCTGGTCGACCTCGGAGACGGTGTTGTCGTCGTTGTAGTAGGTGTGGGTGGTGCGGCCCATCGCGTCGGTGACGGTGGCGAGCCGCCCTGCGGGGTCGTAGGCGCGGGACTCCAGCGTCTGGAACCGGGAGGGGACGGGATCGGTCGGGCTGCCGGTGTAGTTGCTGATGTTGGTGCGCAGCAGGCGGTTGAGGGCGTCGTAGCTGTAGGTCCACTTGGTACCGATCGGATCGGTCCGGGTGGTGGTGTTGCCGTAGGCGTCGTAGAGGTAGCTGGTGGCGTGGCCGGCCGGGTCGGTGTCCTTGCTGAGGAGGTTGTTGGCGTTGTAGGCCCAGGTGGTGGTGCGGGGGGTGTCACCACCGGTGGTGTCGGAGACGGTCTGGGTGACGGGGTTGCCGTCGGTGTCGTAGTCGGTGGCGGTCCTGCGGGTGTGGACGGTGCCGGTGACGGCGTCGGTGCTGGCGGGGTCGGTCCGGGTGAGCTGGTTGCCGAGCCCGTCCCAGGTGTACGACGTGGTGGTGGAGGCGGCTGCGGGGCCGCAGTCGGTGCAGGTGGTGGTGTCGGCGGTGCGGCGACCGAGCTTGTCGTAGGTGAAGGTGGTGACGGCCCCGGTGGGCGCGGTGGTGCGGGTGAGGTTGCCCGCCTTGTCGTAGGCGTAGGTGGTGGTGGCGCCCGCGGTGTCGGTGGTGCTCGCGGGCAGGGCGGCGGGCTGGGTGCCGGTGGAGCCGACGGCTGCCTCGCTGCCGGTGGTGTAGGCAATGGTTCCGGTGCGGCCGCCCGGGAAGTCGGGGGTGGCGGGGGTGGTCGTGGTGGTGGGGTCGCCGAACGCGTTGTACGCGTACGTGGTGGCGTAGGTGAGGTCGCTCGCGTCGGCGGACCGGGCGTCGCTGCTGCGCAGAGGACGGTCGTTGACCGGGGAGAACGGGTTGGCCTCGTCCGAGAAGTAGCTGGCGTAGGAGGTGTGGCAGTGGGCGGCGTCGGTGCAGGTGGTGGTGGAGACGGCGTTGCCGCGCTCGTCGTGGCCGGTGGTGGTGGTGTGGCCGTTCGGGTCGGTGACGCCGTAGAGGAAGCCGTGGGTGTCGTAGGTGTAGCGGGTGGAACCGCCGGTGGTGTCGACGGTGTTGGTGAGCTGGCCGGTGCGGGTGTCCCAACGCCAGCTGAGCGTGCGTGAGAGCGGGTCGGTGACGGCCGCGTAGGTGATCTTGGTCGGCTTGGTGGCGTTGCCCATGGCCTGGTAGTGGGCGGTGACGGCGTCGGCGCTCAGCACGGAGGGGTAGTGGGCGACTTCGGCGATGGTGCCGTTGAAACGCCCGTCGGGGCTGGTGGGGTGGTTGGGCCAGCCGCCGTCGGCGGTGCCGGCGCCGACGTAGGCGTAGGCGGTGCCGTTGTAGTAGACGGTGCGCTTGGTGGTGGAGTTGGCGGCCTGGGCGCCGTCGAGGTAGAGGGTCTGGCCGTTGTCGTCGCCGGCGATGACGGCGTGGTGCCAGGCGTTGTTGTTGACGGTCTTGGCGGAGACGAGGGTGGTGGCGGCGTCGCCGGTCCACAGGCCGCCGTAGAGCTTGCCGTCGGTGCCGACGTACAGGGCGGGGTTCCAGGCGTTCGTACCCTCGGAGTGCGCGGCGCCGATCGGGAAGGACTGGTAGCCGTACAGGACGCCGGCGCTGCCGGTCTTGAACCACAGCTCGATGCTGTTGGCGCCTCGAACGGGGGCGGCAGAGCTGGGCAGTTGGAGCGAGGAGGTGGTGCCGTTGAAGGTGACGGCGGTGCCGTCCGAGCTGCCGGAGGGGCCGGCCGCGCCGTTGGTGGTGGCGGTGTAGGTGCCGTGCTCCTGGTTGGGCAGGGCGGTGCCTAGGGTGTCCTGCGCGACTGTCGTGCCGGTGCGGTCGTTCAGGCGCCAGTAGGCGGCGGGGGTGGCGTTGACGATGGCGGCCCGGTAGTTCGA
The DNA here is from genome assembly GCF_013364235.1 of Kitasatospora sp. NA04385. Lineage (NCBI taxonomy): Bacteria > Bacillati > Actinomycetota > Actinomycetes > Kitasatosporales > Streptomycetaceae > Kitasatospora > Kitasatospora sp. NA04385. The sequence continues at coordinate 1,169,965 of NZ_CP054919.1, read as the reverse complement.
GGACTGTGAACCGGCCTGGCCGGCCGGAGCGGTGGCGGCGCTGTAGTGGCTGCTGACGTTGAAGGCGATCAGCGCGTAGTCGTAGTAGGCGAAGTCGGCGATCTGGCCGTTGAAGTGGCCGAGGGAGTCGCTGGGCGCGGCGGGCCAGGAACCGCCGTCGTTCCCGGCGCCGAGGTAGGCGTACTGGTCGCCGTTGTACTTGGTGGCGCCGGTGACGGGGCTGCCGCTGGCGACGCCGTCGACGTACAACTGCTGGGTGGTGGTGGATCCGGAGCCCGAGACGGTCAGCACGGCGTAGTGCCAGGTGTTGTCGTTGACGGCGGTGGCGCTCACCGCGTTGGGGGCGTTGCCGATCCACAGGCCGCCGTGCAGTTTGCCGTCGGTCCCGACGTACAGGGTGGGGTTCCACAGCGGGTTGGGGTCGTTGCCGCCGAGCGGGAAGGACTGGGTGCCGTAGATGACGCCGGCGGAGGCGGTCTTGAACCAGACCTCGACGCTGGCGCTGCCGCCGGTGCGGGGTACGGCGTTGGCGGGCAGTTGCACGTAGGAGGTGGTGCCGTTGAAGGTGGCGGCGTTGGTGTTGCCGGTGCCGTACGGGCCGCCCGTGTTCAGCGCCACGTTGGAGTAGGTGCCCTGGTTCTGGGCCAGGGCCTGGGAGGTGAGGAGTTCGGTGGCCTGGTTGCCGGTGGTGTCGTTCAGGCGCCAGTAGCCGGAGGGGTGGGCGTCGACGACGGCGGCGTCGTAGGCGGCGGCGCCCTTGGGGGCCTGGGCGTAGAGGGTGGCGGGGTTGATGCCGTAGTCGAAGGCGGCGACGTCGGCGATCTGGCCGGTGAAGTGGCCCACCGGGTCGGTCGGGGCTGCGGGCCAGCCGTCCGTCGCGCTTCCGGCGCCGAGGTAGACGTGGGCGGCTTGGCCGTTGGGCGCGATCTGCCCCGCGAGGGTGCCGGCGCTCTGCCCGTCGAGGTAGAGGGTCTGGCTGGTGGGGCTGGTGGCGGAGAGCACGGCCTGGTGCCACTGGCCGTCGGTGACGGTGGCGGTGGTGGCGAGCGTCTTGGTGATGTCGTTGATCCAGTACTCGCCGTGCAGCTTGCCGTCGGTGCCGACGTACAGCGCCGGGTTCCACGCGTTCGCGCCGGAGGTGTGGGCGGCGCCGAGGGGGAAGGACTGGTAGCTGAGCAGGACGCCGGGCTTGGTGGTCTTGAACCACAGTGCGAGGGCGCCGGTGCCTGTGGTGGGCACGTAGGAGGGCGGCAGTTCGGCCCAGGAGGTGGTGCCGTCGAAGGTCGCCGAGCTGCTGCCGGCGATCGGGCCGGCGGCACCGAGCGCGACGTTGGAGTAGGTGCCGTTGTTCGGGGTGGCGCGGGGCGGGGCGACCATGTTGACGGCTTGGCTGGCCGCGCCTTCGGACAGGCGCCAGTACCCGGAGGGGCGGGAGGAGAGGACCGCGCTGCGGTACTCCTGTTCGGACCCGGACACGGTGGGTGCGCTCAGCTTCCACACCCCGCCGTTCGGGTCGGTGTACTGGGTGGCGCGGTCGTTGACGTTGTCGTAGGTGACGGCGAGCTTGGTCTTGCCGGAGGGCAGGGCGATGTTGGTGAGTTCGGCGGACGCCTGCTTGGCGGCGGCCCGCTGGGCGGCGACGGCGGGGGCGCCGAGGGTGTGGTTGTAGAAGGCGACGTCGCTGATCGAGCCGTTGAAGTAGGAGGGGTGGCCGGTGTTGTCGCTGCCGTTGTACAGCGGTTCGTCGGGCCAGCCGCCGCCGGTGAAGCCCGCGCCGACGGTGGCGACGCGCTGGCCGGGCGCGACGACCTGGCCGCTGCGGGTGCCCTGGGCGGCGCCGTCGAGGTAGAGGGTCTGGCTGTCTCCGGCGGCGGTCAGCAGGGCGTAGTGCCACTGGCCGTCGTTGACCGGAGCCGCGGAGGCGATCGGGTTGACCCCTCCGTTCCAGAGCTCGCCGTAGAGCTTGCCGGAGGTGCCGACGTACAGCGCGGGCGTGTAGTTGCCTGCGGTGGAGGCGGCGGGGAAGGCGTTCGCCTGGTAGCCGAACAGCACGCCCTGGCCGGTGGTCTTGAACCACAGGCCGATGGTGGCGTAGGCGGAGGAGTCGAGGAGGCTGGTGGGCAGGGTGACGACGCCGGAGGTGCCGTTGAAGGTCGCGGCGGTCGCGCCGCCGCCAGCACCGGGGCCGGCGGTACCGAGGGTGACGCCCTGCGCGGAGTAGGTGGCGTTGTCGGTGCCCTGGTTGGCGGTCACCTCGCTCTTGGCGGTGGTGCCGGAGGCTTCGTCCAGGCGCCAGTAGGAGACGGGTGCGGCGTCCAGGACGGCCGAGCGCAGGTGGGAGCCGGGCGTGTAGGTGTAGGTGGTGCAGGGTCGGGCGGTGTTGGTGCCGGCCGGCGGGGTGCAGACCTGGTTCAGCCGGTCGGGGTTCGCGCTGTCGTAGGTGTAGGTCCAGGTCAGCGCGGTGCTCTGGTCGGTGCCGCTGACCGGATCGGTGGCCACGGCGGCAATGTGCTTGCCGTCGCCCGTCCAGGTGAAGTGCAGGGCACGGCCGGAGGCCTGGTCGGTGGCGGTGTCGAGCTTGCCGCCGGTGTAGTGCAGCAGTTGGGTGTGCTGCTGGCGGTCGGTGATCTGCGACAGGAGGTAGCCGGCCCCTGCGGGCTGGGCGAAGGTGTAGACGGTGCCGGTCTTGTCGGCGAGGGTGAAGCCGCCGCCGGGGTTCGCGGCCAGCGTCTCGAACTCGCCGGCGGGCGAGGTGTAGACGGGCATGCCGGTGGTGGTGCGGGTGGCCGTCGACCAGGGCGTGGTGCCGCCGGAGTGGTAGAGGTACTGCATGCCGGTGGTCTTGTCGACGGCCAGCAGGTCGGTACCGGCGTCGCCGGCCTGGCCGTTGACGGGGGCGAGGTCGCGCAGGTTCTGCCAGCCGGTGCCGAACTGGACCGCGGCGCCGAAGGTGGAGCCGCCGAGGGTGGCGTTGCCGGTGCCGGGGTAGAGCAGCAGGTTGCCGGAGCTGTCGATGCCGGCGACGTCGCCGCGGCCGTCGTGGTTGAAGTCGCCCCCGGTCAGCTCCCGCAGGCCGACCAGGGACATCGCCCCGGTCAGGCGGACTGCGGAGCCGATGGTCCTGTTCGTGGCGATGGGGTAGGCGTAGAGCAGTCCGGTGGAGGCCTCGAACGCGACGAGGTCCTTCTTGCCGTCGGCGGCCAGCGGCGGGGTGACGGTGAGTCCGGTCATGCCGTTCCAGCCACTGCCGGCGAGGGTGACCGGCGCGTCGGGGCTGTTGCCCGCGCGGCCGGGGTACAGCTTGAGGGCGCCGCTCTTGTCGACCGCCAGGACGTCCCCGACGCCGTCACCGGTCACGTCGCCCCCGGCGATCTGCGACAGGTCGCCCCAACCGTCGCCCAGCAGGCGGCGCTTGGCTTGGGAGAAGTCCGGGCCCGGGTAGAGCCAGAGCTTGCCGGTGTCGGAGTCGACGGCCATCGCGTCGTCGATGCCGTCGCCGCTCTGGTCACCTGCCCCCGCGAGCTGGGTGAGCTGGAAGTCGTTGCGCCCGAACCGCTCGGTGCGGCCGTTTCCGGTGGTCAGCACCACGCCGCCGTCGCCGTCGCCGTCGGGGACGATGCCAAGGTCGTAGGAGGAGGACCAGCCCGCACCGAACAGCGAACCGGTGCGCGGGTCCAGCGAGTTGTAGGTGCGGGCCACCGCCAGGGCCGGGCCGATCGCGGTCACGGAGGCGTCGGTGGCGCTGGTGGTGTAGTTGCCGGCCTGCGGATCGAAGCTGCGGGTGGTGCCGTTGCCGACCTCACCGCCGATACGGGAGGTGATCAGCGGCTGCTGCACCGAGGTGCTGAAGCCGATGGGCTGGGATTCGGGGCTCTCGCTCTGGTGGTCGCTGGCCTTCACCGTCCACAGGTAGGACGAGTTCCAGGCCAGCAGTCCGCTGGGCACCTTCCACGAGTTGGAGGGCTGCCAGCCGGATTCGGCGAGCAGTTGCGGGTCGCCGAGCGAAGAAGTGCGGTAGAGCTTGAAGTCGTAGTCGACGCCGGTGCCCGGGGCGTTGTCGGGGTCGTGACCGGCGGCGTACAGCTGCGGTGCCAGGGTGCCGACGGCAGTCCCGCTGAGTGGTTCGACCTTGTCGATCTGCGGTGGGACGTTGCTGCTGGTGATCCACCGGCAGGTGGAGGGCGGCACTCCGTAGGAGTCCTTCAGCGAGGTGGTGCCGCCGACGTAGCCGTCCCAGCACAGGATGTACGAGCTGTTGGCGGGCAGCGAGGGTATGACACCGGTGACGGTGACGGACTCGCCGGTGCGCACCAGGCCGGGGACGCCGACCAGCGGCGCGTTGACGTTCTGTTCGACCCAGTTGCCGTCGAAGAGCCGGGCCTTGAGCTGCATGCTGGTGGAGTTCCACCAATTGGCGGCGAGGTTGGTCAGGGTGACCTGCTGCGAGCCGGCGGTGGTGGCGGTCGGCGGGACGTAGTTCGCGTCGGCGTTGTAGGACGCTGCCCAGTCGGCGTAGACGATGGACAGGTAGGGCGGGTAGGCGGTGTTGACGCTGGCGAACTTCTTCCAGCTGTTGGTGTCGGTGTTGCTGGTGGTGACGGCCAGGCCGTAGTTCGCGCCGCCGTGCGCCCAGCTCTCAACCAGTTGCACGCCCGCGTCCGCGTGGCTGCCGCCCAGGCTCACCCAGTCCCAGGCCGCGCCGCCGCAGCTGTCGCCGTGCGACCAGGAACGGGAGCCGAGCTGCTGGCCGATCGACAGTCCCGGATAGGTGTTGATGGTGTTCGGGTCCCAGGCTGTGGTGATCTGGCTGACGTTCACCGGGTGCGGGGAGCACTCGTAGGAGTGCGTGTTGTTGAGGTTGAGGGTGGCGGCCTCGATGTAGTTCCAGCCGATGTTGGAGACGGCGGGGAAGTACAGGTAGGTGTTGAACCGGTCGGTGCCGCCGTCGTAGGTGCCCATGCGCAGCACGGAGTCGGCGGAGTTGTTGGCCTTGGCGGTGTTCTGGACGAACGTCGACTTGCCGGCGTTGATGCCGCTGGTAGCGGTCGGGTCGACCTTGACGGGGTAGACACGCTCGGGGGCGTTGAGCCAGGCGGTGTCGAGGGTCATCCGCAGGGTCTGGGTGCCGCCCTCGGTGAGGATCGAGTACGTCACGCCGCCGGTGCGGGCGCCGTCGCCGGAGGCGGGGTCGATCCGGGAGTCCTCCATGAAGCCGGTGGGGATGGTGAGGCGGACATCGCCCTTCTCGTCGCGGAAGTCGACCTGGCCGCCGGTGCCGACGGAGGCGCTCAGACCGGTGAGGGTGAGGGGGAAGTCCCAGACGGTCGGGGCGGTGGCGTCGCGCAGGAGCAGGGACTCCTTGATTCCCTGGGCCATGCCGTTGTAGACGACGTCCGCACCGGGCCGGGCCCCGGGGTAGGTGAGCTGTTCGCCGGTGACCTTGCCGGTGCTGGCGCTGGCGTCCTTGAGCCGGTAGGAGACCCGGTGGGCGGCGTCCAGTTGCCAGTTCAGCAGCGTCTGGTCGGCACTGCCGGCCGCGAAGGTCACGTCCTGGTCGTTGGCGGCCTCCTTCCAGCGGCCGTCGCGGTTTTGGGCGAGGGTGGTGTCGATGTCGGCCCAGCTGCCGTCGGCGGCCTTGTAGTGCACGGGACTCGAGTAGACCCGGACGGTCTTGGTGCCGTCCGGGTTGGTGAACACCGAGGTGCTCTCGGTGCGCTTGGCCGTGTCCTCCACGCCCTCGGTACCTGCCGGGCCGGGGAGCGTCGAGCCCGGCTTGCCGCCCTCGTCCCGGGCGTCCTTGCCACCGCGGCCGGCGGAGCGGTCCTTGGACTTGGGACCATCGGGCTGCGCGGCCTCCCTGCCGGCCGCGACGGGCTTCTGCCCGGGCGAGGCCTGCGGGTCCGCCGCCGCGGGGCCGCCCGCCGGGGCCAGCTCGCCAGCGCCGGGCACGTGCTTGCCCGGGTCGCCCACCGCGGTGTTCCGCGAGGTCTGTGTGGAGCCCTTGCCGTCCGCCGACCCGACTGCCTGCTGGGGCGTGTGCACCCGCTGACGGTTCTGCGGGGACGGGGCGTGGTCAGCAGCGAACGCGAGCGCGTTCTCGGTGCCCAGCGTCAGCACCATGACCAGACCGAGCAGCAGTGACAGCCGCTGGAGGGCCGTTCTCACCGACCGCCGACCGACTCGGCCCCGGGGCGAGGCGCCGGGGACGGACCGCAGCAGGACAGCACGAAGCCACGGAAGGCGCACGGAAATCCCCACCTGACAAGCCACTCGTCCGTCGCCCGAATGGCGACGGTGACCTACTTGATAGCGGACGATCCCTCGGAGCGCACCAGTGCGAGTTATCCGCTATGCCCGAATATCGCCCCGGCCATCCGAAAGATCCGGCCGGATCTATTCTTTTTTTGTAAATACTTTGCTTTTCCCGAATCCAGGCAAGGCGCCCGCATTGCTTGCAAGGGGTCTCAATCTGGACAAAAGGCGCATGTAACTTGAAACCTCTTAGGATGCCGAGTGTTCGTGCCCTGTGCGGAAGGTGCAGGTATGGCGCCAGGATGTGCAGGAGGTCCGCAAGCGGGGGCTTGTGTTCCTCTGCGATTTGCGTCGATCCATTCCCCTGAGGGCGAGATGTCCGTGTCGTCCGTGCTCGATCCGTACGGGCCGGAAAGCTTCCGACGGTTGACACCGGACACGCCTTCCAAACCCGGGGGAAGTGCCGGATGATTGGCCCGGAATTCCGAGAAGCGAATCGGACGGCCGGATGTCCACTTCCGGTCGCGTGAATCCGCAGGCGGCCGGACCCCACGACCGGGGCCCCACCCCGGTCCTCCCGGCGCCGTGCCCCGACACACAGGAACCGGTGGTCCCGTGAAGATCCCTCACCGCCTTCGTCCTTCTCGCGGCCGCGTGCTGGTGGCCGTGGGCGCCGTCGTGCTGCTCGGGGCCGCCTCGGCGGTCTGGTTGTGGCCGCGGGGCGGTGACGACGCGCCGGCGAAGGTCGTGGCGAACGACTACTCGGGCCGCCCGTCGGTGTGCCTGGCGGCCGACGACTCCGCAGCCTCCGCAGGGACCGTCCAGCACACCTGGACGGTCCTCCAGCAGGCCGGCCGGGACAGCGGGGTCAACGTCCAACAGCTCGTGGTGCCCGCCGGGGACGCGGCCGCCGCCGCCCCCTACCTGTCCGGTCTGGTGGCCCAGCGCTGCACCCTGGTCGTCACTGCCGGAGCCTCCTTCGACGGCGCGCTGCCCGTCGTCGCCGGGGGCGCGCCGCAGGTCCGCTTCATCGCCGTCGACCCGCCGACCGGGACCGATCTCAAGGGGGCCGCCGCGCTGACCCTCGACCAGCTTTCGGACGGTCTCGGCCGGAGCGTCCGCGACCTCGCCGCCAGGCGTTGACCCCGGCCTTCCGCCGGAGTTCCTCCCGCCCGTTCCGCGCGTCCGGAGCTGACACGCCCGGCCTGTCATGGTGCCGCCCGGGCGGTGGGGGATCATGGCGCGACGTGTGTTCGGGCCGGTGAGAGAGATGGGACGCGGGATGAAGGTCGGGTTCGGGTGGAAGCTGCACGGGGACGGGCGGGCGCCGCGGCCCGGGGCGGTGGTGCGGCCGGACGAGCGGCTGTCGTGGGGGCGGACGGTCGGGCTCGGGGCGCAGCACGTGGTGGCGATGTTCGGGGCGACGTTCGTGGCGCCGGTGCTGATGGGGTTGGACCCGAACCTCGCGGTGATGGTGTCGGGCGTGGCGACGGTGTTCTTCCTGCTGGTGACGCGGGGGCGGATTCCGTCGTACCTGGGCTCCAGCCTGTCGTTCGTGGGCGTGGCGGCGGTGATCAGGACGCAGGGCGGGGACGCCGCGACGCTGACGGGTGCGCTGCTGGTGGTGGGTGCGGTGCTGGCGGCGTGCGGGGCGGTGGTGCAGGGGTTCGGGGCGAAGGTGATCCACGCGGTGCTGCCGCCGGTGGTGACGGGTGCGGTGGTGATGCTGATCGGCTTCAACCTGGCGCCGGTGACGGCGGGGACGTACTGGCCGCAGGACCAGTGGACGGCGCTGCTGGTGATGGCGTTCACGGCGCTGGCGCTGGTGGTGCTGCGGGGGTTCTGGTCGCGGATCGCGATCTTCCTGGGGCTGGTGTTCGGGTACGCGGTGTCGTGGCTGTTCGACCGGGTCTTCGGGAAGATCGACTCGCCGGTGGGCGGCGGGGCGGCGGGCGAGCACTGGCGGCTGGACCTGTCGGGGGTGGGGAAGGCGGACTGGATCGGCCTGCCCTCGCTGCACGCGCCGAGCTTCTCGGCGTCCGCGATCCTGGTGGCGCTGCCGGTGGTGGTGGCGCTGATCGCGGAGAACGCCGGGCACGTGAAGGCGGTCTCCGAGATGACGGGTGACCCGCTGGACGACCGGATGGGCACCGCGATCATGGCGGACGGCGCGGCGACGGTGCTCTCCACCGCGGTGGGCGGTCCGGCGACGACCACGTACGCGGAGAACATCGGCGTGATGGCGGCGACCCGGGTGTACTCGACGGCGGCGTACTGGTGCGCGGCGGGCTTCGCCGTCCTGTTCGGCCTGTGCCCGAAGTTCGGCGCGGTGGTCGCGGCGATCCCGGGCGGGGTGCTGGGCGGGATCACGGTGGTGCTGTACGGCATGATCGGCCTGCTGGGCGCGCAGATCTGGATCCACAACCGGGTGGACCTGACCAACCCGCTGCACCTGGTGCCGGTCGCGGCGGGCGTGATCATCGGCATCGGCAACGTGACGCTGAAGTTCACCGACGACTTCGAGCTGGGCGGCATCGCGCTGGGCACCCTGATCGTCGTGTTCGGCTACCACGGCCTGCGCGCGCTGGCCCCCGCCCACCTCAAGCACCCGCAGCCCGCCGCGGACGGCCCGCTGCTGGACGAGGGCACCAGCGCTTACGACGACGACCGCCGGAAGGGCTAGGTCGTTTCTTTCAGATCACCGGACGCTCCCGCGGCGGACCGACCACCAAGATCCACCTCGCCACCGACGGGCGCTGCCGCCCGCTCGCCTTCCACCTCACACCCGGCCAGGCTGGTGAGGCGCCCGCGTTCGAGGCCGTCATGGCCCGCAATTTGGGTGCCCCGGCCCGTTGGCGGCCCGCGCACGACGCCGGAGACGGTCCTGGCGGACAAGGCGTACTCCTCGCGCGCCGTCCGGCACCACCTGCGGCGGCGCGGCATCCGCGCGGTGATCCCGCAGCCCGCCGACCAGATCGCCGAGCGTAGGAACCGAGGCTCGCGGGGAGGTCGCCCACCGGGCTTCGACCGGAACGCCTACAAACGGCGCAACACCGTCGAACGCTGCATCAACAAGCTCAAGCAGTGGCGCGGCCTGGCCACCCGCTACGACAAGACCGCCACCATCTACCTCGCCGGACTCCACCTCGCCGCCATTTTCATCTGGTCGGCAAGATGATCCGAAGGAGCGTCGTGGAAGGATCGGTCGGAGATCCTCAGCCCTTGGGATTTCTGGTCCAGGGCATCTCCGTCGACCCGGATGCCATGAATCCGGTTGCGCCCCACTCGGCGTCCCAATTCCTGCCCGCCCAGTCACGGTGGGGCGACCAGAGCGGCCGGGGCTTCTCGGGGCCCCACACCGCAGGGTCGGCACGTACCAGGAGTTCGTCCTCCGCGGCGTATCCGCCCGTCAGGACGGTCACCAGGAAGTCCGCGAAACCTCCGTCGAAATGATCGAGCCGATCCTCGAAGAACACCGTCACCGGCCACTTGTCGGGGTCCGGTCCGATCGTCCGCCAGCAGCACTGGTGGTGGTTGCTGTTCCATCCCCAGGGCAGCAGGCCACCCGGGTCCGGGAAGATCGGAGTGGCGCCCGGTTGCTCCCAGTAACATTCCTCGCCTTCGACCTGGTCACGAAAGCTGATGTCGGTGTCGTAGCGCCACCAGGCCAGACCACTCGGCTCCACGCCGCGCGATTCCGATGTCGGGGTGTACACGCCCCACTCGCCATTCAGCACCACCCCGCCGTACAGGTCGATGAACGCCCGGTAATCCGAGGGGAGTTGGACACCCATTTCAACGGGCGCCAGCTCCCACGGGACCCGGGCCGGGACGTAGAGCGGCTCCCCCATGATCGCCCGAAGTCGATTCCACGCCTCAGTCATCTCCGTGCCTTCCTGCCGACCCATCGGACACACCGATGCGCACCCTAGGAGAAGACTCGGACAGGCATCTCATGAAGGCGACAGTCCCTGCCACCCGATGATCCAAAAGAGAGGCCCTGATACTCCAGCAGCGCTTCTGCTGGTCAAGGGCCTGGGAGCGGGGAGTGTAGTGGTGCGGAACCGGGTGTGGGCCGGTCCTGTGCAGACCGTCCCACCAACGGGTGGCCGTAGCGCATGTAGTGGCAGTGGCGTGCGTGTGCCTGGTGACGGCGTCGCCATCGTGACCATTTCACGGCATGGCCGCTGTCCGCAGGACGGTGGCCGGGTCCAGCTGCCGGCAGACGGCGAACTTCGCGCTCTGGAAACACTCCTCGATCTTCCAGCGACAGCCCGCGAAACGGACCAGATCCGCGACGGTGGCGTCCACGGGCGCGCAGGCCAGGTAGTAGGCGATCTCATCGGGCCCGGTGGTGCTGCGGCGGGCCGGCATCCAGCGCTGGCGGACGGGTTCGTCGCCGTCGAACTCCCGGACGGCGGGCAGTGGGGCGGCGGCCCAGTCGTAGCACCGCTCGCCCTCGGCCCCTCTGCCGGCGGACAGGCGCTGCCAGGCACCCGGCGGGGCCTGCTTGATGAGGTGGTCGATGCGCGGGCCGTGGACCTGCTGGGATTTGGGCACCGCCACGACGTAGGACGGGTCGGCTTCTTCGAGGAAACGTCTGAAGCGGGAGTCCTGTTCGTAGGCGGAATCGGCCGTGACCCAGGCGATCGGCGGTGGGGATGCGAGCGCCCGCGTGATCACGTTCCGGGCCGGTTCGCCTTTCGTGGCGAAGTCCCGCTCGTCGGGGATCCGGGCTGATCGGCAGCGATCCCGGTCCTCGGTCCAGGACTTGGGCAGGTAGAGCTCCCGGTCGACCAGAGCGTGGCCGCGACCGGCGGCGTAGGCGGCTAACACGCCGATCTGGCAGTTCTCGGTGCGGCCGGCCGTACCGGAATATTGGCGCTGGGACCGCAGTCACTGAAGGCCGTCCGGCCGCGCCGTCAACTCCGGAACCCCGGCGCCAGGACGGGGACGGAGCGACGTCACGTTCCTCGGAATCTCGCGGTCATCGTGTACCCGCGAGACTGGCGCACCGTCATGATCACCTGTAGCCGAACACCAAGATCCTCGGCAGAGTCAAGCTCAGGCAGTCTTGAGCTTGTAGTCGTAATAGCCTGTCGGGCCGGTCAGAACTGCCTGGAAGTAGAGCGGTTCACCGTCCGTGTCGAGAGGGACGTCGTGGCCGGCGGTACGGGTGAAGCCGAGGGACAGCCCGGGTACGTAGGCGTAGTCGGGCTCCCGGAGGACGGTAAGGCCCATCGCCTCCAGCTGGTTCAGGAGGTGGAGGGCGGGGGTGCGGAAGACGTCGACGCCGCGGAACCGGACCGTGATCCGCTCCGGGCCGGGTCGGGGGATCCACACCTCCGCGCTGGTGAGGCTCCTGCCGTCCTCGAGGTGGAAGACGATCTCGAACTGCGGGTGCAGGGCGAGCACCTTCATGTACCGGAACCGGTCCGCCGAACCCTCGTCCTGCACCTTGACGGTTCCCAGCCCGGCCGCCGCTTCCTTGAGCGCGGCGGCCGGCATGCCCAGGGGGAAACCGCTGATCCCGCGGGGCGGGTCGAGGCCGATGTCCATGCCGGTCATTGTAGGAGGCAGGTGCGGATCTTCCAGCCGTTGGCGCTGAGGCACTTCTGGAACTCCGCGTTGTGCGGCAGGGAGTCGGCCATCTCCTTGATCGCGGCGTCGTACTTCGTGCCGTGAACACGGCGGATCTCGTCGATGTCCATCTTCATCGCCTCGTCGAACTTGCCCTGCCGGATCAGGCTGCTCTGCGCGGCGCGCCAGGCGTCGGGGCCGGGCCCGCTACCGGTGCTGATGAAGTTGCGGTGATCGTCGTACTCCATCCGGATCGAGGGGCCGTAGCCGGGATCGAGGTCGCCGCCGTTCATGCCGGACGGCTGCTTCTTGGCCAGGCCGAGCGGGTCGATCCAGTACAGCGCCACAGGTCGGCCTCGGCGGACCAGACGACCTGGCCGTCCGTGGTGACCAATTCGACCGGTGCGCCGACCAGGTCGGCCACGATCGCGAGGAACCGCTCGTCGGTGGACCCGCCCTCCGCAGCCCGCTGCGTTCGCTCCGGGCTGCGGGCGCCCCGCTACCGGGGGCCCAGTCCCAGGTGAGGGTGCGCGTCGTGCCGTCGGCGAACCTGGTGCACTCCTCGGCCAACTGCGTGCCGTCCCAGGAGAACCGGGTCTCCCCCGAGGTGCCCGCGCCCTGCGGTGCCAGCTGCTGCTTGACGGTGCGGCGGCCGATCGGGTCGTACTGGTAGGCCCATGACGTGCCGTCCGGGGTGTCGACCCGGACCAGTTGGTCCTCCGCGTTCCACATGCGTCCCGGGCGGAGGTTGCCGGCCCACAGGGTGCGGCCTCTTCTATCGGCGGCGGCGGACCTGGACCTCGGTGGCGTCCAGGCGCAGGACCACGTCCTCGGCCTGCGCGTAGGCGAACACGTCTGCCGGAGTCCGCAGCCGCACGCCCGGGCAGTGCGGCACGGCGAAGCCCCGGTCGGTGAACACCGGTCGGTGCTTGGCGCCCCCACGGCAGCCGCTCGTCCTGCCGCACCACCGCCCCGGGCCGCGGCGCCCGCCCGTTGCCGTGCAGCTTCCACCCCGGGCCCGCGTCCCATCTTTCTCACCGGCCCGAACACACGTCGCGCCATGATCCCCCACCGCCCGGGCGGCACTGCTGCGGGCCACCCGTGTCACCGCCCGTCCACCCGCGCGGACCGCCGCGACGGACGGTCGTGACGGATCACGGCCGTCTCCGGGTGTCGATCCCGTCCGGAACGGGCAGATGCCCGGTGACCGAGAGAGGTGATGGAGATGGCCACCACAGTGACCAAGCAGTCCACCCGACCCCGCCCGCGCCCCCCGCTCGACCTGCGCACGCCCTCCGGCCGCCCGCTCCCGTACTGAGTCGTCCGCAACGGTCGCGGTGCCCGCCCGGGTGCCGCGACCGTCGGCTGTCCGCCGGTCCTCCGCTGCCTGGGCGGTGACGCCCGCCGGAGGCCCTCGCCGTCCGGGCTGTCTAGGGGCCGGGGCGGGTCAGGGGCGGGTGAGGGCGGCGGCGAGGAGGGTGATGTCGTCGCGGTTCCAGTCGGTGCCGTGCTGCTCGACGGCGCGGTGCAGGGAGCGGAGGGCGGCGTCGGGCTCGGCGGGGGCGCGGGTGAGGAGGGCGGTGACGGCGTCGCGGCCGAGCATGGTGCCGTCCGGGTCGCGGGCCTCGGTGAGGCCGTCGGTGGCGAGCAGCAGCAGGTCGCCGGGGGCGAAGGGGGCGGTGCGGGTGTGCCAGGCGCGTTCGGGGTCGGGGAGGAAGGAGCCGACCACCGGGCCGGTGGGTTCCAGGGCGTGCACGGTGTGGTCGGCGCGGCGCAGCAGGACGATCTCGTGGCCGGCGTTGAGCCAGGTCAGCCGGTGCGCGGCCGGGTCGAGGACGGCGACGGCCAGGGTGGTGAAGCGCTCGTCCTCGTGGGTGAGGACGGACCAGGCGGCCTCGGCGGCGGCGGTCGGCGGGCGGCCCAGCCGCAGGGCCGCGACGGCGGCGCTCTTGACCTGGGCGGCGAGCAGCCCGGCGTGGATGCCGTGGCCGGAGACGTCGCCCTGGAGGAGTGCGGTGCGGCCGTCGGGCAGCGGCAGGACCTCGACGAAGTCCCCCGCGACGACGCCCTCGGCGGCCAGCCCGGCGGTGCGGGCGGTGACGCCGGGGTTCGGCCGGTCCTGGACGGCGAGGATGCGCTGCAGGCCGTAGCTGGTGGCGGCGTCGGTGCGCAGCGCCTCGTCGGCCCTGGTGGCCCGGCGGGTGGAGTCCTTCAGCAGCAGCAGCGCGTGCTCGGCCTCGCCCCAGACGCCGCCGAGCCACCTGGCGTGCTGCGGCACGGTGGCGGCGGCGGTGGGATCGGCGGTGGTGCGGGCCAGGTGGCCCTCCAGCGCGGCGAGCGGGGTGACGATCCGGCGCCAGACCGTCCAGGTGACGGCGCCGAGCAGGCCGAGCAGGGCCAGCAGGCAGGCGCCGTGCAGCAGGAACAGGGTGTTCTGCGCGGCGAGGGCCTTCTCCTGCTGGGCGGCCTGCTTGAGGTCGAGGTCGGCGGAGAGGGCGTCGGCGGCGATGAGGACGGGGTGCATGCTGCTCGCCGGATCGGCCAGCCAGGTGTCGAGGGCGGCGGACAGCGCCGTCGCGTCGGCGCGCAGGCTGACTGCCTCGGCGTCGGCGGCGATCTCCTGCGCCAGGGTCCGCACCTGGTCGGCGCGGGCGGTGTTCACCACGTTCGCGGGCGTCTCGGCGGGGTCGGGGGCGTAGGCGCTCTCCTCGGCGGTGTGGACGACGGAGAACATCCGGCCCACGCTGTGCTCCGCCCTGGACACGTGGCCGTTCTCGCGGGCCGCGTCCTCCTGGAACCGCACCGCGATCAGCACGTCCACCACCGCCAGTGCCAGCGCGACCACCAGGGTGAGCACCAGGGCGCCGCGCGGGGTCCGCAACGAGGCCGGCCGAGGACGTGCCATGTGCACCGCGGTGATCCGATCCGTGGACGACGACCCCCTGACCCGGCCCCGCCCGCGGGGCGGCGCCGGCACCGCTGCCGCCGCTCCCCGGGCTGCCGTTCCCTCCAGTGTGCCTGCTCGCCCGTGCTGCGCTGGTCCGCCGACGGTACGTGAGGCCGGTGCGGGCCCGGCGCCGGGCTCAGGTTGAGGGGGTGGCGGGGGCGGGGGCGGTCAGTTCGGCGCGGAGGACGTGCTTGGTGACCTTTCCGGAGGGGGTGCGGGGCAGGGCGGGGCGGAGGACGAGTTCGCGGGGGATCTTGTAGCGGGCGATCCGGGGCTCCAGCCAGCTGCGCAGGGCGGCGGTGTCGAGCGCGGAGCCCTCGCGGGGGACCACGACGGCGACCACCGTCTCGCCCCACTGCGGGTGCGGGCGGCCGACCACGGCGACGTCCAGGACGTCCGGGTGGCCGCGCAGGGCGCCCTCGACCTCCTGGGAGGCGACGTTCTCGCCGCCGGTGACGATCACGTCCTTGATCCGGTCGACCACGGTGACGAAGCCGTCCGCGTCGATCCGGCCGAGGTCGCCGCTGCGGTACCAGTCGCCCGCGAACACCTCGGCGGTGGCCGCCGGGTCGTCCAGGTATCCGACCATCCGGGTGTCCGAGCGCAGCCAGATCTCGCCGCTCTCCCCGGCCCGCGCGTCGGTGCCGTCGGGCCGGACCACCCGCAGGTCCACGCCGGGCATGCCGCCGCGTCCGATCGCGCCCGCCTTGGTCAGCTGCTCGGCCGGCGACAGCGAGGCCCCGACCGGGCCGGTCTCGCTCATGCCGTACACCTGGTGGAAGTCCGCGGAGCCGTACGCGGCCATCAGCCGGCGCGCGGTGCCGGCGTCGAGCGGCCCGGCCCCGTAGATCCAGGCGCGGACCGAGGACAGGTCGTACGAGGCGAAGTCCGGGACGGCCTGCACGGGCGCGATGAGCGCGATCGGGGCGGCGAACAGGGCGGTGACGCGTTCGCACTGGATCGTCTCCAGCATGCCGCGCGGCTCGTACTCGCGCTGGAGCACCACGGTGGCGCCGAGCAGCAGGGTGCCCAGCGCCCAGTTGTTGAGCGGGGAGGCGTGCCAGATCGGCATGCAGACCAGGAAGCGCTCGTCGCGGTGCAGCGGGATGGCGGCGGCGGTGTAGGTGGCGGTCAGCGCGATGCCGCGGTGGGTGTGCACGCAGCCCCTGGGGGTGCCGGAGGTGCCCGAGGTGTAGAGGATCTGGGCGGTGTCGGTGTCCGGTCCCGCCTCGCCCGTCCAGGGTTCGGCGGCGGCCAGCAGGGACTCGAAGGAGTCGGCGGGGCGCCGGTCGGCGGCGGCGTCCGGGTGGCTGACCAGCCAGCGGACGCCCGGGTCGGCCGCGGTGGCGCGGGCGCCGATCGCGGCGTCGACGACGGCCAGCCGCGCCCCGCAGTGGGCGAGCTGGCGGGCCACCTCGGCGGTCTGCAGCTTGTGGTTGACCGGCACCAGCACCGCGCCCGCGTACCAGGCCCCGAACGCGGCGAACAGGAAGGCCGGGGTGTTGTGCGTCATCACCGCCACCCGGTCGCCGGGACGCACCCCGGCCGACCGCAGCACGCTCGCCGCGCGCCGGGCGGCCGCGCCGAACTCGCGGTACGTCCAACGCTGTTCGCGGTAGACGACGGCCTCCTTGTCGCCGGCCGAGCGGACCGCGCCGTCCAACAGGGTGCTGAGGTGCATCACGTTCTCCTGACGTGCCGGACCCGCGGGGGCCCTCGGCGGAGAGGTCCGCGGGGTCCTTGGCGGGAAGCTGTGAATGATGCTTCACTTCTTCCATGGCCTACCGCAAGACCCCCGCCGAAATCCACCGGCTCACCACCGCGAAGGAGCGCCTGGTGGCCTGCGCCACCGAGGTCGTCGCGGAAGTGGGCTGGTCACAGGCGTCCGTGACGGCCGTCGCCGACGCCGCCGGGATCGCCGCCGGCTCGGTGTACCAGCACTTCCCGTCCAAGGCGGCGCTCGCCGTCGAGGTGTTCCGGCGCGCGGCCGGACGCGAGGTGGAGGTGCTCGGCGAAGTGCTGCACGGCCCCGGCGACCCGGTCGAACGGCTCGCCCGCGGCGTCGAGGTGTTCGCCCGCCGCGCCCTGGAGAACCGCGGCCTCGCCCACGCCCTGCTGGCCGCCCCCGCCGAACCCGCCGTCGGCGCCGAACGGCTCGCCTTCCGCCGCCGCTACCGCGCCCTGTTCGCCGAGGTGGTGCGCGAGGGCGTCGCGGTCGGCGCCCTGCCCGCGCAGAACGGCGAGATCACCGCCGCCGCGCTCACCGGCGCGATCGGCGAGGTCCTGGTCGACCCGCTCGGCGGCCCCGAGGACGGCACCGCCGAGGCCCTGCTCGCCGACCTCACCGCGATGGCCCTGCGCTGCGCGGGCGCCGCCCCACCCGCCTGAGCCCGGCCCGTTCGGCCCCCGTCCGTCCGTCCGTCCGCCCGTCCGTCCGAGCGCCCGCCCCCACCCTCTGGAGCCTCCCGTGCCCGTCAGCCGCCCCACCGCCGCCACCCACCGGGTCACCAACCAGGCGCCGCCGTTGACCGGCCACGACGTCGCCGAGGACGCCGTCCTGCTGGAGGGCCTCGACCGCGAGGGCGCCGGCTGGCACCGCGAGGAACTGCACCGCCTCGGCCGGCTGGCCGGCAGCGAGCAGGCCCAGCACTGGGCCGACCAGGCCAACCGGCACGAACCCGAACTGCGCACCCACGACCGCTACGGCAACCGGATCGACGAGGTCGAGTTCCACCCCGCCTACCACCACCTGATGGACCTCTCGGTCGGCGCCGGACTGGCCGGTGCCGCCTGGGCCGACCCTCGGCCCGGCGCCCACGTCGCCCGCGCCGCCGGCTTCATGGTCGCCACCACCCTGGAACCCGGACACCTCTGCCCGGTCTCCATGACGTACGCCGTCGTCCCCGCGCTGCGCCACGCCCCCGACCTCGCCGCCGCGTACGAGCCCCTGCTCACCAGCCGCGCCTACGACCCCGGACTGCGCGCCCCGGTGGGCAAGCGCGGCCTGCTGGCCGGCATGGGGATGACCGAGAAGCAGGGCGGCAGCGACGTCCGCGCCAACACCACCACCGCGGCCGAACAGCCCGACGGCAGCTGGCGGTTGCGCGGCCACAAGTGGTTCACCAGCGCGCCGATGAACGACCTGTTCCTGGTCCTCGCCCAGGCGCCCGGCGGCCTGTCCTGCTTCCTCGTGCCGCGGGTGCTCCCCGACGGCAGCCGCAACGCCTTCCGGATCCAGCGCCTCAAGGACAAGCTCGGCAACCGCGCCAACGCCAGCAGCGAACCCGAGTTCGACGACACGGTGGCCTGGCTGGTCGGCCCCGAGGGCAAGGGCGTGCGCACCATCATCGAGATGGTCACCATGACCCGGCTGGACTGCGTCCTCGGCTCCGCCGCCGGCACCCGCGCCGCCCTCGCCCAGGCCGCCCACCACGCCCGCCACCGCACCGCCTTCGGCGCGCTGCTGATCGACCAGCCGCTGATGCGCAACGTGCTCGCCGACCTCGCGCTCGAGTCCGAGGCCGCCACCACCCTCGCCCTGCGGCTGGCCGGCGCCGCCGACCGCGCCCGGCACGGCGACACCGGCGAACGCGCCTTCCTGCGGATCGCCACCGCCGTCGCCAAGTACTGGGTCTGCAAGCGCCAACCCGCCGCCGTCGCCGAGGCGTTGGAGTGCCTCGGCGGCAACGGCTACGACGAGGCCTCCGGCCTGCCCCGGCTCTACCGCGAGGCCCCGCTCAACAGCATCTGGGAGGGCTCCGGCAACGTCACCGCCCTCGACCTCCAGCGCGCCCTGGCCCGCGAACCCGGGGCGCTGGACGCCTTCGCCGCCGAGATCGACCTCGCCGCGGGCGCCGACGCCCGGCTCGACGCCGCCTGGCGCGACCTGCGCGCGGAGCTGCGCCCCACCGCGGACGCCCAGCTGCGCGCCCGCCGGGTGATCGAACGCGCCGCGCTCGTCCTGCAGGGCGCGCTGCTGGTCCGGCACGCCCCCGCCGCCGTCGCCGACGCGTTCTGCGCCTCCCGGCTGGCCGCCGACCGAGGCCTGGCCTTCGGGACGCTGGCACCGGCCACCGACTTCACCGCGCTGCTCGACCGCCTGCCGGGGGCGTGAACCGGGGCGGTGGCGAGGCCGGTGGCGAGGTGGCGGCGCCCACCGGGTTGCTCGTGGGGCCCGCCGCCGTCCGGGAAGATCCTCGGCGGCTCGGCGGCTCAGGAATCCGGCTGGGTGACGGTCAGGCCCCAGTGCAGGCCGGGGTCCGAGGTGGTCACGCCGACCTCGAAGGAGCCGGCCTGCGCGGCGCGCACCGTGGTCGAGCCGGTGCCGGTGGCGCCGGGCGGGCAGGTGACGGTGAACTCGACCGGGTCGTCGGAGGCCGTGCTGAAGACGACCTTGGCCTTGGCCGGCAGGTCGCCGCGGCAGGCGAGCGTGACGGTGACCGGCTGCCCGGAGGGGCTCGCGCCGCCGCTGGCCGCACCGCCGTTGCCGATCCAGTCGCCGATCCAGAGCAGCCCGTCCGGGCCGGGGTGGGGCAGGATCTCGCCGGTGCCGGAGGTGCCGGAGGTGCCGGGGGAGGGGGTGGCGGGAGTGGTGCCCAGGGCGTCCGCGGGGTCGGACCCGTCGCCGTGGCGGGCGATCGCGGTGCCGGCCGCGACGGCGACGACCGCCGCGGCCGCGGCGGTCCAGGCGACGGCCCGGCGTTTCATGGGATCCCCCTCCGGCGCGGCCGGACCTCCCGGCCCGGCGTGCACGAACGTTCTCGTCGGGGGAGAGGCTACCGTCCGGCCGTGACGTGCGGGCACGGGGCCCGGCGAGGAGGGGGACGTCCTCCTCGCCGGACCCCGTACCGGTCCAGGGCGGGGCAGGGCGGGTCGGGGCGGGGCAGGTCGGGTCGGGTCAGCCGAGGGTGCGGCAGACCGTCCCGTTCAGGCGGAACACCGTGGGCGACGGGTTGGCGCCGTTGTTGTTGCCGACGAACCCGAAGTCGGCCGAGTTGCCGCCGTTCGGCGCCAGGTGGCCGTTGTACTCGCCGTTGGTGACCCGGACGTGCTGCCCGGTGGAGGTGACGTTCGCGTTCCACCACGAGCCGACGGACTGCCCGGTGGAGGGCCAGTCGAAGTCCAGCGTCCAGCCGTCGAGGTTCGCCGGGCCGGGGTTGCTCACCACCACGCTGGCGACGAAGCCGTTGCCCCAGCCCGCCGTGACCTGGTACGAGACGGTGCAGGTGCTGTCGCCGGGGGTGCCGGTGGTGAAGGTCAGCGGGGCGGACGGGCGGGAGAGGTGCCCGGCCCGGTCGCGGGCCAGCACGTTGACGGTGTGCCGGGAGCCGGGCGGCAGGTTGTAGAGGGTGGCCGAGGTGCCGGTGGACGAGCCGAGCAGCTGCACGGTGGTGCCGAGCTGCTCGTACACCTCGTAGCGGTCCACCGCGCCGGTCGCGGCGGGCCAGCTCAGCGCGACGGTGCCGGCGCCGACCGAGGTGGTGCGCGGCGTGCCGGGGGCGCCGACGGTCGCGGAGGACGGGCCGGTGCCGGGCTTCGGGTGCACGGTCAGCACGGTGATCGAGTACGGGGCCAGGGTCACCGAGGAGGAGGTGGCGGTGCCGGTCGCGTCGACCAGCCCGTCGTCGCCGGGCGCCCAGCGCCGGACGGCGGGGGCCGAGGCGTCGGCGGTGAAGCCCTGGTAGCGCAGGTCCACGGTGTGCGCCGTGCCGGAACTCTTGTTCAGCAGCAGCACGCTGAGGTCGCCGTCGGCGCGCAGCACCGCGTGCGAGGAGACCTCGGAGCCGGACGCGGCGGAGGCCAGCATGGTGTCGCCCGGGTCGCTGAGCGCGCCCAGCGACTCGATGCCGTAGTACGGCGCGAACGGGGTGTTCACGGCGGGTTCGCAGACGTTCCCGTTGCAGCCGCCGCTGGACAGCAGGCCCATGTCGCCGTAGTCGGTCTCGCCGCCCACGGTGGTGATCGGGCCGACGCCGTTGTGGGTGTCCCACCAGTCGACGCTGAAGACGCCGTTCTCCAGCGCGGTGCTCATCGCCTCGGCCGCGAACAGGCCGTTCGGGCGGCTGGTCAGCGCGCCGTTGCCGGACTCGGAGTTGACCTCGGTCATCGCGATGCCGATGTTCGGCGAGTCGGCGCCCGCGTACCGGTCCAGCAGGTTGCGCACCTCGCGCAGCTCGCCCGGCAGTTGGCGCACGGCGGCCAGCGCCTGGTCGCCGCCGCCCGCGTTCGGGTACCAGTGGACGCTGACGAAGTCGACGTCGTGCGCGACGGCGGCCAGCACGGTGTGGTTCCAGTCGCCGCTGTCGCCGGACGCCACGATGCCGTCCGGCCAGTTGCCCGGCATGGTCAGCACCGCGCCGATCCTGACGGTCGGGTCGACCGCCTTCATCGCCGCCGCGTACGCCTTGACCTCCCGGGCGTACTGGTCGG
Source organism: Kitasatospora sp. NA04385 (assembly GCF_013364235.1). NCBI lineage: Bacteria > Bacillati > Actinomycetota > Actinomycetes > Kitasatosporales > Streptomycetaceae > Kitasatospora > Kitasatospora sp. NA04385. Next base: position 1,148,757 of record NZ_CP054919.1, on the reverse strand, counting down.
GCGACTTGTCGGCGTGGGCGTCGTTCTCCCAGCCGTTGCCGTAGACGCCGTTGCCGTAGATCTCGTTGCCGATCTCCCAGTACTTCGCCCCGTATCCCTTGGTGACGTTGGCGTACCGCACCCAGTCGGCGGCCTCCTGGGCGGTGCCGGAGCCGTAGTTGGCGATCAGGATCGGCTGCGCGCCGGACGCCTTCACCGTCCCCATGAAGGCGTCGAAGCCGGTGCCCGGGGCGACGTAGCCGCCCGGCGCGGTGTTGTCGACCCAGTGGTAGATGTCCGAGTACGAGCCGCCGGGGTAGCGCAGCGCGCCGACCCCGGCCTGCCGGTACAGCGACACCACCCGGGGGTCGTTCATGTGCGCGTCCCAGATGGCGGTGTTGACGCCGAGCGCGGCGGCGCCGACGGCGCCCAGGCCCGCGCTCGCGTTGACCGTCACCGCCGTGTCGCCGGCGGGGGCCGGGTCGGCGGCCGAGGCGACGGGGGCGGACAGCGGCAGGGCGGCGGCCGCCAGTGCGAGGGCGGCCGAGGCCGTCGCGGCGAGCGGGCGCCGCCGACGAGGTCCGGCTGATCTGCTGCGGAACAGCATGGGGTGGTTCCTCCCGGAGGGGGTGCGGGGGTGCGGGTGGAGTATGGGAGCGCTCCCATGGTGGAAAGGGGCCCCGGAGGTGTCAATCCTCCCGTCCGGCCCCGCCCCGATCCGCCCAGCTCCGGGCGCCCCGGCCCGCTGAAACGTTCGCGTCCGCCGCCCTCGCCGGGGCGGTTACGATGCTGGCGTACACGAACCACCCTCCCTCCCTGGAGGCGCGAGAACGGAACACGGCGACATGGCAGCCGGAGTGGTCATCCTGGTCGGCGCCGTCCTGCTGGCCGTCCTGCTGCTCTCGGCCGCCCTCGCCGTCCTCGCCTCCGGCTCCCACCTCAAGCGCGCGGGCAAGGGCTGCGCGGCCGGCTGCGGTCTCCTCCTCTTTCCGCTCGCCGTCCTCGCCCTGCCTCCGTTCCTCCCGCCCCTGCTGAGCTGGGCGCTCTCCGGCTGAGCGCGCGGAGGGCGCCTCGGGGAGATGTACACCTGTTGCATTCGTTGCATGAGCGAGCCGGTGATCGAGTCCATGGCCGAGGTCCGTAGTCACCTCGCCGATGTCATCGACCGGGCGCGCCGGGAGGAGACTCCGACGATCATCACCCGGCGCGGCAGGCAGGAGGCCGTGGTGATCGACATCGAGGAGTACCAGCGCCTTCGCCGGATAGCGGATGCCGCCGAGGAGGAGTGGCTGAACGGGCTGGCCGACGAGTCGGAGGCGGAGGGTCTGCAGGGTTCGGTCTCGCTGGAGGAGATGGCGGCTCTCCTCCGGAACCGGGAGGGCTGACCGCCGGTGGGCCGTGTCACGCGCTTCACGCCGCGCGCACAGCGGGACCTGCTGAAGATCGAGCGCTCCGACACCCTGCGCATCCTGCGCCGACTCGCCGAGCTGCAGCGGGCGATGGATGCCGGTGACACGACGGCGTTCGACGTCAAAGCGCTCCGGGGGCATGACGCCCGATGGCGCCTCGGGGTCGGCGACCACCGGGTGGTCTGCGCCGTCGAGAACGGCCAACTGATCGTCTGGGTCCTGGGTGTGGGCCACCGCAGCGAGGTCTACCGCCAGCTCCCCTGACGGGCGCTGCGGAACGCCGACGGCGAACGCCCCTGCCGGCCGCCCTCCTGCGGCTGGGCGGCCCTCGCTGTCACCCGGAATTCGCCGGGACGGCCAGTGGCCAGGACGCGAGGTCGCGGTAGCGCAGCGGTTCGGGGCCGCGGACGGGGGTGCTGCCGACCAGGTGGAGGCGGGGGGTCCACCAGGGGTGGCCGGTGAAGCCGGTCAGGGTGGTGGCGCCGGAGGGGACGCCGGTGGGGTCGTCGCGGCGGGCCCGGGCCAGGGTGAGGTGGGGGTGCAGCGGGCGGTCCCGGTAGTCGAGGCCGTGGGCCCGGACCAGGGCGCGGACTTCGGCGGCGAGCCGGTGCAGGCCGTCCAGGTCGCCGCTGACGCCGCTCCACAGCAGCCGTCCGTCGAAATGGCCGCCGCCGTGCAGGCCCAGCCGCAGGGCGGGCTGCCCGGCGGCCAGCGCGGCCAGCGCCGCGCGCAGCAACGGGAGTGCGGTGGAGGGGAGTTCGCCGAGGAAGGCCAGCGTGATGTGCCAGTCCTCGATCCGGTTCCAGCGCAGCCGGGGGTGCGCGGCGTACGCGGGCCGCAGGGCGCGGGCGAGTTCGTCCTTGGCGGCGTCGGGCGGCGCCAGCGCGACGAAGACGCGCAGGGTCGGGGGTGCGGGGGGTCCGTCCAGCGGCAGGTGCTCGTCCACCAGGGATTTCTAGCACCCGCCGGTGCGGACGTGCGGGCTTGTGGATGCGCGGGCGGGCGTGCGGACGTTCGGGCGGTCAGGCGCGGACGGCGGTGATGGTCTGGTCGCCGCCGTGCCCGGCGCGGACCAGGACGAGGGTCTTGTTCCCCGCGGTGTAGGTGGCCCGCATGCCGTCGGCCCGCTGGCCGAACGTCCAGGTGAACTGCGCGGACGCGTCGCCGCCGACCTGCTCCGGGACCTGGGACGCCTCCGCGGTGTGGTCGCCGTCCTCGAAGGTGACGTGCAGCGCCTGTCCGGCCAGGGACCAGGAGCCCGAGTCGGTGTGGACGGAGGTGCTGCCGGAGCCGTCGTCGGCCGGGTACTCGCCCTTCCAGGTGCCGTCCTCGGTGACGGTGATCGTCCACTCCGGGTAGTTGGCGTCGGGGGCGGAGACCTTCCAGGTGCCCGCCGCGAACTTGCCCAGGGCGACCGCGTTCAGCCCCGGGGCGCCCTTGCCGCTGCAGGCGGCGAGGGCGACGGTGAGGGCGGAGGCGCCGAGCAGGCGCAGCGCGGTGCGGCGGGGGAGGACGGACGTCGCTGTCCGCCAGGTGTCGAGTGGTCCCACGGATGAGGCTCCCGGTCTGTGCTGGGCTGTCGCTGCGGAGGGTGCTGCGGAGGGTGGTGCGGGCCGGCCGGCCCCGTTCCGGGCGGCGCTGTGGTGGGAAAAGGATGGTGCCCCGGCGGGTGCGGGCGGAACCCGGACGAATCCGGGGTCCGCGGCACCCGCCGCTGCGGCAGGATGGGCGGGTGCCACCGCCACCACCTCCCGCGCTCCCGCAGCCCCCGGACGACCGGACCGGGCGCGAGGCGTCGCACGCGCCGCACGGGCTGCGCGGGTGGCACGGGCTGCGCGGGTGGCGGCCCTGGCGGCCGTGGCCCGGTTCCGGGGGGCTGTCGACGACGGCCGCGGGCGCCGAACTCGCCGTGGTGATCGCGTTCGTGCTGATGCGGGCCGGCACGCTGCTGGAGATCCTGCCGGCCGCCCCGCACGGGATGTCCCGGGCCACCGACCCGGCGCTGGACGCGGCGCTGATGGCCGTCGCGCTCGCCCAGTCGCTGGCCATGTGCGCGGTCGCGGTGCGGCGGCGGCAGTACCCGGCGGGCGGATGGGCCCGGGCGGACGTGGCGGTGGCGATGGGCGTGCTGCTGTGCGAGCCCTGGTACCTGCGCCCCGAGGACTGGGTCGGCACCTGGACGGCGTGGGGCGGCGCGCTCAGCGTCAACGCGGTGTTCGGCGCGGCGATCGGCTTCCCGGCCCGTCGGCAGACCGTCGTCGCGACGGCCGCGATCGCCGCGGCGTACGCGCTGCCCAGCGTCGTCCTGTCGGACGCGCACGCCTCCACCGCGGCCAGCAACCTGATCGGCTACCTGGTGTTCGCGGTGGCCGCCCGCTCCTCCGCGACGTTCATCCGCCGCCTGGGCCGGGACGCCGACGAGGCCCGTCGGCAGGCCGCGGTCTCGGCGGCGGAGGCCGAGCGGGACCGGCACCGGCTGCTGCTGCACGACCAGATCACCATCATGCGGCTGCTGTCCGAACCCGGCCTGGAACCCGGCCTGGTGGAGGTGCTGCGCCGACAGGCCGCCGCCGGGGCGGCCCGGGTGCGGCACTTCCTGGAGCAGCCGGATGGCGGCGGTCCGGACGGTCCGGACGGCCCGGACGAGGGTCCGGGAATGCTGGCGGCCCTGGTGCGGCAGGCCGGGGAGGGCTTCACCGACCTGCCGATCGACTACGCCGTCGACCTGGCCGCCGACGTGCCCGTCCCGCGCGCCGCCGCCCGGCCGCTGCGGGAGGCGCTGGCGACGGTGCTGCACAACGTCCGGGCGCACGCCGCCGCCGGGCAGGTGGTGGTGCACGCCGACGCCCCGCCCGGGCTCGGCCACTGGGAGGTCAGCGTCCGCGACGACGGGCGCGGCTTCGACCAGGCTCGCCGCCCGCTCGGCTTCGGGCTGCGGGTGCAGGTGAGCCGGGCGCTGGCCGAGGTCGGCGTCGAGTCCGAGATCCGCTCCGCGCCCGGCGCGGGGACGGTGGTGCTGCTGCGCGGAAGACTGGAGGAGCGGTGAGGGAACGTCGGGGACGCAACTCCGGTGCGGAGCACGGGAGCAGGGTGGCCGTCGTGGACGACGACACGGTCATCCGGGAGGGGCTGGCGCACCTGCTCCCCGAGGTCCGGGTGGTGCTGGCGGTCAGCAGCGTCGAGGAACTGCTCGCCGCCCGGCCGGAGACGGACGCGGTCCTGCTGGACCTGGTGCTGACCGGCACCGGCCGGACGGGGGTGCGGCAGGGCGCCGCCGCCGTCGAGGCCGTCGCGCGGGCCGGGCACCGGACGCTGATCTACACCAACGAGCGCCGCCGCGAGGTGCTGGTCGGCTGCATGGCCGCCGGGGCCCGCGGGGTGGTGCACAAGGCGGAGCCGCTGGCGGCGCTGTCCGCGGCGGTCGCCGAGGTGGCGGCCGACCGGGTGGTGATCACCCAGGCCCTGGTCGGCCTGGCCGAACTGGTCGAACGCCGCGGCGGCCTGCCCAGCCTGACGCCCCGCCAGCGCGAGATCCTCTCCGCCCGGGCCCGCGGCGAGGCGTTCCGCAGCATCGCCGAGCGGCTGTTCATCGGGAAGAAGACCGCCGAGGAGCACATGGCGGTGGTCACCGCGAAGTTCGCGGACTTCCTGCGCGACCACTCCCCGGCCGACCTGGAACGCGAACTGGGCCTCGGCCCGGGCGACCTGCTGGACCACCGGCCGGTCCGCTGAGGTGCCGGCGACGGCGGCGCGAGGCACGTATTCATGGGGCCCGGGGAACGGCGGGTCGATGCTGCTGCGTGGGGTGACAGGAACCGGAAGCAGCTGCGCGCAACGGCAGTGCACCGCCAGCAGCCACGGCCTCGCCGTTCCCCGAGCCCCTGGAAAGCCGACCTCCGGGTCAGGTGACGGGGAGTCGGTCGACGCGGGCGAAGGCGTAGCCGCGGGCGGTGAGGCCCTCGATGACGGCGGGGAGGGCGGCGACGGTCTGGGAGCGGTCGCCGCCGCCGTCGTGGAGGAGGATGACCGCGCCGGGGCGGGCCTGGTCGAGGACGGCCCGGGTGATGGCCTCGGGGCCGGGCATCGACCAGTCGCAGGGCTCGACGTCCCACAGGACGACGGTGGCGCCGGACTCGTCGATCCAGCGCAGGACTTCGGGGGTGCGGCCGCCGTAGGGCGGGCGGAACATCCGGGGGCCGGGGTCGTCGCCGACGGCCTTGGCGATGGCCTCGTCGGTGCGGCCGAGCTGGTCGAGCAGCTCGGTGCGGGACAGGTCGGGCAGGTACGGGTGGGACCAGGTGTGGTTGGCGATCTGGTGGCCGGCGGCGGCCATCCGGTCGAGTTCGGCGCGGTGGGCGAGGGCGTGCAGGCCGACGCAGAAGAAGGTGGCGGGCACCGCGTAGCGGTCGAGGACGTCCAGGACGCGGTGGGTGTGGGGCGGGTTGGGGCCGTCGTCGAAGGTGAGCGCGACCACCGGGCGGTCGCCGGTGTTGCCCCACAGGCAGCGGCCGGAGCTGACCATCCGGGCCAGTGCGGTGGCGCTGGAGTCGATGTGGGCGATCATTTCGGCCGAGCGCCCGCCCATCGTCCCGGTGTCGGTGCCGAGCCGGACGACCGCGGCCGGGTCGCGGAGCGCCGCGCGGGCCAGTTCCGCGGCCGGGACGGAGCCGAACGCGGGGCGGGCGGGCAGCGTCCAGGGGTCGGCCCGGTACACGGCCAGTCCGGCGGCCGTCAGGCCGCCGTCCAGCATGCCGTTGGTGGAGTCGATGACGGTGGCGAGTTCCTCGCCCGCGGCCGCGGACTCCCGTTGCAGGGCGAGCAGGTGCGCGGTGACCGCGCCGACCTGTCCGGCCGCGAAGCGGGTCGCGGGGGAGCGGGGGCGGCCCGCCGCGTCCAGGACGGCGACCTCGAAGCCGGAATCCGTCCAGGCAACTCCCGAGAAACGCATCGCGTGGGTCCTCCGCGGCCGGTCGCGGCCCGGCCGCCGCGAGAACGGTCAGGAAGCCTTCCGAGCGGTCGATGATCCGTCAACCTTTGTGACGGAAAACCGAATTGATGTCGTATCAGCAAATTCGGTGACGCGTCAGTGTTCGAGGTCGGCGCGCATCAGGGCGAACTGCTTGGCGGCGTCCGCCGGGGCGGTGGCGGGGAACAGCGCGACGGCCGCGGTGGAGGAGTCGACCCAGCCGCACAGCGCGTCGGAGCCGAGCGGGAAGCACTCCAGGTTGCCGCCGAGCGGACCGGCCGGGTACGGGACGGAGGTGCCCGGGCTGCCGGTCGAACCCTCGCCGAGCGCGTAGTCGATCAGGCCGCGCCACAGGTGCTCGCGGCGCTTGCTCGGGTCCTCCGGCACGTCGTCGACCCCGGCGAACAGCACCGGACGGCCCGAACCGCCGCTCGCCCGCACGTAGTTGGCCTCCACCACGGTCATCCCGTCGCGCATGTCGCCCGGGTCCACCGGCACGTCGCTCAGCTGCGCCTCCCCCGTGCCCCGGGTCAGCCCGCCGGCCGTGCGCGCCTCGGTCAGGGTGCGCTTGCCGCCCGTGGCGGACGGCGTGGTGGCGGACGGCGGGGCGGGGGAGGACGTCGGGGCGGGGGAGGACGTCGGGGCGGCGGGCGAGGACTTCGGCGCGGCCGGGGCGGAGGAGGCCGCCGGGGCGGCCGCGTCGCCGTCCTCGGTCCCCTCCGGGTCGCAGGCGGTGAGGGCGAGGGTCGCGGCCAGCGCGGCGGCGGCGAACAGGGCGCGAGCGGCGAGCGGCTGACGTCCGGTCATGGCGGTGGTTCTCCCGAGTGCGTGGTGGGGCGGTGCGGGCGGGCTGCTGGACCCGTGCGGCGGTACGGGCCAGGACGCTACGGTCCGCGGCGGCGGGCCGGAGGCGAAGACGCCGATTCCGGACCGCATCGGGACCGGACGGTGACACGGCGACGATTCGGCCACGGGCACGGTCGGGGGGAGAGGCAGAGGGAAGGAAAGCAGGAGACGGCGGGCGGAAAACCGGTTGGCCGGGCGGCGCGGTGCGGCGATGATCGGGCGGTCGTGCGGCCCGGCGGACAGCCGGGGGCCGTACGGACCGGAACCCCGAACCCGCTCAGGAGGAGACTGCGTGCACCCCGACCTCGTCAAGGCCGGTGAACTGATCGACGCCGGCGACCCGCAGGGCGCCGCCCGGGAGCTGCGGGCCCGCGCCGACGACCTGACGGCCGGCGACCTCGCCCCGGCGGTCGGGCGGCTGGCCGAGCTGGTGGGGATCGACGAGCTGGCCGGCGCGGCCGCCGCACTGGCCGCCGACCCGTCCGCCCCCGGCGCGCTGTACGCGTACGGGTACGCCTGCATCGAGCACGGCCTGTCCGGGCTCGCCGTCCCCGCGCTGCGCCAGGCGCTGGCCGGGGCGCTGCGCGGCGACGGGGTGCCGGAGGCCAAGCGGCGGCTGTTCGGCCGGGCCCGCCCGGCCGCGGCGGCCGTCGACCCCCGGCAGGTGCTGCTGGAGCTGGCCGTCGCGCTGGAGGACGGCGAGCGGCACGACGAGGCGGTCGAGCTGCTCCGGGAGCACGAGGACGTCACCGGCGACTGGCCCGACCGCTACCTGCTGGTGCACAACGCGCTGATGGCCGGGCGCCTCGACCTCGCCCGGGAGGTCTTCGCGCGGCTCTCCGCGCCCGACGACACCTGGCGGCCCGCCGCCGACCGGATCCGCCGCACCCTGGCCCGGGCCGACGCCGTCCCGCCCGCCGGTCCGGCCGACCTGCGCGGCTGGCACCACGTGCTCACCGGCGGCCTGCTGGCCACCCTCTCGCCGTTCGGCTACGACGCCGGGATGACCGGCCGCTGGGCGTACCTCCAGGGCGGCTGGGGCGACTGCCGGCTCGGCCTGGAGCGGCTGCGCGCCGTCCTGGCGGCCACCGGCCGCCGCCCGCCGCCGTCGCGCTGCTGCCCGACCGGGGCAGCCGGGCGCTCGGCCTGGCCGCCGCCGAACTGCTCGGCCTGCCCGCGGCCCCGTACCGGCCCGGCACGCCCGACGCGCTGGTGGTCGCGTACGACCTGAACGAGGTGGACGGGGAGCTGCTCTCCGCGCTGCACGAGCGGGCCCCGGGCGAGGTGCTGTACGAGCACGCCACCTGCTGGACGGACACCCCCGGGGTGTCGGCGGACGTCTGCGGCCTGCTGGTGCAGCGGATCGTCGCGCCCTGGGAGCCCCGGATGGCCGTGGACGAGGACGGCGAGGTCACCCACGCCCCCGCGGACGGGCGCCCGGCCGAGGAGCTGGCTCGGGAGATCCTCGCCGCCTCCGCCGAGCCGGACGACGGTGACGGGGCGACGCCGCCCGACTCCGAGGAGGAGCTGGCCCGGTTCGCGGCCCGGGCCGCCGCCACCTGGGCGACCGGCACCCGGGACCGGATCCGCTCGTCCGGGCCGGTCCGCAGCTCGCGCTTCGCCTGATCCCGATCCCCGCTGATCCCGATCCCCGCCCGGGGCCGGGCACGCCGCCGCCCGCCCGGCCGGAAGGGGCCGGGCGGGCGGGCGGTGCGCGGTACGGACTACCTGGTGGTGCGGGACCTGCCCCAGGCCGGGGCGACGATGCCGATCAGCGCGATGGCGAAGGCCAACTGGAGGATGTGCCTGATCCAGTCGATGCCTCCGGTGTGCCGGACGCCGATCCAGCCGGAGACCAGGTTCCCCAGCAGGGCGCCGGCCGCGCCGAGCAGCATGGTCAGCCACCACGGGATGGACTGTGGTCCGCGCAGGATCAGCTTGGCGAGTAGGCCCAGCACGAAGCCGATCAGCAGAATCCAGATGATTTGGAACATCGAAACCCAGCCTTTCCGGTCGGCTCCGACCGGTCGACGGCGGTGCATCGTCCGCGGACCGGCCGAGACGGCGGTCCGTACCAGCCATGATCGCTCGCTTCGGGGCTCCGGGCATCTCGGCGATCCGCCGACCAGCAGGTTTGCAAAGTCTCGGCAAAGGGTAGGCAGCCGCCCCGAACCGGGACCCCCGGCGATTGCGCCGCAATGCGGTGTGGTGGGATAAACGACCTGAGCGAGCATCAAGTCCTACGGGGGGACACGGGATGGCAGCGGGCTTCGGCTACGAACCGGACGAGCTGGCGAAGATCCAGCGGGAATTCCGGTCGATCCAGCAGCGCATGGGGGAAATGTCCGAGCAGACCGGCCGGATCAAGGCGGTGATGACCAAGGCCGTCGCCACCGACCTCGCGGCGGGCGCCCTCGGCAACGTCATCGGCTTCGGCGTGGTGGTCGCCCAGGTGCGCGAGCGGGTCGACGCGATCCAGCAGCAGATGGCGGCCCTGGAGCGCACCAGGAACCAGCTCGCCAAGGACCTCGCCACCGACGTCGACCGGCTCGGCACCGTCGCCCGGCAGTACGCGGAGGCCGAGCGGCGCGCCCGCGAGGGCGTCGGCAAGCCCGGCCGGGGCGCCCACCCCGGGCAGCCGGCCGACCCGAAGAAGCCCGGCGGCGGCAAGCCCGCCCCGGCGCCCACCGGCCCGGGGAAGCACGCCCCGATGCCGTCCGGCCCGAAGCAGCCCACCGGCGGCGGCCACGGCGGCCACGGCGGTCACGGCGGTACCGGCGGCGACCCGAACCCGGCCGTGTCGCACGAGGGCGCGATCAAGGTCGCCGAGGTCACCTTCGACGGCAAGGGCAAGTACAAGAGCGGCGAGGCCGCCTGCCGGGAGTACATCGCCCAGGCCCTGGACGCGATGGGCGTCACCGACCCCGCGGCCCGCGCGGCCTGGACGAAGGGCATGCTGACCATCGTCGACCGCGAGTCCTCGTACAACTCGCCCGACTGGCAGGTCAACCGGGACCAGGCCCACGACGTCAACGTCAAGGGGCCGATCCAGTCGGACGGCGCCGAACGGGACTGCTCGCGCGGCGGTTGGCAGACCATCCCGGGGACGTTCGCGAAGTACCACGTCAAGGGCACCTCGACCGACATCTACGACCCGGTGGCCAACTGCGCCGCGTCCATGCAGTACGTCATGGCGAGGTACGGCGTCTCGGCGGACGGGCACGACCTGGCGGCCAAGGTGCAGCAGGCGGACCCGAGCCGCCCCCGGCACTGGTACTGATCCGCCACCGCTCCGGCATCCCGGCCCGGCCGAGGGTGCCCAGGCCCGGCCGAGGGCCCGGCCGAGGACGGCGCCCGAGCGGCGCCGTCCGCTGTCCACGTCTCGGAACTACCAAGGGAAACACGTGCGTTCGCTTCGTCTTGCCGCCGCCACGGTGGTCTGCCTCTCCGCCGTCGCCCTCCTGTCGGCGTGCGACCCGGAGGACACCGGCTCCGGCGACTCCGCCGCGGCCACTTCCGCGGCCGCTTCCGCCACCGCCTCCGCGCCCGCCGCCGGAGCGGAGTCACCCGCCGCCGCCAAGACCTCGGCCGCCAAGACCTCGGCCGCCGCCACCGGCGGGGCCGCGGCCGGGAAGGCCGGGCGGCTGCCCGCCGGGGTGTGGATCGACCCCAAGGCGGTGCCGCTGAACTCCGCGCTGCACTGGAAGGCGCCCGGCTCCGCCGCCAAGGCGCTCGGCGAGAGCGGCAAGCTCCGGATCGAGGAGCTGTGCCGCATCCCGCGCGACGACTCCTTCGCCACCGTGCCGATGGTGGAGACCGCCTCGCTGGGCGGCTCGGCCGGCGACTGGGCGGCGGACGAGACCATCGCGAGCTTCGGCTCGGCCAAGGACAGCAGCGGCCGGGCGCAGAGCGCGTTCGCCCTGCTGGGCAGCGTCACCGAGGGGCTGAAGGGGTGCGGTGGCACCGTGCCGGGCGCGAGCGTGAAGGTCACCGCCGAGGACAGCACGTTCGTCGCGGCCACCCTCACCGTCCCGCAGGCGGGCGGCGGCACCGTCGAGGTGCGCGAGTACCTGTCCGTGCAGGGCGGCTCGGTCGCCGAACTCACCCTGCACGCCGAGCTCCCCAAGGGCGGCCACCCGAAGACCGCCTGGGCCGGGTCCGCCGACGCCGGGGTGCTGGACGCCCTGGGCAAGACGGTCTGCACCGCCCTCGGCGACTGCTGACCCGATCCGTCCCGTTCCACCCCGCTCCCCACCTCCTGCTGCACCGGGCCGGTCCGCGCACCCGCGGACCGGCCCGCGGCCGTTCCCCCGCGGCCGTTCCCGGGCGCGTTCCCCGTCCGCCGGGCCGGAGTTGGGGAGTTCTTGACCCGCGGACTCTCGACAGGTAGCTCTCACTCAGAGCTAAAATCGGAGGTGTGGACAGGCAGACGGAACAGGACCGGCACCAGGGGCCGGACGTGGAGGAGTTCGCCGCCCTGCTGGTCGGCGTCCAACGGCTGACCCGCCGCCACCTGCGCGCCGGGCTGGACCGGCCGCGGCTGCGCGGGGCCCAGGCCGAACTGCTGCGCCTGGTCGCGGACGCGCCGGGGATGCGGGTCTCGGAGGCGGCCGAAGGGCTGTCGCTGGCCGGGAACTCGGTCTCCACCCTGGTCAACCAGCTGGTCGGGCAGGGGCTGCTGCGCCGCGAGCGCGATCCCGCGGACCGGCGGGCGGCGCTGCTGTACGCCACCGAGGAGGCCGTCGAGCGGATGGCCGCCTGGCGGCAGCGGCGCACCGAACTGCTCGGCGAGGTGCTGGCGGAGCTGGACGGGCCGGACCGGGCGGCGCTGGCGGCGGCGGTGCCCGCACTGCGGGCGGTCGCGGCCGGGCTGCGGGCCCGGGGGAGCGGCGAGGGGAAGGAGCAGGCGTGAGCGAGCAGGAACGACCGGCCGTCCGCTGTCGGGAGCTGGCATACAGCTTCCACCGCGGCCGGGGCAAGGGCCCGGTGGTCCGGGCGGTGGACGGGGTCGACCTGGAGGTGCGCCCCGGCGAGGTGTTCGGGCTGCTGGGGCCGAACGGCGCGGGCAAGACCACCACCATCCGGGCGATCACCACCCTGCTGCCGACGGCGCGCGGCATGGTCGAGGTGTTCGGCCACGACTGCGCCACCGAGCGCACCGGGGTGCGGCGGCTGCTCGGCTACGTCCCGCAGGCGCTGTCCGCGGACGCCGGGCTGACCGGGCGGGAGAACGTCGCGCTGTTCGCGCGGGTCTTCGACGTGTCCCGCGCCGAGCGCGCCGAACGGGTCGCCCAGGCCCTGGCCGCCGTCGACCTGACCGAGGCCGCCGACCGGATGGCCGGCACCTTCTCGGGCGGCATGGTGCGCCGACTGGAACTGGCCCAGGCACTGGTCAGCGCGCCCCGGCTGCTGGTGCTGGACGAGCCCACCATCGGCCTGGACCCGATCGCCCGGGCGGGCGTGTGGGAACGGGTGGACGCGGTGCGCCGGGCCACCGGCATGACGGTGCTGGTCACCACCCACTACATGGACGAGGCGGACCGGCACTGCGACCGGATCGCCCTGATGGACCGCGGCCGGATCAGGGCGCTCGGCACCCCCGAGGAGCTCAAGGACCGGGTCCGCGCCGAGGCCCCGGGCCGGGACGCGCCCACCCTGGACGACGTGTTCCGGCACTTCTCCGGCCGCGCACTGGCCGACGACGCCAAGGAAGGGGAGTTCTCGGATGTCCGCCGCACCCGCCGCACTGCCAGCCGAGTCGGCTGAACGCCCGGGCCCCGGGCCCGAGTTGGGGCTGCTGCTGATCCCGCCGAAGGCCCGCACGGGCTGGCGGGTGGTCCCGGCCCGGGTGGTCGCGATGTGCGCCGTCGAGCTGCAGAAGCTGCGCCACGACCGCACCGAGCTGTACACCCGGGCGGTCCAGCCCGCGCTGTGGCTGCTGATCTTCGGCGAGACCTTCACCCGGCTGAAGGCGATCCCGACCGGTGGCACCCCGTACCTGGACTACCTGGCGCCCGGCATCATCGCGCAGTCCGCGATGTTCATCGCGATCTTCTACGGCATCATGATCATCTGGGAGCGGGACTCCGGGGTGCTCACCAAGCTCCTGGTCACCCCGACCCCGCGGGCCGCGCTGGTCACCGGGAAGGCGTTCGCCGCGGGGGTGAAGGCGGTGATCCAGGCCGCCGTGGTGGTGGTGCTGGCCGCCGTGCTGGGCGTCGGGATGACCGCCAACCCGCTGAAGCTGCTGGGCGTGGCGGCGGCGGTGGTGCTCGGCTCGGCGTTCTTCTCCTGCCTGTCGATGACCATCGCGGGCATCGTGCTGACCCGGGACCGGCTGATGGGCATCGGGCAGGCCATCACCATGCCGCTGTTCTTCGGCTCCAACGCGCTCTACCCCGTCGACCTGATGCCGGGCTGGCTCCAGGCCGTCAGCCGGGCCAACCCGCTCAGCTACCAGGTCGACGCGCTGCGCGGCCTGCTCATCGGCACCCCGTCCCACCTGGCCCTGGACTTCGGCGTGCTCGCCCTGTCCACCGCCGTCGGCATCACCGCGGCCTCCGCCCTGCTGGGCCGGCTGGCCCGCTGAGCCGCCGGGGGCGGGGACGGCGGTGGGGCGGGGACGGGGTCGGTGGCGGGGCGTCCCCGCGGACGTCCGGTGCGGGATCACAGGTCGTCCGGTGCGGGATCACAGGTCGCCCGGAGTGGGGCGGAACTCCGGATCGGCCGCCCCGGCCGTTCCAGCGGCCCCGGCCGCTCCGGACGCCGCGAACAGCGCCTCCAGCGCCAGGTCCACCCGGGCCCGCTCGGCCTCCCCGCCGGGCGGCACCAGCCGCAGGGTCTGCCGCACCCAGGCCGCCACCCGGGCCGCCGGGGCCTGGAGGAAGGCGTCGCCCTCCGGCGAGCAGAGCATCAGCGTCACCGTCCGCCGCCCGTCCACCACCGCCGGCCAGACCCGCACGTCCCCCAGCCCGGTCGGCCGCAGCAGCCCCTGCACCAGCAGGTCCCGGGCGAAGAACCAGCCGATCGGCAGCGTCGAGTCGACGTGGAAGGCGACGTGCACCGCGTACGGGTCGTCGGGGGAGTAGGCCAGCCGCGCCGGGACCGGGAAGGCCTCCTCCGGCGACAGCAGCAGATCCATCACCAGGTCCAGGCGCAGCTCGGCGGGGCTCTCCATCACGGGTGTCTTCTCCACTCGGTCCGGCCCGGCGGGTCCGGGCTGGTCTGAGCAGGAGACTAGGGCCGCCCGGCGCACCCGCGGGCCCACGGGACACCAACGCTGTCCGAACGAACAGCGCCGCCCCGCCCCCGGCTGTGGGCCGCGACAAAACGATCCCTCCAACGGCCCGACGCACCGTCAACACCCGGGCCGGGCCTCACCCGTGGAACGCCCGTGCGGCCGCCGCCCGTCCCGAGCACCCCGCGGCGCGCCCGTCCCGCCCCGCGCCCCCGAGCCGCCCGGACGCGCCGCGCGGGCCGCACTAGGCTCGCCCCCATGGGCACCCGACTCCCCGCGGCGCCGGTCGACTCCGCCGCGCGCCTGGCCGGCCACCTGCTGGACCGGCTCGCCGGGCTCACCGAGGAGACGGTCCGCCGGATCCGCGACACCATGGCCGTCTACCGCAGCGCCGGACCGCTGCCCGCCGGGGACCTCGCCGAATCCGTCCGCAGCAACATCGAGTTCACCCTGCGCCGGCTCGCCCACGAGGACGGCCTCTGCCTGGAGGCCCCCCGCCGCACCGGACGGCTGCGCGCCGAACAGGGCGTCCCGCTCGCCACCGTGCAGTCCGCGTTCCGGATCGGCTTCGCCCACCTGTGGGAGACCATGGCCGCCGAGTCCCTGCGCCACGGCCTGGCCACCGAGGCGGAGTTGGTGCAGATGGCCACCGACGTCTGGCGGTTCAACGAGGAGTCGACCACCGCCATGATGAACTCCTTCAGCGAGACCGCCGCCCTGCTGATGGTCCGCCGCGACCAGGAGCGCTCCGCCCTGGTCGACGTGGTGCTGCGCGGCGGCATGGGCAACCCCGGCTCCGTCCTGGAGGCCGCCGACATGCTCACCCTCCCGTACGACGGCACCTTCGCCGTCGTCGTCGCGCACGCCCCCGGCCTCGCCCGGCAGGCCCTGCCGGACATCGAACCCACCCTGCGCGAGCACGACATGGGCTCCGCCTGGCGGCTCACCCCCGACGCCCACATCGGCATCGTCTCGATGCGGGCCGCCGCCGCGATCGACCTGCTGGTCGACACCCTGCGCAGCCAGACCGTCCGCCGGGCCGGCGTCAGCCCCTGCTACACCCGCCTCGACCAGACCCCGCAGGCCCTGCACCTCGCCCAGGTCGCCCTGGCCAGCTCCGCCCGCCCCGACGAGACGGTCACCCTGTTCGACGCCAACCCGCTACCGATGCTGGTGGCCTCCGCCCCCTCCACCGCCTCCCGGATCGGCAACCAGGTGCTCGGCCCCGTCATGGAACTCCCCGACGGCCAGCGCGAACAGCTGCTCACCACGCTGTCCACCTGGTTCGCCGTCGACGGCTCCGCCGACAAGGCCGCCAAACTGCTGTACTGCCACCCCAACACCATCCGCTACCGGCTGCGCCGGATCGAGCAGCTCTCCGGCCGCTCCTTCGAACGGCGCCTGGACTCCGCCGAGTTGTACATCGCCCTGCAGGCGGTACTGCACCTGCCCGGGGTGGTCCGCGACCCGCTGGAGTGACACCGGCCCGGCCCCGCCCGGGGTCGGTTCGGGTGCGGTCGGAGCCGGGTGGCAGGATTCCGTCCATGAGCACGAGCATCGAGCACTCGACGGGGGACTGGGCAGAGGTGCTCGCCCTCTTCGGCGCGGGCGACGACCTGACGGACTTCCAGCGCGCCTGCCTGGACGAGGCCCGGAGCAAGGCCCGGGACCACCACCCCGGGCGCGACGTCCCGCTGCCCGTCCCCGACGCGCTGGAGCACCTGGTCGCCGGGCGCGCCGACTCCACCGTCCCGTACGCGGGCAACTCCTACCAGCGGGCCCTGCACCTGCTGGTCTCCTCCTGCGGGTCGGACGTCCTCACGCTGGCGACCCACTCCAGCCCGGAGAGCGTCTACCGGGCGCTGGACGGACAGCTGGCCGCCGCCGGCGTCCCGGCCGAACTGCTGCCCTGCGCCTACCTGTACGGCGACCCGCCGAAGGAGTTCCCGGTCCTGCCGCACTCCACCGACTCCTACCCCGCGCTCGGCCACCTGCCGATCTCCCGGACCAAGCCCGCCGCGGACGCCTACCGCGCCGTGCTCGACCGGGTCGACCCGGGCCTGCGCCCCGAACTGGAGCGGCTGACCGAGCTGCTGGAGATCGAGCACTCCAGCTGGGGCCGCCAGCGGGACGAGGAGTGGTACCCCCGGCTCACCGTCTTCTTCTACCTCGGCTGAGGCGACGGCTCCGGCCTGCCTGCCTGCCCGCCCGCCCGCCGGCCGGGCCTCGGCCTCAACCGGCCCCGGCGGGCCGCCGGTCCGGGTGGGCCTTCTGCCAGGCCGCCATCGAGGCGTTCCAGTCGGCGGCGGTCAGCGCGATCAGTGAGGCCGGGAACAGGCCGTCCTCCTCCTTGGCGATGTGCTCGTGCAGCTCCCGGAACGCCGTCAGCAGCGCCGCCCGGTCGGTCGGCGAGGCGAGGTCGGTGGCGGCGAGCAGCTCCGCCAGCCCGCGGTGCTCGGCCTCCAGGGCGTCGATGTAGGCGCCGAACTCCGGGTCCCCGCGCATCACCCGGAACAGCCCGTCCTCCTCGCCCCGCCAGTGCGCGGCCAACTCGGCCACCAGCGGCGGCAGTAGCGCACCCGCCGCGGCGAGGTCGCCCGCCGCCAGCAGCCGGGCGATCTCGCCGGTCAGGTCGGTGGCCGCCTCGTGCTCCCGGATGAAGTCCTTGATCAGCGGGATCTCGCGGCACCCGCAGTAGTGGCACATCCGGCCAGTCTCTCCGCCCCCTCCCGCCCCGCCCCGGCGGCACGCCGAAGCGCCCGCTTGCCCTCGACCGGGTCGAGACTCCTACCGTCGGCCGCCATGGGAACCACCACCGCCACCCCCGTCGAGACCCCCGCCCCCCTGCCCCGGACGTACCTGTGGTGGCTGGCCGGCACCCGCGTCTCCACCGCCGGGGACGCCGCCCTCGCCACCGCCCTCGGCTGGACCGCCGCGGGCCACGGCGGGCCGACCGCCGGGCTGGTGCTGACCGCCGTCACGGTGCCGCGCACCCTCCTGCTGCTGCTCGGCGGCACCGTCGCCGACCGGTACGGCGCCCGGCGCACCGCGCTGCTCGCGGACGCCGCGATGCTCACCGTCGTGCTCGCCCTGGCCGCCGTCGACCGGACGGTCGGCAGCACCCCGTGGACGCTGCTCGGCTTCGCCCTGCTGATCGGCACCGTCGACGCCTTCCAACTCCCCGCGACCGGCGCCCTGCCCCGGCTCCTGGTCACCCCCGCCCAACTGCCCCGTGCCCTGGCCCTGCGCCAGGCCGGGGGCCAGAGCGCCGTCCTGCTCGGCGCCCCGCTGGGCGCACTGCTGGTCGCCACGGTCGGCCCGGCGGGCACCGCACTGGCCGACGCGGCGACCTTCGCCGCCGTGCTGGCCGTGACGCTCCGGATCCGCCCGGCCGGGGTCTCCGGGCCCGGCCGTCCCGCCGGGGGCTCCGGGCGCAGCGGGCTGTTCGCCGAGATGGCCGACGGGGTGCGGGTGGCCCGGCGGGACCGGGTGCTGCGTTCCGCCCTGCTGCTGGCCGGGGTCGCGGCGGCCGGGGTGCTGCCGGTGGTCGCGCTGCTCGGTCCGCTGCTGGCGCGCGAACGCGGGTGGTCGGCGGGTGCGGCCGGGCTGTCGGCCGCCGGGCAGGCGCTCGGCATGCTGGTCGCCGCCCTGGTCGCCGCTCGTCGCGGCACGCTGCGCCGTCCCGCCCGCGGTGCCGGGCTCGGCCTGCTCGCCGCAGCCCTCGGTACGGCCGCCCTCGCCGCCGCGCCCACCCCGGCCCTCGCGGCCGTGGCGGCCGTCCTGGTGGGGGCCGGTTCCAGCGTCTTCGCCGTCCACCTGGGCCCGGTCGTCCTGGCCGGTGCCCCGGCGTCCCACCCGGCCCGGGTCCAGGCGCTGTTGACGCTGGTGCAGAGCGCGGCCCTGGCCCTGGCGAACCCGGCCTGGGGCGCCCTCGCCGCCGCGTCCGGCACCCCGGCGGCCCTGCTGGCCTGCGCGCTGCTGACGGCGGGGGCGGGCGGGACGGCGGTGCTGGCCGGGTTCGCCCGGGCCGCCTGAGGGGGCGACAGCTTCCTTTCCCCGCCTGGTGGTTGCGGAAAGTTTTTTCTTCGAGTGGGGCGGATTCATGGCGCAATGTCCGTCCACGGGTGACGTTCAGGAGTCTTTACAGGCCGGTCATGCCTCAGTAACCTCCTGGAAGCTCTTGCAGGTTCTTGCGCAAGATCACCCCACCCACCCCCTGCCGCGAGGCAGTTCCCCACCGCCCGCGGCCCCGTACCGAGGGACACTCCCCTTGACCAGACGAGCACGGCACGGACGGCGCCCCATCGCCGTCGTGCTGACAGCGGCGGCGGCACTCACCGCCGGTCTGCTGTCCACCGCCCAACTCGGCGCCACCGCCAGCGCGGCGACCGACACCACGGCGAGCGGCAGCAACACGGCCACCGTCTTCTACTACACCAAGACCCGCAACTGGTCGGCCTATGACCTGCACTGGGCCCCGGACGGCGGCAGCTGGACCACCGTGCCCGGGGTCGCGATGGAGGCGGCCTGCACCGACTGGGTCAAGAAGACCGTCGACCTGGGCACCGCGACCGGTCTCCAGGCGACGTTCAACAACGGCTCCGGCACCTGGGACAACAACGGCGGCAAGAACTACGCCCTCGGCACCGGCACCGTGGTGGTCAAGGACGGCGTGATCGCCCACAGCGACCCGTGCGGCACCGACAACGGCGGTACCACCAGCCCGAGTTCGAGCCCGAGCCCGTCCGCGAACGGCGCGAGCACGACCGTCTACTACTACACCAAGACCCGCAACTGGTCGGCCTACGACCTGCACTACGCCCCCAACGGTGGCACCTGGACCACCGTGCCCGGGGTCGCGATGGAGGCGGCCTGCACCGACTGGGTCAAGAAGACCGTCGACCTGGGCACCGCGACCGGACTCGCCGCCACCTTCAACAACGGCTCCGGCACCTGGGACAACAACGGCGGCAAGAACTACGCCCTCGGCACGGGCGTGGTGACGGTCAAGGACGGCGTCATCGGCAGCACCGCGCCGTGCACCACCACCACGCCGAGTCCGAGTCCGAGCGCGTCGGCCAGCCCCAGCCCCAGCCCCAGCGCCAGCGCCAGTGCCTCCGCCAGTCCGTCGCCGTCCGCGAGCAGCAGCACCCCGGCCGGGAAGAGCGCCACCGTGTTCTACTCGACCGCGGTGGTCGGCTGGAGCATCGTCAACCTGCACTACGCCCCGGCGGGCGGGTCGTGGACGGCGGTGCCCGGCATCGGCATGGAGTCCGCCTGCCCCGGCTGGTACAAGCGCACCGTCGACCTGGGTTCCGCGGCCACCATGGCGGCGACGTTCAACAACGGCAACGGCACCTGGGACAACAACAACGGCGCCAACTACGTCGTCCCGGCGGGCGTCAGCACCGTGCAGAACGGCAAGGTCACCGGGGGCGCCGCCGACCCGTGCGCGGCCGTCGTCCCCGACACCACCGCGCCCAGCGCGCCGACCGCGGTGAACGCCTCCGCCACCGACACGTCCGTTGTGCTGACCTGGGAGCCGTCCACCGACGACACCGGGGTGACGGGTTACCAGGTCACCCGCAGCGGCGGCACCAAGGGCACCTCGGTGATCAACGTCGGCTCGACCGTGTACTCGGACAGCGGCCTGGAGGCGCGCACCGTCTACACCTACACCGTGAAGGCGCTGGACGCGGCCGGGAACGTCTCCGCCGCCTCCGCCGCCGCGGTCGCCACCACCGGTGACGCCCCGCCGGCCGCCAAGCCCGGCGAGATGATCGGCACCGACCCGCGCAAGGACCCGATCTACTTCGTCCTCACCGCCCGGTTCTACGACGGCGACACCTCCAACGACCGGGGCGGCAACCAGGACGTGAAGTCCGGCAACGCGGCCAACAACGACCCGATGTTCCGCGGCGACTTCAAGGGCCTGGTGCAGAAGCTCGACTACATCAAGGGCCTGGGCTTCTCGGCGGTCTGGATCACCCCGGTGGTCCTCAACCGCTCCGACTACGACTACCACGGCTACCACGGCTACGACTTCTACAAGGTCGACCCGCGGCTGGAGTCGGCCGGCGCCTCCTACCAGGACCTGATCAACGCCGCCCACGCCAAGGGCATCAAGATCTACCAGGACGTGGTCTACAACCACAGCTCCCGCTGGGGCGCCAAGGGCCTGTACGTGCCCACCGTGTACGGCGTCCGGGACTCCCAGTGGTCCTGGTACTACGACGAGAAGCAGCCCGGCTTCGAGTACGACGGCCTGACCGTCGAGCCGAAGAGCGGCAAGTCGTACTACAACGGCGACCTGTGGTCGACCACCCAGCCCGCCGGCCAGACCTGCGTCGGCTGGGGCAACCCGACCCAGTACAAGAGCCCCGAGGGCTACACCATCTACAACTGCCAGTGGCCCAGCCCGACGTCGGGCATGTTCCCGTCGAAGTACTACCACCAGTGCTGGATCGGGAACTGGGAGGGCGAGGACTCCCGCTCCTGCTGGCTGGCCGACGACCTGGCCGACTTCAACACCGAGAACGCCGAGGTGCAGAACTACCTGATCGGCGCGTACGACAAGTACATCGACATGGGCGTGGACGGCTTCCGGGTCGACACCGCCGTGCACGTCCCGCGCGTCACCTGGAACCGGCGCTTCCTGCCCGCCATCCAGCAGCGCGTCACCCAGGACTGGGGGCCGGCCAAGGCGCAGAACTTCTTCGTCTTCGGCGAGGTCGCCGCGTTCGTCAACGACAAGTGGAACCGCGGCTCGGTCAACCACTCCGCGCAGTTCTACACCTGGAAGGAGCGCAAGGACTACACCGCCGACGACGTGCAGGCCGCCCTCGACCAGTACAACTACGAGGAGCAGCTGGGCACCGGCAACCAGCCGACGTCCACCAACGCCTTCCTGGACGGCAACACCTACCACGCGCCCGACCACTCGAAGTTCTCCGGCATGAACATCATCGACATGCGGATGCACATGAACTTCGGTGACGCGCACAACGCCTTCGGCAACGGCAAGGACTCCGACGACTCCACCAACGACGCCACCTACAACGTGGTGTACGTGGACAGCCACGACTACGGGCCCAACAAGTCCAGCGTCCGCTACACCGGCGGCACCGACGCCTGGGCCGAGAACATGGCCCTGATGTGGACCTTCCGCGGCATCCCCACCCTGTACTACGGCTCCGAGATCGAGTTCCAGGCCGGGAAGCAGATCGACTGCGGCCCGTCCTGCCCGCTCGCCACCACCGGCCGCGCCTACTACGGCGACAAGATCGCCGGGAACGTGACGGCCAGTGACTTCTCGGTGGTCTCCTCGGCGGACGGCGCCGTCGCCACCACGCTCCAGCAGCCGCTGGTCAAGCAGGTGCAGCGGCTCAACCAGATCCGCCGGGCGATCCCCGCCCTGCAGATGGGCCAGTACTCCACCGAGGGCGTCAGCGGCGGCATGTCCTTCAAGCGCCGCTACACCGACGCCACCAGCGGCGTCGACTCCTTCGCCCTGGTCACCGTCACGGACGCCGCCACCTTCACCGGCGTTCCCAACGGCACCTACAAGGACGCCGTCTCCGGCGACGTCCGCACCGTCACCAACGGCACCCTGTCCGTCGCCGCCCCCGGCAAGGGCAACCTGCGGGTCTACGTCCTCGACCTGGGCGGCAAGAACGCCGCCCCGGGCAAGATCGGCACCGACGGCCCGTACCTGAAGTAACGCACCGTCAGCACGCGTCGACAGCGGTCGGCGGCCCCGGGCCGTCGGCCGCTGTTAGCGTGTGCGGCATGGACGAGACCCGGCACCTGACCGACGACGAGGGCAACGCCGTACGCCTGCCGCCCGCCGTGCGGCGGGTGGTCTCCCTGGTGCCCTCCCTCACCGAGGCCGTCGCCGTCACCGCCCCCGGCCTGCTGGTCGGCGCCACCGACTGGTGCACCCACCCCGCCGGGCTCGACGTCCTCCGGATCGGCGGCACCAAGAACCCTGCGGTGCAGGCGATCCGCGCCCTGCGACCCGACCTGGTCATCGCCAACGAGGAGGAGAACCGGGCCCCCGACCTGGCCGCGCTGCGCGCCGCGGGCGTCCCCGTCTGGACCACCCGGATCCGCGACCTCGACCAGGCCCTCCACTCCCTGCACCGCCTGCTCACCGAGGCCCTGCAACTCCCGTGCCCCGCCTGGCTGTCGGCCGCCCGCCGGGCCTGGGACTTCCCGCCGCCGACCCCCGCCGTCCGCGCGATCGCCCCGATCTGGCGCCGCCCCTGGATGGTCCTCGGCCAGGACACCTTCGCCGCCGACCTCCTGCGCCGCCTCGGAGTCACCCTCCTCCCGGCCGACCACCCCGACCGCTACCCCCGTCTCACCCTCCCCGAACTCCACGCCCTGGACGCCGAGTTGCTCCTCCTCCCGGACGAGCCCTACCGCTTCACCGCCACCGACGGCCCCGAAGCCTTCCCCACCCTCCCGCCCGCCCTCCTCTCCGGCCGCCACCTCACCTGGTACGGCCCGTCCCTGGCCGAGGCCCCGACCGTCCTCGGGGCGGGGTTGCCCACGCGATGAGACGGGCGGGGCCCGACACCGGACGTGGTGCCGGGCCCGATTGCGGCCGTGCGGAGGGGGTTTCGCCGCAGACCGCCACGAGGCGGCGGATCCGTTCGGCCGCCTGTGCGATGCCGGTCTGTGCCGCCGGTGGCGCCAAGTCGCCCCGGTGCCGGGCCTGTCGGCACGCGGCTTTCGCGGTGCTTACCGCCGTCAGTCCGCGCAGTGCGGGTTGATCGCCCAGAAGTAGAGGGTGCCCGTGCCGGGGTCCAGCAGGAAGTGCGGCTCGCTGGAGGAGGATTCGTCGTCCAGGGCCTCGGTGCGCAGCCAGCTGCCGACGGGGTGGTCGAGCAGGGCGGTCAGTTCGGCGGGCGGAAGGTGGGAGGCGTCGGCGGGCGTCCAGGTGCCGCTGCCGTGCAGGCGGGCCGCCTCGCCGTCGGCCAGGCGGGCGATGCCGTCCAGGGCGTGGTCGGTGGGGCCGGGCACGCGGGAGTCGGTGGCGCCGAGCGCGCGGTACGTCCAGTGGACGCTGTCGGCGCGGCCCGGCAGGGTGACGCACTTGGCCAACGAGGCGGTGTCGGTGCGGACTTCGACGGGCTGCTGCTTCGGCGGGTCCGCCGTGCAGGCCGTCGCGGCGAGGGCCAGGGCGAGGACGAGGACCGGGGCGAGGGCCGATCCGGCCAGGAGGGGTGCTCGGCCTGCGGTGCGCATGGGTCTCCTCGGGTGCCCGGCCCGGCGGGTGCGCCGGTGCTTCCCGTTGGGACGGCCGCGCGGTGCGGAGCGGTTCCGGGGCGGTCCGCCGGGGCCCACCGGCACGACGCGGACCGGCTGCTGCCGCTCGGCAAGCGGCTGATCGACCTCACCCCGGCCGCGATCGGCCCGTACGTCGTCCCCGCCGTCCTCCCCCGCCGTCGAGCACGGAGCCGTCCGGGCCGACACCTCGCCGCCCGCCCGCCGTCGATCACCGTCCGGGTCGCCGCCGATCACCGTCCCGGCGGCCGGGTGAACACGCAGTCGCCGCACAGGCCGCCGGAGGGCACCCGGTAGTACAGGCAGCACGACGCCCGGCGGAACGCCAACGGCCCGCCGGGCGCGGTCGCCGTGCCCGTGCCCGCCAGCGCCGGACGGGCCAGCAACTCCCTCGCCAGCGCCGCCGCCGCGCCCCGCAGTTGCGGGACCGACCCCAGCTGCCGGGCCGCCCCCACCAGCGCGGACGCCGCGTTGCCCGCCAGCAGCCCCGGCGCGAGCGGGACGACGGTGCGCACCGCCGCCGCCAGCGGCGCCAACTGCCCGTCCAGCACGGTTGCTTCCAGCACCTCGGCGGTGGCCGCCGGACCGGCCCCCGACGGCACCCACAGGTCGAACGGCCCCTGCGGCGGCAGCGCGAACCACGCCCCGCCCAGCTCCGGCACCCGCCCGGTCAGCACCGCCGTCCCCAGCGCCACCGACCACAGCCGCGCCGCCAGCCCCAGGTGCGCCGTCGACGCCGCCACCCGCGGCTCGTCCGTCCCCAGCACCCGCGCCACCTCGGCGACCCGCGCCGCCAACGGCCCCTCCGCCGCGTACAGTTCGCTCAGCGGACGGAAGCCCGGCGGCGGGGTCGGACCGGAGCGCACCGCGAAGTACGGGCCGAGCGCGGCCGGCGGATCGGCGGCCGTCATGAGCGGGCCGGGGCTTGCGAAGCGCGGGTGAGGGACACACCGCGGAGTGTAATCTGGCAGCCCGCCCGACCCGGGCGGCAGCCGGAGGGGAAGGGGCGGGCGATGGACCCGATTTCGCTGGCACTGCTGGCGGCACTGGCCGGAGGCGCGGGCGGGGAGGCCGGCAAGCAGTGCTGGAACGGACTGACCGCACTCGTCCGGCGTCCCTTCCGACACGCGGCGGCCGACACCGTCAGCAGCGGCGAAGCCGAACTGGTGGCGCTGGAACAGGACCCGCAGAACGCCGAACTCGCCGGACGCCTGAACACCGTGCTGGCCGTCCGGGCCGTGCTGGAACCGGAGTTCGGCCCCGAACTGGAGCAGTGGCACGGCCGCGCCCGGGCCGCGCTCGGCGGCGACACCATCCACAACGAGATCAGCGGCGGCACCTTCAACAGCGTGCTGACCATCCAGGGCAAGATCACCGGCGGCACGCACACCCACTACCACGGCACGCCGCCCCAGGGATGACCCGGCAGGCGACCCGCAACGAGATCAGCGGCGGCCACTTCCACGGGCCCGTCCACCAGGCCGACACCATCACCTTCGCCACCCCCCGCGCCCGGCGCCCCGCCCTCGCCGGGCTCCACGCGCCTGCCCGGTAACTCCCTGGCGTCCGTCCGTCCCGCCGCCTAGGGTCGCGTTCCGGAACGGTCGGCTCGGAGCAGGAGGAGCACGGATGCGGTACCGCAAGCTCGGGCGCAGCGGCGTCGAGGTGTCGGAGGTCGGCTACGGGGCGTGGGGGATCGGGGCGTCCAGCTGGGTGGGCGCGCGGGAGGAGGACTCGCTGGCGGCGCTGCACCGGGCCATCGACCTCGGGGTGAACTTCGTCGACACGGCCCGGGGCTACGGGGAGAGCGAGCGGCTGGTCGGCCGGGTGGTGCGGGAGCGGGCCGCCAACGGCGAGCGGGTGCTGGTGGCGACCAAGGTGCCGCCGCTGAACGGGCAGTGGCCGGCCCGGCGCGGGGTCGACCCGGCCGAGACCTTCCCCGGCGCGCACATCCGGGAGAGCCTGGAGGCCTCGCTGGCCGCCAGCGGGCTGGAGCGCTTCGACCTGGTGCAGTTCCACGTGTGGAGCGACGAGTGGCTGGGGCGCGGCGACTGGCTGGAGACCGTCCGGGAGCTCAAGCGGGAGGGCCTGATCGGCCTGTTCGGCGTCTCGGTCAACGACCACGAGCCGCACAGCGCCGTCGAGTTGGTGCGCAGCGGCGAGGTGGACGCGGTCCAGGTGATCTTCAACGTGTTCGACCAGTCGCCGCTGGACGAGCTGTTCCCGGCCTGCGAGGAGCACGGCGTCGGGGTGATCGTCCGGGTCGCGCTGGACGAGGGCGGCCTGACCGGCCGGATCACCGCCGACAGCACCTTCCCGGAGGGCGACTTCCGGCGCCGGTACTTCCGCGACGACCGGCCCGCCCAGGTGGCCCGCCGGGTCGCCGCGCTCACCGCCGACCTGGGCATCCCCGACGACGAACTCGCCGAGACCGCCCTGCGGTTCGTGCTCAGCGCGCCCGCCGTGTCGACCGTCATCCCGGGCATGCGCTCGGTGCGCAACGTGGAGCGCAACGCGGCGGTGGGCGACGGGGTGCCGCTGACCGGCGCGCAGCTGGAGGTGCTGGCCGGACACCGCTGGGAGCGCAACTTCTACGCCTGACCCCTCCGGTGCCGGGTGTCGGCGGGTGCGGTTGTCGGGGGCGGGTGGCAGGGTGGGACGCATGTGCGGCCGTTTCGTCTCCACCACCCCCTCCGCCGAGCTGGCCTCCCTGCTCGGCGCGACCAGCTGGGACCCGACCGAGGCCCTGGCGCCGAGCTGGAACGTCGCCCCGACCGACCCGGTCTCCGCGGTCCTGGAGCGGGTGGACGCCGACACCGGCGAGGTGGTGCGCCAGCTGCGGGTGCTGCGCTGGGGGCTGGTGCCGTCCTGGGCGAAGGACCGGTCGGCCGCGGCCCGGCTGATCAACGCCCGCTCGGAGACCGCCGACCAGAAGCCCTCCTTCCGCCGGGCCTTCGCGAAGCGCCGCTGCGTGATCCCCGCCGACGGCTACTACGAGTGGCGCCCGGTGCCCGCCGCCGACGGCCGCAAGGCGTACAAGCAGCCGTACTTCCTCTCCACCGGCGAACTGATGCTGATGGCCGGGCTGTACGAGTTCTGGCGGGACGCGAGCGTGCCGGAGGACGACCCGGCGGCCTGGCTGGCCACCACCACCATCCTCACCACCGACGCCACCGACCGGGCCGGACGGGTGCACGACCGGATGCCGATGCTCGTCCCCCGCGCGGAGCTGGACGACTGGCTCGACCCGGCCAACACCGACCGGGCCGACCTGCACGACCTGCTGCACCGCCCCGCCGACGGCGACCTGCTGGTCCGGGCCGTGCCGACGGCCGTCAACCGGGCCACCGCCGACGGCCCGGAACTGCTCACCGAGGCCCCCGACCCGCTCGGCCTGTCCGACTGACGGCCGAACGGTCCTGTCCGGCTGACGGCCGAACCGTCCTGTCCGGCCCGTCCGCTCGGTCCGGCTGAGCGGCCGTCAGGAATCCCCGCCGGTGCTGCCGGAATTCCCGGAGACCGGCCGCCGGTTCCGGTTCCGGTACGCCCAGCGGACCACCCGGCCCGCACCGAGGGTGACCCGGGCGACGCCCCGCACCCAGCCGGGGCCGCCGCGCTCGGCCCACACCACGCAGCCGCACCCGCCGAGCACCAGCAGCAGGACGACGACCAGCACCGCACCGACCATGGGGACCACCTCTCGCGCACGACGGCCGTACCGCCCGATCATCGCAGGTCGCCCGCCCGAAGCGGCCTGACCGGCCCGAGTGGCCCGAGCGGCGCGACCCGCCCGACCCGCCCGAGTGGCCCGAGCGGCGCGGGACTTGACACCTGACCCGCTCGCACGTTCCGATGGGGTACGTATGATCGACTCCTCCAGTGACCGTGTGATCGACTCCTCCAGCGACCCCGCGTCCGACGCCCTCCAGGGCCTGTCCGTCGGCGACGCGCTCGGCGCCCAGTTCTTCGTCCCCGCCACCGCCCGCGCCCACCTCGACGCCCGCACCGAACCGCCCGGCCCGTGGCCGTGGACCGACGACACCGAGATGGCCTGCTCGGTGCACGCCGCGCAGCGCGAGCGCGGCGCGATCGACACCTTCGACCTCACCCACGCCTTCGCCCGCCGGCACGACTTCGACCGCGGCTACGGCCCCGCCGCCAACCGGATGCTGCGGCTGATCCGGGAGGGCGGCGACGCCCGCCGCCTCGCCGCCGAACTCTTCGACGGCCAGGGCTCGTTCGGCAACGGCGCCGCGATGCGGGTGGCCCCGCTCGGCGCCGGGTACGCCGCCGACCCGGCCGCCGCCGTCCGCCCGGCCGCCGACACCGCCGTCACCACCCACACCCACCCGCAGGCCGTGGACGGGGCGATCGCGGTCGCCGTCGCCGCCGCCCTCGCCGTCCGGGCCCGCACCGAACCCACCACGCCCGCACGGTACTTGCGGGCCGTGGCCGCCCTGACCCCGCACGGCGCGGTCCGCCGGGGCGTGACCGAGGCGGCCGGGCTCACCGACCGCTCGGACCCGAACGCGGCGGCCGCCGTGCTCGGCAACGGCAGCCGCACCAGCGCCGCCGACACCGTCCCGTACGCGCTGTGGTGCGCCGCCCACTGGCTTACCGACTACCCGGCCGCCGTGTGGGCCGCGATCGGCGCGGGCGGCGACGTCGACACGGTCGCCGCGATCACCGGCGGCGTGGTCGCCGCCCGCACCGGCACCGCGGGCATCCCCGCCCACTGGCTGGCCGCCCGCGAACCGCTGCCCGGCTGGGCGTTCCCGCCGCCCCTGCGCCCGGCCCCCGACGGCCTCACCCCGATGAGCCTGCCGCGCCCCCACCCCGTCCCCGAGCTGCGCTGGTCCGACCACCAGTGGAACCGCTACCGGTCCGGCCTGCGCACCGGGCGGTGGCTCACCCGCACCGCCGAGGGCACCCTGCACCTGCACCGCACCGACACCGGCCGCGAACGCTGGGCGCTGGACTTCGCTCCCGCCCCCGGCGGCCACTGGCGCCCGGTCGCCGTCCGGACCGAGGCCCACCCCGCCCACCTGGCCGGGCCCGGTCACCTGCTCGACGTCCTGCTGGAGATCGAGCACGACGCCCCCGAATAGGCCGCGACGGCCCCGCATAGGGTGGGGCGATGGTGATCGAAACGGTGCTGTTCGACCTCGACGGCACGCTGATGGACCACGACGCGGCCGAGTCGGACGGGCGGGAGTACGACCGGGCCGAGGTGCTGGAGGTCTGGCACCGCCTGGAGCGCCGCGAGTACGACCGCTACCAGGCGGGCGAGTCGACCCTCCAGGAGCAGCGCCGACTCCGGGCCGCCGGCCTGGCCGCGCACCTCGGGCTCGGGCCGTGGCCCGACGGACGGGCCGACGCCTGGTTCGAGGGCTACCTGTGGCGCTACCGGAACGGCTGGCGAGCCTACCCCGAAGTGCCGCAGGTGGTAAGGGAGTTGGGCGCGACCCGACGGCTCGGCGTGATCACCAACGGCGAGGGCGGCATCCAGCGCGCCAAGCTGCACGCCATCGGCCTCGCCGCCCTGGCCCCGCACACCACCGCCTCCGGCGAGGCCGGCTGCGCCAAGCCCGCCCCCGAGATCTTCCACCTCGCCTGCCGCGCCCTCGGCACCGCCCCCGAACGCACCGCGTACGTCGGCGACCGCCTCGACCTGGACGCCCGCGCCGCCACCGCCGCCGGCCTGCTCGGCATCTGGCTCGACCGCACACCCCCCGCCCCCGGTACCTCCCCGCCCGCCGACGTCCCCCGGGTGCGCTCGCTGGCCGAACTCCCCGCCCTGCTCGGCTGAGCCGGGCACCGCCCCGGACGCGGGCGGCGAGGCCCGGCCCGGTCAGTAACGGCGCGGTGGTGGCACTGGTCCGCATCCGGGAGAGCCGGGAGAACGGGAAGGGCAGCCGGGGCGTCAGTCAGTCGGCGGGTCAGACCCCCGAGCGGTGCCATCTATATCCTCACGGTCAGCCGGTCAGCCGGTCAGCCGGTCAGCGAGGCGAGGGTCGCGCGCAGGCGGGCGGCCGCCTCGTCGGCGACCTCGGCGAGTTCGGGGCGCCCGGTGAACCGCACCATCAGCTGCGGGTCCACGGCCTCGACCAGGACGCCGTCGGGGACGGCGCGCAGCACCACGTTGCAGGGCAGCAGCAGGCCGATCCGGCGGTCCGCCTCCAGCGCGCGGTGGGCGATCGACGGGTTGCAGGTGCCGAGGACCAGGTAGTCCTCCAGCTCGACGCCGAGCTTGGCGCGCAGGGTGGCGGTCAGGTCGATCTCGGTCAGGACGCCGAAGCCCTGCTCGGCCAGGGCCGCACGGACCCGGTCGGCGGCCTCCGCGAAGGGGACGCCGGTCAGCGTGGCGGTGATGTCGTTCGCCATGTCGTCGAACCTCTCTCGTTGATACCCCCCGGATACCCCCATGGGTATTCAACCGTACGTCGGGTGCAACCCGGAGGCCCGCAGCCCCGTTCCCGGCGCGGCGCGGCGCGGACCGCCGGGAACCCGCGTCGCTCAGCCGCCGTAGCGGTGCCGCAGGTTCGGGTCGTCCAGCCACCACGGCCGGTCCGCAGCGGGCGCGCCCACCCCGGCCGGTGCGTCCACCCCGGCCTGCGCGCCCACCCCGGCCGACCCCGCTGCCGCCCGGGCCTCCTCCGCCGCGTCCAGGGCCGCGTCCACCGCCGCCGTCTCGGCCCGCCCGGTGACGATCAGCTGCCGCACCAGCGCGCACAGGAAGGGCAGGCCGACCAGGTCGCCGAGGATCCAGATCGCGTTGCCGCCGACGAACTGGTCCCGGGCGGGGGACGGCCCCCAGGTACGGCCCAGGCCCGCGTAGTACGGCTCGGCGACCACGTGGCCGCCGTACAGCAGGACGAGCGCCAGGGCCGCGTCGAAGACCACCTCGACGAAGGTGATCACCACGCCGATCAGCAGCGGGTACTCGTGCGCGACCGGGTCCAGCTGCAGGCGGGGCCAGAAGTAGAGCAGGCCCAGCAGCACCGGCACCAGGTGGAAGCCGGTGTTCCAGAGCGGGCTGGTCAGGGTGTGCGCGTACCAGGGCGTGAAGTACAGCAGCCAGGGCGGCGCGACCAGCAGCACGGTCGACACCAGCGGGAACATCAGCACCCGGGAGACCCGGCCCGACAGCGCGGCGCGCAGCCGCCCGCGGCCCGCCTCCGGCAGTACGGCGGCCAGCAGCGAGACCGGCGCGCCGAGCGCCAGCAGCATCGGGACCAGCATCAGCAGCAGCACCAGTTGCACCGCCCGGTCGGTGAACAGCACCCGCTCGTACACGCCCAGGCCCGAGCAGGTGGTCCAGACCCAGACCGCCAGCCCGTCGAGGAACGCCGCGGTGCGGTACCAGGGCCAGCGGCCGCCCCCGCCCGTGCGGTGGCGGCGCGCGCCCGCCAGGTAGCCGGCCGCGAGCGCGGCGGACAGCACGGCGACGGCCGGTTCGAGGGTCCAGGTGTCGGCCAGCGCCGACCAGTGCCAGGGCGCGACGGCCGCGGGGTGGGTGGTCATGCCGGTGGGTCTCCTTCGAACGGGCGCGGCGCCGAGCGGTTCGGTGGAACCCGGACGGGGTGCCCGGGCGTCGTCGCGGGAGCGGGCGCGAACCGCGGGACCGGTTCCGGCGTCTACACCGCTGTAGAATCTACCGAGTGGGGGAGCCCGGGTGAAAACCGCCCCGCGCAGCACCGGCCGGCGCCTCGCCGCCCGCCGCCGCAACCGCGAACTCCTCCTGCTGCTCCTCGCGGTGGCGGTCTGCCTGGCCGCCTGGACCAGTTCGGGCCTCGCCCTGCGCGGCACCCTCCCGCCCGGCCTGCTCCCGTACGGCACCGGCCTCGGCGCGCTCGCCCTGCTGCTGCACCTCGCCGTCCGCCGCGCCGCCCCGTACGCGGACCCGCTGATCCTGCCGCTCGCGGTCTTCTTCAGCGGCTTCGGACTCGCCCTGCTCGACCGCCTCGACCTCTCGTACGCCCTCTGGCACGCAGCCAAGGGCGACTGGCAGAAGCTCCCCGCCGCGCCCGCCCAGGTGCGGTGGACGGTGATCGCCGCACTGCTGGCCGTCGCCGTGCTGGTCGTGGTCCGGCACCACCGGCTGTTCCAGAAGTACGTCTACCTGACCATGACGGTCGCCATGGTCCTGCTCGCCGCGCCCGCGTTCTTCCCGGGCGACACCCTCGGCGCCAAGCGCTGGATCCGCCTCGGCGGGCTCTCCTTCGAACCGGACGAGTTCGTCAAGGTCGCCATCACGGTCTTCTTCGCGGGCTACCTCACCGCCAACCGGGACGCCCTCGCCCTCACCGGCCGCCGGGTCTGGGGCCTGCGCCTGCCGCGCGGCCGCAACCTCGGCCCGGTGCTGGCGATCTGGGTGGTCAGCCTGCTGGTCCTGGTCTTCGAACGGGACCTCGGCACCTCGCTGATCTTCTTCGGGGTCTTCGTGGTGATGCTCTACACCGCGACCGAGCGCACCGGCTGGGTGGTGATCGGCCTGCTGATGGCCGCCGTCGGCGCGGCCGTGGTCGGCGACCTCGAACCCCACGTGCACGGCCGGGTCGAAGCCTGGCTGCACCCCCTCGACATCTACGAACCCGTCCACGACCCGGCCCTGATCTCCCAACAGCCCGCGCAGGCCCTCTTCGGCCTCGGCTCCGGCGGCGTTCTCGGTACCGGCCTCGGCCAGGGCCGCCCCTTCCTGATCGGCTTCGCGGGACGCAGCGACTTCATCTTCACCACCGTCGGCGAGGAACTCGGCCTGGCCGGCTCGATGGCCGTCCTCCTGCTCTACGCCCTCCTGTGCGAACGCGCCCTGCGCACCGCCCTCTCGCTCACCGACCCCTTCGGCAAACTCCTCGCCACCGGCCTGGCCGCCGCCCTCGCCCTCCAGGTCTTCGTCGTCGTCGGCGGCGTCACCGGCCTGATCCCCCTCACCGGCAAGGCCCTCCCCTTCCTCGCCGCCGGCGGCTCCTCGCTCACCGCGAACTGGCTGCTCACCGCGATCCTGATCAAACTCTCGGACGCGGCGGGCCGGGCGGAGTCGGAACCGGTGCGGGCGTGAGGGCCGCCTGCGGGGAGCCGGGCCGGGCTCAGGCCAGGGCGCGCAGGCCCAGGGCGAGCAGTACGGCGGCGGTGGCGCGGGTGGCCCAGGGGCGGGGGCGGGGGGCGGTGCGGGCCAGCAGGGCGGTCCAGCCGAGCAGCCAGGCGGCGAGGAGGGCGGCGTGGGCGGCGGCGAGGACGAGGACCTGGGCGGGCAGCGGGCGGGCGGCGTCGAGGAACTGCGGGAGCAGCGTGAGGTAGATGGAGGCGGCCTTCGGGTTGAGGACGTTGGCCAGCAGGGCCTGGACGAAGGCGGGGCCGTCGTGGCGCGGGCGGCGGCCCGCGGCGCGGCCCGCAGAGCGCCAGGTCAGGACGGCGAGGCCGATCAGGTAGGCCCCGCCGGCGATCCGGACGGCGGTGAGCGCGCCGGGGTGGTGCGCGGTGAGGCCGGCCAGCCCGGCGAGGGCGAGGCCGGCGTGGACGGCCAGGCCGGTGACGGTGCCGAGCACGACGGGAACCGCGCGGCGGCGGCCGTGCTCGCCGATCTGCCGGACCAGCAGGGCCAGGCTCGCGCCGGGGGTGGCGATCAGCGGGAGCAGGGCGAGCAGGAACCCGGCGACCGTGCGGGCGGTGGGCATGGCGGGTGCCTCCGGGGGGGGTGGTCAGAGCACGACGCGGTAGTGCGTGGTGAGCCGCCGGTCGTCGCCCAGGACGTGGTAGGCGAGCGCGGGCGGCTGGTCGCGGCCGACGAAGTCCTCGGCCTCCCAGGGCAGTTGCAGCGTCCAGGTGACGGCGGGCCCGACGATCAGCGGCCGTCCGGCGAAGGTCGAGGCGGCGGCGGTGTGGGCGTGGCCGGTGAGGACGGCGACCACCTCGGGGTGGGCGTCGAGCAGCGCGGCGAGGTCCTCGGGCCGCTGGAGGGTGTACGCGTCGGGCATCGGGTGGTGCAGGAACACCGGCGGCTGGTGGAAGGCGAGCAACGCGGGCGTGCCGGGCGGGAGTTCGGTGAGCGTGCGGTCGATCCAGGCGAGCGTGGCGGGCTCCAGCAGGCCCTCGTCCCGGCCCGGAATGGTCGAGTCGATCATCAGGATCGCGGTGCCGCCGACCAGGTGCGCCCGGTTGACCGGGGCGGTGTCCGGCTCCTCGCCGAGCAGGGCCGCGCGGTAGGCGGGGCGGGCGTCGTGGTTGCCCGGGCAGAGCAGCACGGGGTAGGGGAGTTCGGCGAGCAGTCCGGCCGCCTCCCGGTACTCGTCCTCGGCGCCGTGGTCGGCGATGTCGCCGGTGACCAGCACGGCGTCCACCGGCCGGAGCAGCCCGCGCAGGTGGCGCACGGTGCGTTCGACGCGTTCGGTGGCGCGCTCGGTGCCGTCGAGGTGGAGGTCGCTGATCTGGGCCAGCAGCAGGGTCACGGGAGGCTCCTTCGCCGTCTTGCTAATGGTTAAATTCCGCTTTGGCGTTAGGGACTTTAGGGTAGGAGTGATCCGCTCGGCAAGGGAGAATGTCCACCGGCGGCGCAGACGAGGAGCATCCGCATGGCGAACGGCGACGGCACGCAACACCACTGGCCCGCACTGGACTTGGTGGGCACCATCCGGCACGACGGCAACGGCGGCGTGCTCGACGACCTCGCGGAGCCCGGCGCCGCGGCCGCCTGGCTGGCCGAACACGGCGAGCGCTTCACCGGGACGGCCGAACTCCCCGCCCCGGACGCGGAGTTGCACGCCGAGGTGGTCGCGCTGCGCCGCGCCGCCCGCGCCCTGTTCGCCCGCGCCGTCAGCCCCGGCCCGGCCAGCCGCGCCGACGCGCACCGGCTGATGCCCGCCGACGAGGCGCTGGCGCGGCTGAACGCCGCCGCCGCGCTCGACCCCGTCGCCCCGCAGCTGGACTGGTCCGCCGACGACGGCCCGACCCCGGCCCGCCCGCTCTCCTCGGCCGCCGACCCCCGGGCCCGACTGCTCGCCGCGCTGGCCCGCGCGGTGGTCGAGTTCCTGACCGGCCCCGACCGCGAACGGCTGAGGGCCTGTCAGGCGCCGCGCTGCGTGCGCTACTTCATCAAGACCCACGGCCGCCAGGAGTGGTGCAAGACCTCCTGCGGCAACCGCGCCCGGGTCGCCCGCCACTACGACCGCCAGCGCACCGGAGCGGACGCCTGACCCCGCCGCCCCCGCCCCACCCGCGGCGCACCGCCGCGAGCCCGGGCCGGACGCGCCCTACTCGCCCAGCGCCGCCAGCGAGGCCACCGCCAGGGCGGCGGCGCGTTCGGTGGTCGGGCGGTAGGGGGCGCCGGACTCCAGGGCGGTGACGGCGGCGTTCACCAGGCCCTGGAGCAGTTGCGCGGTGCGCAGCGGCGTCCGGTCGCCGAGTTCGGACAGCGCGCCGACCAGCGGTGACAGCAGCCGGCGGTGGGCCTCCCCGGCGGCCTCGCGCAGCGCCGCGGCGTCCCGGTCGCCGGCCAGCGCGCGGGCGATCCGGTGCTCGCCGTCGCGCACCAGCTCGCACTGGGCGCGCACGTACGCGGCGACCTGCTGCTCGGGGCCGTCGGCGGCGGCCATCGCGCCGGTGATCCGCTCCGTCCACACCGGGGTGGACTCGTGCACCACGGCGGCCAGCAGCGCCGACCGGTCCGGGAAGTACTTGTACACGCTGTTGCGGGCCAGGCCGGTGCGCCGGGCGACGGCGGCGAAGGTCACGGCGGCGGCGTCGCCCTCGGACTCCAGCAGTTCGCGGGCGGCCGAGACCAGCGCCCGGTGCTGCTGGGCGCGGTGGTCGGCGACGGTGGCGGCACTGATCTTCGGCACCCGCCCAGTCTAGGAGGCCCCGGTGCCGCTCCGGGCCCCCCGATTTGGGGACGCGGTGTCGCCATGCCCTATGTTGGGGACGCATCGTCCCCATCCTGGAAGGAGCGCGGTGTACCTCGCCCTGCTCGAACTCAAGGCCGCCCGCGGCCGCTTCCTGCTCATGGGCTGCGTCGTCCTCCTGGTCGCCGCCCTGGTCGGGATCGTCTCCGGGTTCACCACCGGCCTCGGCGACGACACGGTCTCCGCCTTGCGCCGCCTGCCCGCCACCCACCTGGCGTTCTCCCCGGACGCCGAGTCCGACCAGTTCGCCCGCAGCCTCGTCCCCGCCGGGACGCTCGACCGCTGGCGGCAGCAGCCCGGCGTCCGGGCCGCCCCGCTCGGCGTCGCCATCACCCGCGGCACCACCGACCGGCACACCGAGGTCGACCTCGCCGCGTTCGGCGTCGAACCCGGGTCCTTCCTCGACCCCGGCGCCGAGGAGGGCCGCCCCCTCGGCGGCGACGACCAGCTGGTGATCTCCCGCAGGCTCGCCGACGAGGGCGTCCGGATCGGCGACACCCTCACCGTCGACCGCCTCGGCATCACCCTGGAGGTCACCGGCATCGCCGCCCGCGCCTCCTACGGGCACGTCCCCGCCGGATACGTCACCACCGCCACCTGGCGGCGCATCCGCTTCACCACCCCGGGCGCGCGCACCCCCGCCGCCGAACTCCCGCAGCAGTACGGCGCGATCGCCCTGCGGGCCGACGACGGAGCCCGGCTCGCCGATGCCGACCGGGAGTCCGGCACCCGGACGGTCACCCTCGACCAGGCGTACGCGGCCGCCCCCGGCTACACCGGCGAACGCGTCACCATGACGTCCATCCAGTTCTTCCTGTACCTGATCGCCCCGCTGGTGGTCGGCGCGTTCTTCGGCGTCTGGACCGTCCAGCGCCAGCCCGAACTCGCCCTGCTGCGGGCGATGGGCGCCTCCCGCCGCCGCCTGCTCGGCCACACCCTGGCCCAGGCCGCCGCCGTCGTCCTCGGCGGCACCCTGGCCGGCGCCGCCCTCGCCTCCGCCGTCGGCCTGCTGGTCGGCACCGAAGTCCCGTTCAGCCTCCCCGGGTTCGCCCTCGCCGCCACCATGGGCACCGTCGCCCTCGCCGCCCTCGCCGGGGCCGCGCTCACCCTCCGCCGGGTCGCCGCGGCCGACCCGATGACCATGCTGGGAGCCGGACGATGACCGCACTGACCCTGTACGGCGTGAGCGTCTCGCTCGGCCGCGGCGACGCCCGCACCCCCGTCCTGCGCGCCGTCGACGCCACCTGCGAACCGGGCGTCCTGACCGCGCTGGTCGGCCCCTCCGGCTCCGGCAAGTCCACCCTGCTCGCCGTCGCGGGCGCCCTGCTGCGCCCCGACGAGGGCCGGGTGCTGCTCGGCGGCACCGACCTCGCCGCCCTCACCGACGCCGAACGGGCCCGCACCCGCCGCGAACGGATCGGCTACCTGTTCCAGAGCGGCAACCTGCTCGGCGGCCTCACCGCCGTCGAACAGCTCCTGGCCGCCGCCTCGGTGGCCGGCCGCCCCGCCCGGCGGCTGCGCGCCGCGGCGGAATCCGCCCTCGGCGAGGTCGGCCTCGCCCACCGCCTGCACCACCGCGCCGACCGGCTCTCCGGCGGCGAACGCCAGCGGGTGGCCCTCGCCCGGGCGCTGTTCCCGGAGCCCGACCTCCTGCTGATCGACGAACCCACCGCCGCGGTCGACCGCACCCGGGCCGCCGTCCTCACCGAGCTCATCGCCACCACCGCGCACCGGCGCCACTGCGCGGCCCTGGTCGCCACCCACGACCCGGTCGTGGCGGAGGCCGCCGGAGCGACCGTCGCGATGTGAGGCCGACGAACGGGAAACGCGCCATCAGGGGCGCGGGGAACCGCACGCGGCGGGAGGAGCGCGCCGGCAGGATCGCGAGACGGTGCAGGTGATGGCCCGCCTCGCGATCCCGCTGTGCGTCCACCCGCGCTACCGCAGGTTGTTGCGCTCCGCGGACCGCTCGCTGCGCGAGGCGTCCAGCATCCCGACCCGCTCGACGACCTTGACCCGCTCGCGGCCCTCGGCCGCGCCGAGGGCCTTCTCGTGGGCGTCCAGGTGGTGCCAGCCCTCCCAGGTGGTGAAGTCGACGCCGCGCGCGCGCAGGAAGTCGACGACCGCGTCCTCGGCGGGCTCGGCCGCCGCGCGGAGCAGGCCCGCGCCGTGGTCGGCGACCAGGCAGGCGACGGTCTCGTTGGCGTCGCCCTTGGTGTGGCCGATCAGGCCGACCGGACCGCGCTTGACCCAGCCGGTGACGTACACCGAGGGCAGGTGGGCGCCGTTCTCCTGGACGCGGCCGGCCTCGTGCGGGACGGTCGAGCTGAGGGCGTCGAAGGGCAGCTTGGCGAGCTCGTCGGAGCGGTAGCCGACCGCCCGGTAGACGGCCTGGACCGGCCACTCGCGGAAGGTGCCGGTGCCCACCGTGTTGCCGGTGCCGTCGAGCTCGGTGCGCTCGGTGCGCAGCGCGACCACCCTGCCGTCCGCGCCGAGCACCTCGACCGGGTTCTCGAAGAAGTGCAGGTGGATGCGGTGCGGCCGGTCGCCGACGTCGCGGATGGCCCAGTTCTCCAGCGTCGAGGCGACCATATCGGCCTGCTTGTTGGCGCGCCGGGTGGCGATCGAGGCCTCGTCGTAGTCGATGTCCTCGGGGTCGACGATCACCTCGATGGTGGGGGAGTGGTCGAGCTCGCGCAGCTCCATCGGGGAGAACTTGGCCTGCGCCGGGCCGCGCCGCCCGAACACGTGCACCTCGACGGCCCGGTTCGCGGCCAGGCCCGCGTACACGTTCGGCGGGATCTCGGTGGGCAGCAGCTCGTCCGCGGTCTTGGCGAGGACGCGGGCGACGTCGAGCGCGACGTTGCCGACACCGAGGACGGCGACCTGCTCGGCCTCCAGCGGCCAGTCGCGCGGCACCTCGGGGTGGCCGTCGTACCAGGAGACGAAGTCGGCGGCGCCGTACGAGCCGTCCAGCTCGATGCCCGGGATGTCCATGTCGCGGTCGGCCTCGGCGCCGGTGGCGAAGACCAGGGCGTCGTAGAAGCGGTGCAGCTCGTCGAGCGAGAGGTCGCCGGGGTAGTCGACGTTGCCGAGCAGGCGGACCTGGGGCTTGTCGAGGACCTGGTGCAGGGCGGTGATGATGCCCTTGATCCGGGGGTGGTCGGGGGCGACGCCGTAGCGGATCAGGCCGAAGGGGGCGGGCAGGCGCTCGATCAGGTCGATGGAGACGCCGGGGGCGGCGGCCAGCTCGGACTTCAGCAGCGCGTCGGCGGCGTAGATCCCGGCGGGGCCGGAACCGACGATGGCCACCCGGACGGGGCGGGGCATGGGCAGGTACTCCTGTTCGGCTCGGGGCGCGTGCCGCTCAGCCTCCCGGCCCGCGGGCGCATCCGGTACGGGGCTCCGGCTTATGCCCTCATAAGCCGGAGCTATGGCCCCCCAAAGTTCCGCCTATGCGGTAACCCCGTCCCCCCAGCATGCACCAGCCCGCACCGGAACCGGTCGGCGGTGCTGCCCGCCGCCCCGCGGCGGACGTCCGTGAACACCGCCGCGCCGGCTCAACTCCTCGACCGGTAACCCTCCGTGCGGAGAACTATTCCCTTCCGCCGTGCGCCGCGACGTGAACCAGGCCACAGGGCACGTCCTTGCGGCCGGACCACCCGCGCGTGCAAGAATGTGAGTGCAGTAGCAGTGACGTTCAGCGCACTCCGGGGTCGGTGAAAATCCGAACCGGCGGTTACAGTCCGCGACCCGTCCGCAGCCAGCGGCCGGTTGACCAGGTGAAATTCCTGGACCGACGGTTAAAGTCCGGATGGGAGGCGTGCGCGGCGGACGAAGCGTGTCAGCACCGCGGCCCCCGTGGCCGGGGTGCGCGAAGCAGGACGGCAGCGAGCCCGTGCCTCGGCGAGGAAGCCCAGGCGCCCCGGGTCCGCCCCGTCGGGCATGCGTCCGCAGTCAACTCCCACGAGCCGCCCCGGAGTCCGCGCCCCTAGCAGCGCGAGGAGAACCCGGGTGTTCACCGGCATCATCGAAGAGCTCGGCGAGGTCGTCTCCATCGAGGAGATCGGCGAATCCTCGCGCATCCGCCTGCGCGGACCGGTCGTGACGGCCGACGCCCGGCACGGCGACTCGATCGCGGTCAACGGCGTCTGTCTGACCGTCCTCGACGACAACGAGCAACTGGCCGACCGTGCGGGCGAGTTCAGCGCCGACGTGATGCGCGAGACGCTGCGGCGCTCCAGCCTCGGCGTGCTGCGCCCCGGCTCCCGGGTCAACCTGGAGAGGGCGATGGCGCTCGGCGCCCGGCTCGGCGGCCACCTGGTGCAGGGGCACGTCGACGCCACCGGCACGCTGCTGTCCCGCGCGCCCGGCGACCTCGACGCGGACGGCGCCCCGCGCTGGGAGGTGCTGCGCTTCAGCCTCCCGCAGCCGATCGCCCGCTACCTGGTGGAGAAGGGGTCGATCACCGTGGACGGAGTGAGCCTCACCGTCGTCGAGGCCGCCCTCGACTCGTTCACCGTCTCGCTGATCCCCGCCACCCTCGCCCTCACCACGCTGGGCGCCAAGCAGGTCGGCGAGCCCGTCAACCTCGAGGTGGACGTCCTCGCCAAGTACGTCGAGCGGCTGCTCGACACCCGCGCGCTGCCCGACACCCCGGGGGGTACCAAGTGAGTTCCTTCGCCCAACTGACCTTCACCGCCTTCGGCGAGCAGGTGAAGGTCGCCGACATGGTCGGCAACCTGATAGGCCTGACCGGCCTGGTCCTCGGCTGGCGCCGCTCGGTGCTGACCTGGCCGGTCCAGCTGCTGGCCGGGGCGGTGCTGATCACCGCCTTCTGGAACAGCCACCTGCCCGGCCTGATCGGCAAGCAGGCCATCGTCGTGGTCGCCTCGGTCTGGGGCTGGACGCAGTGGCAGCGCGGCCGCCGGGACACCGGCCGGGTCGAGGTGCGCTTCGCCACCTGGACCGAGCGGGCCCTCCTGGTCGCCGCCACCGCGGCCGGCACCGCCGCCGTCGCCGGGCTCTTCCACCTCAAGCCGGACCTCTCCTACGCCCCGCTGTTCGACGCCTACATCTTCGTCGGCACGCTGGCCGCGATGTACGCCCAGGCCCGCGGCTGGGTCGAGTTCTGGTTCGCCTGGCTGGCCGTCGACCTGATCGGCGTGCCCTACGCCTACCAGCACGGCTACTCCTTCACCGCCCTGACCTTCACCGTCTACTTCGTCCTGGTGGTGGCCGGCCTGGCCAGCTGGTGGACGAAGGCCCGCACCGCCCCGCTCGCCAAGGGAGCCGCCGCATGAGCACCGAGCCCGCCGCACAGCCGCTGGCCCTCGACCCGGTCGAACGGGCGATCGCCGACATCGCGCTCGGCCGCGCCGTCATCGTGGTCGACGACGAGAACCGCGAGAACGAGGGCGACATCGTCTTCGCCGCCTGCGCCGCCACCCCCGAACTGCTGGCCTTCACCGTCCGCTACTCCTCCGGCGTGATCTGCGTGCCGATG
The DNA here is from genome assembly GCF_013364235.1 of Kitasatospora sp. NA04385. Taxonomy (NCBI): domain Bacteria; kingdom Bacillati; phylum Actinomycetota; class Actinomycetes; order Kitasatosporales; family Streptomycetaceae; genus Kitasatospora; species Kitasatospora sp. NA04385. The sequence goes on along the minus strand of NZ_CP054919.1, from coordinate 1,107,626 downwards.
ACCGGCGAGGAGCTCGACCGGCTGGAACTGCCGCCGATGACCCGGGTCAACGAGGACCGCAAGGGCACCGCCTACGCCGTCTCGGTGGACGCCCGCGACGGCGTCTCCACCGGCATCTCGGCCGCCGACCGGGCCCGCACCGTCAAGCTGCTCGCCACCGCCGGCACCGGGCCCGCCGACCTGACCCGCCCCGGGCACGTCTTCCCGCTGCGCGCCGTCGACGGCGGCGTGCTGGTCCGCCCCGGCCACACCGAGGCCGCCGTCGACCTGGCCCGCCTCGCCGGGCTCGCCCCGGCCGGCGGCATCGCCGAGGTGGTCAACGACGACGGCACCATGGCCCGGCTGCCCGAACTGCACGCCTTCGCCCGCGAACACGGCCTGGCGATCATCTCCATCGAGGACCTGATCGCCTACCGGCGCCGCACCGAACTGCACGTCGACCGCGCCGCCGTCACCCAACTGCCCACCGAGCACGGCACGTTCACCGCCGTCGGCTACCGCGGCACCATCGACGGCACCGAGCACCTGGCCCTGGTGGCCGGCGGCCTGGACGCCGACGGCAGGCTCCCCGACGGCGAGGACGTGCTCGTCCGGGTGCACTCCGAGTGCCTGACCGGCGACGTGTTCGGCTCGCTGCGCTGCGACTGCGGCCCCCAGCTCCAGGCCTCGCTGGCCGCCGTCGCCGAGGCCGGCCGCGGCGTGGTGCTCTACCTGCGCGGCCACGAGGGCCGCGGCATCGGCCTGGCCCACAAGCTGCGCGCCTACCAGCTGCAGGAACAGGGCCTGGACACCGTCGACGCCAACCTCGACCAGGGCCTGCCCGCCGACGCCCGCGACTACTCGATCGGCGCGCAGGTGCTCACCGACCTCGGCGTGCGCTCGCTGACCCTGCTCAGCAACAACCCGGCCAAGCAGACCGCGCTCACCGAGCACGGCCTCAAGGTCGCCGCCCGCCGCCCGCTGCCCACCACCGCGAGCGAGCACAACCTGCGCTACCTGCGCACCAAGCGCGACCGGATGGGCCACGACCTGCCGTGGCTCGACGACGACGGCAAGTAGCCGTCCCGGCGCGGCAAGCGACCAACCACCACCGAACGAACAGAGGAAGACGAACATGGCCGGCCACGGAGCCCCCGTCCTGTCCCCGCAGCACCTGGAGGACACCGCCGACCTGCGGGTCGCGGTGGTCGCCGCGCAGTGGCACGAGCAGGTGATGGACGGGCTGCTGGACGGCGCCCGCCGCGCCCTGGCGGAGCTCGGCGTGGACGCCGGCGCCACCGTGCTGCGCGTCCCCGGCACCTTCGAGCTGCCGGTCGCCGCCAAGCGGCTGGCCGACGCCGGCTACGACGCGGTGGTGGCGCTGGGCGTGGTGATCCGCGGCGGCACCCCGCACTTCGACTACGTCTGCCAGGGCGCCACCCTCGGCCTGACCAACGTCTCGGTGGACACCGGCGTCCCGGTCGGCTTCGGCGTGCTCACCTGCGACACCGAGCAGCAGGCGCTCGACCGGGCCGGGCTGCCCGGCTCCGCCGAGGACAAGGGCCACGAGGCGGTCACCGCCGCGGTCGCCACCGCCGCCGCCCTGCGCGCCCTCGCCAAGGCGTAGGACCGCCGGGACGTGGAACCGCCGGGCCGTTCGTCCGGAGATCCGCCCGGACGTCCACCCGACTGTCCACGGTGCGAAACCGTTTACCGTACGTCAGCCCGCACCCCGTAAGGTGAGCCCATCATGGCTTCCAAGACATTCGAGGAGCTCTTCGTCGAGCTCCAGCAGAAGGCCGCCACCGGCGACCCCGCGTCCTCCCGCACCGCCCAGCTCGTGCAGCAGGGCGTCCACGCGATCGGCAAGAAGGTCGTCGAGGAGGCCGCCGAGGTCTGGATGGCCGCCGAGTACCAGTCGCCCGAGGAGGCGGCGGAGGAGATCTCGCAGCTCCTCTACCACGTCCAGGTGATGATGCTCGCCCGCGGGCTGACGCTCGAAGACGTCTACAAGTACCTCTGAGTCCCACCACAGTGATCGCCAACGCGAAGGGTTCGCCACTCATGCTCCGCATCGCCGTCCCCAACAAGGGTTCGCTCTCGGGTCCCGCGGCGGAGATGCTCCATGAGGCCGGCTACCGGCAGCGCAAGGAGGCCAAGGAACTCGTCCTGGTCGACCCGGACAACCAGGTCGAGTTCTTCTTCCTGCGCCCGCGCGACATCGCCGTGTACGTCGGCTCCGGCCGCCTCGACGTCGGCATCACCGGCCGCGACCTGCTGCTGGACTCGGCCTCCGAGGCCGAGGAGGTGCTCGCGCTCGGCTTCGCCGGCTCGACCTTCCGGTTCGCCAAGCCGGTCGGCACCGGGATCTCGAACGTCCGGGACCTGGACGGCCTGCGGATCGCCACCTCGTACACCGGCCTGGTCGAGCAGCACCTCGCCGAGCACGGCGTGAAGGCCACCGTCACCAAGCTGGACGGCGCCGTCGAGACCGCCGTGCACCTGGGCGTCGCCGACGTGATCGCCGACGTGGTGGAGACCGGCACCAGCCTGCGCAACGCGGGCCTGGAGGTGTTCGGCGACCCGATCCTGGTCTCCGACGCCGTGGTGATCCGCTCCAAGGGCGCCGGCGAGGACGCCGCGGTCGAGCAGTTCCTGCGCCGCCTGCAGGGCGTGCTGGTGGCCCGCCGCTACGTGCTGATGGACTACGACATCCGCGCCGAGAAGGTCGGCGAGGCCGTCGCCCTCACCCCGGGCCTGGAGTCGCCGACCGTCTCGCCGCTGCACACCGAGGGCTGGGTGGCGGTCCGCTCGATGGTGCTCCGCAAGGAGGCCCAGCGGATCATGGACGACCTGTGGGCGATCGGCGCCCGCGCCATCCTGGTCACCAACATCCACGCCTGCCGCCTCTGACCCGCCGCCGGACGGGGGCCGCCGCCCGCGGCCCCCGCCCCACCCTGGAGCCACCCGTGTCCGTGCCCGCCCCCGCCGCCACCCTGCCCGTGACCTGGGCGCCCCGCCGCAACCGCGTCGTGCTCTACACGCTGTGCGCCGTGCTGGTGGTGCTGTTCTCGGTGCTGGCGGTCGCGCTCCCGGAGAGCTGGCAGTTCAACGACCGGGCCATGATGGTCGGCTCCGGCCTGCTGTTCGCCGCAGTCGGCCTGATGCTGGCCCGCCCCAAGGTGGTCGCCGACGACGCGGGCCTGACGGTGGTCAACTTCGTCCGCAGCCGCCGGCTGTCCTGGGCCGAGGTGGTCCGGGTCAACTTCCGGGCCGGCGACCCCTGGGTGATGCTCGACCTCGCCGACGGCACCGCGCTGGCCGCCGTCGGCATCCAGCCCGGCGGCGGGCGGGAGCAGGCCGTCGCCGCCGCCCGCACCCTGCGCGACCTGGTCGAACAGCGCGGCGGGGTACAGGCCTGACACGCCCCCGGACGGACGGGTCGAACAGGCCCCGAGAAGCGTTCGGGTATCGTCTACGCTGGTAAAACCGCGGCAAAGCCCCTGCAGTCCCGGGCTTCCCGCCTCCACCCGCGACCAGAGGAGTGACACCTCCCCTCGATGGACGATCCGTCCGGTAGTACCCGCGCCGCCGCGCACGTCTTCGACCGGGGAAGGCAGGCGGCCCGATGACCACCGCCTGGCTCCTGCTGCTCGCGGCATTCCTGCTCATCCTCGCCAACGGCCTGTTCGTGGCCGCCGAGTTCGCGTTCGTGACCGCCGACCGCGGCACCGTGGAACGCGCCGCGGCCGACGGCGACCGGCGGGCCAAGAGCCTCTCCAAGGCCCTGCACAAGCTGTCCTTCCAGCTCTCCGGCGCCCAACTCGGCATCACCATCACCTCGCTGGTGGTCGGCATGCTCGCCGAACCGGCGCTCTCCACCCTGCTCGGCCCGGTGTTCACCGCCGTCGGCCTGCCCGAGTCGGCGGCCCGCGGCACCGCGCTGATCGTCGGCCTGGTGCTGGCCACCGTGATCCAGATGGTGATCGGCGAACTCGTCCCGAAGAACTGGGCGATCTCCCGGCCGCTCCGGGTCGCCTACGCCGTGGTCGGCCCGCAGCGCGCGTTCTCCGCCGCCTGCCGGCCGCTGATCTCCTTCCTCAACGGCTCCGCCGACCGGATCGTCCGGGCCCTCGGCGTCGAACCGCAGGAGGAGCTCGGCCACGCCCGCACCGCCGACGAACTCGTCGCGCTGGCCCGGCACTCCTACCAGGCCGGCGTCATGGACGAGCAGTCCGCGACGCTGTTCGTCCGCACCCTGGGCCTGCGCGAGCTGACCGCCGAGTCCGTGATGACGCCGCGGATCGACGTCGCCGCCCTCCAGGAGGACGCCACCGCCACCGACGTGCTCAACCTGACCCGGGCCACCGGGCTGAGCCGCTTCCCGGTGTACGCCGAGAGCCTCGACGAGGTCACCGGCACCGTCACCCTCAAGGACGCCCTCGCCGTCCCCGCCGGGCGCCGCGACCACACCCGGGTCCGCCACCTCGCCGCCCCGCCGCTGCTGGTCCCCGAGACCATGCCCGCCGAGCGGCTGCTCGACCTGCTGCGCGGCCGCGAACCGATGGCCGTGGTGGTCGACGAGTACGGCGGCACCGCCGGCGTCGCCACCATCGAGGACATCGTCGAGGAGGTGGTCGGCGAGGTCCAGGACGAGCACGACCCCGCCGACACCCCCGACCTGCGCCCGCTCGCCCCGCGCGACGGACTGCCGGTCTGGGACGCCGACGGCCGGGCCCGGCTCGACCAGCTCGCCAAGATCGGCCTGAACGCCCCCGACGGCCCGTACGAGACGCTCGGCGGCCTGCTCGCCGACCTGCTCGGCAAGCTCCCCGCCGTCGGCGAGCGCGCCCACCTGCCCGGCTGGGAACTGACCGTGACCGCCGTCGACCGGCACCGCACCAGCCGGGTCGAGGTCCGCCGGGTGCGCGAGGACGCGGACCCCGCCGACCAGCACGAGGACCGGGACAACCACCGATGAGCGCCCTGCAACTCGCCTTCTCCCTGCTCCTGCTGCTCGGCAACGCGTTCTTCGTCGGCGCCGAGTTCGCCGTCATCTCGGTGCGCCGCAGCCAGGTCGAACCGCTCGCCGAGGCCGGCGACAAGCGCGCCCGCACCGTGCTGCACGCGCTGTCCAACGTCTCCGCGATGCTGGCCGCCGCCCAGCTCGGCATCACCGTCTGCTCGCTGCTGCTCGGCGCGCTCGCCGAGCCCACCATCGCGCACCTGCTGGAGCCCGCCTTCCACGCGCTCGGCGTGCCCGACTCGGCGATGCACCTGCTGAGCTACGCCATCGCGCTGAGCATCGTGGTCTTCCTGCACATGGTGATCGGCGAGATGGTGCCGAAGAACCTCGCCCTGGCCGGGCCGGAGAAGGCCGCGCTCTGGCTCGGCCCGCCGCTGGACCGGCTGGCCCGCTGGCTGGCCCCGTTCATCGCCTTCCTGAACGCCTTCGCCAACGGCGTGCTGCGGCTGTTCCGGGTCGAGCCCAAGGACGAGGTCGACTCGGTCGCCACCAGCGAGCAACTGCTGCTGATGCTCACCGACTCCGGCGAGGCCGGCCTGCTCGACGACAGCCGCCGCGAACGCCTGGAGGACGCCCTGGAGATGGGCAGCCGCCCGGTCACCGAGGTGCTGCTCGCCCCCGAGCAGCTGGTCACCGTCGGCCGCGAGGTCACCGGCGAGGAGATCCAGCGCCTCGCCGTGCGCACCGGCTTCTCCCGCTTCCCGGTCGCCGACGAGCACGGCACCGTCCTCGGCTACCTGCACCTCAAGGACTCGCTGGAGGCCGACGACCTGACCGCGCCGATCCCGGCCCGGCTGTGGCGGCCGATCACCGTGCTGCGCTCCGGCCTGCCGCTGGACGACGCGCTCGCCGCGATGCGCCGGGCCGCCGCCCACCTGGCCGCCGTGGTCGACCCGGACGGGCGCCAGCTCGGCCTGGTCGCCCTGGAGGACGTGCTGGAGGAACTGGTCGGCGAGGTGCACGACCCCGACCACCGGCCGCCCACCGCCGCCCAGCGCTGACCCGGACCGCACGACGGACGGCCGGCCCCCGCCGAGGGGGCCGGCCGTCCGTCGTCGCGGCGGGCGGGTCAGGCCACGGTCACCGTGACCTGGGTGAAGCCCAGCGAGCCCAGCAGGCCCGTCAGCATCGCCTTGGTGTTGTTCTCCGCCGTCCCGGTCAGCCCGGTCTCCTTCGCCGCCTTGTCGATCTTCTCCACGGCCAGCAGCTCCACCTTGTGCTGGTCCTCGGAGGTGCTCGACGAGAACAGGTCGCCGAGCCGGTCGAACAGGCCGCGCTCCTGCGAGTACATGTAGGAGCGCTTGACGTCGAGCGCCGCCCCGGCGAGCTGCGCGTGCGGAATGGTGATGGACGCCGTCCGCCGGTCCTCGGAGACCTTCACCGAGTCCGGCCCGAGCTTGCCGAGGTCCACGTACGCCTCGACGCTGCCCGCGCCCACGTACAGGCTGCGGGTGCCCAGGATCGCCGACGGCAGGAACTTCGCCTCGTTCGCGAGGTCCACGATGACCTGGAAGTCACCGGTGGCCGCGTTGTACCGGCTCATGTTCTGCACCGACTTGAGGACCGCGGGCTGGCTGCGGTCGACGCTCTTCTCGGCGAAGGGGTTCGGCAGGCCCGGCAGCCAGCCCAGGTTCCCCATCGCCAGGAACAGCGCCAGGATCACGGCCAGCGTGACGGGCAGCGAGACGTACCAGGGCACCCGCCGCCCCCCGGTGCTCCCGCCGGTGCGGCGCGGCGCGCGCCCCTGCCCGGACCGGGCCGGAGCGGGCACTCTCGGCGCCGGATCGTCCTCCGCGCGCTCCTCCGGCAGGTCCTCCCGCCGGGACTCCCGACGGCCCCTCACTGGTGGCCGTCGATCAGCTCGCCGTACGCCTGCAGCAGGTCCGGCAGGCGCAGCGTGGCCAGGTCCTCGCGGGAGGGCGCGCCGCGCTGGCCGGACAGCCGCAGGTCCCGGTAGGCGCAGGACTTCTCGTACAGGGTGCGGACGAAGCGGCCGTTGCCGAGCTGGTCGATCCAGCCCTCGGCCACCACGTGCCCACAGATCGAGGTGAGTTCCTCGGCCGCGTCCACGTCCCAGCCGTCACCGTCGGCCCGTGCCAACTGCAGGCCGATGTCGGCCAGTTCGGCCGGCCGGTAGGAAGGGAAGTCGACCCGGGTGGTGAATCGGGAGTTCAGACCCGGGTTCGTTGCCAGTAGTCGATTCATGCCGTCCGGGTACCCCGCAAGGATGACGACAAGCCTGTCCCGATTGTCCTCCGCCCGCTTCAGCAGGACCTGCAGCGCCTCGTCGCCGTACGCGTCGCCCTTGCTGTAGCCGGAGTTGGCCAGCGAGTAGGCCTCGTCTATGAACAGCACGCCGTCCAGCGCCGAGTCGATCAGCTCGTTCGCCTTCACCGCCGTCTGGCCCAGGAACTCGCCCACCAGGTCGGCCCGTTGGGCCTCCACCAGGTGGTCGCCGGAGAGCAGCCCGAGGGCGTGGAAGACCCGGCCGAGGATGCGCGCCACCGTGGTCTTGCCGGTGCCGGACGGGCCGGAGAACACGAAGTGCCGCTTGGGCGGCTGCACCGGCAGCCCGCGGTCCGCCCGCAGCCGGGCCATCCGCAACTGCGCCGACAGCGCCCGCACCTGACGCTTGACCGGGTCGAGGCCGACCATCGCCTCCAGCTCGGCCAGCGCCTGGTCCAGCTCCAGCCGGGCGGCCGGGGCCGGGTTCGGGCCCGAGGCCGGGACGGCCTGCGCGGCGGGCCAGCCGCCCGCGCGCGGCGACAGCGCCGAGGCGCCGCCCGCCCGTTCGGCCAACTGCGCCCGGCCCGGCTCGGCCGCGGCCGGCTCCTCCTCCTCGGCACAGGCCTCCTCGCTGACCCCGCCGGAGCCGCCGCGGAACTCCACCGGCTCCAGCTCCTCCAGGACCTCCAGCGCGGCCGCCGCGCCCCGGTACTCGCCGAACGCCTCGCCGTCCAGCAGCCCGTCCTCGGCGGCGATCGCCGCCAGCCGCTGCTCGGTGTCCATGAACGCCGGGTCCGCCCGGTGCACCGCCCGGTACAGCGGCAGCGCCGCCGCGCTGCGCCCCGCGCCCTCGTACGCCCGGGCCAGCCAGTAGCGCAGCTCCTTGCGCTGCGGCTGCTCGGAGCGGCAGCGCGTCAGCGAGGCGGCCAGCGGGCGCTGGGCCTGCGCGCACATGTCGAGGCGGACCCGGGCCATGCCGGCGAACAGACCGGCCTCGATGCCCAGCACCGGGTCGTCCAGCAGGCGGTCGGTGTCCCGGATCAGCTGCTCCCAGTCCTTCAACAGGTAGGAGCGACAGGCGTGCAGGAAGCGCACCGCGGGCTCCTGCTCGGGCGGCGGACAGGCCGTCAGGGCCTGCTCCAGCTCGGCCAGGTGGCGGCCGTCCAGCCAGTGCGAGGCGTGCGCCAGCGCCAGGTCCTGCGGGGTCTCCAGCACCGGCTGCACCCACCAGCCCAGCCAGTACCAGGAACTGAGCGGACGGCGGTGCCGCTCGCGCTGCTCGCCGAAGCGGTCCCGGTGCCGGTGCATCGCCAGCAGCGCGCCCGCGGTGTCGCTGCGCAGCGCGTGCAGCCCGAGCCAGGCGTCCGCCATGCCGGGGTCGACGTAGACCGCGGCGCGGAACTCCTCCTCCGCGCGGGCGTACGAACCGGCCGTGTAGGCGTCCATGGCACGCGACCAGGCGCGGTCGGCGTCCGGATCCGGACCCGCCGCGGCGGGACCCCTGCCGTCGGAACTCTCCACCGTCACTGACGCCCCCCGCCAGACCCTCGGGGCGCTCCTCTGCGCGCCTGCGTGGCATGGTACCGGCGCGGCGCTGATCCGTAAGGGTGCCGCGCGGCTCGAATGGCGCGAGACGATCGCATCCCGGCGGGCGCGGGGGAGGGCAGGACGGCGCCTCCGGCTCACGGGGGAACAAGCCGGAGACGCCGTGTCTGTGGTTGCGGATTCAACTGCTTTCCGCGACACGCAGAACTTAAATCCTGATGACGCCGCAGGTCAAGAGGGGTCTGGCCGGTTCACTCAGGGTGCTCCGGAGGATTCGCCCGGTGACCCCGTCGACCCGCAGGTCGGCGTGCGGACGGCTCGGGTCGGCCGCGAAGTGCGCCTGTTCCGCACACGACCAACCGGCCCAGAACTCGGCCAGTTCCGGACCGTCCCGCAGCTCCCCGCGGGCCCGCGCGGCCGCCTGGTCCAGCTCCATCCACAGCAGCGCCGCCAGCTGCGGGCGCACCGCCCGCCGACCCGCGCCCACCCCCTCCAGCAGCACCACCGGCGCCGCCGGCACCTCCCGCGCGGCGCCGAACTCCCGCGCCGTCCAGTCGTACACCCGGTACCGGCCCGCCGCGCCGCGCGCCAGCGGCTCCAGCACCTGCTCGCGCAGCCGCCCGGTCCAGCCGAACGGCTCCCGGTGCGTCGCCAGGTCGTCCAGGTGCACCACCGGCGCGCCGCCGAGCGCGGCGGACAGCCGTCCCGCGAAGGTGGTCTTGCCGGAACCCGCGTGCCCGTCCACCGCGACCAGCCGCACCGGCCCCAGCGAGGGCGGCAGCGCCAGCAGGCCCGCGGCCAGCGCGGACAGCTCGGACGGCGGGGGCGGTCCGGGCCGGGCGGGCGGTTCGGGGGAGGGGGTGGCGTCGGGGGCGGCGGCGTCCATCCGGCCAGGGTACGGGGGCCGGCCCGCCGTCACCGGGGGTGATCCCGGAGGGCACCGCGGGCGGCACCCTCGCCGGGACGTCGGACCGTCGGGGACGGTCCGGCTTCTCCGCGGGCCGTGCTCAGGCCCTGCTCCGGCCCTGCTCCGGCCCTGTGCGGACCGCGCTCAGGCCGCGCGGCGGTCGCGCTGCGAGGGCAGGAACGCGCGCACCGCGCGGTGGGCCCCGGCGTGCGAGAACGGCTGGGTGCGCCAGTCCAGCGCCGTCGGCAGCATGACCAGGTTGTCCAGGCCCTCGCGCTCCGGCTGCTCCTCGCACTCCGGCAGGTCGGCCGTCGGCGCGCCGGTGCCCCGGCAGATCGCGGGCTGGAAGGGGTTCCACGCGGAGGTGAGCACCGCGTGCTGCGGCAGGCGTTCTTCGTCGCCGATCAACGCGATCGGGCGGTCGCACTCCGGGCAGTGCACCCGGACGATCTCCCAGCTGTCGGCCGCGCCCGGGTCCGTCCCGAAGGACGCCTCGGGCGCGCCGGGTTCGTCCTCGACGTCGGAACGCTGGTCGGTGGAAGGCATCGTGATCCCCCTAGGATCGGGCCGGAGCCTCTCGTTGTCCGGGCCACCAGCAGCACTTCCCAGTGAGGGGGCGTCATAACCCTGCACTCCGGCGCACGGTGATGCATCGAATGTGTTCCTCGCCACATTCCCTTGGCATGTGCCCCCCACATGCGCCCCCCGGTGAGCTGTCTGCACGGCCCGGCCGCGATCGAGTAGGTTGACGCCTTGTGGAGGAACTCGACCAGCGCATCGTCCAGCTGCTGCTCCAGGACGGACGGATGAGCTACACCGACCTGGGCAAGGCCACCGGCCTGTCCACCTCGGCCGTGCACCAGCGGGTGCGCCGCCTGGAGCAGCGCGGCGTCATCCGCGGCTACACCGCGATCGTCGACCCCGAGGCGGTCGACCTGGCGCTCACCGCGTTCATCTCGGTCAAGCCCTTCGACCCCAGCGCCCCCGACGACACCCCCGAGCGCCTGGTCGGCCTGCCCGAGATCGAGGCCTGCCACAGCGTCGCCGGCGACGAGAACTACATCCTCAAGGTCCGCGTCCCCGGCCCCGGCGACCTGGAGGACCTGCTCGCCCGCATCCGCTCCGCGGCCGGCGTCTCCACCCGCACCACCGTCGTCCTCTCCACCCCGTACGAGGCCCGCCCGCCCAAGCTCTGACCTGCGGCCCCGCCCCGGTCCGGGCGCCGGTGTCCGCGGTGCGAGACTGGACGCCATGACCGAACGCACCGACCGGACCGTGCTGCTGCGCGGCGGCAACGTCTACAGCCCCGCCGACCCCTTCGCCACCGCCATGCTGGTCGAGGGGCAGCACGTCGCCTGGGTCGGCAGCGACGGAGCCGCCGAGGCGTACGCCGACACCGCCGACGAGATCGTCGAACTGGACGGCGCCCTGGTCACCCCCGCCTTCGTCGACGCCCACGTGCACGCCACCGCCACCGGCCTCGCCCTCACCGGCCTCGACCTCACCGACTGCGGCTCGCTCGCCGAAGCGCTCAACCGCACCGCCGCGTTCGGCGCCTCCTTCGCCGGCGGCGCCCTGATCGGCCACGGCTGGGACGAGACCCGCTGGCCCGAGCGCCGCGCCCCTGCGCTCGCCGAACTCGACGCCGCCGCCGGGCACGCACCGCTCTACCTCTCCCGCACCGACGTCCACTCCGGCCTCGCCACCAGCGCGCTGCGCGCCCTCGTCCCCGGCCTGGACGCGCTGCCCGGGTACGACGCCACCGGCCCGCTCACCCGGGACGCCCACCACGCCGTCCGGCAGGCCGCGCTCGCCCACCTCACCCCGCTCCAGCGCCGCGACGCCCAGTACGCCACCCTGCGCCGGGCCGCCGAACTCGGCATCGGCACCCTGCACGAGTGCGCCGGGCCGGAGATCTCCTCCGCCGAGGACCTCGCCGCGCTGCTCGCCCTCGCCGCCGAGGCCGACGGCCCCGAGGTGTACGGCTACTGGGGCGAACTCGGCCCCGAGGGCATCGCGACCGCCAAGCGCCTCGGCGCGGTCGGCGCCGGCGGCGACCTCTTCGTCGACGGCGCCCTCGGCTCGCACACCGCCTGCCTGCACGACCCGTACGCCGACGCCGCGCACACCGGCACCGCCTACCTCACCGCCGACCAGGTCGCCGACCACGTCACCGCCTGCACCGAGGCCGGCCTCCAGGCCGGCTTCCACGCCATCGGCGACGCCGCGATCGGCGCCGTGGTGGCGGGCGTCCGCGCCGCCGCCGACCGGCTCGGCCTGGACCGGGTCAAGGCCGCCCGCCACCGGGTCGAGCACGCCGAGGCCCTGACCTACGAGACCCTCGCCGCGTTCGCCGAACTCGGCCTCACCGCCTCCGTCCAGCCCGCCTTCGACGCCGCCTGGGGCGGCCCCGACGGCATGTACGCCGACCGCCTGGGCGCCGAGCGCGCCGCCGGGCTCAACCCCTTCGCGGCGATGCTGCGCACCGGCCTCCCGCTGGCCTTCGGCTCGGACGCGCCGGTCACCCCGCTCGACCCCTGGGGCACCGTCCGGGCCGCCGCCTTCCACCGCACCCCCGAGCACCGGATCTCGGTCCGCGCCGCCTTCACCGCCCACACCCGCGGCGGCCACCGCGCGCTGGGCCACGACGCCGACGGCGTCCTCGTCCCCGGCGCCGCCGCCTCCTACGCGATCTGGGCCACCGCCGACCTGGTCGTCCAGGCCCCCGACACCCGGATTGCCGGCTGGTCCACCGACCCCCGCTCCGGCACCCCCGGCCTGCCCGACCTCACCCCCGGCCACCCCCTCCCGGTCTGCCTGCGCACCGTCGTCCGCGGCCGCACCGTCCACCGGCGCACCGCCTGACGCCCGCGCCCCCGTCGGAGGGGCCGGACATTCGTCCAAGACCGGGGGCGGGCGGGGCGCGCAGGGTGGTGGGCACCACGTGAGAGAGGACCGCGCGATGCCCGCCGACCCGTTCGACCCGTTCACCCCCGCACTCGACCTCGCGGCGGCCGTCCGCCGCCGCGAGATCGGCCCGGTGGAGCTCGCCGAGACCTACCTGCGGCGCGCCGACCGCCTCGACCCGGTGCTCAACGCCTTCTGCCACCGCGACGACGAGGCCGTGCTGGCCGCCGCCCGGGCCGCCGAGCACCGGGTCCTGACGGCCGGCCGGGACGAGCGGCTGCCGCCCTTCCTGGGCGTGCCGCTGCCGGTGAAGGACCTGGCGGACGTCGCCGGCTGGCCGACCACGTACGGCTCGCGGGCCACCTCGCGGGAGCCCGCGAAGGCCACCGACCCGGTGGTGGCCCGGCTGGTGGCGGCCGGGTTCGTGCCGATGGGCAAGACCACCACCTCGGAGTTCGGGGCGCTGCCGTTCACCGAGAGCCCCGCGCTCGGCATCACCCGCAACCCGTGGGACACCGCCCGCACCCCCGGCGGCTCCTCCAGCGGCGCGGGCGCCGCCGTCGCCGCCGGGATGGCCCCGATCGCGCACGCCGAGGACGGCGGCGGGTCGATCCGGATCCCCGCCTCCTGCACCGGCCTGGTCGGCCTCAAACCGACCCGCGGCCGGGTCGCGCAGGCCACCGTCCTGGTCGAGGGCCTCGCCGCCGCCGGGGTCGTCACCCGCACCGTCGAGGACACCGCGGCCGTCCTGGACGTGCTGGCCCGGCACGACCCCGGCAGCTGGTGGTCCCCGCCCGCGCCCGCCCTGCGGTACGCCGCCGCCCTGGAGCAGGAACCGCCGGCCGGCCTGCGGATCGGGCGCCTCACCGACTCCCCGGTCGCCGGCGTCCCCGTCGACCCGGCCTGCCGCACGGCCGTCGAGCGGACGCTGCGCGCCCTGGAGCACGCCGGGCACCACGTCGTCGACACCCCGCTGCCGCTGCCGCCCGCCGAGGAGCTGGTCGGCGCGTTCACCGCGATCTGGAACACCGGCGCCGCCGCCGTCCCGCTCACCGACCCCGACCTGGTCGAACCGCACAACCGGGCGCTGCGCGAGGCCGCGCACGCCGCCGACTCCTGGGCCTACGCGCGGGCCGTGCAGAGCGCCCAGCGGCTCTCCCGCGCCCTGGTCGAGGGCTTCCTGGCCGGCTTCGACCTGCTGGTCACCCCCACCATGGCCTGCCTGCCGCCCCGGATCGGCGCCTGGCGCACCGGCACCGCCGCCGACCCGGCCGCCGCCGTCCGCAACTCCTACCCGATGGGCGTGTTCACCTCCGTGTTCAACGTCACCGGCCAGCCCGCCCTCTCGCTGCCGCTGCACCGGGACGGGGCCACCGGGCTGCCCGTCGGCGTCCAGCTGGTCGCCGCCCCCTGGCGCGAGGACCTGCTCCTCCAGGTCGCCCGCACCCTGGAGGAGGCGCTGCCCCAGGCCGGGCACCGCCCGCAGGTCGGCCGCTGACGGGCCGTCGGCCGCGCGGGGCGGGCGGGGGAGTGAGGTACCTTTCCTGGGACGTCGAACGAGGTGGAACAGCTGTGCCCCTCGCGCGCGGAGACGATCCCGAGGCAGAGAGGTGGTGCGCAGGTGGCACTGCCCGTTTCGCACGAGCAGCACGAGCAGCAGGAGCGGCCGGTGGCCGAGCAGGACGCGGAGCCGACGGCCCCCGGACGCGGCCGCCGCCGCACCTGGTGGGCCAGGACCGCGCTGGCCGCGCTCTCCGGCCTCGCCCTGGCCCTCGCCTTCCCGCCGTTCGACCTGTGGCCGCTGTCCGTCCTCGCGGTCGCCGCCCTCGCCCTGCTCACCCGCGGCCGCACCGCCCGGCACGGCGCCTGGATCGGCTTCGCGTTCGGCGTCCCGTTCTTCGTGGTGCTGCTGTCCTGGCTGCGCCCGGTCGGCTGGGACGCCACCGTCGGCCTGTCGCTGATCGAGGCGCTGTTCCTGGCGCTGATGGGCGCGGGCACGGCGCTGACCTCGAAGCTGCGCGGCTGGCCGCTGTGGGGCGCGGTGCTGTGGGTCACCCAGGAGTGGATGCGCGACCGGCTGCCGTTCGGCGGCTTCCCGTGGGGGCGGCTGGCGTTCGCCAACACCGCGAGCCCGTTCACGCCGCTGGCCGCGCTCGGCGGCGCCCCGCTGGTGACCTTCGCGGTCGCCGCCGCGGGCACCCTGCTGGCCTGGGCCGCGCTGAGCGCGGTGCGGGCCCGGCGCACCGACACCGAGATGCCCTGGCGCACCGGGGTCGGCGCGGTGGGCGCGCTCGCGCTGGTCGGGGTCGGGTACGCGGTGCCGGTGCCGACCTCGGCCGACGACACGGTGAAGGTCGCCCTCGTCCAGGGCAACGTGGACCGCCCCGGCATGGACTTCCTGGGCCGCCCGATGGAGGTGCTGGACAACCACGCCACCGCCACCGAGAAGCTCGCCGCCGACATCGCGGCCGGCAAGGCCGACAGGCCCGACGTGGTGATCTGGCCGGAGAACGCCTCCGACCTGGACCCGTTCACCGACCCGGCCGCGTACGCCCGGATCGACGAGGCGGTCAAGGCGGTCGGCGTGCCCACCCTGGTCGGCGCCCTGGTCGACGGCCCCGACGAGCAGCACGTCCAGAACGAGGGCATCGTCTGGGACCCGGTCACCGGCCCCGGCGCCTCCTACACCAAGCAGCACCCGGTGCCGTTCGGCGAGTACGTGCCGTTCCGCACCGAGCTGTCCAAGGTGATCAGCCGCCTGCAGCGGGTCGCCCGGGACTTCTACCCCGGCACCCACAACGGCGTGATGCAGCTCGGCCCGGCCCGGATCGGCGACGTGATCTGCTTCGAGGTCGCGTACGACGAGATCGTCCGGGACGCCGTCAACGAGGGCGGCCGGGTCATCGTCGTGCAGACCAACAACGCCACCTACAACCGCACCGGGCAGACCGAGCAGCAGCTCGCGATGTCCCGGCTGCGGGCCGTCGAGCACGGGCGGGCGGTGCTGATCGCGGCCACCAGCGGCGTCTCCGCGGTGATCACCCCCGACGGCACGGTCGAGCAGCGCACCGGCGAGATGGAGCAGGCCGTGCTGAACGCGCTGGTGCCGCTGCGCGACGGCAGGACCGTCGCGGACCGGGTCGGTGCCGCGCCGGAGTGGGTGCTGGCCGTGGGCGGCGTGCTGGCCTGCGCGTTCGCGGCGACCGGCGCGGTGCGCCGGCGCCGGGCGGAGGGCCGGGCCGCGGCCGAGCGGGAGGCCGACGCCGCGGCCTGAGCCGCGGACGGGCCCCGACGGCCCCGGGAGCGCGCCGAGCCCCCGTCGGAACACGGCGGGCCCCGGGGCCGTTGTGCTGGGTGGTGCCGTGGACGCGGCCGGAGAGGCCGGCCGCCGCGGAGAGCACCGCGATGGAGTGGATCCGTACCGTGTCCCAGCAAGCAACCCCGGCCCGCCCGGCCCGCCGAGGCAGGCTCGCCCGCACCGTGCCGCTGCTGGTCGCCGCCTGGCTGGTGCTGGAGGTCTGGCTGGTCACGGTGGTGGCCGGCTGGATCGGCTGGTTCCTGACCCTCCTGCTGCTGGTCGGCGGGGTGTTCCTCGGCGGCACGGTGATCAAGCGCGCCGGGGCGCGGGCGTTCCGGGCCGCCGTCGAGCTGTCCAAGGACCCGCAGTCCGCGCAGCCGCAGACCGGCACCTCGATGACGGTGCTGGCGGGCATCCTGCTGATGATCCCCGGCTTCCTGTCCGACCTGCTGGCCGTGACCTTCCTGCTGCCGCCGACCCGCGCCCTGTGGCGTGCCGTCGGTCGCCGGATCACCGGCTCGGCGCTGCGCTCCACCTCCCCGGTGGGCGCGGACCGGTTCGCCGACGCGATGCGGTTGCAGGAGCAGCTGCGCATCCACCGGCCCGACGGCAAGGTCGTCCAGGGCGAGGTCGTCGACCCGCCGCACGGCTCCGCCGGCCCGTCCGGCTCGGACACCGGCTACCGCCCGCCGATCACCCCCTGACCACCCCCTGACCGGCCGGTGAAGTGCTGAGGCCGTAGGGGAACGCCGAAGGGCCCCGGGGGGAACCGGGGCCCTTCGGCGTTGGTGCGGTGGTGCGGGGTGCGCGCGTCAGGCGGACTTGCGCGAGTCACGCGGGTGGATCGCCAGGTTCATCCCGCCGGAGCGCAGGACGGCCAGGCGCTCGGCCAGGACCTCCTCCAGCTCCTCGCGAGTCCGGCGCTCCATCAGCATGTCCCAGTGGGTGCGGGTGGGCTTGGTCTTCTTCTCCTCCGGCTCCTCGCCGTCCAGGAGGGCGGCCTCCTGACCGCAGAAGCGGCACTCCCACACCACGGGAATCTCCGCCTCGACCGAGAACGGGACCTCGAAGCGGTGTCCGTTCTGACATGCGTACTCGACGGTCTGGCGGGGTGCCAGGTCAATGCCGCGGTCGGTCTCGTAGCTGGTCGCCCCGAGTCGCGTGCCGCGGAGAGCTCGCTCGCTCATGAATCGTGCCTCCCGGGCTTCTTGCCCACAGGACTAGTGGTCGCTGTCTTCGTCGCTGGGTCCAACGCTCGACCTCCGACGAAGATTCCCGTCCGGGACATACGTCGCCTGTCGTGCCGCCCCTGTTTGTACCCATGGTCGCCCGTTTTGTCACATCTGAGCGGTGTTATCACCCGGCGTGTCACATTTTGTGCACTTCTGGTCCGCCGGAGAGCGCCGAACCCGACGGACTTCTTACCAGACCGGGCGCGGACTAACCTGCGCCGCGTCCTTCGTCAGATCGGCCGCCACCGGTTCGGCCGCGACCGGCTCGGCGGGCGCCACCGCCCCGGCGCGGAGCTGGACGGGCGCGGCCGCCTCGGTGCGGGTGTCGCGGTGCGGCAGCAGCGCGACCACCGCGTCCCGCAGCGCGGCCGGGGCGTCCTCGTCCAGCGGGTCGACGGTCACCGGGACCTGCAGCCGGACCGGGGCGGCGGTGCCGATCCGGGCGTAGCCGCGCCCGGGCGGGGTGTGCGCGGCGGGCGCGATGTCCAGCGGGCCGCCGAGCGCGGCCGGGCCGGACTCGGCGTTCACCGGGCCGAGCACCACCCGGGCCCGGGTGCAGGTGCGCACGGTGGCCGAGATCCGGTCCCGGGCGTCCAGCGCGTCCACGAACACCACCGTCACCCGGGCCGCCCGGCCGTGCCGCAGCGGCACCTCCAGCAGTTCCTGCGGGTCGGTGCGGCCCTCGGCGTGCGCCAGTTCCGACAGCTCGGTGAGGTGGTCGAGCAGGATCCACAGCGGACGGCTCACGTCGGCGGGCGCCGCCAGCCCGTGGTGCCGGGCCGCGTTCAGCGCCACCAGCCGCCGCTCGGTCTCCCGCGCGCACCACTCCAGCGCGGCCAGCGCCCCGTGCAGGCTGGTCTCCACCGTGTGCACGCCCGGCCGGTTCACCAGGCAGGCGTGCTCGCCGGTGCTCGCCCCGTCCACCACCACCAGGTCGCCGTACGGCAGCGCCTGCAGCGCGATCGAGCGCAGCAGCGTCGAGGTGCCGTGGCCGGGCGCGCCCAGCGCCAGCAGGTGCGGCTCGGCCGAGCGCGGACCGACCCGCCAGATCACCGGTGGCTGCTGCTCGGTGACGCCGCCCTGCTCGACCGGCATGGTGCGGTGGCTGCCCGCGTCGTCGGTGAAGCCGAGCACGATCTCGCCCGGCGCGGTCACGAAGCGCTGCGCGGCGATGTCGGCGGGCAGCGGGGACAGCGCCGCCACCCGCAGCCGGTTGGACTCCTCGTCCCAGTCGAAGCGGTACTCCCGGGAGCGGCCCGCCTTGCCCTGCACCACCTGCTCGATCCGGGCCCGGGCGGCCGGCTCGGTGTCGGTGAAGTACGCCGGATAGGCGATCTCCAGCGCGGCCAGCCGGCCGTCCGGGTCGAACTCCCAGCCGCCGAACGCCGACTGCCACTCGCCGTCCACCCGGTACAGCGCGCCCGGGTCGTCGTAGCCGCCGAAGTACGGGGTGAGCGCCGCGTACAGGGCGGGCAGCTTGACCTCCGCCGGGGCCGGCTCCGGCTCCGCCGGGGCCTTGGGGGAGCGGCCGACCCAGGCGGCCGAGGCGACCAGGGCGACGATCGCCAGCAGCGGGCCGTGCGGCAGCAGGAAGACGCCGAGCGCCACGGCCGCGCCGACCAGCAGCGTCGGGCCGCGCCGCTCCTTCGGGGTGGCCGCCCAGCGGGCCTTGGCCCAGTCGGCGTGGCGGCGCAGGCCGCGACCGATCAGCGCCAGCGGCGCGAACACGTCGGCGGCGTGGTCACCGGCGCTGCGGGCGAGGTCGCGGCCCCGGGTGAGGTGGCGGGTGAGGGACATGCGGGCTCCGGAGGGCGGGAGGGACGGGAGGGACGGGAGGGCGCGGGATGCGGGGTGCTGGGTGCTGCGGGGTGCGGTGGGGAACCGCGGGGGCCGGCCGGGTGCGGTCAGGGGAACCGCGGCCCGGCCGGCGGGGCACCGGCCGGGGGAGTCGGCAGAAGGCCCGGGGCGGTGGGATGTCCGCGCCCGGGCCGTGAGGAGCAGGGACCGCTCAGAACTTCAGGCCGCCGATCAGGCTGGCCAGGCTCGCGCCGCCCGCCTGGATGCTCGGCGCGATCGAGGAGCCCGCGACGTAGAAGCCGAACAGCGCGCACACCAGGGCATGCGAGATCTTCAACCCGTCCCGGCGGAAGAAGAGGAAGGCGATGACGCCGAACAGGACGATGCCGGAGATGGAGAGAATCACGGGATTGCTCCTCACGAGGGGCGGGGACGGTGTAACGGAAAGTGCCTCAATGGTGACAAGAAGTAATAGATGATGGGGTGCGGCAAACGGGTGGATCTCACCCGGGCACCCGGATCGGCGGTATACGTCCCGGGGTGCGGGTCGGCGCCCGCGGGTGCACGTGGCCAGTGGATCGCACCGGCGCAGTCAGGCGTCCCCGCGCGGGGCGCGCCCGCGCCCCGCACACCCGGAATTCGCCCGAACGGCGGTGTCGCACCACGCCGGGGCGGCTCCGCCCGGGTGTCCGCTAGCGTTCGCGGTGGCACGACCAGGACGAGACGCGCGGCCGCCCCGTACGGCCGCCCACCGGAAGGCGGAACACCCCCGATGACCGACCCCACCGTGCAGGCCGACCCCACCGTGCAGCCCGATGCCGCCGCGCAGCCCGACGAGGAGGTGATCGCCCTGGCCGGACGGCTCTTCGACGCCGCCCGCACCGGCGACGCCGGGCTGCTCGCCGGGTACCTCGACGCGGGCGCCCCCGCCGACCTGACCAACGACCGCGGCGACACCCTGCTGATGCTCGCCGCCTACCACGGCCACGCCGCCGCCGTCACTGCGCTGCTGGAGCGCGGCGCCACCGCCGACCGGGCCAACGACCGCGGCCAGACCCCGCTGGCCGGCGCCGTCTTCAAGGGCGCCACCGAGGTCGTCGACGCCCTGCTCGCCCACGGCGCCGACCCGCGCGCCGGGACGCCCTCCGCGCTGGACGCGGCCCGGATGTTCGGCAAGGACGACCTGGTCGCCCGCCTCACCGGGGCCTGAACCCCGCTCCGGCCCCGGGCCGCTCGGGCTTCGGGCCGCCTCGGCCCCGTCCCGGCCCCGCCTCGGCCCCGTCCCGGCCCCGTCCCGGCCCCGGGCCGCCCCCGGGGCCGGCGGGGAGGCCCGTACCCTGGCGCCATGGAGATCCGCACCACCGGCTTCGGACACCCCGACGCCCAGCAGCTCGCCGCCGACGTCCAGCAGGAGTACGTCCGCAGGTACGGCGACGGCGACCAGACCGCCGTCCACACCGACCACTTCGACCCGCCCGCCGGGCTGTTCGTGATCGGCTACCGGGACGGTCTGCCGGTGGCCTGCGGCGGCTGGCGCGCCAAGGAGCGGGACGCGGACGGCCTGCGCGACGGCGACGCCGAGCTCAAGCGGATGTACGTCGTTCCCGAGGCCCGCGGCAACGGCTACGCCCGCGCCGTGCTGCGCCATCTGGAGGACGCCGCCGTCGCGGCCGGCCGCACCCGGCTGGTGCTGGAGACCGGCACCCTGCAGCCCGAGGCGATCGCGCTCTACGCCTCCGAGGGCTACGCCGAGATCGGCAAGTTCGGCTACTACAAGGACCACGAGCTGAGCGTCTGCATGGGCAAGGAGCTCGTTCCCGCCGCCGCGGCGCAGGGCGCTGACGTGCGGCGGCTGTAACTTTCTCGCCCACGGGGCGGGTCGGGGCGGCCGCGGACCCGGGGTGCCGGGGCCGCGGCCGCCCGGTCGTTCCGGGGTCCCGCCGCAGGTCGGGGCGGTGGGCGTCG
This sequence comes from Kitasatospora sp. NA04385, assembly GCF_013364235.1. NCBI lineage: Bacteria > Bacillati > Actinomycetota > Actinomycetes > Kitasatosporales > Streptomycetaceae > Kitasatospora > Kitasatospora sp. NA04385. The sequence goes on along the minus strand of NZ_CP054919.1, from coordinate 1,086,744 downwards.
AACGTCGGTCGAACGACGGTCGAAAATTTCGCCCCCCGGCCGGGGCGGGGGGCGTCCGGCCGCCGTTGCCGGGGCCGCGCGGGCCGCCGTACGGTCCGTGCACCCCACCCACCCCCCGGAAGGACCCCCCATGGCTGCACAGTTGCGCGCAGCACGCCGGCCCGGGCGCGCCCTCGCGGCGCTCGCCCTCGCCGCAGCCGGCGGACTGCTGGCCGCCGCCACCGTCGGCAGCGGCCCGGCCGGCGCGGCCGGCACCACCCTGCGCGACCTCGCCGAGGCCAAGGGCAGCTACTTCGGCACCGCCCTGACCCAGTCGAACCTGAACAGCTCCACCATCACCGCCATCGCGGGCGCCCAGTTCGACATGGTCACCCCCGGCAACGAGATGAAGTGGGACACCACCGAGCCCTCCGCCGGGAACTTCAACTTCGGCCCCGGCGACCAGATCGTCTCCTTCGCCAAGGCCCACAGCATGCGGGTGCGCGGCCACACCCTGGTCTGGCACAGCCAACTGCCCAACTGGGTCAGCAGCCTGCCCACCGCCCAGGTGCAGGCCGCGATGGAGAACCACATCACCACCGAGGCCACCCACTACAAGGGCCAGGTCTACTCCTGGGACGTGGTCAACGAGCCGTTCAACGAGGACGGCACGCTGCGCACCGACGCCTTCACCAACGCCATGGGCTCCGGCTACATCGCCGACGCGCTGCGCACCGCGCACGCCGCCGACCCGAACGCCAAGCTCTACCTGAACGACTACAACATCGAGGGCCTGGGCGCGAAGAGCGACGCCATGTACCAGCTGGTGTCCTCGCTCAAGCAGCAGGGCGTGCCGATCGACGGCGTCGGCTTCGAGAGCCACTTCATCGTCGGCCAGGTGCCCGGCACCCTGAAGGCCAACATCCAGCGCTTCACCGCGCTCGGCGTGAACGTCGCCATCACCGAGCTGGACGACCGGATGCCCGTCCCGGCCAGTGCCGCCAACCTCGCCCAGCAGGCCACCGACTACGCCAACGTGGTCAACTCCTGCCTGGCGGTGTCCGGTTGCGTGGGCGTCTCGCAGTGGGGCGTCGGCGACCCGGACTCCTGGATCCCGGACTTCTTCTCCGGCTACGGCGCGGCCACCATGTACGACGCCAACTACCAGCCGAAGGCCGCGTACAACGCGGTGGTGACGGCGCTCGGCGGCAGCACCTCCTCGCCGTCCCCGTCCTCCTCGGCCTCGCCGTCCCCCTCGTCCTCCCCGTCGTCCTCTCCCTCGTCCTCTCCTTCGGGTTCCGCCTCGCCGTCGGTGCCGCCGACCGGGGCGGCCTGCAAGGTCAGCACCCAGGTCAGCGCCTGGAACACCGGGCTGACCGAGAACGTGACGATCACCAACACCGGCGGCAGCGCGGTGAACGGCTGGAAGCTGGCCTTCACGCTGCCCGGCGGGCAGAGCGTCACCAACGCCTGGAACGCGACCGTCAGCCCGGCCACCGGCCAGGTCGGCGCGAGCAACCTGTCGTACAACGCGGCGATCCCGGCCGGGGGCTCGACCAGCTTCGGCTTCCAGGCCAACCACACCGGCAACGCGGCCGCGGCGACCGGTTTCACCCTCAACGGGGTGGCCTGCGCGGCGGGTTGAGCCGGTCCGACGGAACCGGGGCGGGCGGCCCCGGTCGGTCGAGCCAGGGCCGGACGACAGCGGAGCCGTGTCACGGGGGCGGTTCCGGCGGTCCGGCCCCGTACCGGGCGCCTCGCGGGTGGCGGCCGGCGGTGCGGTGGGGGCGGTGCGGCGCCCCCACCGCACCTCTTCGCGTTCCCGCCGGGCCCGTCCGGGTGTGCTTCGAGCCTCCCCCGGCCGGGCGAAAAGGGCTGGCGGACGGGGGTGCGGTTGCGGCATCGTGGCGGGCGATGACTGATCACAGCAGCGGTGCGGCGGCGGAACCGGACGGGACCGGACCCGGCGGGGGTGAACTCGGCGTGGGTGAACTCGACCGGATCGCCGCCGAGTTGGCGCGGGTCGGCGGGATCGTCGGGGTCTGCCTGGGCGGCAGCCGGGCGAGCGGCACGCACGTTCCCGGCTCCGACTACGACCTCGGCCTCTACTACCGCCCCGGCGAACTGGACACCGGCGCCCTGCGCGCGCTGGCCGCCGACCTGTGCGGCCGCCCCGTCGAGGTCTCCGAACCCGGCGGCTGGGGCCCCTGGGTGGACGGCGGCGCCTGGCTGGACATCGGCCCCGTCCGGATCGACTGGCTGTACCGGGACGTCCGGCGGGTGCGCCGCTACGCCGCCGAGGCCCGCCACGGCCGGTACGAGAGCGGCCAGCAGCCCGGGCACCCGTACGGCGTGCCCTCCTACGCCTACCTCGGCGAACTGGCGCTCGCCCGGGTACTGGCCGACCCGACCGGCGAGTTGGCCGCGCTGCGGGCCGAAGTCGCTTGCTTCCCCGCCGAGTTGACCAGGGCGCTGGAGTCGGACGCCGCCTGGGAGGCGCCGTTCGCACTGGCCAACGCGCGCAAGGGTGCCAAGCGTGGGGACGCCGGGTACGTCGCCGGCTGCCTGTTCCGGGCCGTCGGCCTGCTGGTGCACGCGCTGCACGCGCGGGCCGGCCGGTGGGTGGTCAACGAGAAGGGCGCGATCGCCTCGGCCGGCCGACTGCCCTGCGCCCCACCGGAGTTCGAGCGGCGCGCCCAGGAGCTGTTCCGGTTCGCCGGCACCGACCCGGTGAGCCTGGCCGCCGTCCTGGACGCGGCGGACGCGCTGACCGCCGAGGTGCTGGCCGGGGCGGTGCGCGGCTGATGGGCATCGAGATCGAGCTGTACCCGGAGCGCCCGAACCGCCACTCCCGGCCGCTGCGCGGCTCGTACGAGCACGGGGATCCGCTGGCCGTCGTGCTGTCCCGACTGGGGCCTAAGGAAGGCCGGTTGGGGCGGATCGACCCCTGCCGGGACACCGCGCTGAACGAGCAGGACGCGGGCGCGGCGCTCGCCGAACTGCCCCGGCTGGAGGCGCTGGCCGACTCCCCGGGGCAGCGGGAAGCCGTCCGGGACCTGGGCCGGATGCTCGCCGACTGCTCGGCCACGCCCGGCAGTTGGCTGTTGTTCGTCGGAGACTGAACCGCGGGTTCGCGACCGGAAGGGAGAGTGCGGCCATGGCGGCTGTCGAACTGACCACGTCCAGGCTGCTGTTGCGCCAGTGGCGGGACGACGACCTGGAGCGGTGGGCGGAGCTCAACGCCGACCCGGAGGTGCGCCGGTACTTCGGGACGGTGCTCGACCGGGAGCAGTCCGCCGCCGCGCTGGAGCGCTTCCGGGCCGAGCTGGAGCTGCGCGGCTGGGGCTGGTGGGCGGTCGAACTCCGTTCGGAGCGGCGGTTCCTGGGCTTCGCCGGGCTCGACCCGGTGGACGAGGAGATGCCCTTCGACGGGGTTGAGGCCGGTTGGCGGCTGCACCGGGACGCCTGGGGCCACGGTTACGCCACCGAGGCGGGCCGGGCCGTACTCCGGTACGGCTTCGAGGAGTTGGGGCTGCCGGAGATCCTGGCGGTGATCGCCGAGGACAACGCGCCCTCGCGGGCCGTCGCCGGGCGCCTGGGCATGGCGCACGACCCGGCGGCGGACTTCCTCGACCCGAGCGTGCCGACCGGCCCGGGGCGGCACGCGGTGGTGTACCGGCTGCGGGGCTGAGCGCTCAGCCCGCCGCCGGGAGCAGTTCGCGGTGGGCGCGGCGCAGCAGGGCGGCGAAGCGGTCCGGGTCGGTGAGGCTGAGCAGGTGGCCGCCGGGGGTGTGGAAGAGCCGGGCCGGTGTCCCGGCGGCGCGGACGGCGGCCAGGAAGCGGCGCTCGTCGGCCCGGAACGGCAGGTCGGAGCCGCCGTTGAGGAACAGGGTGGGCGTGGTCAGCCGACCGGCCAGGGCCAGGAAGTCGTGGCGGCGCAGCTCGGCGACGCCCTCGGTGAGCGCGGGCAGGTGGAAGCCCCCGGCGAGGACCGCCTCGGCGGACTCAGGCGGCAGCATCCGGCGCATCGCCCAGGACTGGAAGCGGGCCGCACGCTCCGGCCCCAGCCGGTCGTTCAGCCGTCCGGCGGCGGCGTACGCGCGGCCCGAGCGGCCGGTGGTGCGGGCGGTGCAGCCGTGCAGCAGCAGCGCGGCGACGTCCTCGGGGTGGCGGGCGGCGTGGGCCAACGAGACGTACCCGCCGAGGGACAGCCCGGCCAGCAGCGGGCGCCGCCCGGTCGCGCCGTACGCCTCCCGGACGGCCCGGCGGACGGTGGCCACGGCCTCGTCCAGGGTGAACGGCCGGTCGGCGAGGGCGCCGTGGCAGGGCAGGTCGGGGGTGCTGACCCGGAAGTCCGGGGCGAGGCGGCGGGCGTGCGGGCGCCACATCGCGGCGGACAGCCGGATGCCGTGCACCAGCACCAGCGGGGGAGCGGTGTCCGGGCCGAACACCGTCAGCCCGGCGGCGATCTGACGCCCCGTCACTCCCCTTCCCCTGCCTCGTCCGGGCGCTCGACAGCGGGGGCCGACGCGAGCATGTGCTCCTGGACCAGGCCCAACACGTCGGCCGCGCGGCCGAGTTGGTCGGGCGGTGTGGCACCGAACGCCTCGGCGAGCAGGTCGCAGCGGGCGGCCCGGACCTTGGCCAGCGCCCGGCGGCCCTCCGCGGTGATCGCGATGACGCTGGAACGCCCGTCCGCCGGGTCGGTGCGGCGGACGACCAGCGCGTCGGCGCGCAGCCGGCGCAACTGCAGCGAGGCCGTCGAGATGTCGATGCGCAGGCACTCGGCGATGTCGGACACCCGCATCGGGCCCGCCACCTCGAAGTGCTCCAGCAGCCGCAGCGCGCTGGACGGCATGTCGTACCCGGCCAGGCGGGCCACCTCGGCGCGGATGTGCCTGCTCTCGCTCCACCGGACCAGCGCGGACAGCGCCAGCTCCAGCCGCGCCAGTTCCGGCGCGGGGGCGGACGTCGCGGCGGCGGACGGCGGGGTGGTGGACGGTGGCGTGGTGGACGGTGGGGTGGGGGTCACGGTCACCCGCCCAGCGTACCGGGCCGGTTCGGGCCCAACCGACGAGTCGGTAACCCGTCCCCGGAGCCCGGCAGCCGACCCCCACCGGGGCGGATTCCCCGTTGCACCGGGGCTCCCGGAACGCTCCCGCCGGGCCGCCCCGCCGACCGGCGTGACAACCTGACGGCGTGAACGACGCCCTCACCGCAGCCCTGCACCGCGCGGCCGACCACCAACGCCGTTTCGAGACCCGCTTCGCGGCCTACTTCGACACCCTCGCCGACCCGGCGGGCCCCCTGGAGCCGCCCCCGCACGGCAGGTTCCCCGCCCGCGCCCTCGACCTGGTCCGCGAACTGTCCCTGCGCGGCGGCAAGCGCCTGCGGGTCGCCCTGCTGCACGAGGCCGCCGCCCTGGTCACCGACCGTCCGGTGCCCGGCCTGGACGAGGCCGCGATCAGCATCGAACTGCTGCACACCCACGGCCTGATCCACGACGACCTCATCGACGACGCCCCCGTGCGCCGGGGCGGCCCCTCCACCTACTACGCCTACCGGGACGAGTTCCCCGACCGGCCCGACACCGCCCTCGCCCTCGCCGTCCTCGCCGGAGACCTGGCCGCCTTCCTCGCCGTCCGCGTCCTGCTCACCGGCGACCTGCCCGCCGACCGCGCCCTGGCCATGGCCGCCGTCCCCGCCGACGCCGGAGCCGCCGCCGTCAACGGCCAACTCCTGGACCTGGAACGCGACTTCCACCCCGCACCCGACACCGCGTTCCTGCACACCGTCACCGAGTACAAGTCCACCCGCTACTCGGTGCTCGCCCCGCTGCGCCTGGGCCTGCTCGCCGCCGGCGCCGACCCCGCCCCCCACGACGCCGAACTGCGCGCGTACGCCACCGCATTGGGCATCGCCAACCAGATCCACGACGACTGGCTCGACCTCTTCGGCGACCCGGCCGCCCTCGGCAAACCCCTCGGAACCGACATCCGCTCCGGCCGCCGCAGCTACCTCGTCCGCGCCCTGCTCGCCGCCACCGACGAGACCGGCCGCCGGACCCTGCACACCGCCCTGGGCAACCCCGACGCCGACGCCCTCGCCCCTGTCCGCGACCTCGCCCGCACCCACGGCATCGACCGCACCCTGCACGCCGAAGCCGTCCACCACGCCGACCGCGCCGCCGCCCTGGCCGCCACCTGGCACACCCGCTGGCGCCCCGAAGCCACCGCCTTCTTCACCCACCTACCGGCCTGGTCCGTCACCCGCGACCACTGACCGACCGCTCCGGCCCGGATCGAGCCGGGCGCCTCACGACACACGATCGTGGCCAGCGGGGTGTCCGCGCGGGTGCTGCGGACCGCTGTCGCACGGCGCGGTGTCCCTGCCGGGACCGTGGGTTGCTCCGGTTCGAAGAGCGGCCCCCGCCTGCGGGGGTGCAGGTGGGGGCCGTTGTGGGGGGTGGGTCAGAGGAGGGTGGACCAGTAGTACCAGAAGCGGTTGAGGATCAGCAGGAGGATCACCAGGTAGGCGGCGGTCGGGACGAGCCACTGGAAGGGGAGGGTGGCGAGGCGGCGGAGGGTGGGTGGGGCGGGGAGGGTGCCGGTGCGGAGGTTGTGGAGGGTGGTGTACCAGAAGGCGGTGATGACCACGGCCCAGACGACCATGCAGTAGGGGCAGAGGGCGCCGATCTGGTAGAGGGCCTGGTCGATCAGCCAGATGACGAAGCCGAGGCCGAGGAGGGTGCCGGCCTGGAGGGAGAGCCAGAACCAGCGGCGGTAGGCGGCTCCGGCCACCAGGCCGGCGCCGATGGCGGCGAGGGCGCCGAATGCGGCCAGGCCGATCAGGGGGTTGGGGAAGCCGAAGGCCTCGGCCTGGCTGGTGCGCATGACCGAGCCGCAGCTGATGATCGGGTTGATGTTGCAGCTGGGCTGGTAGGACGGGTTCTCGATCAGCTTGAGCTTGTCGAGGGTGAGGACGGCGGAGGCGGCCAGGCCGAGCAGGCCGGTGACCAGCAGGAGCCAGGAGTAGCCGCGGGAAGCGGCGACCGGGGTGCGGACGGCGGTCACCGGGTCACCCGCCGACGGTCTGCTGGACCAGCGCGGTGAACTGCTCGCCGGTGACCGGCTTGCCGTCCTGGCCGATGACGGCGAGGGTCTTGCCGTCCAGCTTGACGGTCGGGGTGCCGGAGACGCCGCTCTTGTTGAAGGCGGTGGAGACCTTCGCGGCCCAGCCCTTGTAGGTGCCGTCGGTGACGGCCTTGGTGAAGGCCTCGGTCTTCAGGCCGGGGACCTGGCCGGCCAGGTCGAGCAGGTGGTTGACGTCGCCGAAGCCGTCCTCGGACTCGGACGGCTGGTTGGCGTACAGCACGTCGTGGAAGGCCTTGAACTTGTCGACGCCCTCGTTGAGCGCCGCGCCCGCCGCGGCCAGCGCGGTCTTCGAGCCCGTGCCGCCCAGGTTGTTGTCCAGGAACGTGGCCAGGTGGTACTCGATCTTGTAGTCGCCCTGGTCGGCGAGCTGCTGGACGGTCTTGCCGGCCGAGGTCTCGAAGGCCCGGCAGACCGGGCAGCGGAAGTCCTCGTACACGGCCAGGGTGTGCGCGGCGTCGGCCTTGCCGTACACGACCACCGTGTCGTCGGTGCCCGCGGTGTTGGCGGGGGCGACCGCGGCGGCCGTCGAGGCGCCGTCGTCCTTCGAGGCGCTGGAGACGGCGATGGCGGTGCCGCCCGCGATCACGGCCACCGCGGCGGCGACCGAGACGGCGACGGTGAGGCCGCGGCGGCGCTTGGCGGCCCGGGCCTCGGCCTGCTGGGCCTGCTTGAGGCGCTCGCGGGCGGTGGTGCTCTGCCGGGACTTGTGCGGGTTCTTGTTGCTCATGGTGATCCGTCGTCTCCTCGGCACCCGGCGGCGGCCCGGCGCCGGTGGCCCGCAGCCCGTACGGGGCGTACGGGGGGCGGGGCAGGGCGCGGCACGGCCGGGGTGCTGGTTCAGGAAGGGAGGGGCGCGCGGTGGGCGCCCGGGACGGAACGCGTCCGGGTGACGGTCCGTCAGCTGGCGAGGGCCAGCTGCGGGGGACCGCGGCGCGGGGCCGGGGCGAGCAGGAGGACCTGCGGACGCCGGGGTGCCGGTTCGGCGCCGGGGGCGGGCAGCAGCGCGGCCGGGCAGCCCGGACGGGCGGCCAGCAGCAGGGCGCGCCACGGCGCGGGCAGCAGGCGGGCCAGCGCGTCCAGCGCCTCGGTGACGCCGCTGACCGCGGCGTCCGCCAGCCGCAGCCAGGCCGCGGCGGCCAGCGCCAGCGCCAGGTGCACGGCCAGCACCAGCAGGCGGGTCAGGCCCACCGAGCCGTGCGTCCATTGCGCGAACAGCTCCGAGCCGCTCACCGAGTCGCCGCCGCAGACCAGCAGGTCCACGCCCCGGGCGGGCCGCGCACAGGCGTCCTGGCCGAGGTTGAACGCGGTGTTCAGCAGCAGTTCCACCGGCACCAGCACGGAGGACAGCAGCAGGAAGCGGCGGCGCGCCCCGTCGAGGACCACCGCCAGCAGGAAGACCGCGACGCTCGCCGCCGCGACCAGGGTGAGCGGCAGGGCACGCCCGGTGATCGCCACCTGGCCGAACGCGGCCAGCGGCACGGCGAGCGCGGTGAACACCGCGCCCCGCAGGGCCTTGGTCGCGTGGATGCCGGTCATGGTGATGGAGTATGGCACGCCGAAGGCCCCGGGGACGAGGGGTCGAACGGCCCCGCCGCGCACGTCCGATCCGTGAATAAGCCCTGGATAAAGGGGGTGCGGGGCGGACGGGACACGGGCGGCGGGGGGTTCTGGGGAGGGACGGCGGCCGGCCCGGGGGTGGGGAGGGTCACCCGGCCCGGGTGGCGCTCACCACAGTTCGACGGTGTGCGCCCGGACGCGCTCGGCGACGCCCGACAGCACCTCGTCGACCGGGAGCGCACCGAGCCGCCGGCCGTCCCGCAGCCGCAGCGACAGGGTGCCGTCGGCGGCCTCGCGCGGGCCGACCACCGCCAGGTACGGGGCCGGCCGCGCCGCCCGCACCCGGGCCCCGGCGAACCGCGCTCCGCGCCCAGCACCTCGGCGCGCAGGTCCAGCTCCAGGCAGCGGGCCGCCAGCGCCGCCGCCGCGTCCGCCTGCTCCGGGCCCAGCGGCAGCACCGCCAGCTGCACCGGCGCCAGCCAGGCCGGGAACGCCCCGCCGTGCCGCTCGACCAGGTGCGCCACCGCCCGCTCCACGCTCCCCACCACCGACCGGTGCACCATCACCGGCCGGTGCCGCGCCCCGTCCGCCCCGACGTAGTGCAGGCCGAACCGCTCCGGCTGGTGGAAGTCGACCTGCACGGTGGACAGGGTCGACTCCCGCCCCGCCGGGTCCACCACCTGCACGTCGATCTTCGGCCCGTAGAACGCCGCCTCGCCGACCCCCTCCTCGTACGGCAGGCCCAGCTCCGTCAGCGCCCGCACCAGGATCGCGGTCGCCCGCTCCCACAGCTCCGGGCGCGCCGCGTACTTGCCGCCCGGGCCGGGCAGCGACAGCCGGTAGCGGGACGGGACCACGCCCATCGCCCGGTACGCCGCCGCGATCAGCTCCAGGGCACCGCGCACCTCGGCCGCCGCCTGCTCCGGGGTGCAGAACACGTGCGCGTCGTTCAGCCGGATCGCCCGCACCCGGCTCAGCCCGCCCAGCACGCCGGAGCGCTCCGAGCGGTACATGTCGCCCGGCTCGGCGATGCGCCCAGTGCCCCGAGAGCTCGTACAGCTCGCGCTTGCCCAGCGCGGGCGAGTACACGTGCCGGTAGCCCGCCCGCCGCTCCAGGGCGTGCACGAAGTCCTCCAGGCTGCGGCGCACCGCGGCGCCGTCCGGCAGCCAGTACGGCAGGCCGGAGCCGATCAGCGGATCGGTGTCGAACAGGTTCAGCTCACGGCCGAGCCGGCGGTGGTCGATGCGGTCGGCGTGGTCCGCGCGGTCGATGGGGGTGATGCGGTCGGGCACGGTGGTCTCCTCGGGAGGGTCGCTCGGGTGAGGGGACGAGTGCCGTCGGAGGGCGCGCACGCACGCGAGAGCCCCGGAGCACTCGGCCCCGGGGCTCGCACACAGCGGTCAGCGCGCCGGGACACTCTCCGGCGTCGTCGTCGACATCGCGGCACGCTGCACGCCCGCCACCGTAGCCGCCCCGACCCCCGGCCGCCCCCGAATATCCGCGGAGCCCGCGCCCGTTCGGGGAGCCCGCGTACGTCCGGGGAGTCCGACCCGGCCGGAAGTCGCGCGAATCGCCCCGAGCGGGGCGGGTGGCGCGGCTAGGGTGGTCGGTGTCCGTACGGTGCAGTTCAGCACGGCAGGAGACCGCCTTGGCCACGGCCGCCACCAGTGTTCTTCCCGAACTCGACGCCGAGGGGTTCGCCCGCTGGCGGGCCGGGGGCGGCCGGGTGGTCGACCTGCTGCGCGCGGTGGGCGAGTTGGGGCCGGTGGCGGGGTTCCGGCTGGGGGAGCGGCGGGTCGTCCTGGTGACCGGGGCCGCGGCGGTGCAGCAGGTGCTGGCCAAGCGCACCGAGGTGTACGTGAAGCGGGGGCACCGGGTCAAACCGCTGCTCGGGGGCGGGCTGCTGTGCGCCGCGGGGGAGCCCTGGCGGCGTCAACGCAAGCTGCTCCAGCCGCAGTTCACCGGTCGGGGGATCAAGGCGTACGAGCCGCAGATCCGGGCCGCGGTGGCGGCCACCGCCGCCCGGTGGCGGGCCGCCGCGGCGACCGGCGAGGTCCGGGAGATCGACGCCGACCTGCGGTACTTCTCCCTGGACGTGATCTGGCGCTCGCTCACCGCGCACCCGCTCGACCCGGAGACGCACCGGCGGCTGGTCGCGGCCGGGGAGGGCTTCGCCGCCATCCCGGCGTTCGCACCGGCGACGGGCGACACCGAGATCGACTTCCGGGAGGCCAACGAGCACGTCGACCGGGTCGCCGAGCACGCCATCGCCCTCGCCGGGGAGGCCCAGGAGCCCGGCCTGGTGCAGGTGTTGCTCCAGGCCGCGGCCGAACTCCCGGACTACACCGAGCGGTTGGTGCGGGACGAGCTGATGACGGTGGTGGTGGCCGGGTACGAGACCACCGCCACCGCGCTGAGCTGGCTGTTCCTGCTGCTGGACGCGCACCCCGAGCAGCGCGCGTGGGCGCTGGCCGCCGGTCCGGCCGGGTCCGCCGAGCGGGCGGCCGCGATCCGGGCCCTGGTGGACGAGACGCTGCGGCTGTACCCCGTGGCCTGGTTGATGCCCCGGTACGCGGCCGAGGACGACGTGCTGGAGGGGTGCCCGATCGCGGTCGGGACGACGGTGCTGGTCTCCCCCTACCTGACGCACCGGGACGGTGAGGTGTGGCCGGACCCGGAGGAGTTCCGCCCGCAGCGCTTCCTGGACGCCGCCCAACGGCCCTCCACCGGCGGGTACTTCCCGTTCGGCCTCGGGCCGCGGGCCTGCCTGGGGGCGCAGTTCGCGGTCCGCGAGATGGTGCTGCTGCTGGAGGAACTGCTGCCCGCCCACCGGGTGCGGGTCACGGAGGCGCCTGCGGACACCGGGTACCGGCTCACCGTGCACCCCGACGGGCCCGTCCGGGCCGTGCTGCACGCCGAGGGGGAGCAGGAGCGGCGGGCGGAAAACGGTTTGTCGGGCGACTGACGGGATGTCAGGGTCTGGTTCCGTGATGAGAACCGAGCAGACCCACTCCCACCGCCCCGTCGCCCTGGTCACCGGTGTGGGCCGGACGGTCGGCATCGGCGCGGGCATCGCCGAGCGGCTCGCCGCCTCCGGCTGGGACGTCGCGCACAGCCACTGGACGCCGTACGACACCCGGATGAGCTGGGGCGTCGAGGAGGGCGCGGTGGAGGCCGTCGGCGCGCTGCTCGCGGGCCACGGCGCCCGGCACCTGGCGGTGCCGGCCGACCTGACCGACCCGGCGGCGCCCGCGGAGCTGTTCGACCGGGTGGAGGCCGGGCTGGGGCCGGTCACCGCGCTGGTGATGAGCCACGCGGAGTCCGTCGACTCCGGGCTGCTGGACACCACGGTGGAGAGCTTCGACCGGCACTTCGCGGTCAACGCCCGGGCGAGCTGGCTGCTGATCCGCGAGTTCGGGCTGCGCTTCACCGGCGCGTTCGGCACCGGCCGGATCGTCGCCCTGACCAGCGACCACACCGTCGGCAACCTCCCGTACGGGGCCAGCAAGGGTGCGCTGGACCGGATCACCCGGGCCGCCGCCCGCGAACTCGCCCACCTCGGCGTCACCGCCAACGTGGTCGACCCCGGCCCGACCGACACCGGCTGGATGAACGAGGACCTCCGGGCCGACCTGGTCGCGCACACCCCGCTGGGCCGGCTCGGCACCCCGCGGGACGCCGCCCACCTGGTCGACTTCCTCTGCTCGCCGCAGGGCCAGTGGATCAACGGTCAACTGCTGCAGAGCAGCGGCGGCCTGAAGTCCTGAAGCGGCGCGGCGCGGCGCGGCGGGGTCGGGCGGGGCCGGGCGGGGCCGGGTCGGCGGCCCGGCTCGGCGGCCCGGGTCACTCGGGCAGTTCGGTCAGGGAGCGCAACGCGCGGGTGCGGTCGGCGAGTTCTTCGGGGGTCAGTTCGCCGGTCCGGTCCACCAGGGCGCCCAGCGTGCTGCCGTCCGCCCAGGCGCAGGCGGCGTACTCCTCGCCGGGCTCGCCGAGGGTCGCGCAGGCGAGCGCGCCGTTCAGCGGGCCCGGCGGGTAGGTGCGCATGCCGCCGACCGGGGTGCCGTCGCGCAGTGAGCCGCCGTCGGGGGAGTAGCCGCCGAGCATCTCGGTCGCGGCCCGCGCGGCGTCCGGGACCGAGCCCTGCATCGCCACGGCCACCAGCTCGCTCTCCCACAGGCCGGTGGCGCCCGGCTGCCCGTACCCCTGCACCTGGACGATCCGCGGGACGTAGCGCCTGGCGTTCCGGTTCTCGTAGGAGGCCCGGAGGGTGGCCAGGTCCTGGGCGTCGGCGACCCGGGTCAGGCCCGCGAAGTCGGTCGGCAGCGCGACCCGGTGCTGCACCACGCCCGAGTCCACCGAGCGGATCGCCAGGGCGGCGGCCAGCACCGTCACCAGGCAGGCCGCCGTGACGCCGACCTGCCTGCGCGTCACCTTCCGGTACCAGGGCAGGACCGGCTGCGGCTGCTCGCCCGCCGCCCAGATCGACCGCAGGCCGTCGATCGACTGCGCTCTCCGTGGGCCCTGCTCCTGCTCCTGCTGCGCGGTGTCCGGCACCGGCCCCCCTCGGGTAATGGAATGCGATCTTCCGATTGTCGGTGCGAGCACCCTACCGGCGGCCCGGCCGGGGCCCGCGCGCGGGTCGGCGGGGCGCGCGGGAAGGCGTCGAAGGCGGCCGGGTCGGCGTCCGTCCCGTCGTCCTCCCCCGGGAGTGTCCCGGACGGGGGCCGAGCGCCCCCTCGGACAACCTCGACCTGCCGCAGGAAGAGGGCGGACGCCCCCGGCACCGGGTGGACGCCCCGCAACGGTCAGCGCGCGGCGGCGAGTTCGCCGCTGAGGTCGATGACGACCAGGTCGGGACCGCCCGCGTGGTCGAAGCGGGTGGTGAGGTCGTTGGCGGAGGCGGAGAAGAGCGCGCCGGTGACGGTGCAGACGGTGCGGGCGCCGTCCGGGTCGGCGGTGGCGGTGGCGGTGACCTCGGCGTGGTGGGCGACGCGCTCGGCGAAGACGGCCATCGCGAGCAGCGAGCCGACGACCACGCCGATCGCCAGGTTGCGGAACGGGAACGGGAACGGGAACGCGGACGCGGACGGGCGGGCGCGGGGTAGCTCAGGGCTCCGGCCAGGAGAAGCCGAGCTGCGCCGCGCGGGCCCGGTGGCCGCCGACGAGCCGGGCGTACGAGGTCGGGTCCTCGGTGGCGAGCCGGCGCAGCGCCGCCGCGGCCTGCACCTCGGCGGGGCGGCCGTCGTCCGGGATTGACCAGCGGAACGTCAGCGGGTGCTCCGGCTGCTCCGGCGTGCCGGCGGACTGGCCCGGCACGTACCAGAAGACCACCTCCGCGGTGTCCGGGCGGTCGTCGGCCGGGGCGATCCGGCCGGCCCTGGCGTCCCAGCGGGCCAACAGCTCGGGGCGGGAGCGCAGTTCGCGCTCCAGCAGCAGGGCGACGGCCCGGGCCCGGGTGCGGCCCGGGTCGGACGTCTCGGCCCGGGCCACCTCCGCGTCGTAGGCGGCCGCGTCGAAGCGCAGCGCTCCGGCGCCGGGCAGCGGGCGGGCGTGCCGGCCGGGCCGGAAGCCGTCCCACACCACCACCGGCCCGTCCGGGCCCTCCGCGCGCCGGACGTCCACCCACAGGGCGCCGCAGCACCCCTCGGTGCAGGGCGCCTCCGCCAGCCGCACCGGGTGCGGCTCGGGCCCGGCCCGCAGCGCGCCCCCGTCGAGCAGCTGCTCCGGGCCGAACACCGCCCCGGCCGGGAACAGCCGGGGGACCAGCGGCAGGCCGTCGACCAGCACCCTGGCCTGCATCCAGCCGCGCGAACGCGGATCGGGATCCACCACCTCGATCCGGAACCGGCCCGCCCGCGCCGGGAGTTCGAACGGGCGGCGCCCGGTGCGGCGGATCCAGCCGACCCGCGCCGCCGCGCCCGGCCGACGGTCGGCCGCGGCGACCGCCGCCGCCCAGGCCGGTGCGGCCAGCACCCGGTCCAGCCCGTCGAGCAGCGCCGCGCGCCACCGGGGCGGCCGGTCGAGCAGCGCGGCGCTGCCACTGGCCAGGTCGAGCGCCAGCGAGAGCAGCAGCGCGTAGCGGTCGAAGCCCGGCGTCAACTGCCCGGCCCGGCCCACCACCCGCTCGTACAGGCCCGGCGCCTCGCGGCAGGCCAGCAGCTCGGCCGGATCGGAGGTGGAGTCCGCCAGCCGGAGCAGCAGCCGGCCGGTGACCTCGACCAGGCAGGTGTCGTGGGGGAAGGCGTCCAGCAACCCGGCGGGCCCGAAGGCCTCCACGACGCGGCGGGCGTCGGCGGGGCCCAGCGCCGACACGTCCGGGGGCAGCGCGATCAGGCCCTTGCGGCGCACCCGCCGGTCGTCGCTGCGCAGCGCCGCCAGCAGCGGCTCCACCAGCGGGCGGCGGCCGTGCACCGTCAGCGCGAGGACGGCGGCCGCCTGCCGGTCCAGCACGTCCAGCGCGGCGAGCGCCGAGTCGTGCAGCACCTCGGCCGTGCCGAGCACCGACAGCACCGGCACGTCCTCCGACGTGCCGAAGCGGCGCAGCAGCGCGATGCCCGTCAGGACGGCCGGCACCGACGTACCCTCGCGCACCAGCCGCCGGGCCGCCGCCAGGGCGCCCGCCGGATCGGCGACCGGCAGCTCGGCGACGCCGGAGCCGATCAGGCGGTGGCAGCCGTCCGGCAGGACGAGCCGCTCCAACCCGCCGACCAGCGCGCCGACATCACCGCACCACGACCCGAACACGGCGCGGACGGCCCGCTCGGCACCCGCCGCGAACTCCCGGCGCTCCTGGACCGTCTCCCCCCGGGGGAGCGGGCCCGCGGCGGCGTGCAGCCCCCGGAACCCGGAGCGCGGCGGCAGCCCGCCGGGCGAAGCGCCCGACAACTCCAGCACGGCCTCGTACAGCGCGGGACCACCGCGCCGCGACCCGGCGCTCACCGGAGGAAAGAAGACTCGATTCGAGAAGACATGGGCCCAGTCTGAGCCCCCGTCACCGCAGCTGTCGAACGGTTTTCCGGCGCGGCGGTCGGCTGTGGCGGGGCGAGGCGGGGCGAGGCGGGGCAGGGCGGTCGGCTGCGGCGGGGCGGGGCCGGGCGTTTCAGGAGCGGGTGTCGCGCCACTCGGCGACGACGCGCTCGACGTCCACCGGCGCCAGGCCCAGCGGCGGCCCCTCGACCGGGCGGCGCAGCGCGGCCTCGATCCGGGCGTTGGCCTCGGCGAGGCGGCTGCGCAGCAGCGGTTCGGTCGGTGCCAGCCGGGCGGTGTCCAGCGCCTCGCGGAGCTCGGCCCGCAGCGCCAGCGACGGCGGCAGGTGGGACAGGCCCTCGCGCTCCATCTTCTCCCGGATCCACCACATCTCGTGGTACGGCCGCCCCTCGCCGGGCAGCGGCTTCCCGGACCCCGGCAGGTCGTCGAACGCGCCCCGCTCGGCGGCCTCGCGGATCTGCCGGTCGACCCAGCTCTCGAAGGTCACACCGGGTGGCTTGCGTTCCGTCATGCGCTGAGGTCCTCCCGTGCAGAAGGGGCGTCCGGCAGAAGGGGCGTCCGGTAGAAGGGGCGTTCGTCCGCGCCCCGATCCTACGGGAGCGCCCGCGGGCGGCGGGGGCGCGGGTTCACAGCTCCACGCGCCGCTCCGGGGTGGCCGGGTCCAGCGCGGGCCCGTACCGCAGCAGCACGCTCGCCGGGCGGAACGGCAGCCCCCGCAGGGTGGGCTCGGCGACGGCGAACAGGGCGTCGGCGTCCGGGCCGTAGGCGAACAGCAGCACCTCGCCGCCCCCGAACTCGTGGCCATCCCACTCGCCGACCCCGGCCCGTTCGACCAGTTCGGCCACGAGCCGCTCGGCCGCGCGGACGGTCGCCCGGTCCGCCGGCTCGCCGAAGCCCTCGCCCGGGACCCGGAACCGGGCGATGACGGCCTGTTCGACGTCCGGCCGGACGCCGTCGTGCGCGCTGTCGTCAGCTGTTGCGGTCATCCGTGCACGCTCTCACCCGGCAACGACAACGCGGCCCCGCCGAGCGGCCCGGAGCCGCGGGGGCACGGGACGCGGGGCGCGGGGGCGCCGCGCACCGGACGCGGGGCGCGGGCGGCTCAGGCCCACAGGGCGTGGGCGAGCGCGTTGCCGGTGAAGGCCGCGCCCAGGCCGGCCGCCAGGCTGGCGGCGACGTTGGCCAGGGCGTAGAAGCGGGCGCCGCTCTCGGCGAGGCGGAGCGTCTCGTAGGAGAAGGTGGAGTAGGTGGTCAGGGCGCCGCAGAAGCCGGTGCCGATCAGCAGTTGGAGGTGCGAGGAGACCGCACCGGCGGCCACCGCGCCGGTGAGCAGGCCCAGCACCAGCGAGCCGGACACGTTGACGGTGAAGGTGCCCCAGGGGAAGACGGTGTCGTGCCGGGACTGCACGGCCCGGTCGGTCAGGTAGCGGAGCGGGGCGCCGACCGCCGCCCCGGCGATCACCAGCAGCCAGTTCACTTCCGGCCCTCCTCGCCGCGTCCGTCGCGGCCGTCACGCCTGTCGCGGCCGTCACGCCCGTCGCGGCCGTCATGCCCGTCGCGGCCGTCACGCCCGTCCCGTCCGACGTAGCGGATCACCTCGCAGTCGTCGAGGATCACCAGCCCTTCGGTGACCAACTCGTCCAACTGCGGCAGGAACGCCCGGACCTGCTCCTCGGCGTCCACGATCACGATCGCCACCGGCAGGTCGTCGCTGAGCGACAGCAGTCGGGCGGTGTGCACCCGGGAGGACGCGCCGAAGCCCTCGACGCCCCGGAAGACGCTCGCCCCGGCGAGGCCGGCCGCGTGCGCGCGGTGGACGATCTCGCTGTACAGCGGCCGGTGGTGCCACAGGTCGTCCTCCCCGACGAACACCGTCACCCGCAGCGCGCGGCCCGTGAGCCTGGTCATCGTGTCGCCCTCCAGCCGATCGCCCGACGGGTCGCCTCCGCGCCCGCCCACACCGCCAGCATGGCCGCGCCCAGCGTCGCGGCCAGGTAACCCAGTGCCGTCGCGGCGTGCCCGCCGTCGAGCAGCCGTTGGACGTCCACCGCGTAGGTGGAGAAGGTGGTGAACCCGCCCAGCACCCCCGTGCCGAGGAACGGCCGCACCAGCGGGTGCGCCGTCCACGCCTCGGTGATCGTCACCAGCAGGACGCCGATCACCGCGCAGCCGACCGCGTTCACCACCAGCGTGGTCCACGGGAAGGCCGCCGGTCCGACCGGCCACGCCAGCCCCGCGGCGTATCGGGCGCACGCGCCGAGCGCGCCGCCGGCGGCGATCACGGCGAGCGTCCACCGGGCCGGGCCCCGGGCGGGCCCGGGTGCCGGTGGGAGGTCCGGGTCGACGAGGGGTTGTTCGGCCTGTTCGGCCTGTTCGGCCGTCACTTCGGTCTGGGGGCGTTCCACGGGCACACCTCTCCTACTCGCGAGGCGCCCGGGCACGCGGGCGCGACAGTCACAAGTAGGGACCGTTGGCGGCGATCGCCGCGGTTCGGGTACGGCGGGCCCCACCGCCGTTCGACACCGCGAGGGTGTCGATCACCCCACCTTACCGCGTGCCCCGGCGGTGCCCGGCGCGGCGGGGTGGCTCGGGGCCCGCGACCGCACGGGCCGAGGGGTCAGGCCGAGGAGTCAGGCCGAGGGGTCAGGCCGAGGGGGCGGTCCCACCCGTCCGGGCCCGTCGGACGAGGTGGACCACGCCCGCCACCGCGACCGCGGTGCCCAGCGGGGCCAGGCAGATCCCGCCGAACTCGACCAGCGCGGTCCGCTGCCCGGGGCTGTCCACCAGCGCGAACGCCAGGTACGACAGCCAGGGCAGGGCCCCGAGGGCCACCCCGGCCGCCCGGAGCCGGTCCGGACGCCGGCCGGACAGGCGCAGCAGCAGTGCGACGGCCGTCACCGTGCACAGCCAGGCCGGGAGCAGGACGCCGACCGACAGGTCCACGTCGTCGAGGAACGTCAGCCCCTGCGGGCCCACGACGGTCATCGGCAGTCCGACGCCCAGCGCGAGGCCCGCCGCCTCCCAGCGCCCCCGGGCGGTGGCGTCCACCAGGTCGGCCGGTGCCAGCAGGCCCAGCACGCCGATCAGCAGCAGGCCCACCAGGAAGCCGACCTCCCACATCGCGTACACCCCCTCCCACCACTGGATACCGGCGCCGGTGAGCGCGGCGAGCACGCCGGTGATCCGGGCCGCCCGCCACCGGCCCAGGACGGTGAGCGCGAGGGCGAGCAGCCACGGCAGCGTGCCGGCCAGCAGCAGGGCCGCGCCCAGCACGGCGTAGCCCCGGCCGAGGTTGGGGTACGGGTGCAGGAGCCGGTAGGCCGTCTCGTGCAGCTGCGTCAGCAGGAAGAACAGGCAGCGGCCGGCGGCCAGGGCGAGGGCGACGGGCGCCGCGCCCGCCAGCACCCGGCCGACCGGGTCGGTGGGGCCGATCCGCAGCCGCAGCCGCAGGGCGTGCGCCGCGAGGTCGAACCGCTCCCGGAGCACCGCGCGTCGGGGCAGCCCCCCGGTGGTCTCGGCGAAGACGGCGGCGATGTCCGCGCCGTGGGCGGCCCGGTAGCGGGCCGGGTAGAGGCCCATCAGCAGGCGTCCGGCCTGCGGCGCGTGCTGGGGGACGGTCATGCGGGGGCTCCGTTCGGGCGCGGGCGGGCGGCGGCGAGTCGGCGTTCGGCCTCGGCGACGGCCAGCCGCAGCCGCCGGGCCTCCTCGCGGAGCAGGTCCTGCCCCTGCGGGGTGAGGGCGAAGGTGCGGCGCATCCGTCCGCCGACCACCTCCTCGCTCTCGATCCCCACCAGCCCTTCCTGGAGCAGCCGGTCGAGCGCCGTGTAGAGCGTGCCCGTGCTGAGCCGGGTGCGGCCCTCGGAGATGGCCAGCACCTCCTGGATGATCGCGTAGCCGTGCCGGGGGGCGTCGGCCAGCGCCGTGAGCACCAGCCGTGTCGGTTCGCGGAGTTGACGTTCTGTCATGGCAGTGAGCATAGGACTACTATCGCCATATGTCGATTGTTTACCTATCGGCCCGCCCGGGACCGCCCCACGGAGGGCCGCACACCGGCCCCGGTGCGGGCGGAGACGAATCCGGCGACGACGTTGGCCTGCATGGTGTTCTGCTTCTTCTCGTCGGACGCGAACGCCCGCGGCCCCACCGGCGCGAGTGCCCCGGCCCGGTGCGGAACGCGGGCCCCGCGCCCGGGGGTGAGGCGCCCGGTCAGCCCCAGTCCTGTAGCTGCTGGATCAGGTCGGCGTCGCCCTCCACCCGCAGCGAGTCGGCCGGGATGCGCATGTACATCAGCAGGGCCATCTCGCTCGCCGTGCCGTGGACGGCGGCGGTGGGCTTGCTCTCGGCGGCCTCCGCCGCGGTGAGGCGGGTGAAGCGGGAACCGGCGGCGTCCACCGTCTGGCGCCAGGAGCCGGCCTCGGCTGCGTGGTAGTCCATGGTGGCGGGCTCGCCCGGCCACGGGACCGTGCCGGTGCAGACGGTGGCGAGGAACTCCTCGATGGCGTCGGCCGCCTCGGTCGTCGGCAGTTCCTGCGGGGCGCCGGAGGCCAGTTGGGCGTCGTAGGTGTGGATCAGCGACTCCGGGACGCGGCGGCGGGCCACGGCGGCCACCGTGTGCGGCGAGGCCAGCGGCTCCCACCAGGCCCAGCAGCCCCGGTCCGGGCCGGCCTCGCGCAGTGCGGCGAGCAGCTGCTCCGTCGAGTCGGCCAGCCAGGCTGTGAGCGCCTCGCGCTCCCTGGGCGCCGCCCGCCCGTCCTTGCTCGGCCGCTCGTCGCCCGGTGCGGTGTTCAGCACGATGTGGGCCCAGAAGCGGTCCCCCTCGCTGAGGTGGTTCGCCAGGTCGTACAGCGTCCAGCCCGGGCAGGACGGGACGTCGGCGTCGAGGCTGGGGGCCGCGGCGACGGCGGCGCGGAACGCGGCGGACCGCTCGTCGATCATCCGCAGCAGGGTGGGGAAATGAAGGTGTTCAGTCACGCAGACCTTGTACCAGCCGGACCGGAACCCCCGCACTCGATTAACGAGCTGGTGCGTGATCGGGACGGGGATGCGCCGGCGGGACCGGGAGCGGACTCCGGCGGACGTGTTCGCCTACGCGCAGATCGCGTTGAAGACGGTATCCGCCACTGCACCGTGATCCACTATCCAAGATCACTTTGACGGCACCGCCCGGCTGCGGGCGAACCCGTGGTGCGGTGCCGGTGTCCGGGCCCGGACGCGTGGGGGGCCGGTGCGCGTAGCCGGTGGTGCGGTGTGCGGGGACGAGCTGTGGGCGGAGACGGCGTACGCGGGGGAGCCGGGGGACCTCGGACGGTGCGTGGTGGCTGTTCAACTGAACGGCGGCGGGGCGGAGTTGGTGTACGGCTGCGAACCGGGGGAGGAGGTGCTGGCCGTGGGGACGGGGGCCGGCTGCTGCGCCTGATGTCGCAGGTCATCGCTAGGGTGGTGTTCCTTTGCGGGCCCATTGGGCCGGTGGCCGGGCGCAGCTTGGGGGTCGGGACGGGTGGGGGAGCCGGAGGCCGTCCGGGCTGGGTGCTGGAGCCGCTGGTGGGGGTGGGGCCGCTGCGGTTCGGGATGACGCCGGAGCAGGTGAACGCGGCGCTGGGCGAGGATGCTCCGCACGGCGTCTTCAGCGGTGGTCTGCGGTCGTGGAGCCGGTACCACCAGGATGGAGTGAGTGCGATCTTCGGATCGCGGGAGCAGCTGGTGGCGGTGGGGGTCCATGCGAATCGCGGGCCGGTGGTGCTGCTGGAGGGCGTGGTGCTGGTCGGCCGGGCGCCTTCCGAGGTGCGTGCGGACATCAGCGGCCTGGCGCTGCGGTGCGGGGTGAAGGAGGTGCCGAACGCCGAAGGGGAGCAGGACGTGCCGGCGTGGGGTGTCTCGACGGGTGCGGTGCAGCAGTGGCTGCCGGATGCCGGGGGCTTCCTCCAGCGGGGGGACGCCATGGTCACCGACGTACTGGTGGCCGGGCCCGACCTGGCCGAGGACCGGCAGGGCGAGCGGAATGTGGCCAGTTGGCGCCGCAACTCCCGGCGCCGCGCCCCGGAACCGGGGCCGTGGACGGTGCGGCCCGAGCGGGAGCGGCCGCGGTGGGAGTGCGTGCCGCTGGAGCGGGTGGGGCCGCTGCGGTTCGGGATGACGCCGGAGCAGGTGTCGGCTGCTCTGGGCGGGGAGGCGGCGTCTTCGCGCCGCACCTACCACCCCTACCCGGCGGGGTCCCGCCGGGAGGACCAGGGCGACCCCGCGGAGGAGCGGTTGGTCGAGGAGCGGTTCGAGGCCGCCGGAGTCCGCGCGCACTACCCGTGGTGGGAGCAGGGCCGCGGGCCGTTCCTCGGCGCGGTCACCGCCCTCGGGCGTTCCGGCCCCCAGGCCCTCCTCGACGGCATCCCGCTCGTCGGCCGACCGGTCACCGCCGTCGAGGCCGACATCGTCAGGTACCTCACGGACAACGACCTCGGCCTGCGGTTTCTCGTCAGCGGGGACCAGGAGATCCACGGCCTCGGCGTGACGGTGCGCACCGCCCGTGTCGGTGACGGCGTCATCAGCGAGGCACGGCTCGGGGCGGAGCAGTGGTACGAGGAGTGATCTGCCCTTGCCGATCGCTTCAGAACGAGTCGAGCCGCACCCTTGCGCACGGCGGTCTTGGTCGGCAGGGCATCCGGCATGCGTGTTGATCTTGCCCCGGACGACCTGCGGGGAGGGGCTGCTCGGGTGCGCGGGAACGGCTTCGGCCCCGGCCCGCCGGTGGGGGCGGAGCGGGGCCGGGGCTGCTGACGGTCGGTCAGGCGGTGGGGAAGCGGCCGGTGGCGGTGGCGGTGACGAAGGAGGACCAGGCGGTGGGGCTGAACTCCAGGACGGGGCCGCTCGGGTCCTTGGAGTCGCGGACGTGGCCGGGGTGGGCGTCGTCCACCTCGATGCACTGGCCACCGTCGCCGTTGCTGTAGGAGCTCTTCCGCCAGGAGCGCGGTTCGGTGGAGGCGGGGAAAACCTTGGGCTGCATAGGAGTTGGTCCTTCCAGCGCGGATCTGATCTGGAGCTCGGTCTGTTCGAGCGACGGCGCCTGAGCCTGGAGCCGATTGTAGGGGCTCTGCCGTTCGCGACCTCCCGCGTTCTCTCGAAGATGGTTCCGGCGAAGCGTCACCCGGTTGGGGGGTGTGCGGGAACGGCTTCGGCCCCGGCCCGCCGGTGGGGGCGGAGCGGGGCCGAGGCTGCTGACGATTGGTCAGGCGGTGCGGAACTCGCCGTTGACGGTGGCGGTGACGAAGGAGGACCAGGCAGTGGGGCTGAACTCCAGGACGGGGCCGCTCGGGTCCTTGGAGTCGCGGACGTGGCCGGGGTTGCTGTCGTCCACCTCGATGCAGTCACCGCCGTCGCCGTTGCTGTAGGAGCTCTTCCGCCAGGAGCGCGGTTCGGTGGAGGCGAGGAAAACCTTGGGCTGCATCGGGGTTAGTCCTTCCAGCGCGGATCTGATCTGGAGCTCGGTCCGCTCGAACGACAGCGCCTGAGCCCGGAGCCGATTGTAGAGCCTCTGTCGTTCCGCAACCTCCTGCGTTTTCTCGAAGATGATTCCGGCGCGGCTGCTTTCCTCATAGGCGAGTTGTTCGCCGTCCTTCATCGTCAGCAGCGACAGCGAGGCGTACTCGGAGTGGGCGCCGGCCGAGAAGGGCAGCACCTGGAGTTCCACGTTGGGTTGCCGTGTGACCTCCAGGAGCACCTGCAACTGCTCCGCCATCTCCTCCCGAGTGCCGATCTGGCGGTGGAGGGCCGACTCGTCCAGGATGAACGAGTACAGGCACTCCTGGCTGCGCAGCCGCAACTGCCGCCCCAGACGGTCCTTCACCCGCTCCTCGATCTCCTCCTCCGGGAGGTAGGGGTGGCCCGCGCGGAGCACGTGCCATGCGTGCGGGGCGGTTTGGAGCAGGCCGTGCACGATCGGGCTGTAGCACTCGTACACCACGGCCTGGTCGACCATCGTCAGGATTTCTTGGTACTTCGCGGGATGGGCTTCCTGCCGGGCCAGCGGGAGGAGGCGGACGAAGAAGCCGTTCGACTCGAAGATCTCGTCCAGCTTCTCGGAGAGGCCGTTCGGCACCTTGATGTCGCCGTTCTCGACCCGAGAGAGCGTACTGGAGGAGAAGTGCACCAGGGACGCGAGCCGGTCCAGGCTCAGCCTCCGCCTCTCCCGGCTCAGCCGCATCTCGGACCCGTAGTAGTGCCGCATGCTTTGCATCGGATTGACCTTGCGTGACTTCCCGGCCACTTGCCGCTCCCTTCCCCGTGTTTCCCGCCGCCCGCGCATTCGCCCGCGACCCGCGCCATCCTTGCGACTTCCGGCGATCATGGGCTTTTCGCTTCTCAAGCGTAGCCTCGAACCGTGAGGATGAGGGCACGGAACGTGACATCCGTGAAGAGCGAACTTCAGTGCGGAGAAACAAACATGACGATCGGTCAATCGGAGGGTTCCGGCCAGTCGGGCGCCGCGCCGCCCGCCGGCCGCGAGCGGGAGCCACTGGGGCGGCGGCTCGGGATCACACCGTTGCGGACGGTGCAGGAGCGGGTGAGCCACATCGCCGCCGAGCTGGGCCGACTGACGGGGGACCGGCCCTCGGTGACGTGGGGGGACGGCGGGGTGCTGCGGGTGTCCGTGCGGGTGCTCGGGCTGCACGACGCCGAGTTGGCGACGGCGGTGCTGGAGGTGCTGGGGCAGGGGGACCGGTACGGGCACCGGCGGACGTCGCAGGGGGAGTACGTGTGGGCGGAGATCGGCGGGAAGCGCGTGGCGGGCTCGAACAGGAGGCTGAAGTGAGCGAGGTGGTCGAGTTCTACCCCCACGGCGTGTTCGGCCTGCACTGGGAGGCGACCGCGGAGGACGAGCGCGAGGAGATCCGGGGGATCGTGCTGGCGGAGGCGGAGGACGGCCGGGTCGCGCTCGCGCACATCGACGACCCGAGCCAGGTCCTGTTCCTCACCCGGGACGAACTCGCCTCGCTGCGCGACGCGTTGGCGAGCGGCGAACTCGACCACCTGCTGTCCGGCGGTCGACGGCGCCTGCACCCGCCGCTGGTCCGCCCGCCGCGGGACCTGTCGGACGGCACGGGGTACGAGGCGCTCGATGGCTAGCCCGGCCGGGCACCTCGTCACCTCGCGCGTCCTGTGCACCGACCCCGGCTCCCGGCTGCTGATCGTCCGGGCGGCAGTGGCAGCAGCGGTGACCGGGGCCGGGACCGGGGCCGGATTCGGCGGCTGGCAGCTGCCCGGGGGCGCGGTGGCGGAGGACGAGTCCCCGCTCGACGCGGTCCGCCGCGAGGTGCGGGAGGGGCTGGGCCTGGTGCTCGACCTGCTGCCGGACGACCTGCTCGGGGTGGAATGGACCCGGGCTGGTGCCGGTGGCCCGGGGGAGCGGGCCGGGCTGGTCTTCCTGTGGCGCGGGCCGGTGCTGAGCAGCGCCGAGACCGACCGGATCGTCCTGGCGGAGGGGGCGCGGGCCGCCTGGCGCTGGGCGGCTCCCGAGGAGGCCCGGCGGCTGCTGCCCGTCGGGGCCGGGGACCGGGCCCGCTCCCGGTTGCAGTGGCCGGGCACGGTCGGCTACCAGGAGGTCCGCCACCCGGTGGCGGTCGCGGGGGTCGCAGCGGGGTTGGGAAAGGCGGCGGGCCCGCCGGGGTGCCCCCGGGCGTAGCGGTCGCCGGGGCCGCCCTCACCGGCCCCGTCGTCACCGGACCCGTCGTCGTCGCAGGGGAGCGGGTCCGGCCGGGGCCGGGGCGTTCCGGGGGCCGGGCCCGTGGCAGGCTGCGGGGATGCCGACGGAGTTCAAGGAGCACGCGGGCCGCCACTACGCGGTGCTGTTCCACTACGCCCTGCCCGACGACTCGTGGGCGGTGGAGCTGAGCGAGGCGGTGCCCTGGCCGGACGGGAACCCCGGCGGGGCGGGTCACCGGGCGGGGCCGGCCTTCCTGGTGGCGTACGTCCCGGACGAGGACCCGGGGCTGGAGCCGACCGTCCACGTGCACGGCCACGACGAGCACGTGGTGCCCTACGAGGTCGTGCGCTGGTTCATGGAGCTGGTCGCCGACCAGGTGGAACGCTGTCGGGCCGCCCACGCGTCGGAGTGACCTCGTGCGCGCGGGCGGCCCGCGCGGGGCGCCGGAACAGCGGGCGCCGGACGGCGTGGTTCAGCGAGGGGCGGGGAGGCGGTGGCGGGCGAGGGCGGCGGCGCCGATCAGGCCGGCGTCGGTGCCGAGGTGGGCGGGGTGCAGGGTGAGGTGGCGGGTGAAGGAGAGGGTGGCGTAGTCGGCGAGGTGCCGGGCCAGGGGTTCGAACAGGACGCGGCCCGCCTTGGCGACGCCGCCGCCGATGACGGCCGCGTCGAGTTCGACCAGGGTGGCGGTGGCGGCGATGCCGGCGGCGAGGGCGCGGGCGGCGTGGTCGAAGGCGGCCAGGGCGAGCGGGTCGCCGACGTGGGCGGCGCGGGCGACGGCGGTGGCGGTGGGGTCGCCGTCGGGGCCGGGGCGCCAGCCGAGTTCGGCGGCGGTGCGGGCGATGGCGGTGCCGGAGGCGAGGCCTTCGAGGCAGCCGCGTGAGCCGCAGGGGCAGGGGCGGCCGTTGTAGTCGACGGTGATGTGGCCGAGGTGCCCGGCGTTGCCGGTGGTGCCGGGGTGCAGGGCGCCGTCGAGGACGAGTCCGGCGCCGACGCCGGTGGAGACGACCAGGCACAGGGCGTTGCGGTAGGGGCGGGCGGCGCCCTGCCAGTGCTCGGCGGCGGTCATCGCGACGGCGTCGCCGCCCAGGGTGATCGGCAGGTGGGCGGCGGCGGGGTGCCGGGCGGTCTCGTCGCGGAGCGGGAACTCGCGCCAGCCGGGGATGTTGACCGGGCTGACGGTGCCGCGCGCGGTGTCGACGGGCCCGGCGCTGCCGATGCCCAGGGCCCGGACGTGCGGCCAGTGGGGGTGGCGGGCGAGGTCGTCCAGGACGTGGTCGACGGCGGTCATCAGCTCGTGCCGGTCGCCGTCGGCGGGGGTGGGCACCTGGAGCCGGTGGTGCAGCGTGCCGTCGGTGCCGACCAGTCCACCGGCGATCTTGGTGCCGCCGATGTCCAGGGCCGCGATCAGCGGCCCGGGGGCGGCGGTGCCGTCCGGGACGGACCCGTGGGGCCCGGAGGCGACGGCGGTACCGGCCATGTCGTAACTCATTGTGACGTCTCCGCAGGTGTGGCAGGGGAGCGCCACGGTGCTGGGCAGGGCGCTGCCGGATCGTACCCGGTGATTCTGACTCGCTCTGACAACGTTGTCCAGCGATTCCCGGTCGCGGTCCGATAACGAACCTGATCGACCATCTCGTTAAGCAAAGTTTTAGTAAATTCAGCCTTGTTCAGCAACAAAACTCATGGATATCAATGTTGACCGCTCTATGGACATGGCTGGGATGTGACGTCTACGTTAAGCAGCCAAGCGGCCCGGGAGGTCGGTCACGCCCGGTCGACCGTCGCTTCCCCCGGGTCACACGAACGATCAGCGTGAAGGATGAGCGAGATGCGCAGAGGATGGCTGGCCGTCGGGGCCGCTTCCATGGTGGTGCTCACTGCCTGTAGCAGCAGTGGTGGCGGCGGGACGTCCGCTGCGCCGTCGGTGAACGCGGACCCGACGAAGGTCTCGGGCTCGATCACCGTGCTGACCAACCGCACCGACCAGCTCGGTGACGGGACGCTGGACAAGTACGCCGCCGAGTTCACCAAGGTCTACCCGAACGTCAAGGTGAAGTTCGAGGGGATGAAGGACTACGAGGGCGAAGTCAAGATCCGCATGAACACCGAGAACTACGGTGACGTGCTGCCGATCCCCTCGGACCTCTCGATCGCCCGGTTCCCCGACTTCTTCTCCTCCCTGGGCGACGCCTCCGAGCTGTCGAAGACCTACCAGTGGACCGACTACTCCACCGTGAGCGGCAAGGTCTACGGCATCGCCAACTACGGCACGGTGACCGGCTTCGTCTACAACAAGAAGGTCTGGGCGGACGCGGGCGTCACCGAGTGGCCGGGGACCCCGGAGGAGTTCCTCGCGGACCTGAAGGCGATCAAGGCCAAGGGCGCGGCCGTCCCGTACTACACGAACTACCACGACGGCTGGCCGCTGCGGCAGTGGACCGACGCGATCGGCTCGCCGTCCTGCGACTCCGGCGCCAAGGACAAGCTGGCCGACACCGCGCAGCCGTGGACCGCGGGCGGCGACCTGTACACCATCGACAGCCTGGTGTACTCGATCGTCGACCAGAAGCTCTCCGAGGACGACCCGACCACCACCAACTGGGACCAGTCGAAGGTGATGCTGGGCACCGGGAAGGTCGGGGCGATGTACCTGGGCTCCTGGTCGATCTCGCAGATGCGCGACGCGGCGGCCAAGGCCGGCGCGAACCCGGACGACATCGGCTACATGCCGTTCCCGTCCACCTCGGGCAAGGCGTGCACCGTCCTGCAGCCGGACTACAAGTACGCGATCAACAAGCACTCCAAGAACCAGGAGGCGGCCCGCGCCTGGATCGACTGGTTCGTCACCAAGTCCGGTGCGGCGCAGGCCGAGCAGGGCATCTCCTCGGTCAAGGGCACCGAACTGCCAGGCGCGCTGAAGCCGTTCGCGGACCAGGGCGTGCAGATGATCGGCCAGAACCAGGAGAAGTCGGCCACGGTCAAGAAGATCGACAAGGGCGCGGAGATCAACCTCGACGCCCCGGACTACCGGCAGAAGCTGGTCGACATCGCCCGCGGCGCCGCCTCCGGCGACCGGAACAGCTACTTCGCCGAGCTCAACAAGAAGTGGTCCCAGGCCCAGAAGACCGTCAACGGCTGACCCGATCGGCCCAGTTGACCGAGCGGCACGGCCGGGAGGACCACCCCGACCTCTCCCGGCCGCGCCCAGGCACACCAGGACCCTCACGAGGAACGGAAGATGACCGCACTGCAGAAGGACCGGGTTCCCCGGCGCAAGGCCCTGCGCCGCCACTGGTGGTTCACGCCGTGGCTGTACCTGCTGGTACCGCTGGCGTTCCTGGTGACGTTCACGTACCTGCCGATCGGGGACATGATCGGCTACAGCTTCACCGACTGGGACGGGATCAGCCCGGAGCGCACCAACGTCGGCCTGAAGAACTACACGGACCTGTTCACCCGGCCCGAGCTGTTCAAGGTGTTCCTGGTCTCCGGCGTCTACCTGATCGCCGCGGTGTTCCAGATCGCGCTGGCCCTGTACTTCGCCACCGTGCTGAGCTTCAACACCCGCTTCCGGAACCTGTTCAAGGGCATCCTGTTCTTCCCGTACCTGATCAACGGCGTCGCCATCGGCTTCGTCTTCCTGTTCTTCTTCCAGCCGCACGGCACCCTGGACTCGCTGCTGTCGATGATCGGCGTGCACGGCAAGCACCAGTGGCTCGGCGACCCGGACCTGGTCAACAAGTCGCTGGCGGGCGTGTCGGTCTGGCGCTACACCGGCCTGAACCTGGTGCTGTTCCTCGGCGCCATCCAGTCCATCCCGCCGCACCTGTACGAGGCCGCCGCGCTGGACGGCGCCAACCGCTGGCAGCA
Source organism: Kitasatospora sp. NA04385 (assembly GCF_013364235.1). Taxonomy (NCBI): domain Bacteria; kingdom Bacillati; phylum Actinomycetota; class Actinomycetes; order Kitasatosporales; family Streptomycetaceae; genus Kitasatospora; species Kitasatospora sp. NA04385. The sequence continues at coordinate 1,057,505 of NZ_CP054919.1, read as the reverse complement.
GTTCCGGCACATCATCGCGCCCGGCATCAAACCGGTGATCAGCCTCAGCGCGATCCTCGCGGTCTCCGGCTCGCTCGCCGTCTTCGAGATCCCGTACATCATGACCGGCGGCTCCAACGGCTCGCAGACCTTCGTCATCCAGAGCATCAACATGGCGTTCAAGTTCGACAAGTTCGGGCTCGCCTCGGCCAGCGCCGTCGTGCTGATCGTCCTGATCCTGATCGTCACCTGGATCCAGCGCCGCCTGGTGCCGGAGGAGAGGGTGGAACTGTCGTGACCACCAACGCCGTTACGAACAACCGTCGCCGCTTCCACGCCCGTTCCGCCGCCGCGTCCGGCGCCAAGTACCTCTCGCTGGTGCTGGCCAGCGCCGTGGTGCTCGTCCCGCTGCTGGTGATCCTGTTCACCTCGCTCAAGACCCGCAAGGAAGCGCTCGGCACCGGGCCGCTGGACCTGCCCTCGAACTGGTTCAACTTCGAGAACTTCCGGATCGCCTTCACCCAGGGCCACATGATGCCGGCGTTCCTGAACACCGGCGTCATCCTGCTGGTGTCCGTCACCGGCACCGTGGTGATCGGCTCGATGACCGCCTACGCCATCGACCGCTTCGAGTTCCGCCTCAAGGCCGTCGTGATGGGCGCCTTCCTGCTCGCCAGCCTGGTGCCCTCGGTCACCACCCAGGTCGCCACCTTCCAGATCGTCAACAACCTCGGCGCGTTCAACACCCGCTGGGCGCCGATCCTGCTGTACCTGGGCACCGACATCATCTCGATCTACATCTTCCTGCAGTTCATCCGCTCCATCCCGGTCTCCCTCGACGAGGCCGCCCGCCTCGACGGGGCGAACTCGTTCACCATCTACTGGCGGATCATCCTGCCGATGCTCAAGCCGGCCATCGCCACCGTGGTGATCGTCAAGGGCGTCACGGTCTACAACGACTTCTTCATCCCGTTCCTCTACATGCCCTCCACCGACCTGGGCACCATCTCCACCTCGCTGTTCCGCTTCCAGGGCCCGTTCGGCGTCAACTGGGAGATCATCTCGGCCGGCGCGATCCTGGTCATCCTCCCCACCCTGATCGTCTTCCTCGCCCTGCAACGCCTCATCTACGCCGGTTTCGCGGCCGGCTCCACCAAGTGAGCCGCCGTACCGGGGGGAACGGACGGCGGTACCGCACCTGCGCCGCGGTACCGCCGCACGGGGAACGCGCAGGGCGCGCACGGGAGGGGGCACGGTGAGCGGACGCGTCACCATCCGGGAGGTCGCCGCCCTCGCCGGGGTCTCCGCCGGAGCCGTCTCGCTGGCGCTGAACGACCGGCCCGGAGTCTCCGGCGCCACCCGGGAACGCATCCGGGCCGCCGCCCAGCAGCTCGGCTGGGTGCCCAGCCAGGCCGCCCGCAGCCTGGCCCGGCTCGCCCCCGGCAGCGACACCGTCGGGCTGGTCATCACCCGCCCGGCCCGCCAACTCGGCCTGGAACCCTTCTACATGGAGTTCATCTCCGGCATCCAGAGCGTGCTGGAGGAACGCTCGGCGACGCTGCTGCTGCGCCTGGTCCGCGACCGGGAACAGGAGACCGCCGTGCACCGCACCTGGTGGCGCACCCGGCGGGTCAGCGGCTCCGTCCTGGTCGACCTCACCGAGGCCGACCCGCGCATCCCCGCGCTCGCCGCCCTCGGCATGCCCGCCGTCGCCGCCGGCCACCCCGGCCTGACCGGCGGCGAACTGGCCGCCGTCTGGACCGACGACTCGGCCGCCGTCCAGGACGCCGTGCGCTACCTCGCGATGCTCGGCCACCGCCGGATCGCCCGGGTCGGCGGCGCCCCCGACCTCGGCCACACCGCGATCCGCACCAGGGCGCTGGCCGCCGTCGCCGAACAGCTCGGACTGGAGCCGCCCCGCAGCGTCCCCACCGACTTCTCCGGCCGGGCCGGCGCCCGGGCCACCCGGATGCTGCTGGCCTCCGCCCACCGCCCCACCGCGATCATCTACGACAACGACATCATGGCCGTCGCGGGCATCTCGGTCGCCGCCGAGTTCGGCCTGCACGTCCCCGCCGACCTGTCCCTGATCGCCTGGGACGACTCGCAGCTGTGCCGGCTCACCCACCCCGCGCTGTCCGCGATGAGCCACGACGTGCACGGGTACGGCGCGCTGGTCGCCCGCACCCTGTTCGACGTCATCGAGCACCGCGGCACGCCCGCCGGACCGGCCCCCACCCCCGTCCTGGTCCCGCGCGGCAGCAGCGCCCCGCCCGGCGCCGCCCACCGACCGCCCCCGCCCTCGTCCGCAGACTCCCGGCCCGTCCCCGACTCCTTCCGAGGGTAAGGAAGTCCGGGGACGGGCCGGGGCACCCCCCGTCCGGAGCGCACCCGAGGCCGAACTCCGGACGGGCGCCCACCCCGGCGCCCCCTCCCGGGTCGAACTCGGCGCCCCCGTCGTGCCCGACGACGGGGACGCGACGGTCTTCCGGGCGAGAGCGCCGCGGGGGCGGTGAACCCGGCGCGGGCGGGCAGAAGCAGTACTGTCCGTTCCGTCCTTTCTCCCCCGATCCGCCGCCCGCCGTCCGCCGTCCGCTGACCACCGCCTGCCGCCCGCCGCCCGGTGACCGTCATCCCGGGCGGCGGGCACCGTACGTCCCGCCACGCCCGAGGAGCCCGCATGCAGCCCGCCGCCACCGCCGCCACCGTCCTGTTCCAGGGCGACAGCATCACCGACGCCGGACGCGACCGCACCCGCCCCGACCACCTCGGACACGGCTACGCCGCCCTGATCGCCCCCGCCCTCCCCGGCACCCCCACCGTCCTCAACCGCGGCATCGCCGGAGACCGGATCACCGACCTGCGCGCCCGCTGGGACGAGGACACCCTCGCCCACCGCCCCCAGCTGCTCTCCCTGCTGATCGGCGTCAACGACACCTGGCGCCGCTACGACAGCGGCCGGCCCAGCCCCGCCGACGCCTGGGAGGCCGAGTACCGCACCCTGCTGGAACGCCTGCACGCCCACTGCGCGCCCCGCCTGGTCCTGATCGAGCCCTTCCTCGTCCCCGTCACCCCCGAACAGTGGACCTGGCGCGAGGACCTCGACCCGCGCATCCAGGCCGTCCGCCGCCTCGCCGCCGACCACGACGCCCTGCTGCTCGCCGCCGACGGCCTCCTCAACCAGGCCGCCCGCACCACCGGCGACCCCGCCCTGATCACCCTCGACGGCGTCCACCCCACCGACCTCGGCCACCGCCTGCTCGCCGACGCCTGGCTCAGCCTCGTCACCGGCGCGGCATGACCCCGGCCGGGGAGGGGGCGGGCCTGCCGGGCGGGGCGGTACGCGCACTATCCTCCCTGACATGACCAGCAGCCCTGCCAGCAGCCCGCGCGGTGCCCGCCCGACGATGAAGGACGTCGCGGCGGCGGCCGGGGTCGGGCTGAAGACGGTCTCCCGGGTGGTGAACGGCGAGAGCGGCGTGACGGCCGAGATGGCCGCCCGGGTGCAGACCGCGATCGAGGCGCTCGGCTTCCGGCGCAACGACAGCGCCCGGCTGCTGCGCACCGGCCGCACCGCCAGCGTCGCGCTGCTGCTGGAGGACATCAGCGACCCGTTCTCCTCCGCGCTCTCCCGCGCCGTCGAACAGGTCGCCGCCACCGAGGGCTGCCTGCTGTTCACCGGCTCCAGCGGCGAACAGCCGCACCGCGAGAAGGAGTTGGCCCTCGCGTTCTGCGCCCGCCGGGTCGACGGCCTGATCGTCGTCCCCGCCGGGGACGACCACCACTACCTGCTGCCCGAGGTCGAGTCCGGCACCCCCGTGGTCTTCCTGGACCGCCCCGGCAGCATCGCCGCCGACGCCGTCCTCAGCGACAACGCCGGCGGCGCGAAGGCCGGCACCGCCCACCTGATCGCGCACGGCCACCGCCGGATCGGCTTCATCGGCGACCAGCCCGTCATCCACACCGCCGCCGAGCGCGTCCGCGGCTACCGCGAGGCGATGGCCGAGGCCGGGCTGCCCGTCGACGAGCGCTGGATCGACTGCGGCCCCACCGACCGGGCCCGGGTCGCCGCCGCCGTCCACCGCCTCACCACCGGACCCGACGCCGTCACCGCGCTGTTCACCGCCAACAACCGGGTCACCCTCGCCGCCCTGCACCACCTCCCCGCCGAGGCCCGCCCCGCCCTGGTCGGCTTCGACGACCTCGAACTCGCCGACCTCCTCACCCCCGCCCTCACCGTCGTCGCCCAGGACCCGGTCGCCCTCGGCGCCCTCGCCGCCCGCCGCCTCTTCGACCGCCTCGGAGGGGAGGCCTCGCCCCCGGCCCGGCTGGAGATCCCGACGCTGCTCATCCCGCGCGGCTCGGGCGAGACGGCCCCCGGCGGGCGCTGAGAACCCTCGGCGGGCGGCGCGCATTCAGGGGCTCGAGGAACGGCGAGGTCGTGGCTGCTGGGGGTGCACTGCCGTTGCGCGCGTCTGCTTCCGGTTCCTGTTACGGCACGCAGCAGCACGGACTTTCGATGGGCTCCGGCCGTCAGCAGCACGGCCCCGCCGTTCCCCGGGCCCCTGGCGGGGCCGCTGCGCAGCATCGACCCGCCGTTCCCCGGGCCCCTGGTTGGACAGGTTCTTCAAGTCCGGTCGTAGACCAGGTCCAGCCAGGAGCGCTGCTCCTCGTCGAGGAGGTGCGGCGGCAGGGCGGCGATCCAGGCGGCGATCTCGGGGCCGACCGGGAGTTCGCGGTGGAAGCCGAGGCGGAGGTCGGGGAGGCGGTCGTAGTACAGCCAGTCGCCGACGGCGCGGGTGAGGTGCCGTTCGGCGGTCGGGGTGCGGGTCTCGCTCCAGGCCCGCAGCCAGGGGGTGGCGGTGCCGGTGGCGACCGACACGGTCTCCAGGACGTCGGCGGCGTTCGCGGCGGGGTCGGCCAGGGTGGCGCACCACCAGGCGTCCAGGACGTCCCGGACGAGTTCGGCGCGGTGCCAGGAGGTCCAGTCGGCGGCGACCAGCCGGGCGGCGACCAGCGGGCCGTCCACCGCCAGCGTGCCGGTGGTCAACTGCCGCAGCAGGCGCGGGGCGAGGCGGCGGTAGAGGGCGGGGAAGTCGACCCAGTGGCCGGGGGACTTCATCGCGACCGAGTGCAGCAGCCGGTCCGGGACCAGGTCGGGCGGGCCGGAGAGGGCCGCCAACTCCCGCGGGGTGTAGCAGTGTCCGCAGCCGTCCACCGCCGGTCCGGGGCGGGCGGTGCGGCCGAGGGCGTCCAGGGCGTGGTGCAGGCGCTGTTGCGCGGTCGTCATGCCGGGTCCCTGTCGGGGTACTCCGCCGGGCCCACCCGGCGAAGATTGCGACGCTACCAGGAGCCGAGGTGCCGTCCGGCGCCGGGGACCTGACAGGATGGGACCCGCAGGTGGCGGGTACGCGAGGGACGGGGTGAGCAGCGGGATGCAGCGCCGGGTGACGATCCGGGACGTGGCGGCGCGGGCCGGGGTGTCCGCGGGTGCGGTCTCGCTCGCCCTCAACGACCGGCCGGGCGTCTCCGACGCGACCCGGCGGCGGATCGTCGAGGCGGCCCGCGAACTCGGCTGGTCGCCGAACCTGGCGGCCCGCTCGCTGGCCCAGGGCGACCGGGTGCACACCGTCGGCATGGCGCTGACCCGCGGCGGGGCCGGGCTGGACCAGGTGCAGATGGCGCTGATCGGCGGCATCGAGCAGGTCCTCGCGGAGCGGCCGTGCGCGCTGCTGCTGCACACCGTCCCCGACCGGGAGGCGGAGATCGCGCTGTACCGGCAGTGGTGGCAGTCCGGGCGGGTGAACGGCTCGGTGCTGGTCGGGGTGGTCGCCGACGACCCCCGGCTGGAGCCCGTGCACAGGCTCGGGATGCCGGCCGTCGCGGTCAGCCAGCCCGCGCTGTCCGGCCCGTTCCCGGCGGTGTGGACCGACGACGCGGCGGCGATCTCCGAGGCCGTCCGCTACCTGGCGCTGCTCGGCCACCGCCGGATCGCGCACGTCACCGGCCCCGAGGCGCTCGGCCGCACCCTGCTGCGCGGCGGCGCGTTCGCCGAGACGGCCGCCGAACTGCCCGGCGTCAGCGCCCGCAGCCTGCCCACCGACCTGTCCGCGCACGCCGGCGCCCGGGCCACCCGCACCCTGCTGACGGCCGCCGAGCGCCCCACCGCGATCGTCTACGACAACGACCTCATGGCCGTCGCCGCGATCGCCGTCGCCGAGGAACTCGGCCTGCGCGTCCCGCAGGACGTCTCGCTGGTCGCCTGGGACGACTCCGACCTGTGCCGGATCACCCGCCCGCAGCTCTCCGCGCTCAGCCACGACCCGTTCGCGGTCGGCGAGGGGGTCGCCCGCTGCCTGCTGGAGCTCATCGACGAGGGCCGCGCCCCCTCCCGCCCGGCCGGCACCCCCGTCCTGGTGCCGCGCGGCAGCACCGGACCCGCCGCGCCCTGACCGGGCCGGTCGGGACACGGCGGCGCCGAGCAGTCCCGCCGGCGCGTCGGCCGAGTCCTCGACCACAAGGCGGCCCTCGCCGTGGGCGTCAGCGGCCTGCTCGCCAAGGTCACCCCGGCCGGCGGCGGCCACCGCGACGCCGACCAACTCTCCGGCAACGCACTGGAGTCCACCGCCTACACCTACGACGGCGGACCGGTCGACCACTCCAGCATCAACTCCTACTGGGTCTCCGCGCCCGTCGCGAGCCGCGCCCGCACCGGGCTGCCCCCGCTGACCGCCAACGCCACCGGCAAGGCCGAGACCTGGGCCCGCCAGGCCGTCAGCGGCGGTTGGTGCACTAACGAGAGCGACACCAGCTACGACACCGACTCCCAGCTCAACAAGCTGACCGCGCCGACCGGCCTCAACCGGGCCGCCGACGTCGCCATGGCGACCCGCACCTTCTACGACAACCCGACGATGGTGGCGACCTGGCCGCAGCCCGCCGCCCCCACCTGGCCGCAGGCCGCCCCCACCAAGGGCGACCAGTCCGTGCTCCAGGTCGCCGATGGCTACAGCGGCGGCGCGTTCACCCACCGGACCGAGGCCAGTACGCTCACCGACGGCTTCGGCAAGCCGAGCAGGATCTACGACGGCGCCGGACACGCGACCGCCACCAGCTACACCCGCACCTCCTACCTGACCGCCACCGGGCTGACCGTCACCAACACGCTCGGCCAGAACCAGGTCACCACGCTCGACCCGACGCGTGGCCTCACCCCCTCCGGAGAACGGATCCGGATGACCGCCGTGACCCCGCTGCAGGGCGAAGCGGACATGCACGACCTCACCGTCGCGGACCTGCACACGTATTACGTGGTCGCGGGCGGCACGCCCGTCCTCGTCCACAACATCTGTCCTCCCACGAAGATCGTGCTCGGAGTCGACGGCCCGGAGAACTCGGTGACTACACTGACTTCTTCAACCATTTCAGGCCGGCCCTGGAACCGAGCAGCACCACGAAGCTGATGTTCGACCTCACCGAGGTCCGGGGCGGAAGCTCAGACGCGAAAGCGTGGGCCGAGACCGTGAGCGAGAGCGACCTCGCGAGCAACCCGTCGCACGACTTCACGGCGTGGGAGTTGGCGCAGATCATGAAATCGCCGAAGTCGGTCCGGGACCGCGTCGAGTGGCGCGGCGGATCCGACCCGTTCGCCGGCCTGCCTAGTCCCGCGGAGCGCTGATGAACAACCATGGAATGATCCGCGGGATCGTCAAGAATCCCGCAGCCCCGGCGGACGTGCTGCTGCGGCTGCTCTCCGAGGAGGCGTCGGACGTCTGGCAGACCCTGGCCTGGCGTTCGCTGCCCGATCGGGTCGTCGACGCGATCGTGGCCTCTCCGCACGTGGTGCTGCGTGCGGCGTTCGCGGAGAACAAGGGCGCTTCCGGTGATTGCCGGGCGCGGCTGGCGGGCGATCCCGATCCGAAGGTGAGAGCTGCGGTGGCGGTCGGGCCGCAGTGGTTCAGGAGCCCGGTGGACCCCCTGCCGGAGTGGGCCCAGCGGGCCCTGCTCCGGGACGGGGACGCCGAGGTGCGCTCGCGCGCGGAGGAGAGTCTGCCGTCCTCCCCGGCCCTGGCCGAGCTGGCGTCGGACGCCGACCCGCGGCGGCGGCGTGCCGCGTGCCGGGCCTGGGAGCACCTGGATCCCGGGCAGCGCGGGCTGCTGCTGGCGGACGCCGAACCCTCCGTGCGGTGCGAGGCCGCGAAACGGGCGAGCGGCCACGACGCCGACGCCACCGACCGGTACCTGCTGCTCACGGACGACGTTCCGGTTCGGAGGGCCCAGGTGCTGGCGAGGGCCGCACTGCACCCGGCGACGGCGCGGCGGCTGGCCGAGACCGGTGACGCGCACGAGCGCGCCGCCGTCGCGGGCAATCCCGCGGTCGCGCTGGACACGGCGCGGCTCCTCGCCGACGATCCGGAGCACGCGGTCCGCCTGCAGTTCGCCGCCCGCCCGGATCTGACGGAGGCGCAGCGGGCGGAGATCGACTACCACGTGTCGGAGTCCGATCGGCTCGGGGCGGTGCCCTGGGTCCTCGACGCGACCGATGTCGAGGTGCTGCGGCGGTGCGCGGCGTCCGCGAACACGCTGCTCCGGCGCAGTGCCGCCTGCAACAGGCGTCTGCCCCAGGAGGTCATCGACCTCCTCGGCCGTGACGGCGACCTTCCGGTGCGCATCCTGCTCTGCGAGAACCAGCCCACCGCCGACGGCGAGGTCGTCCTCGACGCCTTCCGCCGTTGGACCAGTCCACTGAAAGGAATGCTCCTGGAACACCCGAACTTCCCGCGCGTCGGGCTCGCACGGCGATTCGCCGACTCCTCCGACCCGGCACAGCGGATTCTCGCCACCCACGACCCCGGGGCGCCGGCCGAACTGCTGCTGCGCCTCAGCCGCGATCCCGACGTCCGCTTCCGGCGCACCATCGCCTCGCACCCGAACCTGCCCCACGGGCGGGTGGAGGAACTGCTCGGGGACGGGGATCCGCAGACGTCGATCAGGGCAGCGGCCAATCCGGCGCTGCCGCCGTCCCTCATGCACCGGCTGCTCGATGCCGCGGGGATTCCCCGACCGGCCTCCTGAGGTCGGAGGGGTGACGGCCGCGGCCGGCGGCTGACACTCCTCGTACGACAGCAACAGATCAATGTGCGGCAGAGAACGATGCCCAGCCGAGCCCGCTCGGCGGGGCATCGTTCACGGAAGGAAAGACTGTGCGCTTCCCCATGCTCATGCAGGTCTGGTCCTACCAGATCTCGCACCGCCTGCTGGTGTTCCGGAGTTACGAGAAGGAGGGGGACACTACCGCCACCGAGATTGAGTTCGTCGGAGTAGTCGGGATGAAGACCAGGTCCTCGTACCGTTCCCTGACGCTCCAGGAAGTGGAGTCCGACCGGGAGATGCAGGACTTGGTGAACATCCCTGACCGCCTGAGCCACCGCTTCCGACGGATCCGCCTGCTGGACGGCGAGGAGCCTGCAGGCTTCGTCGTCTGCGGGAACGTTCGGGTCCGTGAGGTCCCCTTGGGTTACTGACTTCTGCCCGTCAGGGTGCATCTGTGTGGAGTGCCTGACGGGCCTGAAGCGGTGGCTGTACCGGTGGTGTGTGAGGTATGCGGATGGGGGCGGGCTGACCGCCGCGGGATGGCTGCGTCGGGAGTCGGTGCGGGTGTAGGCGGCCGAGTTGTTCGAGCAGGAGGTCAAGCCGGCGGAGGTGGCTCGGCGCCTGCGGGTGAGTTCGAAGTCGGCCTACCAGTGGCACCAGTTGTGGCGCGACGGTGGCGTGCAGGCGCTGGCATCGCGTGGCCCGGCTGGGTCGCGGTGCCGCCTGTCGCCGCGCTGTCTGGCCAAGCTCGCCGCGTATCTGGACGAGGGTCCGGCCGCGCACGGCTGGGTGGAGGCGCAGGTCTGGACGGCCTCGCGGGTGGTCACGCCGATCGGGCGGAAGTTCCACGTCACCTACAGCGTCTCGGGCGCCACCAGGCTGATGCACCGCCTCGGCTGCAGCCCGCGGGTTCCCGCGCGTCGAGTGGCCGAGCGCGACGAGCAGGCCGTCACCGCCTGGAAGGAGGTGACCTGGGCGGAGGTAAAAGCGCCCGGGCGGCCTGCGGGGGATACATCTGTTTCGAGGACGAGGCAGGCTTCACCCGCCGACCGCCCAGAAGCCGTATCTGGGGCCGGCGCGGCCGCACGCCGGTCGTGACCGTCAGCGGCCGAAGCGCGGGACGCCTGTCCGTGGCGGGACTGATTGCCGTGCGGCCGGGCTCGCGCACCAGGCTGTGCCACCGCCTGGTCACCCACCCCGCCGGCAGGGGCCGGTGCCGCAGCATGGGCGAGCGCGACTTCATCGCCCTGGTCGACGGCGTCCGCCACCTCGTCAAGGCGCCGATCGTGCCGGCCTGGGACCGCCTGAACACCCATGTCTCCCACGCCATGCGCGAGTTGATCTCCCAGCGCACCTGGCTGACGGTCTTCCTCCTTCCCGCCTACGCGCCCGACCTCAACCCCGTCGAACGGGTCCGGGCACACGTCAAGCACAGCCTCACCAACCTCGCCGTCATGGCCCTCGACCGACTCGAAGCCCTCGTCCGCAACCGGTTCAAGCGCCTGCAGTACCGCCCCGACACCCTCGACGGCTTCAGAGCCGGCACCGGCCTGACCCTCGACACCCCCACCTCACCCTGACAAGCCGAAGTCAGTAGGGCAGAAGGGGCCACTTTCCTCGTCGATCACGGCGGCGCTGTCGCGGTCGGCGGCGAGCAGGACGCGGCCGCGGTAGGCGGCGACGATCTCGGCGACAGCGACCAGGTCCACGACGGCGGGCACCTGGTCGAGCCGGTCGACGGGCACCTGGCGCAGCAGTTGCGCGGCGAGTTCGGCGTCCAGGCGTTCGGCGTCTCCGGGGTAGCCGTAGCCGGTGCGCAGTGCGGCGCGCAGTTCCTGCACCGTGTTCATCGGCGGCAGTCCGAGGCGTCCGCCGCCGGGCCCGTGTTCGGCGGGCTGGGCGCTCATCCCCACCAACCCCCTTCTTCGGTGTCGGCTGCCCGGCACCGGACCGGGCGGTACGCCTCTGACGGTATCCCTCCGGGGTGCCCGTACGGGCCCGGCCCTGCAACCCCGCGGCGAGGCGGTACTCGCCGTTTCGGTGCCCAGCAGGCGGGCCAGGGCGGGGCCGTAAGCGGCCGCCAGGGCGGCCGGGGTGGTGGCCGGGGGCGGCCGGCGAGTTTGGCGACGAGGCGGCCGCCCCGCGTTGTGCACGTCGAACGCGGTCAGCGCACCTTCGCCAGCGCGCGCTGGGTGAGCTGGAGGGCCAGGTCGACCGTCTCCTCGTCCCGCAAGGGGCAGTTGACCGCGTACTTGTGGCCGTCCTTGACGTCGCGCAACTCGATGCGCGGGTCGTCGTTGTCGGCGACGTCCTGCGGGGTGAGCCGGACAGTGAGTCCGGCGTTGATGGCGTTGACGTACGCGACGGCGCCGAAGCGACGCTTGCCGGCGTCCCGGACCATCACGTAGTTGGACAGGCCGTCGCGGGTCCGCTCCGAGGTGCCCGCCTCGATCTCTACGCCGCCGATCTCGAGCACGCCCTTCAGGTAGGCCAGCACTCGCTCGGCGATCTCCTCGCTGCGCGCCCGGCCGCGCACCAGCGCCTCGATCCCGACCCAGGTGGCGGGCTCCGCGGCCGTGTCGACGGCCGCGTCGTCGAAGGACTCCGCTCCCTCCTCCCCCATCAACTTCAGGAAGGACGCGATCTCCTCCGGGGTGCCCTGCAGCAGCCTCACTGCCGTCTCCTCTTCCACTGGGGCGCCGCACATACGACGTACCCGCTTACATGCGCCGAAGCAGCGCATGAACGAAGCATCTCACTCATGCACAAGCGTGCACATGGTTTTAAAGAGACTGCTGAAGGATGCACATGCTTCAGCATCGATGTGCTGGTGGATGGCGGGTCAGCACAGAAGGTGCCGACGGCGGGCAGGAGCACGCCGCCACGGCGGCCAGTGCGAGCGGTCGCCAGCACGGAGGGCTCCTTCGCCGGACAGGGCCTGCTCCCGGGCGGGAGCTGTAGTGGCAGGGAGGTTCCTAGGCTGCCGAGGCGTTCTGTCCGGGACGGAGCATGCAGATTTGGGGGTCAGGCGCCGGATGCTGACCGTGGCGATGGCGTTGCCGACGGTCAGTCCGCCGACAGTCTTGTGGCCGGCCCACGAGTTGCGGTCGGCGAGGCCGGTACGGCCCCACTGCAGGTGGCTGGTGCCGCCCGGGCCAGCCAGGTAGACCTTCCAGAAGTAGAAGATGGCCTTGTCCCCGGGCAGGAGGGTGAGGCCGGCGGAGATGTCGACGCTGAGGTTGCCCACCGCGTTGCCCGAGATCCAGGCGGTGCCGCAGGTCGGCGAGAAGATGTCGCCATAGTCGTTGGGGTGGACGACCCCGGGAGCCGTGGTGGGGACCGCCTTGCCCCAGCGGATGGCGGCCTTGGCCTGGACGGCCTGGTCCTGGGCGAGTGTGGCGTTGGGGAACGCCAGTGGCGATGTAGGCGACGGCGGTACCGATGGACCTCGGCATCCCGAGACTGCAGATCACTACCAGCAGCGGCTCCCGAACAGACCAGCAGCCCTGAAGGCATGACGTGATCTCAGTAGCGGAAGCGAGCCTTGTCACCATTGATACGAAGGAGAAACTCTGTGAGTGGCGCCCCGCCGGCAACCGGCACGAGAACGAGTCCTCGCGCATAGATCGCTTCGTCGGCTTCGACCGCAGCCTCTTCGTCGCCGCTTCGCCAGGCGTCGCGGGATGTCTCGAAGAGGGGTCGGAGATCGTCCCAACCGGGACCTGGCACGAAGTGACAGTCCGTCCAGAACATGTCGACTTCCTTCTCGACCAACATCCCGACCAGGCGGTCTTCCTGTATGAGCTGCCAGCTCGGCTCAGCCACGTCATCTCCTCGTTGAGTCGCGGAGCACATTACTGACTTCGGCTTGTCAGGGTGAGGTGGGGGTGTCGAGGGTCAGGCCGGTGCCGGCTCTGAAGCCGTCGAGGGTGTCGGGGCGGTACTGCAGGCGCTTGAACCGGTTGCGGACGAGGGCTTCGAGCCGGTCGAGGGCCATGACGGCGAGGTGGGCGAGGCTGTGCTTGACGTGTGCCCGGACCCGTTCGACGGGGTTGAGGTCGGGCGCGTAGGCGGGAAGGAGGAAGACCGTCAGCCAGGTGCGCTGGGAGATCAGCTCGCGCACGGCGTGGGAGACATGGGTGTTCAGGCGGTCCCAGGCCGGCACGATCGGCGCCTTGACGAGGTGGCGGACGCCGTCGGCCAGGGCGATGAAGTCGCGCTCGCCCATGCTGCGGCGCCGGCCCCTGCCCGCGGGGTGGGTGACCAGGCGGTGGCACAGCCGGGTGCGCGAGCCCGGCCGCACTTCGATCAGCCCGGCCACGGACAGGCGTCCCGCGCGGCGGCCGCTGACGGTCACGACCGGAGTGCGGCCTCGCCGGCCCCAGGTGCGTCCTCGGGGCGGTCGGCGGGTGAAGCCTGCCCCGCCCTCGAAGCAGATGTATCCCCCGCAGGCCGCCCGGGCGCTTTTACCTCCGCCCAGGTCAGCTCCTTCCAGGCGGTGACGGCCTGCTCGTCGCGCTCGGCGACCCGACGGGCGGGAACCTGTGGGCTGAAGCCGAGGCGGTGCATCAGCCTGGTGGCGCCCGAGACGCTGTAGGTGACGTGGAACTTCCGCCCGATCAGCGTGGCCACCCGCGAAGCGGTCCAGACCTGGTCCTCCACCCAGCCGTGCGCGGCCGGGCCCTGGTCCAGGTACGCGGCGAGCTTGGCCGGACAGCGCGGGGACAGGCGGCACCGCGACCCACCCGGTCCGCGAGAGGCCAGAGCCTGCACGCCACCGTCGCGCCACAGTTGGTGCCACTGGTAGGCCGACTTCGGACTCACCCGCAGGCGCCGGGCCACCTCCGTCGGCTTGGCCTCCTGCTCGAACAACTCGGCCGCCTACACCCGCACCGACTCCCGGCGCAGCCGTCCCGCGGCGGCCAGCCCGCCCCCATCCGCATACCTCACACACCACCGGTACAGCCACCGCTTCAGGCCCATCAGGCACTCCACACAGATTCACCCTGACGAGCCGAAGTCAGTAGAGGGACGGGAAGGACCGGCCGGGGGAGGGAACCCCGTGAGGCCCACCGTCAAGTTGGGCCCGGCCGCAGCGACCGTGGTGGCCGCGATCGCGGCCACCACCCCGACGCCGTCGGCCGTCGCACCCGCCCCCGCTCCGGTGCTGCGGGTGATGCCGCTCGGCGACTCGATCACCGCCGGCTACCGGAGCACCACCGATGCCGGGTACCGCGGGCCGCTCGCTGACCTGGCGGCCCAACCGGACGTCGTGCTGCTCCACATCGGCATCAACGACCTGGACCGGGGCACCGACAAGGCGCACGCCGCGGACCGGGCGTCGGCACTGATCGACCGGATCCTCGCCGACCGGCCCGGCGCGACCGTCCTGGTGATGGGCCTGATCCCGACGACGCCGAACCTGACCGCCCTGGTGGCCGACTACAACACCGCGCTGAGCCAGGCCGTCCAGGCGAAGCAGGCCCAGGGCCGCAAGGTCCGCTACACCGCCGCGCCCGCGCTGACCGCGGAGGAGACGGCGGACGGGCTGCACCCCGACGACCTGGGCTACCGGCGGATCGCGCAGACCTTCGACCAGGTCCTGGACCGGGCCTTCACGGACGGCCTGGCCGTCCCGGCGGCGGTCCACCACGCCGGTACGGAGTCCGGCGGCTCCAGCCGGGTGCGGTGGGCGGACTTCGACGGGGACGGCCGGTCGGACTACGTGGTCGTCGAGGACGGCGGGGCAGTGCGGGTGCGGCTGAACCGGGGCGGCGAGGGGCACGGCGGCTGGAGCATCAAGGGCCGGACGACGACCGGCCAGACCACCGCCTTCCTCAACAACGGCGGTCACGGCGCGAACGACCCCGGTTGGATCGACTACGGCCGGATCGCCAATGGCGTCTGAACGGGGGCCGGGTGACCGGCTGGTGAACGGCGGGTCACCACCCCCGTGCGCGTGCCCGGGGTCGTCAGCGGGTGGGCGGGGCGGCGGTGGAGCCGCGCGGGGTGAGCTGGGGGGCCTGGTCCTCGTAGCCGGTGACGGGGCGGCCGGCGATCAGGTCGAGGAGGGTGCGGGCGGCGTGCGAGCCGTAGGCGTGGATGTCGCGGGTGAGGGCGGTGAGCGGGGGGCGGACGACCTGGACCAGCGGGGAGTCGTCCCAGGCGACCAGGGAGAGGTCCCGGGGGACGGAGAGGCCGAGTTCCTGGGCGACGGACAGGCCCGCGACGGCGGTGATGTCGTTGTCGTAGAGGATCGCGGTGGGGCGGGCGGGGGAGAGCAGCAGGCGGCGGGTGGCGCGGGCGCCCTCCTCGCCGGTGTAGTCGGTGTGCACGGTGGGCAGCGCGTCCAGGCCGAGGTCGGCGCAGGCGGCGGTGAAGGCCTCGTCGCGGATGGCGGTGTGCACCAGGCCGGTGAGGCCGGCGACCCGGCCGACCCGGCGGTGGCCGAGCGCGGCGAGGTACTCCATGGTCTCGCGGACGGCGGCGGCGTCGTCGGACCAGACGGGGGTGAGCTTCCCGGAGCCGGAGGGGTGGCCGATGACGACGGTGGGCAGGCCCATCTCCTCCAGGGCGGGCACCCGGGCGTCGTCGCGGCGCAGGTCGACCAGGATCGCGCCGTCGATGTGCCGCTCGCCCCACCAGCGGCGGTACGCCTCCAGGCCGCGCTCGTGGTCGGAGACGACCTGGAGGGCGAGCGAGTAGGAGGCGTCGGAGAGCACCTTCTCGATGCCGCCGATCAGCTCCATGAAGAACGGTTCGGTGCCGAGCATCCGGGCGGGCCGGCAGAGCGCGAGGCCGACGGCGGCGGCCTTGGCGCCGCTGAGGGCGCGGGCGGCGCTGTTGCGGACGAAGCCGAGCTCCTCGGCGACGGCGGCGATCTTGGCGCGGGTGGCGTCCGAGACGCCCGGTTGACCGTTCAAGGCGTTGGAGACGGAGACCTTGGACACGCCCACGATCTTGGCGATGTCGGCGATGGTCGGCCGCTTCGCCGGCGGGCTCTGCTGCTGGGACACCTGCTCCACGGAACCTTTCAGGACTGCTCGTCGGCCGCCCGCCGCTCCTGCCGGTGCCGGACGCGGGCCTGTTGTGCCCCCTCAAGCTACTACGCGGGCCCCGCCCGGTGTAGTCCGGCACCCCCGCCGGGAGCGGCTGGGCAACAAACGGTTAACCACCTGTTGACGAAGATGTTGAACCGCCCGTACGGCCTTTAAGCCTTAATCGGTTAATAAACCGATCGGGCGGGCTGCTGGACGCCCGCCCCGGGCAAGAGGAGCACCTCCCCGCAAGACCCGGTGCGGACTCGTTCGCCACCCGCTGCGGCGTGCACTACGGCCTGTCCGACTGGGGGGCCAGCTTCAACGGCGACGTGACGGTGAAGAACACCGGCAGCGCGCCGGTCAACGGCTGGCAGTTGGCGTTCTCGTTCACTTCGGCTTCAGCGGCACCTCCGTGACCGGCACCAACGGCGTTCCGACCGCCTTCACGCTCAACGGGCAGACCTGCGGCCCCTACTGACGGAACGTCAACCACTCCGGTCGTCCGGCGACCGCCCCTGCGGCGGGTGCCGGACGACCGGGGCGCGAACACGAGCAACAGGAGGACGCGAAGCGCAACGGCGACGTGCTGCTGATCCCGGACAACATGCCGGCGGGCCAGTACCCCACCTGCTTCACGTCGTTGGGGAACTCGCGCGAGCTGTCGGACACTTTCGACGAGTGGGTGTACGGCATCGCCTCCGGGACGGTCTGCGCCGTGGACGCCCGGCAAGGACCTGTGCGAGATCGACAGCCTGCTGTGCCGGACCGCCCAGGAGACGCGCACCGAGTCCGAGCCGCAGGCCACCGACTGGGAGCGGTCCAAGAAGCTGCTGGCCACCGGCCGGGTGGCCACCATGGAGCTGGGCTCGTGGGCGATCTCGCAGATGCGCGGCGCGCAACTGCCCGTCCGTTCCATTGGTGAACCGGTAAACCTGCCGTCCCGTCGTGCCCGTCCGTGGCCGGTGGGACGGCAGTGCCATTGCGGGACTTCGGGCAGTTCGCGGCCGAGTTGGCGATCACTGAAACCCATCAAGGTATTTACATAACCGGTTTATAGACACGGCCGCCCGGGCGGGTTACGGTTCTGCTCGCGCCGCAAATCCGACCACCGGTCCGGCCGAACGACCAAGGAGCCGCACGCATGAAGGACACCACCCCGCTCGACCAGGGCTGGAGCCTGCACCACGAAGGGGACCGGCTGCCCGCGACCGTCCCGGGCTGCGTCCACACCGACCTGCTGGACGCCGGGCTGATCCCCGACCCCTTCCTGGACGCCAACGAACTGGAGGTGGCCTGGGTCGGCCGCCGCGACTGGACCTACACCCTGGAGCTGCCCGCCCACGGCAGCCGCCACGAGCGCACCGACCTGGTCTTCGACGGACTCGACACCGCCGCCACCGTCACCCTCGGCGGCACCGGGCTCGGCTCCACCCGCAACATGCACCGCCGCTACCGCTTCGACGCCACCGGCCTGACCGGCGAGCTGAAGGTCGAGTTCACCAGCGCCTACACCGAGGCCGAGCGGGTCCGCGGCCTGGTCGGCGACCGGCCCAACGTCTACCCCGAACCGTTCCAGTACATCCGCAAGATGGCCAGCAGCTTCGGCTGGGACTGGGGCCCGACCCTGCCCAGCGCCGGCATCTGGAAGCCCGCCCGCCTGGAGCACTGGTCCACCGCCCGGATCGCCGAGGTCCGCCCGCTGGTCACCGTCGACGGCAGCACCGGCCTGGTCGAGGTGCATGTCACCGTCGAGCGCACCGCCACCGGCGCCGGCCGCCCGCTCACCGTCCGCGCCTCGGTGGCCGGTGCCCACGCCGAGGCCGTCCTCGACGGCGACACCGGCGTCCTCACCCTGGAAGCCGCCGACGTGGCGCTCTGGTGGCCGCGCGGCCACGGCGAACAGCCCCGCTACGCACTCGACCTCACCCTCGCCGACGGCGACGACCCGCTCGACACCTGGCAGCGCCGGATCGGCTTCCGCACCGTCGAACTGCACCGCACCCCCGACGCCACCGGCACCCCCTTCACCCTCGCCGTCAACGGCGAGCCGCTGTTCGTCCGCGGCGCCAACTGGATCCCCGACGACACCCTGATCACCCGCGTCACCCCCGCCCGCTACCGCCACCGCCTCCAGCAGACCGCCGACGCCAACATCGACCTGGTCCGGGTCTGGGGCGGCGGCATCTACGAGCAGGAGGCCTTCTACGAGACCTGCGACGAACTCGGCCTGCTGGTCTGGCAGGACTTCCTGTTCGCCTGCTCCGCCTACCCCGAGGAGCAGCCGCTGCGCGGCGAGATCGAGGCCGAGGCCCGCGACAACGTCGTGCGCCTGATGCCGCACCCCTCGCTGGTGCTGTGGAACGGCAACAACGAGAACCTCTGGGGCTTCCGCGACTGGGGCTGGGAGGAGGAGCTCAAGGGCGACCGGGCCGGCGCCGACTCCTGGGGCGAGGGCTACTACCTCGGCGTGCTGCCCCGGATCGTCGCCGAACTCGACCCCACCCGCCCGTACGCGGCCGGCAGCCCCTGGTCCGGCAGTTGGGACCACCACCCCAACGACACCGACCACGGCACCCACCACTCCTGGGAGGTGTGGAACCGGCAGGACTTCGCCGAGTACCGCGACAGCGTCCCGCGCTTCGTCGCCGAGTTCGGCTGGCAGGCCCCGCCCGCGTACGCCACCCTGCGCCGCGCCCTGCCCACCGAGGCGCTCGCCGCCGACTCGCCCGGCATGCTGCACCACCAGAAGGCCGAGGACGGCAACGGCAAGCTCGACCGCGGCGTCGCCCGGCACTTCGAACTGCCCACCGGCCCCGGCGACTTCGACCGCTGGCACTACCTCACCCAGCTGATCCAGGCCCGCGCGGTCGCCACCGGCATCGAGCACTGGCGCTCGCACTGGCCGCACTGCGCCGGCACCGTCGTCTGGCAGATCAACGACTGCTGGCCGGTCTCCTCCTGGGCCGCCATCGACGGCGACGGCCGGCTCAAGCCGCTCCACCACGAACTGCGCCGCCTGTACGCCGACCGGCTGCTCACCCTGCAGCCCGCCGACCGCGACGGCGCCCCCCGGATCGCCCTGGTCAACCAGTCCGCCGAGCCCTGGACCACCACGCTGCGCCTGCGCCGGCTGGACACCGACGGCAACGTGCTCGCCGAGACCACCGCCGAACTCACCGCCGACGCCCGGGCCGTCCACCAACTTCCGGTCCCCGACGGGCTGCTGCCCGCCGCCGGCTCCGGCAAGGAGTACCTGGTCGCCGACGCGGACGGCCTGCGCGCCGTGCACTTCCCCGTCCCCGACAAGGAGTTCTCCTACCCGGCGCCGGAGTTCGAACTCGCCGTGGCGGAGCGCCCGGACGGCGCGGTCGACGTGGTCGTCACCGCCCGCACCCTGGTGCGCGACCTGCTCCTGCAGGCCGACCGGATCGACCCGGCGGCCGCCGCCGACCGCGGCCTGACCACCCTGCTGCCCGGCGAGCGCACCACCATCCGGGTGCACGGCGCGGCCGCCACCCCGAGCGCCGCGCAGGTCCGGGAGGCGCTGTTCTGCGTCGAACCGTCCTGAACGGCATTGCTGCGAGGGTGAGTTGACCGCCGCGCGCCCCAGGTCCGGCCCCGTCCTCCGGCGGGCCCGGCCCGGGGCGGGGCGGTGCCCGGGTGCGGGCCGGGGCGGGCTGTGCTTTGAATGGTCGAGGTGCCGCCGTCCCGCCACCAGGCCGCACGAGCGCACCGGCACCCACCCCTCCCCGCCGGACCGCCGCCGACCGCCGCGGCCCGGCCCCGGATCGGAGACACTCATGCCCCACTGCACGACCCGCGACGGTGTGGAGATCTTCTACAAGGACTGGGGACGCGGCCGCCCGGTCGTCTTCATCCACGGCTGGCCGCTGAACGGCGACGCCTGGCAGGACCAGCTGAAGGCCGTCGCCGACGCCGGCTTCCGCGGCATCGCCCACGACCGCCGCGGCCACGGCCGCTCCACCCCCGTGTACGACGGCTACGACTTCGACACCTTCGCCGACGACCTGAACGACCTGCTCACCGCCCTCGACCTGACCGACGTCACCCTGGTGGCGCACTCGATGGGCGGCGGCGAACTGGCCCGCTACATCGGCCGGCACGGCACCGACCGGATCCGCTCCGCGGTGCTGCTCTCCGCCATCCCGCCGCTGATGCTCCAGGGCCCGGACAACCCCGAGGGCGTCCCGCAGTCCGTCTTCGACGGCATCAAGGCGGGCATCCTCCAGGAGCGCTCGCAGTTCTGGAAGGACACGGCGGTCGGCTTCTTCTCCGCCGACCGGCCGGGGAGCAAGGCCACCGAGGGCAACAAGGACGCCTTCTGGTACATGGCCATGGCCGAGACCATCGAGGGCGGGGTCGCCTGCGTGGACGCCTTCGCGCACACCGACTTCCACGCGGACCTGAAGAAGTTCGACGTCCCGCTGCTGGTCGTCCACGGCGACGACGACCAGGTCGTGCCGATCGACGCCACCGGCCGCAAGACCGCCGCCCTGGTGCCCGGCGCGCAGCTCAAGGTCTACGAGGGCGGCTCGCACGGCATCGCGCTGGTGCCCGGCGACAAGGAGAAGTTCAACCGGGACCTGATCGAGTTCCTCACGTCCTGACGACCGGCCGGCGCGGAGTTCACCTCAGGGCCGCGGTGCGCTCCACGGCCTTCGCGGCCAGCCGGTGCAGCTCCTCCGGGGGCAGGTCGCGGTGCCGCACGACGGACAGCTGCACCAGCAGCTTTCCGCGCCTGAGGTAGAGGACGTTCGTGAACACCGGGCTCTTGCGGTCGGCGAACCAGCGCACCTCGTCCCCCAGGTCGCGGAACGGGGCCGCGTCCTGCTCCGCCGGTCGGCCGGCCAGCTCGTTCAGTTCGTCGACGAGTTCCGGCAGGTAGGCGGACGCCTCGTCCGGACCGGCCTTCCGGGCCAGCAGCTCGGTGGTCATCTCGATGCTGCCGGGCTCCCCGGGGAAGCCGACCGACCACGTCTCCGGGTCCCCGTCGCACGCCTGCGGCGACGGCGGTGCGGTGTAACCCGCGGGCAGGTCCTCGACGGTGATCGCGGCCCGGCAGAGCGTCCCGGCCGGGCCGCCCGCCGCCGTGCTCCCGGCTCCCGCCGTGCTCCCGGCCCCCGCCGCGCTCCCGGTCGAGCCGCCGCCCGAGGTGCAGGCCGTACCGAGCAGCAGCACCGCCCCCGCCAACGCCACCGCGCCGCCGCTGCGCTTCCCCGATCCGCCCACGCGTCCCCCCTCGGAACAGTCCGGACCGTTCGGACCGGGACGCGGATCGTAGCGCAGGGAGCGGACGCCCGTTCGCACCGGGACGGCCCGTCGGCGACCGGGCGGAGAGCGCCGGGGAAACCGGGCCGAAAAGCGCTGGGGCGGCCGGGCGCCGACTGGCAGGATCGCGCCCATGACGACCACCACCACCGCCCGGCAGGCCGCCCGCGACGCGATGGAGGGCCTGGCCCTCGGGGACGCCTTCGGGGAGCGCTGGTTCGAACCGTCCCGGGTGCCCGCCGAGGCCGTCGCGCGGATCCGGGCCCGGCACACCCCCGAGGAGTCGCCCTGGCACTGGACCGACGACACCGCGATGGCCCTGTGCGTGTACCGGGCGCTGCTCGACCAGGACGGGATCAACCGCACCCAGTTGGCCGCGATGTTCGGCGCCACCTACCTCGCCGACCCGGCCCGCCGCTACGGCTACGGGATGACGAAGCTGCTGCCCCGCCTCGCCGAGGCCCCCGAGCGGTGGGCCACCGAGACCAGGGCGCTGTTCGACGGGCAGGGCAGCCTCGGCAACGGCGCCGCGATGCGGGTCGCCCCGCTCGGCGCCTGGTTCGCCGAGGACCTGGACGAGGCCGTCGAACAGGCCGTGTACTCCGCCGAGGTCACCCACACCCACCCCGAGGGCGTCGCCGGGGCGGTCGCCGTCGCGGTGGCCGCCGCGCTGGCGGCCCGGAGCCGGATGCCGGGCGGCGGCCCGTACGGGGAGTCGCTGCTGTACGAGGTCGCGGACCGCACCCCCGAGGGCGCGGTCCGCGCGGGCATCCGGGTGGCCGCCGAACTGCCCCCGGAGACGGAGCCGGGGCGGGCCGCCGCACTGCTCGGCAACGGGAAGCGGATCAGTGCCGCCGACACCGTCCCGTTCGCGCTCTGGGCGGCCGCCTACCACCTGGACGACCTGGTCGGGGGGCTGTGGACCACCGCCGAGGGCCTCGGCGACGTGGACACCACCTGCGCGATCGCCGGCGGCGTGATCGCCGCCGGCACCGGCCTGGGCGGCGTCCCGGCCGCCTGGCGGGAGCGGTGCGAGGCGCTGCCGCAGTGGGTGGCGGGGGAGTAGCGGGCCGCACCCGGCGGGGGCCGCACCCGGCGGGGGCCGCACCCGGTGGGAGCCTCACCCGGTCGGTGCGTCCACCGGGGCGTTCGTCGGGGCTTCGGGCGGGACGTTGGTCGGGGCTTCGGCGCGGACCTCGGCCGGGGCTCCGGCGCGGGCGTCCAGCCGGGCGAGCTGGGCGTCGGTGAGGCGCAGCGCTCCGGCGTCGAGGTTCTCCGCCAGGTGGGCCGGGTCCGTGGTGCCGGGGATGGCCAGCACGTGCGGGCCGCGGTGCAGCGTCCAGGCGAGGCGGACCTGCGCGGGGGTGGCGCCCAGCTCGGCGGCGACGGCGGCGACCCGGCCGTCCCGCTCGGGGCCGGGCACGCCCTCCCGGGCCGGGCCGGAGACGGCGAAGAACGGGACGAAGGCGATGCCCAGTTCGCGGCAGAGCTCCAGCAGCCCGTTGTCGTCGGCGAGCCGCCGGTCCAGGCCGTAGGAGTTCTGCACGCACACCACGGGGGCGATCGCCCGGGCCTGGTGGACGTGCTCGGGACGGGCGTTGGACAGGCCCAGGTGCCGGATCAGCCCGGCCCGCCGGAGCTCGGCGAGGACGCCGAAGTGCTCGGCGACGGACTCCACGTCCGGTCCGTTGCGGCGCAGGTTCACCACGTCCAGGTGGTCGGTGCCCAGCTGGCGCAGGTTCTCCTCCACCTGGGCGCGCAGCTGATCGGGCCGGGCCATGGTGTACCACGCGCCGTCGGCGGTGCGGCCGGGCCCGACCTTGGTGGCGACGGTGACCCGGTGGCCGGGCCGCCCGGCCAGCGCCCGGCCGATCAGCTCGTTGGCGGAGTGCCGCGGCGAGAAGTAGAACGAGGCGGTGTCGACGTGGTCGACGCCGTGCTCGAACGCGGTGCGCAGCAGCCGGACGGCGGCCGCGCGGTCGGCCGGGGCGCGCTCGGAACTGCCGTGCATGCCGTTGCCGGTCAGGCGCATCGCGCCGTAGCCGAGCCGGTTGACGGTCAGGTCGCCGAGCTGCCAGGCCCCGGCGGCCGAGGCGTGTGCGGTCATGGTGGTCCTCCCCCTGCGGTGGATGCGCCGTCGTCACGTCGTCACGTCGTCACGTCGTCACGTCGGCATGTCGCTACGTCGCCGTGTCGGCACGTCGTGCCGTCGTGCCGTCGTGCCAGGGGACGGAGTATGGGCGGGCGGAGGGCGGTCGGAACAGGGCTCCGGGCGTTGAGTGATCTCACACCGGAACGGGGAACGACCCGCTCGGCGCGCCGCGTTGGACCCGGTGTACGAAGCGCTGCCCGTGGGGTCCTCCGGGAGGTTTCGGGATTCCCCTCCGGTGCTGCTCAGGGGCCGGTGGCCGGGGCGGACGGTGCGGCCCCGGCGGGGTGGCGGGAACCCCGGCGGTGGTGGCCGCCGTTGGCCCGGGGAAGGCGCTCGGCACCGTGGTCAGGAGAGGCTAGGCTGACCCGGCTGGTCCTTTACTGAAATTTTCCTGTGTGCCGTACGACGTGTCGACGGCCTTGTCCTGCCCAGACGGAGGTACTCCGCCTTGCACGTCGACCAATGGATCAATGACGTATCACCAACCCTGGTGTACGTGATCATCGGCCTGATCATCGGTCTGGAGAGCCTGGGCATCCCGCTGCCCGGCGAGATCGCCCTGGTCACCGCCGCGCTGCTGGCCGCCAAGGGCACGGTCAGCCCGTGGGGCGTGGCGCTCTGCGCGATCGCCGGTGCGATCATCGGCGACTCGATCGGCTACGCGATCGGCCACAAGGGCGGCAGGCCGCTGTTCGAGAAACTCGGCCGGAAGTTCCCCAAGCACTTCGGGCCCGACCACCTGGCCACCGCCGAGCGGCAGTTCCAGCGCTGGGGCATGTGGGCCGTCTTCTTCGGCCGCTTCGTCGCGCTGCTCCGGATCTTCGCGGGCCCGCTGGCCGGCACCCTGCGGATGCCGTACTGGAAGTTCCTGATCGCCAACGTGCTGGGCGGCGTGGTCTGGGCGGGCGGCACCACGCTGCTGGTCTACCAGGTCGGCAAGGTCGCCGAGAAGTACCTCCAGGGCGCCTCGTACATCGGCCTCGGCGCGGCCGTGCTGTTCGGTGCCGGTTCGGCGCTGTGGCTCAAGCGGAAGGCCAAGAAGTCCCGGGCCGAGCACCCCGAGCAGTCCGGCGGCAAGAGCGGCGAACCGCTCGCCGAGACCTTCGCCGAGACCGCCGACTGATCCGTCCGTCCGTCCGGCCGGCCCCACGTCGGCCCCGCGCCGGCCCCCGTCCGAGGCCGCCGCACCCGCACCGGGTGCGGCGGCCTCGGCGTGTCCCGGGCCGGGCGTGGGTAGGGTCGGCAGGTCCGGAGTGATCACGGAAGTGGGGAGAACGCTGTGCAGGACGAAGATCCGCAGGTGTGGACCGCGGTCGACGAGTACGCCGA
The DNA here is from genome assembly GCF_013364235.1 of Kitasatospora sp. NA04385. Classification (NCBI taxonomy): domain Bacteria; kingdom Bacillati; phylum Actinomycetota; class Actinomycetes; order Kitasatosporales; family Streptomycetaceae; genus Kitasatospora; species Kitasatospora sp. NA04385. Next base: position 1,032,623 of record NZ_CP054919.1, on the reverse strand, counting down.
GGCGCTGCTGATCGGCCCCGACGAGGCGCTGGACGCGGCCCTGGCGGCGGCCGACGGGGCCGGGCTCCCGCCGATCGCGGTGGCCGCCAACCAGGGCAAGCTGCTGCACCTGCTGGCCCGGATCCAGGGCGCCCGGCGCATCCTGGAGATCGGCACGCTGGCCGGCTACAGCACCATCTGGCTGGCCCGCGCGCTGCCCGACGGCGGCACCCTGACCACCCTGGAGATCGACCCGGCGCACGCCGCCGTGGCCACCGCCAACCTGGAGCGGGCCGGTCTCGGCGACCGCGTCGAGGTCCGCCTCGGCCCGGCCCTGGACACCCTGGCGCAGCTGACCGCGCAGGGCGGCGAACCGTACGACTTCTTCTTCGTCGACGCCGACAAGGCCAACATCCCGCACTACGTCGAGGCGGCGCTCGCGCTGGCCCGCCCCGGCGCGGTGATCGTGGTCGACAACGTGGTGCGCGGGGGCCGACTCGCCGACGCTGACAGCACGGACCCGGCGGTGCTCGGCGTGCGGCAGCTGCACCAGCTGATCGCGGACGAGAAGCGGCTGGACGCCACCACCGTGCAGACCGTCGGCAGCCGGGGCCACGACGGGTTCACCCTGATCAGGGTGCTCGGCGAGTAGTCCGCCGCCGCGCCGCCCGGGCTGCGCGGCCCGCCGTCCGGGCGGTCGGCGCCGGGGTGGGAGACTGGGCACCATGCGCATCGGACTCCTCGGCACCGGCCCCTGGGCGGGCTTCGTGCACGCCCCCGCCCTGGCCGCCCACCCCGACGTCACCTTCGCCGGTCTCTGGGGGCGCCGCCCCGAGGCCGCCGCCGAACTCGCCGCCGTCCACGGCGTGACCGCCCACCCGACGGTCGACGCCCTGCTGGCCGACGTCGACGCGGTCGCCATCGCCCTCCCGCCGGACGTGCAGGCCGAGTACGCGACCCGCGCGGCCCAGGCCGGCAAGCACCTGCTGCTGGACAAGCCGGTCGCCGCGACCGTCGACGCCGCCCGCGCCGTCGAGGACGCGGTGGCCGCCTCCGGGGTCGCCTCGGTGGTCTTCTTCACCACCCGCTTCGGCCCCACCCAGGAGGCCTGGATCACCGAACAGGCCGCCCAGGGCGGCTGGTTCACCGCCCACTGCCACTGGATCGGCTCGGTGTTCACCACCGACAGCCCGTTCGCCGCCTCCCCCTGGCGCCAGCAGAAGGGCGCCCTGTGGGACGTCGGCCCGCACGCCCTGTCCGTGCTGCTGCCCGTCCTCGGCGAGGTCGACCGGCTCACCGCCGCCCCCGGCCCCGCCGACACCACCCACCTCGTCCTGCGCCACCGCGGCGGCGCCTCCAGCACCGTCACCCTCAGCCTGACCGCCCCGCCCGCCGCCTCCGCGAACGGCGCGAGCGTCGAACTGCGCGGCACCGCGGGCGTCACCACGCTCCCCGACCGCGACACCGAGGCCACCGACGCCTTCGCCCGCGCCGTCGACGCCCTGCTGGCCGCCGCGAAGAGCGGCACCCCGCACGCCTGCGACGTCCGCTTCGGCCGCCAGGTGGTCGAGGTGCTGGCCGCCGCCGAGGAACAGCTGCTGCGCGGCGGCAAGTAGCCGCCTCAGGGGGCGGCGGGTCGTCGGTCGGCCGGGCGGCGCGGGGGGATCGGGGTGGCCGGGAAGTCGCGCGGGCCGGTCCACAGGGCCGGGACGGCGTCCGCCCGGCGGGCCAGCTCGTAGGCGATCGCCTCGTAGTTGACCCGCCAGCCCCGGAAGTGCGGCCAGGCCTCGGCGACCGTCCGCTCCGGGCGCATGCCCGCCGCCGTCACCAGGGCCGCCGCCGCGTCGAACTCCTCGAAGGTCAGCCGGATCGGCCCGTCCGGGTCCGGGTCGGGCTCGAACGGGATGCGCAGCGCCGTCGCGATGTCGCGCAGCGCGGTGAACCCGGCGCGCAGCAGCAGCCGGGCCTCCGGCGGGGCCGAGCGCGGGTTCAGCGCCGACTGCATCGCGGCCGCGTCCAGCACCGTGATCAGGCCCACCACCCAGCTGCGGTACGGCTGCGGCGAGCGGAACGAGATCAGCACCGGGTAGTTGGAGTGGCCCTCGCCGAGGTCCGCCGCCAGCCGCTCCCAGTCCCGGTACAGCTCCGGCAGCTCGCTCTCGGTGCGCACCAGCGCCTGCCGGGCCAGCAGTTCGGGCCCCCAGGCCGGCTCGCCCGCCCGCGACTGCAGCAGCGTCACCTCCAACTCCCGCCGGTTGTACGCCCCGTACAGCGTCGGCAGGTAGGCGATCAGCAGCGCGATGATCAGCGGGCCGTTCGCCGCAGCCAGGAAGTCGATCACCGACAGGTGCAGCCGGTCGCCGCTGGCGAAACCCAGGGTGAACAGGCTCGACCCGGCCTCCCGGAACGCCACCCGCCACGCCAGGTCGGACGTCCCGCGCAGCAGCAGTGTGTACGCGAACAGCGTCGACACCAGCCAGCAGCCCAGCATCCCGAGCAGGATCAGCGGCGCCAGCCAGGTCTGCGCCCGGTCGATCGCCCGGTACCCCCCGAACGGCGCCGCGACCGCCCGCACCACCCGGCGCAGCACCGACCAGAGCCGGATCACCAGTGCCGAGTACAGTCCGCGCGGCACCACCAGCGTCCGCAGGATGCTGGCCGCCGTCGCCAGCAGCAGGGCGGCCCCGGCCACCGTGGAGATCACTCGCATGCGGCCATTGTGACGTGCGGTCAGCGGCGGATGCCGGGTGGCGGGCGGTCCGGTGGCGGGCGGTCCGGTGGCCGGTGACCAGCGGCCGAGCCGTCGCGGGCGGGCGCGCACGGCGCGGCGGACCGCCCGCGGTGTTTCACGCGGTCAGGCGCTGCTCCGGGGCGGAACCGGTGGCGGCGCCGTGCTGCTCCTCCTCGGGGCGGCCGCTCGGGGGCAGGAGGAAGGTGATCGCGAGGAAGGCCGTCAGCAGGCACGCCTGGACGATCAGCGCGCGGTGGAAGCCGCCGGTGAAGTCGCCGGTGTCGGCCCGGGCGAAGAACACCGAGCCGAAGACCGCGACACCGGTGGAACCGCCGACCGCCTGGACCGCGGACAGCACCCCGGAGGCGGAGCCGATCTCGTCGTCGTCGACCGCGGCCAGGACGAAGCCGAACAGGGCGGCGATCACCAGGCCGGCGCCGACGCCCGCCACCGCCAGGCCGGGGGCGATGTCCCAGATCGAGAAGGAGGCAGCGTCGAGGCCGTCGAGCTCCCACCACAGCACGGCCGCGCCGGTCAGTTGGACGAGCGGCCCGATCTGCAGCACCTTGCGGCCGATCCGGTCGGCGAGGAACGCGCCGCTGACCGCACCGCCGATCGCGGTTCCCACCGCGAGGGGCAGGTTGCCCAGCCCCGCCTCACCGGCGGTGAAGTGCCGGCCGATCTGGAGGAACAGGGTCAGCACCAGTTGGGTGCCGACGAGCCCGCCGAAGAACAGGGCGATGCCGCCGAGGCCGACGGTGAAGGCGGGCTTGCGCAGCAGGCCCGGGGCCACCAGCGGCTCGCGGCCCGCGGCAGCCGCGCGGCGCTGCTGGAGGGCGAAGAGGGCGAAACCGACCGCCGAGCCGGCCATGCACAGCCACGTCCACAGCGGCCAGCCGTTCTCCTGCCCCTGGTTGAGCGGCAGCACCAGCAGGGCGCAGGACGCCACGACCAGGGCCGCGCCGGTCAGGTCGACCCGGACCGTGCGGTCGCCCGCCTTCTCGGGCACGAACTTCGCGGCGACGACCAGTGCGGCGAGGCCGACGGGCAGATTGACCAGGAAGACCGAGCGCCAGCCCAGGCCGAAGAAGTCGCCCTCGATGAGGAAGCCGCCCAGGACCGGGCCGATGATGCCGCCCAGGCCGAGGACGGGGCCGAAGACCGCGAAGACCTTGGTGAGTTCGGGGCCGGAGAAGTTCTCCCGCAGCAGCCCGAGGCCCTGGGGCAGGAGCATCGCTCCGGCGGCGCCCTGCAACAGGCGGAAGGCGATCAGCGTCCCGGTGTTCGGCGCGAGTGCGCACAGCAGCGAGGCGGTGGTGAAGGCGGCCAGGCCGATCAGGAACACCGTGCGCCGGCCGTGGCGGTCGCCGAGCCGCCCGCCGAGCACGAGTCCGGCGCCCAGGGTGAGGGCGTAGCCGCCGATCACCCACTGCAGTCCGACGGAACCGGCGCCGAGCGACCGTTCCAGGTCCGGTCCGGCGACGTTGACGATCGAGGCGTCCAGGAGGTCCATGACCTCGGCGACGATCATGGCCACCAGGATCAGCCACCGCCACCGGTAGGGCTCGGTCGTCTCGTCTGGGGTGGGGGACGGGGCGTGCATACCAGATTCCTCCATGGTGAAGTAATTCCATGATGAAGGTAAATTGGTGGGGGTAAGTTGTCAAAGCGGGCCGCCGACACGGACGCCCGGCAGGGGAGACGAGGTGGCGGGCCCGGTGGAGGAAGCGATGGACGACGGTGTCGCGGCGCGGCGCGAGCGGCTGATGGAAGGGCTGCGGACCTACGGCGGCCACTACGCCGAGCTCAGTCGGCGCTTCGCCGCCTGGCTGGGCCTGCACTCCACCGACGCGACCGCGGTGCTGGAGATCGCCGCCGCCGAAGAGCGGGGGGCCCCGCTGTCGCCGGCCCGGCTGAGCGAGCGCATCTCGCTGTCCACGGGGGCCACCACCGCGCTCCTGAACCGCCTGGAGGCGGCCGGGCACATCACCCGCACCCGCGAGCACTCCGACCGGCGCGTGGTCACCCTGCGCGGCGGCCCGCACATCCAGGAGCGGGCGGACGAGTTCTTCGGCCCGCTCGCCCGCCGCCTCGACGCCGCGATGTCCCCCTACCCGCCGCAACTCCTCGAACGGTTCGAGCAGTTCGTCACCGAGCTGAACGCCACCATGGACGCCCACCTCGCCGAACCGGGCCCCGCCGCACCGCGCACCCCGGACCCCGGCGGGGACCGGCCGCGCCGGGCGCACTGACCGCGGAGGCCGTGGAGCGCGCACCCGCTTGCGCCCGTCCGACCCGCCCGACCCGTCCGACCCGTCGAGCAGAGAGCCGAGCCGACACCCGTGCCGCACGCCCCCGAGATCCGCATCGACACCCCGGGCTCCTTCGCCCGGGCCGTCTTCCACGAGCGCCACCCCGTGCTGATCGGGCAGGTGCTGGACGCGCTGCCGTACGGCCCGGAGCAGCGGGTGGCGCTCGGCGAGCTGCTCGCGGGCAGCACCGGCGGCGGGGTGCTGGAGCCGCCGGACGCGGACGGCCCGGACGGGGAGCGGTGGCGGGAGTGGGGCGCGGGGCTGTGGGGGCGGCGTTGGGACGAGGCGCCGTTCCTGTGGGCGGAGAGCCGGTTCTACCGGCTGCTGCTGGAGGCCACCGGGTACTTCCGGCCCGGCGGCGCCTGGCGGGGCGTCGACCCGTTCGCGCCGTTCAAGGCCGCCGAGCTGGCCGGGGCGGCCGTCGACGGCGAACTGGCCGCACTGGACGCCGGGCCGGACCCGGACGCGCTGCTGGCCGCCGCGCTGTGGGGCAACCGGGCCGACCTGAGCTTCCGGCTCACCGCGCAGGAGGACGGCGGCGCGCCCGGTCTGGTCGCCGACGACAGCGCCCGGCTGTGGGCCGCGCTCGAACGGGGCCGGGGCGGCCGGGTCGGCCTGATCGCGGACAACGCGGGCCGCGAACTGCTGCCCGACCTGGTGCTGATCGACCACCTGCTGACCTCCGGCCTGGCCGGGCAGGCCGTGCTGTACGTCAAACCGCACCCGTACTTCGTCTCGGACGCCACCACCGCCGACACCCTCGCCGCGCTCACCCGCCTGCGCACCGCCCCCGGCCGGGCCGCCGCCGCGGTCGGCGAACGGCTCTGGCGGGCGATGGGCGACGGCACCCTGGCCGTGCGCACCCACCCGTTCTTCTGCGCCCCGCTGCCGTACGACGCGATGCCCGCCGACCTGCGCGCGGACCTGGCCGGGGCCACCCTGACCGTCCTCAAGGGCGACCTCAACTACCGCCGCCTGGTCGGCGACCGGCACTGGCCCCCGACCACCCCCTTCGCCGCGCTCACCGCGTCCTTCCCCACCCCCGTCGCCGCCCTGCGCACCCTGAAGTCCGACGTCGCCGTCGGCCTCGCCCCGGACACCGTGACCCGCCTCGACGCCACCGGCACCCCCTGGCGCACCAGCGGCCGACACGCCCTGATCCAGGTCCGCGCCCAGCGCCCGGCACCGCGGCCGGAGCGTGCCTAGCGCGCGGCTGGAGCGCGGCTAGAGCGCGGCGCCGTAGCCCGTCGAGTCCGCCAACAGGCGGCGGTGGCCGCCGAGTTCGGGGTGGTGCTCGGCGATCCGGCGGGCCTCGGCGAGCAGCGGGGCGGCGGCCGGCAGGTGGTCGGGGTGTGCCAGCGGGAAGGCGAGGGCGAGGCCGTCGCGGACCTCCCGGTCCGGGCAGGCGGTGAAGCAGGCGGCGGCGGCCAGCCAGAACCGCGGCCACAGGTCGGCGTACGGCTCGGCGGGGAGCAGGCTGCGCCGCAGTGTCTCCCGGTAGCGCTCCCGGAGTCGGCCGTCGTCGACCGGGCCGCCCCGGTCCTGCGCGCGCAGCGCGGCGAGCGGTGCCGGGTCGCGGTGGAAGCGCAGGTGGTAGGCGGCCGTGGCGGCGTTGCCCCGCTGCCGCCAACCGCCCTGCTCCAGCAGGGGGACGAGAACCGCCAGGGTGGCCCGGTGGCCGATCGCGCCGATGAGCGGGTCGGTCAGCTGGGAGGTCGTGGAGGGCTCCAGGGTGAGCAGCCGGAAGATCCGCCCGGCCAGCCGCCCGGCCAGCCGCCGGGTCGCGGCCGGGTCGGCGGTCAGTGCCGTGCCGAGCGACAGGCGGGTGCTCTCGATCGACTCGTAGCCGTCCTGATCGGGTGCGCGCCGCCCGGCCGCGGCCAGCAGGGCGCCGAACGCGTCCAGGCGGGCGGCCAGTTCGGTGTCGGGGTCGCTCAACTCGGCTCCCGGTGCAGGTGGTCGGCGGCGGGTCGAGAACGGCGGAACCAGCGGCGCTTCGGCTGCGGGGCGGTGGGCTCGGGCGCGGGCTCGGCGGGGGCGGGCCGGGGGGCGTGGCGGACCGGGGGCAGGTTGCGGCGCTCCAGGTCGGCGATGGTGTCCGCGTGCGCGACGGGGTGCAGCGGGACCACGGCGACCCGGGGGTAGGCCAGGTGGCGCAGGGGTTCCTCGCGCAGCAGCGCCTGCAGCAGGTGGTTCGCGACGGGGCCGGGCGGGTCCTCGTCCACGGCGACGTGCAGCAGCAGTTGGGGGTCGGGGGAGTCGGGCCAGCGGGCCCGGGACAGCCAGGCGGTGCGGACCGCCGGGAAGCCGCCCATCCGCCGGGCCAGCGCCTCGCGCAGGGCCCGGGCGTCCGGCCCGGTCGGCGGTTCGAGCAGCAGGCGCTCGCCGGGGAAGTCGCGGGCCCAGGCGTCCAGCAGCGCCCGGGGCAGCTTCCACTCGCCCTGCCGGGAGCGGAGCACCAGCCATACGGCCCCGGTGCCCTCCAGCAGGGCCGTCAGCTGCGCCGCGTCGTGGTGCGCGACGCCGACGGCCCCCGGCACGTCCCGGCCGGGCAGCGGGTCGGCGAAGCCGAGCACCACCCGTCCGCCCTCCGGGTCGCGGCCGGTGATCACCACCCCGGGGGCGGAGAGCGGCACGAACAGGCCGCCGTCGAACAGCGCGACGAACAGGTCCATCGGGTCGGGCTCCTGGCCGCCGAAGCGGTCGAGGAGCTGGGCGAGGTGCGGGTTCGAAGGCGCGGTCACGCCCGGAGCGTAGTGGCCCCGGCGGGCGGTGGGCCGCCGGGGTGCCCACGGGGCGTCACATGCCGGTGCGGCCGTCGAGGAGTTCGCGCAGGACGTCGAGGTGGCCGTTGTGCCGGGAGGTCTCCTCGATCAGGTGCAGCAGGATCCACCGCAGGTCGGGGTGGAGGCCGCCGCGGATCGACCGCTTGGCCGGGGTGGCCAGGTCGTGCTCGGCGACCAACTGCCGCAGCCGGACGCTCTGCTGCTCGTACTCGTCGAGCAGTTGCGGCAGCGGGACGTCGACCGCGGTGCGCATCTCCGGGTCCGGGTCGTCGTCGGTGGCGTCGGCCAGCGGCCCTTCGAGCGGGCCGTCGAGGAGGACCACGTCCAGCCAGTAGTGCTCGACCCAGCGCAGGTGGCTGATCAGCCCGCAGGCCGTCATCAGCGGGGAGCCGGGCAGCGGGGCGCGGCGGGCGTCCTCGGCGGAGAGGCCCTCGCACTTGGCCCGCGCGGTGGCCCGGGCGTAGTCGAGGAAGGTGGTCAGCTGGGTGCGCTCGTCCCAGGAGGGAGGCGTGTCGGTTCGCTCGGTCATCGCAGGCAGTCTGGGCCATGCCTGACCCGCTGTCGACAAGTTTTCGGTGCGGTGCGGTGCGGTGCGGTGCAGTGAGGTGGTGAGGTGGTGTGAGGTGGCGTGGTCAGTGGCGCGGGGCGGTCGGCAACCCGCGCGGCAGCGTCGCGCCGGCCAGCGGGGCGGCGAGCAGCAGGCAGGCGGCCGCCCACCAGGGCGGGGTGTCGGCGTTGCCGTACAGCACCGAGGCGCCGAGGCCCTGGCCCGCGAACTGGGCGGTGGCCAGGGCGCCCGCCGCCGCACCGGCCAGCCGGGGGACGATCGTCGTGGCCGCGCAGAAGAACACCGGTACCAGGGCCAGGCCGATGCCCAGCCCGGCGACGGTCGTGCCCGCCGACAGGAGCGGGCCCGCGTCCCCGCGGTCCAGGGCGAGGACGCCCCCGGCCACGCCCGCGACCGTGGCCAGCAGGCCGGTCACCGCCAGGACGCGGGGGGAGGCCCCCGGACGCGGCAGGCGGGCCCGGGCGACGGCGGCGCCCACGAGGGCCCCGGCCGCCAGCAGCACCAGCGGTCCCGTCGTCCCGACCACGGACTGGTCGTCGCCCCGGTACACCATCCAGGTCAGCATCGGCAGCAGGCAGAGGAAGCCGGCGCCGGTGAGCGCCGCTACCAGCAGAGCGCCGATGCGGTCCCGGCCGTGCCGGACGTCCGGCGGCAGGATCGGGTGGTGGCCCGCGCGCTGCTGCCACCAGAAGAGCGCGAGCAGGACCAGACCGGCGGCGGACGGCACCAGCATCGCCGGGCTCGCCCACCGCTGCCCGGCCCCGAAGACGAAGGCGGCCGGGCCGAGCGCGCCCAGCAGCGTGCCGAGCGGGGAGAAGCGGGCCCGGGCCCGCTCCCGGGAGTCCGGCGGCAGGGTGCGGACGCCGAGCAGCGCGGCCAGCGCCGCGACCGCGCCGACCAGCAGCACGTTCTTCGAGGAGAGCAGCTCGGCGTCGAGCAGCCCGGCCACCGTCCCCGCGACGGTGACCGCGGCGTACACCCCGAACGCCCCGGCCCGTTCCGCGTGGTCGCGCGGGGCGGTGGCCGTGACGACCAGCGAGGCGGTCAGTGCGAGCGCGCCGAAGCCGCCCTGCAGCAAGGCGGCGGCGAGCCGCAGCGGGCCGTCCTCGTCGAGCACGGGGCCGAACAGGTCGAGCAGGCCGACCGCGGCGAACCCGGTCAGCCCGACGGCCAGGGCGCGCCGACGCCCCACGAGGTCGGCCAGGTGGCCGCCGGGCAGCAGCAGGGCGGCGAAGGCCATCGCGAACCAGGGCGCGGTGACGTTCCAGTAGAGGCCGGACGTCCAGTTCCCGTGCACCAGGCCGAGCACCACGGCCAGTTGGGCCAGCGCCGGTACCACCCGGCCCCCGGCCCGACGGCGCGCGGCGGGCGGAGCGGTGGTGGAGAACGGGAGGCGGGCCTGCTCCGTCGGGGTGTAGCCGGAGCCCCCGGCCGACGGGTGCGGCGTCGTGGGCGTGAGTGTGGGCGCGGATGCGGATGCGGATGCGGATGCGGATGCGGGTGCCGGTGGTGCGGCCGGTGCGGTCCGCGGTTCGGGGACGAAGTCCAGCAACCGGGCGGTGTGGCGCCCGAGTTGGGCGAGGAGCTCGCCGGGCAGCCACACCCCGGCGTCCCCGGGGCCCCCGTCGGTGCGGGCGGCGATCTGCGCGGGGGTGGGCCGACGGGCCGGGTCCTTGTCCAGGCAGGCGCGCACCAGGCCGTCCAGCGCGGCCGGGAGACCGGTCAGGTCGGGTTCGTCCGCGGCGATCCGGACCAGGTGGCCGATCACGTCGGACCCGTCGGCGTCGAAGGGCGCGTGCCCGGTGGCGGCGTACACCAGGACGGAGCCGAGGGAGAAGACGTCGCTGGCGGGGGTGAGGTCCCGGCTCCTGGCCTGCTCGGGGGACATGAAGCCGGGCGAGCCGATCAGCACGCCGGTGCGGGTCTGCAGGCTGTCGCCGACCAGGCTGTCCATCGCCCGGACGATGCCGAAGTCGATGACCCGCGGACCGTCCACCGTCACCAGCACGTTGGACGGCTTGAGGTCGCGGTGGATCAGCCCCGCCCCGTGCACGGCCTCCAGCGCCAGGGCCAGCCGGTTGGCGAGGATGCGCACCGAGCGCTCGGGCAGCGGGCCGAAGTCCCGGGCGACGACCGCCGCCAGGTTCGGCCCGGGCACGTACCGGGTGGCCACCCACGGCACGTCGGCCCCGGTGTCGGCGTCCAGCACGTCCGCCGTCCAACTGCCGCCCACCTTCCGGGCCGCGGCCACCTCGCGGGCGAAACGCCGGCGGAACTCGCCCTGCGCGGCGAGCTCGGCCTGGACGACCTTGACCGCGACCGTGCGCCCGGCCTCGGACCGGCCCAGGTAGACCAGGCCCATGCCGCCCATGCCCAGGCGGGCGATGAGCCGGTAGGGGCCGATGTGCGAGGGGTCTTCGTCGGTCAACTCGTCCACGCCAGGAATGTAGCGGAGAAGCCGGGCGGAGGTGCCGGAACGCCGGGCCCGAATGATCGCCAAGTCGACTTGTGAGCGGCTGAGTTGATTGGTGGTGGTGCGATCGGGCACGGCGGCGTCCGGCCGTCGGAAGATCGAAAACCGCTTGGGGGAGCGGGCGTCGGACGGTAGAAAGGCCGCGGACGGGACGAGTGCGGGGACGACGGAGAGGGGAGCGGCGATGGCGCTGCCGGACGGGATGACGGTGCGGCCCGCGACGGGCGCGGACGCGGCGGCGGTCTGCGCGCTGCTGAACCGGGTGGACGAGATCGAGACCGGCCGACCGGGCACCGACCTGGACGAGGTCGAACAGGAACTCGCGCACCCCGAACTGGACTTGGCGCACGACAGCTGGCTGCTGCACGACCCCGACGGGCAGTTGGTCGGGTACGGGCTGGTCCGCGACCGCTCCGGCGGCGAGCGGATCGACCTCGACCAGTACCTGCTGCCCGGCCAACTCGCGGGCGGCCTGCACCTGTTCGACCTGATGGAGACCCGCGCCGCCGAACTCGCCCGCCGCAACGGCGCCGAGCGCGCCGTCCTGCACCTGCTGCTCAACGCCGAGCCCACCACCGACACCGGTTCGATGCGCGCCCGCGGCTGGCGGCACGTCCGCCGTCACCACGCCCTGCACCGCCGGGTCTCCCCGTCCACCGACCCGCTGCCCGAGCCGCCGACCGGCGTGCGGCTGCGCGCCTGCACGGCCGAGGCCGACCGGCGGGCCGCCCACCTGCTGATCCAGCGGACCTTCGCCGCGCACTACGACTTCAAGCCCCGCGACTACCCGCAGTGGCTCCAGGACATCGGCGCCGAGACGGTGGACTGGTCCCGGGTGTGGGTCGCCGAACTCGACGGCCGGGGGGACGTCGCGGTGCTGCGCACCGGCCTGCGACCCCCCGCCACCGCCTGGGCGTTCAACATCGGCGTGCTGCCCGCGGCCCGCGGCCGGGGCATCGGCGGCTACCTGCTGCGGCACTTCTTCGCGGACGCCGCCGCCCGGGGCCTGCCGACCGCCGCCCTGGGCGTCGACACCGAGAACGCCACCGGCGCGATGGCGCTCTACCTCGGGCACGGCATGGAGCTCCAGTTCGCCGTCGACACCTGGGCGCTGGAACTCCCCACCACCTGAGCCGAGTTCACCGCCGTCCCGCACCCGCACCCGCACCGTTCCACCCCCCACACACCACCGGAAGCGAGCACCACCCGTGGCCGACACCGTGTACGACGCCCGCACCGCCGCCGACTACCGGGCGGCCCGGGAGATCCCCCGCGAGGGCCTGGACGCCTGGCGGGAGGCGATCGCCGAGCACGCGGCCCCGCACCCCGGCGCGACCGTCCTCGACGTCGGCGCGGGCACCGGGGCCTTCGCCACCGCCTTCCGCGACTGGTACGGCGTGCGGGTGCTGGCCGTCGAACCGGCCCCCGCCATGCGGGAGTTGATCCCGGCGGGGGAGGGCGTCACAGTGCTCGACGGGCGGGCCGAGCAGCTGCCCGTCGCGGACGGCGCCGCGGACGCCGCCTGGCTCGGCTCCGTCGTCCACCACATCGGCGATCTCGACGCCGCCGCACGGGAGTTGCACCGGGTGCTGCGCCCCGGCGCGCCGGTGCTGATCCGCAACGCCTTCCCCGGCCGGTGCGAACGCGACCTGCGGGTGCGGTACTTCCCCGAGACCGCCGCCGGCATCGACGACTACCCGAGCGTGGAGCGGGTCACCGCCGCCTTCGCCGCGGCCGGCTTCACCCGGACCGCCCTGCGGTCGCTGCCGCAGCGCTCCGCACCGACCCTGGCCGCGTTCGCCGCCGGACTGCGCCGCGACGCGGACAGCAAACTGCGCGCGCTGAGCGACCGGGCGTGGGAGGCCGGGCTCGACCGGCTGCGCCGCGCCGCCGCCGAACGGCCGCAGGAGCCGGCCGTCAGCTGGATGGACCTGCTGGTGCTGCACCGGAGTTGACCCCGCGCCCGACGGCGGGGCGCCCACCCGCGGCCGGTGCGGGGCGTGTTCCGGCCGTGGGCGGGCGCCGAGCGGTGCGGCGCCGAGCGGTGCGGTGCAGCGTGGTGCGATGTGGTGCGGTGCGGTGTCAGCCGGTGGCGAGCGCCTTGACCCGGTCGAGGGCGCCGTTGAAGTAGTTCTGGTCGCCGGGCAGGGTGCCGGAGTCGGCGTACTGCCAGATGGTCTGGTACGACCAGCCGGCCGGGAGGGTGCCGACCGCGGTGGAGTACCGGGCTATCCAGAGCGGGTTGGTGGCGCCGAAGGAGGCGTTGTCGCCGGTGCAGGTGCTCCACCAGTTGGTGGTGGTGTAGATCACCGGGTAGCGGCCGGTCTTGGTGTGGACGGTGTTGGAGAAGTCCCGGATCCAGCTGACCATCCCGGCCTGGGTCAGGCCGTAGCAGGTCGCGCCGTACGGGTTGTACTCGATGTCGAGCGCGGGCGGCAGCGTCTTGCCGTCCTTGGACCAGCCGCCGCCGTGGGCGACGAAGTAGGCGGCCTGGGTGGCGCCGCTGGAGACGTTCGGCAGCGCGAAGTGGTAGGCGCCGCGGATCATTCCGACGCTGTAGGAGCCGTTGTACTGCTGGGCGAAGTACGGGTTGGTGTAGCTGGTGCCCTCGGTGGCCTTGACGTACGCGAAGCGGGCGCCGTTGGCGTAGGCGGTGCTCCAGGCGACGTTGCCCTGGTAGCTGGAGACGTCCATGCCCTTGGTCTGGGTGGCGGTCAGAGCTGCGAAGGTGCTCGCGGTGCCGGTTGGGTCGGTGAGGCCGCGGCCCTCGTGGGCGGCGACGGTCGATCCGGCGTGGTCCTGGTCGGGGTGGAAACCGGCCGGTGCGGTGGGCCCGGCGGCCTGGGCCGGGACGGCGGAGACCGCGACGACGCCGACCAGCAGGGCGGCGGTGGCGGCAGCGGTGGCGGTGCGGCGGAGCGTGCGGATGGTGCCGGAAGCGGTCATGACGACTCCTCAATCCGGTGGTGGCGGCCGGGTCGGCCGCATGCGGAGAAGATATAGTCATGGCCCCGTCAGTCAACAGAGTGTTGAAACCACATATCGAATGAACGTATGTAGAGAGAACATCCATAAGTGTGACAACTGAACACCCGGCATTCCGCCGGACGTTGACGCCGTGGCGGGAAAACGCCCGTGCTGGCGTGCCCGGCCGCCCCGGCGGTACCGTGTCAACGCGCGTCCCGCTACGGGGACGAACGGGTCTGGGACGAGGGACGGGGGAGCGGTGCCGCACGGACGCCTGCTCGCGGTGAGCGACCTGCACGTCGGCATCGCGGACAACCGCGCCACGCTGGACGCCCTGCGCCCCACCGGCCCGGGCGACTGGCTGATCGTCGCGGGCGACGTCGCCGAACGCGTCCGGGACGTCGAGGCGACCCTGCGCTTCCTCACCGACCGCTTCGCCAAGGTCCTCTGGACGCCCGGCAACCACGAACTGTGGACCACCGCCCACGAACAGCCCGCCCTCGCCGCCCCCGAGCGCTACGAACTGCTGGTCGAACGCTGCCGCGCCCTCGGCGTGGCCACCCCCGAGGACCCGTACCCCGTCTGGCAGGGCCCCGACGGCCCGTACGCCGTCGCCCCCGTCTTCGCCCTCTACGACTACAGCTGGCGGGTGCCCGGCGTCACCGACAAGCAGCAGTCGCTCGCCCGCGCCCACGAGAACGGCGTGGTCTGCACCGACGAGTACCGGATCGACCCCGCGCCCTACGCCGCCGTCGACGACTGGTGCCGCGAGCGCGTCGCCGTCACCGAGAAGGCGCTCGCCGCGCACGACCCCGACCTGCCGCTCGTCCTGGCGAGCCACTGGCCGCTCGACCGCCGCCCCACCGACGTCCTGCACCACCCCGACTTCGCCCAGTGGTGCGGCACCGAACTCACCGCCGACTGGCACCGCCGCTTCAACGTCGCCGCCGTGGTCTACGGCCACCTGCACATCCCGCGCACCACCTGGTACGACGGCGTCCGCTTCGAGGAGGTCTCGCTCGGCTACCCCCGCGAGTGGCGCCGCCGCGGCCACCCGCGCGGACTGCTCCGCCAGATCCTCCCCTACCCCGGCCCGGACGAGCAGCCCGTCCCGCCGCCCGCCGACGCCGACCGGACACCGGCCGGCTGAACGCCGACTGCTCCGAGGCCCGCCGCCCGGCCGCCCGACTGCTCCGAGGCCCGCTGCCCGGCCGTCCGCCGGTCGAAGGCCCGTCCGCCGAAGGTCCGTTGACAGTACCGGCGGCTAGGGTCGGAACCCTCGGACGGCGAGGGTACGGAGGGGCGCACGGTGGGCGGAACCGAACTGACGACGGCGCAGGTCCTGGAGTGGCGGCTGCGCAGGCAGCACCTGGACGCGGACCGGTCGGCGGACGGCCCGGTCGCCGTCGCCCGGCGGCTCGCCGGGGTGCAGGCCCAGGTCCCGTCCGCCGCCGAACTCGCCGTCGCGCTGCGCACCGGCCCCGACGCCGCCGGGGCGCTGCGCGCCGACCTCGCCGAGGGCCGCCTGCTGCGCACCTGGGCCCAGCGCGGCACCCTGCATCTGCTCGACCCGCGCACCGCCGCCGACGCGCTCGCCCTGATCGGTTCCGCCCGGACGTGGGAGAAGCCCGCCTGGACCAGGCAGTTCGGCGCCACGCCCGACCAGGTCGCCAGGCTCGTCGAAGCCGTCGGCGAACTGCTCCGCGGCGCGGTCCTCACCAGGGAGGAGCTGGCCGCGGCGCTCACCGCCGACCCCGGCTTCGCCCCGCTCGCCGAGCAGCTCGCCTCCGGCTGGGGCGCCCTGTTGAAACCGCTCGCCTGGCAGGGCGTGCTCTGCCACGCGCCCGCCCCCTCCGGCCGCGTCGCCTTCACCCACCCCGCCGACCACAGCCCGGACTGGCCCGGTCTCCCCCCGGTCGACGAGGCCGGGCCGCGCCTGCTCGCCGCCTACCTCGGCGCGTACGGCCCGGCCGGCCTGGACCGCTTCGACGCCTGGCTGTCCCGCAACAGCCTGCGCAAGGGCGTCCTGAAGGGTTTCGCCGCCGCCCTCGGCGACCGGCTCACCGACGTCACCGTCGACGGCGCGCCCGCCCTCGCGCTCACCGAACACCTGGACGAACTGGCCGCCACCACCCCCACCGCCTCCGTCCACCTGCTCGGCGCCTTCGACCAGTACGTGCTGGGCCCCGGCACCAAGGCCACCGAGGTCCTCCCCGCCGCCCACCGCGCCCGGGTCAGCCGCACCGCCGGCTGGATCGCCCCGCTGCTGCTGGTCGACGGCCGGATCGCCGGCACCTGGGAGCAGGACGGCCCGCTCCTCACCGTCACCCCGTTCGAGCAGGCCCCGCCCGCCGCCGCCCTGGCCGCCGCCGCGGAACGCCTGGCCGCGGCCACCGGCACGGCCGTCCCCGCGCTGCGGGTGGCCGGGCCGACGGCCTGACCGGTTCGCCGCCCGCCCGCGCCTGCCCGCCTGGCCGCCTGTTCGCGCCCGCCCGCCCGCCTGTCCGCCGCTGACGACGCGGGCCGTCCCGGAACGGGAAGCGGCGCGGTCGGCCCCCGGCCCGGGGCCGACCGCGCCGGTCGGTGGGGGGACGCGCGGTCCCGGTGGCGGCGGCCGCTGTGGCACCATGGCGGTTCCGGCGCCCCGCCGCGGGGCCCGTTCGCACCCGCCCGAGGAGAGCACCGATGACCGCCGCCGAGCCGACGTCCGCCCCGACGACGTCCGCCCCGACCGCCGGAGGGGCTCCCGCCCCGGCCTTCCGGACCGCCGAGGCCCGGGACGTGCCGGCCCTGGTGGCGCTGGTGGAGTCGGCGTACCGGGGCGAGTCCAGCCGGGCGGGCTGGACCACCGAGGCGCACCTGCTGGAGGGGCAGCGCACCGACGCGGCCGCGGTGGCCGAACTGCTCGGCCGCCCCGACTCGGTGGTGCTGCTGGTCGAGCGGGACGGCGCCCTCGCCGCCTGCTGCCACGTCGAGCGGCGCGGCGGCGCGGCGTACTTCGGGATGTTCTCGGTCTCCCCGGCGATCCAGGGCGGCGGCCTGGGACGGCAGGTGCTGGCCCGGGCCGAGGAGTGGGCCCGGGCCGAGTGGGGCGCGACCGCGATGGAGATGACGGTCATCGAGCAGCGCGCCGACCTGATCGCCTGGTACGAGCGGCGGGGATTCGCCCGTACCGGCGGCTTCGAGCCCTTCCCCTACGGGGACGAGCGCTTCGGCGTGCCGCTCCGCTCCGACCTGCGCTTCGTCAAGCTGGTCAAGCGGCTGACGCAGAGCGGGAGCGCTCAGAACGGGAGTTGAGCGTCCGTCACCACTTGGACGGGGCCGGCGGGGCGACCACCGGCGGGCGGTCGTCGCAGGTGATGGTGTTGGGCAGCTCCCAGGAGGCCAGCCAGTCGCCGGTGGTGCCGCCGCCGGAGTTGCCGCCCAGGTCGGTGACCGAGAACTCGGAGCCGGTCGGGGTGAAGTGGAAGGTGCCGCAGTTGTTGATGCCGACGGCGCCGACGTTGCGGGCGGTCACGTTCTGGAAGCTGGCCGAGCCGGCGACGCGGGCGCTGAGCACCGAGGTGCCGGTGCCGTCGATCTTGACGTCCTTGAACGCCAGGTTGGACAGCTTGTACTGGTCCTTCACGCCCCAGTCGGCGACCGCCATGATCGCGTTGTAGGTAGAGTCCAGGTAGTGGTCGCCGGTGACCTTGATGTCGGCGTCGATGTCCCGGTCCAGCACCTCGAACCAGATCGCGCCGAGGCCGATGTTCCAGTTCAGCTCGTAGGTGCCGGCCCGCACCGTGGTGTTGTCGGTGAAGTGCAGGTACCCGGCGAACGGCTCGGCGCCGAAGCGGGAGCCGGCGTGCAGGCCGGAGCCCTCGCGGACCGGGTCGGCGACCAGGTTGTTCGAGACGGTGGTGTCGGTGCCGCCGTACACCGCGATGGCGTTGGCCAGGGTCGGCGACTGCACGGTGTTGTGGTCGATGACGGTGCGGGCGTCCGCGGTCTTCTCCGACCAGAGCGCGATGCCGTCGTCGCCGGTGTTGCGCAGGAAGTTGTCCCGGATCACCGAGTCGGCCACGCCGGTGTGGAAGTTGATGCCGTCGGCGATCTGGTCGGCGATCTGGTTGCCGGTGATCTTCAGGTTCTTCATCGGGCCGTCCAGCCAGATGCCGACCTTGGTGTGGTGGATGTACAGGCCCTCGATGCTGGAGTCGCTGAACGCGCCGCCGACGCCGTTGACCTGGTCGGTGTCGATCCGTTCCCGGACGTCGCCCTCGATGGCGAACCCGGAGAGGTGGACGTTGCGGCTGCCGCCCTGCGCCGCGTCCTTGCCGTAGATGCCGACGCCGGTGTGCACGCTGCCGTCCGGGGCGGGGGCGGACAGGGTCTGCTGGGTGCCCTTGAGCACGGTGTACCAGCTGCCCGCGCCGATCACGGTCACGTCGTCGACCACGAGGTGGCGGTTGACCTGGAAGACGCCCGGCGGCAGGTAGACCGGCAGGCGCAGGGTCCTGGCGAGCTTGACCGCGCGGTCGATGGCGTCCGCGGAGTCCCGGTGCCCGGTCGGGTCGGCGCCCAGCGCCAGCACGTTGACGGCCTTCAGCTCGACGTGCGGGGCGGCGACCAACTGCGAGTCCAGCAGGTCGATCGCGGCCCACGGCGCCTTCGACCCGGCGGGCAGCGCGATGCGGACCTTGTCGCCCGCCTTGTAGGTGCGGCCCAGCAGCATGCGCTGCTCGTCGTACATGTGGCCGGGACGGAACGGGGTGGCGACGGTCGGCGCGGGGGTGGTCGCGGCGGGCACGCAGCCGCACTCGGTGATCCACCAGTCCGGGTGCAGCAGCCCGGCCTTCGGGTCGTTGGTGAACGGGTACTGGTTGTACAGCCAGGAGTACTGGCTGGTGGCCGAGAGCTGCCGGCGGTCCTTGCCGTTGACCGTGACGTCCAGCGGGGCGGTGATCCCGCCGCCGTTCGCCGCGTCCGGCAGGCTGTAGCGGACGGTGATCGCGTTGGCGTCCTTGGGGAGGGTGAACTCCACGTACTGGCCGGGGGTCAGCTTCACCGCGCTGCGGCCGGAGGCCTCCGCGGCCAGGGTGTACGCGGTGCGGTCGGCGGCGATCACGCTGCCGGTGGTGGCGGCGTTCTCCGCCTCCTGCTCCAGGAAGTCCACCCGGGCGCCGCGGCCCGCGGTCAGCGCCGGGTCGATCCCGGCCCGGGTCACCACGGCGGCGCCGCCGGAGGAGGGCGCGGCGTACGCGGCCGGGCCGCACAGTGCCACCCCCAGCCCGAGCACGGAGGCGACCACGACGGCCCCGGCGCGGGCCGAACGCGGGAGGACGGAACGGGAGGGGAAGGCGGGGGCAGCAGTCATCGGGGACCGGCTCTCTGAAAGGCGTGGTGGAGGTGAGCCGACAGTAGGGGCGCGTGCCGCACCACCACAAGAGAGTTGCGCGGAAATTTCTTCCCGGTGTCAGATTCTTGCGGATTGAGGATCAATCGTTGCGGTGCGATCAGCCTCCCAGGGTCTCCAGGGCCTCCAGGGCCTCCGGAGCCGATGCCGCCGGGGTCCCCGGTGCTCCCGGAGCCCGCGCCTCCCGCCCCCGCGCCGCCGACCACTCCACGTACCGGCCCGACTCCCGGGTCAGGCCCATCAGGAACCACAGCAGCAGCGCCGTGTCGTCACCCCAGCCCAGCAGCGGCAGGAAGTCCGGCACCGCGTCCAGGGGGCTCACCAGGTACACCCCCACCGCCAGCGTCAGCGCCGCCAGCTTCCCCGGCCCCACCCCCGGGTACCGCCCCGCCAGCGCGTCCCGCACCAGGCGCGGCAGCGCCCGTACCCGCGCCACCGGCCCCGGCGCGCCCGGCCGCCGGGTCTCCCGGTACAGCCCCCACGCCGAACGCGTCACCGCCAGCCCGTCCAGCCCCCGCACCCGGGCCGCAGCCCTGCCCTTGCCACTGCCCATGTGGTCCTCCCGGGACGAACGCGTCGACTCCCTCCACGGTACGGGACCGCGCCCACCGGCCCGGGGCCCGCGCGCAACCGTGCTGCCCGCGCGGCACGCCGCCCGACATGCCGCCCGACACGCCCTACGACACGCCGTACGACACGCCGCCCGGTGCGCCGTAGGCGTGCGGCCCGCCGGAGCCCGGCCGATGCTGGCCGCATGACGAGTACGAGCAGCAGCACCACCGAAGAGCCACTGGTCCGGGTCGCCGAGTTCCGCACCGACAGCCGCTACCGGCTGGTCCACTTCCGGGACGAGGGCTGGAAGCCGCTCGCCCCCGAGGAGTTCGAACCCGAGGTGCACCGCCACTTCCCCGACCTCGACCCGCGCGACCCGGCCCGGGTCCACTGGGACGACCGCCCCTGGGAGTGGCCCGCCTGGCACCCCGGCGAAGCCTGAACGCCGTGACGCCGTAACGCCGTCACGCCTGAACGCCGTCACGCCGGAGCCCGGCCCGCACGCGGGCCGGGCTCCGGCACGTCCCCGCCCCCGGCTCAGCGGGTCGCCGCCAGCAGCGCCAGCACCTCCTCGGTGGTGCCGGTCTCGCCCAGCCGCGGGAAGATCCGCCGCACGCTGTTGTGGTGCGCGTCCGCGTCCAGGTCGGACATCGCGTCCACCGCCAGCGTCACGTGGTAGCCGTGCTCGTGCGCGGCCCGGGCGGTGGACTCCACGCCGATGCTGGTCGCCACGCCGGCCAGCACGATCTGCGTCACGCCCCGGCGGCGCAGCTGCACGTCCAGGTCGGTGCCGTGGAAGGCGCCCCAGTTGTGCTTGGTCACCACCAGGTCGGACGGCGCGAGCAGCTCCTCGGAGATCCGGTCCCAGCCCTCGGGCCGGGTCGTCGCCCCGCCCCCGCCCCGGTTCTGCTCGGTGCGGCCGGGCGGCACGTCCCCGCCGTCCGCGGCGAAGGACACCCGCACCAGCACCACCGGCAGCTTCGCGGCGCGGAACGCCCCGGCGAGCGCGATGCCGCGCTCCAGCACCTCGCGCGCGGGGTACGGGGCGGTGGGGAGGGCGAGGATGCTCTGCTGGAGGTCGATGACGACCAGGGCGGTGGTCGGGTCGAGCGCGGTGACGGACACGGCGGGCCTTTCGTCGGGCGTGCGGACGGCCCGGGGCCCGGACTGTCCAGTTCCACTGCGCAGGTTACCTGCACAGTTCGGACGGTCCGGGCCCCGGGCCCGCCGCACCCCGGCTCAGCCCGCCAGCTGCGCCTCGATCGCGGCCACCAGCTCCGCCGACTCCGGCTCGGTCCGCGGCCGGAACCGCCCGACCACCTCGCCGTCCGCCGACACCAGGAACTTCTCGAAGTTCCACTGCACGTCCCCGGCCTCGCCGGTCGCGTCCGCGACCTCGGTCAGCCGCTCGTACACCGGGTGCCGCTCCGCCCCGTTCACGTCGATCTTCTCGAACAGCGGGAAGGACACCCCGTACGTGGTCGAGCAGAACTCCTGGATCTCCTCCGCCGACCCCGGCTCCTGCCCCATGAACTGGTTGCACGGGAACCCGAGCACCGTGAACCCGCGCTCCCCGTACTTCTCCTGCAGACGCTCCAGCCCCGCGTACTGCGGCGTCAGCCCGCACTTCGAGGCGACGTTCACCAGCAGCAGCACCTTCCCCCGGTACTCGCCCAACGAGGACGGCTCGCCCGCCAGCGTCCGGATCGGGAGCTCGAACAGCGAATCCACCATGATCTGCACCTGCCTTCTCTGAGTCGACATGCCGACGCCCCCGAACCTACAGCGCCCCGCCGCCCCGCCGACGGGCACCACGACGAGTGCGGACTCCTGCTGCCGTGCGGGTGAACGCCGACCGGCCCGGCCGCCGCTGGTGCGCCGTCCGCCCGTTCCACCCGGCGGGGCGGGACAGTGGACGGATTCCCCGCCCGCGGCCGGACCGCCCGACCGCCCACTCCGCCCCGAGGAACGCAACGATGACCGACACCGGCACGTCCTACCGCGATCTCCGCGCCCTGGTGATCAACTGCACGCTCAAGCGCTCGCCGGAGCGCAGCCACACCCAGGGCCTGATCGACATCAGCACCGGAATCATGGAACGCCAGGGCGTGTCGGTCGAAGTGCTCCGTGCCGTCGACCTCGACATCGCCACCGGCGTCTGGCCGGACATGACCGAGCACGGCTGGGAGACCGACGAGTGGCCCGTCATCTACTCGCAGGTGATGGCCGCCGACATCCTCACCCTGGCCGGACCGGTCTGGCTCGGCGACAACTCCTCCGTGATGAAGCGGGTGATCGAGCGGCTGTACTCCTGCTCGTCCGTCCTCAACCAGCACGGCCAGTACGCCTACTACGGCCGGGTCGGCGGCTGCCTGATCACCGGGAACGAGGACGGCGCCAAGCACTGCGCGATGAACGTCCTCTACAGCCTCCAGCACCTGGGGTACACGATCCCGCCGCAGGCCGACGCGGGCTGGGTCGGCGAGGCCGGGCCGGGGCCCTCCTACCTGGACGAGGGCTCCGGCGGCCCGGAGAACGACTTCACCAACCGGAACACCACCTTCATGACCTGGAACCAGCTGCACCTGGCCCGGATGCTGAAGGACGCGGGCGGCATCCCGGCCCACGGCAACCAGCGCTCCGAGTGGGACGCGGGCTGCCGCTTCGACTTCGAGAACCCCGAGCACCGCTGAGCTGCTCCGCCCGCCCGCCGCACCTGGGCCGTAGGCGCGTCACCGGGGTCCGTGGTCGGTGGTGGGTGGGCGGGTGCGGCGCAGGACGGCCGTCTTGTTCGGGCCGGTGGTGTCGTCGGGTTGGAGCTCGATGGCGCGGCGGAGGGGTTCCATCCGGCGGGGGAGGGGGTGCCAGCCGGGTTGTCCGGCCATGTCGGTGTTGAGGTCGTGGACGGCGCGGGCGTAGGCGCGGGCGAGGCCGCGGAAGTGGAGGGGGAGGCCGGGGCGGGGGTGGCCGCTGGGGGCGATGCTGACCCACAGGGCGGGGGTGGTCTGGTTGTCGGGGCCGGGGGGTCGGGCGGGGTCGCGGAGGGTGAGGTGTGCGCGGGCGGTGAGCCAGTGGCGCAGGGCGGCGCGGGTGGTGGCGGAGAGGGCGATGGTCTCGGTGGCGGGCGGGGCCTGCGGGTCGCGGTGCTGGGGGAGGCGGGTGAGGCGGATGGTGCCGCGGTGCAGGTCGACGTCGTCGGTGCGCAGGGCGCAGAGTTCGCCGGCCCGGCAGCCGGTGTCCAGGACGGTGGCGATGATCGCGAGGATGCGGGTGCGGGCGTCGCTCTGGCCGGGGCGGGTGGCGTGGTCGAGGTGGGCGAGCAGGATGCCGCGCGGGCGGGCGGTGACCACGGGGTGGAGCTCGACCGGGGGCGGGTCGCGGTCGGGGAGGGTGAGGGGGATGTCCGCGTGGGTGGCGAGGATGCGCAGGCAGTTCTCGCGCACCCGCATGGACGCGGGGGAGGGCCGGTCGGGTCGGGCGGCGGGTTTGCGGCGCAGCAGGCCCCGCTCGGCGGCGGTGAGGTAGGCGGCGAGGGCGTCCGGGGCGAGGAGCGCGGTCAGCGAGCGGGCGGCGGTCGGCGGGAGCGCGCCGCGTTCCAGGGCGGTGCGCAGCTCCCCGGCGACCCAGCGCAGCTGCTTGGCGCGGGAGGCGCCGGTGGGCGGCGCGCAGGCGCGGTCGACCAGCGCGTTCAGGACCTCGATGGCGGGGGCCGCACCGGGGTCCGCTGCTGTCGGGGTGTCCGCCATGGGGTCACCCTAGTGGGCGGGCCCGACGGGGCCGGGGCGGACGAGGCCCGGCGGCCCGTTCCGCATACGAGTGTGTATGTATGAATAACTGGCTTGGGGCGGGACCGGCCGGACCGGGCCGACGAGGTGGTGACCGCTCGCTCCGACCGCTCCCGCCCCGGTGGTGACCGTCCTCCGGCGACCGGCGCAGGGGGCCGGCCCCGGAGGACGACGGCCCCGGAGGACGACGGCCCCGGAGCACGACGGAGCCGGGGGCACCCGGTGGGTGCCCCCGGCGTCCGGTCGGCGGGCGGTCAGTCCATGGCGTTGGCGACGACGGTGGTGGGGTTGGTGAGGTTGGCGGTCAGCGGGAGGTTGCGCGAGCTGTCGCCGACCAGGATCCGGTAGGTGCCGGCGGTGGCGGTCCAGTTGCCGCCGCCGGTGTCCCAGTGGGCGAGGTCGTGGGCGGTGACGGTGAAGGTGGCGGTGCCGGAGGCGCCGGGGCTGAGGGTGATGCGCTGGAAGCCCTTGAGCTGGTGCGGGGGTTCGCCGGTGTCGGCGGGAGCGCCGACGTAGAGCTGGGCGACCTCGGTGCCGGGGCGGGTGCCGGTGTTGGTGACGGTGGCGGTGACGGTGGCCCGGCCGTCGGTGAGCGGGCCGACCCGCAGGTCGGAGAAGGCGAAGGTGGTGTAGGAGAGGCCGTAGCCGAACGGGAACAGCGGGGTGAGGTTGTTGGCGTCGTACCAGCGGTAGCCGATCTTGAGGCCCTCGGAGTACTGCACGGTGCCGCCGGTGCCCGGCCACTGGGCGGGGGTGTTCGCCGGGACCTGGGCGAGCGAGGCGGGGAAGGTGATCGGCAGGTGGCCGGAGGGGTTGACGTCGCCGAACAGCAGGGACGCGATGGCCTCGCCGAACTCCTGGCCCTGGTAGAAGCCCTCGAAGACGCCCGCGACCTGGTTCAGCCAGGGCATCGTGACCGCCGAGTTGTTGCTGAGCACCACGACGGTGTTGGGGTTGGCCGCGGCCACCGCGGAGATCAGCGCGTTCTGGTTGCCGGGCAGGTCGATCGTGGTGGTGTCGGCGGTCTCGTGGCCGTAGTCGTCGGCCGCGAAGACGATCGCCACGTTCGAGGACCTGGCGAGCGCGACCGCGGCGGCCTGGTCGGTGCCGTCGTTGTAGGCGACGGTGGTGTTGGTGCCCTCGGTGCGCTGCTGGATGCCGTACAGCGGGGTGTAGGTGCCGGAGCTGGTGGCGTTGCCGCTGCCGCCGCCGGAGGTGAGCGTGCCCGGGCCGGCCTGGGTGCCGATGACCGCGAGCGAGCGGCCGCCGTTCGGGTCGAGCGGCAGCACGCCGTTGTTCTTCAGCAGGACGGTGCCCTCCTGGGCGCCGCGCAGCGCGACCGCCCGGTGCGCCGGGGTGGCGACGATGGCGGTTTTGGAGCCGCTGGGCGCCTTGTCGAACAGGCCGAAGCGGAACATCTGGGTGAGCACCCGGGAGACCATGGTGTCGAAGGTCGCCTGGCTGACCTGGCCGTTGGCGACGGCCTGCAGCAGCGGGGCGGAGAAGAAGCCGTCGAAGGGCATCTCGACCGTCTCGCCCGCGTTGGCCGACGGCACGGTGGAGTGGATGCCGCCCCAGTCCGAGGTGATGAACCCCTGGAACCCGGCCTGCTGGTACATCGCGACGTTCTCCAGCGCCGGGTTCTGGCAGGAGTACTCGCCGTTGACCATGCTGTACCCGCACATCAGGGCCGCCGCGCCGCCCTTCTCGATCGCGGTCTGGAAGGCCGGCAGGTAGATCTCCTGCAGGGTGCGCGGGTCGACGATCTCGTTGCCGGGCGCGGAGGGCTGCTCCACGTTGTACGCGGCGACGTGCTTGACCTCGGCCATCACGCCCTGCGCCTGCATGCCCTGGACGTCGGCGCTGGCGATCTGCCCGCTCAGGTACGGGTCCTCGCCGAAGGTCTCGTACGCCCGGCCCCAGCGCGGGTCGCGCACCATGTTGACGGTCGGGCCGAGCGAGACGTGCACGCCCTTGCCGGCGAACTCCTGGCCGACGGCGGTGCCGAACGCGTGCACGTAGTCGGTGTCGAAGGTGGCCGCGGACACCTCGCCGTCGGGGAACTGGGTGACGCCGCCGAGCCCGTCGCCGACGCCGCTCGGGCCGTCCTCCAGGTTGACGTCCGGGATGCACAGGTCGGGCTGCCCGGCGATCTGCCCGATGTAGACGGTGGAGCCGTCGCCGTACAGCAGCCGGTCCTTCTGCTGCTGGGTCATCGCGCCCATCAGCTGGGCGACCCGGGTGGCGACCGGCACGTTCGGCTGGTTGAGCCACGGGCAGTTTCCGGGCGCGGGCTTGGGCGCGGGCGGCGGGATGGTGACGCTCCGGTCGCCGACGGTGCGCACCGCCAGCTCCCACAGCGAGACGCCGTACCCGGTGGCCCGGGCGGTGGTGTACACCCGCAGGTAGCGGCCGGTGCCGGTGGCGTTCACGGTCTGGGTGCCGCCGGTGCCGGTGGTGGTGGAGTAGGCACTCGTCCACTTGGCGTTGTCGTCGGACAGTTCGATCCGGAACCCGGTGGCGTAGGCGTTCTCCCAGCGCAGCACCACCTGGCAGACCGGCAGGCTGCCGCCCAGGTCCACCGAGATCCACTGCGGGTCGCCGACGGCGCTGGACCAGCGGGTCAGGGTGCTGCCGTCGGTGGCGTAGAAGGCGTCGTACGCCGGGTTGCCGTCCTCGGTGGAGGAGGCGGTGGCCGGGTGCCCGAGCGCCGCGTTGGCGGTGCCGCAGCCGGTGCCCGAACCGCTCGGCGAGGGGGACGGGGTGGGCGAGGGGGACGGGGTGCTGCCGCCCCCGCCGGTGAAGACCTGGAACTCCCAGAGCGAGTAGCCGTACGCGGTGCCCCGGGCGGTGCCGTACACCCGCACGTAGCGGCCGGTGCCGGTGACGTCCAGGGCCTGGGTGCCGCCGACGGCGTTGGTGGTGGAGTAGACGCTCGTCCAGGTGGTGCCGTCGCTGGAGACCTGCACCTGGAACGCGGTCGCGTACGCGGCCTCCCAGGCCAGCGAGACCCGGCACACCGGCAGCACGGCGCCCAGGTCGACCCGCAGCCACTGCGGGTCGGCGGCGGCGCTGGACCAGCGGGTGCCGCCGTCGCCGTCGACCGCGGCCGCGGCCGGGAAGGCGGCGTTCTGCTCGGAGGACGCGGTGACCGGCCGGTCCAGCGCGGCGTTCCGGGTGCCGCAGGCGGCGCCGCCCCCGCCGGTCCCGGCGGTGCCGTACACCTGGAACTCCCAGAGCGAGTAGCCGTACTGGGTGGTGCGGGCGGTGCCGTACATCCGGACGTAGCGGCCGGTGCCGGAGACGTTGAGCGTCTCGGTGCCGCCGGTGCCGGTGGTGGTCGAGTAGACGCTCGTCCAGGTCGCGCCGTCGTTCGAGGTCTGGAGCTGGTACGCCTTGGCGGCGGCGGTCTCCCAGCGCAGCACGACCTGGCTGATCGTGGCGGCCGCGCCGAGGTCGACCTGGATCCACTGCGGGTCGGCGGCGGCGCTGGACCAGCGGGTGCCGCCGTCGCCGTCGCCGTCGACGGCGGCGGAGGCGGGCGTCCCGGCGTTCTCCACCGAGGAGGCGGTGGCGGGCCGGCCCTGCGAGAGCAGCGCCGGGGCGGCCTGCGCGGCGGGCGCGCCCGCCACCAGCAGGGAGGTGAGCAGGGCCAGGGCGGCGAGCGCCGCCGTCCAGAGCGTTCCGACCGCTCCGGGCCGGCCGGGCCTGCCGGGCCTGCCGGGCCTGCGGGGTGTTCTGACGGTGCGTCGGGGCGCCGGGGCGGGCCCCGGCGGGCGTGCCGAACGTGCGTTCACGGTTCTCCTCGCGGACGGTGCGTGCGGTGTCGGGTGGGGGTGCACCGGGCTCAGTAGCCGACGGCCACTTCGAGCCACTGCGGGTTCGCGTGCGAGACGTACGAGGACTGGCCGGCGTAGTCGTCGTACGGGAAGCCGTACGCCAGGCCGTCGATCGCGCGGTCGTGCCAGAACTTGGCGTAGTAGTTGGCCGGGCCCGCCGCGTAGTACTTGCCCGGGTCGGACCACTGGCTCTGCGGCAGCGTGGCGACGTGCCGGTTGAGCGCCGAGCACATGCCCGGGTCGCCGGCCATGGTGCCCGCGCAGCCGAAGATGTTCGAGGTGCTCTCGTGGACGCCGACCGAACTCGCGTACGCCGTGAAGTAGTCGGCGTTCACGCCGCCGGTGCGGAAGCTCGGGTCGCTGCCCGGCGCGATGATCCGGTACGGGGCCTCGGTCTGCGCCAGCACCTTGAACTCCTGCGGCACGGCGTTCGCGAAGTCCTGGAACAGCTGGGTGCGGCTCTCGTTGAACACCGACTGCGCGTCGCCGACCTGCACGTCGTAGCCGTCGGCGGAGTGCAGCCGCATCGCCAGCGGCAGCGCCCAGGCGTCGACCCGGGTGGTGTTGCCGTTGAACACGTCCGGCCCGACGGTGAACTCGATGAAGTCGGCGTACTTGCTGGTCGGCGAGCCGAGGTAGAAGTACATCCGGCCGGAGGAGTTGGCGGGCATGTCGAGGTAGGGCTGCTCGGCGATCGAGTGGACCTGCCCGTTGAAGCTCCAGTACACCTGGCTGTCCGGGTAGGCGCCGTTGGTGCGGTTGAGCACCTTCACCGTCAGCACGTTCTTCGCGGCCGGGATGGTGCTGGTGTCGCCCCAGAACGCGTCCGCGGGCGGGGTCGAACTCGGCGACGGGGACGGGCTGGGCGAGGACGGGCCGGAGCCGCCCCCGGTGGTGAAGACCTGGAACTCCCAGAGCGAGTAGCCGTACGCGGTGGCGCGCTGGGTGCCGTACATCCGGACGTAGCGGCCGGTGCCGGTGACGTTGAGCGTCTCGGTGCCGCCGGCGGCGTTGGTGGTGGAGTAGACGCTCGTCCAGGTGGCGCCGTCGGTCGAGGTCTGGAGCTGGTACGCCTTCGCGGCGGCCGTCTCCCACTGGAGCTGCACCCGGCAGAGGGTCTGCACCGAGCCCAGGTCGACCTGGATCCACTGCGGGTCGGCGAAGGCGCTGGACCAGCGGGTGCCCGGGTTGCCGTCGACGGCGGCGGACGCGCCGGTCGCGGCGTTCTCGGCGGAGGACGCGGTGGCGGCCCGGCCCTGGGCGGCGTTCTGCGTCCCGCAGGTGCTCGGCGCGGACGTGCCGTACACCTGGAACTCCCAGAGCGAGTAGCCGTACGCGGTGGCGCGCTGGGTGCCGTACATCCGGACGTAGCGGCCGGTGCCGGAGACGTTCAGCGTCTCGGTGCCGCCGGTGCCGGTGGTGGTCGAGTAGACGCTCGTCCAGGTGCTGCCGTCGTTGGACGTCTGGATCTGGTACGCCTTCGCGTAGGCGGCCTCCCAGCGCAGCACGACCTGGCCCAGGGCCTGGCTGGAGCCGAGGTCGACCTGGATCCACTGCGGGTCGGCGAAGGCGCTGGACCAGCGGGTGCCGGTGTCGCCGTCGACGGCGGCGGACGCGCCGGTCGCGGCGTTCTCGGCGGACGAGGCGGTGGCCGGCCGCCCCTGGGAGAGCAGGGCGCCCGCCGCGCGGGCGGACGGTGCCGGGGCCAGCACGAGCAGCAGGCCCGCCAGCAGGGCGGTGACGGTCAGGAGGGCGCACAGCGGTGCGCCCCAGCGGGCGGGGGCGGTGCGGGGGAGGTGCGAGGTGCGGTGCGTTCGGTGCATGCGTGGCGCGAGCATCTGTCGGCTCCTCGGGTGCGCGTGCAGGGGGTGGGGGGATGTGCGTGCGCGCAGCGAGAGAGAGGGGGAGCGCTGAGAGCGCTCTCTCGCCCCAGCAGTGTGATGACCTGGGAGAATTCATGTCAAGCGGGAGAGCGCTCTCCCATTCGGGCGCTTCCGGACGGCCGGAAAACGGGCTGTCCAGAGGGGCGGCGGGCCGCGTCCGCGAAGTCGGCGGGCCGCGCTCGGGCGGGGCCGGGGACGGCGGGGCGACCCGGGCCGGGGTGCTCCCGGGCGGTTCTCCGGGTGGGCTCCGGACGGCCCTTGGGTGCTCTCCGGACGGTCTCCGGGTGGGCTTCCGGTGGGCTTCCGGCGAGTGCGTGGCGGGCCGGGCTGGCGGAATCGCGGTGCGCGGGCGGGGGAGTGGCCTAGGCTCGGAGCATGTCGAACCCTGACGGGCTGCTCGTCGACATCGCCGCGATGGTGGAGTCCGAGCACAGCAACCAGATGTCCGTGACAGTGGTGGTTCCCGGTGCGGTGATCACCGGCAGGCTCGCCCCGGTGGCCCTGTGGTGGGAGCGGGTGGCGGATGTCCTCCAGACTTCCGACCACCTCAAACCCTTCGCCGCCCTCTTCGCCACCCCACCCCCCGACGGTGCGCCGGAGCCGCCCACCCACCTCCACCTCCACCGGGCCCGCATCCTGCAGGGCGACTTCGGGCTGCCGCACACCGGCGGCATGTACCGGATCGCCATCGCCGACATCAGCGCCTGGTCGGTCGGCGACCTCAGCTACTCCGACGGCTGACCCGCCCCGCCCCCGCCCGGTCGGTGCCCGCTGCCGGTGCGGGTGCCGGCCGGGCGGGGGTGTTCAATGGGGCGCATGGACGAGAACGGGCGCACGGCGAGCCGGACGGCGGTCCTGGTCTGCCAGGGCCGGGCGGCCGCCGACGGGCGGGCCGCGGTCGGACGGTTCGCCGACCCGGTCGCGATACGCCTGCTGCGCCCCGAGGAGCGGACGGTGGTCGACCTGGTCCGCGCGGGCACCCCGCCCGAGGGCTGGCAGGCCCGCACCGGCTACGAGAGCGTCCGGGCCTGCGCCGAGATCGCCGTCCCGCGCACGGTCGCCATCGACGAGGCACTGCGGACCGGGCCGGGCGCCGGGCTTGTCGCCGGGGCGGACGTCGGGTCGGCCTCCGGCACGGGTGCCGGGTCGGCCTCCGGCACGGGTGTCGGGTCGGCCACCGGGACGGGCGTCGGGCCTGCCACCGGGACGGGCGTCGGGCCTGCCACCGGGGCGGACGCCGGGCCTGCCACCGGGGCGGACGCCGGAACGGAGGCGGGGGTGGACGCCGGGGTGGGCCGCCAACTCGTCATCCTCGGCGCCGGACTGGACACCCGCGCCTGGCGGCTGGCCGAACTCGCCCGCACCGACGTGTGGGAGGTCGACCACCCCGCCTCCCAGCAGGACAAGCGCGCCCGCCTCGCCGCCGCCGAGGCCCGACCCACCGCCCGCGCCGTCCACTTCACCGCGGTCGACTTCGCCGTCGACGACCTCTCCGCCGCCCTGGACGCCGCCGGACACGACCCCGCCGCCCCCACCACCTGGCTGTGGGAGGGCGTGATCCCCTACCTCACCCGCGCTCAGGTCGCCGTCACCCTGGCCGCGCTCGCCGCCCGCACCGCCCCCGGCAGCACGCTCGTCCTCAACTACCAGTCCCCCTCGGCGAAAGCGGCCGCCGGGCGGCTGCTCACCCGCCTGCTCGGCAACTCCGTCACCGCCGGCGAACCCTGGCGCTCGCTGTGGACCCCCGGGCGGATGGCCGCCCTGCTCGCCGACCACGGCCTGCACGTCACCTCCGACCACGACCTGCTCACCCTCGCCCGCGCCCTCGACACCCCCACCCGCAGCCGCTCCTCCCTGCGCACCGGCCGGGTCGCCGTCGCCGTCGCCACACCCCGCCGACCGGGCCCGCCCGCACACTGACGACGTGCGGCTGACCCGGATCGCCGAACTGGCGGACGAGCCGCTGGTGTTCGCCCCCGACGACCCGCCGGTGGAGCGGGAGACCAGCACCTGGTGGCTGACCACGGACGTCGAGGACCGGCGGCCCCGGTCCGTGGCCGAGGTGACCGCCGCCTTCGAGCGGACCGCCGAAACCGTCCGGCACCGCGTGCGCGCGAGGGGCTTCGACGGCGTGGCGACCTTCTGCGTCCGGCACGACGAGCGGGCCGGACACCTCCGCTGCTCGACCGCCTCGGCCCCCGCCGACCACCTGCCCTTCGGCGGCGCGTACCTGCCCTCCGACGACCTCGGGCCGATCGTCGCGGGCTTCCTGAACGACCCGCACCCGGGCGTGGTCGCCTTGGACGACCGACCGACCGACCGGACGCCGAGCCCGGGCCCGCGATCCCGCCGCTCCCCGCGCGGGCGCGCAGCGTCGGCGCGGCCGCCGACCGACCGGCCCGTCGTCGTCCCGCCCGGCCGCCGTCCCGGTCCTGCTCGGTCCTGCCCGGGTCGCCGCTCGGCCCGCGTACCGGTCAGCAGCCGGGGCCGACCGGTGCGGAGGCGACCAAGGCGCGTGCGGCGGTTCGCAGTTCGGCCTCCCACCGGCGCGGGGCGAGGGCGAAGGCGTACTCCAGGCAGCACGAGCACTGCGGGAGCAGCTGCACGAACGACCGCTCCTCGGCGGTTTCGACCTCGGTCTCCCACCAGTCGTCCGCCCCCAGCTCGGCGAGGGTGGCCTCCCCGCCGAGGAGCCGCGCCGCCAGCCGGCGCAGCCCGTGGCGCTGCGCCAGGAGCGGGTCGGGCAGGCCGACCCCGGCCTCGGCGAGCGCCTGCTCGAACGCGGTGCGGATGTCGTGGGCGTCCGCGCCGCGCGGCCAACCGGCCAGATCGCACAGCGTCGGGGTGTCCAGCCCGGCCGCGAGCGCCTCCGCCGCGATCATCGGCAGGTCCGCCGGGCTGACTTCGCCCGCCCGGTAGCGGCAGGCCACCTCGCCCAGCGCCGTGAGCCCGCGCCCCGCCCGGGCTTCCGGCGTCGGCTCCGGTGTCGGCTCAGGCATCGGCTCCGGTGTCGTTCCCGCTGCTCCCATGACCCTCACGATGCCAGCACCGTTCGCCGCGACCCGCCCCGGGGTACGACCCGCCCGGAGCTCGGCGCGGGTGGCCGGGAGGGCGGCCGGGGCCGTTGGCGGTCAACGGCCGTGCGGTACGGAATTCCGCCCCCGGGAGCCGCTGGTGCTGCGGCATACTCTGGGCCGTGACGAACGCCGATCATTCTGTCGGACCGGTGCCGACGGCGCCCGTTCCCGAGCCCCGGAGCGTCCAGGGGACGGTGTGGCGCACGCTGGTGGTGCTGCTGGTGTACTTCGGCGCGGGTGCCGCCGGTACCTGGGCCGGGGCGAAGGCGCTGGACCTGGACGTCGACTCGCGGATCGTGTCGTTGCTCTCCGTGGTGCCCGGGCTCGCCGTCATCGTCCTCGGGCTGCTCGTGCTCCGGGCCG
Organism: Kitasatospora sp. NA04385; assembly: GCF_013364235.1. Lineage (NCBI taxonomy): Bacteria > Bacillati > Actinomycetota > Actinomycetes > Kitasatosporales > Streptomycetaceae > Kitasatospora > Kitasatospora sp. NA04385. The sequence goes on along the minus strand of NZ_CP054919.1, from coordinate 999,910 downwards.
GGCCCTGGTTCGCGGCCGTTCCCGGGATCGCGACGAGCGCCGCCATCTGCGCGGCCACGATGGGGGTCCACTACCGCCTGGTCGCCGACGGACGCATCCGCCTGGACACCTTCGGCATCCGGCTGCTGGCGGGCAGCCTCGCGCTCGGGTTCCTCGTCAGCTTCCTCGGCGTTCTGGCCGCCGCCGTCTCCGGCCACCTGCGCCCGTACGTGAGCGTTCCCAAGGAGCCGACCGGAACGGTGCCGCCCGCCGCCGGGTGAGAGCGGCCGGGCCCGGGGCCCGGCCGGGGCAACCGCCCTACCGGATCAGGGGATTCGGGACTCGATCCGGTCCAGGTGGGCGGCGAGCAGGTCCTCGAAGGCGGCGCGGCGGTCGGCGCCGAGGGGGCGGACGTCGCGGGCGAAGTGGGCGAGGGTGGGGAAGCGTTCGGGGTCGGCGCCCAGGACGGCGACCCGGAACTGCTCGGTGGCCTGCGCGTACTCCTCGGAGGTGATGCTGCCGAGGCCGGCCTCGGCGGAGATCAGCGAGGCGATCAGCACCACGGTGCGGTGGTAGCGGAGCGGCACCTCGGCGTCGGGCAGGCCGGCGGCGCGCAGCGCCTGCAGCAGCTCCTCCATGACGAGGCGCGAGCCGGTGCCCCCGGAGGCGTAGCGCCCCCACACGGCGGCGAGTTGGGGCTGTTCGCCGAAGGCCTCGCGCAGGCGCAGGGCCAGGGCGGTGACGCGCTGCCGCCAGTCGCCCTCGGGGCGGTGACCGTCCATGGCGGCGAGCAGGATCCGGTCGGCGACGGCGCGCAGCAGCTCGGTCTTGTTGCGGAAGTGCCGGTAGAGGCTGGAGGAGTCGGTGCCGAGCGCCGCGGCGAGCCTGCGCACGCTGAACGACTCGGCGTCGCCCGTGCGCAGCAGCTCCGCCGCGCCGTCCAGGATCTCTTCGGTCGACCATCGCCTGCGGCCAGTCATGTCCTCGCCCCTCTCGTCCGGTTCACCCTAGGGCCTGCCCGGCCGATCCTGCCGGGCAGGCCCCGGGCGGGGGCGGCGCGTCGTCCGGACGTTTCCCGAGGTGTCGTCAGAACCCTTTCCACGTCCTGCGATCGCCGTTGCACTTGTTGATGCACGCGGTGCGTGCATAATGAGGGACGGCGGGGCGGTCCGGCCCCGGACGAGGCGCCCGGCCGGGGTCGGGCGGAGGGGGGAGCGGCATGAGCGGGAACGGCGTGAGCGGCGTGAGCGGGGAGCGGGCGGTGCTCCGGCCGGCGGAACCGGACTACGAGACCGTCACGGCAGGGGAGTTGCGCGCCTACCAGGCGGCGGAGAACCGCTTCCGCTCCTCCGCCGCCGCGCGGGCGGTGCTCGGGGAGCCGGACGCGCGGGTCGCGGTCGACTGGCAGCAGCTCGCGCTGCCCGGCCGGGACCTCCCGGTCCGGGTGTACCGGCCGACGGCGGGCGGAGCCGCCCCGGCGGGCCTGCCGCTGGTGGTGCACGTGCACGGCGGCGGCTTCGTCGGGACGGCGGTGCAGTGCGACTGGGCCAACAGCCACCTCGCGGCCGAACTGCCCGCCCTGGTCGTCTCGGTGGAGCACCGCCTGCTCGCCCCCGGCACCCCGTTCGCGGACGCCGCCGAGGACGGCTGGGACGCGCTCGTCCACCTGCTGCGGCACGCCGAACGGTGGGGCGTCGACCCGGCGCGCACGGCCGTTTTCGGCGAGAGCTGCGGCGCACTGGTCAGCGCGCTGACCGCGCTGCGGGCCCGGGCGGCCGGACCGCGGCTGCGGGCGCAGGTGCTGGTCAACCCCGTGACGGACCTGACCGCGGCGATGTTCGACCACCCGTCGGTCGCCGAGCACGCGGCGGGCCCGGCCCTGACGCTGCCCCAACTCCGGTACGTCCGGCAGCTGGCCGTCCCGCCGGGCGCCGACGCCCGCGCCCTGTCCCCGCTGCACGCGGACGACCTCGGCGCCCTCGCCCCGGCCCTGGTGCTGGTGCCCACGCTGGACGCGGTCGCCGACCACGGCCGCCGCTACGCCGAGCGCCTGCACGCGGCCGGGACGCCCGTCCGCCTCACCGAGTACCCGGGCGCACGGCACGGGTTCCTCGCCCTGCCGGGAGTCGAGCCGCAGGCCGCAGCCGCCCGGGCGGAGATCCTGGCGTTCCTCCGGACGGCCCTGGCGCAGTGAGCCGGGCGCCCCGACGGAACAACGGCCGGGGCGCGCAGACCGGGGGGATCAGATGGGGGGGGGTGATCAGGCCGGGCCGCTCAAGGGCGCGGCCCCGCCGATCCTCCCGCGACGGCTGGAGACGGCCGGAGACGGCTGGAGACGCCGGGGGGAGGGCAGCGCGGGCGGGTTCAGCGTTCGGCGGGATCCGCCCGGAGGCCGTGGCTCGGCAGGCCGCGCGTGCCGAGCAGGCCGCCGAGCGCCGTCGCGGGGTCCGGGGCGGCGAGGACGGCGACGGCCTCCGCGTCGCTGACCCGGATCGTCGGCAGCCAGCCGTGCTCGGCCGGCAGCAGGTCCGCCAGCGCGTCCCGGAAGGCGCGTTGGCGGTGCCGGCCGCCGTCGCCCGGGAACAGCGGCGGCCGTGGCCTGGCGTACCCGCCGCCCGGCTCGCGTCCGGTCAGCGCCCGCGACCGGGCCAGCCAGTGGGCGGAGTCGAATCCGAGCACGGCGGTCGCCGGGTAGCGTTCCAGGGTCACAGCGCGGGCGGCGGTGAAGTGCTGCTTCTCGTCGACCTCCAGGATCTGCCCCCGCCCGTCCGGGTGGGTCAGCACGACGTCCAGGCGCCGCCACTCCCGTTCCGGGGCCAGTTCCGGCAGCACCAGGCCGGTCAGCGCGCGGTAGATCGCCGAGACCGTTTCCCACCGGCCCGCGCATTCGGTCCGGCCCGGCCGCCGCAGCCAGGCCGGGCAGCTCTCCGGCTCGATCCGCGCCGTCACCACGGCGGGCAGCAGCGCGGTGACGGCGTCCTGCAGTTTCCTCACGTCGACCCCTCCGGCCGTGCGCGGTGCGGACCTGCGCCGCCCCCGGCCCGCATCATGCCGGACCGCCCGCCGGCGTGAGGCCGACGGGCGGTCGGGGGAGGGGCGATCGGGGGAGGGGCGGTCGGAGGGGTGTCGGTCGAGGGCGGGGGAGGGGCCGGGCGGTCAGACGTGGACGCCGGGTTCTTCGGGGAGGGGCTGCGGTTCGGCCGGTGCGGCGCCGTCGCGGCGGACGAGGCGGGCGGCGATCGGCTCGGTCCAACGGGCGGCCAGCGGGCCGATGATGACGAGCAGCAGGACGTACGCGGTGGCGAGCGGGCCGAGGGAGGGCTCGATGCCCGCGGTCACGGCCAGACCGGCGATGACGATGGAGAACTCGCCGCGGGCGACCAGCGCGCCACCGGCCCGCCAGCGGCCCTTGGCGGCGATGCCGGCCCGGCGGGCGGCCCAGTAGCCGGTGGCGATCTTGGTGAGCGCGGTGACGATCGCCAGGGCCAGGGCGGGCAGCAGCACCGGCGGGATGCTGGCGGGGTTGGTGTTCAGGCCGAAGAAGACGAAGAAGACGGCGGCGAACAGGTCGCGCAGCGGGCTGAGCAGGGTGTGCGCGCCCTCCGCGGCCTCGCCGGACAGCGCGATGCCGACCAGGAACGCGCCGACGGCCGCCGAGACCTGGAGCTTCTGGGCGATGCCCGCGACCAGCAGGGTCAGGCCGAGCACCACCAGCAGCAGCTTCTCCGGGTCGTCGTGGGAGACGAAGCGCGAGATCAGCCGCCCGTACCGGAGCGCCACGAAGAGCACGACGCCCGCGGTGGCCAGGGCGACGGCGAGCGTGATGCTGCCGACCAGCAGCCCGGCCCCGGCCAGCAGGGCGGTCAGGATCGGCAGGTAGACGGCCATCGCCAGGTCTTCCAGCACCAGGATGCTCAGGATCACCGGGGTCTCCCGGTTGCCGAGCCGGCCCAAGTCGCCGAGGACCTTGGCGATCACGCCGGACGAGGAGATCCAGGTGACGCCGGCCAGCACCACGGCGGCGACCGGGCCCCAGCCGAGCAGCAGCGCCATCGCCGCACCGGGCAGCGCGTTGAAGACGAAGTCGACGATCCCGGCCGGGTACTGGCTCTTGAGGTTGGTGACCAGGTCGGCGGCGGTGTACTCGAGTCCGAGCATCAGCAGCAGCAGGATCACGCCGATCTCGGCGCCGGTGGCGACGAACTCCTCGCTGGCGCTGAGCGGCAGCAGGCCGCCCTGGCCGAACGCCAGGCCGCCGAGCAGGTAGAGCGGGATGGGCGAGAGGCCGTAGCGGGAGCCTATTCGGCCGAGCAGCCCCAGGGTGAGGATGATCGCGCCCAGTTCGATGAAGACGGTGGCGGTGTGCAAGCGTTCACCTTCGTTCTCTCGGGATGCTCCGGCCCTTGTGGCGAGGAGGAGTGGGTTGCTGGCTGGTGGCGGCGAGGCGGCCGAGCGGTTTTCGGCGGCTGCGGCGCGGGTCGTGGTCGGTGGCGCTCGGCGGGGTGGACGCGTGCATCTCCGCTGCTCCTTCCGTCCGGGTCCGTCGGGCCGCCCGGTGGGCCGGGCCGTACGGACGTGCGGGTGTACTGGGGGGTGCTGAAGGGGGTGTCGGGTGATCCGGCGCCGGGCACGACCCGTCCGACGAGGGACCTGCCGGAGCCCGCTCGGAACGGGACGCAGGCCCCGCGTCACGGGGGCGGCCGGGAGCCCCGCGCCGTGGCGCGGGGCGGACGTCACTCCCGGCCGAGGATCACGGCGGCGGCGTCCACGCCCTCGCGGGTGCCGATCAGGATGAGGGTGTCCCCGCCGGCCAGCCGGAAGTCCGGGGTGGGGGAGGGGACGGCGCCGGTGCGGCGCAGCACGGCGACGATGGACACGCCGGTGTCGGTGCGCATCCGGGTGTCGCCCAGGGCGCGCCCGTTCCAGTACGAGCCGCCGGACAGCTCGATCCGCTCGGCGACCAGGCCGAGGCCGGAGGTGTGCAGCACGTTCGGGCTGTGGTGCGACGGGGTCAGGGCGTCGACCAGCGCGGCCGACTCACTCTCCGTCAGGTGCAGCGAGTGCGCGCAGGCGTCCGGGTCCTCGCGGCGGTAGGTGTTCAGGGTGCGGGTGCCGTCCCGGTGGGCGATCACCGAGACGTGCTGGCGCTCCCGGGTGGTCAGGTCGTACTGCACGCCGATGCCGGGCAGCGGGGTCGATTGCATGCGTGGTACGGGCACGGGAGGGATCCCTTCGGGCGCGGCGGACGGCGTGGTTGGCTCGTACCACTTTTTCAGAGGTGGGGCCCGGAGCGTAAGGGTCAATCAAAGGTAAAGACCTCCCCAAGAGGGTGACATTTCCCACGTCCGGGCGGTCGCCCCGGGGTGCCCGGACGCGCCGAGGGCCCGCCGGGAGCCCGCCGGGACGGGCCGATCGGGTTGCACGCCAAGGGAGTTGAAACAGGGTCGGGGAGGGCGGTCGGGCGCCGGGCCGGCCGAGCGGCGATCGGACGGCGATCGGACGGCGGGCCGGTTCGCGGGTGCTCCGGGTGGAGGCGCGTGGCGGGTCGTCAGCCGGGTCGGTGTGGATGCTGGCGCGCCGCAACGGCGGGCCCTACCGTATCGGCCCCGGGCCCGGAGGCCGGAAGCCGCCGTTCCGTCGCAGGCTCCGTCCGGCCCGGAGGTGGGCGCCGGGCGCCCGCGCATCCCGGTCGACCGCGCTCCTGGGAGAGCGCTCTCCCGCCATGGTCCAACGAAATTGAGATGTCGTCGTCAGGGTCTCTACTTTTCTCTCGCCATGAACTAACCTGATGCGGCGGCGTTTCACCCAGGTGAAGCCGAGGTTTCAAGTCGTCCCCACGTACGCCTTGACGCCCGGTGGTTCCTGCCCCGACACTCCGCCCGGAGAGCGCTCTCCGCTGTTTTCCCACCCCACCCACCGCTCACAGCAGGAGGAGCCATGCGGCTCGCCCCTCCCCCTTCCGGTGCCCCCATGCGCCGGACGCCTGCCGTACTCGCCGCCGCGGCCCTGGTCGCGGGTGCTGTCATGACGATCCCGGGCACCGCGCAGGCCGCGGACTCGCTGATCTCCCAGGGCAAGACGGTCACCGCCTCGTCGACCGAGAACGGTGGCACCCCGGCCACCGCCGCCGTCGACGGCGACCTCGGCACCCGCTGGTCCTCGGCGGCCTCCGACCAGCAGTGGCTGCAGGTCGACCTGGGCTCCGTCTCCAGCATCAGCAAGGTCCAGCTGAGCTGGGAGACCGCCTACGGCAAGGCGTACCAGATCCAGACGTCCAACGACGGCACCACCTGGACGACGATCTACTCCACCACCACCGGCACCGGCGGCACCGAGGTCCTGAACGTCAACGGCTCCGGCCGCTACGTCCGGATGAACGGCATCACCCGCGCCACCGGCTACGGCTACTCCCTCTGGGAGTTCCAGGTCTACGGCACCCTGGGCGGCACCCCCACCGGGACGCCCTCGGGCGGCACCACCACCCCGCCGACCTCCGGCTGCTCCACCGACAACGCCGCGCAGGGCAAGACCGCCACCGCGTCCTCCACCGAGAACGGCGGCACCCCGGCGTCCTCCGCCGTCGACGGCAACACCGGCACCCGCTGGGCCTCGGCCGCTGCCGACCCGCAGTGGCTCCAGGTCGACCTCGGCTCCGTGCAGCAGCTGTGCAAGGTCGACCTCAAGTGGGAGACCGCCTACGGCAAGGCGTACCAGATCCAGACGTCCAACGACGGCACCACCTGGGCGACGATCTACTCCACCACCACCGGCGCGGGCGGCACCGAGGCGCTCAACGTCTCCGGCTCCGGCCGCTACGTCCGGATGTACGGCACCCAGCGCGGCACCGGCTACGGCTACTCCCTCTGGGAGATGGGCATCCACACCGGCACCGGCGGCTCCACCACCCCGCCGGTGCAGGGCGGCGGCGACCTCGGCCCGAACGTGCTGGTCTTCGACCCGTCCACGCCGAACATCCAGGCCAAGGTCGACGAGGTCTTCAAGAAGCAGGAGTCGAACCAGTTCGGCACCGACCGCTACGCGCTGCTGTTCAAGCCGGGCACGTACAACAACATCAACGCCCAGATCGGCTTCTACACCTCGATCGCGGGCCTCGGCCTGAACCCGGACGACACCACCTTCAACGGTGACGTCACCGTCGACGCGGGCTGGTTCAACGGCAACGCCACCCAGAACTTCTGGCGCTCCGCCGAGAACCTGCACCTCAAGCCGGTCAGCGGCACCGACCGCTGGGCCGTCTCGCAGGCCGCGCCGTTCCGCCGGATGCACGTCGAGGGCGGCCTCAACCTCGCCCCCGCCAGCTACGGCTGGGCCTCGGGCGGCTACATCGCCGACTCGAAGATCGACGGCCAGGTCGGCAACTACTCGCAGCAGCAGTGGTACACCCGCGACAGCTCCATCGGCGGGTTCTCCAACGGCGTGTGGAACCAGACCTTCTCCGGCGTCCAGGGCGCCCCCGCCCAGGGCTTCCCGAACCCGCCGTACACCACGCTCGACACCACGCCCGTCTCGCAGGAGAAGCCGTTCCTGTACCTGGACGGCAACGCCTACAAGGTGTTCGTGCCCGCCAAGCGCACCAACGCCCGCGGCGTCTCCTGGGGCAACGGCACCCCGCAGGGCACCTCGCTGCCGCTCAACCAGTTCTACGTGGTGAAGGACGGCGCCACCGCCGCCAACATCAACCAGGCGCTGGCGCAGGGCCTCAACCTGCTCTTCACCCCCGGCGTCTACCACGTCGACCAGTCCATCAACATCACCCGCCCGGACACCGTGGTGCTCGGCCTCGGCCTCGCCACCGTCATCCCGGACAACGGCGTGACCGCGATCAAGGTCGCCGACGTCGACGGCGTCAAGGTCTCCGGCCTGCTGCTGGACGCGGGCACCACCAACTCCCAGGCCCTGCTCCAGGTCGGCAACGACACCCCGGGCGCGGGCCACGCGGCCGACCCGATCGTCATCCAGGACGTCTTCGTCCGGGTCGGCGGCGTCACCGCCGGCAAGGCCACCAACGGCATGGTGATCAACAGCAACAACACCATCGTCGACCACACCTGGATCTGGCGCGCCGACCACGGCGCGGGCGTCGGCTGGGAGAGCAACCGCTCCGACTACGGCTTCGTCGTCAACGGCAACGACGTCCTGGCCACCGGCCTGTTCGTCGAGCACTTCAACAAGTACGACGTGTGGTGGAAGGGCAACGGCGGCAAGACGATCTTCTTCCAGAACGAGAAGGCCTACGACGCCCCCAACCAGGCCGCGATCCAGAACGGCAACACCAAGGGCTACGCCGCCTACAAGGTCGAGAACAGCGTCACCACCCACGAGGGCTGGGGCCTGGGCAGCTACTGCTACTTCAACGTCGACCCGACCATCGTGATGGACCACGGCTTCGAGGTCCCGGACACCGCGGGCGTCAAGCTGCACGACGTCCTGGTCAACTCCCTCGGCGGCAACGGCCAGTTCCTGCACGTGGTCAACAACACCGGCGCCGGCACCTCCGGCACCGGGACCGTCCCCTCCAACCTGGTCTCCTACCCGTAACGGCAGGTAGTCCCGGCAGGTCCTGACACACAGGCGGCCACCGTCCCCGGGCCGGGGGGCGGTGGCCGCTGCCGTTTCAGCCGCCCGCCGCCGGGTGCCGGGCGTCGGGTGTTGGGTGCCGGGCGCGAGGAGGGGCGGGGGAGGAAACCGGGAAAAGGGTCGGGCACCGCGCCCCGTGCAGGGGGGAAGGGCGCGGTGCCCGACGGGTACCCTGCCGGCCCGGGTGGGGGCGCCGGGGTGGAGCCCGGGCCGGCAGGGTCGGAGACGGACGGGTGGTGGGGGCCACCCGTCCGCCGGGTTCAGGCGGGGGTGCGGGCGCGGCGGCCGGAGGCCGACCCCGTACCGGGACGGCGGCGTCCCCGTGCCATGCTGTGCCTCCTCCCGCTCCCCTGGTCGTGCGTGCTGCGTGCGCACGTATCGGGGACCTCGCCGGGGCGCGCCCGATAACAGAAATCTTGCCGCGGGCCGGAAATTTCTGTTGGCGGCCGCACCCGCGGACGGTCTCCGTGGACGGAGAACGCCGCCGCACGCACCCACGTGGAGGAACGCACCCATGCCGCACACCAGACGCAGTGGACCCGACGCCGGAACGGTGACGGCGGCGCGCGCCGGCGACCGGCGGGCCCTGGAGGAACTGGTGGCCCAGAGCCTCCCGTTGGTCTACAACATCGTCGGCCGGGCGCTGAACGGCCACGCCGACACCGACGACGTCGTACAGGAGACGCTGTTGCGCATGGTCCGAGGGCTGTCCGACCTGCGGGACCCCACCGCCTTCCGGTCCTGGCTGGTGGCCATCGCCGTCCGGCAGGTGCGCAACCGCCAGCAGGACCGGGCCGTCGCCCTCGACCGCTCCGCCCGGCTGGAGGACGCCGAGGCGATACCCGACCCCGCCCTCGACTTCGCCGGGCTGACCATCCTGCGCCTGGGCCTCACCGAACAGCGCCGCGAGATCGCCGAGGCCACCCGCTGGCTCGACCCCGACGACCGCGAACTGCTCGCCCTGTGGTGGCTCAAGGAGACCGGCGAACTCGAACAGGCCGACCTGGTCTCCGCGCTCGGCCTCAGCTCCGGCCACGCCGCCGTCCGGATCGGCCGGATGAAGAAGCAGCTCGAACTCTCCCGCCTGCTGGTCCGCGCGCTGGCCGCCGACCCGCGCTGCCCCGGACTGGACGCGACCGCGGCCGGCTGGGACGGCGTCCCCGCCCCGCTGTGGCGCAAGCGCCTGGCCCGGCACGTGCGCGACTGCGAACGCTGCGCCGGAGCCCAGCAGGGGCTGCTCCCCGCCGAACGGCTGCTGTACGGCCTGCCGTTGCTGGCCGTCCCGCCGAACCTCGACCCGTCCCGGATCCTCGGCGCACTGACCGCGGACGCCCCGGGGCCGGACGCTCCGGCGTCGGACGCTCCGGGGGCTGACGTTCGGGGGCCGGACGGTTCGGGATCGGGGCCGTCGGGGCCGTCGGGGCCGGGCGGTTCGGGCCCGGCGGGCACCCCGTCCGCGTCCGGCGGGCGCCCGGGGCGGCGGCGGGCCGGTCACCGGCGGGGGCGCCCCGGCCTCCCCACGCCGGTGCTCGGCGGTGCGGCGGTGGCCCTGGCGGCGGTCGCCGTCCTGGTCGGGGCCGAACTGACGCCCGGACAGCACGACGCCCCGGTGGCCGTCGCCGCGCCGTCCGCGAGCGCCGCCGCGCTGCCCACCACCGCCGACGCGGCGGCCCCGGCGCTCCCCGACGAGCCCTCGCCCTCCCCGTCGGACTCGGCCGCTCCCTCGGCCTCGGCCTCGACGTCGGCGTCCGTCCCGGCCCCTCCCGCGCCGTCCGCCGCCGCCACCTCGCCCAAGCCCACCGCCGGGACCGCCGCCGCGCCGCCGGCCGGGATCGCCACGTCCGCGCGCAAGGGCGTCGGCGTGTGGTCCTTCGACGGGGTCAACCAGGCGCTGGCCGCCTCCGGAGCCGGCTGGTACTACACCTGGGCGCCCCAGCACCCCGGCATCACCACGCCCGCGTCGGCGTCCTTCGTCCCGATGATCTGGGGCGCGGCCTCCGTCACCGACACCGCCCTTGCCCAGGCCCGCGCCAACGGCCCCTACCTGCTCGGGTTCAACGAGCCCGACATGGCCGCCCAGTCGAACATGACGGTCGACCAGGCACTGGAGCTGTGGCCGAAGCTGATGCAGGCCGGGCAGACGCTGGGCAGCCCGGCGGTGGCGTACGGGGCCGACACGCCCGGCGGCTGGCTGGACCGCTTCATGTCCGGCGCCGCCGCCAAGGGCTACCGGGTCGACTTCATCACCCTGCACTGGTACGGCGGCGACTTCCGCACCCCGCAGGCCGTCCAGCAGCTGACCTCCTACCTGGAGGCGGTGCACCAGCGCTACCACAAGCCGATCTGGCTCACCGAGTACGCCCTGATCGACTTCTCCCAGGGCACCCGCTTCCCCACCGCCGACCAGCAGGCCGCCTTCGTCACCGCCTCCACCAAGGCCCTCGACGCACTGCCCTACCTCCAGCGCTACGCCTGGTTCGGCCTCGGCGCGGACCCGGCCAAGCCCAGCAGCGGCCTGTTCACCGACGGCACCAACGCCACCGCCGCCGGACGCGCTTACCAGGCCGCCCGCTGAGCCGCTGAGCCGCCGAGCCGTTGAAACGAAGCGGTTCAACGGTTCAACGGCTCAGCTCTTCAGCGGTTCAGTGGTTCAGCGCGGTCGGGACGCGGAAGCCGCCGAGCCGCTCCTCCAGCAGCTCGGCCAGGCGCAGCGGGGTGCGGTCCTCGTACATCGGGCCGATCAGCTGGACGCCGACCGGGAGGCCCTCGGCAGACAGGCCGGTGGGGACGGCGGTGGCGGGCAGGCCCGGCATGGTGGCCAGACCGGCCCAGACCAGCTGGTCGAAGTAGTGGAAGGTGGTGCCCTCGACGGTCATCCGGCGGTTCAGCAGGTCGGGGTCCTGCTGGTGCGGGAAGGCGGCGGTGGGGGTGATCGGGGCGACGACGGCGTCGAACTCGGCGAAGAACTCCCGCCAGCTGCGCCGGTGCAGTTCGCGGCGGTGGTCGGCGGCCAGCCAGCCGCGGTGGCTGAGCGTCATGCCGCGCAGCCGGGCGGCCCCCAGGCTGTGGTCGTCCTCGCTCAACTGCTCGGCGAGCTGCCGCACTTGCTCGTACTGCGCCGGGGGGAAGTTGGCGGCGAGGGCGGAGAACATCAGCAGCGGGTAGACCTGGGCGGCGTCGGCGAGGTCGGGCAGCAGCGGGCTGTGGCGCTCGACCCGGGCACCGCCGTCGGCGAGCGCGTCGGCGACCCGGGCGACGCCCGCGCGGACGTCGGCGCCGGTCGGGATCAGCGGGTGCTCGTCCAGCACCAGCACCCGGAAGCCTTCCAGCCGGTCGTGCCGGGCGGGCGGCAGCACGGTGGTGTGGGCCAGGCCGAGGGTCAGCGGGTCGGGGCCGGTCATCACGTCGAGCAGCAGCGCCAGGTCGCCGGCCGAGCGGGCCATCGGGCCGACCACGGCGAGGTCGATGTCGGCGGGCAGCGCGGGGGCGTTCGGCGGCACCATGCCGCGGGTGGGCAGCAGGTGCATGGTCGGCTTGTGCGCGTACACGCCGCAGAAGTGGGCGGGGGTGCGCAGCGAGCCGGCGATGTCGGTGCCCAGCGACAGCGGGCCGTACCCGGCGGCCAGCGCGGCCGCCGACCCGCCGGAGGACCCGCCGCTGGTGCGCTCGTGGTCCCACGGGTTGTTGGTGGTGCCGTGGATCTCGTTGTAGGTCTGGATGTCCCGCAGCCCCAGCGGCACGTTGGTCTTGCCGAGCACCACCGCACCGGCCGCCCGGACCCGGGCCACCTGTAGTGCGTCCTCGGCCGGAACGTGGTCCCGGAACTGCGGCATGCCCCAGGTGGTGGGCAGCCCGGCGACGTCGTACGACTCCTTGACCGTCAGCGGGATGCCCAGCAGCGGCCGCTCCTCCCCGTCCGCCAGCGCCCGGTCGGCCTCCCGCGCGGCCGCCCTGGCCCGCTCGAAGTCCGGCGCGCAGACCGCGTTGACCGCTCCGTCCTCCTGCTCGATCCGGGCGATCGCGCCCTCGGTCAGCTCCACCGAGGTGACGTCCCCGGCCCGCAGGGCCACCGTGAGTTCCCCGGCCGTCGCATAGGTCCATTTCTCCATGGACGGGACCGTACGCGCCTTCGAGAGGAGGCACGAAATGTGCTGTCGGGCAAGCGGATTGGCGGATCGTCAGCGCACTGACGGGATGTCGGTAGGGTGGGGGGCGGCGCACCGTTAGCACACCGGCAGGATGCCGACAGCGGTCGGTCAGCGGTCGGTCAGGCGTTCCAGGGGTGACTGACGGCGGGACGACGGCGCGGTGACAGCGGTCTGACGGTGCGTACCGGAATGGTGGTTCCCGAAGCCGGAACACGCCGACACGAGGGGCACGAACCATGAACGCCACGTCGAACACCGAACTGCACCGGACGACCGGCGGGACGACGGGCGGCCCGTCGGACGGGATCCCGGGCGAGGCCCTGGACGAGACGCTGATCGAGCGGATGCGCGAGTACCTGGCCGCCGGGCTGGCGATGGACCTGGCCGCGCTGGAGGAGTTCTACGACGACGAGTTCGAGAACCTCCGGATCGACGAGACCGGCCAGGTGGTGCGGCTGACCAAGGCGCACTTCATGGCGCGCTTCCGGGGCCTGGCCGCCCAGGGCCGGACGGTCGGCCGCAGCACCGACGACGTCCGTTTCCTCGCCACCACCCGGCACGGCGACCAGGGCACCGTCGTCATGTACCGCTGCGAGCAGGGCGTCCCGGCCCGCTACACCTTCGTCTGGCGCCGGACGGCGGACGGCCGCTGGTCCACCGTCCTGCGCGAGTTCAGCTTCGAGCGGGACGTCACCTACCTGCGGCAGATGATGGCGGCGGCCACCGCGTCGGCCTAGGCCCGGGCGGACGTCCGCCCCGAGGTCGGCGAGCTGCACCGACTCCCCGTCCGCGGAGGCGAGTTCGAGCTGCACGGCGGTCGCGGGCGCGGGCCCGCGGTTCCACACCACCAGGTGGTACCCGGCCTCCCGGACCGTCCCGTCCGGCAGCTTCACCCGGCCGAACTCCGCCGGTCGGGGGCGCCGCCCGGGACGCCACCGGGACGCGGCGTTGGGACGGTGCCGGGGCGCGGCGGTGGGGCGTCGCCCGGGTCAGCCGCTCCGGAGGCCCTCGGCGTCGATGTCGGGCAGCAGCCGGTCCATCCAGCGCGGGGTCCACCAGGCGGCCGGGCCGAGCAGGGTCATCGCGGCGGGCACCATCAGCAGCCGGACCACGGTGGCGTCGATCAGGACGCTGACGGCCAGGCCCAGTCCCATCATCTTGATCACCACGTTGTCGCTGACGATGAACGCCGCGAACACGCTCACCATGATCAGGGCCGCGCAGCCGATCACCCGGGCGGTGGTCTCCAGCGCGTGCGCGACCGCGCCGCGGCTGTCGCCGGTCAGCCGCCAGCGCTCGTGGACGCGGGAGAGCAGGAACACCTCGTAGTCCATGCTCAGGCCGAAGACGATCGCGAACATCATCATCGGGACGTAGCTCTCGATCGGCACCTTCCCCGACACGCCGAGCGCCGGCCCGCCCCAGCCCCACTGGAACACCGCGACCAGCACCCCGTATGAGGCGGCGATCGACACCAGGTTGAGCACGGCCGCCTTCAACGCGACCAGCGGCGCCCGGAACACCAGCAGGATGATCAGGAACGCCAGCGCGACCACCACCGCGATGATCAGCAGCAGCCGGCTGGCCACCAGGTCCAGGAAGTCGACCTGGGCGGCGGTCGTGCCCGTCACGTACGCGGTGGCGGAGGTGCCCGCCACCGCGCCCGGCAGCACCGTGTCCGAGAGGTGGCCGACCAGGTCGGTGGTCTTCCGGTCCTGCGGGGCCTGCGCGGGCGTGACGGTAGTGAACAGCACGTCGCCGTCCGAACTGGTCTGCAGCGGCGCGGTGCTCGCCGTGTTCGGCACGCCGGTCAGCGACTGCTGGACGGCGGAGGCCAGCGCCGGACGGTCGGACGCGGGCACCGAGGTCTGGTCGACCACCACCGTCAGCGGGCCGTTGGAACCCGGGCCGAACGCCTCCGACATCAGGTCGAACGCCCGCCGGTCGGTGAACGAGGTCGGGTCCGCGCCGTCCCCGATGTGCCCCAGCTGGATCGACAGCAGCGGCACCGCCAGCACCAGCACCGTCACCAGGCCCACCGACAGGTACCGCCACGGGTGGTGCTCGACCCGCCGCGCGTACCGGTGCCACATGCCGGTCGCCTCGGCGCCCTCGGCGGCATCGGCGTTTTCGGGGGCTTCGCCGCCCTCGGCGACGGGCGTGCGGACGGTGAAGCGGTCCATCCGGCGGCCGATCACGCCCATCAGGGCCGGCAGCAGCGTCAGCGCGCCGCACACCGCCGTCACCACCGTGACGCCCGCCGCCAGGCCCAGCTTCGCCATGAACGAGATGCCCGACACCGACAGGCCCGCCAGCGCGATCACCACCGTGGTGCCGGAGATCAGCACCGCCCGGCCGCTGGTCGCCACCGCGTGCCCGGCCGCCGTCCGCGGGGCCGAACCGTCCATCAGGTTCTGCCGGTGCCGGGTCAGCAGGAACAGCGCGTAGTCGATGCCGACGCCCAGCCCGATCATCGTCGCCAGCGTCGGCGCGACCGTCGCGAACGTCGTCAGCGCCGCCAGCAGGCCCAGCAGCCCGAGGCCCACCACCACCGCCAGCAGCGCGCTCACCAGCGGCAGTCCCGCCGCGATCACGCTGCCGAAACCGAGCAGCAGCACCACGATCGCGACCCCGAAGCCGATCAGCTCGCTCACCCGGTCGCTCGGCGCCGGCCGCGCCAACTCGCCCAGCGGACCGCCGTACTCGACCTGCACGCCCGCCTGCCGCAGCGGCTGCACCGCCGCGTCCACCTGGTCCAGGTAGCCGTCGCCGAACGTCGCCGGAGTGCTGTCGAAACGCATCGTGATGTACGCCGTCCGCCCGTCCGCGGACACCGGCCCGCCCGGCTGCGGGGCCTGGCCCGGCGGTGGCAGCGGGTCCTGCGCCGACAGCACGTGCGGGAGGTGCTGCAACGACGTCACCGCCTGGTCGACCTGCGACTGGAACTGCGTCAGCGACTGCCCGTCGTGCAGCACCACCTGCGCGCTCGTCCCGCCGAACGCGGGCTCGTGCGCGGCCAGCACGTCCGCACCGTCCTGCGCCTGCGAGCCGGGCACGGAGAAGTCGTCCGAGTACGCGCCGCCCACGGCGTGGTCCGCGACCTGCACCCCCACCAGCACCACCAGCCAGCAGACGATCACCACCACCGGGTGCCCGGCGCACCACGCGCCCAGCCGCCACAGCAGGCCGCGGCGCTGCGCCGTACCCGGCCCGGACGGCTCCGGTGCGGACGGCTCCGGTGCGGACGTGCTGTCGGACGAGGACATCGACCCTCCCGGGGGCGCGGTGTCACCCGTGCGCGGTGACCGGAATCCGACGGTAGCCACGGCCCCGCCACCCGCCTTCGCCCCGCACCCGCGACACGGCCGAACCCACCCGAACGCCGGGCACGTCCGGGGGCGGGCTCGGGGCGGCGGGGTGCGTTCGGGGTGGGCCGGCGGACGGCGGGGCGTGTTCCGGTGCGGCCGGGCGCTGCTAGCATCGGCGCCGTCGCGACTGGCGAGAGGTGGAGCACCACCGGGGAGCGGCACAGCACAGCACGGGACCGGCACCGTCCGCCTGGGTGTCCTCCGAAGCCGACACACCGACTTCACGGAGGGGCCGTCACCATGGACCTTCGGTACGGAATCAACCCGCAGAACACCCGCGCCCGGATCGAGCCGCTGCCCGGCACGGACCTGCCGCTGCGCCTGCTCCAGGGGCAGCCCTCGTACGTCAACCTGCTGGACGCGCTGAACGCCTGGCAACTCGTCAGCGAGGCCGCCGCCCTGCTCGGGCGCCCCGCCGCCGCGTCCTTCAAGCACGTCTCCCCGGCCGGCGCCGCCCTCGCCGGACCGGTCGACCCGGCCACCGCCGAACTCCACGCCCTCGACCCGGCCGCCGTCGGCCCACTCACCTCCGCCTACCTGCGGGCCCGCGACGCCGACCCGAAGTCCTCCTACGGCGACTTCGTCGCGGTCTCGCACGAGGTCGACCTCGAACTCGCCGACCTGCTCGCCCGGGTGGTCTCCGACGGCATCGTCGCCCCCGGCTACGCGCCCGGCGTGCTCGACGTCCTGGCCCGGAAGAAGAACGGCCGCTACCTCGTCCTGGAGGCCGACCCCCGCCACACCCCGCCCGCCGTCGAGACCCGCGAGGTGCACGGCCTGCGCCTGGTCCAGGACGTCGACACCACCCCGCTCACCGCCGCCCTGCTCACCGACGTCCGGGTCGGCACGCTCACCCCCGCCGCCGCGGACGACCTGCTGCTCGGGCTCGCCGTGCTGCGCCGCACCCAGTCCAACTCGGTCTGCTACCTGCGCGACGGCGCCGCCCTCGGCATCGGCGCGGGCCAGCAGTCCCGGGTCGACTGCACCCGGCTGGCCGGCGCCAAGACGGACACCTGGTGGCTGCGCCGCCACCCCGCCGTCCGGGCCCTCGACTTCCGTCCCGGGATCCGCCGCCAGGACCGGATCAACTGGCAGATCCGCTACCTGGAAGGCGACCTCACCCCCGACGAGCGCACCCGCTTCGCCGCCGCCCTGCACGGCGGCGGCGACGTCCCCGACGAACTCGGCCCCGAGGAGCGGACCCACTGGGCGGCCCGGCTGGACGGTGTCGCGTTCGTCTCCGACGGTTACCTGCCGTTCCGCGACAACGTCGACCACGCCCGCCGCCACGGCGTCACCGCGATCGCCGAGCCGGGCGGTTCGGTGCGGTCCGCCGAGGTCGAGGCGGCCTGTGCCGAGCACGGCATCACGCTGGTGCACACCGGGCTGCGGCTGTTCCATCACTGATGTCCTGTCACCGGTGTTCCGTCACCGATGCTTCATCACCGGTGTTCCGTCACCGATGCTTCATCACCGGTGTCGCGTCACCGGTGTCGCGTCACCGGTGTTCCGTCACTGATGCTCCGGCATCGATGTCGCGTTGTTGGTACCGCGTTGTTGGTGCCCCGTTGTCGGTGTCGGTGCATCGATGAGCTGTCACCCGTGTCTCGTCATTGGTGCGTCATCATCGATGTCTTGACGTTGATGTCCTGGCACGGATGATCTGCCATCGGTGTCCCGTCACCGATGCTTTGTCATCGATGGGGCGTCACCGATGCCTTCTCATCGGTGAGTTGTCATCGGTGTGCCCTCACCGATGCCTCATCACCGGTGTCCCGTCACCGGCAGCGCGGCGGGGCACCTGGTCGGTCCAGGCCCGCTGCGCGGCGGTGTCCGGCACCGCCAGACCGCGGGCCCGGGCGATGCGTTCCCACGCGTCGTCCGGGTCCGCGCCGGAGCGGACCAGCACCCCCGCCGCCAGCAGCGAGGAGCGGCCGATCCCGGCCCGGCAGTGCACCACCAGGTGCCCGCCGGCGGCCAGCCGTTGCGCCAACTCGTCCAGCAGTGGCAGGACTTCGGCGACGGTGGGGACGGTGCGGTCCGGGATCGGTACGGCGGTGAAGCGCAGTCCGGCGGCTCGGGCGAGGGATGCCTCCGCGTCCAGCCCGAGTTCGGCGCACTCCGCCGGGGTGAGCGCGCTGACCAGTTCGCTCACCCCGAGCGCGGCCAGCGCGGCCAGTTCCTCCGCCAGCCAGTCGCCGCCGCGCGGCCGGGCCATGGTGCTGATCCGGCCGGGGCCGGGGTGGTCGATCGTGAACAGGGTGGGACACATGACGGGGCCGACCTCCGTGCGGGGCAAGGGCGTTCGGCCGTCCGGGAGGGCATCGGCCGGTGCGCGGTGCGCGCGTTGTGGTGTGGTGCGGTATGCGTACCGGCCCGGCGGTCGGCAGGACAGCGGACCGGGGCGTCGGCAGCGGGGAACGACCGGCCGGGCGGGTGCGCGCGGACGAGCGGGCGCGGCGCGGCGGGCGGTGCAGTGAGGCTAGCACCACCCGCCGGGCGCGAGGAGTCGGGGGACACGTCCAGGCCGGTCCGTTCGGGTCGGTTCGTTCAGAGCCGGGATGTCCGTTCGCCCCGGGCCCGTTGCCCCCGTTCAGCCCCCCGTTCGCCCCGGGCCCGCCGCCTCCGTTCAGCCCCCCGTTCGCCCCGGGCCCGCCGTCCCCGTTCAGCCCCCGTTCGCCTCGGGTCCGTTGCCTCCGCTCAGCCCTCGCCGGGCCCGGCGGTGCGTTCGACCAGGCCCTGGAGGCCGTCCAGCACGCAGGTCAGGCCGAAGGCGAGCGGGTCGGCGGGGGCGGGGGCGAAGGCTCCGGCTGCGGCGGCGCGGGTGAGTGCGGGGAAGCGGTCGGCGTGCCGGGCCAGTTGGTCGGCGGTGAGCCGGTCCCACTCCCGGTCGCCCTCCTCGGTGCGGTCCAGGGACTCCTGGGTGAGGCTGCGCACCAGGCTCAGCACCAGGATCGCGGCGTCGTGCCGCTGCCGGGCGTCGAGCCCGGTGGGTTCGAGGGCGGCCAGCGCGCCGTCCAGCCAGGCGACTTGGCGCGGTCCCATGGCGTGTCGGCGCAGGCCGGTCGCGGTCAGGATCCAGGGGTGGGCGCGGTAGACGTCCCAGCAGGCGCGGGCCCAGGCCGCCAGGCGCGGCCGCCAGCCGCCCGGGACGAGGTCGAGGTCGGGCGGGTCGCCGAGCACGGTGTCGACCATCAGGTCGACCAGGTCGGGCTTGCCGGGGACGTAGCGGTACAGCGCCATCGTGGTGACCCCGAGCGCCTCGGCGACCCGCTGCATCGAGAGCGCCTCCAGCCCCTCGGCGTCGGCGACCGCGACGCCGTGCCGGGCCACCTCGGCGGGCGTGAACTTCGGCTTGGGCCCGCGCCGGGGCCGGTCGTCGGCTTCGCCCCACAGCAGCGCCAGGCTGACGTTCGGGTCCCGCTGGCTCTCCTTGTTCGCCGGCACGCGCCCGGTCTCCTCTCCGTCGGTCTCTGTCGGTCTCCGTCAGTGCCGTCGGCGGTCGTCCGGGCGGCGGGTGGCCGGGTGCCGGGTGGCGGCGACCGTTCGACGGCGGTGTTGCCAGCCGTCCAACAACTGCGTATAACTTACACAGTAATCAGCTGTGTATGACATACGCAGTTATCGGATTCGCGCCCCTGGAGACCCGCGTGCTCATCGCCGCCGCCCTCACCGCCACCGCCGCCGCGACCCCGGTCGCCGGACTCCTCGTCCACCGCGCCGCCGTCCGGTCCGGCCGCGCCCGCGCCCTGCGCATCGACACCGAACGGGGCGTCGACGAGAGCTACTTCACCCCGATCGGCGGCCTCGACCAGTGGATCTCCGTCCGGGGCGAGGACCGTGCCAACCCGGTCGTGCTGGAGCTGCACGGCGGCCCCGGCTCGTCCAACTCCGTCCTCGCGAACCTCTCCCGCGACTGGGAGCGCCACGTCACCCTGGTCCGCTGGGACATGCGCGGCACCGGCAAGACGCTGCGCCGCTCCGGCGCCCACGGCCAGGGCGAGCTGACCTTCGACCGGCTGCTGCGGGACGCCGTCGAGGTGGTCGAGCACGTCCGCGCCCGCCTCGGCGTCCACCGGGTCGTCCTGCTGGGCTGCTCCTTCGGCAGCGCCCTCGGCCTGCGCATCGCCCGCAGCCGCCCCGACCTGGTCTCCGCCTACGTCGGCACCGACCAGAAGATCTTCGACGGCGGACGCGACACCTCCGACCACGGCGCCGCACTGGAGCGCCTCGAACGCGCCGGCAAGAAGAAGGAGGCCGCCGCCGTACGGGAGATGGGCCCCGACCCGCGCGCCTGGAGCGCCGAGCAGTTCGCCCACTTCAACCGCTTCGCCGCCGCCACCGACCCGCACACCTTCGCCGCGATGAAGTCCGTGGTGACGAAGTCGCTCTGGTACTCCCCGCTGCACTCCCTGCCCGAACTCGCCACCTTCTTCCGGAGCTTCCTGGTCTCCGCCGCCGTCCTCCCCGACACCGCCGCCTTCGACGACCACGCGGACGGCACCCGCTTCGAGGTCCCCTTCTTCCTCGTCCAGGGCGCCCACGACCTGGTCAACACCCCCGCCCGGGCCCGCGCCTTCTTCGACCGGGTCCAGGCCCCCGTCAAACGCTTCACCCTGATCGAGGACGCCGGCCACTTCGCCGCCTACCGCCACCCGGCCCGCTTCCTCGACCTCCTCCGCACCGACGTCCTGCCCGCCCTCGCCACCGGCCCCCGCTGAACCGCACCCGCCGACGGCCCCCGCTGAACCGCGCCCGCCGACGGCCCCCGAAGCCCGGGCGAGGGGAGCGGCGGGCGGCGGATCAGCCCAGGTGGGGGTAGGTGCCGGCGAGGTAGTCGCCGATCTGGCGGCGCATGCTGGGGTGGATGTCGTACCGGTCGAGGTCGGCGGGCCGGACGAAGCGGACGCCGTCGGCCTCGTCGTTGACGGTGGGTTCGCCGCCGACGGGACGGCCGAGGTAGGTGTTCTCGTACTGCTGGCGGATCTCGCCGTCGGTGTAGGCGACGATGTGGTGCGGGTCGGTGTAGACGCCGAGGAAGCCGGTGATCTCGGCGACGATGCCGGTCTCCTCCAGGCACTCGCGCACGGCGCACTGGGCGGCGGTCTCGCCGATGTCCTGGGCCCCGCCGGGCAGTGCCCACTGGCCGGTGTCGCGGCGGCGCTGCAGCAGGACGGCACCGGTGTCGTCCACGACGAGCAGGTTGCTGGCCGGGATCAGGGTGTTGGCCTTGGGTGCGTCCGGGTCGTAGTAGTACTCGGTCCTGCCCATGGGCGGTTTCCCTCCTGGTCGCTCCCGGCCGTCGGGGCCGCGGTCGGGTCCGGACGGCTTCGAGGTTCCGAACGTAGCGGTCGAGCCGTCACCCCGGGGGGACATCTGCCGTACGTCCACCGAGAACGCCGGAGTGCGGGTGGAGGGGAGTGTGGCGCCGGGGTGCAGGGGTAGGGCGTTCCCGACCGTGGTGGTGGTGTGGTGGGAGGAGTCGGGCGATGGTGGCGGGGATCGACGTGGAGCGGGTGCGGCGGGAGACGGCGGGGGTCGGGCGGGTGGTGCACCTGAACAACGCGGGGGCGGCGTTGCAGCCGCGGGTGGTGGTGGAGGCGGTGGTGGCGCACCTGCGGCGGGAGGAGGGGACCGGGGGGTACGAGGCGGCACAGGAGGCGGCGGGGCGGATCGAGGGGGTGTACGACTCGCTGGCCCGGCTGGTGGGGGCCGGACGGGAGGACATCGCGCTGGTGGAGAGCGCCACCAGGGCCTGGGACATGGCGTTCTACGCGCTGCCCTGGGCGGCGGGCGACCGGATCCTGACCTCGCGGGCCGAGTACGCGAGCAACGCGCTGGCCTTCCTGCAGACGGCCCGCCGGCACGGGGTGCGGGTGGAGACCGTCCCCGACGACGCGGACGGGCAGTTGGACGTCGGGGCGCTGCGGGCGATGGTCGACGAGCGGGTCAGGCTGATCGCGGTCACCCACGTGCCGACCCAGGGCGGGCTGGTCAACCCGGCCGCCGAGATCGGCGCGGTGGCCCGGGCGGCCGGCGCCGTCTACCTGCTGGACGCCTGCCAGTCGGTCGGCCAACTGCCGCTGGACGTCGGCCGGATCGGCTGCGACCTGCTCACCGCGCCCGGCCGCAAGTTCCTGCGCGGTCCGCGCGGCACCGGCTTCCTGTACTGCTCGCCGCGGATCCGCGAGCAGTTGGACCCCCCGTTCATCGACCTGCACGCGGCGACCTGGACCTCGGCGGACGACTACCTGGTGCGGTCCGACGCCCGCCGGTTCGAGAGCTGGGAGGCGAGCTACGCGGCCCGGATCGGCCTGGGCGCCGCCGTCGACTACGCGCTCGGCATCGGCCTGGAGGCGATCGAGGAGCGGACGGCCCGGCTGGGCGCGGCCCTGCGCGCCCGGCTGCGGGCGCTGCCCGGGGTGCGGGTCCACGACCGGGGCGCCCGGCAGTGCGCCATCGTCACCTTCACCGTCGAGGGGCGCGACAGCCGGGACGTCGCCCGCGCCCTGCGGGACCGGGGGATCAACGTCTCGGTCTCCTTCGCCGAGTACGCCCGCTGGGACCTCGACGCCCGGGGCCTGGACGCGGTCGTCCGCGCCTCGCCGCACTACTACAACACGGAGGCCGAACTCGACCTGCTGGCCGAGGCCGTCCCCGCGCCCGCGGTGGGCCCCGCGGTGGGCCCCGCGGTGGTCAGGGAGAAGCAGGAGAAGAAGGAGGAGAAGGAGGAGGAGAGGGGGAAGGAGGAGTAAGAGGGGGAGCGGGGGCGCGCGGGGGCCGGCCGGCGAGGCCGTGCAGCAGGAGGTCGGTGAGGGTGTCGAGCACCTCGGCGTCCCCGTGCGCGGGCTGCTCGGTGGTGAGCAGGGCGTAGGAGAGCATGCCGAGCAGGGCGCCCATCGCGGGGGCGAGCAGGGCCGGGTCGCCGGGGAGCGGGTGGCCCCGTTCGGCGAGGTAGTCGAGGTGGTCGCGCAGGACGTCGGTGTCCGCGGTGAGGCGCTGCCAGGCCCGGCCGGAGCGGGGGCCCGCGGCGACGAGCGACTCGAACATGGCGATGGTGACCGGGAGGTGGTCGCGCATCGCCTGCCAGGACGCGCCCAGGTGGGCGTGGAGTTGGGCCCGGTCGCTGAGGTCGTGGTCGCGCGGGTGGACCTCGGCGACGACCTGGTCCCTGGCCTGGGCCCGGACGTCGTCGAGCAGGGCGCGCAGCAGTTCGTCCTTGTCCGCGAAGTGCGCGTAGAACGAGCCGGTGGCCCGGCCGGCGGCCGCGGTGATGTCGGTGATCTTCGTGTTGAGGTAGCCGCGTTCGACGAACTGCTGCCGGGCGGCCTCCAGCAGCGCCGCCCTGGTCTCCGCCGCCTGCGCCTTGCGTACGCCCATCGCGTCCGGCCTCCCTCGTCCCGTCCTGCCGCTTCGCCCGGCCGCCGCGCCCCGCCGCGGCCGGGCCTTGACCTGTCGCTCGTGCGGACATCATACTGACGGCCAGTTCAGTGAATAAGAATTCATTGAACCTGAATTCAGTAAGGGGTGGGACCATGGAAGCGGTGGTGATCGGCGGGGGCGTGGCCGGTGCGGCGAGTGCCGTCGCGCTGCGCCGGATCGGCCTGGACGTCACGGTGTACGAGGCGTACCCGGACCCGGCCGGCCCGGTCGGGGCGTTCCTCAGCCTGGCCGTCAACGGGCTGCGGGCGCTGGAGTCGCTGGGCTGCCTGGACGCCGTGCGGGCGGCGGGCTTCGAGGTCGACCGGCAGCGGATGTGGTCGGGGCGCGGCAAGCGGCTCGGCGACGTCCCGCGCGGCCGGACGGCGGACGACCCGCTGCGCAGCGTGACACTGATGCGGGCCGACCTGGTCGCGGCGCTGCGGGCGGAGGCGGTGCGGCTCGGCGCGCGCATCGTGGTCGGCGAGCGGCTGGCCGAGCCGGAGCCGGGGTCGGGGCAGGGGCCGACGGACGGGGTGGTGGCCGGGCCGGCGGACGAGGCGGTGGCCGGGGCCGACCTGGTGATCGGCGCCGACGGGCTGCGCTCGACCGTCCGCCGGATGCTCGACCCGGCCGGGCCGCGGCCCGCCTACGCCGGGCTGTACGGGGTCGCCGGCATCTCCCGCGCGGTGCCGGAGGCGGGCCCGGGGCGGACGTTCAACATGACCTTCGGGCGGCGCGGCGCGTTCGCGCACCTGCCCGCGCCGGACGGCACCGTCTGGTGGTCCGCGCAGCTCGCCGACCCCGTCGCACCGGCCGAGGTCAAGCTGGACGCCGAGGAGTTGGCCGAACTGTTCGCGACCGAGCCGGTGCCCCGGCGGATCCTCGGCGCGACCGAGCGGATCGACGCGGCGACGCTGTTCCACGTCCTGCCGCCGGTGCCGCGCCGCCAGGACGGCCGGTGCGTGCTGGTCGGCGACGCGGCGCACCCGGTGGGCGCGGGGCAGGGCGCGTCCATGGCGCTGGAGGACGCGGTCGCCCTGGCCCTGGCCCTGCGCGCCGCGCCGGACCTGCCCGCCGCGCTGGCCGCCTTCGACCGGGAGCGCTCCGGCCGGGCCGGGAAGCTCGCCCGTGCGGCGACCGCCAACCGGGACGCCAAGACGGCCGGTCCGCTGGCCTCCCTGGTCCGGAACGCGGTGATGCCGCTGGTGTTCACCCGGATGTACACCCGGTCCACGGACTGGCTGTACGAGTACCGGCCGGGCGCGCTCCCGTAGCGCGCTCCCGTAGCGGGGGGTCGGGGCGGGGGTCGGTGCGGAGGACGGCCCGGCAGTCGGGCCCGGGGGTCGGGCCGGACGAAGCCGATCTCCGCGGAGGGCTTCTGCATCCGCCGGGCGTGGATCAGCCCCGTGGTTCCCTCCCGCCCGGTCGGTCGCCTCTCACTGTCGCACTCGTTCGACGAACCGTCAGCAGAGCTGGTGTGGGAGGGAGTCGGGGAGGAAAAGGACGCCGGCCGGCCCCGGGGGGAGGGGGCCGGCCGGCGGACCGAGGGGCCGGAGTCGGCGGCGGGGGGGGGGGGGGGGGCCGGGGTCAGCGGGCGCCGAGCAGGTGCTCGATGGCCAGCTGGTCGAGGCGCTCGAAGGCCATGCCGCGCTCGGCGGCCGCGGTGACGTCGAACTCCTCGAACGCGGAGCGGTCGGCCAGCAGCGCGGCCAGGCCGTCGGCGGCGGTCGGCCGGGCGAGCTCGTCCAGGCGGGCGGCGCGCAGCGCGTCCTGCACCTCGGCGTCGGCGCGGAAGGCCAGCGCGCGCTCCTTCAGCAGCAGGTAGTTGCGCATGTTGCCGGCCGCGGACTCCCAGACGCCGTCGAAGTCCTCGGTGCGCGGCGGCTTGAAGTCGAAGTGCCGCGGGCCCCGGTAGTCGGAGGACTCCAGCAGGTCGACCAGCCAGAACGCCTGCCGCAGGTCGCCCGCGCCGAACCGGAAGTCCTGGTCGTACTTGATGCCGGACTGGCCGTTCAGGTCGATGTGGAACAGCTTGCCCGACCACAGCGCCTGGGCGATGCCGTGCGGGAAGTTCAGACCCGCCATCTGCTCGTGGCCGACCTCCGGGTTGAGGCCGACCAGCTCCGGGCGCTCCAGACGGTCGATGAAGGCCAGCGCGTGGCCGATGGTCGGCAGCAGGATGTCGCCGCGCGGCTCGTTCGGCTTCGGCTCGATCGCGAAGCGCAGGTCGTAGCCCTGCTCCGTGACGTAGTCGCCGAGCAGGTCGAACGCCTCCTTCAGGCGGTCCAGCGCCACCCGGACGTCCTTGGACGCGCCGTGCTCGGCACCCTCCCGGCCGCCCCAGGCCACGTACACGCTCGCGCCCAGCTCGACCGCGAGGTCGATGTTGCGGATGGTCTTGCGCAGCGCGTAGCGGCGCACGTCCCGGTCGTTGGCGGTGAACGCGCCGTCCTTGAAGACCGGGTGGGTGAACAGGTTGGTGGTGGCCATCGGCACCCGCAGGCCGGTGGACTCCAGGGCGGCCCGGAAGCGCTTGACGACGGCCTCGCGCTCGGCGTCCGAGGAGCCGAACGGGACGAGGTCGTCGTCGTGGAAGGTCACGCCGTACGCGCCGAGGGCGGCCAGCTTCTCGACCGCCTCGACCGGGTCCAGGGCCGGACGGGTGGCGTCGCCGAACGGGTCGCGGCCCTGCCAGCCGACCGTCCACAGACCGAAGGTGAACTTGTCGTCGGGGGTGGGGGTGAGCTGGCTCATCGCGTACTCCAAGCGCTGGTGATCGACCGGGTGGATCGACCGAGGGACCGACCGGCGGCCCGACGCGGATCGGGCCCGGCACCGACGGTAACCCGGACGGGGGGCTATTCGTAAGGTCGAAAGACAAATTAGTATGGCCGGGCCCGCGAGGGGAAGCCCCCGCGCGGAACCCACCGCACCCACCCCGCCGGAGAACGCTTCCCGCCGGGCCCGGACGACCGCAGACAGGAGCACGCCCATGGCGCACCCGCAGGTGGTGATCGGCGTCGACAGCTCGACCCAGTCCACCAAGGCACTGGCCGTCGACGCCGAGACCGGAGAGGTCCTCGGCGAGGGCCGCGCCCCCCACCGGGTCGACTCCCGGCACGGCCAGGAGAGCGACCCCGACCAGTGGTGGGACGCCCTCACCGCCGCCGTCGCCGCCACCGGCTGGGCCGACCGCGCCCGGGCCCTGGCCGTCGGCGGCCAGCAGCACGGCCTGGTCACCCTGGACGCCGCCGGACGCCCGGTCCGCCCCGCCCTGCTCTGGAACGACGTCCGCTCCGCACCCCAGGCCGCCGAACTGGTGAGGAAGTTCGGCGCCCACTGGTGGGCCGCCGAACTCGGCAGCGTCCCCGGCGCCTCCTTCACCGCCGCCAAGTGGGCCTGGCTGCGCGCCACCGAACCCGAGCACGCCGAGCGCACCGCCGCCGTCCGGCTCCCGCACGACCACCTCACCGAACGCCTCACCGGCACCGCCACCACCGACCGCGGCGACGCCTCCGGCACCGGCTGGTGGACCCCCGACGGCTACCACGCCGCCGTCCTCGACCACATCGGACTCGACCCCGCCCTGCTCCCCGCCGTCACCCCCGCCGGCACCGCCGCCGGACACGCCCTGCCCGGCGGGCCGCTGCGCCCCGGCACCCCGATCGCCACCGGCACCGGCGACAACATGGCCGCCGCCCTCGGCCTCGGCCTCACCGCCGGCACCCCCGTGCTCAGCCTCGGCACCTCCGGCACCGTCTACACCGTCGCCCGCAACCGCCCCGCCGACCCCACCGGCACCGTCGCCGGTTTCGCCGACGCCCTCGACGGCTGGCTCCCGCTCGCCTGCACCCTCAACTGCACCCTTGCCGTCGACCGCGTCGCCACCCTGCTCGGCCGCGACCGCCAGGACGTCGAACCCGGGGGCACCGCCGTCCTGCTGCCCTACCTCGACGGCGAACGCACCCCCGCCCTCCCGCACGCCAGCGGCCTGCTGCACGGCCTGCGCCACGACACCACCCCCGGCCAACTCCTCCAGGCCGCCTACGACGGCGCCGCGTACTCGCTGCTCGCCGCCCTCGACGACGTCCTCGCCGTCGACGGCCCCGGCGCCGCCGACCCCGAACAGCCGATCCTGCTGATCGGCGGCGGCGCCCGGGGCCGGGCCTGGCAGGACACCGTCCGCCGGCTCTCCGGCCGCCCCGTCCAACTGCCCGCCGCCCGCGAACTGGTCGCCCTCGGCGCCGCCGCCCAGGCCGCCGCGCTGCTCACCGGCGAGCGCGCCGACGCCGTCGCCCGCCGCTGGGGCACCGCCGACGGCCCCGTGCTGCCCGCCCTGGCCCGGGACGACGCCGCGCTCGAACGGATCGCGACTACCATTTCGCGGACGGCCGCCCTGCAGGGGAGCGGCACGCACTGACGGCGCACCGGACCGGGCCGCCCCCCCGCCGGGACCGGCGGCCCGGTGCGGCGTTCGGCCCGCTCCGGCCCGGCCCGGTGCGGTACGGCTCGGGCGGGTGGGGCGGGTGGGGCGGTCCTAGGGTCGTAGGGTCATAGGGTCATGCGGTCAGGTGGACGACGGCACGGAGGGACGGGGCAGACGTGGCAGAGGACGGGCAGCAGCAGTCCGACGGCGACCTGGCGACCAGACGCGGCCCCGCCTCGCAGCAGGACATGCGGCGGCAGAACCTCGCCCTGGTGATGCGCACCGTCGCCGCCGCGCACCCGCTCTCCCGGGCCGACGTGGCCGGCCGCACCGGGCTGACCCGCACCGCCGTCTCCAGCCTGGTCGACGAACTGATCGGCGGCGGGCTGCTGCTGGAGGGCGAACTCGAGCGCAGCGGCCGGGTCGGCCGCCCCGGCCGGGCCCTGGTCCTGAACGGCAACGGCCCGGCCGGGCTGGGCCTGGAGATCGGCGTCGAGCACCTCAGCGCCTGCGTCCTCGACCTGCGCGGCGAGGTCCGGGTCGAACTGCACCACCCCGCCCCCAACTCCGGCCGCCCCGCCGAGCAGACGCTCGCCGAACTCGCCGAACTCGCCGCCCGGGCCGAGGACGAGGCCGTCGCGCTCGGCCTGCGGGTGGTCGGCCGGGTGCTCGCCGTCCCCGGCAGCGTCCCGATGGGCAGCCCCGGCCGCCGGGTCGAGCACGCGCCCAACCTGGGCTGGCACCAGGTCGACGTCACCGAGCTGTGGCCCGGCCCCGGCACCGCCCCCGCCGTCGAGAACGAGGCCAACCTCGGCGCGCTGGCCGAACTCTGGCAGGGCACCGGCAGCGGCACCTTCGTGCACATCTCGGCCGGCGAGGGCATCGGCGGCGCGCTCGTCCTGGACGGGCGCCTGTTCCGCGGTGTCCAGGGCTTCGCGGGCGAACTCGGCCACCTCACCGTCCGCCCCGACGGCCGCTCCTGCTCCTGCGGCGCCCGCGGCTGCCTCGAACCGTACGCGGGCCTGGCCGCCGTGCTCCGCTCCGCCGGGCTGGTCGACGAACTGGACGAACAGGGCGGGACGACGATCCTGACGGACGGTCAGGAACCGGACCCGATCGCCGAGTTGGCCCGCCGCGCGGAGGAGGGGGACGCCGCCGTCCGGCGCGCCCTGCGGCACGCGGGCACCGCGCTCGGCACCGCACTGGCCGCCGCGGTCAACCTGATCGACCCCGCCACGCTCGTCCTCGGCGGCGGCTACGCCGACCTCGCGCAGTGGCTGCTGCCCGCGATGCGCGCCGAGCTGACCGAGCTGATCCGGGTCCGCCCCTGGCCCGAAGAGGCCCTGCGCGCCTCGCCGTTGGGCCGTCGCGGCCCCGTCCTGGGGGCGGCCCTGGTCACCGTCCGCAGCCTGCACTCCGACCCGGCCGCACTCTGGCTGCCCGAGGCCGTCTGACCCCGCCGCCGCTCACGCGGCCGTACGTCGCGGCGTGCGGCGGCGTGTGGTGGCGTGTGGCGGTGCCGGCGCCGGTTGGCGGCGGGGCCGTCTCCCGGCCGGGGGAGGGGCGGATCAACCGCCTGGCATGATCGCTGCGTGCCGATCCGCCCGTTCCGTCCGTTCCGCCCGCCCCGCCTCCCCGGATTCCCGCGCCGCCGCCCTCCGGAGCCTGCCCACCTCAGCCCGGTGGACTTCCCCTGCCTGCTGCTCGACGACGACGGCCAACTGATGTCCTGCGCGGACGACGCCGAACTCCAGCAGTTGACCGAACCCGACTTCACCGACGAGATCACGGCCGCCTACGACTCCGCCGCCCGGCCCTTGGAGCTCCACCTGATCGGCACCCGGCGGCCCGTCATCGCGCTGCGCCCGGCCGGGGAGCCGAGACCGGAGGAACTCGCCGCGCACGTGCGGGCCTACTTCCACCACTGGACCGACCGGGACGTCCCGCCGGACGTCCTGCACGACGTCGCGCTGATCGCCGCGGCCGTCGACGGCACGCCGGTGTGCCGCCGCAGACGGCGCTGACGGGCGGCTCGCCGCCTGCGGCGGGTGGTTTGCCGCGGTGGGTGGTTCCGCCGGTGGCCGGGCGCGTGGTGCTGGGCGGGTGCGTCCGGCCACCGGGGTCTGGAGGGGAGGCGGATCGTGCAGGGGCGTGCGGGGCCGTGCGGTCAGTGCCGGGGGAGGGCGGTCGAGCGCAGGCCGCGGCCGGTGAGCGCGGCGAGGACCGCGGGCAGCGCGGTGACGGTGTTGCGGTTGCCGTGGTCGTGCAGCAGGACGGTGTCGCCGGGCCGGGCCGCGGCCAGGACGGCGACGATCTCGGCGGGCTCGGTGCCGTCCCAGTCCCGGGGGTCGACGTCCCAGAGCGTCTCGGTCAGGCCCGCGTCGGCGGCGACCCGCCGCACCTCGGGGGAGGTGGCGCCGTACGGCGGGCGGAACAGGGTCGGCGGGCGGCCGGTGAGCTTCGCCAGGACGCGGTTGGTGCGGTGGATCTCGTCCCGGACGGCGGTCAGCGGCAGGTCCGGCAGGGCCGGGTGCGACCAGGTGTGGTTGGCGATCGCCATGCCGGCCCGGTCCAGGGCGCGGACCAGTTCGGGGTGCCGCTCGGCCTGCGCGCCGCACAGGAAGAAGGTGGCGCGGTGGCCGGCGGCGGTCAGGGCGTCGAGCAGTTCGGGCGTGGAGTCGGGGTGCGGACCGTCGTCGAAGGTCAGCGCGAGGGTGCCGGACGGCGCCGTCGACAGCGGGCGGCCGGTGGCGGCGGCGAATCCGGGATCGGCCACGGCGCTCCCTCCGATCGATTCGAAAGTTTCGCACACTTGTCGAATGTTCCGGTGTGACCCGGACGACGGTAGGCGAGCCCGGCGGGGGCGTCAACCACTCTGCGCGGCCCGGAACGTCCGGACCGCGCAGGAGAGTTGGTGGGCGTCGTTCAGTTCCCGGCCGGCGGCGGGGCGGTGCTGGCCCGGACGACCAGGCTGGTGGCCAGGTCGACCCGGGTGGCGGTGGGCTGCTCGCCCCGGCCGAGCCCGATGGCGAGCCGGGCCGCCGTCTCGGCCATCTCGACCAGCGGCTGGCGGACGGTGGTGAGCGGCGGACCGACCCAGCGGGCCAGCGGCAGGTCGTCGAAGCCGACCACCGAGAGGTCCTCCGGCACCCGCAGGCCGAGTTCGCGGGCGGCCTCGTACACGCCCAGGGCCTGGAGATCGTTGCCCGCGAAGATGGCGGTGGGCCGGTCCGGGCGGGTGAGCAGGGTGCGGGCGGCGGCGTACCCGGCCTCGTGGTGGAAGTTGCCCTCCAGGATCAGCTCCGGGTCGACCGGCAGCCGGGCGGTGCCCAGGGCGGTGCGGTAGCCGTCGATCCGGGCACGGCTGCACATCATGCCGGACGGGCCGGAGATCATCCCGATCCGGCGGTGGCCCAGGTCGAGCAGGTGCCGGGTGGCGGCCAGGCCGCCCTGCCAGTTGCCGGTGCCGACGGCCGGCACCCCCTCGGCCGGGTCGCCGGCCGGGTCCAGCACCACGAACGGGATGTCGCGGCTGGTGAGTTGGTCGCGCTGGGCGGCGTCCAGCTCGGACAGCACCAGCACCACGCCGGCCGGACGGCGGGCCAGCACCCCGTCCACCCAGGTCTGCCCCGGGGTGAGCCGCCCGGCCGACTCGGAGAGCACCACGCTCAGGCCCTCGTCCCGGGCGACGTTCTCCACCCCCCGGATCACCTCCATCGCCCAGGCGCTGTCCAGTTGGTGGAACACCAGGTCGAGCAGTCGGGACGGCGGCGCGGAGGTGCGGCGGCGCTGGTAGCCGGTGCGGCGCAGGATCTCCTCGACCTTGGCGCGGGTCGCGGGCGCGACGTCGGCCCGGCCGTTCAGCACCTTCGAAACTGTCGGCGCCGAGACGCCGGCCGCCCGGGCGATCTCCGACAGGGTCGGTGCGGGGTCGGGTTCGAGTTCTGCAGCGCTCATGGCTCGGATAGTAGCGCCCCGACGGGCGCGGATGGGGCGCCCCGGCGGCTCGGACCCGCACCCGCCGGGACGTGTAGCATCCTCGCAACATTCGTACCGGAAACGAAAACTTTGCGGCAATCGGGGTGAGCGGAGGTGCGTGGAGAGGTGCGGGCCGGGCGACGGGCCGGGGCGTCCGCCGTCGCCCGGTGGGCGCGCTGCCGCGGGGTCAGGACGGGAGCATGGCGCGGCGTCCGGGGGCGGCGGAGGACTGCATGGTCATCCCGCCGTCCACGACCAGGAGTTGGCCGGTGAGGTAGCGGGACTCGTCGGAGGCGAGGAACACCATGGTGTGGGCGATGTCCTCGGGCTCGCCGAGGTAGGGGAGGGCGTTGCCGGCCAGCAGTGCGTCGATCACCGACTGCGGGAGGTTGTCGCGCAGCGCGGGGGTGAGGACGGCGCCGGGGGCGATCGCGTTGCACCGCACGCCCTGCGGGCCGTACTGGACGGCGATGGACTTGGTGATGCTGACCACCGCGGCCTTGACCGCGCCGTACGCGGTCTGGGTGACGTCGCCGACCAGGGCGGCGACCGAGGCGGTGTTGATGATGGAGCCGCCGCCGGCCTTGATCAGGTGCGGCAGGGCGAGCCGGGAGCCGATCAGGGTGGAGCGGACGTTGCGGGCGACCGCGCGGTCGAACTCCTCGAAGTCCATCCGCAGCAGGTCGAGGTCGCGGCGCGGGTCGGTGCCGCCGACGTGGTTGCACAGCACGTCGAGGGTGCCGAACTCGCGGACGGCGGCGGCGAACAGCTCCTCCAGAGAGTGCTCGTCGGTGACATCGACGGTGAGCGGCAGGGCGTGCCGGCCCGCCGCCTCGACCAGGCGGGCGGTCTCCTCGGCGGCCGCGCCGTCGTAGTCGGCGGCGACCACCAGGGCGCCCTGGGCGGCCATCAGCTCGGCAGCGGACCGGCCGATGCCGCTGCCGGCTCCGGTGATCACCGCGACCTTGTCCTTGAGGCGTTCCATGACCTGCGTCCTTCCGTGGTTCCGGGTCCCGCTTCGTTCATATGCATAGTACACACGCTATGTATGATGCACATAATGTGCACGATGCACAGCGCGTTCGAGGGCTCCCCGGGCAAAGCGTCGGCAATGCCCGGGCGAACTCCCGGCTCCGTGGAATCGACGGCCGTCCCGCCCCGGGAAAGCGGCCCGCATTAACAAGGGAGAACTTCGCGGCGAACAGCGGCAGCGGGAGGGGGATTCCACTTCCGCGCTTCCTCCGTGCACACATAGCGTTCGCCGCGTGACGATGTGCGTCCGGTTCGCGGTTCGCGCGGGTCGGCAGGGTGTTCGGTGGCGCGGCCGGGGAACGGGCGCGCACCGGCGGACAATCCGGGGGTAGCGGCGGTGCGCGGGGAGGGCCTGTTCACGGAGCGGGCGCCGAACGGGCGGTTCCAGTGGCAGCTCAAGGCGATGAACGGGCGGGTGGTGGCGGTGTCCTCCTCCGTCCACGAGTCGTCCGGCGACGCCGAGCGGGCGTTCGCGGAGCTGGTCGCCCTGGGGCCGGCGCTGGTGGCGCGGATCACCCATGTCCGCGACGGCCTGGGCTGGACCTGGGTGGTCCCCGGGCCGCGCGGCAATCCACTGGTCAAGTCGAGTCGGGCGTACGAGCGTTACGCGACCTGCCAGAACGCGTTCCGGCGCTTCATGGCGCTGGTGGCCCGGATGTCCGAGGCGGCGGCGCGGCCGGGAGCGGTGCCGGGCGTGGCGGAGGGCGTGGTGCCGGGCGTGGCGTCGGACGTGGCGGAGGGCGTGGCGGAGGGCGTGGTGCCGGGCGGCCCATCGGGCTCGGCGGCGGCGGTGGAGCCGACCGTTCGATCGGGCGTTGGGGCGAGCGGCGGGGCAGGTGTCGGGCCGGGCGGTGGGCCAGGCGGTGGGCCGGGCGCCGTGCCGGGTGTCGGGCCGGTCGCTGCCCTGCTCGGGCCCGGTGGTTTCCGAGGTGGCGGCGGTGGCGGCGGGGCCGGGTTCGGGGGCGGGCCGTGAGCCTGCTGGCGGCCGGGCGCGGTCCCCGGCTGGTACCGGTGCGCGGGGCGGACGGCCGGGTCGGCTGGTCCCTGGTCGCGGCGAACGGCAGACGGCTCGCCTCGGCCGTCCGCGCCTACCGTGACGACCGTGAACTCGCGGCCGGAATAGGTGAGTTACTGGCCGAACGGGCCGCCCTGCGGTTCGTCCTTGGGCAGCGCGAGGACCGGCTCTGGATCTGGACGGCACACCTGCCGACCCGCACCACCCGGGCCGGCGCGGGCGGCGGCGAGGCGATCGCCCGCAGCGCCCGCGGTTACCTGCGCCGCGACCAGTGCCGCCAGAGTGTGACCGCCTTCCTGCAGGGCGCCGACCACGTCCAGCGGCTGCGTCGCCTGAGCGGTGGGCCGACCCCGCCGTCCGCCTGGTAGCCGGGTCGACCGCCCGCCATCAACTCCCGCTGCCGTGCGGCGTGCCGGTCCAGGCGCGCCCCACGGCGGCTTCGGCGTTCCCGGCCGCGCCCGTCCTCCGCCGTCCTCCGTCTTCCTCCGTCATCCTCCGCGGTCCTCCCGATCCGGAAGGGGCGGAGCAACTTGCGGGCGCGCGGTGGGAGTTGCGCGCGGGTGGTGCAGCGGGAGTGAAGCGGAGATGGCCGGGGCGACCCCGTGGGCACACCTGGAGAAGAACGCGTACGCCGGTCGAGGTGCGATCGATGAGCGGTCAACTGCGGTCTCCACCAGGTGTTTTGCGGGAGTGATCAAGGTGCGGACGGTGGGCCGGGAGTGGCGGTCGGTGCTTCCGGGCGGCGGGTGGTCCCGGCGAGGATCGCTCCGCCGGGAAGCCGCGGAGCTCTCCGGCACCGGGCCCCGCCAGGCCCGGTCCAGCTAGGACTTTCCTTTATGGAGGAACAGGACCATGCGTCACACCGCTGCCAAGGCGTTCGCGGCCGTCGCGATGACCACCGCCGCCCTCGCGACCGTCGCCGTCCCGGCGATGGCCGACCCGGCCACGGGCGTCACCCCGGCCGCCCAGGACATCGTCGGTGCCGGCTCGGACACCACGCAGGCTCTGCTCAACCAGTTCTCGGTCGACTACAACGCCTCCCTGGGCGCGGGCTCCACCCTGCCGCACCTGTACAGCTGGGACGCCACTGGTTCCGCCACCATCACCCCGAAGAGCGGCGCCACCACCATCACCCGCCCGAACGGCTCCGGCGCCGGCATCTCCGCGCTGAACGCCAACACCAGTGCCACCCTGGACTTCGCGCGCTCCTCCCGCACCCGGCAGGCCACCGACCCGGCCACCGACCTGTTCGTGGCGTTCGCCAAGGACGCGGTGACCTGGTCGGCGAAGTCCGGCGGCCATGCCCCGGCCAACCTGACCACCCAGGACCTGAACGACATCTACTCCTGCAAGGTCGGCAAGACCAACTGGTCCGCCTTCGGCGGCACCGCCGGCACCATCAAGCCCTACCTGCCGCAGCTCTCCTCCGGCACCCGCTCCTTCTTCCTGACCGCGATCGGCAACCCGACCCTGGGCGCCTGTGTCGTCAGCGGCCCGGAGGAGAACGAGGGCACCGACCTGGCGCTGAACGACCTCGACGTCATCTTCCCGTACTCGGTCGGCCACTGGGTGGGCCAGGCCAACGGCCACACCACCGCCACCGACGACAAGGGCAACCTGACCCTGCGCAGCATCAACGGCGTCGCCCCGCTGACCGGGACCGGCACCCTGAACCCCGCGTTCGCCAACCCGACCTACGGCCGGGTGCTCTACAACGTGGTCCGCGCCGGCGAGTGGAACGCCAGCCCGGCGACCACCCAGAGCACCGCGCTGCACGCGATCTTCGGCTCCGCGGGCTACATCTGCTCCACCGCCGGCAAGGCCAGCATCACCAGCTACGGCTACCTGAACCTGGCCGCCGGCTCCTGCGGTTCCGTCATCTGACGCTCCCGCCCCGGTTCGTCTCCTCCCGCACCACCCGCCGCCCGTCCCGCGCAGCAACTGCCGGGACGGGCGGCGGCCCGTGACACCACATGCGTGCGGCGACACGCATGACGCCACGCGCATGACGTGGCATGCATGTCACGGCACGTATGACGCGGCACGCGTGATGCGACATGGATGACGCCACACCAATGTCGCGACATGCGTGGCGTGACACGTGTGACGTCGCACGCATGGCGCGACATGGATGACGTCACACGCGTGATGCGGCATGCGTGACGCCGCACCGATGACGCGACATGCGTGGCACGACACGCGTGACGCGACATGCATGACGCAACACGAACCCCGCACCGGCGCCCCTGCACCCCGCCCCTGCGCCCTGCACCCCGCACCGAGTACGCCCCGCACCCGCCCGAAGGAGCCACGATGTCCCGTCTCACCGTCCGGATCGCTGCCGCTGCCGCTGGCCTCGCGCTCATCGCCACCGCCGCCACCGCCGCCACCGCGGCCTCCGCCTCCGCCGCCACCCCGGCGTCCGGCAGCGCGGTGATCAACGAGAGCAACGCCTTCTTCCAGCAGGCCGCCCAGGCCGGGATCGTGGCCGTGCCGCTGCCCACTGCCACGGCGGGCTACGACGTGAACACCGGTCTGTCGGCGAGCTTCCCGGTGACCGACGGCACCGGTGGGCTGCGGGACTTCTTCGGGGGCGTGCAGCTCGGCGGCGGCCTGCTGTTCGTCGACGCGAAGACCGGCAGTGCGGTCTCCTTCCACAAGCTGAGCTTCTCCTTCGAGGACTGGACGCTGAGCGCCGTTCCGGACGGTTCGGCCACCCCGGTCGCGCTGTTCGACCCGGCGGGGGAGAACGTCCTCAACTACACCGGCACCACGCAGCACCTGTCCGCCCAGTCGCTGGTGCTGGACGCCGCGGGGGCCCAGTACCTCGACAGCAAGCTGCACACCACCTTCTTCGCGGCAGGCCAGAGCGTCGGCTCCTTCACGGTGACCTACACCCCCGCCTCCTGACGCCCCCTCGGCACCACGTGCGGGCCCTCGTCGGTGAGCACGCCCCCGTACCGCCCGACCGGCCACCGGTCGGGCGGTACGCGTGTCCGTGCCCGCACCCGCACCCGCGCCCCACACCCCACACAGCCCGCGCAGCCGAGGCAGCCGAGGCAGCCCGAGCAGTCCCACCAGGCCCCGGCGCTCCGCCCCGGGAGGCGGGCGGATTTTCCTGACAGTACGTCAATGAGATTGATTCGAGCACCAATTGGGGCCTCGTACACCTGGTGGACAGCGGGCGGCCAGGCGGGACTGGCCGAATATCGTCGGAGCCGTCGCATGGCCGGCTCCGCTCCCTGTCATCCGTGCGTGCCCGATCTGGCGCGCCGTCGCCGGAGGTGCTGCGCCGATGAGAATCCGCCCGTGGGGGCCGAGAACCGGATCGCGTCCGTTGAGGGCCTACTTGGCGGCCGTGCTGGCCTGGACGCTGGCCGCCGCCGTCGTGTTCCTGCCGCTCGGCGGGCCGGGGGTCCAGCCCGCGCGGGCGGCCTCGGGGACGACGGTGGAGGGGCCGGCGCGGTTCGACCCGGGCACCGGGACGGACGGTCCGCGGGGGACGGTCACCGTCTCGCAGGTCAACGACCTCAGGAACCAGGTGGTGCACGTCAGTTGGACGGACCTCACGCCGACCGTCGACTTCATGAACCAGCCCGTCCCGATCATCGCCCCGCTGGCCCCGGGCGTCTACTACGCGGTCCGGATCTACCAGTGCCGGGGCGACAAGCCGCAGGTCACCGACTGCTACGGCTCCACGCTGTACGGCGGTGACCCGGCCAAGGGCTTCCTGCAGCAGCGGCCGGAGGCCGGTTCGGCGCCGGAGTTCGCGTCGAACATGGTGATCGCGGCGACCCGCCCGGACGGCACCGGCGAGGCGGACATCGAGCTCTGGACCTCGGCGCAGAGCCAGACCCTCGGCTGCGACGCCACCCACAAGTGCTCGCTGGTGATCGAGCCGAACTACGGCGGCGACTCGCTCGGGGCCAACGCCTACCCCGACGTGGTGATCAACTGCGACGACCACACGCGGGACATCGACTTCGACATCGACACCGCCTCGGACGCCTCCTTCCTGCAGACGACGCGGGGCAACCAGGCCGGTTTCCCCGCCGGCGAGTCCTGCGCCTGGCAGCGGCACGTCACCGTCCCGCTGGAGTTCGCGCCGACCCCCGACTCCTGCACGGCCGGCGACTCGGACTTCTCCGCGATCGGCCTGGAGATGGCCGACCGGGCGATGCAGCAGTGGCGCACCGGCAGCTGCCTGGAGAGCGACCCGCTGCGGGTGCAGTACTCCGTCGGCAACGGCGAGCCGCAGGCCCGGTCGGCGTTCCTGCGCAGGTCCGGCGCGGACGTCGCGCTGACCTCGATCCCGAGCAGCGACCCGCCGACCCGCCCGTACGTCTACGCGCCGCTCGCCAACACCGCGGTCTCGGTGGTCTTCGTCATCGACGACAGCTCCACCCACCGGCAGGTCCGCCGGGTGCGGCTCAACCAGCGGCTGCTGGCGAAGATGCTCACCCAGACCTACCGGCACTACAACGCGGACGACACCGACACCGTCCGGGGCAACCCGCTCTGCATGTTCGACGACGAGGAGTTCCGCAAGCTCAACGCCGACGTCGCGCCCGACGTGACCTGGCCCGCCTGCGGCAACGTCGCCAACACCGAGCCGGTGGTCGTCGGCGGCACCACCGACCTGGTGCACCGGCTGACCGAGTGGATCGTCGCGGACCCGGACGCCGCGCAGTTCCTCCAGGGCGCCGCCGACCCGTGGGGCACCCGGATCAACACGAAGTTCCTGCCGTCGAGCTTCCCCGGCTACCCGGTCGACTCGTTCCAGACGCTGGACTACTCGGGCCTCAACAACCACAAGCAGTACGAGTGGAACCCCGTGCTCGGCGGGCTCGGCCAGGTGCTGCGGATGGTGCTGGAGAACCGGCTGTCCTGCCAGCTGCCCTACGTCAACGCCGACGGTCAGCACGACAAGTGCTTCGCCATGGCGCCGGGCAGCCGGGCGCTGTTCGCGGTCATGGACAGCGGCGGCGCCCAGGCGATGAACCTGCCCGAGGCCGAACTCCCCAACGGGGCAGGCGCGTTCACCACACCGACGATCACCGCGATGCGGGCCGCCGCCCAGGACATGCCGTTCGACGAGGCCACCGGCACCCAGCGGCTCCCGTACGACGACGGGAACTCCGCCTACGCGAAGGACCCGAAGGCGTACCCGCTGACCATGGTGCAGTATGCGATGGTGCCCACCGAGGGCCTCGGCGGGGCCAAGGCCGCCGCGGTGAGCAGGTTCGTGAGCAGCGTCACCGACCCGGGCAAGGGGCAGGTCTACGGTCGCGGTCCGGGCCAACTCGCCGTCGGTTACGCCGATCTGACGAAGGCTCAGGTATCCCAGGCGAAGTCCGCCGCGGACCACGTCGCCGCCCAGGACAGCGCGCAGCCCGGCAAGGCGCCCGGCACCGAGGTCGACGGGGGCGGCAGCGGCGGCTCCACCGGTGGCGGCTCCGGCTCCACCGGCGGGACGGGCGGCTCCGGCGGCTCCGGCGGTACGGGCGGCACCGGCCCGTACGGTGACGGCGGCTCCGGCTCCACCGGCGGCGACACCGGTGGCGCGGGCGCCGCGGGCGCCACCGCGCAGAGCGCCGCCGCCTCCGGCCCGCCCGGCAGCAGCGCCTCGCCCGGCCTCGCCGCCGCCCGGTCGGCCGCGGCCGACCGGGCCGGGATGGCCAGGCTGCTGCTGCCCGTGATCCTCGCCACCGGCGCCGTCCTGCTGGTCGGCGGACCCGCGGCACTGTTCCTCGGCGGCACCACCGCCGGCGCGAACCTCCGCCGCGGTACCGGGCGGCTCTGGTCGCGGCTGACCCGCCGCGGCTGACCCGCCCGCCGGACGGGCGCCCCGCGCGCCCGTCCGGCCCACGCGAACCGACCCGGGCCCACTCGGAGAAGCCCGGCACTCGGAGCGCCCCCGGTACTGACCGACCCAGGCCCGCTCGGAGCGCCCCGGCGCTCGGAGCGACCCCGACCCACCCGGAGCGACCCCGGCCCGCTGAGGGCCGTCCGGTCGTGCACCCCAGGAACCCTCACCGCGCGGAGAGTTGACACCATGACAGCCGCCGTCCAGCCGACGGACACCCGCGTCCCGCCACCGACGCCCGACCCCGACCGGCCCCGCCGGATCAGCGCCCCCGCCTCGCCCGCCGACCGGACCTTCCGCGGCGTGCTGCGCGCCGCCGGGCTCTCGGTGTTCGTGCTGATGGGACTGATCGCCTTCTTCCTGCTGATGCGCGGCACCGAGGCGCTGCGCGCCGTCGGCTGGTCCTTCCTCACCGAGCAGAACTGGCGCACCGCCGCGCACACCTTCGGCATCGCCGCCGTGCTGCCCAACGGCATCCTGATCGCGCTCATCGCGCTGTGCATCGCCGTCCCGGTCTCGCTCACCGCGGCGCTGTTCATCTCCGAGTACGCGCCCGTCCGGCTGCGGCCCGCGCTGGTCTCGCTGGTCGACCTGATGGCCGCGATCCCCAGCATCGTCTACGGGCTGTGGGGCCTGTTCTTCCTCCAGCCGCGCATCGTCGGCCTGTGCCGCTGGCTGGCCAACCACCTCGGCGGGCCGCTGCCGTTCCTGCGGGTGCGCACCGGCGACACCCCGACCTCGTACACCTCCTCGACGTTCATCGCCGGGACAGTGGTCTCGCTGATGATCATCCCGATCATCACCTCGCTCAGCCGCGAAGTGTTCTCCCAGGCCCCGGCCGGCGAGCGGGAGGGCGCCTACGCGCTCGGCTCGACCCGCTGGG
This sequence comes from Kitasatospora sp. NA04385, assembly GCF_013364235.1. Taxonomy (NCBI): domain Bacteria; kingdom Bacillati; phylum Actinomycetota; class Actinomycetes; order Kitasatosporales; family Streptomycetaceae; genus Kitasatospora; species Kitasatospora sp. NA04385. The sequence continues at coordinate 959,195 of NZ_CP054919.1, read as the reverse complement.
GGATGGTGCGCACCGTGGTGCTGCCGTTCGGGCGCGGCGGCGTGATCGGCGCGGTGATGCTCGGCTTCGGCCGCGCGATGGGCGAGACCATCGCCGTCGCGCTGATCATCTCCCCGGTGTTCCGGCTCTCCTGGCACGTCCTGGAGAACGGCAGCGGCTCGATCTCCGCGCTGATCGCCCTGCGCTTCAGCGAGTCCGACAGCCTCTCGCTGTCCGCGCTGATGGCCGCCGGACTGGTGCTGTTCACCCTCACCCTGCTGGTCAACGTGGCCGCCGGGTTCGTCATCAGCCGGTCCCGGTCCGGCGCCTCGACCTCGGACTGACCGGAGGAGACCGATGAATCCCGCACTCGCCAAGACCGTCCCCGAGGCCGTCCCCGAGGCCGTCCCCGAGACCGCGCCCGGCTCGACCCGGCAGCCGGTCCGGCCCGAGCAACCAGAGCAGCCCGAACCGCCCGAGCAGCGGAGGGTCAAGCTCGGCGGCACCACCCGCGAGGAGGTGCTCACCCTGCTCGGCTCGGCCACCGGCTCGCTCGCCCTGGACTGGCTGCTGTACGAGCGGGTCCTGCCGTTCAGCGGCGCGTTCGGCTTCCTGCTCTGCTGGTACCTGCTGTTCCTGGCCCTGTACACCCTGGTCGGGCGGCTCCAGTGGGACGCCCTGACCGTCCGCGAACGCCTGGCCACCGCGCTGGCCTGGAGCTCCGGCCTGCTGGTGGTCGCCGTCATCGTCGAGCAGATCGGCTACGTCGCCGTCCGCGGCCTGGACGCCGCCCGGCACTGGAACTTCTTTACCGAGACGATGCGCACCACCGCCCCGCTGTCGCCGATCACCTCCGGCGGCTGCCTGCACGCCGTGGTCGGCTCGCTCGAACAGCTCGGTCTGGCCACCCTGTTCTCCGTCCCGCTCGGCATCCTCACCGCGGTCTTCCTGGTCGAGGCCGGGAACACCCGGCGCGGCGCCCGCTTCGTCAAGCCCGTCCGGGCGCTGGTCGAGGCGATGACCGCGCTGCCGTCCGTGGTGGCCGGCCTGTTCGTGCTCGGCGTGGTCATCCTCACCCTGGGCGCCGAGAAGAGCGGACTGGCCGCCTCGCTCGCGCTGACCGTGATGATGACGCCGATCGTCACCCGCGCCGCCGAGGTGGTCGTCCGGCTCGTCCCCGGCACCCTCAAGGAGGCCTCCTACGCGCTCGGCGCCGGCCAGTGGCGCACCGTGTGGCACGTGGTGCTGCCCACCGCCCGGCCCGGCCTGACCACCGCCGTGGTGCTCGGCATGGCGCGCGGCGTCGGCGAGACCTCCCCGGTGCTGCTCACCGCCGGGTTCACCGCCCGGATGAACCTCGACCCGCTGCACGACAACCAGGCCAGCCTGCCGCTGTACATCTGGAACTACGTCAAGCAGCCCTACCCCGACATGGTGGCCCGGGCGTTCGCCGGCGCGCTGACCCTGATGGTCGTGGTGCTGGTGCTGTTCGTCACCGCCCGCGTCCTGGGCCGCCACCGCACCCCCGTCGACCGGCCCACCCGCCGCCCGCGGCGCCGGGCCCGCACCGCAGCCGCCCCGGACGCCGCCGTGTCCGGGCCCGCGCCCGCGCCGGCCATGACCGCGCCGGCCATGACCGCGCCGGCCATGACCGCGCCGGCCATGACCGCCCCGGCGAGGGAGAACCGATGACACGTCACAGAAGGAAGACCCGTCCCGTGCGCATCCGTCACCTGGCCACCGCGCTGCTCGCCGCCGCGCTGGCCCTGCCCACCGCGCTGCTCGGCGCGTCCCCGGCGTACGCCGCCTCCACCGCGCTGAAGGCCGACGGCTCCAGCTGGGCCGGCCCGGCGATCGACCAGTGGCGGCGCGACGTCGGCCCGATGGGCATCGAGATCGACTTCAACCCGAGCGGCTCGGCGGCCGGGCGCGTCCAGTGGACGATCAACCAGGACGACTTCACCGCCTCCGACGTGCCGTTCCGCAGCAAGCGGGACAACGGCGTCGACCCGAGCAAGGCGGGCAGCGGCCTCGGCGGCGCGGAGAACCCGGTGTACGGGTACTCGTACGTCCCGATCACGGCCGGCGGCACCGCGCTGATGTACCACCTGGAGCTCGGCGGCAAGAAGATCACCGACCTGCGGCTGTCGCCGGACACCATCGTCGGCATCTTCACCAACCGGATCACCTCCTGGGACGACCCGAAGATCACCGCCGACTACGGCAGGGCGCTGCCGAAGGTCCCGATCACCCCGGTGGTGCGCTCCGACGGCTCCGGTGCCACCGCCCAGTTCACCCGCTGGATGGAGCACACCCACCAGGCCGAGTGGGACGCCTACTGCGTCAAGGTCAACGGCGTCAGCTGCGGCGAGTACACCGAGTTCTACCCGCCGTCGGGCCGGATGACCTCGCAGAACGGCTCCGACGTGGTGGCCGGCTACATCCAGTCGTCGACCGGCATCGGCGCGATCGGCTACGACGAGTACGCGTTCGCCAAGCGCACCGGCTGGCCCGTCGTCAAGGTGCTCAACCCGGCCGGGTACTACACCCTGCCCACCGCGTCCAACGTCGCCGTGGCGCTGACCGCCGCGAAGATCCGCGGCGTCGACGACGACACGCCCACCAGCGACCCGGACTACCTGCAGCAGAACCTCGACGGCGTCTACGGCAACGGCGACGCCCGCTCCTACCCGATCTCCTCCTACAGCTACCTGATCGTGCCGCGGGCCAACGCCGCCCTCCCGGTGCCGCCGCGGTTCACCGACGCCAAGGGCAGCGCGCTCAGCCGCTACCTCGCCTACGTGCTGTGCGCCGGGCAGGGCGAGGCCGACGACCTCGGCTACTCGCCGATCCCGCGCAACCTGGTGCGCGGCGGGCTGTTGCAGACCCAGCACATCCCCGGCAACGCCAGCCCCGTCAACCCCGACACGCTCAACAACTGCCCCAACCCGACGTTCAATTCGGCCGGCGAGCTGACGGTGCTGAAGAACGCGCCGCAGCCCAGCCCGTGCGACCGGAAGGGCGCTCCGCTGGACTGCACCGTGCAGAACGGCCAGGCGGTCAAGACGGGCGCCAACTCCGGTTCCGGCAAGGGCGGTTCGGGCAGTGGCGGTGGTGGTGGGACGGGCGGCTCCGGGTCCGGTTCCGGCGCGGGCTCCGGCGGGGCCGGTGGCGGTGGCGGTGCGGGGGACGGCTCCGGCGGGGCCGGTGCCGGGGACGGGGGTGCGGCGGTCATCGACCCGCAGACCGGTGAGGTGCTCGACTCCAGCGCGGGCGGCGGGAGTTCGGGCGGCGGCGGTGCCGCACCCGCCCAGGTGGTCGCGCTCGGCGGCCGACCGCAGGACTGGCTGCTGTCCACGCTCACCGCGATCGAACTGCTCGGCGTGGTCACCGTCCCCCCGCTGCTGGCCGCCTGGTGGCGCCGCCGCGACCGGACGGCGGGCGGCCGGTGAACCGGCAGCCGACCGCCCTGACCGCCCTGACCGCCCCGACCGCCCCGACCGTCGACGCCGCGCCCGTCGCGTTCGCGAAGCCCGCTGCGTTCGCGAAGCCTGCCGCGTTCGCGAAGCCCGCCACGGGCGCAGCGCCCGCCGTACCCGAGGAGACCAGCAGATGACCGCGCCCACCCTCGAACGGTCGACAACCGCCGTGCCCGCCAAAGCCGTTGACACTGCGGGCGGCCCGCCCGTCCGGCCCCGGCGGCAGTGGCTGCCGGTCGCCGCCCGGGCGGTGACGCTGGCCGCCGTGCTGCTGCTCGGCTTCGTCGGCTACCTGCTCGCGCTGTCCGGCTTGCAGGAGGCGCGCCACCAGGCCACCGCCTACGCCACCCTGCGCGACCGGCTCGCCAACGCCACCGCGCCGACCGGCCCGGCCGAGGACGGCGCGCCGCTGGCCGTCCTCGACGTCCCCGCCCTGGGCCTGCACCAGACCGTGGTCTTCGAGGGCACCACCGGCCGCGACCTGATGCGCGGCCCCGGCCACCGGCGCGACACCGTGCTGCCCGGACAGCCCGGCGTGGCCGTCCTGTTCGGCCGCTCCACCGCGTTCGGCGCGCCGTTCGCCGACCTCGGCCGGCTCAAGGTCGGCGACCGGATCGACGTCACCACCGGCCAGGGCAGCTTCCACTACACCGTCAACGCCTACGGCGACGGCGACCACCCGATCCAGGACACCGCACCCAACCGGCTGGTCCTGGTCACCGGCGACTCCGACTGGATTCCGACCAGCACCGTGCTGGTCGGCGCCCGGCTCGACGGCGACCCCGAACCGGCCGGGGCCGGGCGGCCCGCCGCCACCGCCACCGACAAGGTGCTGGCCGCCGACAAGGGCGCCCTGCCCGCGCTCCAACTCTGGTCGCTGGCGCTGATGTTGACCGTCGTCGCCGCCGTCGTCACGGCCCGCCGCTGGCGCCGTTCCGCCGCCTACCTGTGCTTCGCGCCGGTGGCCGCCGCCCTGCTCTGGTCGGTGTACGAGAACGCCGCCGCCCTGCTCCCCAACGTCTACTGAGACCCTCCGGCTCCCCGGGAAAGGACCGCCCCCCGATGACCGAGACCGCCCAACCCCCCTTCCCCGTCCAGAAGTCCGGAGACCGGGACGACCCGCCCACGGTGCCGCTGCCGCCCGTTCCGGCCGATCCGTCGACGCCGGGCCCCTCCGCGCTGTCCGGCCTGGAGACCCGCGAGGTCAGCGCCTGGTTCGGCCAGCGCAAGGTGCTCGAACGCGTCTCCTTCACCATGCGGGCCGGCGAGATCACCGCACTGATCGGCCCGTCCGGCTGCGGCAAGTCCACCTACCTGCGCATCCTCAACCGGATGCACGAGATGGTGCGCGGCGCCGCCCTGGCCGGCGAGGTGCTGCTGGAGGGCGAGGACGTGTACGCGCCCGGCCGCCGCCCCGCCGAGGTGCGCCGCCGGATCGGCATGGTCTTCCAGCGCCCCAACCCGTTCCCCGCCATGTCGCTGTACGACAACGTGGTCAGCGGGCTCAAGCTGTCCGGCATCAGGGCGGGTCGCGAGGAGCGCGACCACCTGGTCGAGTCCAGCCTGCGCCGGGCCGGCCTGTGGAACGAGGTCAGCAACCGGCTCGGCACCCCCGGCGGCGCGCTCTCCGGCGGCCAGCAGCAGCGCCTGTGCATCGCCCGCTCGCTGGCGGTCTCCCCGGAGATCCTGCTGATGGACGAACCCTGCTCCGCGCTCGACCCGACCTCCACCCGCCGGATCGAGGAGACCATCGCCGAACTGCGCCACCGGGTCACCATCGTCATCGTCACCCACAACATGCAGCAGGCCCAACGCGTCTCGCAGTCCTGCGCGTTCTTCCTCGCCACCCACGACACCCCCGGCCGGATCGTCGAATCCGGCCCCACCGAGCGCCTCTTCACCGACCCGGCCGACCAGCGCACCGCCGACTACGTCAACGGCCGCTTCGGCTGACGCCCCTGACCGCGTGTCACGTCCGGTGCGCGGGGGAGCAGCGCCTAGCGTGTGCGGGGGACCGGCCACCGGACCCCGCACCCGCACCGCCACGAGGAGAGAGCGCCGCCCATGACCGTCAGCCTGCCCGAGCTCACCGGGGACTACGTCCTGGACCCGACCCACACCCGGATCGGGTTCGTCGCCCGCCACGCCATGGTCACCAAGGTGCGCGGCGCCTTCCACCAGTTCGAGGGCACCGCGCACCTGGACGGCGCCGACCCGACCAAGTCCACCGGCCAGGTCGTGATCAAGACCGAGAGCATCGACACCGGCGTCGAGCAGCGCGACCAGCACCTGCGCACCAACGACTTCCTGGACGCGCCGAACTTCCCCGACATCACCTTCCGCACCACCAAGGTCGAGCAGAAGTCCGACACCGACTACCGGGTCACCGGCGACCTCACCGTCAAGGACACCACCAAGTCGGTCACCATCGACTTCGAGTACACCGGCAACGCCGTCGACCCCTACGGCAACCTGCGGGTGGGCCTGGAGGGCTCGGTCACCATCAGCCGCAAGGAGTTCGGCGTCACCTGGAACGCGGCCCTGGAGGGCGGCGGCGTGCTGGTCGGCGACAAGGTGGTGCTGGAGTTCGACGTCTCGGCGATCAAGCAGAGCTGAGCGCGGCCGAGCACGGCGGAAGGCCGCTCCCCGGACGACGGTTCCCGGGGAGCGGCCTTCGCGCGGGCTCAGCCCCGGGCACCGCTCCCGGTGGGGGCGTCGGTCGGAAGGGCGTCGAGCTGCGGGAAGTCCACCTGCCCGGACTCGGCGACGAACTCGTCCTCCGTCACCACCGGCTCCGCCGCCTTGTCGCGGTAGGACTGGAACAACTCCACCTGGTGGCCGTTCGGAAAGACCCGGACGCCCTGCACCATGTATCCCTCGGCCGCCGCCTGCTTCTCCGGGTCGTACGGCAAACCCCGGCGCACGAGCACCACCGACCCGTCGGGCTGCACGGAGCGCTCGCAGGTCTCCTCGTACATCGTCCCCGGGTCGGGGCAGACCAGTTCCTCGAGCCCGTCGGTGGTGTACCCGTCCAGGAGCGAGATGCTGTACGACTCGCTCAGCCAGCTGCGGCGCAGCGGGTTCATCTGGCCCGACTCCGGCTGCGTCCCGTTGTACGGCAGTGAAACGTTGGCCCTGGTGAACTTCGGTTGGCCCGTGGGCGGGACGGAGTCCGCCGCTCGTACCGGCGTCGGGCCCGTGGAGTCGGACGGGAGGTTGCCGACGATCGTGCCGGTCGCGCCGAGGGCCAGGACGGCCGCGGCGCCGGTGAGGGCGTACTGGCGGTGGCGTCGGCGGCGGCCGGAGCGGCGGGCGGCGGCGGCCAGGCGGCCGTCGGTGGTGGTGGGGGCGAGTTCGGCCGCGTCGTCCAGGGCCAGGGCCAGGGCGGCGGTGAGTTCGTGGTCAGTGGGCATGGTGGAGTACCGCCTTGTCGTGGCCTGGGGTGGGAAGGGGCGCGTGGCGGCCCGTCAGGGTGTCGAGGTCGGTGCCGAGCACCGTCCGCAGTCGGCCCAGGGCGCGCTTGGTGCGGGTGCGCACCGCGCCGTCGCCGATCCGCAGGACGCCGGCGGTCTCCTCGACGCTGCGGTCCTCCCAGAACCGCAGCACGAGCACCGCCCGGTCCGCCGGGGCGAGGGCCGACAGCGCCCGCAGCAGGGTCAGCCGCAGGGCCGGGTCCGGGTCGTCGACCCCGGTCTCCGGCAGTACGTCGGTGACCCGCTCGGTGCTGGAGCGGCGGCGCCGGTGGGACAGGAAGGTGTTGACCAGGACGGTCTGCGCGTACCCGCTCGGGTTCTCCAGGCGGGATATCTTCCGCCACTTCACGAAGACCCGGCCCAGTGCCTCCTGCACCAGGTCCTCCGCGAGGTGGGCGTCGCCGCCGGTGAGCAGGAACGCCGTCCGCAGCAGGTGCCGTTCCCGGGCCGCGACGAATTCCTCGAACTCCGGTGCCCGGGCTGTTCCCGGGCCGTCGGCCGGCCCCGCCCGGTTCGATGAGTGATCCATGCCCTGCTAACGCGTCGGGCCCGGCGGTGCGTGACACCCCGGCGCCGGGCGGGTCACTGCGGGGGCTGGTCCGGGCCGCGGAAGCGGACGGTGACGAGCTTGCCCGAGTCGTCGGGGTGGACCTGCCAGTCGTCGGCGAGCAGTTCCACCAGGGCCATGCCGCGGCCGGAGACGGCGCCCAGGTCGGCCCGGCGCGGGCGCGGCGGGGTCGGGCAGTCGTCGTGCACGCTGACGTACAGGTAGGAGCCGTCCCAGGTGAGCAGCAGGTCGGCGTTGCTGTGGGCGTGGATGTGGGCGTTGGTGATCAGCTCGGAGACCACCAGCACCACGGCGTCGGCGGTCTCGGGGGCGTCGGTGCTCCAGCCGAGTCCGTCGAGGTGTTCGCGGGCCCAGCGGCGGCCGGCCCGCACGCCACCGGAGACCGGCATGCGGCGGGCCCAGCCGAGGGCCCTCACGGTGTTGCTGTCGGTGTGCGCCATCGCCCCTCCCCGGGTCGGTTCGCGCTTCGCCGAGCGGCTACCCCGTCCGTCCCGGGGCATGCCGGGGGACGGCCGGGGGACGGCCGGGGGACGGCCGGGACGCGGGCGCGACGCGGGCGGCCGCGCGAAGAGCGGGGCGGGCGCCCGGGGTTCAGGGCCAGCGGATCTGTAGCAGGGCCATGTCGTCGGAGTGCCGGCCCGCGTTGAGGGTGCGGGCGCGGTCCACCAGGTACGACAGCAGCCGGTCGCCGGTGGCGCCGCCAGCCGCGTCGATCAGGCCGATCAGGCCCGGGGTGCCGAGGCGTTGGGCGTCCGGCGTGCTGCCCGCGTGGCCCTCGATCAGACCGTCGGTGTAGAGCAGCAGGCCGGAGTCGGCGGGCACGGCGTGCCGGGTGGGCTGCCAGTCGCCGAGGCCGGGGGCGATGCCGAGGGCCAGGCCGTACGAGCCGGGCAGCTCCCGGGCGGTGCCGCCGGAGAGCAGCAGCGGCGGGTGGTGGCCGGCCAGGTGGACGGTCAACTCGCGCTGGTCGGGCCGCAGTTCGAGGATGGTGCAGGTGGCGAAGTTGTCGGCGGGGACGCGTTCGGCGATCAGCACCTCCTCCAGCAGGTGCAGCAGGTCGGAGCCGCGGTGGCCGCCCAGGGTGAGGGCGCGCCAGGTGATGCGCAGGCAGACGCCGAGCGCGGCCTCGTCGGGGCCGTGGCCGCTGACGTCGCCTATCACCGCGTGCACGGTGCCGTCGGGGGTGCGCACCACGTCGAGGAAGTCGCCGCCGAGCAGGGCGCGTTCGCGGCCGGGCAGGTAGCGGGTGGCGGCGGTGACGGGGGAGCCGTGCAGCAGCGGGGTGGGCAGCAGGCCGCGTTCCAGCCGGGTGTTCTCGTGCGCCCGCAGCCGGTTCTCGCGCAGTTCGGCGGCGGCCCGTTCGGCCTGCTTGCGGTGCACCGCGTAGCGGATCACCCGGGTCAGCAGGTCGGGGCTGACCTGGCCCTTGACCAGGTAGTCCTGGGCGCCGTTGGCGACCGCCAGGGCGCCGGCCCGGGACTCGTCCAGGCCGGTGAGCACGATGATCGCGGTCTCCGGGCGGACGGTCTGCAGGGCGCCCAGCGCGCTCATCCCGGTGGCGTCGGGCAGGTTGAGGTCGAGCAGGACGCAGTCGGCGCCGTTCGTGGACAGGTGCCGGACGGCGGTGGCGAGGGTCTGCTGCCAGGCCAGCGAGTGCTCCAGGCCGGTGTCCAGCAGGAGTTCCTCGACCAGCAGCGCGTCGCCCGGGTCGTCCTCCACCAGCAGCACCCGGTAGGCGGGGTCGAGGAGCGGCGCGTTCAGTTGCGGCCGGTCCCCGGTGGCGGTGGTGGGCGGGTTCACCGGGTGCTCCCGGCGGTCCCGGCGGCCGTGGCCGTTGCGGTGGCCGTGGCGGCGGCGGCCGTGGCGGTCGCGGCCGGGCGGGGGTCGGGGACCTCGGCGGAAGCCGGGTCCGCCTCGTCGGCGGGCTTCGGGGCGGCCTCGGCGGCGAGGGTCAGGACGATCCGGGTGCCGCCGGTGTACCGGGTGTCCACGGCGATGGCGCCGCCGTGGAACTCGACGATCTTCTTGCACATGGCGAGGCCGATGCCGTTGCCCGGGTACTCCTCGCGGGTGTGCAGCCGCTGGAAGATGACGAAGATCCGTTCGGCGAACTCCGGGTCGATGCCGATCCCGTTGTCGGCGAAGGCCAGTTCCCAGTGGTCGCCCTCGCGCCGGGAGGTGACGGCGATCCGCGGCGGCCGCTCGGGGGAGCGGAACTTGAGCGCGTTGCTGAGCAGGTTCTGCAGCAGCATGCCGAGCTGGGTGGCGTCGCCGGGCAGCGTCGGCAGCGGGTCGGCGGTGATCTCCGCCCCGGTCTCCTCCAGGGCGATGGCCAGCGCGTCGCGGGTCTCGGCGAGCACCTTGTCGAGGTCGACCGGCACGTACTGGCGGTGCAGCCGGCCGACCCGGGAGAACGCCAGCAGGTCGTTGATCAGGGTCTGCATCCGGTTGGCGCCGTCCACGGCGAAACCGATGTACTGGTTGGCCCGGTCGTCCAGCTGCGCGGCGTAGCGGCGCTGGAGCAGCTGGCAGAAGCTGGCGACCTTGCGCAGCGGTTCCTGGAGGTCGTGCGAGGCGACGTAGGCGAACTGCTCCAGCTCGGTGTTGGAGCGGCGCAGGTCGGCGGTCTGCTCGTCGAGCCGGCTGCGGATCCGGTCGGCGACGGTCAGCTGTTCGACCAGGCTGCGGCGCATCTGGTCGACGTCGGTGGCGAGCTGGGCCAGGTCGGCGGGCCCGGGCGGGACGTCGACGGGGTGGTCGAAGTCGCCCGCGGCGACCCGGCGGACGTCCCGGGAGAGGTCGTCCAGCGGCCGGGTGACGCCGCGCAGCCCGAGGAAGACGGCACCGGCCAGCAGCAGCAGGGTGGCGGCGATGGTGCCGAACACCCAGCGGCTGAAGGTCTGGGCGTCGGCGAGCTCGGCGGCCGAGTGGCGCCGGGACTCCTCCAGCCGGGTGCGCAGGCCGTCGCTCGCCTTCCGGACGGCGTCGAAGTCGGCCTTGCCGATCTCGGCGTTGACGGTGGCGAGCGGGACGGGCGCGCCGCCGGGCGAGCCCGCGACGGGTTCGGCGATGTCCCGCTGCCAGGTGGCGACCCGGGCGAGCAACGCGTCGAGGTCGGCCAGCGCGGCCCCGTCCCCGGCCAGCAGCGAGCGCAGCCGCGCGACGTTGGCGTCGGCGTCGGAGCGGCCCTGGGTGTACGGCTGGAGGAAGTCGGACGCGCCGGTCAGGCCGTAGCCGCGGATGCCGGTCTCCTGGCCGACCAGCGCGGCGTCCAGCCGGACGGCGGTGATCAGGGCGGGCGAGCTCTGTTGGGTGAGCCGGGCGGTCGCGTCGGAGGCGCGGTCCAGCGCCCAGCCGCCGAGGATCCCGAGGACCACCAGGACGGCCAGTGCGGCGAGCACGCTGGTGCCCACCCACCGCCGGGTGGTCCAGGCGGCCCAGGGCCGTCCGGTCCGCCCGGGCCGATTCGTCGCCGTGCCAGCCACCTGCACCCTCCGTCGCCGTCCGTCCGGCGATCGGGGGGGTCCCCGCCGGTCGAGCAGCCCGTACTGTACACCCAGCCCGACAACAGGTGTTGTCGAAGCCTCGGGAAGGCGCCTAGGATGCCCGCATGCCAGCGGACCCGACACGACACCGGATGCCCGATGACGAGCTGTCCATGCTCTGCGCATCGGCTGTTTCCGAACTCGCCGGGAAGATGGCCCACGGGCTGTTCGGCGCGGACCCGGAGACGGACCACCTCGCCCGACTGCGCGTCCTGGCCCACCTCCAGTGGGCCGTCGCCCAGCAGTGCGACCAGACGGCGCTGCGGGCCGCCAGTTCGGGTGCGGGCTACCCTCAACTCGGACAGGCCGTCGGCATCACCCGCCAGGGTGCCCGCCGCAGGTGGCCCGGGCTGATTGCGGCGAGGACCGACCGCAGCGGCCAGACAGCACGACCTTCCTCTTCTACGGACCGGAGCCGGTAATGGCCACCCCTCTCAGCAACCGCCTCTTCGACATCCTGCTGGTCGAGGACGACCCCGCCGACGCCCTGCTGATCGAGGAAGCACTGCTCGACCGGGGAACGACCCGCACCATCACCCAGGTCTCCGACGGCCTGGCCGCCCTGGAGCGCCTGCGCGACCCCGCGCTGGCCCGCCCGGACCTGATCGTGCTGGACCTCAACATGCCCAGGATGAACGGCCGCGAACTGCTCGGCGTGCTCAAGAGCGACGAGGAGTTGAAGGTCATCCCGACGGTGGTGCTGACCACCTCCGGCGCGCCCGACGACATCTCCTCCGCTTACCGCAACCACAGCAACGCCTACATCACCAAGCCGGTCAACCTGGACGACTTCGTCCGGGCCGTCCGGCAGATCGACACCTTCTTCCTCGACACCGCCACCCCGCCGGTCCGTTGAGCCGCGGTCCGCTGAGCCGCGGCCCGTTGAGCCGTTGAGCCGCTGAGCCGCCCGACTGGTGCACGATGGGTCCCGACGGGCCGTCAGCGGACGGCGGCCGCACGGAAGAGAGCGGGTGGGCGCGGATGGGCACCGAGGACGACGGCTACGACCTGGTGGTGGTCGGCGGCGGCCCCACCGGCGAGAACCTCGCCGACCGGGCGCACGCCGGCGGGCTGAGCGTGGCCCTGGTGGAGCGCGAACTCGTCGGCGGCGAGTGCTCGTACTGGGCGTGCATGCCCAGCAAGGCGCTGCTGCGCCCGGTCGCCGCGCTCGCCGACGCCCGCCGGGTGGCCGGCAGCCGGGAGGCCGCCACCGGGGCGCTGGACCCGGCCGCCGTGCTGGCCCGCCGGGACGCCTTCGCCGCGCACTGGCACGACGACGGGCAGGCCGAGTGGCTGGCCTCGGCCGGCATCGACCTGGTCCGCGGGCACGGCCGGCTGGACGGCGAGCGGCGGGTCACCGTCGAGACCCCCGACGGCGGGCGGCGCACCCTGACCGCCCGGCACGCCGTCGCCGTGTGCACCGGCACCCGGGCCGCCCTCCCCGACCTGCCCGGCCTGGCCGACGCCCGGGTGTGGACCAGCCGGGACGCCACCTCCGCGCAGGCCGTCCCCGGCCGGCTCGCCGTGGTCGGCGGCGGTGTCGTCGCGGTCGAGATGGCCACCGCCTGGCGGGCCCTGGGCAGCGAGGTCACCCTGCTGGTGCGCGGCGGGCGGCTGCTGGAGCGCACCGAGGAGTTCGCCGGACAGTTGGTCGCGGACGGCCTGCGCGCCGCCGGGGTCGACGTCCGGCTCGGCGTCTCGGTCACCGCCGTGCACCGCGAGCCCGGCGGCGGCGCGCTGACCCTCGACCTGTCCGACGGCACCCGGCTGCCCGCCGACGAGGCGCTGTTCGCCACCGGGCGCCGCCCCGCCACCGCCGACCTCGGCCTGGAGAGCGTCGGACTCGAACCCGGCGGCTGGATCGACACCGACGACACCGGCCGCGCCACCGCCGTCCCGGCCGGCTGGCTGTACGCCGCGGGCGACGTCAACCACCGCGCGCTCCTCACCCACCAGGGCAAGTACCAGGGCCGGGTCTTCGGCGCCGCCATCGCCGACCGCGCCGCGGGCCGCCCGCTCGACCTCGCCCCCTGGGGCCGCTCGGTGGCCACCGCCGACCACGCCGCCGTCCCGCAGGTGGTCTTCACCGACCCCGAGGTCGCCGCCGTCGGCCGCACCCTGCGCGAGGCCGAGGACGCCGGACTGCGGGTGCGCGCCGTCGACTACGACCTCGGCGGCGTCTCCGGCGCCGCCCTGTACGGCGACGACTACCGCGGCCGGGCCCGCGCCGTCGTCGACCTCGACCGCGAGGTGCTGGTCGGCGTCACCTTCACCGGCCCCGGCGTCGCCGAACTCCTGCACTCCGCCACCGTCGCCGTCGTCGGCGAGGTCCCGCTCTCCCGGCTCTGGCACGCCGTCCCCGCCTACCCCACCATCAGCGAGGTCTGGCTGCGCCTGCTGGAGACCTACCGCGGCTGACTGCGGGCCCGACCGGGGCCGATCGCGGCCGACCGCGGGCCCGACCGGGGCCGGCCGCGCGCCCAGCGCGTGTTGCGGGCGCATGACGCCGCGTCACGATCCCGGCCCGGCGGTTGATCACCGCCGGGCCGGTGTGTGAGCGTGGCGGCAGCACGGAGACCGAACGGACCGAGGAGGAAGCCGGTGCCCACCCCCGACCGGCCGCTGCGCTCGCTGGGATTCCTGACCATCGGGCTGTTCGACGAGCACGACCCGGCGGGCGGCCACGAAGCCACCCTGCAACTGATCGAACTCGGCGAACGGCTCGGCTACGACACCGCCTGGCTGCGCCACCGGCACCTGCAGTACGGCATCTCCTCCCCGCTGACGGTGCTCGCCGCCGCCAGCCAGCGCACCCGCCGGATCGGCCTGGGCACCGCCGTCACCCCGCTCGGCTGGGAGAACCCGCTGCGCCACGCGGAGGACCTGGCCACCGTCGACGTGCTCTCCGGCGGGCGGCTCAACCCCGGCGTCAGCGTCGGCGTGCCGGTCCACTTCGAGGACGTGAAGGGCGCGCTGTACCCGGACACCGCCGACCGGGAGGACTTCGGCCACGGGCGGGTCGAGCGCCTGCTCGGCCTGCTGCGCGGGCAGCGGGCCAGCGGCTTCCGGGGCACCGAGGGCATCGAGGCGTACTCCGAGCGCGTCCAGCCGCACGTGCCGGGCCTGGCCGACCGGGTCTGGTACGGCGCCGGGGGCCTGCGCTCGGCGCGCTGGGCCGGCGAGCACGGGCTCAACCTGCTCACCAGCAGCGTGGTGCGGGCCGAGCAGGACGGGGGCTTCGAGGCCAACCAGCTGGCCCTGATCCGGGAGTTCCGGGCCGCCCACCCCGCGGGCGAGCGGGCCCGGGTCTCGCACGGCCTGGTGGTCGTCCCCACCGACGGCGCCACCCCCGCGCAGCGCGCCAAGTACGAGGCGTACGCGGAGTCCCGGTACGCCCGCACGCTCGCCCCGCAGGGCCCCGGCCGGCTGCTGTTCGCCCCCGACCTGGTCGGCACCAGCGAGGAGCTGGCCGAACGGCTGTACGCGCACGCCGGGTTCCGGGAGGCCGACGAGGCGGTCTTCGCCCTGCCGTTCACCTTCGCGCCGGAGGACTACGCGCAGATCCTCACCGACCTGGCCACCCGGCTCGGCCCGCTGCTCGGCTGGCGCCCCGCCGGCTGACCCGGCGCCCCGCCTACCGACCCGAAAGCCCCGCCTATTGACCCGGAGCCCCGCCGGCCGACCCGGAGGCCGGCCGACGGGGCGCGGTGCCGCGGTGCGGACGGGTCAGTCCTGCGGGGCGTCCGGGTGGTGCAGCGAGTAGACGGTGTAGGCGTGCGCGTCCGGCTTGGCCAGCTCGGCCGCGCGGTCCCGGACCGCCTGGATGTCCGGGTCGCCCATGGCGGCCTTGATGCCGTCCTTGCTGGTCCACTGCGCGACGTACAGCAGCCGCTTGCCGTCCCGGCTGGTGAGGATGTTCACCGACAGGCAGCCCGGCCGGTTGCGGATGTGCTTGTCGGCGCCCTCGCTCATCACCCGGGCGAGCTCCTGCTGGTTCTCCGGCTCGACGTCGAAGACGTTGATCATGAAGATGTTGCCGTCGCCTTCGCGCAGAACGGTTTCGCTCATCGGGATCGTTCCCTCTCTCGGTTCGCTGGATCTCTGGTTCTCGTGCGGAAACACGGGTCTGAAGGGGCGCGGGTCAGCGCCGGGCGGGCCGGCCCGCCCAGGCCCGGGCCACCTCGACGGCCTGGGCCGGGTTGAGCCGGGGGTCGCAGTGCGAGGCGGTGCCCTCCGGCGCACCGGCGGCGGCCAGTTCGGCGGCGAGTTCGGCGGGGTCGTCCCACACGCACTCGGCGACCTCGTGCGGGGTGGCCTCCAGGTGCAGGCCGGCCGGGACGCCGCCCGCCGCGGTGACCGCCTCGCGGAAGCCCCGCACCTCGGCGACCAGCGTCCGCACCGAGCGGACCTTGGTGCCGCCGGGCGCCTTGACGGTGTTGCCGTGCATCGGGTCGCACAGCCACACCACCCGGTGGCCGGCCCGCTGGACGGCGGCGACCAGCGGCGGCAGCGCGTCGGCCACCGCGGCCGCGCCCATCCGGACCACCAGGGTGAGCCGGCCGGGCTCGCGGTGCGGGTCCAGCCGGGCGCACAGGGCCAGCAGGTCCTGCGGCCGGGTGGTCGGCCCGATCTTGCAGGCCACCGGGTTGGCGACCTGGGCCAGCATCACGGCGTGCGGGCCGTCCGGGTTCCTGGTGCGCTCGCCGATCCACGGCAGGTGGGTGGAGGTCAGCAGGATGTCGTCGGTCGCGGTCCGGCGCAGCAGCGGCAGCTCGTAGTCCAGCACGAGCGCCTCGTGGCTGGTCCACACCGGCGCCCCGACGGGCAGGCCCCAGGCGCCGGAGCGCTGGCGCAGGCAGGCCACGGCGGAGCGGGCCGCGTGGTAGCAGTCGAGCATCCGCTCCGGGTCGGCCCGCCGGGCGGCCGCGGTGGGCTCCGGCGCGTTCACCAGGTGGCCGCGGTAGACCGGGAGCTCGACGCCGTCCACGGTCTCGGTCGGGGAGCTGCGGGGCTTGGCGAACTGGCCGGCGATCCGGCCGATCCGCAGCACCGGGAGGCCGGTGCCGGCCGTCATGACGCCGGCCAGCGCGTCCAGCAGCGCGGCCTTGCGGACCACCACGGACGGCTCGCACTCCTGCGGGTCCTCCGCGCAGTCCCCGGCCTGGACGACCTGGTACTGGCCGACCGCGGCCTCGGCGAGCAGGGTCCGCAGGTGGCGGACCTCGGCCCAGGTGACCAGGCCGGGCAGCCGGGCCAGTTCGGCGCGGACCGCGGCCGCCCGGACCGGGTCGCCCCAGTCGGGCTGCTGCTCGGCGGTGCCGGCCTCCCGGTTCCACTCCTCGTCGAGGTCGGTGAAGGGCCGTTCGGCGGGCAGCAGGTGCGGCGGGTGGCCGGGGTGGGTCGCTCCGGTCACCGCTCCTCCCCGGCCGGGTCGGTCCACGCGGCCCGGGACGGGCTCTCGCCGGGGGCCAGCCGCCGGGCCGCGGTGAGGCCGTCGGCGAGCGGCAGCATGACCAGCTCGACCCGCTCGTCGCGGCGGGCGTGCTCGTTGAAGGCGCGGACGGCGGCGGGCTTGGGCGCCGGGTCCGGGTCGATCACCTGGCCGCTGAACAGGGTGTTGTCGACCAGCAGCAGCCCGCCGGGGCGCAGCCGGGGGACGAGCTCCTCCCAGTAGCCGATGTAGCCGGGCTTGTCCGCGTCGATGAAGGCCAGGTCCAGGTGCGGTTCGGCGGGCAGCGCGCGCAGCGTCTCCAGCGCGTCGCCGAGCCGCAGCTCGATCCGGTCGGCGACGCCGGCCCGGGTCCAGAACTCGCGGGCCAGGCCGGTCCACTCGGCCGAGACGTCGAAGGTGATCAGCGAGCCGTCGTCGGGCAGGCCGCGGGCCAGACAGAGCGAGGAGTAGCCGGTGAAGGTGCCGACCTCGACGATCCGGCGGGCGCCCAGCAGGCGGACCAGGAAGGTCAGCAGCGCGCCCTCCTCGGGGGCGACGCTCATGTGCGCCTGGTCGGGGATCGCCGAGTGGGTCCGCTCGATCAGCTCGGCCAGCAGCGGGTCCGGCGTCATCCGGCCCTGGGTGAGGAGGTAGTCGTGCAGCTCGGGCGTGAGGGCCACGCCTCGGGGGGTGAGTGTGTCGTTGCGCAGCACAGGATTCTCCCGAGTGAGGTGGTGCGGAGCGGGCGCGGTGCGGGTCCGGCGGGCGCAGGGGAAGGCGCTGCCCGGCCGGTGGTGCGGTGCGGTGCCGGGTGGTGCGGGTCCGGCGGGCGGTGCTCAGCCGGCGGTGCTCAGCGGGGCCGGGTCGATCGGGCGCCAGGCGGCGTAGGCGCGCCGGACCGCCGCGCCCTCCCGGGGCAGCCGGTCGATGAAGGGGGTCAGGTCGCCGGGGCAGTGCAGCTCGAACCGGCGCCGCGGGCCGGGGTGCGCGTGCTCGCGGACGAAGTACATGACGGTGGAGCCGTCCGGCCCGCCCTCGTGCGGGTTGTGGCCGCCGCCCTCGGTGAGCAGCCCGGCCTCGGTCCGCCAGGAGGCGACCAGCCGGGTCAGCAGCGCGGTGCTGGGGCGGGCCACCACGAACGCGGTGTGCTGCTCGTAGCCGGCGGCGACCTCGGCCTCCTCCAGCCGGGGGGAGTACGCCCGGCCGTCGCGCGGCAGCAGGAAGATCTCCACCGCGGTGTGCCGGCGCCCGGTCGGCAGCCCGAGCCGCAGCCGGGTGATGTGCACCTCGCAGTCGGCCGGGTCGAGGCCGTAGCGCTCGGCGAGCCGGCGGCGCACCACCGTGCTGGGCACGACGGGCATCGGCGACAGGCCGAGCTCCTCCAGCCGGCGCAGGCCCGACTCCAGGGTGCGGGGGAACAGCAGCAGGCCGCAGTGGTCGAAGGTGCAGTGCTGCGCGGTCAGCCGGGCGGCGTCGCCGCCCGCCGGGACGGGGGCGAGCAGGGTGGGGACGGCGGCCCCGGCGGCCAGCCGGGCGCTGCGGACGACCTCGTCCAGCTGGCGCAGGCCGGCGTCCGAGAAGACCTCGGACCCGGTGTGCGCACCGGGGCCGGAAAAGATTCCGGTGCCCGGAATTCTGTGGACCGACCCCGGTTCTGCATTCGTTTTACCGAAACTCCGTGCAATCGACATCGATGACCTCCTGCATCGGGGACGACCGGAATTCTGTAGCGACCGCCGACCGATCGGCAACCCGTTCCCGGGCCGGTGTGGCCGAATCATCGGCCGGATACGGCTTGATTTTCGACGGAGCCGCCGGTGACCTGCGCGAATGCTCGCATTCGGTCTTTCCGATGGCACCCATCGGCCAGGCCGAACGGCCTCCGGGGTGCGGTCGGGGCCGCACTCCGGGCCGGTTCCGGCGCCCGGAACGAGCCCTTCTCATTGATTTTCCTTACCTCCGGACGGCCCGGCCCGCCTGCTTCGGAGCCGGTTCCGGCGGTGGCCCCGGCGCTGCGCCCGCCGCCCGCGGCCCGCCCGGCGGGCGGCGGGAGGGGCGAACGCGCTGCCCCGGAAGCGCGTCGGCCGGCCGGCCCGCCCCCCGGTATAAGGGTTATTTATCGGGGCGGTCCGCCCCGGAACAATTGGGATTCCTTATAGGGGCGCCCTGGACGAACCGACGGCTTGCTGCGCAGAATCCGGAACGGAAAGCAGCGGATGTCCACCCGGACATCAGCGGCACTTCGGCGCAAAGGCCGGTGCACGAGGCTGCGCACGTAACACCGCCGAAACCCGAGCCGGTGCCGGCGCAGTCACCGATGCAGATGGAGGACCTTCGTGAAAGCTCCCCCCGAGAAATCGACAACCGTTCTTCCCACCTTCGGAGAGGCCCTGGAACGGGCCGCCGCGCTCCGCCCCGGACCGGCCGTCATGGACGGCAACCGGTGGTGGAGCTGGCACGACTGCCTGCTCCAGGCCGAGCGGACCGCCGGCGCGCTGCACCGGCGCGGACTGCGGGCCGGCGAGGTGCTGGCGGCCCAGCTCCCCAACAGCTGGGAACTGCTGGTGCTGCACGCGGCCACCGCCCGGCTCGGCGTGCTGCTGCTGCCGCTGCACTCCGCGTACGGCGCCCACGAGGTGCGCTCGCTGCTGGAGCAGTCCAGGGCGAGCGCCCTGGTGGCCCGGGACTCCTACCGGGGCCGGGACCGCGCCGCCGGCATCCGCGCCCTGCGCGAGCAGCTCCCGGCGCTGCGGCACGTCTGGCTCTCCGGCGCCGACCGCGCCGTCCGGCCCGCCGACGGGCCGGACGACCTGCCGAGCTCCGTCGAACTGCTGGACGGGGCCCCCTACTTCGAGGGCCGGCTGCCGGAGCGCCCGCGCGGCCACCAGACGCCGCTGATGCTGCTGGCCTCCTCCGGCACCACCTCCCGGCGGCCCAAGCTCTGCCTGCACAGCCACGGCGGACTGCTCGGCAACGCCGCCGCGGTGGCCGCGGACGGCGGGCTCGGGGCCGGCGACACCGTGGTGTCGGCCAGCCCGCTCAGCCACGCCTTCGGGATGCTCTCGGTGCACCTGGCGCTGGTCACCGGCGGCGCCGTCGGCCTCTTCGAGGGCTGGGACCCGGCCCGCTTCCTGGCCGGGCTGCGGGCCGCCGGGGCCACCGCCGCGTTCGCCGTCCCGGCCCAGCTGCGCGACCTGCTCGCCCTGGTCGAGCAGGAGGCCGGGCCGGGCGCGGAGCCGGGCCCGGTGCCCGTGCCGGGGCTGCGGGAGGTCCGCACCGGCGGCGCGCCGGTGCCCCGCGAACTGGCCGACGGGGTGCGCCGCCGACTCGGCGCCCGGCTGATCGTCCAGTGGGGGATGACCGAGGTCGGCGCCGGGACGTTCACCCGGCCCGCGGACCCGCCCGAGGCGGTGGCCACCGTCGGCCGGCCGGTCTCCGGCGCCGAGGCCCGGGTGGTGGACGCGGACGGCGCGCCCGTCCCGGCCGGCACCACCGGCGAGCTCCAGTACCGCAGCCCCTACCTGTTCAAGGGGTACCTGCACGCGCCGGAGCTGACCGCGGCCGCGTTCACCGCGGACGGCTGGCTGCGCTCCGGCGACCTGGCCGCGCTCCAGGAGGACGGCTCGGTCGGCTACCGGGGCCGCGGCGACGAGCTGATCAACCGGGGCGGGCTCAAGTTCAGCGCCCTGGAGGTGGAGGAACTGCTCAACGACCTGCCGCAGCTGGCCCAGCACGCGGTGGTGGCGCGGCCCGACCCGCGGCTGGGCCAGCGCTCCTGCCTGCTGGTCGCGCTGCGCGGGGACGCCCGGCTGACCCTCGACGAGGTGACCGGCCACCTGTCCCGCAAGGGCCTGGCCACCTACAAGCTGCCCGAGCAGCTGGTGGTGGTCGACCGGCTGCCGACCACCGTCACCGGCAAGATCGCCCGGGCCAGGCTGCGGGCCGTCCTGCTCGACCCCGAGCCCGGGACCGGGCCCGGTGCCGCGCCCACCCACCGGCCGTCGGCGCGGGTCGTGCCGGCCGACCTGGTCCCGTCGGTGCCCCGCCCCCGGGACGGGCACCTGCGGACCGCCCCCGACGACCCGGGCGCGGCCCGGTGAGCGGCGGGGCGCGGGGCTCAGGCCGCCAGCTGCTTGCGGATGGCGCTCTGGAAGCCGAGCAGGTTGGGGTTGGCCGAGTTGCGCTCCAGCCAGGTCATGGTGATCGCCGTCCGCAGGTCGGTGTCGCCGATCTCCACCAGGGCGACCTCGCCCCGGTCGGCCTGGCTGCGGACCGACACCAGCGGCAGCAGCGCGCAGCCCATCCCGGCCGCGACGCAGGCGCCCAGGGTGCCGATGCTGTCCACCTCGGCGACCGGCTCCTTGCCGGGCATCGCCCCGAAGGCGCCGTCGTACATCTCCCGGAACCCGCAGCCCCGCTGGGTGGCCAGGAACGGCTCGGCGGCCAGCTCCGCCAGGTCGGCCCGGCCGCGGGCGGCCAGCGGGTGGCCCGGCGGCGCGATGATGACCAGCGGCTCCTCGGCCAGCGTCTCCGCGCGCAGCCCGGCATCGGCCGGCGGCGCGCCGAAGGTCAGGCAGAGGTCGAGGTCGCCCCGGCGCACCGACTGGTACAGCTCGCCGCGGTTGTACTGGGAGACCCGGACCTTGGTCTGCGGATGCAGCTCCCGGTAGTACGAGAGCACCTCGGGCAGCAGGTAGCGGCCCAGCGTCTCCAGGGCGCCGAGGGCCAGCTCGGTGGCGGGCCGGGAGACCGCGAAGCGGGCCTCCTCCAGCAGGGTGAGGATCCGCTCGGTGTACGAGGACAGCACCTCGCCCTGGGCGGTCAGCCTGATCCGGCGCTGCGAGCGGTTGATCAGCTCGACGCCCAACTCGCGCTCCAGCGCCTGGATCTGGTCACTGACACTGGACTGCGCGTAGTGCAACTCCCGCGCGGCCTGTGTCACGCTGAGAGTCCGGGCGACCGCCTCGAACGTGCGAAGGTGTCGTAACTCCATGGCGGTGGCACCCCTCTGGCGATCTATCGGCTGGGCCGATTGTATCCATAGGCCATTCCCGTCGTCAGTAACGCCAACTGCCCTTCCCGGTCCGGGAGAATGGGATTTCCCGCCCCCCGACGCATCGATGGATCTTCCCATCGGCGGATCCGCGCGCCCGCGCATCCGCGGTCCGGGCGGTGCGGCATGCCATTTCTTGAACGAGGAGCACTCATGGCTACGCAGGCCGGCGTCCAGCCCGCCGTCACACCCGCCAAGTCCGAAGGCCCGCCCCGCGCCCTGCTGATCGGGCTCTCGCTCGGCTACTTCATGGTGCTGCTGGACATGACCATCGTCTCGGTCGCCCTCCCGGCGATGGCCGACTACCTCGACGTCGGCCTCAGCGGACTGCAGTGGGTCACCAACGGCTACACCATCACCTTCGCGGCCCTGCTGCTCACCGCGGGCTGGCTCTCGGACCGCTTCGGCGGCCGCCGGGTCTTCCTGTGGGGCCTGGTCGCGTTCGGGGTGCTGTCCGGCGTCTCCGCGCTGGCGACCACCCTGCCGGTGCTGGTCGCACTGCGGCTGGCGCTGGGCGCGGCGGGGGCGCTGCTGCTCCCGTCCTCGCTCGCGGTGATCACCAACGCCTACACCGACCCGGTGATGCGGGCCCGCGCGGTGGGCTCCTGGGCGGCGATCACCGGCGCCGCCCTGGCGGCCGGACCGGTGGTCGGCGGCGTGCTGACCGACACCGTCGGCTGGCGCGCGATCTTCCTGATCAACGTCCCGCTGGCGGTGGCCAGCCTGCTGATCACCGTCAAGATGGCCCCCGAGACCGCCATCAAGCAGCGCAGCGGACTCGACCTGACCGGCCAGATCAGTTCGGTCGTCGCGCTCGCCGCCCTGGTGTACGCGCTGATCGAGGGCCCCGACAAGGGCTGGGGCGCCACCGGCGTGCTGGTCGCCTTCGGGCTCACCGTGCTCGGCGCGGTCACCTTCCTGGTGGCCGAGGTGCGGGCCGGCGACGCGGCGATGGTCCCGCTGCGGATGTTCCGCAGCCCGGGCTTCTCCCCGGCGGTCGGGGCGGGCCTGCTCGCCAACTTCGGCCTCTCCGGCCTGCTGTTCGTCCTGTCGCTGTTCTTCCAGGAGGGCCGCCACTACTCGCCGGTCGTCACCGGCCTGGTCTTCCTGCCGCTGACCCTGCCCACCGCGTTCAACCCGATCTACACCGGCCGCCTGGTCGGCCGGATCGGGCCGCGCAAGCCCGCCACCCTCGGCTTCGTCCTGATGGGCGCCGGCGCGCTGCTCCAGGCGCCGTTCACCGACGACTCGGGGCTCGCCCTGGCCGCGACCGTGGTCGGCCTGCTGGCCTTCGGCTTCGGCGTCTCCTTCGCCCTGCCCTCGCTGGTCGCGGGCATGGCGAGCACCGTCCCCGCCGAGTTCGCCGGCATGGGCGCCGGCGTCCTCAACTCGGCCCGCCAGGTCGGCGCCTCGCTCGGCGTCGCCGTCCTCGGCGTCGTCCTCAACCTGTCCTCGTCCAGCGCCGACGGCACCCGTTGGGCGCTGGTCACGGGCGGACTGGTCCTGCTGCTCGGGGCCGTCGTCACCTCCACCGGACTGCGCGGAAAGGCACCCGCCGCCAAGTAGTCCCACCCCACCCGAGAGCGCGCCCGGTTCCGCCCCACCCGTCTCCAGGAGGAACATTGGCTACCGCACCACCGCCCGTCCCGCCGCAGGGCTCCCACCGGGCGCCCGGCCTCGACGGGGTCGACCACCTGGCCTACGTCACCTGGCGGCCGCGGGAGACGCACGAGTTCTACACCCGGGTCCTGGGCATGCCGCTGGTGCACGCCATCACGGCCACCGGATGGGTCACCGACGACTACCCGGACTTCGTGCACTTCTTCTTCGACATGGGCCGGGGCAACCGGATCGCGTTCTTCTACTACTTCGACCTGCCGGAGGAGGCGCCGCCGAGCGACCTGATGCACCGCTCGCGGCACCTCGCCTTCCACGTGGACACCGAGGAGGAACTCCTCGCCTGGCGCGACCGGCTGAAGTCCCACGGCGTGCGGGTCACCACGCCGCTCGCCCACGAACTCATCGAGTCGATCTACTTCGACGACCCCAACGGCCTCCAGCTGGAGATCACCCGGCCGCTGCGCGAGATGTCCGGCATCGACGCCCGCGACGCGGAGTTCACCCTGAAGGCCCTGATCGACGTCACCGAGTCGCCCCAACCCTCGGTGCAGGCCATGTGGCAGCGCAAGGCCGAACTCATCCGCAAGAGCATCGAGGTGCCGACCCCGTGACACTCGCCCTGTACGTACTCGACGTCCCCGAGTTCGAACCCGTGGTGCGCGCCGCCCGGGACGCCGGGATGGAAGCCCGGTCGGTCGGCGACTACCTGGAACTCAGCACCGACCGCAGCGAGGTGGTGCTGCGCCGCGAGAACACCGGCATCCGCACCGCGCTCTGGCACGCCGCGCTCACCGGCGGCGTCGCCGGACGCATCGTGATCTTCACCGCCGACACGATCCACCTGACCGAGGAGGACGGCCGATGAGCAGCCAGGCAGACCCCGGACGCACCACCCGCCACCCGGTCCTGGTCGTCGGCGCCGGACCCGCCGGGCTCAGCGCCGCGCTCGCCCTGCGCGCCGCCGGGATGCCCGCCGTCGTCCTGGAGCGCCGCACCGCCGAGACCGTCCGGCCCGGCAGCCGCGCCGCCTACATCCACGGCGCCTCGCTGCGCGAACTGGAGCGGCTCAGCCCCGGGCTCGGCCGGGGGATCGCCGACCGCGGCCTGATGTGGGCCACCAAGCGCTCCTTCTGGGCCGGCCACGAGGTCTACACCCGCACCTACCCCCGCTACGGCAAGGACGGCCTGCCGCCGTTCACCAGCCTCCCGCAGGTCGACACCGAGGACCTGATGGCCGCGGCCTGCCGCGAGGCCGGGGTCGAGTTCCACCACGGCGTCGAGGTGAAGTCCGCCGAGACCACCCCCGACGGCGTCCGGCTGACCGACGCCACCGGACGCACCTGGGAGGCCGAGTACGCCATCGCGGCCGACGGCTCCCGCTCGCCGCTGCGCGAGGCGGTCGGCATCCCGCTGGAGGGGCCGCGCTCGCGCAACACCTTCGTGGTGGTCGACCTCAAGGACGACCCGGACCACCCCGTCCCGCTGGAGCGGGTCTTCCACTACAAGCACCCGGCGGTCGGCGGCCGCAACGTGCTGATCGTGCCGTTCGCCGGCGGCTGGCGGGTCGACCTCAACCTCAACGTCGACGACGACCCGGCCCGCTTCACCTCCGCCGAGGGCCTGAACCGGTGGATCTCCCGGGTGATGCCCGCCGCGTACGGGGAGCGGGTCAGTTGGGTGTCCACCTACAAGTTCGCCCAGCAGGTGGCCGCCGACTTCACCGACGCCCACGGCCGGGTGCTGCTCACCGGCGAGGCCTCGCACCTGTTCGCCCCGTTCGGCGCCCGCGGCATGAACTCCAGCATCCCCGACGCGGTCCGGGCGGTGCAGGCCGTGCACGACGCGCTGTCGGCCGGCGGCGGCCGGGCCGGGGCGGCCGCCGAGATCGCCCGGTTCGCGGCCGAACGCCGGGAGGCGGCGCTGTACAACCGGGGCTGCGCCAGCACCGCGCTGGAGCACATGGTCGCGCAGCGGCCCGCGGTCCGGCTGCGGCGGCGGATGGCGGTGACCCTGGCGCTGGCCGGGCAGAAGGCGGGCGCCTGGCTGGATTCGGCGCCGTACGGGCCCAAGCTCGCGGCGAAGGGCGCGGCGCGCAAATCCTACTGACCGCCCGCCGGCCCGGTCGCAGGCCGAGCGTCCGGCCGACCGCCCGGCCCGGGCGGTCGGCCGGGGACCGCAGGCCCGCAGCCCGTTGCGGGTCGAGCGGTTCGGGGCGGCCCGGGGTGGCTCGGGGTGCTTCGGTACGGCTCGGGGTGGCGCGGGGTGGCTCAGGACGGCTCAGGACGGCTCGGGACGGTTCAGGGCGGCGCGGGGCGCGGCTCGGGACGGTTCAGGGCGGGCCGAGCGGGACGTCCCGGAGCGCCGCCCGGGCCGCCGCGCGGGCGGCGGTGACCACCTGCTCGCCGGCGGAGGGCGAGAAGGCGAGGTAGACCGGGACGGGCTCCGGCTCCGGGCACAGCACCCCCGGCGGGACCGGCAGCAGCGACAGGTCGCCGTGGTGCACGTTCGCGGCCAGCGCGGTGTACGCCAGCCCGGCCCGGACCGAGGCCCGCACCGCGAGCGGGTCCGAGCACCAGGGGGCCGACCGCCAGGGCACGTTGTGCTCGGCCAGGGTCTCGATGATCCGTCTGCTCAGCGCCGAGCGCTCGCTGACCAGCGCCACCGGCACCGGCTCCGCCGGCAGCAGCGGCGCCTGCCCGTACCAGGCCAGGCGCAGCCGCCCGAGCATCTCGCAGCGCGGCGTCTCGATCCCCAGCAGGATCGCCGCCTCCAGCTCGTCCCGTCCGACCTGGTCGGCCAGCGACGCGCTCGGGCCGGTGGCGATCGAGCACTTCAACTGGGGTCGCTCGGTGGCCAGTTCGCTGAGCATGGTGCGCAGCCCGTCGGCGAAGTGGACCGAGCAGCCCAGGCTGAGCGAGTCCTGCGAGGACAGCGCCGAGATCCGGCCGAGCACCTCGTTGTTCAGCAGGATCACCCGGCGGGCGTGCGCCAGCACCTCCCGCCCGACCGGGGTCAGCAGCAGCGGGCGTCTGGTCCGTTCGAACAGCGGGGCCTGGACGATCGACTCCAGCCGCTGGATCTGCTGGCTGATTGTCGGTTGCGTGACGTGCAGGGAGCGGGCGGCACAGGCGAATCCGCCCTCGTCGACGATCGCCACGAGGGCGCGCAGCAACTTGACCTCGATGTCACGTAAGGACACGTTCGGGTACCTGCTTCTCGGTGGGCACGGCCGTGTGGGGGCCGGAACATGGAAAAGACGTCGTACGGGCACCTGTTGTGGCAGGTGCGCTGGAAGCGGTGGCCACCGTTCCTGCATCCTCGCATGCCTGATCGAATCGTCAACGGCATGGCGGCGACGTGACCGGATCGCACGGTTCCTGTGAACGGTTGCGTCCGAATTCGGCCATAGGTCGTCCGGTGCGTGAGATGGGCTCCAGTGGGGCGCGAGGGGCGGCCGATCGGAACCCGGGGTTCCGGATATCCTGCCGCGATGGACCGCCCCCCGCACCGCACCGAGGCCCGGCCCCCGCGCTGGTACCGGCAGGTGGGCCGGCGCGGCTGGACGGCCTTCGCCGCCGCCTGGGGCGGCTACGTGCTGGACGGCTTCGACTTCGTCCTGATCACGCTCGTGCTCACAGGGCTGCGCGGTAGTGCTGCTCAGCGGCGGTGTGGTGGCCCCTCCCGGTGAGGGTGCGGCCGGTGTGGGAAAAGATGACGGCGTCGGTGGGGCCGGCTGCGGCTGCCTGCTCGGGCAGTGCCTCGGCGACGTGGGCGGGGGTGTCGCCCGCCGGAACGGCACCAGCGCTCACCCCGGCGTGGACGGCCGAGCGGGATGTGCCGAGCCGGACTCCGGATTCGGCCGCGACCGCCTTGGTGGCGCGGGCCAGTGCTTCGAGGGTGACGCCGACCGCTTCCATGACGCCGGCCAGCTGCTGGTCGGGTGTTCTGGATGCCGTCACTGTCGCCCCCTGCCGGTCGTACCACCGACGAATCCGGTCGGCGGCGACCACGCTAGCGGCGCGGTGCACCCGCGGTCCGTTACTGCAAGAAATCAGTGCATCACGTTCCGCGCATGGGCGTTGACGGTCCGTCGGCCACGGGGGTGGGAGCGGGACCGCGCCGATCCGTGGTCAGATCACCGGGGGGCGTCCGGCCCGAGTCAGGCGCCACGCAGTGGCCCAGGAGATCGGGCGGCGCTCGCCATGGCCGCCGCGCAGCCCCTCCCACAGGCCGGAGAACCACGGGGCCAGCGTCCGCGGGGCCCGCCGGGACCGCAGGACGGTGATGGCGACCCAGACGGTGATGTAGAGGGGAACCAGGGGGGCGGGCAGAAGCCGGTAGGCGACCCAGACCCG
Source organism: Kitasatospora sp. NA04385 (assembly GCF_013364235.1). NCBI lineage: Bacteria > Bacillati > Actinomycetota > Actinomycetes > Kitasatosporales > Streptomycetaceae > Kitasatospora > Kitasatospora sp. NA04385. Next base: position 931,692 of record NZ_CP054919.1, on the reverse strand, counting down.
GTTGCGGGCGACCAAGCGCTGGTAGAGGGCGTGGCGGGCCGGATCGCTGGCGGGGTGGTGGACGACGACCTGCGGCGCGTAGTAGCCCGTCAGGCCCGCATCCCAGCAGCGCAGGGCCAGATCGAAGCCCTCGTGGTAGAGGAAGAAGTGCCCGGGCCACCCGCCGACCTGTTCGAAGGCTTGGCGGCGGACGAGGAGGATGCCTTCGGCCATCGCCGCGACGGTGCCGGGCCGGTCGGGGTCCGCGGTGCGCAGGCGGGGCACCCAGCGTCGGACGGTCTCCCCGGTGTCGGGGTCGGCGATCCGGGGCTGCACCCAGGCCGCCCGCGGGCGCCGGCGGGCCTGCTCGACGAGGCGGGCCAGGGTGTCGGGGGCGGGCAGGTGGGCGTCGTTGTCGAAGAAGAACACGAACTCGCCGCCGCCGTCGATCTCCGCGAGTGCCCGGGCGCCGATGTTGCGGCCCTCGGGGATGCCCACGTTCTCGGGCAGCGCCAGGGTGGTGATGCCGACGGGGATGTCCTCGGGCCGGACGCCGTTGCCAACCACGATCACGCGCAGGTCGACGCCCTTCTGACCGAGGAGGGACTGCAGTGCGGTGGCCTGCTCGGGGCGGTCGTTCATGGTCAGAACGACCGCATCGACCGTGGCGGGGGCGGTGTCGCTGGGGGGCATGCGTGCTCCGGAAGCAGAGAGGGACGGAGGGGCTGGGCGGTCCGGTGTGACCAGTCAAGTGCCGTCGGCCGGGCGGGGGCAGGGGTCCCGGGACGCGCATGGGTTCGTCTCGTTCATGATCGCCCCAGTCGGCGCCTGCGGGTGGGGACGGTGCGGGCGGTCAGCGTGCGGAGGCGGTCTCCGTGATCCGGGATTCGTCGGTGTGCTCGGTCACGTCGCGTGCTCCTGCCGATGCGTCAGATCGTCTGCTGTCTACGGTAGTGGACCGACTCCAGCGTGCGGGCCGATACCGGGGAGACGACGCGCAGTTCGAGGAGGTCCGCGGCCGGCTCGGGCCGGCCGAGGAAGGCGTTGTCGGCTTGATCGGTCGACATGGCATCCAGCCTGTGCGCCCAGTACCCGGGGCGCGCGAGTTCACCGGGCCGGTCCCCACTCGGCGCGGTGGCGACGAAATCGATCAGCGGTTCGGGGTCTCCCTGCCGGGCGGCGACCGTGACAGCGGTGCGAGCCTCGACCCGGACCGGTAGGGGACGAAGCACGACTCCCGATCGCTGCGCGCGGCCGAGTGCCGTCACCGCCAAGGAGCGGGGGTCACACCATGATCGTCCTGCTCTCGTCCTGCTCTCGCTGCTCGGCACCCCTCCTTACCGGCTGGGCCGCTGCTCAACTCGCCGGTGCCGGCCGCTGCGGGAGCACGATGACGGTGCGGCGTCGCCTTCCTCGTCGCGGCGCATCGTCTCGGCGGAGCGTTCCTCCGGTTCGGAGACCTTGCCGGTGTTCACCGAACCGGTGAAGACGTCCAGGGCGACGCTGGACATCGAAGGCACGCCGCCGAACCGGCCCGATCGTCGCCGACACCGGGCCGGGACCAGCCCCGAACCGGTCAGCCGCGACGGGCGGAGCCGGACTCGTCAACCGAGGCCGGTTCGGGTGTCGGACGCGGACTGCTGCGGCCGGCGGGAGTGGTGGAAGATCGGGTCGGCGGCGACCACGCACAGGGCGTGCATCGGGGCGTCGGTGTACTCCGGGGTGAAGAAGCCGACCCAGTCGTTCCGGTAGCTCTCGCCGCGGCGGTGGATCTCGCGGTCGGTGGCGACGGACTCCCCGGCCTCGGTCAGCGAGTCGCCCATCCAGAAGAGGAGTTCGGGGCGGGCGAGGATGAAGGACGTCCCGGCGTGTTCGGCGAAGCGGGCCGGGTGGCGGTCGGCCAGGCGGCGGACGTCGTCCGGGCGGTCGGCGGGGCGCGGCGCCGGGGCGGTGACCGTCAGCGGGGCGGCGGTGCGGCGCGGGGCGCGGCGCAGGGCGGGCCAGTCGGACGGGCGCAGGCCGGTGTCCGCGCGGGCCACCAGCAGGGAGGTCGTCCGGGCGTCCATCGGGCCCGGGCCCGGCGGGGTCGGGACGTGCAGCGCGCTGTGCGGGCTGGTCGCGGCGAGCCGGAACAGGGCGCCGAGGCGCAGCAGGTCGGCGCGGCTCGCGTACAGGAACGCGACGTGGTGGTCCGGCGGGTGGAAGAAAGTGCCGCTCAGCATCGGCCCGGTGTCCAGCACCCGGCCGAGGTGCGAGCCGGTGGCCACCGGTCGGCCGGTCACCGGCAGGCTGGTCACCCGCAGCCGCATCCGCCCGTCGCTGCCCGTGCCTTCGCCACCCGTGTTGCTGCCGCCCGTACTGCCACCGCCCGTGCTGCCGCTACCCGTGCCGTCGTCCTCCACGGGCCGAGTACAGCACGCGCGCCGCCGTCGTTCCACCGGTTTCCGGACGCGACGGAGCCCGGGCCGCCTCCCCACGAGAACATGGGCGACCCGGGCTCCGCCGTGGTGCCGCCGCCCCCGACCGGCCCCGGACGAATCCCGGGCGGGGGCGACGAGCCGGTCACCGCGTCAGCCGGTCTTCACCGTGCACGCGGTGCCGTTCAGGGTGAACGCCGTCGGGGCGGTGTTCGCGCCGCTCCAGCTGCCGTTGAAGCCGAAGGAGGTGGAACTCCCGGGCGCGATGGCCTTGTTGTAGCCCGCGTCGGTGACGGTCACCTGCGAGCCGCTCTGGGTGACGCTGCCGTTCCAGAGCGAGGTGACGGTCTGCCCGCTCGGGAAGGCCCACTTCACCGTCCAGCCGTTGACCGCCGCGGTGCCCTTGTTGGCCACCGTCACGTTGGCGCCGAATCCGCCGCCCCACTGGCTGGACACCGCGTAGGTGACCTCGCAGGAGGAGGACGGCGAGGCGGACGGGGACGGGGAGGAGGACGCCGACGGGGAGGCCGACGGGGACGGCGAGTTGGAGGCGGAGGCGGAGGCCGAGGCGCTCGGGGAGGGCGAGACGCCGCCCGCCGTGTCGCCGTACACGATGCCGCGGCCGTTGGTGCCGACGTAGACCCGGCCGTAGACCCGCGGGTCGCCGGTGATCGCGCCGCCGGTCCAACCCCACTGGTGGGCGTCGTCGTTGATCCGGACCCAGCTGGCGCCCGCGTCGTCGGAGCGGAACAGGCCGCGCACGCCGCCGATCTTCGCCGAGGTGTACATCGCCGGGTAGGTCTTGCCGGGGGCGGCCTTGCCGAAGCCGATGTTGTCGGCCTGGTCGACGCCCGCCTGCCGGGTGAAGGTCGCGCCGCCGTCGGTGGAGTGCCACAGGCCGTAGCCGGTGGTGGCGGTGCCGCCGGCCAGCCAGACGTCGCCCTTGGTGCCGGGGACGGCCTTGAAGCGCACCGACTCGGTGGGCAGGCCGCTCGCCCTGGCGGTGAAGGTGGCGCCCGCGTCGGTGGAGACGTAGAAGGTGCCGCCGGACCAGCCGTAGAAGGTCTTCGGGTCCACCCGGTCGGCCTGCACGCTCGCGCCCGCCGGGATGCCGGTGGACGCCGTCCAGGAGCTGCCCGTCCCCGAAGTGCGGTACACGCCGGTGCCCTTCGGGCTCCACACGGTGGCCGCGCCGTCCGCCGAGATCGCCACCTGCCCGCCGCCGGTCACCCCGGACGGCTCGGCGGAGGCCGCGAACCAGTTGGCGCCGCCGTCCGTCGAGAAGCCGATGTGCTTCTCGGTCGAGCCGGAGGCGGTCTCCCCGACCCGCACCATGGTGGCCGGAGAGGCCGCGGCGAAGTCCATCGAGGTGCCGGAGGTCAGGTTCGGCTGGGAGAAGATCTTCGCCGGGACCTTGGTCGGGTCGTCGTGCCGGAACCCGCCGAGGTCGCCCAGCGAGCTGAGCAGCGGCGCGCCGGTCGGCGGCGAGACCAGGTCGTTGACCGCGGTCTCCTCCAGGCCCTTGACCACCGGGGCGATGCCGACCTTGGCACCCTTGTCGAAATCGGTCAGGTTCGAGGAGCCGTACAGCGTCGCGCCGGTGCCGTACATCATCCGGTCCGAGTCGAACGGGTCGATCTCCAGCGACTCGGTCATCCAGCCGAGCTTCGGCGACTCCTCCGGCGCGGAGACGTTCGCGTTGAAGGTCAGCCACGGCACCGAGGAGATGTCGATGGAGTACTGGTCGACCCGGGTCGGGTAGCCGTTGTACGACCAGAACGGCTTCCAGGTCGCGCCCGAGTCGGTCGAGCGCCAGATCTGGGTGTCCGGCCACCACGAGCTGTAGCCCGTCACCATCAGCACGTTGGGGTGCCGGCGGTCGACGGTCAGGCCCGAGTAGCCGAAGAAGTTGTTGCTGCTGTCCGAGGACGGCACCGGGCTGACGTTCGTCCAGGCGCCGGTGCCGGTCGCGTACTTCCACACGTCGCCGTGCGCGCCGTCGTACGGGCCGCCGGTGTCCGAGTACGAGACGAACAGGTTGCCGGAGCCGTCCAGGACGGCCTTGTGCGGGACGAAGCCGGTCGGCTGGCCGCCGATCCTGGTCCAGGTGGTGCCGCCGTCGTCCGAGCGGTAGACGCTGTTCTGCTTGTCCGCGACGCCGACGTACACGGCCTTGGTGACGCCGTTGACGGTGCCGCTGCCCTGGTCGAACACCTCCCACAGCACGCCCAGCGGGTCGCTCTGGTAGCCCGAGGTGTCGGTCGGGTCCGGCGCGTAGGTGCCGGTCACCGGGAACGCCTTCACCTGCGACCAGGTCACGCCGTAGTCGGCGCTGCGCCACAGGCCCTTGCCGCTCGGGGCGCCGAACCACAGCACCGCGCTGTTGTTCGGGTCGATGGTCAGGCGCTCGCCCGCGCCGCGGCCCGGCATGTTGCCGCCGATCTTGAACGGCAGGGTGGTGCGCTGCCAGGTCTTTCCCTGGTCGGTCGAGCGCAGGATCGCGCCGTTCGCCGGGTCCCAGCTGTTGGTGTAGGTGCCCGCCGCGAGGTAGACCCGGTTCGGGTCCCTGGCGTCGGTGGCGAGGCTCGCCACGCCGGTCAGGCCCCAGTCGTCCCAGCCCAGCGAGTCCAGCAGCGGGATCCACTGCTTGGTGGCCGGGTCCTGCCGGTACGCGCCGCCGATGTCGGTGCGGGCGTACACCAGGCCCTGCTGCCCCTGGTTGAAGACGATGCCCGGGATGAACCCGCCACCGCCGATCTGCACGTTGTTCCAGCTGTACGGCTGGCTCGCCGCGGTGGCCGACTCGGCCGCGCTGGCGGCCGGTTGGGACAGCGCCGCGGTCGCCGCGCAGGCGGCGAGGGCGGCTGCGGCGGCCACCGTCGCCAGCACCGGCCGGCGTCCGCGCAGCGGGGGCCGCGAGGCGGCCCGGCGCTCCAGGGGCACAGGGGTCATGGGGGGATCTCCTAGCTCACGGGTGGGGGGACCAGAAAGCGGCCCGGTCCACCCGCCCGACAACGACCCCGTGGCGGGAGCGGGTAAAATCGCAGGTCAGTGGCGCGGCCGCGGTGAAAGTTACACGGCCCGGAGCCCCGGGAACCCCGCCGCACGGGGTGGTCGACGCCCCGTCGAAACCTTTCGCGGCCCCGCGTTCGACGGATATTCGACAGCTCTTTCGCCTGCGTGCGCCAGGCGCGGCGGCCCGGTCCGCCACCCCGCCGGGGGCGCGTTCGACAGTCGTTCGACAGTCCGCCGCCCGCTTGTACCAGTGCCCGCCGCCCGGTGCGAACGGGCCCGGCGCCGGGGCCCCGGCCGACGGGTGGTCCGGGTCGTGGCGCGCCCCGGGCCCGGGTCGTGGTGCAGCAGCTCGAACCAGAGCACCTTCTCGTACGCGGCCTCCTCGGTGGTCCGCCCCCGCGGCTCGCACCGCGGGGGCGGGCCGGCCGTCAGCAGGACTGGCGCACCACCAGGTGGGTGGGCAGCACCACCGAGCGGCCCGGCGCCGCGTCCTGGAGCAGCTCCACCGCCCGGGCGCCCAGGTCCTCGACCGGCTGGCGGACGGTGGTCAGGCCGGGCCGGGCCGTCGCGGCGGCCGGGGAGTCGTCGAAGCCGATCACCGCCACGTCGTCCGGCACCCGCCGCCCGAGCCGGTGCAGCGCCCGCAGCGCGCCCATCGCCATCGCGTCCGAGGCGGCGAACACCGCGTCCACGTCCGGGTACTGGTCGAGCAGCCGGAGCATCGCGTGCTCGCCGGAGCGCGACCCGAAGTCGCCGTACGCCACCGCGCAGCGGGCCGGGTCGCCCTGGTCGGCCAGCGCCCGCCGGTAGCCGGCCAGCCGGTCGGCGCCCGCGGCGGTGTCCGGCGGCCCGGCGATGGTGGCGATCCGCCGCCGCCCGGCCCGGTGCAGCAGGTTCACGGCGGCCCGGGCGCCGCTCAGGTTGTCGGCGTCCACGTGTGCCAGGCGCTGCGACTGCGGGGGCCGCCCCAGCGACACCACCGGCACGCCCGCGGCCTGCAACAGCCCCGGCAGCGCGGGGTCGCCCCACCGCCCGACCAGCAGCACGCCGTCCACGTGCCCGCCGCACAGGTAGCGCACCAGCGACGGCCGGGCCGGGCCCGGGCCCGCCGTCAGCACCACCAACTCCCGTTCCGGGACGACCCGTTGGGCGCCCGCGAGCAGCCGCACCGGGAACGGGTCGGCGTGGAAGCGCAGCACGTCCGCGAAGGCCACCACGGCGATCGCCCCGGTGTCGCGGGCCGTCGCGGCGGGCGCCCGGCGGCGGACGTAGCTCAACTCGCGGGCCGCGCGCTCGACGCGCGCCGCGATCTCGGCGGACACCGGCGCGGACCGGTTCAGCACCCGGGACGCGGTGGCGCTGGACACGCCCGCGCGGGCCGCGACCTGGGCCAGCGTCGGCCCGGGCGGTGCGCTCGGCACGCCGTCCGGCGGGCCCTCGGGGCAGGGGGTCGGGAAGGGGAGGGTGCCGTCCGGCTGACGGGTGGCACCGATCGGGTGGGGGAGCGGGTGCACGGGCAACGCGGTCGCCCTTCCTGGCGCGGGGTGGGGGAGCCGTGGCCACCCGCCCGGGGCCATCGGTGACCGCACCGTAGGTGCCTGGTCGGTGGACCGTCAAGGCTTGTGACAGGACCGGACCGCCCGTTCCGCCCGGGCTTCCGCCCCCGACCCCGTGCCCGACCCGCGGACCGTGATCGCCGGGCCGGTGCCGCCCCGGGGGAGTTGGCGGGTACGGAACATGACGCACCGTCGGGAGCGCGCCGCCACGTCCCGGCCGGACGGCCCGCGCCCGGCGGTCGGGACGGGCGTCTCGGCATCCGGACGGGCGGCTGCGGGGGCGAACGAGCCTGTCCCGGCCGGGACGTGACGGCCCGTCGCCCGGCGGCGGCGGCCGACGGCCCCGGGGCGCCGGTGGTGGAGTGTTAGGCTCCGGCTTTCGTCCAGGCAGGCGCGGGGCTCCGCAGGGGTCCGGCGCGTACGGGGAGAGCAGGAGCCGAAGTGTTCGCAACGCGCAGTGCCAAGATCGCGTCGATGGCCGCGGCCGCCGCCGCGGCAGCCGTCCTGGCGGGCTGTTCCGCCGAGGTGCACGTGGGCACCGTCCGGTCCTCCACGTCCGCCCCCGGGGCGACCGGGTCCAAGGCGGCGTCGGACGACGCGGCGCTGCCGAAGGTCTCCGCCGAGAAGCTCGGCCAGCAGACCGCCAAGACGCTCGCCGAGCAGTACAACCAGCCCGAGCCCACCGTCACCTGCCCCGAGGACCTGGTCGGCAAGGTCGGCACCACCATGCGCTGCCGGCTCACCGCCGAGGACGGCAGCTCGCTGGGCCTCACCGTCACCGTCACCTCGGTGACGGGCACGGACGTCAAGTACGACATCAAGGTCGACGACCTGCCCGGCGCGAGCGCCTCCGCCACCCCCTGACCCGCCCGCGCGTCCGGCCGGTGCGCTCCGGCCGGTGCGCTCCGACCGCGCCGTCCGGCACCGGGGTTCGGCCGTGCGGTTCAGCGCCGCGCCCCGGCCCCGACCGGTGCGGGCGTGCGCAGCGGGCGGCCGGGTCCTCCGGCGGCAGCCGGTGGAAGGGTCGCGCCCGGCCAGCGCGTCGACGGCGAAGCCGACGGCCGGGGCCCAGGCGTCCTCGGCCCGGGCGAGCAGGAAGTGTCCGGCCCCCGCCACCTCCAGGCGGCGCACCCCGGTGACCGCGCGGGCCCGCTCGGCGTACGCCAGCGACCGCGCGGCACCGGCCTCGCCCCGGTCGCGGTCGCCGTGCACGATCAGCGCGGGACGTCCGGCCAACTGCCCGACCGGGTCGCCCTCCGGCAGCCACGGCGCGACCCCGGCCACCGCGACCACCCCCGGCCCGTCCGCCGCGCGGAACGCGGCCCGCCCGCCGAGCGAGTTGCCCAGCAGCACCACCCGGACGTCGTTCCCGTGCGTGCGGCGCAGCGCGTCCAGCGCCCACCCGGTGTCGGCCAGGGTGCTCGCCTCCGGCCCGTTCCACCCCCGGTACCGGTAGCGCAGCCGCACCACCTCCACCCCGTCCGCCCGCCCGGCCGCGGCCAGCAGCCGGGTCGGCACGCCCATCCCCAGCTCGGCCAGCCGGGAGGGCCGCCCGTGCCCGTCCACCGCCCCGCCGGGCAGCAGCAGGACGACCCGCCGCGGCCCGGCCGCCCCCGGCTCCCCGCCGGTCCCCGTGACGAGCTCCGGCGTGCGCTGCTGGTTCCTGGTCAAGTCGGCCCCCTGGTCGTGGTGTTCCGCTCCGTGCGGTGGGAACGATCCTCCCGGAGGGCGGGAGAGGCCCGGCAGTGCCGACGGTCCGTGATCGCCCATGACGGATGTCACGCGCTCGCCGGGCCGCCGTTGTCACCGGGCCGCCGGGTCGCCCGTCGAGCGGGGCCTACGGCCGACGGGTGCGCGGGGCGCCGTACTGCCGGTCGGTGACGGGTTCGGCCCAACTGGTCTCGGGGGTGCCGTCGCCGGTGGCCTCCCACAGGGCGAGGTGCGCCATGAAGCGGTCGGGCGCGGCGCCGTGCCAGTGCTCCTCGCCGGGCGGGCAGGAGACCGTCTCGCCGGGGTGGGCCTCGAACACCGTGCCGTCCCGGGTGCCGACCAGCGCGGTGCCGGAGACGACGTGCAGCGTCTGCCCGAGCGCGTGGACGTGCCAGTGGGTGCGGGCTCCGGGTGAGAAGCGCACCAGGTTGGCCCGCAGCCGGGAGGGCTCCTGCCCGGCGGCGACGACGTCCCACCAGACGTCGCCGGTGAACCAGTCGGAAGGGGCCTTGCTGGTGGGACCGGGCTGGACGAACTCCATGGCGGTCGGTTCCTCTCTGCGGTGCGTGCGATCTGCGGTGCGTGCGGTCTGCGGTGCGTGCGGATTCTCGTGGCGCCCGAAGGGGCCGGGCGCCCGCACCGTCCAGCCAACCCCCTCCCGGCGCCCGCAGCGAGTCACCGACGAGGCGTGCACCCGCAGTACACCCTTCCGGGGCCGGGCCCGGCGGGCGGTCAGGCCCGGGGCGGGACGGAGGGGACGGCGGTGGCCGGGTCGTGGCCGGTGGAGACCAGGCGGCCTTGCCCGCCGGCCGCAGGCCGTTCGCGGTCTCCCGGAACCGGTGCAGCCGGCCGTCGGTGTCCTCGGCGGGCTCGTCCCAGTCGACGGCGGCGAGTTCGTCCCAGCCGGTCCAGGTGGTGCCGAAGTACGGCAGGACCCGCTCCCGTTCCGCCCGGGCCTCCGCCGTGGCGTCCTCCGGCAGGCCCCGATCGGCCGCCAGCGGGCGGAAGTTCGCGTAGTTGCGGACGCCGAAGAGGCAGCCGAACGCGTCGTGGTCCCGGGCGTCGTGGATCAGGCCCAGGTCGAGCGCGGCCCGCCACTTCCCGCCCCCGTACCTGGGCCGGCACTCCACGAACCCGCTGATGTCCGCTCCCACGCCGTCGATCCTGTCACCCGGGTCGACCGCTTTCCGGGCCCGCTCACCCGTCCGGTCCGCCGGGGTCGCCGGGGGGACGGGCGGCCGGAACAGTGGCGGAGAACGCCGAGCGGGCGGGTGCCGGGCGGGCGGCGCCCGGCGAGCGAGAGGGGCGGGCGTGGACGGGCGACCGGAGCAGGCCGACCAGGGCGAGTCCCTGCGCCGCACCGTCGAGCGGCTGCGCGCGGAGCACCGGCTGGCCCGGCCCGCCGGGTCGGACGTGCCGCCGCCGCTCGTCCCGGAGGCCGCGCTCGACCCGGACCTGGCCCGGCCGCCCGACCTCGACCTGCACCACCTGCTCGACGCCGTCCCGCAGGCCGCGGTGCTGGCCGAGCCGGTGCTCGACGAGTCCGGCGCCGTCCGCGACCTGGCCGCGGTGATCGTCAACGAGGCCGCGGTCCGCAACCCGTACCACCCCGGCCAGGTGCACCGGGACACCCCCGAGGGGCGCGGCGTCTCGCTGCGCGAGGCGTACCCGGGCCTGTGGACGGCGGCGTTCGCGGACACCGTCGGCGAGGTGCTGCGCACCGGGTACGCGGCCCGCGCGGTGCCGGTGCACTGGCGCCACACGATGTCCGACGGCAGCACCCGGGCCCGGCACGAGAGGGTCACCGCGCACCGGCTGGGCCGCCGGCTGCTGCTGGTGTGGCCGGACGACCGCACCGAGGAGATCGCCCGCGCCGCGCAGCGCATCGCCCGGGTCGGCTGGGCCGAGTGGAGCCTGCCCGACGGCCGGCTCGACATCTCGCCCGGCCTCGCCGTGCTGCTCGGCCTCGCCCCCGAGACGGACACCGTCCCGGCGGGCCAGGTGCTGCGCCGGGTCACCGAGACCGCCCGCCCCGCCCTGTACCGGGACCTCGACCGGCTGCTGTCCACCGGCGAGGACATCGACGTGCTGACCGAGCTGTACGGGGTCGGCCGGCCGCGCCGGGTCCGGCTGGTGGCGGAGGCGCTGCGCGAGGAGGGCGGCCCGGTCGAGGGCCTGCGGGCGGTGCTGCAGGACGTCACCGAGCTGGCCGAGAGCCGGCGGCTGCTGCGCCAGCAGGAGGAGGAGACCGAGCGGCAGGCCCGCCGGGCCGACGCCGAGCACCACGTCGTCCAGCGCCTCCAGGACGCCCTGCAACCGCACTCCGCCCTCCTGACCGGGCTCGGCGTCAGCACCGCGGCGGCCTACCGCCCGGCCGAGGGCGGGGTCGGCGGCGACTGGTTCAAGGTCCGCCAACTCCCGGACGGACAGGTGCTGCTGGCGGTCGGCGACGCGCGCGGGCACGGCCTGGACGCGGTCGCCCTGATGTCGATGCTGCGGCACGCGCTGGCGGGCCTGGCGTTCACCGGCGCGCTGGTGGAGTCGCTCGGCGGCTGGCTCAACCGGATCGCCTGCGACGAGGGCGAGGAGGCCACCGCCACCGCGGTGGTCTCCCGCTACTACCCCGACCGGCGGCTGCTGCGCTGGATCTGCGCCGGCCACCCGCCGCCGGTCCTGCTGCGCGAGGGCCGGGTCGCCCTGATGGAGCCGGAGACCGGCCCGCCGCTGGGCGTCCTGCCCGACGTCGCCTACCGGGCGGTGGAGACGCGCGTGCTCCCCGGCGACACCGTGCTGCTGTACACCGACGGCCTGATCGAGCGCCGCGACCAGGACATCGACGTCCGGCTGGAGGCCCTGTGCGAGGCCGTCCGGACGCACGCCGTCGCCGACTGCGCGACCGGCCCCGACCTCCAGGAACTGGTGGACGCGGTGGTGCGCGAGATGTCCGGCCCGCTGTCGGAGGACGACGCCACGCTGCTGGCCTGCCGCTTCGAGGCCGCGACCCGACCGGGCCCGGCGCCGTGACGACCGACCGCCCCGCTGCCGCCGAGGAGGCGGGGGCAGTGGGGCGGCCGGAACCGGGGGACGGGCTCAGTCGTGCGGGACGACCGCGACCGGCGCCTGCGCGTGGTGGATCACCGCGTGGGCGACCGAGCCGAGCTTGCCGCCCAGGCCCAGGGTGCGCCGGCGGCGGCCGACCACCACCAAGTCGGCCTGCTCGGACGCCTCGACCAGCGCGGCCGCGCCGCCGCCGGTGCGCACGTCCTCCAGGACCAGGGTGCGCGGGTACTTCTCCCGCCACGGGGCGACCGCCTCGGCGACCATGCCGGCCGCCAGCGCGCCCAGTTCCTGCTGCTCGGTCTCCACCGGGATCCACCCGGCGTACCCGTAGGCCGGCGGCAGCTCCCAGCCGTGCACCACCCGCACCCGGGCGTTGCGCAGCCGGGCCGCCTCGAAGGCGAACTCCAGCACCGCGCCGTCCGGCTCCAGCGCGTCCAGGCCGACCGCCACCTCGGGCTCGTGCGAGACCGGGTCGGGGCGGCCCTCGCGGACCAGTACCACCGGCGCCGCCGAGCGGCCCGCCACGCCGAGGCTGACCGAGCCGACCAGCAGCCCGCGGAAGCCGCCCAGGCCGCGGGTGCCGATCACCAGCAGCTCGCCCTGCCCGGCGGCCTCGGTCAGCCCGTCGATCGCCGCGTCCGGCACCAGCTCGCCGGTCACCTCCAGGCCCGGGTAGGCGGCCGTCAGCTCCTTGGCGACGTCGTCCAGCATGGTGCGCGCGCCGCTCTCCAGGTCGTCGGCCTTCACCAGGTCGTTCGCCTTGCGGCCCAGGTAGGGCCAGGCGTGCAGCAGCCGCAGCGGGGCTCCGCGCCGGCCGGCCTCCTGGGCGGCCCAGTGCGCGGCGGCCCGACTGCGGACGGACGCGTCGACAGCGGCGAGAACGGGACGAGTCATGGCAGTGCCTTCCCTGTGCGAATCCCCGCGGGCCTCCACCGCCCGGCATCGGGTTCGCGGCCCACTCTGCCCCCGCCCGGGCGGGACCGCCAGGGTCGGCGGGCCCGGCGGCCCAGGGCCATTGGTCCCGGTCCGGGCCGCCGGAGCGGAATCCGGTGCTCCGGTCAGGGTCCAAGGCCCCTGCCGCGCCGGGCCCCCGGTCACGCACCATGGAGGTGCCGACCGGACACATCGGGAGGAACCGCCCCCCGACCGGCCGGAGCGACGATCCCCGGGAGGTGACCGACGTGACCACCGAACACGCCCCCGCGGCCGCGCTCGCCCGCCGCTTCGCCGACCGCCTCGCCGACCTCGGGCTCACCGAGGCGCAGGCGGCGGCCAGGGCGGGCATGTCCACCGCCTACCTGCACCGCGTCCTGGAACTCGGCCCCGACTTCGACCCGCCCGCGCTGCTGCGGCTGTCCGCCGTCCTCGCCCTGGAGTACGAGGAACTGGTGGCCGGCCGGCCCGCCGAACGGGTCGACCGCACCGGCGGCCCCGCCCTGGCCGGACCGCCCGTCCTGCGCGAGCTCGGCGTCGCCGAGTGCTGGCAGCGCCTGGGCGTGGGCGGCCTCGGCCGGATCGCCCGCACCGGCCCCGAGGGCCCGGTGGTGCGCCCCGTCGGCTACCTGGTGCACGAGCACGCCGTCCTGTACCGCACCACCGAGGACGGGTCGCTGGCCCCCGGCCCGGGCGGCGACGCCGCGTTCGAGGTCGACCGCGCCGACCGGGACCTGCACGAGGGCTGGAGCGTGCTGATGGTCGGCCCGCTGGAGTACGTCACCGAACCGGCCCTGCTCGCCGAACTGCCCGAGCCGGCCGCGCACGGCCGCTGGGTCCGGCTGACCCCGACCACCGTCACCGGGCGCAGCATCCGGTCCGCCCGGCCGCACTGACCCGGGCCGGGCCCGGGAAGGCACGCGGGCGGCCGGGGACGGGAAGGCGTGCGGGCGGCCGGGGACGGGAAGGCGTGCGGGCGGCCGGGGACGGGAAGGCGTGCGGGCGGCCGGGCGCGGGCCCGCCGAAGCATGTGCCGCCGGTCCGGACAGCGGCGCTGGGGAAAGCACTGTCCGGACCGGCGACCTGCCCGTGCGGGCGGAGCGCAGTCCGCCGCGACACCCCCGCACCCCTGGCACCGGCACGCCCTCCCGCCACATCGGAAGGGTCCCTCCCGCCACATCGGGAGGGGGTCCGGCACCTCGCGGAGCGCGGTGTCTTCCCTGAACGACACCCACCGTAGCCGCGCCCCGGCCCGCCGGATTGGCACCAGGTCCACACCCGCTTGGCGCTCCGTCCACAGGAGGCGGAGGCTGGACGGGAGCGATCCGGCCCGGGGCGGGCACCGAAGACCGGGGCAGAAGACCGGAACGGGGAACCGGACCGGGAGACCCGGGGGGAGGACGGGAGACGGCGGCGTGCGATGTCTGGTGACCGGGGCGACCGGGTACCTCGGCGGGCGACTGGTGCCCGAACTACTGGCCGACGGCGCGCAGGTGCGCTGCCTGGTGCGCGATCCGGCCCGGCTGCGCGACCACCCCTGGCGGGCCGCCGTCGAGACCGCCACCGGCGACGTCACCCGGCCGCCCACCCTGGAGGGGGCCTTCGACGGCGTCGACGTCGCCTACTACCTGGTGCACTCGCTCGGCAGCGGCCCCGACTTCGAACGCACCGACCGGGAGGCCGCCCAGTCCTTCGGCCGGGCCGCCGCCCGGGCCGGCGTCCGGCGGATCGTCTACCTCGGCGGCCTCGTCCCGCCCGACCTGCCCGAGGGGCTGCTCTCCCCGCACCTGCGCTCCCGGGTCGCCACCGGGCGGGCCCTGCGCGAGGGCGGCACCCCCGTCACCGAACTGCGCGCCGCCGTGGTGATCGGCTCCGGCTCGGCCTCCTTCGAGATGCTGCGCCACCTCACCGAACGGCTCCCCGTGATGGTCACCCCGCGCTGGGTCGACACCCGCATCCAGCCGATCGCCGTCCGCGACGTGCTGCGCCTGCTGCTCGGCGCCGCCCACCTGCCCGACGACCCCGCCACCGACCGGGTCTTCGACGTCGGCGGCCCCGAGGTGCTCACCTACCGCGCCATGATGCAGCGCTACGCCCGCCTCGCGGGCCTGCGGCGCCGGCTGATCGTCTCGGTGCCCGTCCTCACCCCCAACCTGTCCTCGCACTGGGTCGGCCTGGTCACCCCCGTGCCCAGCGGCCTGGCCCGGCCGCTGGTCGAGTCGCTGCGCCACGAGGTGGTCCGCTCCGAACGGGACCTGGACCGCTGGATCCCCGACCCGCCCGGCGGCCCGATCGGCTTCGACCGCGCCGTCGCGCTGGCCCTGCGCCGGATCCGCGACGACGAGGTGGACACCCGCTGGTCCTCCGCCTCGCTGCCCGGCGTCCCCAGCGACCCGCTGCCCACCGACCCGGACTGGGCCGGCGGCAGCCTCTACCAGGACGTCCGCGAGCGCTCGGTGGCCGCCCCGCCCGAGGCGCTGTGGCGGGTGGTCGAGGGCATCGGCGGCGAGAACGGCTGGTACTCCCTCCCGCTCGCCTGGACGGTGCGCGGCCTGCTCGACCGGCTGGCCGGCGGCGTCGGCCTGCGCCGCGGCCGGCGTTCACCCGGACGGCTGAGGGTCGGCGACTCGCTCGACTTCTGGCGGGTCGAGGAGATCGAACCCGGCCGGCTGCTGCGCCTGCGCGCCGAGATGCGGCTGCCCGGACTGGCCTGGCTGGAACTCACCGTCACCCCCGACGGCACCGGCTCCCGCTACCGCCAGCGCGCCCTGTTCCACCCGCACGGCCTGGCCGGACAGGCCTACTGGTGGTCGGTGGCCCCGTTCCACGCGGCCGTCTTCGGCGGGATGGCCCGCAACATCGCCGCCCGCGCGGAGGCCGGATGACCGCCGCCCGGGGGGTTGGTTGCGGAGACACCCCCGGGACGAGATATCTTGACGTCAAGACGTTGCAGACGTGGAAGCTGGAGCTACGGTGACTGACTCGACCATCATCTACACCCACACGGACGAGGCCCCCGCCCTCGCCACGTACTCGTTCCTGCCGGTCGTCCAGGCGTACGCCGCCACCGCCGGTGTGAGCGTGGAGACCCGCGACATCTCGCTGGCCGGTCGGATCATCGCCGTCTTCCCGGAGTACCTCCAGGAGGACCAGCGCATCGCGGACGCCCTCGCCGAGCTGGGCGAGCTGGCCAAGACCCCCGGCGCCAACATCATCAAGCTGCCGAACATCTCGGCCTCCATCCCGCAGCTCAAGGCCGCCATCGCCGAGCTGCAGGCCCAGGGCTACGCCCTGCCCGAGTACCCGGACGAGCCGCAGACCGACGAGGAGCGCGACGTCCGCGCCCGCTACGACAAGGTCAAGGGCTCGGCCGTCAACCCGGTCCTGCGCGAGGGCAACTCCGACCGCCGCGCGCCGCTGTCGGTCAAGAACTACGCCAAGACCCACCCGCACCGGATGGGCGCCTGGACGGCCGACTCCAAGACCAACGTCGCCACCATGGGCGTCAACGACTTCCGCTCCACCGAGAAGTCCACTGTGATCGCCGAGGACGGCGCGCTGCGCATCGAGCTGGTCGCCGAGGACGGCACCGTCACCGTGCTGCGCGAGAAGGTCCCGGTGCTGGCCGGCGAGGTCGTCGACGCCTCCGTGATGCGCGCCGCCGCGCTGAACGAGTTCCTGGCCGCGCAGGTCGCCCGCGCCAAGGCCGAGGGCGTGCTGTTCTCGGTGCACCTGAAGGCCACCATGATGAAGGTCTCCGACCCCATCCTGTTCGGCCACGTGGTGCGCGCCTTCTTCCCGAAGACCTTCGCCGCGTTCGGCGCCGACCTGGCCGCCGCGGGCCTCAACCCGAACAACGGCCTCGGCGGCATCCTGGCCGGCCTGGACAAGCTCGCCAACGGCGCCGAGATCAAGGCCTCCTTCGACGCCGAGCTCGCCGACGGACCGGCCCTGGCCATGGTCGACTCCGACAAGGGCATCACCAACCTGCACGTCCCCAGCGACGTCATCGTCGACGCCTCGATGCCGGCCATGATCCGCACCTCCGGCCACATGTGGGGCCCGGACGGCAACGAGGCCGACACCCTCGCCGTCATCCCGGACAGCTCCTACGCGGGCGTCTACCAGGCCACCATCGACGACTGCCGCGCCAACGGCGCCCTCGACCCGGCCACCATCGGCTCCGTCCCGAACGTCGGCCTGATGGCCCAGGCCGCCGAGGAGTACGGCAGCCACGACAAGACCTTCGAGATCGCCGCCGCCGGCACCGTCCGCCTGGTCGACGCCCAGGGCGAGACCGTCCTGGAGCAGGCCGTCGCCCCCGGCGACATCTTCCGCGCCTGCCAGACCAAGGACCTGCCGATCCAGGACTGGGTCAAGCTGGCCGTCACCCGCGCCCGCGCCACCGGCGACCCGGCCGTGTTCTGGCTGGACGAGGGCCGCGCCCACGACGCCGTGCTGATCGAGAAGGTCAAGGCGTACCTGCCCGAGCACGACACCGAGGGCCTGGACATCCGGATCCTCACCCCGGTCGAGGCCACCAAGCTCTCGCTGGAGCGCATCCGCCGCGGCGAGAACACCATCTCGGTCACCGGCAACGTGCTGCGCGACTACCTGACCGACCTGTTCCCGATCCTGGAGCTGGGCACCAGCGCCAAGATGCTCTCGGTCGTCCCGCTGATGGCGGGCGGCGGCCTCTTCGAGACCGGCGCCGGCGGCTCCGCCCCCAAGCACGTCCAGCAGCTGGTCAAGGAGAACTACCTGCGCTGGGACTCGCTCGGCGAGTTCTTCGCGCTGGCCGCCTCCTTCGAGCACCTGGCCACCAGCACCGGCAACGCCGGCGCCCAGGTCCTCGCCGACACCCTGGACCGCGCCACCGGCACCTTCCTCAACGAGGACAAGTCGCCCTCGCGCCGCCTGGGCGGCATCGACAACCGCGGCAGCCACTTCTACCTGGCCCTGTACTGGGCCCAGGAGCTGGCCGCCCAGACCGAGGACGCCGCGCTCGCCGCCGCGTTCGCCCCGCTCGCCGCGACGCTGGCCGAGCAGGAGCAGGCCATCGTCGACGAGCTGATCGCCGTCCAGGGCCAGCCCGCCGAGCTCGGCGGCTACTACCAGCCCGACCCGGCCAAGGCCGCCGCCGTGATGCGCCCGTCGAAGACCCTCAACGACGCCATCGCCTCGCTGGCCTGACCCTCCGTCAGCCGGCCGACGCCGCCGCGGACCGCCCCCTCGGGGACGGTCCGCGGCGGCGTCCGCGTCCGCGGGCCCGCCGTCTCCTCCGGCCGCCCGCGCCGGGGCGGCCGCCCGCTCCGGGGTGATCCGGCCGCCCGCGCCGGGGCGGTCCGGTGCCTGCGCCGGGAACGGGCGGGTGCGCACTACAGTGCACGGTATGCCCACGCCGCAATTCATCCTGGACCTGCGCGAACACATCGGCCACGACCCGCTGTGGCTGTCCGGCATCACCGCCGTGGTGGTCGAGGACGGCCGGATCCTGCTCAACCGCCGCTCCGACACCGGCCGTTGGGCCCTGCTGCACGGCATCGTGGAGCCCGGCGAGCAGCCCGCCGACACCGTCGTGCGGGAGGTGCGGGAGGAGACCGGCGTCACCGTCCTGCCCGAGCGGATCACCAGCGTCCACACCCTGCCCGCCTTCGCCTGCGCCAACGGCGACCGGGTGCAGTACCTGGACATCGCCTTCCGCTGCCGCCCGCTGGCCGGCGAGGCCGTGGTCAACGACGACGAGTCGCTCGCCGTCGCCTGGTTCCCGCTGGACGACCTGCCGCCGCTGGCGCCCAACGACACCCTGCTGCTGGCGAAGGCGCTCGCCGACCACCCCTCGCCCTGGTTCGCCCTGGGCTGAAGCACCGCCGGAACTCCCCTGCACCGCAACGCCGTTGGGGATTCCAGGAGGCGATCATGGACTATCCGCCGACCCGGCTGCCCGGGCGCGGCCCCGGCTGGTACCGGGGCGACCTGCACGTGCACTCGGTGCACTCCGACGGCGAGCTCACCCCCGCCGAGCTGGCCGTCGCGGCCCGCGCCGTCGGGCTCGACTTCCTCGCCACCACCGAGCACAACGCGGCCGCCGCGCCCGGACGGTGGGGCGAGGTGGGCGGCGACGACCTGCTGGTGCTGCTCGGCGAGGAGGTCACCACCGGCACCGGCCACTGGCTGGCGCTCGGCCTGGAGCCGGGCCGACTCGCCGACTGGCGGCACCGGCTGGGCGAAGCGGCCTTCGACGAGGCGCTGCGCGCGGTGCGGGCCGCGGGCGGCCTGTGCGTCGCCGCCCACCCCCACGCGCCGTACCCGGGCGGGGAGTTGATGTACCCGCTGGAGTCCTTCGACGCCGTCGAGGTGTGGAACGGGCAGTGGTCCTCCGCGCTGCCGTGGAACGCCGACAACGAGGCCGCGCTCGCCGAGTGGGGCCGCCGCCTCGGCGCGGGCGTCCGCAGCGGCCGCCCGCAGCCCGCCGTCGGCAGCAGTGACACCCACCTGCCCGGCCAGCTCGGCGTCCCGCAGACCGTGGTGCACGCCGAGGAGCTGAGCGTCCCGGCGGTGCTCGCCGCCGTCCGGGCCGGGCGCAGCTGGATCGCCGGAACCGCCGCCGTGCAGCTGGAGTTCACCGCCGAGGCGGCCGGGCGCACCGCGGGCATCGGCGAACGCCTGGCCACCGGCGGCCGCCCGGTCGACCTGGCGGTGCGGCTGTCCGGCGTCCCCGACGGCAGCACGGTGCACTTCCGCACCGAAGCGGGCCGGGCGCACCGGGCCCCGGCCGACGAGCTGGTGCGCTGGAGCACGGACGCCGGGCGGACCGGGTTCGTCCGGGTCGAGGTGCGCGGCCCGGACGGGCGGGCGGTGGCGCTCACCAACCCCGTCCTGCTGGCCTGAGCGGGCCTCACCCCGGCAGGCGGACGCCGAGCCACTGCTCGGCGCCGTACTCCTCGAAGCGGGCGACCTCGGTGAAGCCGAGCCGCTCGGCGACCCGCCGCGAGGCGGCGTTGGCGGTCCGGGTGGTCAGCGCGACGGGCGTGCCGGGCGCCGCCGCGGCCAGCCAGTCGAGGGCGGCGGCGCACGCCTCGGTGGCGTGGCCGCGGCCCCAGGCGTGCGGCAGGAACAGGTAGCCGAGCTCGCGCGCCCCGCCGCCGGGGTGCAGGTGCTCCAGGCGGTCGGAGCCGTGCGGGTCGAGCGTGACGAGGCCGATCATCGCCCCGTCCAGCTCGACCACCAGCAGCCCGGGGCGGCCCGCGGGCACCGCGGGCAGCGTCCGCTCGAACTCCTCGCGCAGGCGGGCGCCGCCGATGTGCCGGCCGACCTCGGGGGAGGTGAACAGCTCGACGATCGCCGCCCGGTCCCGGGCCGCCGGTTCGCGCAGCACCAGGCGGGCGGTCCGGATCGGGGCGGGAGGCCAGGGCAGCGGCGCGGGGTCGACCATGACGGCCAACGTACCGTCCCCGCTCGACGCCCCGTCAAGAGGCGTCGGGTCGGCCGGCGTAGGGCCGGCCGGCGTCGGGTCAGCCGGCGTCGAGGTCCCGGCGCCAGGCGACCTCGACGGCCAGCGAACCGTCCGCGAGGTACTGGCGGACCTGCGGGGCGGCGGTCAGCGCGGCCGCGGCCTCCGGGACGGGCACCTGGCGGAAGCCCAGCCGCCGCCAGAACGCGCCCGCGTCGGTGGAGAACAGGTAGACGCTGCGGACGCCCCCGGCGGCGGCCTCGGCGAGGACGTCCTCCACCAGGCGGCGCGCCGTGCCGTGCCCGCGCCGGTCCGGGCGCACGGCGACACTGCGCAGCAGCGCGGCCGACCCCGCGGGCTCCAGCGCCGCGCTGGCCGTCGGCCCGGCGGCGTCCCGGACGGTCCACAGCAGCGTGCCGGGCTCCTCCAGGCCGTACGGATCGAGGCCCTGGGCGCGCAGGAAGGCGGCGAGGTCGGCGGTGGCGGCGGTCATCGGACGGGATCCTTCCGGGGAGAGGGACGGCGGTCGGACGCTACCCGGCCGCTGTTACGCGGGGTGGCGCGACACCGTGTCGCCCCGGTGAACCGGGCCCGGTTCCCCCGATCGGCGGGTCCTGAGGCCGGTCCTGAGGCCGGTCCTGAGTCCAGGTCAGGCCGGGTCAGGCCGGGTCAGGCCGGGTCAGGCCGGGTCAGGCCGGGCCCAGGACGATGCGCTCGGTGACCTGCGCGGGGTGGGCCGGCTCGCCGTGGAGCGTCGCGGGGCGCAGGTGCCCGGACCGGTCGAGGGTGAACAGCAGGTCGTGGCCGGGCGGGAGTTCGCCGTCGGCGGGGCGGCGCAGCAGCCGGGCCCCGGCGGCGTGCCGGCGGGCCAGCTCGGGGCCGGTCAGGGCGGCCGGGAGGACCATCGCCGCGGGGGTGTCGCCGACCGCGCCGGGCCCGGGCGCGGCGGCGGGCAGCCGGAACACCGGCAGCTCGGACTCCTCGCGCAGCACGGCCGCCGCGAGCGCGTTGAACTCGTCCTCGGCGGTCAGCAGGTACACCGCGGTGACGCCCTCCTGCTCGGCGCCCTCGCCGCTCGCGGTGGCCAGCAGCTCGCCGTCGGCGAGTTCCAGCCCGGCCGCGGAGATCCGCGCCCGCTGCTCGTCGCGCCCGGCCCACAGCAGCACGTCCAGGCCCGCCGAGCGCAGCACGGTGGCCAGTTCGACCGTCCAGGGCTCGCCGCCGACCAGCAGCGGGCGCGAGCGGGCCGGGCGGGCCACCCGCAGCAGCCGGGACACCGGGACGGCGGTCAGGCCGTACAGCGTGACGGTGGAGACGATCACCAGGAAGGTGGTCGGCAGGATCCGGTCCGCGCCGCCGATGCCCGCCGCGGCCAGGCCGGTGGAGAAGGTCGCGGCGGTGGACGCGGCGACGATGCCGCGCGGCGCCATCCAGCCCAGGAACGCCCGCTCGCCCTCGTCCAGGTCGGTGCGCACCGTGGACAGCGCCGCCACCACCGGCCGCACCACGAGCACCAGCACCGCGGCCAGCCCGAGCGCGGGCAGCAGCACCGGGCGCACCGACGCCCAGGTGACGGTCGAGGAGATCGACACGAACAGCACGCCGACGATCAGCGCCACCAGCGTCTCCAGGAAGGTCCGCCGGGCGGGCAGGTCGAAGACCGGGGCGGTGGCGACCACCACGCCCATCACCACCGCGGCGATCAGCCCGGTGTCGTCGCGCAGCGCGTCGCAGACCGCGGCGATGCCCACCACCACCGCCAACTGGGCGTTGGTGCCCAGCACTTCGTTCAGCCGGGCCCGGACCAGCAGCAGCCACAGCAGGGCCGCGCCGACCGCGCCGCCGAGCAGGCCCAGGCCCGTGCTGGAGGCGAACCGCAGCAGACCCCGGCCGAACTCCCGGTGCTGCTCGCTGACCAGGGCGTGGAAGACCAGCGCGCCGAGGATGCCGCCGATCGGGTCGATCAGCGAGCCCTCCCAGACCAGGATGCGCTGCACCCGCTCGTTCGGCCGGACGAAGTTCAGCAGCGGCCCCACCACGGTCGGCCCGGACACCACCAGGACCGCGCCGAGCATCGCCGCCGCCCGGCCCGAGACGCCGAGCAGCGGGGCGGCCGCGAACGCGGTGGCCGGGGCGGTCACCAGGACGCCGACCCACACCAGCCGCACCACCACCTGCCGGGCGTGGCCGGTCAGCTTGCGCAGGTCCAGGCCGAGCCCGGCGTCGTACAGGATGACCGCGACGGCGAGCGAGACCAGCGGGGAGAAGGCCGGGCCCAGCAGCCGGTCCGGGTGGACGTCGTCGGTGACCGCCCCGGCCGCGAAGCCCACCGGCAGCAGCACGATGATCGCCGGGACGCGCAGCCGGGAGGCCAGCAGCTGGGAGGCGACGGCCAGCACCAGGGTCAGGCCGGCCCCGATCAGGATCTGCTCAGAGGTCATCCGACCATCCCACGCCGCGCACCCGGCCCCCGGCGCGCCACGCGCCCGGCGGGTCCCCCGTCCGGCCCAGGCCCGCCCGGCGGAGGTCCTGCGGCGGTCCGGTGGCGACCCGGTGCCGACCGGGTGCCCGGCCGGTCCGCCGGCCCCCGGGGCGAATCGGACGGTACCGGGCGCAAGTGGGGAAAACCCCTACCGGCCAAGGGAGTTGCCAGGTGGAAGAAGGGCGGCCGATCCGTGGATGCCCGGTGACTGTCAGCGCCGCGTCCCTTACTGTACGGGCATGAGTCCTAGGGGGAGCGCGGCCGGCGACCGCGGCACGGCAGTGGTGATCGGTGGCGGACTGGCCGGATGCCTGGCCGCCTGGGCGCTGCACGAGGTCGCGGACCGGGTCGTGGTGGTCGAACGCGACCGCTACCCGGACGGGGCCGACTTCCGCCCCGGCGTCCCGCAGGCCAAGCACAGCCACCTGCTGCTGGAGGCCGGCCAGCGCACCATCGACGAACTGCTGCCCGGCGCCCTCGCCGAACTCCTCGCGGCCGGCGCCACCCGCGTCCCGCTCTCCGGCGGCCTGCGCTGGCTCACCGCCGCCGGCTGGCTCGCCCCGTACCCGAGCGACCTCGCGGTGCTCGGCTGCAGCCGTCCGCTGATCGACCGGGTGGTGCTGGACCGCGTCCGCGCCGCACCGAACATCGAGTTCCGCACCGGCACCGAGGTCACCGGCCTGATCGGCGACCGGCACCACGTCACCGGCGTCCGGGTGGCCGGCCGGGGCGGGCGCGGCGAACGCGAGGCCGAGGTCTCCGCCGAACTGGTCGTCGACGCCGCCGGACGCTCCACCCGGGCCGCCCAGTGGCTCTCGCTGATCGGCGCGTCCGTCGTCCCCCGGGAGCGCGTCGACGCCGGCGTCTCCTACGCCACCCGCTTCTACCACCGCCCCGCCGACGCCCCCGCCGACTCCGCCCTCTACCTGCAGAGCCACGCCCCCGACCAGGGCCGCTTCGGCGTCCTGCTGCCCGTCGAGGGCGAGCGCTGGATCGTCGGCATCGGCGGCATGCGCGGCTTCGAACCCTCCATCCAGCCCGAGGAGTTCGAGAAGCAGCTCGGCCTGCTGCGCGACCCCGGCATCGCCGAGGCGGTCACCGGTGCCAAGCCCGTGGGCCCCGCCCGCGGCTTCGTCCCCGGGCCCAGCGTGTGGCGGCACTACGAGCGCTCCGCCCCGCACGGCTTCCTCGCCCTCGGCGACGCCTCCTGCACCTTCAACCCGGTCTACGGCCAGGGCATGACGGTGGCCGCCCTCGGCGCCCGCGCGCTGCGCGGGGCCGTCCGCAAGCACGGCGACCTCGGCCACGCCGCCGTCCGGGAGACCCGCGAGGCCATCGCCTCGGTCACCAGGAACCCCTGGCAGATGGCGGCCGGCGAGGACGTCCGGTTCGCCGGCACCACCGGCGGCCCCTCCGGACTCCAGGTCAAGGTCCAGCAGCGGTTGCTGGACCGGGTGCTGACCCGCGCCGTCACCGACGCCCGGGTCGCCGCCGCGTTCCACCAGGTCGCCGCCATGGTGGAACCGCCCACCCTGCTGTTCCGTCCCTCCGTGCTGGGACCGGTGCTGTTCGGCGGCTGACCGCACGGCCGTCCGATCGCGCCCGATCCCGCCGGACCGTACCGGCGCGGCACCCCGGTGTGGCAGCCTGTGCGACGGACAGACCAGACGGCACCTGCAAAAAGGGTTGGGCAGCGGACGATGAGCGAGATCCACTTCAGCAACAACTACCGCGACCTGAGCGAGCAGCACGGCACCGGAGCGGGCTTCCAGTTCGAGTTCTCCTGCTCGCGCTGCTACGACACCTGGCGCTCCGAGTTCGAGCCCTTCCGCACCGGCCAGGCGGCCGGCTGGATCAACAAGGGCGTCAGCGCCGCCTGGAGCCTGCTCGGCGGCAGCGCCTCCAACGGCCTCAGCAACGCCGCCGACGGCCTGGCCGGCGCCAGCTGGGGCAGCGGCCGCGACACCGCCTTCCAGCGCGCCATCGGCAACGCCCAGCAGCACTTCAACCGCTGCGCCCGCTGCACCCACTACGTCTGCGGCCGCTGCTGGAACGCCGCCCAGGGCCTGTGCCTGGGCTGCGCCCCCGACACCGCCGCCGAGGCCGCCGCCGCCCGCCAGCGCGGCCTCAACGACGCCGTCACGCAGAACGCCTACACCCACGGCCAGTCCCGGGCCGGGCAGTTCGACGTCACCACCGACCGCCAGCTGGTCTGCCCGCAGTGCCGCGCCGAGACCCACGGCACCCCGTTCTGCCCCGGCTGCGGCTTCCGCCTGGCCCAGCCCGCCCAGTGCACCTCCTGCCACGCCGAGCTGCCCGACGGCTCCGCGTTCTGCCCCGGCTGCGGCACCCGGCGCTGAACCGGCCCGGCCCGGGCGGCGCGAACGGCGCCGCCGCCCGGGCCGGGCCTCAGCGCAGCCCCTCCGGGGACCCGCTCCACAGCACGTCCCGGCGGTCCGTCCCGGCGCTGTGCGCGTACGAGACGGTGAACGGGTCGTCGGTGGCCCGCGGCACGCCGTAGGACTCCACCAGGGTGCTCTTCGCGCCCGGACGCAGCGAGTCCGGCAGCGACTTGTACTCGCCCTCCCCGTTCGTGGGGTGGAGCAGGTTCCCGTCCGAGTCCTTCACGAACAGCATCCCCGACCCGTACAGCGAGATCTCCTCGGCGGAGGTGTTCTCCACCGCGATGCTGATCCGCACGAAGGTCGCGTCCTTCGGCAGGACCGTCCAGGAGTTGCGCTCCGGCGTGTACCCCTTCAGCGGGGCCATCGTCACCTTCAGGCCGTCGGGGAAGGTGTACGACCCGCCGAAGGGCATCCGGCGGGCCCGCTCGTCGGCGGCCCGCGCGGCCTCGTCGGCGCTCCGCGACAGCTGCTCCTGGGCCTGCGCGGCCTGCCGCTCGGAGTCCCGGCGCTGCTGCTCCTCCACCAGCTTCCGGTACTCCTCGGCGGCCGCCGACTGCTGCGCCGCGCTCTGCGCCTCCCGGACGCCGAGGCCGTCCGCCGCGACGACCGGCTCCCGGGGCGCCCGGCTCCCGGAGTAGGGGTGCGCCCGGCCGATCGAGAAACCCGCCACCAGGCACAGCACCGCGATCCCCACGCCCGCCCCGACCAGCACCGCCGGGCGGGTCAGCGGATCCCCGCCGGGCCCCGGCGGCAGCACCGGTTCCCCCGGCTGCGCCTGCGGCTGCGGCTCGGACCGGACGGGCGGGACCTGCGGAGCGGGGAAAGGCATGCGGCACCTTGGGATCGGGGAACTGCGGACGTGGGTCGGTGTCGTGACACCGACCGCGCAGTCTCTCGCAGTTCCCCGTCGTCCGCGAACCGTTTCGGGTACCGGTCGCCTATCGCTTGGGTAGCGTTTCGGTACCGCCCGGTACCGACCCGGCACCACGTGCTGCCGGGTGACGGCGGGTCGGGCTCCCGGGGCCGGGCGGAACGGCTAGATCCCGTGGGTGGGCAGCAGCAGGATCCGCTCGGGGTCGTAGCGCCGCCAGGCGGGGGCCGTGGCGGCGCCGATCAGGCGCAGGCGGCACCAGGGTTCGCCCTCGGGGGAGTGCCACCAGGCGTTGATCCGGCCCAGGGCCCACGTTCCGGAGCCGTCCAGCAGGACCTCCACGGGCTGGTAGGCGGGACGGACGTCCGGTTCCGGCGGGGACCAGGCGGGGTCGGTCTGCAGCTGCGGAGGGTGCACTGCGGGCCTCCTTCGAGTCCGGTCGGCGGGGGTGCCGGGTGCGGGGTGCCCGAACGGCCCGGCTGGTGGCGGTCGGGAACACTCTACAGAGGTGTAGAAACGAATGGCGGGCAATCCGGGCAGCACGGCGCGAAGGCGCCGCCCGGCGGCTCGTTCGCGCCGGGCCGGGCGGCGCCCGACCGCCCCCGGGGCGTGTTCCGGCCGCCCCCGGGCGTGTTCCGGCCGGTCATAGACTCGACGGATGACAGCTGAGGACTCCTCGATCGAGGCGCTGGGCGCCCTCGCCGACCCGGTGCGGCGCGCCCTCTACCGGCACGTGGCCGCCGCGCCGCAGGAGGTCGGCCGGGACGCGGCGGCCGAGGCGGCGGGCGTCTCCCGCTCCCTGGCCGCCTTCCACCTGGACAAGCTGGTCGACGCCGGCCTGCTGACGGCCTCCTACCGCCGCCCCGCCGGCCGCGGCGGCCCCGGCGCCGGACGCCCCGCCAAGCTCTACCGCCGGGCCGACGCCGAGATCGCGGTCGCCCTCCCGCCCCGGTCCTACGGCGCGGCCGGCCGACTGCTCGCCGAGGTGGTCGAACGGGCTGGCCTGGACCGGGAGTTGCAGGCCGCGGCCCGCGCGGCCGGCGCGGCGGAGCAGCCCCCGGCCGACCTGCCGGAGGCGCTGCGCGAGCGCGGCTACGCGCCGTTCCCGGACGGGGAGGTGCTGCGGCTGGGCAACTGCCCGTTCCACGCGCTGGCGGACGAGTTCCCGGCGCTGGTCTGCGGGATGAACCTGGCCCTGCTGGAGGGGCTGGCCGGGGACGACTGGACGCCCGCGATGGACCCGTGCGCGGGCGGGTGCTGCGTGTCGTTCTCCCGGCGGCCGGGCGGCGAATCTAAAAACAACAACCATTGACGATAGAAGCCGGGCCGGGCCATGCTTGCCGCATGACCACCCCTCAGCCCGCCGCGCCCCCCGCCGGCCACCACCTCGCCCAGGTCAACGTCGGCCGCACCGTCGCCCCGCTGGACAGCCCGCAACTCGCCGGATTCGTCGACCAGTTGGCCGAGATCAACGCACTCGCCGAACGCAGCCCCGGCTTCGTCTGGCGGATGGTCGACGAGACGGGCGCCGACGCGACCGGCCTGCGCCCCGACCTGGACGACGACCTGCTCCAGATCAACTGCTCGGTCTGGGAGTCGGTCGAGGCGCTCCGCGACTACGTCTACCGCAGCGACCACCTGCGGGTGCTGGCCCGCCGCCGCGACTGGTTCCAGCGCCCCGACGGGCCGCACCAGGCGATGTGGTGGGTGCCGATCGGCCACCGCCCCACCGTCGCCGAGGCGATGGCCCGGATCGCCGCCCTGCGCACCCGCGGCCCCGGCCCGGACGCCTTCACCTTCCGCGACCCGTACCCGGTGAACTCCTAGGCGGGTCGGGGGGAGCGGGCCGGGGCCCGCCGTTCTCCGACCCGGGGCTCCTCAGCCGATGGGCTTCAGGCGGGTGCCGGAGGCCGTGACCGCCTCGACCGCGGTGGGGCCGGTGCCCGGGTTGTCGAGGGCCAGGGTGCGGGTGGGCGGTGCGGGCTGGTCGAGGCGGCGGGCGGGGGTGGTGACGACCAGCCGGGTGACCCGGCGGCTGGCGGCGACCAGCAGGTAGGGGGTGCCGTTCGGGCCGCGCCAGCGGTACTGGGCGACGGTGTCCTGCTCGTAGCGGCTGCAGGCCCGCCCGTCCGCGTGCGCCAGCCGCTCCCCGCGGCCGCCGCCCGGCGGGAGCACCGCCGCCGCCGCGCTGCCCGAGCCGTCCCAGTGGTCGGCCCGCAGGCAGGCCCAGGCCAGCTCGCCGGCGTTCTGCGGGAGCTTCTGGTCGGCGAACTCCCACAGGTTCAACTGCCGCACCTCCGGCCCCGCTTCGGGCACCGCGCAGNCGCCCGCCGCCCACCGGCGCAGGGCCTGCGCCCCNACCGCCTCGCGCGGCGGCCGGGCCTGGGCGGAGCCGTCCGGCGGCGGGGTGTACGTCAGGTGCGCGGGGGCGAGCCCGCCCAGGTCGGCCAGTAGGAAGGCGTGCTGCTCGGCGACCACCGGGTCCGAGCGCAGTTGCAGCACCGGCCCCGGGCAGCCCGGCGCGGCCGTTCCCGGCACCGGGTCGGTGACCCCGCCGGTGAAGGCCAGCGGCCGTTCCGCCTCGTCCGGCCGGTCCAGCCGCCGGGTCGCCGCCGACGCCACCCAGGGCGCCAGCAGGTAGCGCGCGCCGCGCCCGTCGCGGTGCAGGACGACCGCCGCGCCCGCCGTCACGTCGCTGTCCCCGGCCGGTGCCAGCGCCAGGGCCGGGCCCGGCCCGGACGCCGGGTCGTCGGTGTACCTGGCCAGGCTCCGGCCGTCCGTCAGCAGCACCACCGCCGCGCCGTCCAGCCGCCCCGCGTACAGCAGTTGGGGCGCGGCGGCGGGCGGCCCGCCTGCTGCCAGGCGGCCGTCGCCCGGCCGAGCAGGGCGCCGTCGTCGCGCAGTTCGCCGCGGGCGGGCCAGACGGCGAGGCCCAGTTTCGCGGTGGTCCGCCACAGGTCGTCGGCCCGGCGCTCGGGCGCGGCCGCGGCCGGGGCGGAGGCCGCCGCGCCCGGCCCGCCGGTGCCCGGCCCGTCGGTGTTCGGACCGGGCGCGAGCAGGACCGGCAGGACGCCCGCGGTCAGCGCCACCGCCACCGCCGCGGCCAGCGCGGCCAGCCGACGGCGGCGCAGCAGGTCGCCCGGCCGCAGGTGCACCGTGCAGGCGTCGTAGCCGGGCGGCAGGTCGGACCAGCCGGGGCCGCCCAGCGAGCGCAGCAGTTCGGCGCCGGCCCGGGCGGAGTCGGCGGGCGTCTCCACCCCGGCCCAGGCCAGCACCTCGGCGGCCTCGGCCCGGGCCAGCCGTCCAGCGCCTGGAGCGCGAAACCGGCCCGGGCCGGGGCCGGCAACTCGGCCAGCCGGGCGTCGAGTTCGGCGTCCCCGTCGTCCGGCGGCGTGAACAGCCGCACCCCCCACACCCGGGGGAACGCCGACCGGGGCCACCGCCGCCGACGCAGCGCCCCGCGCAGCANCCGGACCCGCGCCGCCGGGTACCCGTCCTCCCGGCGGCCCGCCCGCCCAGCACCGGCAGCGCCCGCTGCACCACCCCGTGCGCCGCCACCACCCGGGCGTGCCGCCCCCGGTCGGCGGGCAGCGTCAGGTACGCCAGGCCCACCAGCCGCCGGTAGTGCCGCACCAGCACGGCCTCCGCCGAGCCCGGTCGCCCGCTCGCACCGACCGCCCCGGGCCGCGGCAACGTCTTGAGATCCATCGGCCCTCCAAGGCATCGGGACGGAACCCGGTTACGTCGGACGGACCAACGAGTGGATCATCGGATAGTTGCGCGGGCCCGTCCGAGGAGCCGGGCGCCGGAACACCGGTCGGCGGTGCGCGCCGGGGCTCCGGGCGGAACGGGACGTCGGGGCGAGTGCTCGGCCGGGGGAGCGTTCGCCGGCGGCCGGGAACGGGTCGGGGGCCGTGACCGCCGTCATGGCGGTCACGGCCCCCGACCCGGCCCGCCGCGATCAGGGAACGGCTCGCGGGTCCGGCGGGTTCAGCGGGTTCAGCGGGTTCAACTGGGCAGGTTCCAGCGCTGGTTCGGGTTCGCGGTGCAGTTCCAGACGATCAGCCCGGTACCGGCGGCCGAGCCGCCGCCGGCGGCGTCCAGGCACAGGTTGGACTTGGTGTTGCGCAGGGTGCCGTCGGGCCGGGGGAACCAGCTCTGGGCCGGGGTGCCGTTGCAGCTCCACAGCTGGACGACGGTGCCGGCCGCGGTGGCGCCGCCCCGGACGTCCATGCACTTGCCGTCGGCGCGTACGGTGCCGTCGCCGACCACCGTCCACTTCTGCGCGGCGGTGCCGTTGCAGGTCCACAGCTGGAGCGGGGTGCCGTCGGCGGAGTTGCCGTTGGTGACGTCGACGCACTTGCCGCCGATGCCGGTGACCGGGCCGGGGTTCGGGGCCGGCGGCAGGGCGGCGGCGATCGCGGTGGCCACGGTGACCGGGTCGCCGGTGGGGGTGGTCGGGTAGGAGTTGGTGGACTTCGCCCAGGCGTCGTCCATGGCGAAGAAGTCGATCGCCGCGGGCGCGGTGTTGGTCGTCAGCGCGGTGTCCAGGGAGGCGAAGTAGGCGGCCCAGCGCTTGGCGTAGAGGTCGTTGATCATTCCGGAGTACTCGCGGGCGGCGTAGTCGAACACGCCGGTGTTGGCCTGCGGGCGGTCGCCCCAGGCGGTGATCAGCGAGCGCGCGTCGAACTGCATCCCGGCGGGCACGTTCGCCAGCCAAGTACCGGTCAGGAAGCGGGAGTCGGTGGCGGTGATCCGGTCCAGCAGGGCCTCGTCGGCGTTCCACTCGGACACCAGTGAGCGGAAGGTGGTGAGGTCCTTGGCGGTGTAGGCGTTGTTGATCTGCGGGAGCAGCACCCGGCTGCGGTTGTCCAGCGCCTGGCGGGCGGTGTTGACCAGGTCGAACCGGTAGGCGTCGGTGGCCTGCTGGGCCGCTCCCACCTTGAGCAGGGAGGCCAGCGCCCGCTGCACGGTGGTGGGGTCGTACTGCATCGTGGACGGGCTCCAGGCGGCCGTGGTGGTCGCCGTCAGCGAGGGCTTGGCGGTGAAGAGGCTGTCCTGCGGCTCGCTCCAGCCGTTCGCGGGCATGCTGTACGGCCCCTGGCGCAGCTGGTCCCAGGCCGCGACCGCGTTGGCGTCCGGGGCGCCGTAGCGGGAGTCGGCGTAGTTCCTGAACCAGGCGGCCTGGTCGATGGCGGAGCCGGACCAGGCGAGGTCGGCGAAGAGGGCGAAGGCGGCCGGGTCGGTGCCGGTGCCCTCGGGCATGTAGGCGATGCCCCGCTCCGCGCTGTTGCTCTTGGTCAGCCACCGCTGGAAGGTGGCGGTCCAGGCGGCGGTGTTGGCGCCGAAGGTGGACTTCCCGCCGAAGTTCGGGATGGTGCCGAAGGCGTACGGGGTGCCGCCCCAGGAGGTTTCCCGGTCCAGGGTGCCGTACCGGTCGGAGTAGCCGTCGACGATCAGCATCTTCGACTTGTCGACGCCGGCCAGCAGGGTGGACGACGGGTTGCTCCCCCAGCCGAGGATGGCCCAGGTCGCGCCCGGGTGGGCGGTGAGCAGCGCCTGCTGGATGGCGGTCGCGGCGGAGGTGACGTTGACGTTGCCCGCGCTGCCGCCCTCGTGCAGCGGGTCCATCTTGTACATGGCGGAGTCGCCGAACGCGGTGCGCTGGGCCGCGTAGTAGGCGGCCGCGAGCTGGGTGAAGACCGGTCCGGTCGGGTCGAGCCAGGACTCCCGTTCGAACCCGAGCCAGGTGCCCTGGGGCACCACGTGGGCCGAGGGGTTGCGGGTGGCGAAGTCGGTCGGCACCGTGCCGTAGAAGCCCGGCAGCACCGGGGTCATGCCGAGCCCGCGCAGCTGGTCGCAGAGCTGCCTGCCCAGCGCCGCACGGGAGTTGATCAGCTGGTCGGTGACCGGTCCGGCGAAGCCGCTCATGTTCTGCAGCAGCCACCAGGGCTGGTGCGCGGGCCCGGGGATCCAGGACCGCAGGTCGGCCGCGGTGTAGCCGAACTGCTGCAGCGCCTGGTAGTAGGGCTGTTCGGCGCCGACGGTGACCAGGACCTCGTTGAAGCCGTGCAGCGCGAGGACGTCGATCTCGTGCTGGTAGTCGGCGAAGGTGCGGTAGGCGCCGGAGTAGCCGTTGTCGGTGTCGTTGAGCGCGTAGCGGTGGGGGACCACGGCTGCTTCGGTGAACGGTGTCGCGACGGCGGGCAGGGTCGCGGGGAGCCGCGAGGTGCTGTCGGCGGGGAAACCGATGTCGACGCCGGCGACGTGGCGCAGGTACCAGCCGACCCCGGTGAGCAGGGTGGCCGGGGAGGTGCCCTCGACCCGGATCGCGCCGGCGCCGCCGGAGACGGTGAAGGAGTCGGTGCCCGGGGTCTGCCGGGCGGCGGCCACCAGGGTGACCTGCCCGGCCTGGGCGGGCAGCAGGCGCTGGATGCTCGCGGCGGCCGGCGCGGTGTCGAACGCCCCGGCCGCGGCGGACGCGGCGGACGCGGTGGTCGTGCCGGTCGCAGCGGTCGCGGCGGGCGCGACCGCGACCACACCGGCGGTGACGGTGGCGGCGAGAAGTGCGAGCAGCGTACGGGTGGTTCCGGTGTGGGGGATCGTTAGCATGGCCTCTCCACGGAGGTCGGCGGTGCCTGGGGGTGGCGGTGGCCCGGAAACGGGCAGGGGGAGACTCTCACCGCGCCGGTGACGTACGGCGGCGGGCGTTCGCCGAAAGTAAAGCGTGGGCGGTGCGGCATTACAATAGGTTCTTTCGATATTAATACCCGGATGGGCCAGGACGGAGCCGACGCGCCCTCAGGCAGCTGACGCCCCCTCAGGGAGGAGGACGCGCATGGTCGTCGAGGAGGGGGCCGGCGGACCGGCACTGCTGCGGCGGCTGAACACGGCCGCGGTGCTCCGGGCGATCCGCGACGCCGGTGCGCCGGTGCGGATCGCCGAGCTGGTCGAGGCCGCCCGGCTCACCCGCCCCACCGTCAAGCAGGCGCTCGGCGACCTGCTGTCCACCGGCTGGATCGCCGAGGACCGGGACCCGTCCCGCGCGGGCCCCGGCCGACCGGCGGTCCGCTACGCGCTGGCCCCGCGAGCGATGCCGGTGCTGGGCGTCGACCTCGGACCGCACCGCCTGAGCGTGGCCGTCGGCGACCTGACCGGGGATCAACTCGCGCTGGTCCGGCGGAGGACCGACCCGGACGACGTGCTCGGCTGCCTGGACGAGGCGATCGACACCGCGCTCGCGCGGGCCGGGCTCTCGATCACCGACGTCTGCGAGATCGTGGCCGCTTGCCCGGGCATCGTGGACAGCGAACGCGGCAGCCTGCGCTTCGCCCCCAGCCTGCCGGGCCCGCCCGACCTGGTCGACCACCTGCGGGCCCGGGCCGGCTGCCCGGTCCGGCTGGAGAACGACGCCAACATGGCCGCCCTGGTCTGCGCCGCCGGCCACCCCGGGCAGACCCTGGTGGTGGTGCACTGGGGCGAGCGGCTGGGCGCGGGCATCGTGGTCGGCGGAAAACTGCTGCGCGGGGCGAACAGCGCGGCGGGCGAGATCGGGGTGGCACCCACCGGTGGCGACCGGATCACCTTCGACCGGCAGGGCCGGGGCCCGCTGGAACGCGAGATCGGAGCGCGCGGGATCGTCGCCCTGGCCCGGACGGCCGCGCTGGCCGACACCTCGTCACGGCTCGCGGCCGGACCGCTCACCCCGGAGGCGGTGTTCGAGGCCGCCGCCGCCGGGGACCGCGCGGCGGCGGCGGTGGTGGAGACCGTCGCCCGGACCTTCATGACGGTGCTCGCCCCCATCCTGCTCGCCCTCGACCCCGATCAACTGATCATCGGCGGCGGCCTGGCCCGGGCGGGCGAGGCGCTGCTCGAAGCGCTGCGCCCGCAGCTGGAGCTGATGACCCTCTCGCCCCCCGCCCTCCGGCTCTCCCCGCTGGCCGAACAGGGCACCCTGGCGGGAGCCGTCCAGCTGGCCCGGGACGAGGTCTGGCGGCGGTGCCTGGCGGAACCGACCCCGACCGAGAGCTGAACGGCCGAACCAGCTCCCCTCGCCGCGCGTCCCACCGGGTTGACCGGATCGTCGGGTCGTCGGGCCGTCGGGCCGTCGGGTCAGTCGCGCGGGGGCCGGGGCCGGGCCGCCCCCCCCTCGACGGCTGGCGGAACCCGGCGGAATCCGGCGGAACCCGCGCCGCCGGTGCCCGGGCCCCACGCGCCCGCGCCCGCAGGGCCGCCAGGTCGGTGTCGGCGCCGCACAGCACGCTGCAGGCACGTTCACCGGCAGCGACACGCCGGCCCGTGCGCCCCGCTGCCGGGCGGCCCACGCGCGGTCCGGGTCCGCGCCGCCGCCCGAGCCCCGTCCGGCGGGACGCCCGCCTCCGGCCGCGGACAGGAAGCCGACCGCGCCGCGGGCCTTGAACGAGCCGGTGCGCCGGACGTGCGCCAACGCCGGTGACACCCCGTCCGGCCCGCCCCGGGACCACCCGCCCGGGACGGGACGGCCCCGCGATCCGGTCGGCGGCGGCCCGGACGTCGGTGCGGCTGAGCCGGTGCGCGGTGCGGCTCCCGGTGGTGTGATCGACGAGAGGGGCGGGCCGGCAGTACCGCCGCGCCCGTCCTGGCCCCATCCGTTGCGGCCGGGGCTCCGAAGACGACACGGGGGCACCCGTCCCCGCCGCAGACCGCCCGGCGTCGGAACATTGACAGGTCGTCATGTCGACTCGTCAGGTCGACGCCGTGAACCAGCCCGCACCGAAAGCAGCACCATGACACTCGCCATCGTCCTGTTCACCCAGGATCTGCGCCTGCACGACAACCCCGCCCTGCACGCCGCCCGCGCCGGTGCCGACCAGGTGGTGCCGCTGTTCGTCACCGACCCGGCCGTCGACGCGGCCGGCTTCGCCGCGCCCAACCGGGCCGCCTTCCTGGCCGGCTGCCTCGCCGACCTCGACGCGGGCCTGCGCCGGGCCGGGGGGCGGCTGCTGGTGCGCGAGGGCGACACCGCCGAGCAGACCGCGAAGCTCGCCGCCGAGACCGGCGCGGCGAGCGTCCACGTCGCGGCCGGGGTCAGCGGGTACGCCCGGCGGCGCGAACAGCGGCTGCGCCGGGCCCTGGGCGAGCGGCTGCGGGTGCACGACGGCTCGGTCACGGCCGTCCCGCCCGGCGCGGTGCTGCCCGCCGGACGCGACCACTACGCCGTCTTCACCCCCTACCACCGGGCCTGGCAGCAGGCCGCCCGCCGCACCCCGCTGGCCCCGCCGCGCGCCCTGCACACCCCCGAGGGCCTGGCCGGGGCGCCGCTGCCCACCGCGAAGCCCACCGCCCGCAGCCTGCCCGACCCCGGTGAGAGCGCCGCCCGCCGCGCCTGGCAGCACTGGCACACCGAGCAGTACGCCGACCTGCACGACGCGCTCGCCGCCGACGGCACCTCGCACCTCTCCCCGTACCTGCACTTCGGCTGCCTGTCCGCCAACGAACTCGTCCACCTCGCCGAGCGGCGCGGCGGCCACGGCGCCGAAGCCTTCGTACGGCAGCTCGTCTGGCGCGACTTCCACCACCAGGTCCTGGCCGCCCGGCCCGACGCCGCGCACGCCGACTACCGCCCCCGCCACGACCGGTGGCGCGAGGACGCGGAGGAGTTCGCCGCCTGGCGCGAGGGCCGCACCGGCTTCCCGATCATCGACGCCGGGATGCGCCAGCTCGCCGAGACCGGCTGGATGCACAACCGGGCCCGGCTGCTCACCGCCAGCTTCCTCAGCAAGTCCCTCTACCAGGACTGGCGCCCGGGCGCCGCGCACTTCCTGCACCACCTGGTCGACGGCGACGTGGCCAACAACCAGCTCAACTGGCAGTGGGTCGCCGGGACCGGCACCGACACCCGCCCCAACCGCGTCCTCAACCCGCTCACCCAGGCCGACCGCTACGACCCCGACGGCGACTACGTCCGCCGCTGGATCCCCGAACTCGCCCACCTGCCCGGCCGCGCCGTCCACCGCCCCTGGCAGTCCACCCGCCGCCCCGCCGACTACCCGCCGCCGCTGATCTCCCCCGACACCACCGGCCACCGCCTGCGCGCCGCCCGGATCGACCAGGACCCGCTGCCGGGCGTCTGATCCGAACCCGCCCGCGCCGGGCCCGCGGGCGGGGCCCCAGGGCCGGGGCCTCAGGGGCCGGGCGTCATCAGGACGAAGTCCGCGCCGGACGGGTCGGTGCAGACCGCCATCCGGCCGATGCCCGGGGCGCTCTCCGGGCCCATGACGACCAGGCCGCCCCGGGCGCCGACGGTGGCGGCGGCCGTGTCGCAGTCGGTGACGGCGAAGACCGGGTGCCAGGCGGGGGTGCCGCGGGAGAGGGTGAGCTCGGCCGGGCCGACCTGGAGGACGCCGCCGTGCATCCGCTCGGGTGGCCGGCCGGCGGGGGTGACGATGGTGTAGGTGCCCGAGCCGCCCGGCATCGGGGTGTTCTCGTGCTGCCAGCCGAACACCGTCGCGTAGAAGGCGAGCGCACCGGCCGCGTCGGTGGTGTACAGCTCCGTCCAGCACAGGCCGCCCGGGCCGTCGACGACGGCCAGGCCGCCCGTCCGGCCCGGCGTCCGGACCGCGAACCGCCCGCCCTGCGGGTCGGTGAAGTGCGCCGTCGAGGCCCGGCCGGCCACGTCGCGGGGCTCGGCCCGGACGGTGCCGCCCGCGCGCAGCACGGAGGCGGCGGTCTCGTGGACGTCCGGGGTGAAGAAGTGGACCGTCCAGGCCGGGCGGGCACCGCGTTCGGTCAGCGGGCCGATGCCGCCCGCGGCCCGGCCGTCGGCGGTGGCGAGCAGGGGGCCGTCCGCGCCCTCCGGGTGCGCGAACTCCCACCCCAGCACCGGGCCGTAGAACGCGGCCGCGGCGGCCGGGTCGGGCGCCCCCAGGTCCAGCCAGCACGGCGAGCCGGGCACGAAATCGGTGGTGAGCACGGTGTTCTCCCTCCGCCAGGGCACTCCCGGACACTCCCTCCCAGCCTGGCACCGGCCCGGGCCGCCCGCGTTCCGGCGGCCCGGGCCCGCGTTCCGAACCGGAGGGCGCCGGTCCGCCCCGGCGGTACCGCCAACCGGAGTAAATCCTGTGCAGATCGTCGGGTCGAGCAGCGAATTCCGCCGTCGAACGGACCGCGACCATGACATTTCGCGGAAATTCCTCCGTCCGACCGCTAAATCATCACCAGGAACAGGGTTGCCGCCGGAGGAAACGGGCAGAGGCCGCATACCCCCAGCGATCCCGGAGAGAGGCAACAGAGTGGCACTGAGCGTGAGCTACGGGGAGCGATACGGCTGGACGGTGGTCCAGGTGGCCGGAGAGGTGGACATCAGCGGAGTCGCCGCCCTCCGGGAGCGGCTCCAGCGGCTGGTCACCGACGGCTGCCTGCGGATGGTGGTCGACATCAGCCGGGTCGACTTCTGCGACTCCACGGGCTTCGCCGTCCTGGTGGCCACCCGCCGGATGCTCTCCTCCCGGAACGGAAGACTGCGGCTGGTCCTCCCGGGCCCCGAGGTCCACACCCGCAAGATCCTCCAGCTCTTCGGGATCGAGCGGATCTTCGAGGTCCACGACTCGGTGGACGAGGCACTCGCCGACCTGCGCGAGCCCGCACTGACCGCGGACGCCGTCGAGGCCGTCCCCCGCCCGCGCGAAGGGACCCACGCGACCACCGACTGACCGCACGCCCGGCAGCGGCGGCGGGAGCCGCGCCGGGCGGGGCGCCAGCGAGGGCAAGGGCGCCAGCGGGGACGCCAGCGACGGCGAGGGCGTCAGCGCGGCGTGCCGAAGTCCTGCGTCCACCAAGGCCCGCCCGTGCCGGTGTGGACGCCCACCCCGAGCTGGGTGAACTTGCAGTTCAGGATGTTCGCCCGGTGGCCCGGGCTGTTCATCCAGCTGTCCATCACCGCGGCCGCGTCCTTCTGCCCGCGCGCGATGTTCTCGCCCCAGCCGCTCCACGCGTACCCGGCGGCGTCGATCCGCTGCTGCGGCCCGGCCCCGTCCGGGTTGGTGTGGTCGAAGAAGTCGCGCGCCGCCATGTCCTCGGAGTGCCGCAGCGCCGCCGTCGCCAGCTTCGCGTCCGCCGTCACCGGCCCGCACCCCGCCTTCGCGCGCTCCGTGTTCACCAGGTCCAGCACCTGCTGCGCCTGGTCCGCCGAACGCTTCGCCGCCGAGGAGGAGGCCGGGGCGGGCGGCGCCGCGGGCGAGCGGGGAGCGGAGGCGGACGGCGCGCCCGCGCCCTGCGCGGTCGGCGCCGGCGAGGCGGTGGCCGACGCCGACGGCGAGGCCGAGGCCGAGGCCGCGGGGACGGGGAGGCCGCGGGGAGGAGTCGGCGGCGGACGGGGCCGGGAGGGCGCGCCGCCCTCGGTCGGCTCCACCAGCGCCGCCACGGACGCCGGCGCCGGCTCGGCCGCACCCTGCGCGGGCGGCGCGTCCGACCCGCCGACCACCACCAGCAGCCCGGCCACCACCGCCACCGCGGCCACCACCCCGCCGCCCAGCAGCACCGGACCGGGCCCGCGCCGCCGCGCCCGCCGCCGCCCGTGCCGGGAGGCCGCTCGGTGCGAACCGCCCTCCCGGCGGCCGGTCCCCGCCGGTGCGCGGCCCGGCCGGGCCGGGCCGGCGGACGGCTGGTGCCCGGCGGCCTCGAACCGCAGGCCGTCCGGCACCGGCACCATCGCCATCCCCGCCAGCAGCCCCTCCGCCGGGACCAGGCCGCGGCGCTGCTGCTCGCACACCGCGCACTCCCGCACGTGCCGCCCGATCCGCTTGCGCCACAGCGGGCCCGGCACGCCGTTCCAACCGGCCGTCAGCTCCGCCAGCCACGGGCAGCCGGGCACCGCGGCCAGCGCCCGCACCACCACCCGGGCCGCCTGCAACTGCCCCTTCATCCGCTGCACCCGCACCGCCGCGTGCTGCGGCGACACCTCCAGCGCCGCCGCCAGCTCGGCCCGGGACAGCTCGCCCGCCGCCTCCAGCCACCACAGCGACAGCAGCTCGCGGTCCGCGCCGTCCAGCCACCGGGTCGCCTCCGCGACCTCGCGGCGCTGCTCCGACAGGCCCAGCCGGACGATCGTCAGACCCACGAAGTCCGCCGCCGGATCGGCCACCGCGGCCGGGTCGGGCAGCGCGTCCAGCGCGCCCGCGTCCGCGTCCCGGAAGCGCCGCCGCACCTGGTTCAGCGCGATCGCCACCAGCCAGCTGCGGAACCCCGCCGGGTCGCGCAGCGCGCCCAGGCCGTCCACGGCCCGCAGCATCGTCTCCTGCACCACGTCGTCGGTGTCCGGGTGGCCCGACAGCGCCCGGCCCACCACGTTGTACACCAGCGGCAGGTGCCCGCCGACCAGCTCCGCCACCGCCTGCCGGTCACCGCCCTGCGCCCGCCCGACCAGCGCCGTCGCCCGCCCACTGTCCACTGCCCGGTCCGTCCTCGTGTTCTCGCGTCCTGCCCTCACACCCTCGGAGATCCACCGGCCGTCCGCGGATAACGAGAACCGGACGACGAGAATGCGGACCACCGGGACGGGGGGTGGGACCACCCGGCAGGGGCGAAGCATAGTGAGCCCGCCCCGGTGACGACGAAGCCCGCGCGTCCGGATGCGGACGCGCGGGCCGAGAACGCCTTCCGGCGCTCGTCAGTACCAGTTGTGGGCCTGCCAGAACGACCAGGCGCCGCAGGGGCTGCCGTAGCGGCTGTTCATGTAGCTGAGGCCCCACTTGATCTGGGTGGCGGGGTTGGTCCGCCAGTCCGCGCCGGCCGAGGCCATCTTGGAGCCCGGCAGCGCCTGGACCAGGCCGTAGGCGCCGGAGGAGGCGTTGGTGGCGGTGTAGTTCCAGCCGCTCTCGCGCTTCACGATCTGGCTGAAGCACTGGAACTGGGTGTCGTCGCCGATGATCTGCCGGGCGATGTCCTGGACCGAACCGGCCGGGATCGAGGCCAGCGAGCTCTGCGCGGCGGCCGCGTTCTGCTGCTGCTTGGCGGCCTTGTCCTTGGCCGCCTTGTCGGCCGCGGCCTTGTCCGCCGCCGCCTTGTCCTCGGCGGCCTTGGTCTCGGCCTCCTTGGCCGCCTTGTCCGAGTCGGCCTTCGCCTGGGCGTCGGCCGCGGCCTTCAGCCGGGCGGCCTCCTCGGCGGCCTTCTTCGCGGCGGTGTCGGCGGAGACCTGCTGGGCGTCGGCCTGGCGGCCGATGCCGTCGCTGACGTTCTGGGCCTGCGCGCCGGTGGGGGCGTCGGCGAGCAGCGTGGCGCTCGCGACGTCGACCGTCTGGACGGCGGCACCGCCCTCGCTGCCGGCCGCCGCGCCCACGACGGCACCGACGGCGGTCACCGCGGTGGCGGAGACGACAGCGACGCCCCGGACCGAGATCCGAGTCACATGCTTTCCTTCCGGAGTCACCCGGCGCGTGACCGTCCGAGCGGATATCCGCCCCGGTCACTGGCCTCCGTCGAACACCGGTCACGGGGAGGCGCGGACTCGGCCGCCTCCCCGGAGGTCCGGGACGGCGGCGGTACCGAGCGGCGCACGGCTCTGCGGTGGTGCCGGTCGCCCACCCGGTCCCGACCGGGGCCGGTGGACGCGTGCAGGACCGTGCGCAGGGCCTGACGCCGATTCACACTGCCGCACCCGGGTGCGTCCACGCAATCGCCTGGGCCGTGGCGGATCTCACACCCGCCCGGCCGCCGGGACGCACGGTGGGCGTTTCGTGACGCCCCGTCAGATCGGACGCCGGATCGGGAGCTTCCGGCTCCGCGACCCGGCGTCCGCATGGACGTGACGTCCTCAGAACAGGCGCAGCGAGACCCACAGCGCGAGCACGGACGCGGCCAGCGTCGCCGGAACGGTCAGCGCCCCGAGCGCGGTGAAGGTGCGCACCCCGCCGTCGTCGACCGCCCGCTCCCGGGTGATCCGGCGCCACAGCAGGGTCGCCAGCGAACCCGCGTACGTCAGGTTCGGCCCGATGTTCACCCCCAACAGCACCGCCAGCACCGGCCCGGGCCCGGACGGCGCCGCCAGCGGCACCAGCAGCAGCGTCGCCGGCAGGTTGTTCACCAGGTTCGCCAGCACCGCCGCCAGCCCCGCCAGCGCGAACAGCACCGCCAGCCCGTCGCCCGCCGGGACCAGCGCCGCCAGGTGCCCGGCCAGGCCGTTGTCCACCACCGCCTTCACCACCACGCCCAGCGCCAGCACGAACGCCAGGAACGGCACGGCCGCCGCCGACCAGATCCGCCGCGGCGTGCTGCGCCCGCCCGCCAGCGCCCGCACCGCCAGCACCAGCGCGCCCGCCGCCGCGGCCCACGCCGGGGACAGCCCCAGCACCGAGGCCAGCGCGAAACCCGCCAGCGTCCCCGCCACCGTGAACAGCGCGAACCGCGGCAGCCGCACCCCGCCCGCCGGGGCCGGCCGCTCGGCCGGGACGGCCAACTCGTCCGCGAAGAAGCGCCGCAGCAGCAGGTACTCCACCCCCACCGCCGCCAGCCAGGGCAGCGCCATCAGCGCGGTGAACCGGCCGAAGCCCAGACCGCTGGCCGCGAACGCCAGCAGGTTCGTCAGGTTCGACACCGGCAGCAGCAGCGAGGCCGTGTTCGCCAGGTGCCCGCAGGCGTACACGTGCGGCCGGGGCCGCACCCCCAGCGTCCCCGCCGTGGCCAGCACCACCGGCGTCAGCAGCACCACCGTCGCGTCCAGGCTCAGCACCGCCGTCACCGCCGCCGCCACCGCGAACACCTGCCCCAGCAGCCGCACCGGCCGGCCGCCCGACGCCCCCGCCATCCAGCGGCCGCACGCCTCGAACAGCCCCTCGTCGTCGCACAGCTGAGCCAGCACCAGCACCGCGGCCAGGAACCCCACCACCGGCGCCAGCCGCCCGACCTCGGCCCACGCCGCGCCCGGCGACACCGCGCCCACCGCCACCAGCAGCCCGGCCGCCGGCACCGCCACCACCGCCTCCGGCCACCCGAACGGCCGCCGCACCGCACCCACCAGCACCGCCGCCAGCAGCACCAGCGACAGCACCTCCGCGGACACCCCACTCACCGCACCCGCTCCTTCCACCCCACCCCGACCGACCCGGGCGACGGTTGCCCGGCAAACGTCCCATCCAAGCAGCCCTGCCGTCCCCGGCCGCCGCCGGGCCCCGGCGATTCGCCCAGCGAACCGCCCGTGACCGGCGGCTTTGCGCGGGCGGCGGTGCGGCGGGAGGCTGGAGCAGACCCGGTATCCGACCCCCAGGAGTCCCCGTGAAGAAGTCCGACCGTCCCCGCGGCGCGGCCGCGAACGGGTTCTCGCTCGGTTCGATCGGCTCCTTCCTGTCCATCGGCTCGGTCGGGTCCGTCCTCTCGGTCGGCTCGGTCGGCTCGTTCCTGTCCGTCGGATCGATCGGCTCCGCGCTGTCGGTGCTCTCGGTCGGCTCCTGGCGCAGCACCGCCTCCGCGCTGTCGGCCGACTCCGTCCTCTCCCTCCTCTGCTACCGCTCCGTCCACGCCGTCCGCGCCGCCCACCGCCGCCGCGGCGCAACCGGCTGAACGCACCCCCGGCGCCTGCGGCCGACTGTCAGCGGCGGATGGGAACGTGGGCGGATGAACGAGCCGCTCGACGCCGTCGCCGCCTACTGGAACGACGCCGCCCCCGCGTTCGACCTGGAGCCCGACCACGGCCTGCGCGACCGCACCACCCGGCGGGCCTGGCGCAGCCGCCTCGCCGAGTGGCTGCCCGGCGAGGGGCTCGACGTCCTCGACGTCGGCTGCGGCACCGGCTCGCTCGCCCTGCTCCTCGCCGAAGCCGGCCACCGGGTGACGGGCGTGGACCTCGCCCCCGCGATGATCGACCGCGCCCGGGCCAAGTTCGCCGCCGCCGGGTTGGCGGGACGCTTCCTGGTCGGCGACGCGAGCCGCCCCCCGACCGGCGCCGACCGCTACGACGCGGTCCTCTCCCGCCACCTGGTCTGGACGCTGCCCGACCCGCCCGCCGCCCTCCGGGCCTGGACCGACCGGCTGCGCCCCGGCGGCCGCCTGCTCCTGATCGAGGGCCGCTGGGGCGAGGCCGACCGCCCGGTCGAGCCCTACGCCCCCGGCACCGAGAGCCTCCCCTGGGCCGGCGGCGTCCCCGCCACCACCCTCATCGCCGCCCTCCGCCCCCTCACCCGCGACCTCCACCTGCACCCCCTCGAACCCGACACCGCCCTCTGGGGCGGCCCGGTCCACGACGAGCGCTACGCGATCCTGGCCCGCGTCTAGGGCCCGGGCGGAGGGGCCTGGACGCGGGTGCCGGCTAGCGCAGCTCCGCCGTCTCGCCGAGCCAGACGTGGGCCGCGGTGTCGAGCGGGAGGTCGAGCGCGGCGCAGAGCCCGACGACGGTGCCGAAGCCGGGGCTGGGGAGGCGGCCCATCTCGATCTTGCGGAGCGTCTCGGGGGAGATCCCGGCCCGGTGCGCGACGGTGACGGGGTCGCGGCCGGCCCGGGTCTCGCGCAGCAGCGCACCCAGGCGGCGGCCGGCCTCGATCTGCTCGGGGGTCAGGGGGACTCGCACCATGCTGACACGCTACTGAACGGCCCCGCCCCCGCCCAAGCTCCCGGCTCAGCGCAGCGGCTGCTCCGGGCCGCCGCGCTCCGACTCCGGGCGGGGGCCGTGGATGCGGCGTTCGGCGGCGTCGATGCGGACGTCGTCGATGCTGGCCTCGCGGCGGCGCATCAGGCCGTGCGGGTCGAACTCCCACAGCTCGTTGCCGTGGCTGCGCCACCACCGGCCGTCCCCGTCGTGCCACTCGTACTGGAAGCGGACGGCGATCCGGTCGTCCTCGAAGGCCCAGAGGTCCTTGCGCAGGGCGTACTCGTGCTCGCGCTGCCACTTGGCGGTGAGGAACGCGGTGACCTCGGCGCGGCCGGTGAGGAAGACGTCCCGGTTCCGCCAGCGGGTGTCGGGCGTGTAGGCGAGGGCGACGCGCTCCGGGTCGCGGGTGTTCCAGGCGTCCTCGGCGGCCTGGACCTTGGCGAGCGCGGTGGCGCGGGTGAACGGGGGATAGGGCGGGCGATCCTCGGGCACGGCGGGCTCCATCGGCCGGACGGGATGGAGAACGTACGTTCTCCACGCTGGCGGGGCCTACGCTAGGGAACGACCGTTCTCCACGTCAAGGGCCGCCGCCGCGCGCCACCGGATCGGAGCCGCAGATGCCCGCCCCGCTCACCGACGAACAGACCCGCCAGGACGCCGAGGCGCTGCTCGACGCCGCCGAGGCGCTGTTCTACGAGAAGGGGGTGCGCGCCGTCGGCATGGACGAGGTGCGGGCCGCCTCCGGGCTGCCGCTGAAGCGGATCTACCGCCTGCACCCG
Source organism: Kitasatospora sp. NA04385 (assembly GCF_013364235.1). NCBI lineage: Bacteria > Bacillati > Actinomycetota > Actinomycetes > Kitasatosporales > Streptomycetaceae > Kitasatospora > Kitasatospora sp. NA04385. The sequence continues at coordinate 887,478 of NZ_CP054919.1, read as the reverse complement.
GCCAAGGACGACCTGGTGGTGGCCGTGCTGCGCCGCCGCGACCGGCGCTGGCGGGCCCGGCTGACCGCCGCCGCCGAGGCCGAGACCGAGCCGCGGGCCCGGCTGCTGGCCGCCTTCGACTGGCTGGGCGACTGGTTCGCCGAACCCGGCTACCGGGGCTGCGCCTGGATCAACGCCTTCGCCGAACTGGGCCCCTCCTCCCCGGCCGTCCTCGCCGAGGTGCGCGCCCACAAGGCGGCCTTCCACGCCCAGCTCGCGGCCTGGTCCCGCGCGGCCGGCCTCGCCGAACCCGCCCCCGTGCTGCTCCTGGCCGAGGGCGCCATCGTGACCTCCGCCGTCACCGCCGACCCGGCCCCGGCCCGCCAGGCCCGCGCCGCGGTGGAGGCGCTGCTCGCCGCGGCCGCGACCGGTGGTGAGCGAGCCGCCACCGCGAAGCCGCAGGTCGGCCCGGTGGGCCCGGACGCGCCGGCCGGAACCGGCGGGGGTCGGTGAGCCGCGGCCCCCGGTCCGCGGGACGCGCTCGTTGACGTCGAGCGCTCGCGCTTCCCGCCGCCGACCGCGGGCCGTCAGCCTTCTTCGCGCCCGGCACCGCCGCACAGCCGGTGCAGGGCCGCGCGGCTCCCGTCGTCCGCCGCGCGGTAGACCAGCAGCCGCAGCTCCGGGTCCTCCAGCGGGAGCAGGACCTCGAAGTCGACGGTGATCGCCCCGACGGCCGGGTGCCGCAGCAGCTTGCGGCCGCGGCCGTTGACGCGGACCTCCCGCTCGGCCCAGAGCCGGGCGAAGTCCTCGTCCTGCGCGGTGAATTCGGCGATCAGCCCGGCCAGCGCCCGGTCCTCCGGGTGGGCGGCCCAGGCCGCGCGCAGATGGGCGACGCCGTCCCGCAGCACCCCCTCGCGGTCGGCGTAGAGGCCGCGCATCGGCGGGTGCCGCAGGCAGAGCCACATCGCGTTCCGCCGCTCCGGCGCAACGGTGTCGAACTCCGGTATCAGCCGGGCCATTTCGGGGTTCCAGGCCAGCAGGTCGTAGCGGTGGTCCAGCAGCGCGGCGGGCAGCGGGGAGAGTTCGTCGACCAGGTGGGCCAGCGACGGCGCCGGACCGGTGGCCGCCCCGCCGCGGGGGCCGCCGGGGCGGCGCCGTCCGGCCAGGTCGAAGAGGTAGTCGCGCTCGCCGGGTGCCAGCCGCAGGGCCCGGGCCAGCGCCGCCAGCACCTCCGCGGAGGGCCGGAGCCCCCGGCCCTGCTCCAGCCGGACCACGTAGTCGGTGCTGACCCCGGCCAGCTCGGCGACCTCCTCGCGGCGCAGTCCGGGCGTCCGCCGGGCCCGCCGGTGCGCGGGCAGGCCCAGCCGGTCCGGGTCCAGCCGTTCGCGCCTGCTGCGCAGGAAGGCGGCCAGTTCCCCGGTGGTGTCCACGGTCGTCGTCATGACCGGTCCAACCGCCGGGGTGGGACCGGCCTTCCCAGGAAAGCCCCTCCCTTATCCGGGGCCCGCCGCCGCCGCAGACTCGGTTCCGGCAACGGAACACGAACACGCGCGAGCACGGGAGAACCTGATGGCACTGGCCCTCGACGACTACCGGCTGCTGGGCCGCTCGGGACTGCGGGTCTCACCGCTGGCCCTGGGCACCGCGACCTTCGGCACCGAATGGGGGTGGGGCGCCGAGCGGGCCGAGGCCCGCGAGCTGTTCGACCGCTACGTCGGGCTCGGCGGCAACCTCCTCGACACCGCCGACACCTACACCGACGGCAGCTCCGAGCGCCTGCTGGGCGAGTTCGCCCGCGAGGAGCGCGAACGCCTGGTGCTGGCGACCAAGTACTCGACCCTGCGCCGCCCCGGCGACCCGAACTCCGGGGGTGGGCACCGCAAGGCGCTGTTCGGCTCGGTGGAGGGCAGCCTGCGGCGGCTCGGCACCGACTACCTCGACCTGCTGTACCTGCACGTCTGGGACTTCCGGACCTCGGTGGAGGAGGTGCTGCGCGGCCTGGACGACCTGGTCCGGCAGGGCAAGGTGCTGTACGTGGCGATCTCCAACACCCCGGCCTGGCAGGTGTCCCGGATGCAGGCGATCGCGGACCTGCGCGGCTGGTCGCCGCTGGTCGCGCTGCAACTCGAGTACAGCCTGATCGAGCGCACGGCGGAGCGCGACCTGATCCCGATGGCCCGGGAGCTGGGCCTGGGCGTGGTCCCGTACTCGCCGCTCGGCGGCGGGGTGCTCAGCGGCAAGTACGGCCGGGACGACCTGGGGGCGACGGGCGCCGGCCCCGACGGGAGCACCCGCCGGAGCCACAACCTGGCCCTGGGCACCCTCACCGAACGCAGCCTCGGCGTGGCCGGGGTGGTCCGGGAGGTGGCCGGCGAGCTGGGGTGCACCCCGGCCCAGGTGGCGCTGGCCTGGACGCTGCGGAAGCCGGGCGTGACGAGCACGCTGCTCGGCGCCCGCACCCCCGCCCAACTGGAGGACAACCTGGGCTCCCTGGCGGTCGAGCCGACGGACGCCCAGCTGGCCCGGCTCGACGCGGCGGGCGCCGTCGCCCTCGGCCAGCCGCACGAGCTGCTGGCGAGCGAGCCCATCCGCCGGGTGACCACGGGCGACCTGCGGATCGGGACCCGCCGCTGACCCGGCCCGGCCCGGCCCGTCCCGACCTGGTTCGTCGGTGGTGTGCCATAGGGTCCGCTCATGACCGCGCGTCCCACTGGGCGAGCGGACGGGACCTGGGACAGGGCCCACGACGCGCTGCGTGAGAAGGTGCACTCGGCCTCGGTGCAGGACCGGGCGGGCGCGAAGCTGGTCCTCGCCGACGTCCGGGAGGAGTTTTCGCAGCTCGGGCTGGTCTGGGTCGACGGCGGCTACGTGAGCACGGTCGACGCCGGCCTGATGGGCTGGGCAGCGGAGCGCGAGGGCGTCCAGATCGTCGCGGTGCCGCGCAACGCGGATGTGAAAGGGTTCCGGGTGCTGCCCCGCAGGTGGGTGGTGGAGCGGACATTTGCCTGGCTGGGACGGTGCAGACGGTTGGCGAGGGACTACGGGCGCAAGACCGCGCACGCCGAATCGATGATCAAGGTCGCCATGATCCGCCTCATGGCCGCCCGCCTCGCCGGCGAGAGGATCGAGCCACAGGGCCCCATCGAGACCGAAGCAGCCCGCCGCCTCGCCGACGACCTCAAGAACGAGTGATCACCCGATTACCCCACACTTTCTCAGTCCTGAGCGACCTCCTGATCAGCACACGTACCGCCACTGGGTGGTCCCAGGAGGCAGGGGGCATCCGTCCGGGCTATGCGGCAGAGGTCTCCCTCCGCGCCGCCAGGGCAGCGAGATCGTTCGGTGAAGGCGGGGGCAAGGCCAGCTCGGTACCCACCGGCATGAGCCGGTCCGCCGCCAAGGTCGCGTCGCCACCGAACCGGCGGTTTTCTGCCCGTGCCCTGTCGGGGGGCAGAAGTGCCGGAGCAGGTCAGGTGTGCACAGCAGCTTCCGCTGTGACGACATAGAGCGTCACCGAGGCGAAGAACGGACCGTGCGTGAAGTGCTCCAGCCACCTGTTGGCCTGCTGGCGGGTCAGGTAACCGGAGGAAACCGCGCGTTCGGTGTTGCGCTGAAGACCGAGGACCTGATCGGCGGCACGGACTTCGCGAAAGACGGAAGTGACCGGGACGACCGACGTGACAGCGAATCCCGCTTGCTCGGCCAGCCGAGGCAACTGCCGTCCGATAACGGCGTTGCGCACGATCCGGTCGGTGACGTGGCGGGTGTAGGAGCGGGCGATGTCCAGGTCGGGATGGTCGATGGCGAGCGAGTCCCAGTCGGGTTCGGCCATGACGAGTCGGCCGCCGGAACGCAGGACCCGCCCTACCTCGGCCAGGGCCCCGGAGACGTCGGCGACATGCTGAAGCAGCCGGTCGGTGCAAGCCCGATCGGCAGAGCGCGAGGGAAGCGGCAGCGCGTGGACATCGGCCGCCAGTACATCGGTATGCGGCAAGTCGGCTACACGGAGCAGGGCTTGGCGGGCCATTCGCTGATCGGAATCGATTCCCAAGACCTTCCCCGTCGGCCCGGTCAGGTGCGCCAGCGCACCGAGGTCGGTGCCCGGGCCACAACCGAGGTCCAGGACGATCTGGCCCGGCTCGACAGCCAACGCATCAAGTACCGCCTGCTTGTAGGAGCGGGCGAGGTCGGTGCTCGCGAGCCGGTCCTGGTAGGCGATCTTGTCGGGGACCACGGCCTCGAAGATGCGTCCCGCGACGTGGGCGAGGGCTTCGACCTCGCCTTCGAGTACCTTGCGGCCTGCGGAGGTCAGGCGCACCGGGCGCCGCCTGCCTTCGCCTTCCAGGTACTCGATCAAGCCCTTGTCGCGCAGTCGCACCAGCGCGCCGGACAGGCTGCCGCGGCCGAGCCTTTCGCCGGTCATCCGCTCGATGGCCGTGTTGACGGCGTAGCCGTGCAGCGGGCCCTCGGCCAGTGCGGACAGGACGAGCATCTGGGCATCGTTGGTACGCACTGGTACTCCCGGGCAGCGGACGGCGGATTCCCCAATGACACGCGGCGCGTGCTATCACTTCGTAGTATGCACGCCGCAGCTCTCCAACGGCTGCCGCACCCGACCCGGAAGGCTCCGACGTTGCGCGCCACCGCCCCCCTCTACGCCCTCTACGCCCGCCGACTCAGCCGACAACTCCAGGGCGAAGAGCTGCCGGAGCACATCGGAATGATCATGGACGGCAACCGCCGCTGGGCGCGTCGGCAAGGCATCGGGAACCCGAGCATGGGCCACAAGTACGGCGCCGAGCACGTGGAAAACGTGCTGTCCTGGTGCGAAGCCCTCCAGATCAAGCATGTGACCGTGTTCGTCTGCTCCGCCGAGAACCTCCAGCGACGCGGCGACGCCGAGGTCGCCTTCCTGATGCAGGTCATCGAGGAAGTCCTGACCCGGCACCTGGCCGGGCCGCAGCCGCGCTGGCAGGTGCACATCGCAGGAGCGCTCGACACCCTGCCCGACACCACTGCGCATGCCCTCAAGGAAGCGGTCGAGGCCACCCGGACATGCGCCACGGGGGCGCACGTCACCTTGGCCGTCGGCTACGGCGGACGCCAGGAACTCGTCGACGCCGTGCGGGACCTGCTGTACGAACAGGCAGCGCGCGAAAGGCCGGTGCGGGACATCGCCGACCACCTGACCGCGGACGACATCGCCCGCCACCTGTACACCGCCGGCCAGCCGGATCCCGACCTCGTCATCCGCACCAGCGGAGAGCAGCGCATGTCGAACTTCCTCCTGTGGCAGAGCGCCTACTCCGAGCTGTACTTCTGCGAGGCGCACTGGCCGGCGTTCCGCGAGGTCGACTTCCTGCGCGCCGTACGCGCGTACGCCGCCCGCCAGCGCCGCTACGGCGCCTGATCGACGCCCACCTTTCAATCGACTGCCAAGGGGCAGGAGTTGCCGTGTCGTCCCTCGTAGAACTCGCGCACGACGACCAGGTCGACGACCAGAGGCGCAGTAGCCGTTCCTGGATTCCTCCGGACGGTTCTTTCGTCCGGCTGCTTCAGCCCGGGTCGGTCAGTTGCGACCGAACCGCAGGTGTTCGGCCTGACGCTCGCCATCGGCTGGGTCGCCCTCGTCGGCATCCTCGCCGATCCTCACCGCATCGAGAGGAGGCGGCCTTCACCGACTGCGCCTCGACGATCCCGGTGGTCGACAGTGCTCGCAGGTTCACCACTGGAACTGCTTCGACCGGCCGCCCCCGAGGGCGATAGGCGCGGCCGTCGCCGATCGGCTTCATCCGTCGAACGGAAGCGGGTAGGGCCCAGTTCGGCGCTGTTCTGGGAACCCGGGGGTGCGGTATTTGAATACCGGGGGCCTGCTAGCGTGATCGCTGTCCGCTGCCGGTATTCAAATACCGGCGGTTCTTTCGACCGGGCGGCCCGGCGGCCGTCGTGCAAGGAGCTGTGCCGTGATCGAGCTGAAGACTCCGCAGGCGATCGAGAAGATGGCCGTCACCGGCCGCTTCGTCGCCGGGGTGCTGGCCGAGCTGTCCGGGCTCGCCGAGGTCGGGCGGGACGTGATGGACCTGGAGCTGCGGGCCAGGAAGCTGATCGAGGACCGGGGGGCCGAGTCCTGCTACTGGGACTACGCGCCGTCGTTCGGGCGCGGGCCGTTCCGCAACGTGATCTGCCTGTCGGTGAACGACGCGGTGCTGCACGGGCAGCCGCACCCCTACGTCCTGGCGGACGGGGACGTGCTGAGCCTGGACTTCGCGGTGTCGATCGACGGCTGGGTGGCCGACTCGGCGGTCACCGTCATCGTCGGCACCCCGGACGAGCAGGACGTCCGGCTGGCCGAGTCGACCCGCACCGCGCTGGACGCGGCGATCGCGGCCGCCGTGCCCGGCAACCGGATCGGGGACATCTCGGCGGCGATCGCCGCGGTCGGCCAGGGCGCCGGCTACCGGATCAACACCGACTTCGGCGGCCACGGCCTGGGCCGCACCATGCACGAGGACCCGCACGTCGCCAACGTCGGACGGCCCGGGCGGGGCCTGGAGCTGAAGCCCGGCCTGACCCTGGCGCTGGAGCCGTGGTGGTGCACCGGCTCGGCGAAGCTGCGGGTGGACGCGGACGGCTGGACGCTGCGCTCGGCGGACGGCTCGCGCGGCGCGCACTCCGAGCACACCGTGGCGATCACCGAGGACGGGCCGCGGGTGCTCACCGTGCTGTCCTGACGGCGCAGTTCGGCCACGGCGGGTGACCGCCGGGTGGACGGCGGGTGGCGGCTGTGGCCCGTCCCATAGGCGGATCGCTGGACAGTCGGCGCGCCGTCAGCGGGGGGCCACGGAGGGTGTGCGGTTCCCCGCTCGGAGCGGGTCGGAACCGGTGAGCCCGGTCACAGCCGCCGACGGCCGGGCCCGGAAAATCGCGGTCCGGTCGGCCGGCCGGGGGTGCTGTACTGGCGGTAACCAGGCTCTGACCTGCGTAAACCTACGAATGCTTGGAGTTCTGCCGAACCGCCCGTAGCTTCGTAACCAGTGCAGGGCGCACTACCCGGGATCACCCGAAACCAACGCCCCGGTGCGGCTGACCGGCCGCCCGACGGGCAGGGTGACCGCGACGGAGAGCAGGTCGGACCTCGACCGCACCGTCCGATCCACAAGCGCGAGAGACCGCAGGCCCTTCCGGGCCCCTGGTTCCGCCTTGCCTGCCCGGGGCATCCGAAAGGAATCGCATGATCTTCCGTAACGAGACTGCCGCCACCACGACCGCCACCACCGCCGAGAAGGGCAACCGGAAGCGCAACCGCGTCCGGGCCGCCGTCGTCGCCGGCAGCGCGGTGGCCGTCCTCCCGGTGGCCGGCCTCGTGACGGCGACCTCGGCCTCGGCCGCGGACGTGTCCACCTGGGACAAGGTCGCCCAGTGCGAGTCGACCGGCAACTGGTCGATCGACACCGGCAACGGCTTCTACGGTGGGCTGCAGTTCACCTCCTCCACCTGGGCCGCGTACGGCGGCACCGCCTACGCCCCGCAGGCCAACCTGGCCACCAAGGCGCAGCAGATCGCCGTCGCCGAGAAGGTGCTGGCCTCCCAGGGCCCCGGCGCCTGGCCGGTGTGCTCCGTGCAGGCGGGTCTGACCCAGGGCGGCGCCGCCGCCCAGGTCGACACCTCCGGCTCCGCGAGCACCAGCACCAGCACCACCAGCAGCAGCAAGGCCACCGGCTCGAACAGCTCCAGCAGCTCCAGCGCCGCGAGCACCGACGCCGGTACCACCGGCAAGTCCGCGAAGTCGGCCACCACCGACTCCGACTCGGCCTCCACCAACACCGCCGACAGCGGCCAGTCCTCCTACCAGGGCCACCAGTCCTGGAAGAAGGGCGCCCACACCGGTGGCGGCAGCACCTACACCGTCAAGTCCGGTGACACCCTGGGCGCCATCGCGGCCGCCAACGGCACCACCGTGGACGCGCTGTTCAGCGCCAACGCCCAGACCATCGGCGCCTCCGCCGACGTCATCTACCCGGGCCAGGTCCTGACCGTCTGATCCGTTCGCGGACCGGACACCCCGGTGGCCCGGAGCCACCCGCACGACGCCGACGGCCACCCCTCATGTCGGGAGGGGTGGCCGTCGGCGTTCGCGTGCGCCGGGGCGCGGCGAGACGCACCGGGGGATCAGTCGAACCAGTCGGGCTCGGCGGCGTCGATCAGCTCGCGCAGCGCCGGGCGGTCGTGGAACGCGCCGGAGAGCAGCGCGCCCAGCTCGCGCAGCGCCGCCGCGTCCTCCCCGTAGGCGACGAACATGCCGGCCTCCGGGTCGTACCGGAACCGGCCCTCCAGCTGCGGCGCCCGGGAGCGGACGGCGGAGCGGGCCACCGCCTCCCAGCCGTAGCCGCCGTTCTGCTGACCGGCGGCCTCGAACACCTCGTCCACCTCGACCATCCGGTCGTCCGTCAGCATCAGGCCGTACGACCCGGGCTTGTGGTCGTACTCGAGGAACACCAGCGGGGCGAAGGTCTCACGATCAGTCATGGCGCGGACGCTACCGGTGGCCACCGACAAGTGCGGCCCGCGCACCGGCGGGCCCGCGGTCAGTACGGCAGGACCTCCTCGACGGCGCTGGTGCCCGTGCCGGGGCGGGACTCCCACCGCCAGGTCTCGTCCAGGCGCAGCCGGCCGTCGGCCAGCCGGGTCAGCACGCTGGTGCAGTGGCCCGTGCCCGTCTCCCCGGCCCGGTTGAGCTGCACGTAGCGGAACTCGACGGTGTCGCCGGTCCGGGTGCCGACCAGGTGGCCGTGCACCACCTCGCCGCCCCGGTAGTCGGCCCACACCAGGCCGTCCTCCTCGTGGTAGGCGAACCGGGTGCCCGGGCCGACCTCGCCCTGTTCGGGGCGGGACACCGGTGCGAACTCCAGCCCGTCGAGCGAGGGCAGTGCGGGCAGCATGGCGGGCTCCTCGGGCGGTGGGCGGCTGTGCGGCCCAGTCGACCACGCCGGGCCCGGCGTCCACCGGGACATCCGCATCGTGGACACCGGCGCAACTGCGCTGCGGGCGGTGCGAGGTGACCCGACCTCACGCCCCGCTGTCGGACCTCACGCCCCGCTGTCGGACCTCACGCCCCGCTGTCGGGCCGCTGCTCCGGTCCCTCCGGCTGCTCGGTCTTCCCGGTCTTCTCGTCCTGCCCGGCCGCCGGGCCGTCGAAGTCGACGTCGACCCGCTGCTCGGGGCGGCGCGCCTCCTGCCGGGCGATGTCCTCCAGCACCTGCTCGTCCGGGCCGGTCAGCGGGGGCTGGAGCAGGGAGCGGGGCCACAGCCGACGGGCGAGGACGGTGTTCGTCTCGGCGGCGTACACGGTGACCTGCGCGGCCAGGTAGAGCCAGGAGAGCAGGCCGATCACGGTCGCGAAGAAGCCGTAGACGGCGGTGGCGTGCCGCAGTTGGTGGGCGACCAGCGCGGCGCCGAACGCCTGCAGGACGGTGAACAGCGGGCCCGCGAGCACGCTGCCGGGCAGCAGGGCGCGGGCCGGCACCTCCTTCGGGGTGAGGATCCGCAGACAGGCCAGGAACAGCAGGGTGTTGACCGCCGCCGACAGCAGCAGCCCGCCGATCCGGGCGGCCGGGCCGCCCAGCGCCGAGCCCACCAACGCCGCCGCGGCCGTGGTCAGCAGCAGCCCGGTGCCCAGCGTCGCGAACAGCGCCAGGCTGCGCCCCAGCCGGGGCCAGTAGCCCGGGCGCCGCACTCCGGGGACGTTCCACACCTCGGCCATCGCGTGTTGCAGCACCTGCGCGATGCCCAGCGCTCCGTACAGCAGGCCCGCCACGCCGATCACCAGCGCCAGCCCGCTGCCCTGCACCGAGTGCACGTTCTCGCGCAGCTGGTCGCCGATGATCGGGAAGTCCGCCAGCGCCGAGTCGACCACGGCCTGCTGCGCGTCCGGGTGCCCGTGCAGGACGAAGCCGAGCGCGGTGGAGAGCAGGAGCAGCAGCGGGATCAGCGAGACGAAGCCGTAGTAGGTGATCAGCGCGGCCAGCAGCCCGCCCCGGTCGTCCCCGTACTTCTTGACGACCCCGACCACCACGGCCAGGGGTCGGCGGCGCTGCTGGACGCGGTCGACGGCGCGCAGGGCTCGTTCGATGGGGTTCACGGCGCGGGCTCCTTCTGCGTGGCGTACCGCGTGACGCACGGCACCCGGGCGTATGCCCGCTCGGCGGGTGTGAACGCGCGGGCGGCGGAAAGGCGGCCGGGGATACCCGGAGCCGAATGCGTCAGGAGGCAGGGCAGGTGTGGTGGTGGAGCGCGGTACGGCTGGTGGTCGCAGGCGTGGCGGTGCTGGTGGTCCTGTACGGGGTCGACAAGGCCGTCGAGGTGTCGACGCGCAGACTGTCCGCCCGGGCCGGGCGGCCGGGCACGGTGCCCCAGGTGCTGCGCGGCTGCCGCAAGCCGATCCTCGCGGTGGCCGGCTGCGGGCTGCTGCTGGCCGCGATGCCGTGGGTGCGGGCGTCCGAGGCGATCAGGCACCTGCTGGTGCTGGCCACCATCGGCAGCTGCGCCTGGCTGGCCGCCCGGGCCGCCGCGCTGGTGCTGGACGGCGCGGTGCGGCTCGCGGTGCGCCGCCGGGACGCCGCCTGGGCCGGACGGGCCCGCACCCAGGTGGGGCTGCTCAGCCGCATCCTCCAGGCGGCGATCGCCCTGCTGGCGCTGGCCGGGATGCTGATGACCTTCCCCGCGGTGCGGGTGGTCGGCACCAGCCTGCTGGCCTCGGCCGGCCTGGTCGGCGTGGTCGCGGGCATCGCCGCGCAGAGCGCGCTGTCGAACCTGTTCGCGGGCATCCAGATGGCCTTCGGCGACCTGGCCCGGATCGGGGACGTGGTGGTGGTCGGCGGCGAGTGGGGCACCGTCGAGGAGATCACCCTGACCGCCGTGGTGATCGCCACCTGGGACCAGCGGCGGATCGTCATGCCGATGTCGTACTTCGCCGGCCGCCCGTTCGAGAACTGGTCGCGCCGCTCCGACCGGATCACCGGCACCGCGCTGCTGCACCTCGACCACAGCACGCCCGTCGACCTGCTGCGCGCGGAGTTCGAGGACTACCTGGCCAAGAACCCGCGCTGGGACGGCGAGGGCAGCGCCCTCCAGGTCGTCGACACCACCCCCACCACCCTGGTCGTGCGCGCCCTGGCCACCGCCGCCAACGCGGGCGACGCCTTCGAGCTGCGCTGCGACCTGCGCGAGCACCTGGTGGGGTTCCTGCGCGAACACCACCCGTACGCGCTGCCCCGGATCGCGGTGGCGACCGCCCCCGGCGAACGGGCCCGGCAGCCGCAGTGGCCGGAGCAGCGGTCGGAGGTCTGACGGGCGGGGCGCCGGGCGGTCAGAGGTAGTCCTCCAGGCGGGCGATGGCGAAGCCCTGCGCGGTGGCGGCGTCGACCACCCGGCGCAGCATGTCCGCCATGGTGCCCTTCCACCCGGCGGCGGGGGCGCGGAAGTGGGTGAGCACGATGTCGCCGGGGTGGAAGACCTGGTCGGCGTAGCGCCACTCCAGGTGGTCCGGGAAGGCCTCCTCGTTCCACAGCGGGAAGGCGGTCACCCCGCAGGACGCGGCGGTGCGCAGCGCGGCCTCGGTGTACTCGCCGTACGGGGGCCGGAACAGCCGGGGGCGGATGCCGGTCTCCTGCTGGAGGCGGTCCTGCTGGCCGCAGATCTCGCGCTGCAGGGCGTCGGCGTCCAGTCGGCGCAGGTCGGGGTGGGTGAGGGTGTGGTTGTCGATGCCCACGCCGTGCGACTGCAGGGCGCGGAAGTAGCCGTAGTCGGAGCGCGCCAGGTAGTCGGAGAGGAAGACCGTCATCGGGACGCCCAGTTCGGCGGCCATCGCGGCGAACTGCGGGTCCTTCTCGGCGCCGTCGTCGACGGTCAGGAACACCACCCGGTCGCTGGTCGGGACCCGCTGGACCACCGGCGGCAGCCCGGGCGTCGCCTTCACGCCGGGCCCGTCGACCAGCTCGGGCTTGACGGCGGGCGGGGCGGGCGCGCGCAGCGGGAGCGCGGCCAGGCCCCAGCGGCGGGCGGCGGTCAGCGCCTGCTCCAGCGCGAGCGCGTGCTCGGCGGCGGAGAGGCGGCCGTTCAGCTCCTGCCCGGTGGCGGCCTGCGGGCGGGCGGCGGGCATCGCGGCGAGCGCCTGCCGGGCGGCCTGGACGGCGGGGGCCGCCACGGCCGCTTGGTTGCCCGCTGCCGCCTGGTTGCCCGCGGCCTCGGCGTCGGCGGGCGGGGCCGCGGGGCGGAGGAGCGGGTGCCGGGGTCGGGGTCCTGGGCGTGCAGGGCGGAGCAGCCGACGGTGAGGGTGGCGAGCGCGGTGAGGGCGACCAGGCTCCGGCGGGGGCGGCGGCCGGGTCGGCGGCGGGCGGCGGAGCGGGTCGGGCGGGAACCGGATGCGGCGGAGGGGGTCGGCATACCGGCCGATGATCCCCTTGTCACACCTGTCGTACCGACGCGCCGGAGGCTGTCACCCGGGCGGACCCGCGCCGTCCCCCGTTTGACGCACCCCCACCGGCGGCGTACAGAGAAGAACATGCCCCCGGGTGTTCCGGCGGACCCCACCGGCCCGCCACCTCCCACCGACCCCGACCCGGCGGCGCGCACCGGCCACCCGCACGGCGACGCCCATCCGCACGGCGACGCCCGCCCGCGCTGGGACGCCGCCGTCGAGCCGCTGCTCGCCGACGGCCTGCTGCGCGCCGTCCGGGCCACCGACGCCTACGGGGGCGTGCTCTACCTGCACTCCGCCGACCGCCGCTCACTGGCCGTCGCCGCCGTCGTCGGCATCCCGCTCAGCCTGCTCGAACCGTTCCAGCGGATCGCCGTCGCCGCCCCCCTGCCCGTCGCCGACTCCTACCGCGGCGGACGCACCATCGTGCTCGCCGACGCCGACGACACCATGCGCCGCTACCCCCGCCTCGCCGTCGGACTCCCGTACGCGCACGCCTCCGCCACCACCCCCGTCACCGCCGGCGACCGCACCTTCGGCGTGATCGCCGTCTTCTGGCCCGCCGACGGCACCCGCCCGTCCGCCACCACCCGCCGCCAGCTGCGCACCGTCGGCAACCGGCTCGCCACCGGACTGCTCCCGTACGGCGACCGGGTCGGCGGCGAGGGGCCGCCCGTCGTGGTGCCGCTGCCGGTGCCCGGCGGGGACGGCATCCGGGTCGGCTTCTTCGACTGGGACTTCGCCGCGGGCCGGATCACCGTCGACGAACGGCTGCGCGAGATCCTCGGCACCGGCCCGTTCGACGGCCGCGGCGCCACCCTGCTCGAACGCATCGCCCCCGAGGACGTCACCCTGCTGCGCGAGGCCGCCCGCCGCGCCGCCCGGCACGGCCACCCGTTCACCCACCGGGTCCGGCTGCGCGACCCCGGCGGCGGCACCCGGCAGCTCGACCTGTACGGGCAGCCCGTCGCCGGACCGGCCCGGCTGGTCGTCGCCGTCCTCGACGCCACCGCCGCCGCGGCCGCCACCGCCGCCGTCGAGCGCCTGCGCGACGGGGTCTTCGCGCTCGACCCCGACGGCCGGGTCGGCTACGTCAACCGCAGCGCCGAGATGCTGCTGCACACCACCCGCGCCGACCTGCTCGGCCGCCGCCCCTGGGACGCCCTGCCCTGGCTCGGCGACCCCGCCTACGAGGACCGCTACCGCTCCGCGATGCTCTCCCAGCAGCCCACCGCCTTCCTCGCCCGCCGCCCGCCCCGGCACTGGCTGGCCTTCTCGCTCTACCCCGACGCGCACGGCCTCACCGGCCGGATCGTGCCCGCCGCCCCCAGCGAGGACACCACCCTCCCCGAAGCCCCGCCGCCCACTCCCGCCTCCCTCGGCGGCGTCTACCACCTGCTGCAACTCGCCTCCGCGCTCACCGAGGCGGTCACCGTCCGCGAAGTCGCCGACGCCGTCACCGACCAGATCCTGCCCGGCTTCGGCGGCCAGGAGCTCGCCCTCTACCTGGCCCGCTCCGGACGCATGCACCTGGTCACCGAGAGCGGCTACCCCGAGGGCTTCCTCGACCCCTTCGAAGGCACCCCGATCCGCGCCCGGCTCCCCGGCACCGAGGTGTTCACCAGCGGCGCGCCGGTCTTCTTCGAGACCGCCCACGAACTCTCCGCCGCCTACCCCGGCATCCCGCGCGACGAGATGAGCGCCTGGGCCTTCCTCCCGCTGATCGCCTCCGGCCACCCCGTCGGCAGCCTCATCCTCGGCTTCGACCGCCCCCGGGTCTTCACCGCCGAGGACCGCTCCGTCCTCACCGCCCTCGGCGGCCTGATCGCCCAGGCCCTCGAACGCGCCCGCCTCTACGACGCCGAGTCCGCCGTCGCCCGCGGCCTCCAGCAGGCCCTCCTCCCGCACCTGCTCCCCACCGTCCCCGGCCTCGAGACCACCGCCCGCTACCTGCCCGGCACCCGCGGCATGGAGATCGGCGGCGACTGGTACGACGTCCTGCCCACCCCCGACGGCGGCGTCGTCCTGATCATCGGCGACGTCGAGGGGCACAGCGTCAAGGCCGCCGCCCTCATGGGCCAACTCCGCAGCGCGGTACGGGCGTTCGCCAGCGGGGACGAACCCGTCGAGACCGTCGCCCGGCGCACCAACCACCTGCTGCTCGACCTCGACGCCGGACTGCTCGCCTCCTGCTGCCTGCTGCGCCTGCACCCCGCGACCCGCACCCTGCGCGCCGTCCGGGCCGGGCACCCCCCGCCGCTGCTGCGCGAACCCGGCGGACGCACCACCGCGCTCGACCTCGACGGCGGCCCGCTGCTCGGCATCGACCACGGCCTCGACTTCCCCGCCACCGAGATCCGGCTGCCGCCGGGGGCCACCCTCGTCCTCTACACCGACGGCCTGGTCGAGACCGCCACCGCGCCCCTCACCGAGGGCATCGACCGCCTCCGCACCACCCTCGCCCACGCCGCCACCCCGGACCTGGAGCCGCTCGCCGACCTCCTGCTCGGCCAGGCCCGCCACGACGACCACCGGGCCGACGACGTGGCGTTGTTGGTGGCGCGGCTGCGGGTGGGGGAGTAGGGGTTCCGGCGGCGGAGAGGGAAGTGAGGGGTGGGATGAGGCGACCACCGGGCCGACGACGTGGCGCTGCTGGTGGCGCGGCTGCGGGTGGGGGAGTAGGGGGTTCCGGCGGCGGAGAGGGGTGGGTGAGGGACCGGGGGCGGGGTGTTCCGGTGGGGTCACTCCGGGGGGACGAGGTGGCAGGTGTGGGCGAAGACCACGGCCTGGACGCGGTCGCGGAGGTCGAGTTTCGGGAGGATCCGGCCCAGGTGGGACTTGACGGTCGCCTCGGCCAGGTGCAGGGCGGCGGCGATCTCCGCGTTGGAGCGGCCGCGGCCCACCTCGACCAGGACCTCGCGCTCGCGGGCGCTGAGCCGGGCCAGCCGTTCGCGGCGGTCGGCGTCGCGGTGGTCGGGGAGCCGGGGGCGGAAGTCCTCCAGGAAGCGGCGGGTGATCCGCGGGGAGAGCACCGCGTCGCCCGCCGCCACGTCGCGGATCGCGGTGAGCAGCTCCGCGGGCCGGGTGTTCTTCAGCAGGAAGCCCGAGGCACCGGCGGCCAGCCCGGCGAAGGCGTACTCGTCCAGGTCGAAGGTGGTGAGGATCAGCACCCGGCTGCCCGGGCAGTGCCGGGTGATCTCCCGGGTCGCCTCGATCCCGTCCGTCCCGGGCATCCGGACGTCCATCAGGACCACGTCGGGCCGCAACTCCCGGGCCAGGCGCACCGCTTCGGCGCCGTCCGCGGCCTCGCCGACCGGGGCCAGGTCGGGCTGCGCCTCCAGGACGGTGCCGAAGGCCATCCGGAGCAGCGCCTCGTCGTCGGCGATCAGGACCCGGATCGTCACGCGGACACCCCCCGGCCGTCGCGGCCGTCGCGGCCGTCGAGCGGGAGCCGGGCGTGCACCGCCCAGCCGCCGCCCGGCCGCGGCCCGGCCCGCAGCGTTCCCCCGTGAGCGGCCGCGCGTTCGCGCATGCCGGGCAGCCCCGGCCGGTGCGGGCGGCGGGCGGGGCGGGCCGGGGCCGTCGTCGGTGGCGTCCACGGTGACGGCCGCGGCCGAGCAGCGGATCCGGACCTCGGCGCGGGTGCCGGCGGGGGCGTGCCGGAAGGTGTTGGTCAGGGCCTCCTGCACCAGGCGGTGGACGGTCAGCTGGACGGTCGCGGGCAGGTGGGCGTGGTCGCCCTCGACCTCGACCCGGGTCGGCAGCCCGGCGGCGCGCATCCGCTCGGCCAGCGCGGCCAGTTCGGCGATGCCGGGCAGCGGGTGGCGCGGCGCGTCCGGACCCCCGGGGCCGCCGTTCGCCGCGCCCGGGCCGTCGTCCGCCGGGCCGGGGTCCCCGGTGCGCAGCAGGCCCAGCGCGTGCCGCATGTCGGTCAGGGCCTGCCGACCGGTCTCGGCGGCCCGGAGCATCGCGGTGGTGGCCTTCTCCGGCGCCCGGTGCTGCGCGTGGACGGCGGCGTCGGTGAGCGCCACCATCACGGACAGGTTGTGGCTGACGATGTCGTGCACCTCCCGGGCGATCCTGGCCCGCTCCTCGGCGACGGCCAGCCGGGCCCGCTGCTCCTGTCGCTGCTCGGACAGCGCGAGGTGGGCCCGGGCGGTCCGGGCGTTCACCCCCAGGGTGGCGGCCGCGACGACGGTCGCGCTCAGCGCGACGAAGGGGGCGAGGAACGCGCCGGGCGCCGCCCAGCGCAGGCAGGCCAGCAGCACCCCGGCCTCGGCGACGGCGCAGGCGGCCGCCGCCGCCCGCCGCCCGGCGTACCCGGCCACCGCGTGCAGGGCCACCAACAGGGCGGCGTCCGCGGGCAGTTGGACGTCCGCCAGCCACTGGACCCCGGCCGCCGCCGCCACCGCGCCGAACACCGCGCGCGGGGCCCGGCGCCGCCACACCAGCGGCAGCACCAGCGCGGCGGTGAGCGCCGCGGCGACCGGGAGCCGCCCGGGCGGGCAGGTGGCCGCGGCGTGCGCCAGCAGCGGGAGCAGGAGCAGCACCGGCGGCAGCGACTCCCGCGCGGCGGGCGGCAGTCGGCGCCGAAGGCGGTGCGGCGAGCGGTCCGGCAGACGGTACGGAGGGTGGTGCGGCAGGCGGTACGGAGGGTGGTGCGGTGGGCGGGTGTCGGGCCGTGCGGCCGCCTCGGTCATCACGCGTTCCTGTCGGTCGTCACGGCGGTCCCCGCCCCGGTGCTGCCACGGTAGGCGGCGGGGGCGGCGCGGCGCATGCGCCCGTCGTCGGAGCGGGCCGGGCCGGGGTACGACCGCAGGAGGAGGCCGGGTACCTCCCGCAGTGGCAACGCGGCGGCCCGCCGGGCGGTCCGGCGTGCCACCGGGGGCGGTCCGGGGAGGCGACCGGGGGCCGATGCGGCGGCGGGGGGTGCGCTCCGACGATGGCGGGGTGACCGAGACCATCACGGGACCGTCGATGTCCCTTCCCGAACTCCTCGCCGTCCTGGCCGCCCTCGCGCTGGTGGCGGCGCGCTGGCTGCCCGCCGCCGCCCGCCCGCGGGTGGCCGTCGCCGCGGCGGCGCTGTCCGTGCTGTCCATCGCCGTGCTGGCGGTGGTGGGCCTCCGCTGGCAGCTGCTGCCGGTGCTGGCCGGCACCGCCCTGCTGCTGCCGTTCGCCCTCGCGCCGCTGCTGCGTTCGCGGCTGCGGCGGCGGAGCCCCGGCCGGGCGGCGCGGCGGGCGCCGTGGTGGCTGGCGCTGCCGGGGTCGGCGGCCTGCCTGGCGCTGATCGCGGCGGGCCCGCTGGCCGCCTGGGCGTTCCCGGCACCGGTGTTCCCCGCGCCGTCCGGCCCGTTCGCGGTCGGCACCCGGGTGGTGCAGTGGACCGACCCGGACCGGCCGGAGACCTTCACCGCCGACCCGGACGACCGGCGCACCGTCGTCGTCCAGCTCTGGTACCCGGCGGCGCCGGGCCCGGCGGGCGCGCCGCGCGCCCCGTACCTGGGCCGCACCGAGCAGGAGGCGCGCACCGTCGCCGGGGCGCTCGCGGGCGGGGCCGGCCTGCCCGGGTTCCTGTTCGACGACGCGGCGCGGGCCCGGAGCCGGGCGGTGGCCGGTGCGCCGGTGGCGGGCGGGGGCGGGCGGTTCCCGGTGGTGCTGTTCTCGCCCGGCTCGGGCGGGGCGCGCACCCAGAACACCGCCTGGGCCGAGGAGTTGGCGAGCCGCGGCTACCTGGTGGCCGCCCTGGACCACCCCTACGACAGCGCCGCCGTGCTCCTCGACGACGGGCGGACGGTCCGGTCCGCGACCTCCTCCACCGGCGACCGGGACCGGGACGAGGAGCTCGCGGCCGACTGGACGGCGGTCCGGGCCGCCGACCTGCGGTTCGTCCTCACCCGGCTGGAGGGCCTGGACCACGACGCCGCCGACCCGCTGGCCGGGCGCCTGGACACCGGCCGGACCGCGGCGGCCGGCCACTCGATGGGCGGCGCCGCCGCGCTCCAGGCGGCCCGGCAGGACGCCCGGATCGCCGCCGTGGTCGACCTGGACGGCTTCCCGCACGGCCCCGCGGCCCCCGCCCTGCACCAGCCGGTGCTGGCGCTCACCCAGGCCGTCACCCCCGACACCGACCCGCGCTACCTGCCCCGCCTCACCGAGGCGCTGGCGGCCGACACCGCGACGACCTACCGGCTGACCGTCCCCGGCACGGCCCACCTCAGCTTCACCGACGCGCCCCTGTACCTGCCGCCGGTGCCCTCGCTGGTCGGCTCGCTGGGCCGCACCGGCGCCCCGCGACTGGTCGCCGCGGCCACCCTCGCCTTCCTGGACGCCACCCTGCGGCGGGCCCCCGGCGACGCGGCGGGCGATCCGGCCGGTGATCCGGCCGACGCGCTGGCGGCCTACGGCAGCCTGACCGTGCACCGGCCGGACGGGGGCTGAACCGGCGGCGGCTGAGCGAAGGGGACTGAGCGAACGGGGGCTTGGTGGTTCAGCGCGTCGGGGCGAGCAGGCGGTCGAAGACCATGCTCCACCAGGACTCCTCGTCGCTCAGCGCCAGCGGGTCGCGGGCCGCCAGGGCGCCGCGCAACTCGGCGGTGTAGCGGTCGAGTTCGGGTTCGTCGGCTTCGGCGGTCTCCACCAGGCGGAGGGCGAAGCGGTACAGGAACTCGACGAAGTCGGCCAGCGTGGTGTTGACGATCTCGGCGCTCGGCTCGTCGCCGCCGAGGTCGAGCAGGATCACGTAGCCGTCCGCGAGGTCCAGGCAGAAGCGCATGCCGGTGCTGTCGGCCGGGCCGCCGAGGCACAGCACCTCGACCACCTCCTCGCCGGTGTCGACCGGCACCAGGGTGAACGCCTCCGGCTCGCCGGGGGCCGACATGCTGAAGACGACCGGGAGTTCGGCCGGGACGCCGACCTCGGACAGGGTGCGGGCGTCCGCTTCGGACAGGCCGCTGGCGAGCGCCTCGTCGAACGGGACGCGGGCGACCCCGTCCGCTCCGAAGAGCCCGGTCAGTTCGGTGTGCGTGGCCATGGTGCGTCCCCCGGGGCTGCGGCTGCGTGCGGTGCTGTTCGCCTTCGAAGGGAGGAGACTAGCAATCCGGGCGGGCGGTACGACCATCGTCGTCGCGCGGTGTCGACTTTCGGGGGCATCGGGACGGGGCCGCGGCTGGCTAGGGTCGGGGGCGTGATGCGGACGTGGTGGCGGCGGCTGTTCCCCGGGCCCTGGCGGTGGTGGAAGGTCGTCCGCGAGGTGCTGGGCGGCCTGCTGGTGTGCGCGCTGTCGGCGCTGTTGCAGGCCGGGGACGGCGGCGGGTGGCCCTCGGGGCTGGTGGTCGGCGCGAGCGCCGGGCTGTACGCGCTGCGGCGCGGGCTGCCCGGGCCGGTGCTCGTGGTGACGGCCGCCGGGGTGGGCGGGCCGACCGGGTTCCTGCCGGTGCTGGTCACCGCCGGGTACTCGGTGGGCTACCGGCTGAACCGGCCCTGGCGAGCCCCGGCGGTGCTGGCGCTCGGCTTCCTGGGCACCGTCGGCGTCGGCATCCTGCAGAACCGGCGCGACCACTTCCCGCTGCCCGTCCTGCTCGGCCTGTGCGTCGCCGGATACCTGCTGGTCGGCGTGCTGCCCGCCGTCATCGGCCGCTACCGGGCGCAGCGCGTCGCCCTGCTCGACAGCCTGCGCGAACGCAACGAGCAACTGCTTCGCGAACGCGTGATGATCGCCCGCCAGGCCCGGCTGCGCGAACGCCACCGGATCGCCCAGGACATGCACGACAGCCTGGGCCACCAACTCGCCCTGATCGCCGTGCACACCGGCGCCCTGGAAGTCGACCGCACCCTGAACGAACGGCAGCGCGAGGCCGTCGGCGTGCTGCGCCAGGCCGCCACCGGCGCCATGCGCGAACTGCGCGAGGTGGTCGGCCTGCTGCGCGAGGACACCGCCACCGCCCCCGGCGGCGTCGACGCCGTCGAGCGGCTGGTCGAGACCTCCGGCGCGGTCGGCGCCCGGATCGAACTGCGCCGGCAGGGCGACCCCCGTCCGCTGGCCGCCGCCACCGGCCACGCCGCGTACCGGATCGCCCAGGAGGGGCTGACCAACGCGCACAAGCACGCCCCCGGCGCGCCGATCACGCTGACCGTCCGGTACGAGCCCGACGCCCTGGTGGTGGAGGTGGCCAACGGCCCCGGCGGGGACGGCGCGGCGGCGGTCTCCGGCGGCCAGGGCCTGACCGGCCTGCGCGAACGGGCCAGGCTGCTGGGCGGGATGGTGCACAGCGGGCCGCTGCCCGGTGGCGGCTTCCGGCTGGCCGGGATGCTGCCCTACACCTCCGAGGGGGCCCGGGCCGCCGTCCCCGACGACGAGGAACTCGCCCTGCTCGCCGGTTCGTCGCCCGAACCGGAGCAGCGCCGCCGGAGCCCCGCGGCGGGCTGCGCGCTCGGTGCGCTCGGCGTGCTCGGCGTGGTGGCCGCGGTCGCCGTGGTCGGCGCCATCGTCTTCGTCAGCTCGCTGCGGGACGCCACCGTGTCGATGAAGCTGTACGACTCCATCGAGGTCGGCCAGAGCGAGGAGTCCGTCAACGAACGGCTACCGATCGGCAGCGACTTCCTGACCGGCGACTTCCGCAAGATCGGCCCGCCGGTGCCGGAGGGCGCGCACTGCCGCTGGTTCGCCAGCGACCGCGACACCGGCGTCGACGCCGACCAGGACGTGCTGCGGTTCTGCTTCGCGGACGGCCTGCTGGTGGAGAAGCAGCACTTCCATGGCAGGGTGTAGCCGTACCGAGGACGAGGGGACGTGCGGTGATCCGTGTGCTGGTGGCCGACGACGAGCCGCTGATCCGGGCGGGCATCCGGATGATCCTCACCTCGGCCGAGGACATCGAGGTGGTCGGCGAGGCCGCCGACGGCGCCCAGGCGCTCCGGCTGGCCGCCGAACTCGCCGCGGACGTCCTGCTGCTGGACATCCGGATGCCCGTCATGGACGGTCTGAGCGCGCTCGCCGAACTGCCCCGGGCCGCGCCCGGCACCCGGGCCATCGTGCTCACCACCTTCGGCGAACGCGAGAACGTCCTCCGGGCGGTCACCTCCGGCGGGGCCGGCTTCCTGCTCAAGGACACCGCCCCCGGCGAACTCATCCAGGCCGTCCGGGCCGCCGCCACCGGCCACGCCTTCCTCTCCCCGGCCGCCGCCCGGCACATCGTCGACAGCCTGGCCGACGGCCCGGCCGCCGCGCGCGGCGAACAGGCCAGACGGCGGCTGGCCGTGCTCACCGCCCGCGAACGCGCCGTGGTCGACCTGCTCGGCGAGGGACTGTCGAACGCCGACACCGGCACCCGGCTGCACATGAGCGAGGCGACGGTGAAGACCTACGTCAGCCGGATCCTCGCCAAGCTGGACTGCGAGAACCGGGTCCAGGCCGCCCTGCTGGCCCGCGATGCGGAACTCTGAGGCGCGCGTTCCCGACGGATCGTCAACTCTGCTGCGGCGCACGTCAGATGTCGGACGGGTGCTCAGGCGGTCGTGGTGGCGGTGAAGCTGGCGGTGGCGATGGTGTCGACGGCCGTGTCGGGGTTCGCGTCCGGTTCGGTGTCGGTGTCGGTGTCGGTGTCGATGTCCGGGCCGGGGGCCGCGTCGGTGTCGACGACGGCGGGGGCGGTCGCGGCGGCGGCCAGGTGCTCGCCGATCGCGTCGATCTCCGCCGAGAGCTGGGCGCGCAGCGCGGGCAGCAGGGCGAGGGCCGCGCGGGCGGCCTCCGGGTCGGGCTGCGGGTCCTGGTGGGCGGCGACGACGGCGGTCCGCACCGGCAGCAGGGCCAACGCGGTCTCCCACGCGGTGCGGTGCACGCCGGTGGCGTAACGGGCCGTCAGGTACTCCAGCGGGGAGAGCGCCGCCGCGTCCCGGTCGGCCGGCCCGGCGAGGCGGTGCTCGGGCAGCAGCCAGGCCACCCCGTCCCGCGCCACCAGGTCGAACGCCCGGGACAGGTCCGGGACGGGACCGGGGCCGCGCACCGACTCGCCCGTCGCCGCCGCCAACAGCCGCTCCAGCATGGCCGCTTCGCGCGGGCCGTCCGGCCGGTCCGGGTGCTCCTGCCCGGCCAGCAGCTGCTCCAGGTGGTAGCGCTGCCCCCAACTGCCCACCGAGCGGTGCATCGCCCCGGCCCTGGTCTCCCGGATCGCGGCCAGCACCAGCGCCCGGGTGGTCAGGTCCCGCCGCACCGCGATCCCGGCGGCCGCCCCGTCCGGGACCAGCCGCTCCAGCGCGCACCGCACCGCGTCCACCGTCGGCCCGTCGTACCAGCGCAGCGTCCACCGGTGCCCGACCGGCTCGTACTGCGGCTCGAACGGGACGCGGAACCGCACCGACAACCGGTCGGCGATCCGCCGGGCCTGCGGGCCGCGCATCGGCTGCGCCGACGGCGCGGCGGGGGACGGAGCGGACACGGGCGCGGGCGAGGCGGCGCGCTCCGGAGTGCGTTCGGGGGTGCCCATGGCGGGAGACTAGCCACGCCGCGCCGCACCGACGGGCGACGCGCGCGGCGGCTCAGCCGTTCGCCGCAACCCCCCGCCCGCCGAGGGCCCGGGGCGGGAGGGTCGGGGAGGGCGTGGCCGGGCGGGCCGGGTGGGGAGGCCGTCTGCCGGGGGCCGGTGTTCGGTGGTGAACTCCGGTGCGGCCGGGGCCTGGGGGGCGTGCTCCCGGGTGGTCAGTGGGCGGTGGCGGGCAGCGGCTCGCGGCGCGTGGTCGGGCGGGGCCGGGTGGGGAGGCCGTGTGCGGCTGTCTGCCGGGGGGCCGGTGTTCGGGCGCGTGCCCCCGGGTGGTCAGTGGGCGGTGGCGGGCAGCGGCTCGCGGCGGGTGGCCGGGAGGGGGTGGGGGACGGGGACGGGGGCGGGGGTCTCGGCGGGGGTGAACTCGATCGCGGTGAGGCGGGCGGCGGACTCCCGGGGGAGCAGGACGGCGGAGGCCAGGCCGGGGGGCAGGGGGCCGTCGGCGGTGGCCAGGGCGCGCAGGGCGGTCCAGGCGCGGCGGTGGCGGGCGAAGGCGTAGCGGGAGACCCGGCGGCCGCGGCGGAGCTGGCCGTCGGCGGCCTGGGCGGGGCTGGCGTCCAGCAGGAGCAGGTGCAGGCGGCGGCCCTGGCGGGCGGTGCTGCGGGCCAGGGCGCGGCGCACCCACGGCAGGGTGCCGCAGTCGTGGACGACCAGCGGGCCGCCGGCCCGTACCGCCGCGCGCAGCCGCAGGTAGTGGGCGAGCCGCACCAGCGGCCGGTAGAGCGCGTACGGCACGCCCGGCAGGGCGCGGGCGAAACGGGCCCGGGTGTGCTGGGAGTCGATCACCGCGGTGCGGGCGCAGCGCCGCATCAGGGTGCTCTTGCCGCTGCCGGGCAGGCCGGAGACCACCAGCACGTCGTTCGCCGGGTAGGCCAGTCGGGCCGGGGCGGGACGGTCGGTCAGGTCGTGCCGGGCGTGCGGGCGCAGCTGCGGGTGCACACGGTCCTCCTCAAAGAGTGTGCCAAGGGGGCGTCATGTGAACGTCATGCCCGGGGTCGGCGGTTCCAGCCGGACGGCAACCCACCTGTGACGCTGCTGTATCCGTTCCCGGACACCCTGGGTGAAATGCGGTGGATGATCCATGGCAGGGTGGTCGGATGCATTCGCCCCGGGGGAGTCCGACGGGGGTGGAGGGGAACAGTGGGAAAGTGGGGTGGGGGCACATGGGTCGCATGAGGTTCTGCTTCCTGGTCGAGGAGCACTACCGCAACGACGGGATGCCGCTGGCGGTGGTCGATCACCTGCGGGCCACCGGGCACCGGGTGGACGTGCTGCGGCCCGGCGCCGACCTGCTCGACCTCGCCAAACTGGTGCGCAGCGGCAAGCACGACGCGTGGGTGCTGAAGACCGTGTCCGGCGGCCCGGGCCTGGGCCTGCTGGAGGCCGCCGCCGCGGCGGGCCTGACCACCGTCAACGACGCCCGGGCGATCCGCCCGGTCCGCGACAAGGCGCAGGCCGCCGTGGTCGCGGCGCTGCACGGCCTGCCGATGCCGCGGACGTGGGCCGCCGCCGACCCGGCCGCGTTCGCCGCGATCGGGGCCCGCCACTACCCGCTGGTCGTCAAGCCCGCCGACGGCTCCTCGGGGCGCGCCGTCCACCTGGTCGAACGGCCCGGGCAGCTCGCCGAGTTGGCCGCTCCTGCGGACGGCGGCCTGCTGATCGCCCAGCCGTACGTGCCCAACGACGGCTGCGACCTGAAGGTGTACTGCGCGGGCGGCGAGTTCTTCGCCACCCGGCGCACCTCGCCGCTGCACCCGCACCACCCCGCCGTGGAGCGGCCCGTCCCGCTGCCGCGCGAGGTCGCCGCGCTGGCCGCGCAGGTCGGCGAGGTGTTCGGTCTCGACCTGTACGGCCTGGACGTGCTGCTCGGCCCGGACGGCCCGGTGGTCGTCGACGTCAACGACTTCCCGAGCTTCCGCCAAGTGCCGCGCGCCGTCGAGCGGGTGGCCGACGCGGTGGTCCGCCTCGCCCGCACCGGCTCCTCCTGGCCCACCCCCGGCGCGGCCCCGCTGCTCACCGACGCCGGCCTGCCCGACGCCCGGGCCGCCCGGTGACGGCCGCCCGGCGGCCGCTGCGGCTCGCCCTGGTCGCCCGCGAACCGGACCACCCGCTGCTCGCCGGGGCGCGCCGACTCCTGCAGCAGGAAGGGCACCTGACGGTCGGTCAGGACGAGCCGGCGGACGTGGTGCTGCTCAAGGCGCGCGACGCGCAATCGCTGCGCCGGGCCGAGCGGTACGAGCAGGCGGGCGTCCCCGTGCTCAACTCCGCCGCCGCCACCGCCCGTTGCCAGGACCGGGACTGGATGGAGCGCACCGCCCGGGCCGCCGGACTGCCCTTCGCCCCCACCACCGGCCGCGGCGTCCTCGGCGAACTCCGCTGGCCCGGACCGGTGGTGGTGAAGAGCCTGCGCAGCCGCAAGGCGGACCTGGTGGCCCGGGCCGACACCCCCGAGCACTGGCGGGAGCTCGCCGGGCGGTGGCCCGGCGAACCGGTGCTCACCCAGCGGCCGGTGGACGGCGACGGCTGGGACCGCAAGGTGTGGGTGGTCGGCGGCGAGGTCTTCGCCGAGCAGCGCCGCTCCGAACTGGCGCCGGGCGCCCCCGAACGCCGCCCCTGGACGCCCGACGGCCGGGAGCGCGCCCTCGTCCTCGCCGCCGGACCCGCCTTCGGCCTCCAGGTGTACGGCGTCGACCTGCTGCCCGGCCCGGACGGCCCGGTCGCCGTCGACGTCAACGCCTTCCCCGGCGTCCGCCACCAGCCGGGCGCCCCCGAGGCGCTCGCCGCGCTCGTACTGCGCACCGCCCGCCGCTGAGCGGCCCCGCCCCGTTCCGTCCGGTGTGACCTGCCGCTTCCCGGGGCGGGCCGCGCCTAGCGCATTCGCACCCCGTGGGTCCACCGGGGCCCGGACGTCTGCGAGAATCGGCGGCGGAGCCACGGACGAGGAGGAGCGCGGTGCGCGAGGAGGAACCGCGGTCGCGGATTCCGCAGCTGAGGCTGGACGAGCTGCTGTCCGAACTGCAGGCCCGGATCGACGTGGCCCGGGGCACCCGGGACCGGGTGCACAGCCTGCTGGAGGCCGTCCTGTCGGTCGGTCGCGAGCTGGAGCTGACCCAGGTGCTGCGCCGGATCGTGGAGGCCGCGGCCTTCCTCGCCGATGCCAAGTACGCGGCGCTCGGCATCATCGGCCCCGACGGCGACACGCTCTCCCAGTTCATCACCGTCGGCCTGAGCGAGGAGGAGATCGCCCTGATCGGCCCCTACCCGACCGGGAAGGGCCTGCTCGGCGAACTCATCCGGCACCCGCAGCCGCTGCGCCTGGAGGACCTCAAGCAGCACCCGGCGTCCACCGGCTGCCCCGCCCACCACCCCGAGATGCGGACCTTCCTGGGCCTGCCGGTGCGGGTGCGCGACGAGGTGTTCGGCAACATCTACCTGACCGACAAGCGCGGCGCCGCCGGGTTCGACGACGACGACGAGTCGGTGATCGCCACCCTCGCGGTCGCGGCCGGGGTGGCCATCGACAACGCCCGGCTGTACGAGGAGGCGCAGCGCCGGCAGCGCTGGCTGACCGCCACCGCCGAGATCAACCGCCGTCTGCTGTCCGGCAGTTCGCGCACCCAGGTGGTGGAGCTGATCGCCCAGCGGGCCTGCGACATCTCCGGCGCGAAGCTGGCCGACGTGCTGACCGCGCTGCCCGACGGGGCCGGGCTGCGGGTCGAGTTGGCGCTCGGCGGGGACGTCAACGGGCGGGTCGGGGTGGAGGTGGCGCTGGAGGGCACCCTCTCCGGCGCGGCCTGCGCGGCGGGCTTCCCGGTGACCTCGCACGACCTGGCGGACGATCCGCGCTTCCCCGGCCGGGTGTCGCGGTTCGAGGGGCTGGGCCCGGCCGTCGCGGTGCCGCTGGGGCGGGCCGAGGGCCACACCGAGGGCGTGCTGCTGCTGGTGCGCGGCAGCGGCGAGGCCGAGTTCACCGAGCGCGAGATCGACCCGCTGCTGGGCTTCGCCGACCAGGCCGCGCTGGCCCTGGAGCTGGCCGAACGGCGGCGCGACGCCGAGCAGTTGGCCGTCCTGGAGGACCGCGACCGGATCGCCCGGGACTTGCACGACCTGGCCATCCAGCGGCTGTTCGCGACCGGCATGACGCTGCAGAGCGCGTCCCGGTTCATCGACCACCCCGGGGCGTCCGACCGGGTGCTGCGGGCCGTCGGCGACCTGGACGAGACCATCAAGATCATCCGATCGACGATCTTCGGGCTGCGGGTCCGCGAGGCCGGGGCCGGACAGGGCCTGCGGGCCCGGGCGGTGCACGTGGTCGAGGAGGCGCAGGCCGCCCTCGGCTTCGCGCCCCGGCTGAGCATGGAGGGCCTGCTCGACACCGACGTGCCGCCCGCCGTCGCCGACCACCTGGTCGCCGTCCTCGGCGAGGCGCTCAGCAACGCCGCCCGGCACGCGAAGGCCGGCCGGGTCGAGGTCACCCTGCAGGCGACCGGCGGCCAGGTCGCGCTCACCGTCCAGGACGACGGCGTCGGCATCCCCGCCCAGGGCCGCCGCAGCGGCCTGCGCAACCTGGAGGAACGCGCCCGCGCGCTCGGCGGCAACCTCACCGTCGCCGCCCCGCCCGCCGGTGGCACCCTGCTCAACTGGACCGCCCCGCTCGGCCACTGACGGGGGAACGGGCCGGGCACGGCAGGGGCCGGGAGCGGCAGGGGGGCGGGCGCCGTCAACCCAGGGCGGCCGCCTTGCGGAGCAGGACGGCGCGTTCGCGGGCGTTGCGGCACAGGCGGGCGGCGAGTTCGAGCTCGGCGCGGGCCTCGGCGGTGCGGCCCAGCCGGGCGAGGAGCTCGCCGCGGACGCTCGGCAGCAGGTGGGAGCCGGGCAGCCGGTCGGCGGCCAGCAGTTCGTCCACCAGGGCCAGCGCCTCGTCCGGGGCGCCCGCCATCGCGACCGCCACCGCCCGGTTGAGCTCGACCACCGGGGACGGCGCCACCCGGCCCAGCGCCTCGTACAGCAGCACGACGCGCTCCCAGTCGGTCTCCGCCACCGAGGGCGCCACCGCGTGGCAGGCCGCGATCGCCGCCTGTAGCCCGTACGGGCCCAGGCCGCGCCCCGCCGCGGTGGCCCGGCCGAGCGCCGCCAGGCCGCGCCGGATCGCCGCGCGGTCCCAGCGGGTGCGGTCCTGGTCCTCCAGCAGCACCGCCTCCCCGTCCGGCCCGGTGCGGGCCGGGAAGCGCGCCGCCGTCAGCTCGCACAGCGCCAGCAGGCCGTGCGGCTCGGGCTCGCCGGGCAGCAGCGCGGCCAGCGTCCGGGCCAGCCGGAGCGCCTCGTAGGCGAGGTCCGGACGCAGCAGGTCCTCGCCCGCGGTCGCCGTCGACCCCTCCGTGAACACCACGTACAGCACGCTCAGCACCGCGCCCAGCCGGGCCCGCCGCTCCTCGGCGGGCGGCAGTTCGAACGGGACGCGGGCCGCGGCGATGGTCTTCTTCGCCCGGGTGATCCTGGCCTGCACGGTCGGCACCGGCACCAGGAACGCGCGGGCGATCTCCTCGCTGGACAGGCCGCTCACCACGCGCAGCGTCAGCGCCACCCGGGCCTCGGGCGAGAGCACCGGGTGGCAGGCGGTGAACACCAGCGCCAGCACGTCGTCGTCGATCCGGTCCGGGTCCCAGGGCGGTTCGTCCGGGGCGGCCCCGGTCACGTCCGCGGCGAGCAGGGCGTAGCGCTCGTCCAGCGCCGCGCGGCGGCGGAAGGCGTCGATCGCCCGCCGCCGCGCGGTCGTCAGCAGCCAGCCCACCGGGTTCGCGGGCGCGCCGTCGCGCGACCAGGCCACCAGTGCCTCGGCCAGCGCCTCCTGGGCGACGTCCTCGGCCAGCGCGAAGTCGCCCGTCCAGCGGGCCAGCGCCCCCACGATCCGGGCGGACTCGATCCGCCAGACCGCCGCGACGGCCCGCCGGGCCGGTTCGCCGACCGCCCCCGCGCCCGGCGGGCCGCCGTCGTCGGTCACCGGCATCAGAGCTGACCGGTCCGCTCGCGCCAGGCCCGCTCCAGGGCGACCCACTCGTTGTCCTGCGGGAACTCGTCGATCGACGGGACGCGGCGCACCTCGCACTTCGACCCCGGCAGTGCGGGCAGGCGCTTGGCCCACTCCACGGCCTCCTCCTTCGAGGCGACGTCGATCAGGTAGAACCCGCCGAACAGCTCCTTGGTCTCCCCGTACGGGCCGTCGGTGACCACCGGCACCTCGCCGTCGTAGTCGACCACCACGCCCTGCGACGCGTCGTCCAGGCCCTCGGCGGCGATCAGCACGCCCGCCCGGATCAGCTCCTCGTTGAACCGGCCCACCGTCTCCAGCATCTCCTCGAAGGGCGTCTCGACCATCTTCGCCAGGGTCTCGTCCGTCGCCCGCATGATCAGCATGTACTTCGCCATCGTCCTGCTCCTCGTTCGGGGGGCCTTCCTCCGACCCTCTCTATCCCAAGGTCGAACGGCGCGGGACCGGATCGACACGGACGCCGGAGTTTTTCCCGGCCGCTCGGCGGACGGCTCGGTGGGCGGCCCGCCGGGCGGGCGGGGTCAGTGCCTGGTGGTCTGCGGAGCGCCCGGGCGGCCGGTGGCCGGGTCGAGGACGAAGACGGCGGTCTCCTCGTCCGAGGTCACCGTGATCCGGTCCGGGCCGGACCACACCGCGTCCTCGTAGAAGCCGTGCCCGCTGTCCTCCCCCCAGGTGCCCAGCGTCCAGTGGCGGGCGGACCAGCCGGTGCCGGTCACCAGCTCCACCTGGTAGAGCGGGTCGACCGAGAACGCGACGTCGGTCACGGTCAGTGCCAGGTCCGGGCGGTCGGGGTGGGCCTTCCGGTGCGACCACCGGCCGGTGTCGTCGGCCGCGAGGGAGAAGAAGGCGAGCGGCGCCGTGACGGCGACCAGCGCCACCAGCGCGACGGCGCAGCCGATCTGGGAGAACGCGGTGCGGAACTCCAGCTCGACCACCAGCGAGACCACGACCAGCACCAGCGCGCCGCCGAGCAGGTACGCCGGGTGGTTGAACAGCCGCTCCGCCTCCACCAGCCCGCCCGACCGGGAGCCGAACCAGCCCGGCAGGTAGGCCAGGGCGGCGAGCAGCGCCAACCCCCGGAGCGTCCAGGCGGTCTGACGGCGGCGGCGCAGTGTCATCGGGTTCCCTCTCATGATCGTTCGGGCGGACTGTACTACGTACCCGTCCGGTGGGGGACGCCGGGGATCAGGGCCCGCTCTCCTCCTCCCGGTGCAGGTCGAGGGCGGTCAGCAGGTGGATCGCGGCGTCCGCCCAGCGGGCGGGCACCGGGTCGGCGGCCAGCGCGTCCAGCAGGGCGGCCGCGGTGCGCAGCCCGGCCCGGCGCAGGTGCGCGGCCGCCGGGGCGAGCGGGCGGGGCGGTGCGGTCTCCAGACCGGTGCGGGCCAGCTCGCCGAGCGCGGTGCGGGCGGTGGTCAGCGCCTCCGTCAGCGGATCGCCGCCGACCGGCGGCAGGGCGTCGAACGGGTGCGGGTCGCGCTCCGGGGCCAGGTCCGGGTGCACCAGCCCGGCGGCGGTGCGCACCGCCAGCGGGTCGAGCACCGGACGGCCCGCCGCCTGCCGCAGCAGACCGCTGACGTGCGTCACCGTGCCGGACTCCAGGGCCGCCGCCAGCGCGTCGATCCGGCCCGGGCAGAGCGCGTCGTGCTCGGCGGACACCACCACCGCCGTCCCCACCGCGTCCCGCACCGTGGCCTCCAGCCGCTGCCGGGCCGGGTCGTAGCCCAGCGGGCCGACCTCCGCGACGGCCAGCACGTGCGCGTTCTCCGCCTCGACCCGCGGCCGCACCAGCCGGGGCGGCCGCCCGCCCAGCGCGCGCAGCCGGGCCGCCGCGTCGTGCAGCAGCAGCGGCGCGGGCAGCGACGCCCAGGCGTCGCCCAGCGGCGTCACGCTGGTGGAGGCGATCCGGCCGCGCTCCACCGTGACGGTCCGCCCCGCGCTGCGCGAGATCGACTCGCTGACCAGGTTCGCCCCCGCCAGCGCCCGCACCGAGTGCCTGAGCAGCCGCCGGCCCGCCAGCTCGGCCCCCGTCGGCTCCTGGCCCGCCGCCGCCGTCCACTGCTTGCGCAGCACCAGGGCGATCCCGGCGTCCGGCTGGGCGAGGTAGACCTCCGTCCTGCGCTCCCGGCCGGAGACCCGGCAGCCCAGCGCGACCAGCCGGGTGCGGCGCAGCTGCGTGACGGCGCTCTCGCCGCTGCCCAGCGCCGTCGACCGGTCGGCCGCCCGCCCCCGGGCCAGCAGCTCGGCCAGCAACTCGGTCACCAGGTCCGGGTCGTAGCGGGTGTCCCGGGCCGCGTACGCCTCCACCTGGTCCCGCAGCTCGGCCGCCGCGGCGGCCGGCCAGTGCGCCGAGGCCGACGCCAACCCGGCCTCGGCGCGCGCCAGTTGTGCCAGCAGCACCGGGCCGGTGCGGGCCGTGCCGGTGCGCAGCAGCTCGTCCACCAGGGCGGCCACCGCCGCCACCGGGTCCGCGGCCCCGGCCTTCGCCTTCCCCGCCGCTCCGGCGCCGCCCACCGTGCGGGCCGCGCCGGACGGGGTGCCGTCCTCCTC
The DNA here is from genome assembly GCF_013364235.1 of Kitasatospora sp. NA04385. Lineage (NCBI taxonomy): Bacteria > Bacillati > Actinomycetota > Actinomycetes > Kitasatosporales > Streptomycetaceae > Kitasatospora > Kitasatospora sp. NA04385. The sequence continues at coordinate 855,893 of NZ_CP054919.1, read as the reverse complement.
GGCCGCCCGGAACGCCCAGGCCGCGAGCGTCACCAGTTCGCCGTGCCGGGCCGAAGTCGCCCCGCTCAGCGCGAAGTTCAGGCTGTGCGGGACGGGGAAGCGGACGGTGCAGCTCGGCAGCTCCACCGAGGGCGCCGGATGCTCCGGGTCCATCCGCTGCACCGTCGCCCGCACCCCCCGCTCCCACGCCCGCCGGGCCGCCGTCAGGGCCGGTCGGCCGAACGCGGCCAGCAGCGCCGCGTCATCGAACTCGGCCGGGGACCAGGGGGGTTGGGGCCCCCCGGGCCCGGTCGGCTCGGGCCCGGCCGGTTCCTGGTGGTCCCCGGGTGCGGACGGCGAGTCGGCGGGGGTCTCGGTGCGGGTCTCGGTGCGGGACTCGGCGGGGGACGGGGACGCGGCCTGGTAGGCGAGGACCAGGCCGACCAGGTGCCGGCACACCCCCGGCGCCGGGCAGCTGCACCGGCCCCCCTCCAGCGGGACCCCGGCGGGCAGCGCCGTCCGGCTGCCGTCCGGGAACGACCCCGACACCTCGCCGTCCGCGTCGAGCGCCACCGACGCACCGGCGCCCGACGCCAGTTCGCGGGCCGCCCGCTTCACCAGGCCGCGGTTGGTCAGCGCCGCCAGCGTGCCGGCGTCCAGCGCCAGCAGGTCCGCCCGGGGCGCGCTCACCGGCCCACCTTCTCGGCCACGAACGCCGCCAGCTCGCCCGGCGTCATCGCCCCCACGTGCGCCCCCGACCCGACCAGCCGGCCCGCCAGTTCGCGGTCGTACACCGGATCGGCCTCCTCGTCCAACGCCGCCAGCCCGAGCACCGTGGCGCCCTGCTCCACCAATCTCCGCACCCCGCGCAGCAGTCGGCCGGTGTCGCCGCCCTCGTAGAAGTCCGACACCAGCACCACGATGCTGCGCCGCGGGTTGTCCAGCAGGCCGGCCCCGTAGTCCACCGCCCGGGCGATGTCGGTGCCGCCGCCGAGCTGCACCCGCATCAGCAGCTCGACCGGGTCCGACACGTCCTCGGTCAGGTCCACCACCGAGGTGTCGAACGCCACCAGGTGGGTGCGCAGCCCCGGCAGGTTCCACAGGCAGGCCGCCGTCACCGCCGAGTGGATCACCGACCCGGCCATCGAGCCCGACTGGTCGACCAGCAGCACGAGTTGCCACTGCTGCAGGCTGCGCCGCGTCCGGGTGTGGAAGTACGGCCGCTCGATCAGCAGCCGCCGCCGCTCCGGCTGGTAGTGCGCCAGGTTGGCCCGCACGGTGGAGCGGAAGTCGAAGTTCCGGGCCAGCGCGAACCGGCTGCGGCCCGGCGCCCGCGCACCGGTGAACGCCCGGCGCACCTCGGGGCGCAGCCGGGACATCAGGTCGCGCACCACCGCCTCGACCAACTTCCGTGCGAGGGAGAGGAGTTCCGGGTTCATCAGGTGCTTGGTGCGCAGCACGGCGCGCAGCAGTGCCGGGCTCGGCTCCACCCGGGACAGCACCTCCGGATCGGTGACGATCTCGTCGATGCCGTACCGCTCCACCGCGTCCCGCTCCAGCCGCTCCACGGTCTCCTTCGGGAACAGCCGGTGCACGTCCTCCAGCCAGTCCACCGGCGTCACCCGGGACGCCTCGCTGCCGCCGCTGCGCGAGCCGCCGCCACTTCGGCGCACCCCGCGGCGGCCCGCGCCCGGGTCGCGCCCGTACAGCCACTCCAGGGCGGCGTCCCGCGCGGCCGCGAGCCGGTCGAGGCCGCCGGTGCAGCGCTCGGCGGGCGCGCCGAGGATCAGCCGCCAGCGCTCCAGGCCCTCGTCGGGGAGGGGGCCGGTGGAGGGTGTTTCGGCGGGGTCCGGGGCGGGGTGCGGCGCGGTGTCCGACGGGGCGGTGTCCGACGGGGCGGCGTCCGGTGCGGTGTCGGAGGCGTCGCCGGGGGCCAGGCCGTAGCGGTCCAGCAGGTCGGTGACGGCGAGTTCGAGGGCGGCGGCCCGGGCCAGCAGGGTCGGGTCGGCGGTGGTGCGCAGCAGGCCGCGGGCCGAACCGGTGCGGCCGCGCCGGGCCAGCAGGCGTTCGGCGATCCGCTCCCGCTCGCGCGGCGGGAAGTAGCCGAACGCCTGCCGCAGCGCGGGCAGTCCGCGCAGGAAGTCGGGCAGCGGCAGGCCGGTGACGATCGAGTCCAGCGCATCGAACAGTGACGTGTCACCGACCGTGTCGAGGGTCGGCCCGGTCAACTGCTCGCGGGCCAGCACGAACAGCCCCGCCAACCAGTCGCCCAGCCGTTCCGGCTCCCCGGCCAGCGCCCCCGCCTGCCGGGCGGCCGCCTCGGCCGGCCGCACCACCGGAGCCCCGGCGGCGTCGGCACCGGTGCCGCCCGCGCCCTCGGGCCGGGCGTTCTCGGGCCCGGCGCCTTCGGGCCTGGCGTCCTCGGGCTCGGCGCCTTCGGGCCGGGCGCCTTCGGTTCGGGCGTCCTCGGGGCCGGCGTTCTCGGGCTGGGCGCCTTCGGGCCCGGCGTCCTCGGGCCTGGCGTCCTCGGGCCCGGCGTCCTCGGTCAGCGACCAGTGCAGGCCGAGGGCGGCGCCGCGGAGGTCCGGGGCGCGGCCGGGTCGGCGGCGACCCGGGCGGCGGTGGCGAGGGCGGCGGGCCGGGGCAGGGTGAGGACGGGCGCGGCGTGCCGCAGGGCGTCGCGGGCCGCGGTGGCGGCGCGCAGCCGGGCGTGGTCGACCCCGCCCCCGCCGTGCAGGCCCTCGGCCAGCCACAGCACGCGGTGCAGGGCGGCGTCGACCAGGCGGGCCAGCCGCGGATCGGCCGCCACCCCGTACACCCGGTCGTGCCGCCACAGGTCCAGGGTGGTGGCCAGCACCTCGCCCACCGCGCCGAGTTCGGGGGCGCGGCCGACCCGTTCGGCGAGCGTGTCGAGGAGTTCGCCGGCCAGCGCGCCGACCCCGCACAGGACGGCGTCGAACAGCAGCCCGGCCAGCGCCGCCGGATCGGTGCCCGCGTCCCGGGCCCGCTCGGACAGGGCCGCCGCCGCCGCGTCGGACAGCCGCGCCCCGTACGCGCCGGCCTCGATCAGCGCGGCGTCGCGCCGGTGCGCCCAGCCGTGCGGGGACGGCACCCAGCGCTCGGCGAACACCGGGTCGCCGCCGCCGGTCGGCCCGCTCTCCCGGACGTGCCCGGGCACGTCCAGCACCCGCAACCGGTGCAGGAAGCGGCTGCGCCGCAGCCCCTCCGCGGTGGTCAGGTCCGCCGCCGCGGGGGAGCCCGTCCGGACGCCGCACGCCTCCTGCTCGCCCGCCACGTCGTGGACCAGCGGCGGCGCGGGCGTGTCCGGGTGCAGCCGGCCGACCCGGTCGCCGGTGCCTGCCTCGACCAGCGCCCGCACCAGCGGGTCGGTGCCGGTCGTCGGCCGCCCGCGCACCTGCCACGGCAGCGGTTGGTCCAGCGCCTCGCCGACCAGCCCCGAGACCAGGCCGTCCAGCACGTCGGCGCGCGAACGCGTCCGGTGCCCGCGCATCGCCGCCAGGCCCTCGGCCAGGGTGCGGGCCGCGATCAGGTCGGCCGTCGACACCCGCACCCCGGCCGCCCGCAGCCGCCGCACCACCTCCTCGGTCAGGCCGTCCGCCGCGCCCTGCGGGCCGCGCTCCCACAGCAGTTGGTAGTAGCCGGGGGAGGGCATGCCGGACTGGTAGCCGCCGAACGCGTCCAACTGCCGGAAGGAGTACGGCACCAGGTGGCTCCCGCCGGCCGCGCCGTCCGGCGGGAGCGGCACCTCCGGCCAGTCGTCCCCGGCGGCGGGCGCCGCGGCCAGGGCGCGCAGCGCGGGCGTGTGGAAGCCGCCGGTGACCACCAGCACCGGCCCGTCCCCGCGCCCCAGCGCGGCCCGCACCCAGCGCGCCATGTACGCCTCGCGGGCCGCGTCGCCCTCGTCCGCGGCCGCGTCGCCGCGCACCAACTCGAAGTAGGCGTCCAGCCGTTCGGCCAGACCCGTTGGGTCGGGCAGCTCGACCAGGCCGTCCCACAGGGTGTCCGGCGAGTCCGTCCCGAACGCCTGGCACAGCCGCTCGGTGGCCCGCGCGTACCGGGCCTCCGCGTCCGCGAACCGGTTCGCCAGCGGGCGCGCCCGGTCGGTGAACGCCGGGTGCCAGGCCGGCAGGTCGACGAAGCGCACCTGCGCGCCCGCCGCCCGGCCCTCGGCCAGCGCCACCCACTCCGGCGAGTACGCGCACAGCGGCGCCCAGGACGTCGCCGTCCGCTCCTCGTCCCGGTAGTGGCTGAACACCGCGACCGGCAGCCGGTGGCCGAGCAGCAGCTCGTCCAGCCGCGGGTTCAGGTCCGCCGGGCCCTCGACCAGCACGTGCGCGGGCCGCAGCTCCCCGATGGTGCGCGCCACCAGCGCCGCGCAGGCCGGCGAGTGGTGCCGCACGCCCAGGAACACCGCCTCCGGAGCCGCCATCAGTCGGCCAACAGGTGCCGGGCGTCGTACAGTTCGCGCCAGCGGCCGCCCTTGCGGCGGTCGGCCTGCTGCTCCAGGAAGCGCCGCAGCCGGGCCAGATCCTCCGGGTCGTCCTTGGCGGCGGTGCCGGCCAGGCAGGTCACCAGGTCGGCCGCGCTGCCCGGCTCCTGGCGCAGGAACCAGCCGCGCACCCCGACCGCGTGCGCCACCGACACCGCCTCGGCGGTGCTCAGCACCGCCGAGGACGCGCCCCGCCCGGCGCCGTCCGGCGAACGCAGCGCCCGGAAGGTCGCCACCAGCACCTCCAGCAGGTCCCGGTCCGGGGCCGGAGCGACGCCCGAGCGGCGCAGCAGGGCCGCCGACTCGGCCTCCACCAGGGCGACTTCGGTGTCGAAGTCGGCGATCGGGAAGACCGTCTCGAAGTTGAAGCGGCGCTTGAGCGCGGCGCTCATCTCGTTGACGCCGCGGTCCCTGGTGTTCGCGGTGGCGATCACGTTGAACCCGGCGCCCGCGAACACCATGCCCTCCGGGCCGTCCAACTCCGGCACCGCCAGCACCCGTTCGGACAGCAGCGAGAGCAGGCAGTCCTGCACCTCCAGCGGGCAGCGGGTGATCTCCTCGAACCGGACGACCTTCCCCTGCGCCATGCCCTTCAGCATCGGCGCGGGCACCAGCGAACGCGTCGACGGGCCCTCCGAGACCAGCAGCGCGTAGTTCCAGCCGTACTTGATCTGGTCCTCGGTGGTCGCCGCGCCGCCCTGCACCGTCAGCGTGGACGTGCCGCTGACCGCCGCCGCGATCAGCTCCGACAGTAGCGACTTCGCCGTCCCCGGCTCACCCACCAGCATCAGCCCGCGGTCCGTCGCCAGCGTCACCAGCGCCCGCTCCACCAGCGCCGCGTTCCCCACGAACTTCCGGCTGATCCCGGCCCGTTCGTCCCCCACCACGAACCGCCGCGCCGCCCGCAGGCTCAACTCCCACCCCGGCGGCCGCGGATCGGTGTCCTTCTCCCGCAGCGCCGCCAACTCCTGCGCGTGCCGCACCTCGGCGGGCGGCCGCTGCATGTCGGCACGGACGGGGCTCGAAACGGGCATCGCACAATCCTCGGGCAGACGGAACACGGTCACTGGCACGGCCAACGGGAGCGATCCTCTCAACCCCCCACGGGCCACCCGAGCCCGGGCTCCCCGCCCCGACCGGCCGTCCCACCGCCCCCAGACCGTAGCCCGCCCCACCGACACCTGGCCGAGCCCGGCCGCCCACCCGCACGCGGTCACCTCGCGCCGGTGGAGGGAGCGTGAAGACCGTCATGGTTCGGGAACAGGGGCCGGACGGGCCGTCGGGGACGGCTAGGTTGGCTGGATGAGCCTGTCGATCGAGGAGGTGGCCGCCGCCGGGGCGGCCTGGGTGTGGATGCCGGAGGACGCGGAGGTCGTCGCGGACGGGCTGTGCACGATCCTGCGGCTGCCCGCGTACTACCCCTTCCGGCTCTCGGTGGTGGCCTTCGCCCCCGGGGAGCCGCTGGCGGGGTCCGTGGACGCCGTGCTGGCACGGGCGCGGGGGCTCGGGTTGCCGGTGCTGGACTGGCAGGTGCTGATCGGGGACCCGGCCGGGCTGGAGGGCGAACTGGTGGCCCGGGGCGGGCGGCTCAAGATCGACCTGGAGATCCTGGCCGCGGATCTGTCCGGGGGCGCGCCGGTGCTGCGGCCGCCGGTGGTGGCGACGGAGCTGCGCTGGGCGGTGGACGGGGCGACGGCGCGGGACGGGGCGGCGGTCGAGGTCACCGGGTTCGGGGGCGGTCTTCCGCCCGCCGCGCGGATCGAGGAGACCGCGGCCCGGGGCGCGCGGGAGGTGCCGGCGGGCCGGGGCGGGAGGCTCGTCGCCTACCTGGACGGCGAGCCCGCCGGGGTGGGCGGCGTGCGGGTGGTGGACGGCGTCGCCCGGCTGACCGGCGGGGTGGTCGTTCCGGCCCGGCGGGGGTGCGGGGTGTACCGGGCGCTGCTGGCGGCGCGGTTGGAGTACGCGGTGGCGCACGGCGCGCGGATGGCCCTGGTGAAGGGCAACCCGCGCACCTCCGGGCCGATCCTGCGCCGGGCCGGGTTCACCGGGTACGGCCGGGAGCCGGTCTACGTGCTCCCGTTGGGCTGAGGGGCGGGTCAGCCCGGGTACAGGCCGTGGGCGGTGCTGTCGATCAGCGGGGTGAGGCGGGCCACCAGGTCGTTGAAGTTCCCGGTGTGGCCGTCGGCCCACTGGGCCATGCCGGCCAGCAGGTAGTTCCCCTGGGCGGCGTAGCTCTCCACCAGGCCGCTGTCGGCCGGTAGCTGCCGCAGGCCGGAGTCGTCGGGCGGGAGCTGGACGACGACCGGGTAGGTGCCGATGTGGTCGCCCAGCCACAGCAGCAGCTGCTTGGCGTCGTCGGCGTCCTTCATGGTGAAGAGCACCAGGTTGTACTCGTTGCCGGCGGCGTCCCGGTACATCGCCAGGTCGACGCCGAGGCAGCCCTTCCCCTGGGCGATCAGCCCGGCGAGCGTGGGCGCGACCGTGTCGGCCCCGGTGCAGACCGGGTTCGCGACCTTCTTCACCAGGGTGTAGCCCTGCACCCGCTCCGGGAAGACGGACAGCGGGGCCGCCGCGGTCGGCGCGGCGTCGGAGAGGCCGGCGGGATCGGCGGGCGCGGCGGAGGAGCCCGGGGAGGCGGAGGAGCCCGGGCGCGCGGGGGAGGCCGCCGCGGGCGGCGCCGTCGGCGGGGTCGACCGCACGGTGTCGTACGCGTAGGCGGCCGTGCCCGCGACGACCAGCAGGGCGACGGACAGCGGCAGCAGCAGGCGCCGCCGGGAGCGGCGCGGCCCCGGCCGCCGGGCTCCGGCCTGTTCGGCCCGTTCGGCGGCGCTCGGTTCCCGCACCGCGTTGTCCTTCTCGTACTCCTTGACGAACTCTTCCCACAGATCGTCACCGGATCTACCCGTGTTCACAGCTCCGAGACCTTAGCGATCACCCCCCGGACTTGGGAAGATCCGTCACCGTCCTGTTGTCAAGAGTGCGTTTCAAGCCGCGCCGGTCAGCTCCTCCAGGTCGGCGAGGAGTTCGGAGGCGCTGACGGCGTCCAGCTCGGCGAAGGGGCGGCGGTGCCCGGCGCGGTCCCGGTACCGGCCCGGCCGGGTGCCGAGCCAGACCTCCAGCAGCGTCTGGTCGGTCAGGGCCTGGTGCAGGCCGGGGTCGAGGGTGACGCTCAGGTGGTGGACGCCCGGCAGCTGCTTGTGGACGACCGTCCTGGCCTCGCCGACCTCGAACGTCGTCCAGCCCGCCCCGCGCCGCAGCAGCGCGCGCACCGCCTCGACCGGGACGGTGCGCCCCTCGAAGCGGGGCAGCCGGTGGCCGGCGGCCTCCTCGGCGGTCAACGACCTGACCGGGCGCCCGAGTTGCGGGAAGGGCTGGATGACCAGGTAGTCGGTGAACAGCTCCGCCCAGAGCGGCAGCGACCCGCCCAGCAGGGCCGGGTGGGCGAGCCGGACGGCGGCGTCCGCGGGCAGCTCGAACGGCTCGTCGTCCCGGTCGGCGAAGGTGCCGTCCTCGGCGATCCGGAACGCGGTGCCGTCGGCCGTCCACAGCAGCCGGTGGCCGAGGTGGCCGAGCAGCGGGTGGCCCAGGAACAGCGACCTGAACTCGTCCGCGCCCCAGGCCCGCTGGTCGAGCATGGCGCCCTCCAGCCGGAGCACCTGGCCGGCGCCGACGGTGCGCAGCTCCTTCTTCAGCGCGGCGTACCGCCGGCGGGCGGCGAGCGCCAGCTCCGGGTCGTCCTTGGCGGCGGGCGCGGGCAGGGCGGCCCGGCGCCTGCCCGCCCCGTCCAGCAGGTACGGCCCCAGGTGCGCGTCCAGGGCGACGGTGAACGCGCGCGGGCCGTAGTCCAGCCGCATCGTCCCGTCCGCCGCCAGGCCGAAGTCGGGCGTCAGCCGGTCGGCGAGCTGGTCGGGCGTCAGGCCGTTCGCCACGGCGATCTCGGCGATCTTCTCCCGGGCGCGCTCCCGGATCCCGGACAGGCGCACCCGCTGGGTGATGCCGTGCAGCTCCCGCAGCGCGGCGTCCGTGCCGATCGCCGCCAGCACCTCCAGGCCGTCCGTCGACCGCCGGGCGGCCTTCTGCCGCGGCCACCGGCACAGCACCGGGGCCAGCCGGCGCGCGGTGCCGTCGTCGCCGAAGTCGCCGAGCTGGGTCAGCGCCCAGCTCTCCTTGGCGGGCATCCCGGCCAGCCGCCACTCCTCGAACACCGCCCAGCAGAACTCCGCCCACGCGCCGGGCGCGCACGCCCGGGCCACCAGCGCCAGCCCCGGGTACGGGGTGCCGGCCTTCGACAGCGCCAGCATGGTCAGCACCCGGCGCACCGCCGCCACCGGCAGCACCGCCCCCGAACGCAGCGGCAGCGGTGGCAGCACCTCCGCCACCAGCCACGACGGCGGCTTCGGGAGCCGCCCGGGCAGCGCCTCCACCAGCGGATCGGCGGCCAGCACCGCCGCGACGGCCGCCGCCGCCCCGGCCCCGTACCGCTCGGCGGCCGCCGCCGTCACCGCCGCCGCCCCGTGCCGCTCGGCCACCAGCCGCAGCGCCGCCCGGCCGCCGTCCGGCCGCGCCCGGCTCGCCGACCGCGTCCGGGACGAGCAGCAGCGCGCCCGCCACGCCGTGCCGGGCGAACCACGAACGGGCGGCGCCGCGCACCGACTTGCGGGTGACCAGGCCCTCCGCCATCAGCCGGGCCGCCGCCACCTCCCGCACCGGCAGCAGCAGCGGCGCCATCTGCGCGGGCCGCGCCCGGACGGTGCGCAGCGCCAGCGGGACGGCCGCCGGGCCGTACTTGGCGACGATCGGGCGCAGCGTCTCCAGCCCGGAGTACAGCTCCTCCGGCTCCCACCGCTCCAGCAGCGGGGCCATCACCTCCGCCGGGGCCTGCCACAGCACCTGGCACCGGGGCCAGGTGCCGCGGGCCCCGGCGAACGCCCGCGGGCCGAACTCGGCCCAGTCGCTGTCCTCCGGATGGACCCGCCACTCGTGCGAGGCGAGGGCGCGCTCCATCCACAACTCCCGTTCGCCGTCCTGCCAGTGCAGCGCGGACGACCCGTCCACCGCCAGCCCCGCCACCACCGGCGGCCGCCCGGTCGGCCGGGGCCGCTCCCACGGCGGGGACGCCAGCACGGACGGCCACTGCGCCTCCCCGGCCTCCGGACCGGCCGGGCCCGCCGCGGGCAGCGCCCGCACGAAGGCCGCCGCCGCCGGGTCGAGCCACCCCAGCAGGGCGTCCGACTCCCCGGCCCGGGAGCGCAGGTGGCGCTCCAGCAGGTGCCGGGCCGTCGCCCCGCCGCCCTGCGCGGCCGCCGCCAGCAGGCGCAGCGCGCGCACCGGGTAGCGCTCCACCGCCCGCCACAGCACCGGCGCCACCGACCGGTCGTCGATCCGCTCCAGCAGCGCCGCGAACGCCTCGTCACTGGGGAACTCCAGCAGCATCTCGGCCACCCGGCCCGCCTCGTCCCCGCTGTCGATCCGGCGCAGCGACCCGGCCAGCAGCGGCACCGCGTCCGTCCCGAGGCCGTCCGCGACGGTCGCCGCGCTCTGCGCCCACCAGCGGTACCAGCTCAGCCGGGGGGCCACCCGCTCCGCCTGGGCCCGGCCGCCGAGCGCGGACAGCATCAGCACCCACACCGACTGGCTCTGCCAGTCCGGCAGTTCGTCGATCCAGGCGTCCGTCCACTCGGACACCTCGGGGAACAGGTACGCGGTGCCGAACCGCCGCGGCAGCCCGCCGGAGCGCTCCGCCCCGGCCGCCGCCCGGGCCGCCAGGTAGGCGGGCTCGTCGGCGAGCGAGAGCAGGTGGCGGGCCCGGCGCAGCGCCCGGCCCTGCTCGGTGGCGTAGCCGTGCGAACCGGAGTTGGCGCGCACCAGGCACGGGTTGGCGTAACCCGGCCGGGAGCGCCAGTAGTCGACCTCCAGGGTCGCGACGGCCGCCCGGACGGCGAACACCAGGCCGTGCCGCGCCGTCCAGGCGTCCACCAGCGCGGCCCCGCCCGCCTCGCCCGCCGCGCCGTCCTCGTACAGCGGGGGCAGCATCGCGCTGACGCAGGCCGCGCCCAGCGCGTCCGGCGCGCCGTCCAGGTACGCCGTCGCGGCCCGGACCAGCTCCCCGTCCGAGGCGTCGGCCGCGCCCACCCGCTCGATCCACTCCCGGTGCCCGGCGACCAGCGCGTCCTCGGCGGCCACCGCCGCCGGGCCCGGCCACGCCGAGGGCGGCGGCGCACCGCCACCGCGCCGCGGCACCACCAGCGCGTGCCACTCGGCCGGCAGGTCGAACGCGTCCTCCTCCGGCGGCCCGCCCCCGCCGACCAGCTCCCCCTGCCGCACCGCGCCTCCCGCACCCCGACGAACGATCACCGGCCACACTCTAGGGGCCCGCCCCGACACGGCCGGTTTCCAGCGGCCGGGCCGGGACGGGCCCCGCGGTGCGGTGGGTGCGGCGCGGTGCGCCGCCGTCAGAACGCCGAGGTGTACGCCAGCAGGAACGGCGCCGCCACCGGCGCGCCGCCGGGGTTGAAGCACAGCGGGGCGAGTTTCACCGCGCCCGAGCTGCGCGTCCACGGCAGCGCCAGCTGGCACCAGCCGGGGCCGCTGCCGTACGCGGTGACCTGCGCGTGGTCGGACGGGACGGCCACGCCGGACATCACCACCGCGGCCGGCACGCCGGCGCCGAAGGTGTTGGTGCCGCCGACCGAGTTGAAGTCCGTCCCGACCGGCACCGCGCCGTTGTACCAGAGGTACCCGAAGGACTTCGGCGGGTACGCGGGCCCGTGCACCGCCCGCTTCACCGAGTAGCTGAGCGTCCAGGCGGTGTCGTACGGGGCGTTGGTCGCGTCGAAGCAGGCCACCAGGAAGGTCTGCCCGGTGCTCGACGGGTACCAGCCGGCCACCTTGCAGCGCGCGCCCTGCGCCGCGTCGACCGCCGTGACCTGCACGTTCCCGACCTCGGTGGTGGAGCCCAGGCCGGGCAGCCAGGCCTTCCACAGGCCGGTCGAGCCGTGGCCGGACAGGTTGGCCCCGCCGGCCGAGTTGTACTGCGAGAGCAGCGCTCCGGAGGGCAGCGAGTACAGGTAGCCGTAGTCGCCGCCGGGCGGCGGGGGCGTGCCGGTGCTGCTGCTGAACAGCACCGTGAACGGCGAGGGCGCGGGCGCCCCGGCCGGGTTGTAGCAGGCCACCTTGACGTCCAGCCCGCTGCCCGCGGTGCCCCAGCCCTGCACCTGGCACCAGGTGCCGGTGCGGTTGACGGCGGTGACGTGCGCGACCCCGCCCACTCCGGCGATCAGCGGGAAGTGCACCGCGTACGTGCCGGTGCCGGTCTGGTCGACCTTCACCGGGTTGGCCGCCGGAGAGGGCCAACTGCCCCACTGGCGCGAGGGATCGGGGACGTAGCCGGGCGGCGGCGTCGGGTTGTCCAGGTAGGCGAAGCCCCACCGGTCGGGCACCGCGGCGTGCGCCGGGGCGGCCGCCGGGACGGCCACCGCCAGCAGGGCGGCCAGCAGGGCCAGGACGAGCGGGACGAGACGGAAGGAGCCGCGCGGGGGCGCGGCGGAGCGGACGGGCATGGACGTGACCCCCAGGGTGGTGAGGACGGGTACCGGCTGCGTGCTGGGCGTGCGCTGGGAACTCCCGCCCGGCCGCACCCGCACCCGGACCGCACCCGGGCGCGCGGGGCGGGGCGCTGCTGCGCCCGGCGGCGCGTGCCGTGGTGGTGCCGTACCGTGCCGGTGCGTGCTCTGCCGTGCCGGTGCGCGGGTGCGGGTGCGGGTGCGTGCGTGCCGTGCCCGGGGCCGGGCGGGTCGAACGGTGCGGAGCGGGGAGCCCGACGTCACCGCGGGGACGCCGCGGTGCGCGGTGGAACCCGGGCGCGGCCACTGGAACCCGAGGCGCCCGGTGCTGTCCGGTCGACGCCGGCTGCAACGGCGTCCGGCCGCAGGCGGCCGCTGCCGCGGGGCCGGGCCCGGCGGCGACTCACATGCTAGGAGCGCCGGACCCCGGCCGCCCAGTCCCCCGGCGGCCCCGGACGCGGCAGATCCCGGCCGATCCCGCACCCGCCCCACGGGACCCGCCGCCCCGCCCCGCCCCAGCACCCGTCACCGGCCGCCCCACCCGCCGCGTCCCGCCCCGGCAGACCGCCGGGACCGCGCGGCCGAGGTGGCCGGAACCGCCCGCCCGGCCTGCCGGAGAGCCGGTCGGGCAGAAGTCGACTCCGGTATTTCGGGCGGTAGTTCGGGGTTCGCCCGTAGAACCGGCGCTCCGCGCCGGCGTCCTGGGGAGCTGCGCCTAGCCGTCCCGATCGGCCGGTCGGATAGAGGTCAACTCCTTGATTCCGGACGGCAGTTCGGGGGTGGAGGCGGTGCCGTCCGTCCGGCAGCGACTCGTGGAACCGGCGCTCCGCGCCCGCGTCCCGGGGGCGGCCGCGCCCGGTCGCGCGGCCGTCCCGGGCGGCCGGTCAGTCGGCGGTCAACTCCGCCAGGTCGGCCAGCAGTTCGGAGGCGACGACGGGTGACAGCTCGCCGAGCCGGGCCCCGCCCCCGCCCCCATCCCCGTCCGTCGGCGGTTCCGGCGGGTAGTAGTCGGAGGAGGTGCCGAACCACACCGCGTCGATCCGCTGCTCGACCGCCTCGGCGGGGGAGTGCGCCCGGATGCCCGGGTCGAGCGCGAGCAGCAGGTGGCGGCCGTCCGGCAGCGGCTTGTGCAGCCGGTCCGCCACGCCGTCGCCGCCGTACCCGGGGTCGTCCTGCTGCCAGTCGCGCCGGGCCAGGGCGAGCAGCCGCCAGACCGGGACGGTGCGTCCCTCGAACCGGGGCAGCCGGTTCCCGGCCGCCTCCTCGGCCGTCAACGCGCCGATCGGAAGGGCGAGTTGCGGGAACGGCTGGACGATCTCGTAGTCGGTGAACAGCTCCGTCCAGGCCGCCAGGTCCGGGCCCAGGTGCAGCGGGTGGGCGATCCGCAGCACGGCGTCCGCGGGCAGCTCGAACGGTTCGTCGCGGACGTCGGCGAAGGTGCGGTCCTCGGCGATCCGGAACGCGGTGCCGTCGGCCGTCCAGACCAGCCGGTTCACCAGGTGGGCGAGCAGCGGGTGGGCCAGCAGCAGGTCGCGGAACTCGGCCGCGCTCCAGGAGCGTTCGGCCGCCATGGCGTCCCGCAGCCGGGCGGTCCGTTCGGTGACGAACGCCCGGACGTCCCGCTTCAGCGCGGTGAACCGCCGCCGCCCGGCCGCCGCCAGGCCCGGGTCGTCCTCGGCGGCGGGCGGGGGCAGCGCCTTGCGCCGTCTGCCCGCCGGGTCCAGGACGTACGGCCGGAGCTGCTCGTCGAAGCCGACGGTGAACGTCCGGGCGCCGTAGTCGACGGCGAAGGTGGCGTCCGGGCCCAGGCCCAGGTCGGGGGCCAGGCGGTCGGCGAGCTGCTCGGCCGTCAGGCCCAGCGACTCGGCGACCTCCGAAATCCGTTCCAGCGCACGTTCCTTGACCACCTCGGACTTCGCGCTCCGGGCGACGCCGTGCAACTGCGCCAGGGCGTCGGCGCTGCCGATCGACACCAGCGCGTCCAGGCCGTCCACCTGGCGGTGGTGGGACAGCCAGGGCGGCAGCGGCACCAGCCGGCGGGCGGTGTCGTCGTCGCCGAGCTCGCCGAGCGCGTGCAGCGCCCAACTGTCCTTGGACGGCGTGCCCGCGTGCCGCCACTCCTCGCACAGCGCCCAGGCGAACGCCGCCGCCGCATCGGCCCGCAGCGCCGGTAGCACCGCCGCCAGGCCCGGGTAGGGCTCGCGCGGCCGGCCCAGTTGCAGCATGCCCAGCAGGTTCCGCACCGCCGGGGGCGGCAGCGCGCCGCCGCCGTCCGCCAGCAGCAGCTGCGGGAGCACCTCCACGCGCAGCCACTCCGGCGGCTGCGGCATCCGGCCCGGCAGCGCCCGGGCCAGGCCGCCGGGGCCCAGCACGTCCGCGACCGCCGCCCGGGCCCGCTCGCCGTAGCGCTCCGCCACCGCCGCCAGCAGGGCGTCCGCCCCCTCGGCCGCCGCGACCCGCCGCAGCGCGTGCTCCCCGGCCCGCCGCTCCGCACCGGCCGGGCCGACCGCCGCCGGAACCAGCAGCAGCGCCCCCGCCACGCCGTGCCGGGCGAACCACGAACGGGCCGCCGACCGGGCCGATCCGCCCCGCACCAGCAGGTCCGCCATCAGGCCCGCCACGGTCGGGTCCAGCACCGGCCCCAGGGCCGGGGCGACCTCCTCCGGGCGGTGCCCGGCGGCGAAGCGCAGCAGCCGCAGCGCGGCCGTCCCGTACCTGCCCAGGACCTGCCGCAGGTGGACGCCCTGGCTCAGGTACTCCGCGGGCTGCCAGTCCTCCAGGTACGGCCGCACCAGCTCGGCCGGGCCCCAGGCCAGCAGCCGGGCCGCCCGCCAGTCGAAGGCGTCCGCGGACAGCTCCCCGACCACCTCCGTCCAGTCGGTGTCCGCCGGGTAGCGCCAGTACGGGTCGCCGCCGTTCGCGTACGCCGCCGCCTCGCCCGGCCGCCAGACCAGCCGGGGCTCCGGGTCGGCGGTGAGGCCGGTCAGCACCTCCGGCCTGCGGACGGTGCGCGGCCAGGCCCACGGCGGCTCGGCCAGCAGCGCGGGCACCCGCTCCGGCGGCGCCTCGGGCAGCGGCTCCCGGGCGCTCGCCAGCGAGCGGACGAACGACGCGGTCCCCTCGTCCAGCCGGGCCAGGACCTCCGGCAACCGCGGCCGCCACAGCGCCAGGTGCCGGTCGAGCAGCTCCCGGAACACCGGGCCGTTCACGCCGCCGCGCCGCGCGGCCGCCGACAGCACCCGTACCGCCCGCACCGGGAAGCGCTGCGCGGCCGCCAGCAGCAGGTCGCGGACGTGCGGCTGGGAGAGCCGCTCGGCCAGCGCGAGCATCGCCCCGTCGGTCGGGAACTCGGCCAGCATCGTCGCGAGTTCCCGCTCCTGCGGGTCGCACCGGTACCGGCTCAGCGCGGACGCCAGCAGGGGCGCCACCGCCGGGCCGACCCGGTCGGCCAGGGTGGCCACCAGCCCGGGCGTCCAATCCGGGCCCACCCCGTCGCCGGTCGGAGCGAACCGCTCCACCTGCTCGACGCTGCTCAGCGCGGGCAGCAGCAGCGTGCGCAGCACGGTGGCGGTCCGGCTGTGGCCCCGGGGCAGTTCGGCCAGGCACTCCTCCACCCACTCGGTCCGCTCCGGCACCAGCCGGGCGACGGCCGCCCGCCGCAGCGGCGTGGTCCGCAGCTGCGCCAACTCCTCGACGATGGCGGCGTGTTCGTCCTCGGGTGTCTCGGCCAGGGCCTGCCGGGCGAGTGCCAGCAGGCCGTACTGCGCGGCCAGGTCGATGTACTGCTCGCCCTCCAGGTCCAGGACGCCCACCCAGTGCCGGGCCGCGGAACCCGTCCACACCCGGACGAGGTCCGCGTCGAAGGAGGCCAGCACCGCCCGGACCGCGAACGACAGTCCGGCCCAGGCCACCCGGTCCTCGAACTCCCCGCGCAGGGCGTCGGGTTCGTCCGACCGGCGGATCATCCGGGCGGTGAGCGCCGCCCCGAGCGCGTCCCAGCCCTCCCCGTTCAGGTAGGTACAGACGGCGGCCACCGCCCCGGGGTCGGAGAACTCGTCGGCCAGCAGCCGGTCGATCCACTCGACCCGCTCGTCCACCGCGTCCACCTCGCGCCGATGGGCCTCCTCCGGGTCCACCACCGGCCGGTCCGCCGCCGGGACGGACGCCGGGACGGGCACCCCGTCCCGGCGGAGCGGCGCCACCAGCGGGCGCCAGGCCTCCGGCAGCACGAAGCCGTCCTCGTCCGGCAGTTCGGCCGGCCCGCCGGGCCCGGCCGGCTCGTCCGGCGCGCGCGTTCCGTCGTGTCGTCCCCCGTGCCGTGCCACTGCCCCTCCGAACCCTCCGACGACCGTTCGTCGGCACCCTAGCCGGGCGCGCGGACAGCCCGTCCGGCCCGCCCGTGCCGCACGCGCCGCACCTGCCCCTCCGCATCCTCCGACCGGCCGGGCCCGGGAACAGGGCCACCCGAAGAGGACGGCGCCACCCGGAGAGATATCGTGGCGCGGTGGACTACGCGGACTACTTGGTGGAACTGAGGCGCGAACTCGACGAGTTCGGCGCCCTGCTGGACGGCGACCTGACGGCCCCGGTCGAGCACTGCGGCGACTGGACGCTGGCCGACCTGGCCGCGCACATGGGTGCGGGCAATCTATGGGTCGTCGCGGCGGTCCGGGAGGGGCACGGCGACAGTTACGACGAGAACGCCGTCCCCGAGGACCCGGCCGCGGTCAGGGCCTGGTACGACGGGACGGCGGACGCGCTGGTGGAGGCGCTGTCGGTCGACCCCGCCACCGAGGCGTGGACGATCGCCCCGCCGCACACCGTCGGCTTCTGGCGCCGCCGCCGCACCCAGGAGACCATGGTGCACCGCTGGGACGCCGCCAACGCGCTCGGCGCGGCGAAGCCGCTCGACGTGGAACTCGCCGCCGACGGCGTCGCCGAGGTCTTCGACACCATGGCCGCGCGCATGATCGCCCGGGGCGCGGCCACCGTCCCCGAGCAGGCCGTACGGCTCACCGCCACCGACTGCGCCCGCTCCTGGACGTACGGCCCCGGCGAGCCGGTCGCGGAGGTCTCCGGCACCGCCGAGGACCTGCTGCTGGTGCTGTGGGGCCGCAAGCCGCGCGAGAGCGACGCACTGACCTGGACCGGCGACCGCGCCGCGGGCCTGGCCGCACTGGCCGGTCCCCTGGTCCCCTGAGCCGCATCCTCCACGAACCGGGGGCGGACACCGACCGGTGTCCGCCCCCACGCACGTGCCCCCCGGGCCTGCACGTGCTCCCCCGGCCTGCACGCTCAGCCCGAGGCCGACTCCGCCGGTTCGACGACGAACCGGCCCACCGCCCGGCGGCACCCCGGTCGGCGGCGGGGACGGCCGACCGGGTCGGAACCGCCGTCGGCGCCCGGTGCGGGGGCGTTCGGGAGGTGCGTCCGGACCGGGGGGCGACCGCCCCTGGGCTGGTAGGTTCTCGGGCGGACCGGTGCGCGGCGGGGCCTCGGAGCCGGTCGGGGAGAGCAGGGAGGCAGGCGTGGCCGAAGTGAGGGTGCTCGCCGGGCGGTACCGCCTGGACCGGCTGATCGGACGCGGCGGAATGGGCCAGGTCTGGCACGGCTGGGACGTGACGCTGCACCGCCGGATCGCCGTCAAACTGCTGCACGGGGACCAGCCGCACGACCTGGAGGCCGTCGAGCGCTTCCTCAACGAGGCCCGACTGTCCGCCGGCCTCACGCACCCCGGGATCGTCACCGTCCACGACCTGGACCAGGAGCCGGACGGGACGGTCTACCTGGTGATGGAGCTGCTCACCGGCACCGACCTCGCGGTCCGGCTGCGCCGCGACGGCCCGCCGCCGCTCGCCGACTCGGTGGACTGGATGCTGCAACTCTGCGACGCGCTCGACTTCGCGCACACCGCCGGGGTCATCCACCGGGACCTGAAGCCCGCCAACCTCTTCCTCACCGGGGACGGGAAGCTGAAGGTCCTCGACTTCGGCATCGCCAAGTCCGTCGAAGGCCTCACCGACTCGCACACCCGCGGGATGGGCACCGTGGCGTACATGCCGCCCGAGCGTTTCGGCGGCCGCTCCGGCGACCACCGCGGCGACCTGTACTCGCTCGGCTGCGTGCTCTTCGAATTCCTCACCGGGCGGCCGCCGTTCGGCACCGGCGACCCCGTCCGGCTGATGGTGCGGCACGTCACCGAACCCGCCCGCCCCGCCGGCCCCGAAGCCCCCGGGCCCGTCCCCCCGGAACTCGACCGCCTGGTCCTCGACCTGCTCGCCAAGGAGCCGGACGACCGCCCCCGGTCCGCCGCCGAGGTCACCGCGCGCCTCCGCCCGCTGCGCACCGTCCGGGCCGCACCGGCCCCCGCCCCCACCGAACGGGACGTGCCCCGACCGCACGCCCCCACCGCCCCCGTGACGGTCCTCGACGCCTCGGCGCACCGCTCCGCCCCGACCGAGGACGAGTACGCGGCCCGGATCAGCGCCTCGACCACCGAGGGCCGACTGCCGCTGATCCTGGGCGAGTTGGCCCGCGGCGAGGCGGAGTACCGGACCGAACCCTGGCTCGCCGCCGCCGCCCGGACCTGGCCCGCCACCGAACTCGCCACCCTGCTCGGCGCGTACGACGCCGCCGGGCGCGGCGACCTCGCCGACCGCCTGGCCGAACGCGCGGTGGCGCAGCGCGACCCGGCCGAACTCCCCGCCCTGTTCGCCGGAATGAGCGAAGCCGGGCAGCGCGACCGGCTCGACGCCCTGTCGGCCCGGTTCGGCGCCCGCCGCTCCGCGGAGGCCGCCCCGAGCCGACGCAGCGGGCTGTCGGCCCTGTTCGGAGCCTTCCGCACCAAGCAACCCGCCCCGCCCAAGCCCGCGCCCCGAGCCGCGCCCGTACCCGAGCCCGCCCTCGTACCCGAGCCTGCACCCGTACCCGAGCCTGCACCCGTACTTGAGCCCGCGCCCCGAGCCGAGCCCGCCCCCGTACCCGCCCCTGCACCCGAGCCCGCATCCCGGCCCGTACCCGGGCGCGCCCCCGTCCGGACGCCGGGTGCCGATGCGGGCGTGGCGGAGTACGCGGAGTGGATCCGCGCGTTGGACGCCGCCGGTCGACTCGCCCGGCCGAAAGCGGAGTTGGAGCGCCTGGTCGGCAGCCGCCGGTCCGACGCCTGGGTGGAGGCGGTGGCCCGGGTCTGGCCCGCGGCCCTGATCGGAGGGCTGCTCGACCTGTACCAGCGCGGTGGCCGGAATGACCTCGCCAGCCGGATCATCCGCAGCGTTCCGGAGCACCGGGAGGCTGCCGAGCTCCCCGAGGTGCTCTCCGGGCTGCGCACCGCCCGGCAGATCCAGCGGATCGTCATGCTGTTCGGCGCGGTCCGGCGGCGCGGCGCGTCCTACACCGAGGCGGCCCGGGCCGCCCTCGCCGCCGCCGGAGAGCACCCGCTCGCCGAAGCCCTGACCCAGCACCGGGACGTCGGCCGGATCGACCCGCTGGAGTCGGCGGTGTTCCCGGACCTGTACCCGGCGGCGGACAAGCGCCCCCCGCTCCCCGCCCCTGCCCCTACCCCTACCCCTACGCCGTCGCCGTCACCCGCCGCCCCCGTGGCGGAGCAGCCCCGTCCCGGGGGCCGGCTCGACCTCCCGGTGCCGGTCCGGCGGGCGCCCGGCGCGGTGCGGGAGGCCGAACAGGCCGAGCGGATGCGCTCCCTGGCGGGGCTGGGCAGGCTCCCGAGGCCCACGGAGATCGCGGAGGTCCTCGGCGGCGACAGCCCGGCCCCCCGGGCCTGGGTGAGCGCGGTGGCCCGGTCCTGGCCGGCGGAGCGGCTCGGGGAGCTGTTCGTCAAGTACGACCGGGCAGGGCAGAGCCGGACCGCCGAAGCGATCCTCCGGGAACTGCTGATGCGCCGGGAGCCCTCCGAGGTGCCCGCGCTGGTCGCCGGCCTGCGGACGACCCGCCAGTACGAGCGGCTGCTCGCGCTGCTGGTGGAGGTCCGCCAGCAGCTCCCGGCCGACCGCGACGCGGTGCTGACCGCGTTCGACCGGGCCGGGGAGCACGCGATCGCCGCCGCCCTGCGCCTGCGCGCCGGCTGGCGGGAGGAGTTGCGGGCGGTGATGAAGGTGCCCGTGGAACAGACCCGGCCGCCCGTGCGCACTCCCGACGCGGCCTCCGCGGCGCGCGCTCCCGGCTCGAACGCCACGGAGGTGCAGTACGTGCGGTGGATCCACGACCGGTCCGCCGCCGGTGAACTCCCGCCCGTCGAAAGGATGCTGGCCCGCCACGGCTACGGCTACCAGTCCGCCGCCTGGGCGGGTGCGGTGGCCCGGGCCTGGCCCGCGGAGCGACTCGCGGCGCTGCTCGTCGCCTACCGGAAGACGGACCGGAGCCGGCTCGCCAGTGAGATCGCCCGCCGCGTCCCGGTGCACCGGTCCCACGCCGAGTACGAGACCGTCGTCAGGATGCTGCGGGAAGCCGGACAGGACGCCCTGGTCGGCATGATGGACGCCGCGTACCGGGCCAGGTGGGGCACCCGGACCGCCCCGGGAACCGAGCCCGGTCCCGAGTCCGGCACCCCCTCCGCGCCGATCATCGTCAGGGGTGATGTGCTGTAGCCCCGCCGGGCTGGGCGGCCAGGGTCTGGGTGGCGATCACCGCGGCCTGCACCCGGCGCTCCACGCCGAGCTTGGCGAGCAGCCGGGAGATGTGGTTCTTCACCGTCTTCTCGGCCAGGAACACCCGCTCGCCGATCTGCCGGTTGGTGAGCCCCTGGCCGATCAGCGCCAGGATCTCCCGCTCCCGGTCGGTCAGCTGCGGGAACTCCGGCGCGGGGGCCGGGGTCTCGCCGCGCAGCCGGGCCATCAGCCTGGTCGCGGCGCCCGGGTCGAGCATCGACTGCCCGGAGGCGACCGTGCGGATCGCGGTGACCAGGTCGGTGCCGCTGATCTGCTTGAGCACGTAGCCCGCCGCGCCCGCCATGATCGAGTCGAGCAGCGCCTCCTCGTCGTCGAAGGAGGTGAGCATCAGGCAGGCCAGTTGCGGCATCCGCGAGCGCAGCTCCCGGCAGACCGTCACGCCGTCGCCGTCCGGCAGCCGCATGTCCAGCACCGCGACGTCCGGGCGCAGCGCGGGGACCCGGGCCAGGGCCTGCTCGACCGTCCCGGCCTCGCCGACGACCTGGAGGTCCGGTTCCGAATCCAGCAGGTCGTGCACCCCGCGGCGGACCACCTCGTGGTCGTCCAGCAGGAACACCCTGATCGGCGCCGAACCCTCGGACATGGCAGCAACTCCTCCTCGCAGACCCCTACACCCGGCAGTCTGCCAAACCCCACCCGCCCACCGACAGGGCCACCCGCCCCCGACCCGACCCCGGACGCGGTCCCGACCGGTCCTTGACGCGGTCCCGACCGGCCCTTGACACCTTCTGCCCGGACGTGCTCGAACCGCACCGCCGTCCGACCGCCCCCGTCCGGCCACCCGCCGTCCGGCCGGTCCCGCCGGCAGGGTCGAAGGTCCCGAACCGGACGAAACGCCGCGATTCGTGACGCGGGGGCAAACCGTACGCCAACCCCGTCCCAAGGAGTCGTCAACGCCCCGGGACCGGTGCGCCGTTGGGCCAAAGGGTGGGGCTACGCTCCAGCCTGCCCCGGACGGCGGCGGACGTGACCTACATTGACGTGGGAGTTCGCCCGGCGGGCCGGAGCGTCCGGCGGGCCCGGGGCACCCCACCCTGACAGGAGCCGGCACAGTGGTCGACCCCGCCCCCGCGGACGCAGGAACGGCCCGGCAGCGGCTGCGCGCCTGGCTGCTCGACGGTCTCGCCGACATGGCCAAGCAGTACCCGGGCCCGCACGCCCAGGCCACCGACCAGCAGCACGGCCAGCGCTGGTGGAAGGTGATGTGCCTGACCGGCCTGGACTACTTCTCCACCCTCGGCTACCAGCCCGGCATCGCCGCCCTCGCGGCCGGCCTGCTCTCCCCGGTCGCCACCATCGTGCTGGTGCTGGTCACCCTGTTCGGCGCGCTGCCGGTCTACCGCCGGGTCGCCCAGGAGAGCCCGCACGGCGAGGGCTCGATCGCCATGCTGGAACGCCTGCTGTCGTTCTGGAAGGGCAAGCTGTTCGTCCTCGCCCTGCTCGGCTTCGCCGCCACCGACTTCCTGATCACCATCACCCTCTCCTCCGCCGACGCCACCGCCCACCTGGTGGAGAACCCGCACCTGCGCAGCGTGCTCGGCGGCCACCAGGTGCTGATCACCCTGCTGCTGATCGCCGGCCTCGGCGCGGTCTTCCTCAAGGGCTTCGGCGAGGCCATCGGCGTGGCCGTCGTCCTGGTCGCCGTCTACCTGGTGCTGAACGTGGTGGTGGTCGCCGTCGGCCTGTGGCACGTGGTCACCGCGCCCTCCCTGATCACCGACTGGACGCACGCGCTCAGCCTGGAGCACGGCAACCCGGTCGCGATGATCGGCGTCGCCCTGGTGGTCTTCCCCAAGCTCGCCCTCGGCCTGTCCGGCTTCGAGACCGGCGTCGCCGTCATGCCGCACATCGAGGGCGACCCGGACGACACCGAGCAGCGCCCCACCGGACGCATCCGCGGCGCCCGCAAGCTGCTCACCACCGCCGCCGTCATCATGAGCTGCTTCCTGATCACCACCAGCTTCATCACCACCCTGCTCATCCCCGCCGACGACTTCCAGCCCGGCGGCCCCGCCAACGGCCGCGCCCTGGCCTACCTCGCCCACCACTACCTCGGCGGCGCCTTCGGCTCGGTCTACGACCTCTCCACCATCGCCATCCTGTGGTTCGCCGGGGCCTCCGCGATGGCCGGACTGCTCAACCTGATGCCCCGCTACCTGCCCCGCTACGGCATGGCCCCGCACTGGGCCCGCGCGGTGCGCCCGATGGTGCTGGTGCTCACCGGGATC
This sequence comes from Kitasatospora sp. NA04385, assembly GCF_013364235.1. NCBI lineage: Bacteria > Bacillati > Actinomycetota > Actinomycetes > Kitasatosporales > Streptomycetaceae > Kitasatospora > Kitasatospora sp. NA04385. The sequence goes on along the minus strand of NZ_CP054919.1, from coordinate 832,930 downwards.
GCCTTCCTCATCACCTGGCTGTTCGACGCCAACGTCGACAAGCAGGGCGGCGCGTACGCCACCGGCGTCCTGGTACTGATCACCTCCGCGGCGATCGCCGTCACCATCGCCGCCCGGGCCGCCCGCCAGCGCGGCTGGGCCGTCGGCTTCGCGGTCATCGCCGCGGTCTTCCTCTACACCACCGCGATCAACATCGCCGAACGCCCCGACGGCGTGAAGATCGGCGCCTGCTTCATCGCCGCGATCGTGCTGGTCTCGCTCGCCTCCCGGCTCGCCCGCGCCTTCGAACTACGGGTCACCGACGTGCGGTTGGACGAGGTCGCGGAACGCTTCGTGCGCGACACCGCGCACCGCACGATCCGCTTCATCGCCAACGAACCGGCCGGCCGCGACCTCGCCGAGTACCGCGACAAGGTGCACCAGATCCGCGCCGACAACGACATCCCCGCCGAGGACGACCTGGTCTTCGTCGAGGTCACCGTGCTCGACCCGTCCGACTTCGAGGCCGAACTGCGGGTGCGCGGCGAAGTCCTGCACGACCGCTACCGGGTCCTCACCCTGGAGCACTCCAGCATCCCCAACGCGCTCGCCGCGATACTGCTGCACGTGCGCGACACCACCGGCGAACTCCCGCACATCTACTTCGAGTGGACCGAGGGCAGCCCGTTCGCCCAGTTCCTGCGGTTCTTCCTGTTCGGGCAGGGCGAGGTCGCCCCGGTCACCCGCGAGGTGCTCCGCGAGGCCGAACCCGACCGGGGCCGCCGCCCCCGCGTCCACGTCGGCTGACCCGCCCCCGGGCCCCGGGCGTCAGCGCTCGACCGGCGCCCAGGCCCCGACGCCGAGCTTCCCCGTCGTCCCCAGGTCCAGCTCCGGCGTCACCATCACCGGCGCCGCGTCCGGCGTCGCCCGCACCCGCACGTACGGGGCGTTCACCGGGGCGGACGAGGCGTCGTCCGTGTTGCGCCACACCAGGCCCGCGCGGGCCTGCCCGCCCGGCGGGACGGTGAAGCGGGTCGGCGCCTGGTCCATGCCCGTCCCCGTCGTGATCGCCGAACCGCCCTCCAGCACCCGCACCCCCGTCACCGGGGCGTGCGCCGCGTCCAGCGGCTGCACCTGCGGGAACCCGTTCAGCACCACGTCCTTCGTCCCGCAGTTCTCCAGGTGCAGCCCCACCACCCGCAGCCCCATCGCCGCGTCCCCCCGGTCCGCGTACACCCGCACCCCCGAGGCCGGGCACGCCCCGCCCTCCGACGGCGCCTCGGCCGTCGGCACGCTGCGCACCTGCACCACCTTCACCCCCGGCGCCGGCCGGGGGGAGCCGGACGGGCCCGCGGTCCTCGGCGCCGAGCCGTCCGGCACGCCGGTGAAGGTCGGCTGCGCACCGACCGGCAGATCCGGCCGCACCGGGCCGCCCTTCAGCGCGACCTGCCCCCGCACCGACGCCCCCGGGGCCAGCCCCCGCTGCACCACCGACGGGTTGTCCGACAGCCGCCCCCCGCTGCCCGACCACCCGAGCAGCACCGACACGTCCTCGGCCTCCGCCCCCCGGTTGGTCACCTCGTACTCCACGCAGTCCGCGCTCACCGCCACGATCCGCACCCCGTCCCGCACCCAGCCCTCCGGCGCCGCGCTCGGCGCCACCCCGCAGGGCCCGGCGCTCCCCGCCGCCGACGGCGCCGCCGTGCTCCCCGGAGCCACCGCCGACCCGCAGCCCGCGACCGCCCCCGCCGCGACCGCGACGCCCACACCCACCCGAACCGCCCGCATCAGAACCATCCGGAGAGTCGACCACGAACCGACCCCGGCGACCGTGACCCGGATCACTCCGCACGCAACAGCCCTGCAACGGTTGCGTGCTGGCCCCCCGTCAGGACCGGGCCGCGTCCAGCGCCGCGCCGCTCGGCCCACGGCCGGGTCCGGGGGTCAGCAGTCGCAGCCGCAGCAGTCGCAGTTGCTGCAGCACCCGTCGTCGCCGCAGCAGTCACAGCAGCAGTCGCACCCGTCGCACCCGTCGCCGCAGTCGCAGTCGTGGCGCTGGCAGAAGCCCTCGCGCCGCTCGCGGCTGAACGGGTCGTCGTGGTCGCAGCACAGCAGCTGGCAGGTGCAGGCCATCGCCATCCACACCGCGCAGCCCGGGATCAGCGAACGGGGCTGCTTCGGCTTCGTGAACTCGTCCGGGCGGTTCGGTGCCGACGGGGCGTGGGGGTCGGTCCGGGGCGGCGAGTTGTGGGCGTGGGCGTGGGCGTGGGCGTGCGCGTTCGGGTTGGCGCAGGCGCCGTGGTGGCCGCGCCGTCCGAACACCCGGTCCACCGCCTCGCCGGTCTCGTGCGCGAGCAGCAGGTGCGCCAGCGCCCGGTCGGTGAACTCCACCTCCTTGAGCGCGAGTCGGATGCCGTGGACGGCGTCGCGGCAGAGCCGTTCGGCCTCGGCCCGGGAGGTGCCGGTGGTGGTGAGGGGGTTCCAGAGGCCGTGCGCCTCGTCCGCTTCGCGGTCCTCGGCGGCGTCCAGGAGGTGGGCGAGGCGGCCGAAGAGGCGTCCGGCTTCGGCGAGGGCGGGGGCGTTGCGGGGCCGTCCGGCGAGGGTGGCGGTGTGGGCGAAGGCGGCGGCGGTGGCTTCTTCGGTGGGCGCGGTGGCGAGCAGGAGGGGTGCCCCGGCGGTGACGGCGCTCTCGGCGGCCTGCTGGCGCTGGGCGGCGTCGAGGAGGACGGCGGTGTCGAAGCCGACGGCGGCGGCGCTCCGGGTGCTCTGGCGGTCCCAGCGCCGGGTGACGCGGCGGGCCCCGGCGGCGACGGTGCGGCGGGCGAAGAGGCCGTCGCCGTCCTCGACGTGGTCGCGGACCTTGACGGAGGCGAGCGCGAGGGAGACGGCTGCGGCCAGGCGGGCGCCTTCGCCCCGGGCGACGGGAGCGGTGCGCATGCCGCGCAGCGGGCAGGGCCCGGCGGTGCGGCGGTCGGCCTGCTTCGGCGACTGGGCTTCGACCAGGACGGAGATCACCAGGCCGTCGTAGTTGGTCGCGGTGCGCGCCAGCTGCCCGTGGTCGTCGCGCAGCGCGAGGCACAGGCCGCACAGGTGCGCCATCCAGGAGGCGTGCAGCCGCTCCGACAGCCGATGCCGACACGGCCTGATGATTCCGAACACGCCCCGCCCCTTTGTTTCCGCTCACCTGCCGAGATTTCCGGTCATCCTAGTGACGCGGGCACCGCCGACAGGGTTCCACCCCCAGCTCAGCGGTGGTTCGGCAGGTCCGGCGAGAAGTGGAAGGCCACGACCGGCATCCGCCGCGGCGGTGAACACCAGCCCCCGGATCAGCGGCTCAACGTCCCTGATCCCGGAGCAGTCCGTGCGCGAGGGCCGCCCGTGCGCGGGGCGCGGCTCAGGGGGCGGACGAGCCGTCCGGGCCGCCGGTGCACAGCAGGCCGTCGGGGGAGGAGAGCTGCCAGGGGTGGGCCGGGCCGCCGGGGGCCGGGTCGGGGGCGACGGCGAGGACGTGGCCGGTGTCGAAGGCGAGGTGCAGGCCGCCCGCCGGGGTGACCGCCGCCGCGGTGATGGCGGCGTCCGCGAGCCGGCCGAGCGCGCCGGTGGGGGAGAGGCCGAGCGCGGGGTAGAAGTGCTCGACCTCCGCACCGTGCCGCAGCCGGAAGTCGTTCTCGACGGTCAGCAGCAGCCCGTCGTCCAGGTGCAGCAGCAGCCGGTTGCCGCCGCCCAGCGAGCGCACCGTGCGGCCGTCAAGTTCGGACTCGAGCGACCGCGCCATCCCGTACCTCCCGATCTCCGCGCCGCACCGGCGGACACCGCTGCGACCTGCCTATTCATACCCGGCCGGGGCCCCGGTACCCGCCGCGAACCGCCGGACGGCACCGGCGGAACCGGAGCCGCCGGGGGCGGGGTGCGCGGGTCGCGGTCAGGGGACGGCGACCGGGGGCGCGCCGTCCACCAGCTCGGCCGGCCCGGCGGTCGGGGCAGCGCGCGCACCGCCAGGCAGGCCGCCAGCCGCCGGGCCGCGGGTGCGGGCAGCACCCGTGCGGCCTCCCGCGGGGTGAACAGCCGCCACTCGGCGAGCTCCTCCTCCTGGAAGCGGACCGTCGCCAGCAGCTCCGGCCCGACCGTCCCGCCGTCGTACACCAGGGCCAGGTGCGGCGGGTCCGGCGGGCGGACGGTCACCCAGTCGAGGGCCAGCAGCCGCCCGGGTCCGCGCCGCCAGCCCAGCTCCTCCAGGGCCTCCCGCCGGGCGGCCGCCCGGGGCAGCTCCCGGTCCGCCTCGACCGACCCGCCGGGCAGCACCCACGGCGCCTCTCCCCGCCACGGCCGCAGCCGCACCAGCAGCACCCGCCCGTCCGGGTCGGTGAACAGCATCCTGGCCTTGGCCCCGATCCGGGGGCGGCTGGCGTAGTACGTCTGCTTGTCCATCGGCGGCGCCGGGGCCTCCCGCCCGGCGCCGGGCGGCAGCAGGCCCGCCAGGGCGGCCGCGCCGAGGTACGCGGGGGCCGGGCGCGGCGGCAGGTGCAGGGCGGAGTGGCCGACGGGGAGGCCGTCCGCGAGCTCCAGCGGCGCGGCCGAGCGCGGCGCCCGCAGGCAGGCGCCCATCCGGCGCGCCAGCAGCGGCGGCACGGCCGACAGCAGCAGGTCGGCGGGCAGGTGGACCATCGCGTCCAGCTCGGCGGCCTCCAGCCGGACCGCCGCCCGCTGCTCGGCGGTCAGCGGCTCGGCCCAGTACAGGAAGGCCGCGACGGGGGGCCGGTCGTGGTCCACCGACCAGTCCAGGCAGGCGAGTTCGCGCAGCACGGGCGTGACGCCCAGCTCCTCGCGGATCTCCCGGACGGCGGTGTGCCGGGGCGAGGCGTCCGCCCGCTCCCAGCCGCCGCCGGGCACCGCGATCGGGTGCTTGGCCCGGTAGGAGTTGCGCACCACCAGCACCCGCCCGTCCTCGTCGGGGAACAGCACCCCCGCCGCCGCCAGGATCTCCCGACCGTCCACCGCAACCCCCTCGTCCGCGCCCCGCCGTCCCCACCAGCATGCCCGGCGCCCGCCCCGCCGCACCGCAACGCCGACGAGCCCGCACCGGACCGAACGGTCCGGCACGGGCTCGCACCCCCGGCCCGGCCGGCCCGTCGGGGCCCGGCGCGGCCGGTGCGGCGCCGCCGTCAGGCGTTGGCCGGAGCCTCCAGCAGCTGCGCGTACGGCGCGAGCTTGCGGATCGACTCGATGTTCTTCAGGCACTGCTCGCGGGACTCCTCCGGCTCGCCGGTCACCACGACCGACCCGTTGCTCGCCTTCAGGCGGAAGCGGTGGTTGCCCGACTCGTCCACGTACAGCTCGAACTTCCCAGCCATGGAAATGCACACCTCTCGCTCGGGTGACCCCCCGGACTCTGCCCCCCCGAACGGCACCGTACGGACTGCCCGTCCGCGCCGCCCGCCGGGGCGTCCATCCGGGGCCCGCCCCGGGCCGCGTCCTGACCTGCCGTCGGGCGGCCCGCGACGTACGCTCGGTCCCGGCCGCAGGGGGGACACCGACCGGAGGACACCCATGGACGCGACCGGCCTGTACGCCGAACTGGACCGCCGCAGTGCCGCTGTCGCCGCGCAGGTGGTCGCCTGGCGGCGGCACCTGCACCGCCACCCCGAGCTGTCCAACCGGGAGGGGGCCACCGCCGCGCTGATCGCCGAGCACCTGACCTCGCTCGGCCTGGACGAGGTCCGCACCGGCATCGCCGGGCACGGCGTGGTCGGGGTGCTGCGCGGCGGCCGGAGCGGTGAACGGGTGGTCGCGCTGCGGGCCGACACCGACGCGCTGCCGGTCGCCGACCTGTGCGGCACCGACTTCGCCTCCTCGGCCGTCGACCGGGACTACCCCGGCGGCCCGTTCCCGGTCTCGCACGCCTGCGGCCACGACGGCCACACCGCCATGCTGCTCGGCGCCGCCACCGTCCTCGCCGGGGTGCGCGAACACCTCCCCGGCACCGTGCTGTTCGTGTTCCAGCCCGCCGAGGAGGGCCCGCCGGTCAGCGAGACCGGCGGGGCCCGGCAGATGCTGGCCGAGCACGCGCTGGACGACCCCGCACCCACCATGGTCTTCGGCATGCACCTCACCCCCCACCCCAAGGGCCACGTCGGCTACCGGGCGGGCAGCCAGTACGCCGCCTCCTGCCTGGTCAAGATCACCGTGACCGGCCGCCAGGTGCACGGCTCCACCCCCTGGCAGGGCGTCGACCCGATGCCGCCCGCCGCCGCGATCGTCACCGGCATCGGCCAGCTCTACCGCCAGCTCGACGCCTACCACCCCGTCACCGTCACCATCGGCCACGTCGAGGACATCGGCCGCTTCAACATCATCGGTGAACACGTCACGCTCTGGGGCACCGTCCGCTGCGCCGTCGAGACCGACATGGACGACGTCCAGCAGCGCCTGACCCGCCTGGCCGAACGCACCGCCGAGGCGTACGGCTGCACCGCCGCCGTCGAGCACCTCCAGGACGTCCCCGCCGTCGACAACCGCCGGGAGTGGCTGGACGCGGCCCTTCCCACCCTGCGCCGGGTGGTCGGCGACGACCGCGTCCTGGAGACCTCGGCCACCCTCGGCTACGACGACGTCTCCGAGTTCGTCAACGCCTACGGCGGCCTCTACGTCATGCTCGGCGCCCAGGACACCGAACTCGACCCGGCCGGGAACCCCGTCCCCACCCCCGGCGGCCGCGGCATCGTCCCCAACCACAACCCGCACTTCTACCTCGACGACGACACCCTCCCCACCGGCGTCCGCCTGCACGCCCACCTCGCCGTCGACCACCTCACCGGGCGCCTGCTCCCCGCCGGCCGGAGCTGACGGCCCCGCGGCCGCGCCCCGACCGCCCGCCGGGTCCTCAGGCCCGCAACTCCCGTTCCAGCACCGGGCGGTGTTCGGACAGCCAGGACTGCAGCCGGTCCCAGCGGGCCCAGCCGCCGTACCCGGTGAAGTGGTCGACGAACGCCGCGTCCCCGGCGGCCACCCGGCGGGCGACGAAGCCGCGGCAGACGGCGGTGGCCTGCTCCAGGACGGACGGCAGGGCCGACCGGTCGGCGGGGGAGAGGCCGTACGCGTCGGCGAACAGGGCCAGCCGGCGCGGCACTTCGAGGTGCGCGCGGCCGGTCTCGGCGGCCGTCGCCGGGTCCAGCACCGGCACCCAGTAGCGGGCCGCCAGCGCGACGTCCCAGAGCGGGCGGCCCGGCGCGGCGAAGTCGAAGTCGATCAGCGCCGCCGCCCCGCCCGCCCGGAACACCACGTTCTCCGCGCACACGTCGTTGTGGCACAGCAGCGGCCCGCCCTCCGGATCGGCGAACTCGTCCGGCCAGTGCGCCGCCGCGTCGAACGGCGTGCGGGCGCTCGCCGCGTGCCAGCGCCGCAGCAGCCGGGCCACCGACACCAGCGCGCCGTCGCCCAGCGCCCAGGCCGGGTACGGCGGCACCGCGACGTCACCCGGCAGGAACTCCAACCGCTCCCGCCCGTCCACCACCGCCCCCACCGGCACCGGCGCCCCCGCGAACCCGCCGGCCCGCAACCCCGCCAGGAACCCGTGCAGCGCGGCGGCGTGCGGCGGCGCGGGCCGCTCCACCACCCCGCCGCGCCGCACCACGGCGCCCGCGTTCGCCAGCCCGCCGGTCAGCAACTCCTCGTCGTCCACCGGCCGATCATCCCCTTCCGGGGTCGGCCCGCACCAGTCGGGCCGTCACCGTCTTCGCCCGCTGGTACTCGCGCAGCGCCAGCACCGACAGGTCGGTGCCCGCGCCGGAGGAGCGGCGGCCGCTGTGCGGGAGTTCGGCGGACTGGGCGAGGTGGCAGTTCAGCCAGACCTCGCCGGCCGAGATCCGGTCGGTGAGGGCCAGCCCGGTCGACAGGTCGGCGGTCCACACCGAGGCGGCCAGCGCCTGCGGGACGGACTCGGCCAGCGCGACGGCCGCGTCCAGGCTCCCGGCGCGCTGGACGGTCAGCAGCGGGCCGAACACCTCCTGCCGGACGGCCGGGTCGTCGTCCGGCAGGTCGGCCAGCACCGTGGCCGGCCGCCACAGCCCGTCGCTCCGCCCGGGCGCGGTGTGCACCGCCTTCGCACCGGAGGACGCCACGATCCGGTCGTAACGGGCCGCCTGGTCGGGGTTGTTGAGCGGGCCGAAGTCCCGCCCGGCCTGCCGTTCGGCCATCGCCGCGGCCAGCCCGGCCACCGCCCGCTCGTACGCCGGCTCCAGCACGATCACCCGGGCGGGCGCCGCACAGCTCTGCCCGGCGTTGTAGGTGCACGCGGCGGCGAGCTGCCGCCAGGTGTCGGCGGGCGCGTCCGGCAGCACCAGCACCGGGCTGTTGCCGCCGAGTTCGAGACTGACCGGGGTCAGCCCGGCCCGGGCGGCCACGTCCGCGCCGCCCGCCGGGCTGCCGGTGAAGGCGACCAGGTCGCAGCCCGCGCCGACCAGCAGCCGGCCGGTCTCCCGGTCGCCCGGCAGCGCCGTCAACACGCCCGCCCCGAGGGCCTGTTCGGCGTGCTCGGCGAGCAGCAGGGCGCTGTCGGGGGTGGTCTCAGCGGGCTTGAGCACCACCGGGTTGCCCGCCGCCAGCGCGGGCGCGCAGCGCCAACCCGCCATCAGCAGCGGGTAGTTCCACGGCACCACGGCCGCCACCACCCCGACCGGCTCCCAGCGCACCCAACTCTGGTGCCCGGGCAGGTAGTCACCGGCGGCCGGCGCGATCGCGGCCCGCACCGCACCCCCGTAGAACCGGAACAGGTCGGCCACCTCGGCGACCTCGTTCGCCGCCTCCGCTACGGGCTTGCCCGTGCCCGCGCACTCGGCCGCCACGTACGCGTCCGCGTGCCGCTCGACCAGCTCCGCCAGCGCGGCCAGTCGCCGCTGCCGCTCGCGCGGCGCCAGCGCCGCCCACCCGGCCCGGGCGGCACGGGCGGCGGCCACGGCGGCCGCCACCTCGGCCGCCCGGCCGGGGAGCCGGGTGCCGCGCACGGCGCCGGTGCGGGGGTCGATCAGTTCCATCAGCGGTTCTCCGTCGATCGTCGCACTTCACAGCAGGTCACAGGTCGTAGGCGCGCAGCCACAGTTCGAGGGTGAGCAGCAGCCACAGTTTGCCGCCCTGGCGGGGCAGCAGCAGTCCGCCGCCGCGCATCCAGGTCTCCACCGTGTCGGCCCGGAACAGGCCCCGGGCCCGGGCGGTCGGGCCGAGCAGCAGGTCCGCCGCCAGCTCGCTGAGCGGGCCGCGCAGCCACTGCTGCACCGGCACCCGCATGCCGCTCTTGGGCCGGTAGGTGACGGTGTCCGGCAGCAGGTCGCGCACCGCCTCCTTGAGGATCCACTTCTCCTCCGTGCCGCGCAGCTTGAGCGCGGGCGGGGTGGCGAACGCGTGGTCCACCACCCGCCGGTCGAACAGCGGCGAGCGCCCCTGCACGCCCTGCGAGGCGGTCAGCCGCTCCACCTTGGTGAGGATGTGGTGCGCGCCCTTGGTCCGCAGGTTGCAGTGCAGCAACTGGTCGAGCAGGGACGGCATCCGGCCGTCGTCCAGGTACGGCTCGACGTGCCGGCGCGGGTGCGGGGCCGCCGCCAGCGCGGCCAGCGCCTCGCCGGTGAGCAGCACCGGCAGGTCCTCCCAGCACTTGCGGTACGTGTGCAGGTAGGCGTCGGCCCGGGCCCGCGCCGACGCGTCCTCCCGCATCAGCTCGAACACCAGCATCGGCAGGTTCTTCGGGCCGCCGAACACCGGGTCGCCGCCCTCGCCGTTCAGCGACACCGCGATCCCGTCGCCCGCCACCGCCTCCGCCAGCATCAGGTTCGGCACCGTCAGCGGGTCCCCGACCGGGCCGTCCAGCAGCGCCACGGTGTCCGCCAGCCGCGCCGCGACCTGCTCCCCGGGCACCGTCAGCACCCGGTGCGCCGTCCCGCAGTGCGCCGCCACCAGGCCCGAGTAGCCCAGCTCGTTGGGCAGTTCGGAGCCGAAGCTGATCGAGTAGGTGCGCACCGTCCGCCCGTGCAGCCGCGTCGCCAGCGCCGTCACCAGCGAGCTGTCCACCCCGCCGGACAGCAGCACCGCCACCTCCTGCCCGCCGCCGGGCAGCCGCCGCGCCACCGCCCGCTCCAGCAACTCCCGTAGTTCTTCGGCGTAGTGACGTGCCGTCAGGTCGGGAGCGACCGCCCCGGCCCGCGGCTCCCAGAACACCTCGACGTCCACCCGCCCGTCCGGCCGCAGCCTGGTCACCCGGCCGGGCAGCAGCTCGCGGACGCCGCGCAGCAGGGTCTCCTCGCCCGGCAGGTAGGCGAAGGTCAGGAAGGAGCGGACCGCCGCCAGGTTCAACCCGGTGTCCACGTCCGGGCGTTCGCGCAGCGCCCGCAGCGAGCTGGACGCCGCCCAGCCGCCGCCCGCCGTCCGGCAGTGGAAGGCGGTGCGGGCGCCCGCGTGGTCGCGCACCAGCACCAGGTCGGGGCCGTCCAGCACCGCCAGGGTGAACATCCCGTCCGCGGCCCGCAGTCCGTCCGCGCCCAGCGCCAGCCAGCAGCGCAGCAGCAACTCCCCGTCCGGGCAGGACGGTTCGGCCGGGCGCCCGGCCGTCGCCAGCGCGGCCAGCAGCTCGTCCCGGTTGTGCAGCGTCACCTCGCCGACCGCGGTGCGCCCGTCCACCGTGAACGGGCCGTCCGCGTAGCCGGGCAGGCCCGTCAGCAGCGCGGCCGAGAGCCGCCGCCCCGCCACTTCGAACGGGCCGGCCGCCGGTCCCGTCGCCGGGCCGGGCTCGGGTCGGGCCGAGGCGGGCAGCGAGCTGACCGTGTAGCGGGCCGGACGGTGCGGCGGTGCGGGGCGGACGGCGCGGTCCGCCGTGGCCCGGAGCGGCTCAGCCAAAGTCGTCCCCGTCCCAGCCGTCGTCGTTCTGCGGATCGCCGCCGTCGCCGCCGTCCCCGGCGCTGCCGAACCCGTCCGAGCCGAACCCGTCGTCGTCCCGGCGCCCGTCCGTCCCGTCGTCGAAGCCCCCGTCGTCGAAACCGTCGCCGCCCCCGCCGTCGCCCCCGCCGTCTCCGGCGGAGCGGGCCCGCTCGGCCTCCTGGCGGCGCAGCTCCTCCTCCTCGTCGTCGGAGAGCAGCTCGGGCGCGTAGTGCGCGGCGGCGATGCCCGCGCCCAGGCCGAGCGCGCCGATCAGCGCGCCGACCCGGCCCGGGAAGGAGCTGCGGTTGACCAGCACGTACCGGCCCTGCCCCCACACCGTGCGGCCGTAGCCGATGTCGCGCCCGTAGCCGACCCGGCCGTCCGCGTGGACGCGCTTGACCAGGTCGCGGCCCAGCCGCTCGTCGGTGCCCGAGTCGCCCCGGTCGTCCCGCCAGTGGATCCGGCCGTCGCCGCGGCTGCGCCATTCGCTGCGGCCGTCGGAGTACCTGCGGTGCACCGTGCCGTCGGCCAACAGCTCGTCGCTGTACGTGATTTCGGGTGGCTGGGTCATCGTCCTCGTCCTCGGGGGGTCAGGGCGTCGGCCAGGTCAGGAAGCCGGTGTCGCGGGCCCGGGTGGGCGCGGCCGGGCGGGCGGGCGGAGCGAAACCGCCGCCCCGGACGGTGCGCAGGACGGCCCGCAGCAGCCGGGCCGGGCGGACGGCGGCCAGCTCGGCGACCCGTCCGCCCGCCAGCCAGGCCCGCTCGGCGGCGGGCAGCTCGGCGGGCAACTCCTCGACGTGGCAACGGGGTTGCCCGCGCAGCGCGGCCAGGTGCAGGGCGGCGGCATGCCGGGGCAGCAGCCCCGCCGTGCGCACCCGCAGCCGGGAGCCCGCGTGCGCGCGCACCCGCAGGAAGAACTCCAGCCCGGCGGGGGAGGCGTCGTGCAGGACGTGCACCACCGCCCCCTCGGCCCGCTCCATCGCCGCCAGCAGCCGGTCGTCCAGCGGCAGCCGGTCGGGCGTGAGGACCGGGCAGGCCCCCTCCAGGTGCAGCCGGTTGGCGCGCAGCATCCCGGCGATCCCCGGGTCCTGGCACACCAGCAGCCGGGGGAAGGCGTAGTCGTACAGGTCGCCCTCCGGCCCCGGCCGGTGCGGGGCCGGGGGCAACGCGTCCGGCAGCACGTCGAGTTCGGGGCGCCGGGCGAGCGCGGCCGCGAACCGCTCCGCGGACAGCAGCGGCCGCGTGGTGTACCGCAGCCGGTGCGGCCCGCGGTGCAGCGGGAACAGCGTCCGGTCCGTCTCGTAGTACAACTGCCTCCCGGTGAAGGCGAGTTGCCCGGATTGAGCGCAGTTCTCGGCGGCCCGCCGCAGGGCGCGGTCGAGCAGTCGGTCGGGTACCGGGGTCATCCGTCCTCCCCGGGGCGGTGCGCGAACGGGCGGCGCGTGAACGGCTGCTGCCTGAAGGGCTGCTGCGTGAAGGGCTGCTGCGTGAAGTGCTGCTGCGTGAAGTGCTGTTGTGCGAACGGGCGGTGCCGGAAGCGGGGTTCGGTCACCGGTCGCTGCCGTCCGTCGGCCGGGACGCGGGTGCGGGTGCGGGCGCGGACGCGGGCGTCCCGGAGCCGGTCCGGGGCGTGGGGACGGTCTGCGGCCAGGTCAGGAAGCCGACCCGCTCGGCCCGCCGCCGGGTCTCGGCGGCGCTCTCCGGGGCGGGTGCGGGCGGTGCTGGCGGCGCGGGCGGCACGGCGAGGAGGCGCTCGACCGCCTTGTCCAGGGCGGACATCAGCTTCACCGGCGGCACCGAGACCAGCGGCGAGGACCACCTGTCGCACAGCCAGTCCCGGTCCTGCGCGGGGAGGCGCTGCCACCCGGGGGAGGCGGCCAGCGCCTCGGGGACCGGCTCCGGCTGACGGCCGAACGCGCGCAGCCGCACCGCCCGCGCGGGCGGCCGGACGGCGTGCGGCAGGAGCCCGCAGTCCACCACCCGGTGGCCGGCGAACCGGGCCCGCAGCTCCAACGTGCGGGCCAGCGCGGTCAGCGACAGGTCGCGCACCACCAGCACGGGCAGCCCGTCCGGGAGCCGCTCGGGTTTCGCCAGCAGCAGCACCCGGTGGCGTTCGGCGAAGCCGTTGACCCGCAGGAACGCCAGCACGCCGGCCGGTTCGCACAGCACCACGGCCCGGGGCCCGGTCGGCCGGGCGAAGGCGGTCGGGCCCGGGGCCTCCACCAGCCCGTCCGGCAGCGACCCGTACACCTGGCGCCAGCGGCCGACGACCCGCTGCTCGAACTCGTTCAGCAACGGCCAGGTGACGAACGGCTCGACCGGGCGGTAGTGGTTCGCGCCCCGGTACTGCCGGAAGGACAGCCAGGCCATCAGCAGCGCCGGCAGGCCGAGGAACAGGTGGCCCAGGCCGCCGATGCCGACGGCCAGTGCGGCGAAGGCCAGCGCGACGACGGCCAGCACCGTCCCGGCGCCCCTGCTGCCGCGCCGCTCCCGGCCGGTCGGGAAGCGGTGCCGACGGCGGGCGTTGAGCCAGTGCAGCTGTTCGACGGTGATCCGCAGCCCGTCGGGCGCGGACTTCGCCACCAGCTCGCGGAACTTGATGTCGTGCAGGTTCCCCGGATCGACCTTCGGGTCGAGCGCGAAGACCTTCCCGCAGCCCGAGCAGGTGTGGTTGGCGCGTTCCCGCTGTCGGCGGTTCAGACGGCAGTGCGGACAGATCATCGGGCGTCCTCCCAGGTCGACGTGCGGCCCGCGGCGGGGGCGTCCGTCCTCGGACACACTCTCGGACACTCTCTCGGACGCCACTGACGGGCGCCGGGTTGCGCCCCGACGGCCGTCCCCGTCACCGGCCGTCCTCCAGCGCGGCCGCCGCCAGCCGCAGCCGGTGCGCCAGCCGCTCCCGCAGCGAGAGCGTGCCCGCGCCCCGGGCCGCCGTCACCTCCCGCAGCGCGGCGGCCAGTTCCGGTTCGCCGCGCTGCTCGGCGGCCTCCGCGGTGATCGCGTAGTCCTCGTGGTCGATGCCGTAGCCGGTGTTGGCGGCCAGGATCGCCAGCCGGTCGCCGCCCCGGTTGCCGAACGAGTGCGGCATCAGCTCGGGGATCCGGATCAGCGTGCCCGGGGCCAGCCGCACCTCCACCACCCGCCGCCGGTGCGCGTCGTACAGGCCGCAGGAGGCCGGGCCGAGCGCCAGCACCAGGTGCTCGCCGCCGTGCGCGTGCGGGGTGAACGCGCTGTGCGGGGCGACCAGGCCCAGCTTGTAGGTGGCGTTCGACGGGCGCTCCGGGGAGGTCGCGGCGTCCCCGATGAAGTAGTGCGCCCACTGCCGGTCGTCGATGAAGCGCAGCAGCCCGCTGTCCGGGTCCTGCGGGCCGAGCTCCCGCGCGCCGGTGCGGTCCGCGCGCAGCACCCGACCGTCCGGGCGCAGCCGGTACAGCTCCGCGCCGTCCGGCAGCCCCGCGGCCGTCCGCTCCAGCGCCCGCAGCCCCCCGCGCATCGACACCAGCCCCCCTCCGTCGGTACCCGCGGCGATGCTACCCGGGCTGCCGGGGGCGCTGACCAGCGGGATACTCGAACAGACGTTGAACTCTGCGGAGGTGAGAGCGATGCCCGCGACCGCTACCGGAGGGTCGGGTCCCGGCCCGGTCCGTCGACTGACCGCCTGGCTGACCGCCAAGCACAACACCTCGCTGGTCTTCCTGCTCGCGCTGTCGCTCGGCCTCGGCCTGGTCGCGGCGCAGCTCACCCAGCTCTGGCTGCTGATCGTGTTCTCGGTGGTGTGGGCCGTCACGATCATCGCGTTCGCCGCCCAGTTCCTCGGCCGCCACGCCCGCGCCCACCCGCACACCGCCCGGCCCGCCTGAGGCCCGGCCTGCCCGTCCGTCCCGACCGGCCGGTCCGCCCGGCCCGCCTGACTCGCCCGGGTCCCGTGGGAGAACGCAAGCGGAGGGGCCCGCCCGGAGAGCACTCCCCGGACGGGCCCCGCCGCCGGGCCCCGCTGCTCGGCCCCGCCGTCCGCCGTCAGTTCGCGGACCACACCGTGGTGATGTTGCAGAACTCGCGGATGCCGTGACCGGACAGCTCCCGTCCGTAGCCGGAGCGCCGGACCCCGCCGAACGGGAACGCCGGGTGCGAGGCGGTCATCCCGTTGAAGAAGACGCCGCCCGCCCGCAGGTCGCGCACGCACCGCTCGCGGTCCGCGTCGTCCGTGGTCCAGACGTTCGAACTCAGGCCGAACGGCGAGTCGTTGGCGACCGCGACGGCCTCGTCCAGGTCGGCGACCCGGTACACGGTGGCGACCGGGCCGAACGCCTCCTCGCGGTGGATCCGCATCTTCGGGGTCACCCCGGTCAGCACCGTCGGCAGGTAGTACCAGCCGTCCGCCAGCGCCGGGTCGTCCGGCCGGGCGCCGCCGCAGGCGACCGACGCGCCGTGCCCGATCGCGTCCGCGACCAGCACCTCCAGGTCGGTGCGGCCCTGCTCGGTGGCCAGCGGGCCGATCTCGGTGCCGTCCTCCACCGGGTCGCCGACCGTCAGCGCCCGCATCCGCTCGGTGAACGCGGCCAGGAACTCCTCGTACACGTCCGTGTGCACGATGAAGCGCTTCGCGGCGATGCAGGACTGCCCGTTGTTCTGCACCCGCGCGGTCACCGCCCGCTCCGCCGCGGCCGGCACGTCCGCCGAGGGCAGCACCAGGAACGGGTCGCTGCCGCCCAGCTCCAGCACGGTCTTCTTGATCTCGTCGCCGGCCACCGCCGCCACCGAACGGCCCGCGCCCTCGCTGCCGGTCAGCGTCACCGCCACGACCCGCTCGTCCCGGATCACCGCCTCCACCTGGGACGAGGAGACCAGCAGGGTCTGGAAGCAGCCCTGCGGGAACCCGGCGCGGGCGAACAGCTCCTCCAGCGCGAGCGCCGTGCGCGGCACGTTCGAGGCGTGCTTCAGCAGGCCCACGTTGCCCGCCATCAGGGCCGGCGCGGCGAACCGCACGACCTGCCAGAACGGGAAGTTCCAGGGCATCACCGCCAGCACCGGGCCCAGCGGCCGGTACCGCACGTACGCCGACGCCCCGCCCGAGTCCTGCACGTCCTGCTGCGCGGGGTGCTCGTCGGCGAGCAGCGACTCGGCCCGGTCCGCGTACCAGCGCATCGCCTTCGCGCACTTGGCCGCCTCGGCCCGGGCCTGCGCCAGCGGCTTGCCCATCTCCAGCGTCATCGTCCGGGCCACCTGCTCGTTGGCCTGGTCGAGCAGGTCGGCCGCCCGGTGCATCAGTTCGGCGCGCTGCGCGAACGTGGTCAGCCGCCAGGACTCGAACGCGGACTGCGCACGGGCCAACCGGCGCTCCACGGCGGCCTCGTCCAGCGGATCGAAGACCTCGACCGTGCGGCCGTCGGCCGGATTGACGGTGGCGATGGCCATCGGACCATTCCTTCCTCGACTGCCGCCCGGCCAACCGGGCGGGGGCGGACATCGAGGGGAGCGAGGAGGTGGAGACAGGAATCGAACCCATGTACACGGCCCTGCAAGCCGTTGCCTCGCCTCTCGGCCACTCCACCAGGCTCCCTCGCGTGACTCAAAAGCTAGCAGCGGGGAAACCGCGAACGGGAATCCGAACCGCCCTGACATCACCCGAATGCCCCGTTCTGCCCGAAGTATGACGAACGGTCAGTGGATGATCGAATCATCCCCCCGTCGGTCCGCGCCTGCGACTACCCTGGCCCCGTGCAGATCGACGACCTCAAGCGCCTCCGCAAGGCCCGCGACACCATGGACCGCGACTACGCCGAACCACTGGACGTCGCCGCCCTCGCCAAGGTCGCCCTGATGTCCGTCGGCCACTTCCAGCGCAGTTTCCGCGCCGCGTACGGCGAGACCCCCTACAGCTACCTGATGACCCGCCGGATCGAACGCGCCAAGGCCCTGCTGCGCCGCGGCGACCTGTCCGTCACCGACGTCTGCATGGCCGTCGGCTGTACCTCGCTGGGCTCGTTCAGCACCCGCTTCACCGAACTCGTCGGCGAGAGCCCCAGCGCCTACCGGGCCCGCGACCACAGCGCCGCCGAACACATCACCGCCTGCGTGGCGATGTACCTGACCCGCCCGATCCGCGGCACCGACACCGGCCGCCCGGAGCGGGCCCCCGCGCAGGAGATCAGGAACGGAGAAGCGGAAGCCGCGGCCGATCAGTAGCGTCGGGGGCATGGACATCAAGCTCTCGCAGTGCTTCATCGCCGTCGACGACCACGACGCCGCCCTCGGTTTCTACCGCGACGCCCTTGGCCTGGAGGTGCGCAACGACGTCGGCTTCGAGGGGATGCGCTGGGTGACCCTCGGCTCCGCCTCCCAGCCCGAGGTCGAGGTCGTGCTCGAACCCCCGGTCGCCGACCCGGGCGCCACCGACGCCGACCGCCGGGCCGCCGCCGAACTGCTCGCCAAGGGCCTGCTGCGCGCCGTCAACTTCCGCACCCCCGACTGCGACGCCACCTTCGAGAAGATCCGGGCCACCGGCGCCGACGTCCTCCAGGAGCCGATGGACCAGCCCTACGGCGTCCGCGACTGCGCCTTCCGCGACCCGGCCGGCAACATGGTCCGCTTCGCCCAGCCCCGCCGGTAGTCCCCCCGCCCGTGCCGGTGCCCCCCACCCGTGCGGCGGGCACCGGGACGGGCGCCCGGCGGGGGGCGGCGCCGGCTCAGCCGGCCAGCAGCGGGTAGTGGTCGGACAGGTCGGTGTACGTGTACGAGGTGCCCCAACTGCTCACCGTCCACGGCGCGCTGTGGAACCGGTGCACCGTGTTGGTGTACTGCTGCGGGCGGGCGTGGTCCGCCCGGTACAGCACGTAGTCCAGGTCCTCCTTCGGCTCGCCCGGGTACCGGTAGGCCGCGATCGAGTTGTCGACGGTGTCGAAGGAGTCCGCCCAGCCGGTGCGCGCCGTCGCCGGGGCCAGGTTGCCGTTGGCCAGCAGCGCCGGATACTCGCCGCCGTGCGAGTCGATGTTCAGGTCGCCGGCCAGCACGACCGGCTCGCCCGCCGGAATCCGCTTGGCGTCCAGGAACTCCCGCATCGCCCGCAGCTGCTTCGCCCGGACGTCGGCGGCCTGCCCGCTCGCGCAGCCGGAGTCGGTGGACTGCAGGTGCGTGCCGACCACGTGGGTGAGCTGCCCGTTCACGTTGATCTGCGCGTAGACGAACCCCTTGTTGGACCACCAGTCCGAGCCGCACGCGTCCTTGAACACGTACTGCTCCTTGCGCAGGATCGGCCACCTGCTCAGCAGCAGCACCCCGCCGTCCTCCGGCGTCGTGGCGCTGTAGCTGCCGGACGTCGCGTCCCAGCCCGCGGTCGAGCGGCCCACCACCGGGGTGCGGTACGGGTACGCGGCGGCCGCCTTCGCCGCCAGCGCGTCCGAGGCCGCGTTGTCGAAGGCCTCCTGCAGCACCACCACGTCGTGGCCCCGGAAGAAGTCCGCGCCCGCGATGGCCTGGGCGCGCTGCGCCTGGCCCCAGTTCGGGTAGAGCGAGGTGCTCATCAGGAAGGTGTTGTAGCTGAGCACGTCCAGCGGGGCGACCGCGGCGGGCGCGCCCTCGGCGTGGGCGGCGCCCTGCGTGGTCGTCAACAGGCTTGCGGCGAGGGCGAGTACGGCAGCGGTGCGGGTGGCGCGGAGCGCGGTCATCAGGTCTCCGGTGGGTGAGGGCCGGTCGATGTTGTGCAGTCAACTCGGGCCCCCGTGACGCGGACAAGACAGCGAGCGACCGGTGGGTGAACTCGGCCGAAACACCCCCTACCGGTGAGTAGGAACCGGCCTCGCGGGCGACTGTCAACCGAAGGTTGACACCTCTCGACTGTCAACCTAGGGTTGCCTCATGGCTGACACCACTGGAGCGAAGCCCTCCATCCGGCTCGACGACCTGATCGAGGGCATCAAGAAGTCGTACCCCGAAGCGCTCGACCAGCTGTCCAACGCGGTGCTGGTCGCCGACCACCTCGGCGACGTCGCCGACCACCTGATCGGCCACTTCGTCGACCAGGCCCGCCGCTCCGGCGCGTCCTGGACCGACATCGGCCGCAGCATGGGCGTCACCCGCCAGGCCGCCCAGAAGCGCTTCGTCCCCAAGGACCCCGGCGAGGTCACCGAGATCGACACCGCACAGGGCTTCAACCGCTTCACCCCGCGGGCCCGCAACGTGGTGATGGCCGCCCACCAGGCCGCCAAGGACGCCCACAACGACGAGGTTCGCCCCGAGCACCTGGTGCTCGGCCTGCTCGCCGAACCCGAGGGCCTCGCCGCCGCCTACCTCGTCACCAGCGGCGTCACCCTCGACGCCGTCCGGGAGGCCGCCCGGGCCGCCCTCCCGCCCGCCGTCGCGGACGCCCCCGAGCTCGTCCCCTACGACGCCGGCGCCAAGAAGGTGCTGGAACTGACCATGCGCGAGGCCCTCCGCCTCGGCCACAACTACGTCGGCACCGAGCACCTGCTGCTCGCCCTGATCGAGCACGAGGCGGGCGACGGCGTCCTCAGCTCCCTCGGCCTCGACAAGACCGCCGCCGAGACCGAGTTCCTCGCCACCCTCGCCCAACTCCCCAACGGAGCCTGACGGTTCACACCCCCTCCACCCCGCGAGCGGCGGGGCCGCCCAGGGACGGGAGCGGCCCCGCCGCTCCCGGCTGCCCGGATGACCCGGGCGGCCCGGGCGGCCCGGGCGAAGAAGATCCCGCCCGCCCCCGGGGGTGAGCGCTGCGCCGCGCTGCGCTCAGCGGCTGAGCGCGGCCAGCAGTTGGGCGGCCAGCCGGGACGAGGAGGCCGGGTTCTGGCCGGTGTGCAGGTTGCGGTCGGCGGTGGTGAACGGCAGCAGGGGGAGGCGGCCCTTGACGTAGTGGGCGCCGTCGGCGCGCAGGCGGTCCTCCAGGAACCAGGGGGCCTTGCGGCCGAAGCCGTTCAGCTTCTCCTCGGTGGTGGACAGCCCGGTCATCCGGTACCCGGCGAACGGCCAGGAGCCGTCCGGGTCGCGGGCCGCCAGCAGCGCGGCCGGGGCGTGGCAGAGCAGGCCGAGCGGGCGGCCGGAGCGCAGCGCGCGGGTCAGCAGGGCGCCGGAGACCGGGTCGTGCGACAGGTCCTCCATCGGGCCGTGGCCGCCCGGGTAGAAGACGGTGTCGAAGTCGTCCAGGTCGACGCCGTCCAGCGCGGCCGGGCGGGCCAGCTCGTCCCGGATCGAGCCCAGGTACGCGGCGACCGCGCGCAGCGTGCGGGGGAGCCCGGCGGTGCGGGACATGCTGAGCCGGTCCAGCGTCGGCGGCCTCCCGCCGGGCGTGGCCAGGGTGATCCGCCAGCCCGCTGCGGTGAACGCCCGGTGCGGGACGGCGAGTTCCTCGCCCCAGTAGCCGGACGGGTGGCGGGTGCCGTCGCGCAGCGTCCAGTGGTCGGCGGCGGAGACGACGAAGAGGGCTCGGCCGGGTGCTGCCATGTCCTGGCTCCTGGGATGCGAGGGGCGTACCGGGTTCGAAGCTACGGCCGGGCGGGGCGGGCGCGGCCCGTGGCGCGCCGGGGCGGGCGGGCATGGGCGGGCGCGCGGTCGGGCAGGCGGGCGCGGTCGGGCGGGCCCGGGCTCAGGCCGGGTGGCGGGCGGCCAGCCAGGTGCGGTAGCGGCGCAGGGCCTTGCGTTGCTGGAGCTGTTCGGCCAGCAGCGCCACGGCGGGGCGGGTGCGCGGCGCGGGGGAGCGGCCGTCGGCGAGGCGGCGCAGCTGGTGGCGGACCAGCGCCATGCTCGCGGCCGAGGCCAGCGCCTTGTCCGACCAGGTGACCGGGCGCAGCGCGCGCACCGCCTCGGTGCGGGCGGCCCAGCGGCTGGGCAGGTCGGGCGTGACGGCGAGCGCGGTGCCCAGGCCGACCACGGCGACGCCGTCCGCGAGGACCTGCTCGGCGCCGGCCCGTCGGGTGATGCCGCCGGTGAGCATCAGCGGCAGCGGGCTGGTGCGCACCAGGTCGGCCGCCAGGTCGAGGAAGTACGCCTCCCGGGAGCGGGTGCGCGGGTCGGCGGGGCGGCCGGTCATCGCGGGGCTCTCGTAGCTGCCGCCGGAGAGCTCGACCAGGTCGACGCCGAGCGGGGCGAGCAGCGCGATCACCTCGCGGGCGTCCTCGGTGTCGAAGCCGCCGCGCTGGAAGTCCGCCGAGTTGAGCTTGACCGCGACGGCGAAACCGGTCGGGACGGCGGCCCGCACGGCGCGCACCACGTCCAGCAGCAGCCCGGCGCGGCGGGCGGGGGAGCCGCCCCAGGCGTCGGTGCGGGTGTTGACCAGCGGGGAGAGGAACTGCGAGAGCAGGTAGCCGTGCGCGGCGTGGACCTCCACCCCGTCGAACCCGGCCTCGGCGGCGCGCCGGGCGGTGGTGGCGAAGCGCTCGACGGTGGCGCCGATCTGCTCGGGCGTCATGGCGGTGGGGCGGCCGAAGCGCCCGCTGTGCCGGCCGAGGTCCACGCCCCGGTCGGTGGGGCCCCACACCACGCCCGGGAGCCCGGACGGAACCTGGCGTCCCGGGTGGTTGACCTGCAT
The DNA here is from genome assembly GCF_013364235.1 of Kitasatospora sp. NA04385. Taxonomy (NCBI): domain Bacteria; kingdom Bacillati; phylum Actinomycetota; class Actinomycetes; order Kitasatosporales; family Streptomycetaceae; genus Kitasatospora; species Kitasatospora sp. NA04385. The sequence continues at coordinate 811,515 of NZ_CP054919.1, read as the reverse complement.
CCACACCGCGCTGCCGCCGGACTTGGCGGCCCGGGCCCACTCGGCGAACGGCTCCAGCGGCGCCGCGGCGTCCAGCACCACGCCGCCGGGGCCGGTGAGCGCCTCGGCGTGCACCATCACGTTGCCGGTGATCAGCAGCCCGCTGCCGCCGGACGACCAGGCGCGGTAGAGGTCGAACAGCCGCCGGTCGGGGAGCTGGCCGGGGCCGGCCAGGTTCTCCTCCATCGCGGCCTTGGCGATCCGGTTGGGCAGCACGGCGCCCGAGGCCAGGCGCAGCGGGGTGAACAGGCCGTCCGTCATCGGGGGCCCTCCTCGTCCTCGACTAGAATGTTTACAGCACTCACATCGCTCACCCTAGGCGGACGATGTGAGCGGTGCAAACATCAGGGAGCGTGACGCATGCCACCACAGACCGGCCCCTACCACCACGGCGACCTGCGCGCCGCTTGCCTGCGCGCCGCGCACGACCTCCTGGAGCAGGACGGCAGCGCCGCCCTCTCGCTGCGCGCCGTCGCCCGCCGGGCCGGGGTCTCGGCCACCGCGCCCTACCGCCACTTCGCCGACCGCGACGCGCTGCTCTCCGCCGTCGCCGCCCAGGGCTACCGCGCCCTCGCCGCCCAGCTCGCCGCCACCCACCCCGCCCCCCGGGACCCGGACGCCCTGGCCTCGGTCGCCGCCGCCTACGTCCGCTTCGCGGTCGACCGGCCCGCGCTGTTCCGGGTGATGTTCGCCGAGCCCTGCGACCCGGCCGACCCGGAGCGCGCCGCCGCGACCGCCGCGATGTGGGACTACGTGCACGCGATCGTCCGCGACGCCTTCCCCGGCGCCGACCCCGGGCCGATGTCCACCGCCGTCTGGGGCCTGGTCCACGGCCTGGCCTTCCTCCACCTGGACGGCAAGCTCGACACCGCCGACCAGGCCGCCACCGACACCCGCGTCCGCGCCGCCGTCCGCGCCCTGCTCGGCGCCACCGGCTGAGCGCCGGAGCCCGGCGTCCGCCGAGTGCCGGGCCCCGGCGTCCACGGGGAGGGCGCCACCCCGGCGTCCACGGGGAGAAACTCCGTGGGGCGAAACCCCTTGGGGTGAAACTCCGTGGGGCGAAACTCCGTTGACGCCGCATCGGCGCACCCGGTTCGCTGCTACCAGCGATCACCGCGGGCGCGCCCGGGCACGGACGGGGGCGGCCGCACGGCAGACGGGGTGGGACGGGCGTGGCGTACCGACTGGAGGGCCCGGCGCTGGAGGGCGGCCTGGTGCGGCTGGAGCCGCTGGAGCACCGGCACGCCGAGGAGCTGGCGCGGGCGGCGGGGGAGAGCCGGGACAGCTACGGCTTCACCTGGGTGCCGGAGCCGGACGCCGTCACCGACTACATCGACGCCCAGTACGTCCGGCTCGCCACCGGCCGGCTCGCCCCGTACGCGCAGATCTCGCTGGCCACCGGCCGGGCCGTCGGCGCGACCGCCTTCTGGGAACCGCGCACCCTGCCGGACAGCGACGTCCTGTACGCCGTCGAGATCGGCTTCAGCTGGCTGGCCGCGTCCGCCCAGGGCACCGGCATCAACGCGGAGTCCAAGCTGCTGCTGTTCCAGCACGCCTTCGAGCAGTGGAACGTCCGCCGGGTCGACCTCAAGACCGACGCCCGCAACGAGCGCTCCCGCGCCGCCATCGCCTCCGTCGGCGCCCGCTTCGAGGGCGTCCTGCGCAAGTGGTCGCGCTCCTGGGCCCCCGGCGAGGACGGCCTGCTGCGGGACGCCGCGATCTTCTCGATCACCGACGACGAGTGGCCGCAGGCCAAGGCCGCCCTCCGGGAGCGCGTGGCCCGCTACGGCCGGTGACCCGGCGGTCGGCTCACTTCCCGTGCGGGGGAGGCGGGTTGGCCGGCCCGGGTGGTGGCGGGGGCGCGCCGCCGATCCCGGTCGGCTTGCCGGACGGCGCTTTCTGCGGTGCCACGTGGCCCTCCTCGGTGCGGACGGCGGCGGAACGGGCCGCTGCCGGCGAGTGCGGTCAACGGCTGGATTCCCCGCGCACGCCCGGCTGATGCGACCGCGCGCCCGTGCGCCGGGCGCCTGCCCCGCGCACCGGCCGCGCCCGCTCCGCCGGAGCTGAGCACCGTCCGTCCTGTCGGAGCTCAGCCCCGTCCCCTACCGGGGCTGAGCGCCGCCCTCCGGAACGGCGGTGGCCCACTGGTGGACGGTGCCCTGGTGCAGGGCGGCGTAGACCCGGTCGCGCAGCGCGTTCGCGTCCGCGTCCGTGAGGGTGCGGTGCAGGTCCCGCAGGACCACCTTGACCAGCAGGTTCTGCTGGTCCGGGCGGGCGCCGAGCCGGGCCAGCGCCTGCGGGGGGAGCAGGTGGCAGGGGGTGGCGGAGAGGATCTCGACCGTCTCCACGCAGTCCGCGTCCGCGCCGAGGGCGTCCCGGACGCGGTCGCCGAGGTCCTCCGCCAGGTCGGCGCCGTCCACCGCGACGGACAGGTCCCGGCGGACCGCCGGAAGCGCCGAGACCGGCCGGTACGGGGCCAGGTCGGTGAGCTGGGCGGCGACGGCCGGGGCGGTGGAGCGCAGCAGCCGGATGTCCGGGACGCCCTTGAGCAGCATCAGCACCCGGTCCAGGCCCATGCCGAGCGCCAGCCCGCTCCACTCCGGCCCCAGCCCGGCCCCGGCCAGCACCTCGGGGTGCGCGAGCCCGCACTCGGCGATCTCCACCCACTCGCCGCCGCCCCCGTCGCCCCCGCTGTCCTCGCCGCTCCCGCCCGCCGCGACGTCCAGTTGACGCCCCGCCAGGGTGTACGGGTGGACGCGCTCCTCGGTGCGGTACCCGGCCCCCGGCAGCAGCGCCTCCGCGAGCGCGGCGATCATCCCCGTCAGGTCCTCCGGACCGGTCGGTGTCGGGCGCCGGGTCAGGTACCACAGGTCCAGCTGGTGCGGGGTGCCGCTGTGCAGCCGGTCGATGCTGTCGCGCCGGTACACCAGGCCGGGGCAGACCAGCAGCACGCTCTCCGGGGCCTCCCCGTCCGCGGCCCGCGCGGCGAGGCCCCGCAGCGCCCCCGGCACCAGCGCGCTGGAGTGGCTGCGCAGCATCCGCCGGCCGTCGACGTACCGGGTGTAGCGGGCGTCCCGAGTGACGTCGTCCGCACGGTAGTTGAGGTGGTCGTAGTTGTCGGCGACGGTCACCACCCGTTCGCCCCGGTGCACCCGCACCGGGCAGTCCCACCGCCCGGCCAGCGCCGCCACCGCCCGGTCGACGAGCAGTTGCAGGGCGTGCGGCCCGGCGGCCGGGTCGGTCAGGTCACGGACGGCGAGATCGCGGGCGAGCTGCTCGGGGGAGAGGGGACGGACGGCGGTGCGGGCAGGGGTGTCGGACATGGCGGCCTCCGGGCCAACGGCGGAAGAAACGGGACGGAGAGGGGGACACCACACCCCCCGGCCCCTGGGCACGACCCGCCGCCGGGGCCGACCCGTGCTGCCGAACTCGCTACCGGCGCGACGGAACCCGCCCCCTGCGGCACCCATCGGGAGCCGGGGGGCCGGTAAATCGGCGAGAGATCGCTACGACGGCCACGCCCCGAGTCTAGACACCCCGCCGCCCCCACCCGCAACAGGTTTCTCCCCGCCGCCCCGCCGCTAGGCTGGGCGCCCCCGGGAGCCCCCGTGCGACCGGAGCGCGGACCGGAGCGCGGACGGAACGAGCGGGTGGGAGAGGCGCGGCGGATGGCGGCGAACAGCGGGGTCGGGCAGGCGTACGACGGGGTGGCCGAGCTGTACGCCAACCTGTTCCGCGGTGAACTCGGCGGCCGGGAGGACGACTTGGCGGCCATCCGGCGGCTGGCCGGTACGCCCGCGGTGGCGGAGCGCGGGCTGCCGGTGGGCGACCTCGGCTGCGGGCCGGGGGAGGCGACCGAACTGCTCGCCGGGCTCGGCGTCCGCGCCCTGGGCCTCGACCTGTCGGCCGGCATGCTCGCGCAGGCCCGCCTCGCCCACCCCGAACGGCCGTTCGTGCAGGGCTCGTTGACGGCGCTCCCGCTCGCCGACGGCAGCCTCGGCGCGATCCTCGCCCGCTACTCGCTGATCCACTTCCCGCCTGCCGAACTCCCCGCCGCACTCGCCGAGTTGCACCGCGTCCTGGCCCCGGGCGGACAGCTCCACACCGGCTTCTTCGCCGCCGATCCCGAACTGGGCGACACCGACCGCCCGGTCCCCTTCGACCACAAGGTCACCACCGCCCACCGCTGGCCGGTCGACACCCTCGCCGCACTCTTCCGCGCGGCCGGTTTCACCGAGACCGCCCGCACCCTGCGCGCCCCCGCCCCGGGCGAACGCTTCCCGCAGGGGACGCTGACGCTCACCGCGTGAGAGCCGCCGCCCACCTCGGGCAACCCGCCCGCTCGGAGCGTCCCGGCGTCCAGGTCGTGCAGCAACTCGGCGATCAGGCAGTGCAGTTCGGCCGGGCGCTCCAGGTGCACGTCATGACCGGCACCCGGCAGGATGACCGCGCGGACCTCCGGGCGCAGCGCCGGCATCCGGTCCGTCCCGGCGGCCGGGACGATGCCGTTCCCGCCGAGCACCAGCAGGGTCGGGCAGGTCGGCGCGGCCCAGTCGTCCCAGCCGTCCCCGTGGTCGCGGGCGGCCGACGGAGCCAGCGAGCCGACCGTCACCTCGGTGTCGAAGCGCGGCCACCAGCCGTCCGGACGCTGTTCCAGCCCGTCCGCCCCGCCGACGCGGCCTGGGAGGAGACCCCGAGTACCGCGCGACATCGAACGCCGAGAGCTGCGCCGCCTGGTACGACCGGGCCTCCGACACCGTCTACGCGCGGGTGATCCGGTCGCGGGTGCCGATCGACTGACGGACCGCCACCCGCGGCGCGCTCACCCGTGCGGGTGGCGCACCACCAGCACCGCCTCGACGTCCCGCTCCAGCGCCTCGTAGCGGTGCGGGACGTCCGCCGCCCAGGTGTGGTGCCCGCCCGGGGCGACCGCGACGGGTGACTCCTCGGTGCCGACCAGCGCGGTGCCCGACAGGACGACCAGGTGCTCCACCGTCCCCGGCGGGTGCGCCGCCGAACGCCGCACCCCGCCCGGCCGGATCCGGATCCGGTAGGTCTCCGACACCGCCGCCGCGTCCTCGAACCGCTCCAGCAGCACCGCGTCCAGCACCCGCCCGGACACCTCCGGGCCGAGCGCCCGCCCCGTCGCGGCCTCCCGGACGGCCTGCTCGGGCGCCTGCAACGCGGCACTCAGCGGCAGGCCCAGCGCGGTGGTCAACGCGTACAGCGTCTCCAACGTCGGATTGCGCGAACCCGACTCCAGCCCCGACAGGGTGGCCTTGCCGACACCCGAACGCCGGGCCAGCTCCGAGAGCGAGAGCCCCCGCGCCGCACGCAACTCACGCAGCCGCAGCCCGATCCGCGCCGAGAGCTCGGCACTCGCCGAGACCACCACCGAAGCCGCGCTCACTGCCGCCGCACCCGTCGCCGCCGGGCTCGTCGCCACCGTGCCCGCCGCCGCTGCACCTGTCACTGCCTTGCTCGCCATCGCCGCATCCGCCATTGCTGCATTCACTGCCGCGCTCGCTGCCGCCGCATCCCTCGCCGTCGGCGCTGTGCCCGCCACCGCTGCACCCGTCGCCGCCGTGCTCGCTGCCGCTGCACCCGGCGAAGTCGGTTGATCCGCTGCTCTCATGGGGTCTATCGTTCCACATACGGAACGTTCTGTATGTGGAACGCCAGGCACTCCGAGGAGCCCCCGTGGACCCAGTGACCATCGCCACCCCCCTCCACGCCCGCAGCGCCCGGGTCGCCGCCGCGCTGGCGGCCGCCGGGATTCCGGGCGAGGTGCGCCAACTCGCCGACTCCACCCGCACCGCGGCCGAGGCCGCCGCCGCGCTCGGTTGCGAGATCGGCGCCATCGCCAACAGCCTGGTGTTCGTCTCCGACGGCGAGCCCGTGCTCGTCCTCACCAGCGGGCGCCACCGCGTCGACACCGCCGCCCTCGCCGCCCGCTGGGGGCGCGGTCCGCTGCGCCGGGCCACCCCCGAGCAGGTCCGGGAGGCCACCGGCCAGGTCATCGGCGGCGTCGCTCCCACCGGCCACCCCCGCTCGCTGCCCACCGTCGTCGACCAGGCCCTCGCCGACTACCCCCGGGTCTGGGCCGCCGCCGGGACTCCGCACACGGTCTTCCCCACCACCGCCGAGGAGTTGCTCCGCCTCACCGGCGGCACCGTCCTCCCGGTCGGCCCCTGACCCCGCCCCACCCCCACCCCCGGCCGGATCGGCTGCACGCATCACGCCCACGCACCGCCCCAACTCCCGCCCCAACTCCCGGCCCGAACTCCCCGCCCGGAGGGCCTAGTGCTCTGACCGACAACGTTCACGGTGTTGGGTGTTGTGGGATCGAGCGGGGTGAGCGGTCGTGGAGCTATGGCACTGATGGTGGCCTGGACGCCTGCGCGGGTGGCAGCATCGCCTCGTGATCACTCGCGTTGAAGAGGGCGAAGCTGTGGCTCAGGGAGACGAAGTAGTCAGGGCCCTTCTGGCGGCGATGGCGACCTTGGAGGACCTCGTCACAGGGGGGCATGACTCTCATGTGGCGCTGAGCACTCTGGAAGAGATGGCCTACGAGCTGGGCAGGATGGACGCGGGCGAGCACCAGCGGTTCATCGAGGGGCTGGAGCGCGTTGCCGCAGAAGAACCGAGCCGGGCCGCCTGGATCCGGGGCATCCCGGATGCACTGGGCCTTGATCATTGAGGCCCGAGATCACGCAGCCTCATTGACAGGCCGTCCACCCCGGCGGAGTCCCTTCTCACTGCGGATACGGGCGCGTTCGCGGCGTTGGGCGGTCAGGACGTCGGGGTGGCGGGCGTTGGCGTTGCGCCAGCGCAGGTATGCGTGCAGGGCGCGAGTCTGGACCGGGTGGTTCGGGTGGTTGGAGCCGGCAAGGGTGAACTGCCGCAGTGGGCCGAAGTGCGCCTCGATCGGGTTCGCCCAGGATGCGTTCGTCGGGGTGAAGCACAGGTGGGCGTTGTTGTTCTTCGCCCAGCGCAGGATCTTCTTTCCGTTGTGGGCGGAGAGGTTGTCCAGGATCACGTAGAGCGGGGTGCCGTCCGGGCGGGCAGCACGGATCGACTTGAGCGCGGCCAGGGTGTTCGTGGTGCCCTTGCGGCGCCGGTTGACGCCCCACAGGGTGTCGTCGCCGATGGAGTAGCAGCCGTGGAAGTAGGTCACGCCGTGAGTTCGTTTGTAGGTCGCCGGCAGCCGGTCGGGCCTGCCCTGTTCGGCCCAGCAGTTGCCCGTGGTGGGGCGGATGCCGAGCGGTCCGGACTCGTCGAACGCGAATGTGCGGTCGGGGAAGTGCTCCAGGACGTGCTCGATCCGGTCGAGCTCGGCGTCGTAGTCGGGGTCGGTGGACTCCTTCCAGGTCTTGGTGCGCTGGAAGGTGACGCCGCGACGGGCGAGCAGGCAGCGCAGGGCCTCGCGGCCGATGCGTATCACCCGGCCGTGGACGCGTCGCAGGTAGGCGAGCAGTTTGCGGATGGACCAGCGGGTGAAGGGCTGGCCGAGTTTGGCCGGGCGGGTGGTGACTGTCTGGACGACGAAGTCCTCGTCGTCAGTGCTGATCAGGCGGGGACGGCCTCCCGCCCACCGAGGGTCCAGGCAGGCCGGGCCGATCTCGTTGAACCGGTGGATGACACCCCGCACCGTGCCCTCGTCGGCCTGCGCGAGCTGGGCGATCACCGGGATCCGGTTGCCGCCGGCCGAGGCCAGCAACATCATCGCCCGCCGGTAGCGCACCGAGCTGGTGCTGCCCCGGCGCACGATCCTCTGTAACTGCTGGCCCTCGTGGCCCGTGAGCCTTCGGACCCTGACCGGCTCTGCCATCGCGCCCCTCCGAGTTGAACGTCTCGCGACATCCAACCGGCCGAAGGTCCGCCAGCGCCAACCCGGCGAACCTACTCGGTCAGAGCACTAGTCGGCGGGGCCGATCCGCCCGCGCAGGTCGGCGAGCAGGCGGTCGAGCAGTCCGGCGAGCGCGGTGCGCTCGGTGGGGGAGAGCCCGGTGACGAGTTCGGCCTCCCGGCCCAGCACGGCGTCCACCGAGCGCTCGATCAGCGCGTGCCCGTCCGGCGTCAGCGTGACCAGCACCGCCCGCGCGCCGGCCGGGTCGGGGGAGCGGCGCACCAGGCCCTCCCGCTCCGCCCGGGCCACCCGCTGCGAGATCGCCCCGGCGGTGACCAGCGTCCGCCGGGTCAGCTCCCGCGTCGTCAGCTCGTACGGCGCACCGGCGCGGCGCAGCACCGCCAGCAGGTCGAGCGTCGCCGCGTCGATCCCGGCCGCGCGCAGCACCCGGTTGCGGTCGTCGGCGAAGAGCTTGGCGAGCTGCCAGACCGGCGTGACGATCTCGATCGAGTCGGTGGGCGTACCCGGCCGCTCCCGCTGCCACGCGGCCGCGATCGCCGCCGCCGAACGGCTGTCCGGGCTGGCCGGGCTGTCCGACACCCGCCCCCCGCTCCCGCTCCCGTCCCCGCTCCCGGCCCCCTCGGTGGGCTCGGCCATGGGCTTGCCTCCTGCCGCTCCTGAGCTATGTTTAGTGCTAAACGTAGCAGTCGCAGCCGCAGGAGGACGCAGTGACCCGTACCGTGCTCGTCACCGGAGGAACCAGCGGCATCGGCCGCGCCGTCGCCGCCCGGTTCGCCGCCGACGGGGCCGAGGTGCACCTGACCGGGCGGCGGGCGGAGCCGGTGGAGCGGGTCGCGCGGGAGCTCGGCGCGCACGGGGTGGTCTGCGACGCGACCGACCCGGTGGCCACCGCCGCCCTGGCCGCCCGCTTCCGGACGCTGGACGTGCTGGTCAACGCCGCCGGCGGCCTGCCCGCCGGGCCCGCCACCGGCACCCCGCTCGGCGACCTGCTCGCCGCCTGGCAGGCCAGCCTCGCGCAGAACCTGCTCGGCGCCGTCCTCACCACCGAGGCCGTGCGCCCCGCCCTGGCCCCGGGCGGCACGGTGATCAGCCTGGGCTCGATCGGCGCCGAGCGGCGCGGCGGCGCGTACGGGGCCGCCAAGGCCGCCCTCGCGGCCTGGAACGCCGCGCTGTCGGCCGAGTTGGCGCCCCGCGGGGTCAGCTGCAACGTCATCGCGGCGGGCTACGTCGAGGGCACCGGCTTCTTCGGCGGGGCCCTCCCCGAGGAGCGCCGCCGCGCCCTGATCGAGGAGACCCACGACGGCCGCCCCGGCACCGTCGAGGACATCGCCGCCACCGCGCACTTCCTCGCCTCGCCCGGGGCCCGCCACCTCACCGGCCAGACCCTGCACGTCAACGGCGGTGCGCACACCACCCGTTGACCGGCCCGGCGGCGTCAGGCGTTCCGCTTGGCCCGCTGCTCGGCCTCGCGCAGCAGGGCCGCCGCGTCGTCGAGGTGGACGCGCGCCGACTCCGCGGGCCAACTGGTGCTGTGGGTGCTCCGGCGCTCGACGGCGACGGCCGCCAGCTCCTGGAGCGACTCCACCAGGGCCGCCAGCGACCCCAGCAGGTGGTGCTCGTCCGCCTCCGGGAACCGGCTCCGGGCGGCCCGCAACGGGGCGGTCACCTCCTCGCGGAGCCTGTCCCGCGCCTCGTCCAGTCCGGTGACGGCCTTCTGCACTTCGGCGTCCACGTCCGCTCCTCTCCGCCACGGCCGGCCGACCGCCGTCCGCTCCCGTGCGACCTACCCCTTTCCGGATCACCGCATCCGCCGGGAAAGACCCTCCGACGCCTCCGCGTCCCTCCCGGGCACCGCCCCCGCCCGCCGCTAGCCTGGCCCGATGAGCAGCGGTCAGGGCGGCGGCCAGGGCGGTGGACAGCCCGGCGGGCCGGACGGGGAACCGGACGGCGGGCGGGACGGGGAGCCGGGCGGCGGGCGGCGCGGCCCCCGGTGGAACGGAGCGCGACCGGGCGCGCAGCAGGGCGGCAAGCGCCGCCGACCGCGCTACCGGGCCCTGTCGCCGCTGCGCGAGCACCTGCGCGAGGCGTTCTGGTTCGCCCCGCTGCTGACCTGCGTCGGAGCGGTGCTGCTGGCCGGGCTGACCGACCTGCTGGACCGGGAGATCTTCGCCGAGGCCTCCGCCGCGCAGACCGCCGACACCCTGCTGTCGTTCAGCTCGGCCGCCAAGAGCGTGGTCTCCACCGTCAGCTCCGCGATGCTGACCTTCATCGGCGTGGTGTTCTCCATCTCGCTGGTCTCGCTGCAGATGGCCGCCAGCCAGTTCAGCCCCCGGGTGCTGCGCCTGTACGTGCGCAGCCGCCTGATCAAGGCCACCTTCGCCACCTGCCTGGCCACCTTCGTCTACACCCTGCTCGTCCAACTCGGCTACGACGACACCACCGACCCGTCCCGCGCGGTCTCCGTCCCGATCGTCTCCACGATCGTCGCGCTCGCCATGGTGATGCTCAGCCTGGCCCTGTTCGTGCTGTACGTGCAGGCCACGATGCGCCTGCTGCGGGTGCCGCACGTGATCGACCGGGTCACCCGGGAGTCCCTCCAGGTGCTCCAGGACTACCGCTGGCTGGCCCCCGAGGTCGGCCCGACCCCCGGCGCCGTCCCGCCGGGCCGGGTGCTGCTGCACGAGGGCCGCGGCGGCGTCCTGCGCGACGTCAACATCCGCTGGCTGATCCGGGTCGCCCGGCGGCACGGCACCGTGCTCCACCAGGTGCCCCGGATCGGCGACTTCATCGCGCCCGGCACCCCGACCGTGGTCGTGGTCGGCGGCACTCCGCCCCGGCCGCGCCGGATCACCACCGCGCTGAACGTCGGCGTCGACCGCACCATGCACCAGGACCTCTGCTTCGGCTTCCGCCAGCTCGTCGACATCGCCGTCCGCGCCCTCTCCCCGGCCGTCAACGACCCCACCACCGCCGTGCAGGCCGTCGACCGGATCCACCAGCTGCTCGCCGTCCTCGCCCCCGTCCACCTCGGCGAACTGCGTCACCGGGACAAGGACGGCGCGGTCCGGCTGGTCCAGCCGGTACCGGGCTGGGCGGCCACCGTGGACCTGGCGTTCACCGAGATCCGGATCTGCGCCGCCACCCAGCCCCAGGTCACCCGCCGCCTCGCCGCCGCCCTCGACGACCTGCTGCGGATCACCCCCGAAGCGCGCCGCCCCCCGCTGCTGCTCCAGCGCCGGCTGCTGGAGCGCGCCGTCGCCGCCGCCGTCCACGACGAGGACAACCGCCTCTTCGCCCTCACCCCCGACCGCCAGGGCATCGGCTGACCGTTCCCGGACCGACCGTTCCCGGGCCGACCGGCCCCGGACCGACCGGCCCCGGACCGACCGTTCCCGGGCCGACCGGCCCCGGACCGACCGGCCCCGGACCGACCGGCCCCGGACCGACCGTTCCCGGGCCGGGCTCCGATGCGCGAACCGCCCGGAACGGGAAGCCGTTCCGGGCGGTTCGCGGTGCCGTGCGGGGCGGGGACTACCCGGCGGCGCGGTTGGCGGACTTGTCCAGCGAGGCCAGGTACCGGTTGTACGCCTCCAACTCGGCGTCGCCGTCCCGGTCCGCGGCCCGGTCGCGGCGGCGGGCCTGCCGCTCCTCGGACTTCGCCCACTGCAGGGTGAGCGCGATCAGCACGATCGCGGTGGGGATCTCGCCGAACGCCCAGGTGATGCCGCCGGCCAGCTGCTGGTCGTCGTGCAGGTTCGTCCCGGCGGGCGCCGTCGCGGCGGAGAAGGTGGACACCAGCTGCCCGGAGGCCATCATCACCGCGACGCCGAAGAACGCGTGGAACGGCATGCCCATGAACAGCTCGATGATCCGCATCACGAAGCCGGGCCGGTGCGGGCCCGGGTCGACGCCCATGATCGGCCAGAAGAACAGCATGCCGACGGCGAGGAAGTGCAGCATCATCGCCAGGTGCCCGATCCGGTACTGCATCAGGAAGTCGAACAGCGGCGTGAAGTACAGCACGTACAGGCTGGCGATGAACGCCGGGATGGTGAACGCCGGGTGCGAGACGATCCGCACGTAGGTGGAGTGCAGCAGGGCGACCAGCAGTTCGCGCGGGCCCCGGCCGCTGCCCTTGCGGGCCGGGCGCAGGGCGCGCAGCGCGAGGGTGATCGGGCCGCCCAGCAGCAGCAGGATCGGGGAGAGCATGGACAGCACCATGTGCTGCATCATGTGGGCGCTGAACAGCACCATGCCGTAGTCGTTCAGGCCGGTGTTGGTGACCAGCAGCACCGTGCCGACGCCGGCCGTCCAGGCGATCACCCGGCCGACCGGCCACCTGTCGCCGCGCCGCCACAGCCGGACGGCCCCCGCCAGGTACAGGCCGAGGGCGAGCGCGCAGAACACCAGGTAGGGCCAGTCGGGCGACCACTCCAGGGCGCGGGAGAAGGAGAAGGGGGGGAGCGGTCCGCCTCCGTGGTGGTGCATCCCCGTCATGCCGTCGCCCATCGGGCGGCCCCGCTTTCGTCCATGCCGACCGGGCCGCGCGAGCGGCGGCCAGGTCCGGCCCGGTGTGGCCCGGTCCGGTTTGGTCCGGTTTCGTTCGGGCCCCAGCCTAAGCGCCGCTTACCCCCGCCCCCCGGGCGCCCCCGCCCGCAGCCCCCCGGCCCCGCCCGCAGCATCCCGGGCGCCCCCGCCCGTCGGGGCTCCCGCCTGCCGAGGGGCTCCGGGCGGGTCCGGCGGGTCAGCCCTTCGGCACCAGGGTGTTCTCGTTGGTGCGGCCCGCCGCGTAGTCGTCGATGTTGCGGACGGTGGTGTCGATGATCTGGCCCACGGCGGTGCGGGTGTAGTACGCCTGGTGGCTGGTGACGAGGACCTGGGGGAAGGTGACCAGCCGGGCCAGGGTGTCGTCGGTGATGCCCTGGATGGACTGGTCGGTGAAGAAGACGCCGGTCTCCTCCTCGTAGACGTCGAGGCCGACGCCGGAGAGGCGCCCGGCGCGCAGCGCCTCGACCAGGGCCGCGCTGTCGACGAGGCCGCCGCGGCTGGAGTTGACCAGGATCGCGTCGTCCTTCATCCGGGCGAGCGCGGCGGTGTCGATCAGGTGGTGGGTGGACGGCAGCAGCGGGACGTGCAGGCTGATCAGGTCGGACCGGGAGAGCAGCTCGGGGAGCTCGGTGTAGGTCATGCCGAGCTCCCGGCAGGCGGGGTTCTCCGCGATGTCCCAGCCGAGGAGGTGGGTGCCGAACCCGGCGGCGATCCGGGCGAAGCACTCGCCGATCTTGCCGGTGCCGATGACGCCGACGGTCATGCCGTGGATGTCGCGGCCGAGCAGGCCGTCGAGGCGGAAGTCGAACTCGCGGGAGCGGCCGGCGGCCCGGGTGAGCCGGCGGTTGACCGCCAGGGCGAGGGTCCAGGCGTGTTCGGCGACCGCGTAGGGGCTGTAGTAGGAGACCCGCGCGATGGTGAGGCCGAGCCCGGCGGCGGCGTCGAGGTCGATGTTGTTGAAGCCGGTGGAGCGCTGGGCGATCACCTCGGTGCCGCCCGCGGCGAGGACGGCGAGCGTTCCGGCGTCGAGCTCGTCGTTGACGCTGGTGCTGACGGCCGGGTAGCCGGCGGCGAGCGGGGCGGTGTCGCGGTTGAGGAACACGGCCAGGGTGCGCAGGGAGTGGCGGCCCGCGAAGGCCTCCTCCAGGAGCGGCTGTTCGTCTGCTTGGACGCCGTAGGCGAGGATCTCCATGCGGTGAGGCTATCGCCGGGGGCGCGGGCGGCGGACCGCGACGCGCCCCCGGGGTGCCGGGCCGTCAGATGACGGTCTCGGCCTCCTTGTAGCGCTCCGCCGGAACGGTCTTCAGCTCGGCGACGGCCTCGCCCAGCGGCACCAGCTTGATCTCGGTGCCCTGGAGCGCCGTGATGTGGCCGAACGCGCCCTTGTGGGCGGCCTCCACCGCGTGCCAGCCGAAGCGGGTCGCCAGGACGCGGTCGTACGCGGTCGGGGTGCCGCCGCGCTGGGTGTGGCCGAGGATGACCGGGCGGGCCTCCTTGCCGAGGCGGTGCTCCAGCTCGCGGGAGAGCTGGGTGGCGATGCCGGTGAACCGCTCGTGGCCGTACATGTCCTTGGTGCCCTCCTCCCACGGCATGGTGCCGGGCTCGGGCTTCGCGCCCTCGGCGCAGACCACGATCGCGAACTTCTTCTGCCGGTCGAAGCGTTCGCGCACGACCTCGGTCAGCTTGTCGATGTGGAACGGGCGCTCCGGCACCACGATGGCGTGCGCACCGGCCGCCATGCCCGCGTTCAGCGCGATCCAGCCGGTGTGCCGGCCCATCACCTCGACCACCATGACGCGCTGGTGCGACTCGGCGGTGGTCTTCAGCCGGTCCAGCGCCTCGGTGGCCACCGAGACGGCGGTGTCGAAGCCGAAGGTGACGTCGGTGCAGGCGATGTCGTTGTCGATGGTCTTCGGCACGCCGACCACCGGCAGGCCCGCGTCGCTCATCAGCTTCGCGGCCTTCAGGGTGCCCTCGCCGCCGATCGGGATGACCGCGTCGATGCCCAGGTCCGCACAGTACTGCTTGGCGCGCTCGACGCCGTCGCGCAGGTGGCTGGGCTGCACCCGGGACGAGCCCAGGATCGTGCCGCCCTGGGCGAGGATGCCGCTCACCGAGTCGAGCGTCAGCGGACGGTGCACGCCCTCCAGAAGACCGCGCCAGCCGTCCTCGAAGCCGATGATCTCGTCGCCGTGGTCGACCACCCCCCGGTGGACCACGGAACGGATGACGGCGTTCAGGCCGGGACAGTCACCGCCGCTGGTCAGGACACCAATACGCATTGCTTTGCCAACTCCCGAGCAGGATCGGACGGCCGGACTGGTGGGTGGGAATCGGGCATACCGCCCGAAACTGACCTGCTGCACAGCATACGGTTCCTGCGTCCGGCCGAGCCGAAACCGACGCGGGGGCGGCTTCCTCGACGCACCACGCGTAACTGCGACCCGACCGCCGAGGAGGGTGTTGCGTCCGGGCTCTCCATATTCTCCTACGAAGTCGTCCGGCGGCGGGACGGCTGACCACATGGCGGTCAGCCGTCCACCACCGTGACCTCGGCTTACGCGCGGGTGAACGCGCGGCGGGGCCGCTGCGGCGGCTACGCGGGACGGGCCGCGGCGATCCGCTCCTCGCGCAGCGCGTCGTACCACGTGGTGTCGGCCGGCGGCAGCGCGTTCACGTCCAGCGCCAGCTTGATCAGCAGGTCGGCGACGGCGGGGTTGCGGGCCATCACCGGGCCGTGCAGGTAGGTGCCGAACACCGTGTCGCGCCAGGCGCCCTCGGTGCCGTCGCCGGTGCCGTTGCCCCGGCCGACCTGCACGGTGGCGAACGGGCTGACGCCCTCGCCGAGGTGGGTGACGCCCTGGTGGTTCTCGAAACCGGTCAGCTGCGGCAGGTTCAGCTGCGGGCTCACGTCCGCCAGCACGTCGCCGACGCAGCGCGAACCCTCGCCGCGGACGGTCCACACGTCCAGCAGCCCCAGGCCCGGCTCGCGCTCGCCCAGGTCGTTGATGAACTCGTGGCCCAGGATCTGGAAGCCCGCGCAGACCGAGAAGATGATCGCGCCGTTCTCGGCCGCCCGGACCAGCCCGCCGTCGTTGCGCAGCCGCTCCGCCGCCAGCCGCTGCGGACGGTCCTCACCGCCGCCGATCAGGTAGATGTCGCCACTGGTCGGCACCGACTGGTCGGAGCGCACGTCGATCCGCTGCACCCCGAGGCCGCGCTGCCGCGCCCGCCGCTCCACCACCAGCGCGTTGCCGCGGTCGCCGTACGTCGACAGCAGGTCCGGGTACACCCAGACCACCCGCAGGCTGCTCTCGCTCATCCTCGAAGACCTCCCGAACTGCTGCTGGGGCGCGGGCCGCTGCGGAGCGTCCCCGCCGTACTGCTGGTGCTGCGGGTCGCCGTACGCCTGCTGCTGCTCGTACTGCTGGTGCTGCCGGGGCTGCTGCTGCTCGTACGGCTCGTACTGCTGGTGCTGCTGCTCGTACGGCTGCTGCGGGTCGCCGTACTGGGGCTGCCCGTACGGCTGTCGGCCGTACTGCTGCTGCGGGTCGCCGTACTGCTGCCCGTCGTAGTACTGGTCGCTCATCAGGCCACCACGGCCTTGCGCAGCTGCTGGAAGGCGGTGTAGTTGGCGATGGCCTCGATCCGGCCGGCCGGGGCGGCGTCCACCGCCTGGGCCAGCGAGTCGACCACCTGGAACTGCAGGTTGGCGACCTCCAGGCGGACCGCGAGGTCCAGCTTGCGCTGGCCCATCACGAAGATCGGGTGCCCGGACAGGCGCTCGTAGTCGACGTCCCACAGCCAGGAGGTGTCGGTGCCGTCGGCGTCCATCGCGTTCACCGAGAGGACCACCGGCGCGGGCGGCCCGTCGATCAGCGAGAAGGTCTCCAGCCAGCCGGCCGGGTTCTTCGCCAGCAGCAGCCGGATGTCCCGGCCGCGGTACTGCACCACGTCGTAGCGGCCCGCGACCGCGGCCACCGACTGCATCCGCTGCAGCGCGACCTGCGGGGCCACCCCGAAGACCGCCGCGACGGCGGCCGAACTAGTGGCGTTCGCCAGGTTGGCGCGGCCCGGCAGCTGGAGCTGGATCGGCCAGGCACCGCGGTGCGGGTCGATCACGTGCGTGCCCTGGAGCGCCCAGTGCGGGTTCGGCCGGCGGAAGCCGCACTCGCCGCAGAACCAGTCGTCGCCCGGACGCTGCATCACGCCGCCGCAGGACGGGCACGACCAGGCGTCCTCCTTCCACGCCTGCCCGGCGGCCACCCAGACCACCTTCTTGCAGGACGAGGCGGCCCAGGTCACCAGCGGGTCGTCCGCGTTCGCGATGATCACCGCGTCGGTGTCCTTGAGACCCTCGCGCCACTTCTCGGCCATCATCCGGGTCTCCGCCGCGCGGTCCAGCTGGTCGCGGGAGAGGTTCAGCAGCGCTATGGCCTTCGGCCGGGTGTCCCGGGCGACCATCGGCAGGTACTTCTCGTCCACCTCGATCACGCCGAAGCGGGCGCTGGTGCTGTTGGCCAGCGCGCCGGTGATGCCGGCCGGCATGTTCGCGCCCAGCGCGTTGGAGACCACCGGGCCGGCCGCCCGCAGCGCCTCGGCGATCAGCCGGGTGGTGGTGGTCTTGCCGTTGGTGGCGCTGACCAGGACCACGTCCAGGTGCTCGGTGAGGGTCGCCAGCAGGTCCGGGTCGAGCTTGAGCGCGACCTTGCCGCCGATCACCGAGCCGCTGCCTCGGCCCGCCTTCTGGGACAGCGCGGCGGCCATCTTGCCCGCCGTCACGGCGATCTTCGCGCGGGCGGGCAGCGAGGCGTCGCGCGGGGCTTCCGAATCGGTGCCTGGCATGCTCAGGGGTTCCTCCTTGCTGCGGCACCGCCCGGGCCGTTCGACGGCCCACGGGCGGCGGGGACAGGCTCAGCCTACCGACTCCCGCCCGCACACTTGAGCAGGGGCGACAACCTGCTGCGCGAGCTCAGCCCTTCGGCAGAGGAGGGGGACACCACCGGGGGCGCGGGGAACGGCGGGGCCGGGTCCGCTGACGGTGCACTGCCGCCCGGCGCAGCTGCTTCAGGTTCTGTCACGGGCGCGCAGCAGCACGGACACACCGATGGGCTCCGACCGTCAGCAGCACGGACTCGCCGTTCCCCGAGCCCCCGGCGGGGCCCTGTCTCAGTGAGAGGTCGGCCAGGGGGTGGGGAGCTTCTCGGTGGCCTCCGCGAGGTGGGCGGTGATCACCAGGGTGCCGTCCTCGACCTGGTAGTCGAGGGGGGCGGACAGCCGGCGCATGGTGGAGATCAGGCCGGTGTTGGCGGAGGTGGTGACCGCGTAGACGGTGCGCACGCCGGCCTCCAGGGCGAGGGCGGCCATCCGGCGGACCAGGTCGACGCCCAGGCCGCGGCGCTGCCAGGCGTCCTCGACCAGCAGGGCGATCTCCGCACCCTCGTCGTCCCACATCAGGTGGGCGAGGGCGACCAGCCGGCCGTCGGAGGTCTCGACGGCGAGGGTCTGGCCGTGGCGGGGGTCGAGCAGGTGGTCGAGGTAGCGGTCGGCGTCCCGGACCGGGCCGTGGTAGCGGCGGCGCAGCGACTCCGCGGAGCAGCGGGCGTGCATGGCCAGGGCGGCGGGCTTGTCGTCGGGGGTGGCGCGGCGGACGGTGAGCTCGTCGTCCAGGTGGCTGATCCGGGCGGCGACGGCCGGGACGCGCGGGCCGAGGACGGTGTCGAGCTCGACCAGGGCGCGGGCCCGGGCGAACTCGGTGGGCGTGAACGGGAGGTGGGGCCGGGAGAGTTCGAGCAGGTCGCCGCCCGGTAGGGGCAGTCGCATCAGGTGTCCTTCCAGGCCGGCCGGGGTGCCGTCACCGCGGCCGGGGTACTGCCGGATGGTGGCGCGGCCGAACAACTGGCGCAGGGCGACCGGGAGTTCGGCGGCGTCGAGGGCGGTGCGGGTGGCCAGGGCGAGGACCTGGCGCGGCACGTCCACGAGTTCGTGGGCGTCGGCGCGGTCGGTCCAGATGTCCCAGCCGCCGCCGGCGGCGACGGCCGCGGCGAGGTCGGTGCGGGGCAGCGCCTCGGGGGCGCGGACGATGAACTCGTCGACGGTGCAGTCGGGCAGCGGGTGGGCCTGCATGGAGACGATGTTGACCCGCAGCTCGGCCAGCGCCGTGCACACCCGGGCCAGGCTGCCGGGGGCGTCCGAGACGCTGGTGCGCAGCCGCCACAGGACGGTCGGCTCCTCGGCGGGGGTCACCGCCGGGCCGCCCGGCGGTGCGGCCGGGCCGGGCGGCCCGTGCGGGTGCCGGTGGGCGAGCCAGCCGCGGAACAGCGCGGTGGCGAGCATGGCCGCGGCGGACGCGACCAGCAGCACCGGCCCGTCGTGGCCGTGCACGACGACGTTGGCGACCAGGTCGGCCGCCGCGACGGCGGCGAAGACCGCCGCGAGCTCGACCGTCTCCTTGCGCCAGCGGTGCCCCCGGCTCCGCCGCCGCTCCTGCCGCTCGTCGCCGACTCCGCTGTGGGTGTACGCCATGTTGTCCATGCCTGCATGGTGGCGCTCCGCTGTTTCACGATCACGAATCCCCCGTGACCTGACGGTAAATGTCTCCGCGGGCCCCCGTCGGATCGGCGCTGATCCGCACCCGCGATCAGTTGGACGTACGGCACCGGTCCAGGAGTTCCGCTCCGGCGGACTTCACCTCGTCCAGCAGCAGCCGCAGGTCCGCCTCGGTGGTGGCGGCGTTCAGCAGGCAGGCCCGGAGCACCTCCCGGCCCCGGTAGACGGCGCCGGTGACGAACACCTCGCCGCGGCGCTGGACGGCCACCGGGAGCAGGGAGTTGAGCTGCTGGAGCCCGGCCTCGTCCAGACCGGCCGGGCGGTGCCGGAAGGCGACGATGGAGGTCTCGACGGGGGCGACGAGCTCCAGCTCCGGGTCCTGCTCGATCCACTCGCCCAGCTGCCGGGCCTGCGCGGTGCAGTGCGCGACGTCCCGGGCGACGCCGGAGCGGCCGCGGTGGGCGATGGACGCCCAGACCTTCAGCGAGCGGAACGGGCGGGTCTGCTCGGTGCCGTACTCGGAGAACCAGCCCAGGTCGCCGGCCGCGTCGTCGCGCAGGTAGGAGGGGACGAGGCTGAAGGTGCCGCGCAGCTCCTCGGCGTCGCGCACCAGCGCGCAGCCGCAGTCGACCGGCACGCCCAGCCACTTGTGCGGGTCGAGGGCGAGCGAGTCGGCCCGCTCCATGCCCGCGTAGCGGTGCGCGATCGTCTCGTCGAGGACGCCGAAGGCGCCGTACGCGCCGTCGACGTGGAACCACAGGCCCTCGCGCTCGGCCAGGTCGGCGATCGCCTCGAACGGGTCGACGGCGCCGGTGCCGACGGTGCCCGCGGAGGCGACCACCAGGAAGGGCAGCCGCCCGGCCGCCCGGTCCTCGGCGATCGCGGCGGCCAGGGCGTCCAGGACGAGGTGGCCGTCGGCGTCGGAGGCGACGGTGCGCAGGTGCTTGGAGCCGAGGCCGAGCAGCTCGGCGGCCTTGCGCACGCAGCTGTGCGCCTCGCCGGTGACGTAGCCGACCAGCGGGGGCATCCCGGCCAGGCCGTCCTCCCGGACGTCCCGGCCGGCCTTGCGGGCGGCCCGGTTCCGGGCGGCGGCCAGGCAGACGATGGTGGCCATCGAGGTGCCGGAGGTGAGGATGCCGCCGCCGGGCGGGTGCGGGAAGCCGACCAGCTCGGCGATCCAGCGGACCACGGCGCGCTCCAGGTGGACGTCGGCGTGGTCGCCGCCGGCCGAGCTGGGGTTCATCGCGCTCGCGGCCAGGGTGGCGAGCACCCCGGCCGGCTGCGGGGCGGAGTTGACCCAGCCGAAGAAGCGCGGGTTTCCGTTGCCCATCGGGTGCGGCATGATCCGCCGCTCGACGGTCTCCAGCAGCGCCGCCAGCGGGGCGCCGTCCTCGGGCAGCGGGAGGTCGAGCAGCGCGGCCCGCTCGGCCGGGTCCATCGGCTGCCACACCGGCCGGTCGGGCAGGGCGTCGAGGTAGTCGGCCACCAGGTCTGCGGTCGCCCGGGCGGCCCCGCGGAAGTCTTCGTCGTTCACACCCGGCATGGTATGCGCGGACGCCCCCGTGACCTGCCGCGGGTCCGGCGGGGCGCTCCGCACCCGATGCCCCGCCCGGCAGCCGGTGCGTCCGGGCGGATCGGGGGTACACGCCTCCGTGGTACCGGGTGGTGCCCGGCCGGCGCCGAACCGCCGGAGTCCGGCCCCCCGGTCCGACCAGGTCGCCGAGCGAGCACCAGCGAGGAGGAACGGATGGCACCGCAGCGGGACACGGAGTCGGCAAGGCACTACCTGGACGAGAGCAAGAAGATGATCGAGAAGACCACGGACCCGGGGCAGCGCGCGATCGCCCTGGGCCTGGCCGCGCTGACCCACGCGCTCCTGGAGGCCGGCCCCGGCCGCCCGGACGGCGCGGGCGCGCCCGCCGCGGTGGACCCGCCGCGCGGGGAGGTCTGAGACCCGGTCGACGCCGGGCGGCGGCCCGCCCCCGGGGCGGTCGGTCAGTCGGTGCTCCCGGTCTCCGAGCCCCACAGGCTCACGACCCCGTCGAGTTCGGCCAGCTCCGCCATCAGGCGGTACACGTCGCCGGTGCCCTCGACGGACAGGTGCACCGTGGTGCCGCCGGCGTCCGGCCCGGCCTCCTCGCCGCCGTCCTGCGGCGTCCGGTCGACCCGGACGCCGAGGATGCGGAACCCCTGCGCCGTGCAGCGTTCCAGGACGCGGCGCAGGGCCCCGCGCCCGGGCAGGTAGAGCAGGCGCAGCTCGGTCGCCTCGGGGGTGGAGATGGCCGGGATGCGGCGGGTGATCAGGGGGTAGCCGCGCACGATGAGCAGGTAGGCGCCGGTGACGGCCAGGGCCAGCACCCACAGCCCGCCGCCGCACGCCATGCCGACGGCCGCCGTCAGCCAGATCGTCGCGGCCGTGGTCAGCCCGCGGACGATGTCCCGCCGCACGAAGATCAGCCCGCCTCCGATGAAGCCGAGGCCCGAGACGATCTGCGCGGCCACCCGGGACGGGTCCAGGGAGACGTGCGACAGGCCGAGCACGTTGTTGAAGCCGTGCTGGGAGACCTCCATGAACAACGCCGCGCCGAGCCCCACCAGGGTGTGGGTGCGCAGGCCGGCGCTCTTCTGCTGGAACGCCCGCTCCAGGCCGATCAGCGTCGACAGCACCAGGGCCAGGCCGAGTTCGGTGAGCTGCCGCAGGCCCTGCCCGGTGCTCGGGTTCCACGGCAGTGACGCGCTCAGGTGCACGTGCCCCTCCATTGACGCTCCGTCCGACGGTCCGCCCGGCCCCGGGAAGGCCGAGCCCCGGCCAGCCTGGCACGGCCGGCCGGGGCGGGGCGGCGCGCCCCCGGGGTCAGTCCAGGGTGTTCGAGAGGCCGCCGGCCGAGCGGCAGTAGCCCTGGATCTGCCGGTCGGTGATCTGGGCGCACAGGCGTCCGGCGGCGCCCGCGCTGGTGTCGTTGACGGTGTAGTAGCTGACCAGGCCCTGGGTGCAGGCCTGGCGCTGCCAGGTGTCCTTGGGGGTGGCGCACTGCTGGGCGGCCCAGTCCGGGCGGTCCAGGTTGTACTTCATGATGCGCGAACCGGCGCCGCGCGAGCAGTCCTGGGCACCGCCGCTGGCCTGCGCGTTCAGGCACCACTGGAGGGCCTGGGGGAACGCCTCGGGGTGGTTGGCGTAGTCGTGCGAGGAGAGGAAGAAGGTCGGCGCGTAGAAGAAGCAGGCCGACTGGTAGAGGGCGGGCTGCTCCGGGCACGGGTAGAGCGGCTCGGCGGCGAGCTTGTCGGCGGGGAGGTTGGCCTTGGCCTTCTCGTCCTCCTCGTCGGGCGCGAACAGCTGCATGAAGACGCCCTCGGAGCAGGTGATCCGGCGGCTCTGGCTGGGGAACTTGTCGCACAGCGCGCGGGCGGCCGGGATGTCCTGCTTGGTGACGAACATGATGCCGTGGCCGACGCCGTGGATGCACGGGCCGGTGTTGGCCGGGGCGCACAGCGTCAGGATGTCGCTCTGCGGGTCCTTGGAGTTGGCGAGCATCTCCTCGACCGCGCCGTGCAGGTAGCCCGCCGCGCAGGTCTCGTGCGGGAAGGAGATCACCTTCTGGAAGTCCTGGTGGTAGCGCTGCACCGCGGCGTGCCCGAGCTCGTGCGCGATCGGGTGGCAGAACCGCACCGTGTACGGCTTGTCCTTGGAGATCTTGTCGAGGTCGGCGAGCGCGACGCCGGGGTCGGTGGCGTCCATCTCGGCCATCAGCTTGTTGCGCAGGGTGGAGCGCGTCCACACCGCCGGGTCGCCGGTGGGGGAGGGGGAGGCGGCGGAGGCGGCCGCGGCGCTGTCGGGGACGGCGCCGGGGCGCTGGCCGCCCGGGCCGGCGGCGGCGGTGGACTTCGGCGTCCAGTCGGTCACCGCGACCGACCCGAGGCCGAGCACGGCCAGCAGGACGGCGGTGACGACGGCGAACACGCGCGGTTGCATGACGGACGTTCCCCCAGTGATCGGCACGGACAGTACGCGGCCCATCCTGCGGGGTGACCGCCGGAAACCCGGCGAGGGACACCGCCGACCGGGTCGGACGCCCGCCACGATCACCCGAACACCGCCCGCCCCGTCGCCGTCCGCCCCCGCCCCGCAGCGACGGGCCACATCATAGGTGCCCGTCCGTTCCCGCCCGTCCGGCCACCGTCCTTTCCCACGCCGCGTCCGGCGGAAAGGTCGCACCGGGCCGCCACCGCTGGTGGTCCTGCCCGAATTCGGGCAGGATCTTTGGCAAATGAACCCTTCACGCCTAGGCTCCCCGATCGTGCCTGCCTCACCTCACCCTCATGAGGACCTGCTGGCCCACCTCGTCAGGACCACTGCGCTGTCCCCGGGGGAGGCCGCGCGGGTCGTCGCGGAGGTGCTGGCGTACTTCGCGGAGAGCACCGAGGAGTACGTCCGCCGCCGCCACGGCGAGCTGCAGGCCCGGGGGCTGACCAACGAACGGATCTTCGCCCGCCTCGGCGGGGAGCTGGCCGCCCGCCGGGTGGCCGCCCCGCAGCTGTCGGTGCGTCAGCTGCGGCGGATGGTCTACGGCTGAGCGGACCGCCCCCGCGCCACCCACGACTGACAGGAGCCCACGTCATGTGCGGAATCGTGGCCTACATCGGCCCCAAGGACGCCTCGCCCTTCCTGCTGGAGGGGCTGCAGCGGCTGGAGTACCGCGGGTACGACTCGGCGGGCGTCGCGGTGGTCGCCCCCGCGACCAAGTCCGCCCCGGCCCGGCTGCGGGTCTGCAAGGCCAAGGGCCGGGTCGCCGACCTGGCCGCCGCGCTGCCCGCCCGCTTCAAGGGCACCGTCGGCATCGGCCACACCCGCTGGGCCACCCACGGCGTCCCCTCCGACGCCAACGCCCACCCGCACACCGACAACGAGGGCCGGATCGCCGTCGTCCACAACGGCATCGTCGAGAACGCCGAGGAACTGCGCGCCAAGCTCGCCGCCGACGGCGCGGTGTTCCGCTCCGAGACCGACACCGAGGTGCTCGCCCACCTGATCGCCGCGCACCGCGCCGCCGGCGACGGCGGGCTGGAGGACGCGGTGCGCTCCGCGCTGGGGCTGGTCGTCGGCACCTACGGCATCGCGGTGCTGGACGCCGAGCAGCCCGACCGGATCGTGGTCGCCCGCAACGGCAGCCCGATCGTGCTCGGCATCGGCGAGAAGGAGATGTTCGCCGCCTCGGACGTCTCCGCGCTGGTCCGCTACACCCGCCAGGTCGTCCACCTGGAGGACGGCGAGCTCGCCACCGTCCGGGCCGACGGCTTCCGCACCTTCACCGAGGACGCCCGCACCGTCACCCGGCAGCCCT
This sequence comes from Kitasatospora sp. NA04385, assembly GCF_013364235.1. Lineage (NCBI taxonomy): Bacteria > Bacillati > Actinomycetota > Actinomycetes > Kitasatosporales > Streptomycetaceae > Kitasatospora > Kitasatospora sp. NA04385. Next base: position 787,170 of record NZ_CP054919.1, on the reverse strand, counting down.
CGACGGTCGACTGGGAGGTCGGCTCCTACGACACCGGCGGCTACGCGCACTACCTGCTCAAGGAGATCCACGAGCAGCCCGGCGCGGTCGAGCGCACCCTGTCGGGGCGCCTGGACGAGCGCTTCGCCACCGCGCACCTGGGCGGGCTCAACCTGGACGCCCGGGAGCTGCGCGAGATCCGCCGGGTGAAGATCCTCGGCTGCGGGTCCGCCTACTACGCGGGCGAGATGGGCGCCCAGCTGATCGAGGAGCTCGCCCGCATCCCCGCCCACTCCGAGCCCGCCTCCGAGTTCCGCTACCGCAACCCCGTCATCGAGGCCGACACCCTGTACGTCGCGGTCAGCCAGTCCGGCGAGACCTACGACACGCTGGCCGCCGTGCAGGAGGTCAAGCGCAAGGGCGGCCGCGTCCTCGGCGTGGTGAACACCGTCGGCTCGGCCATCGCCCGCGAGTGCGACGGCGGCATCTACCTGCACGCCGGGCCGGAGATCTCGGTGGCCTCCACCAAGGCGTTCACCTCCACCGTGGTCGCCTTCGCGCTGCTCGCCCTGCACTTCGGCCGCATCCACGACCTCTCGCCCGCCGACGGGCGCCGGATCGTCGGCGCGCTCAAGGCGCTGCCCGACCAGATCCGCAAGGTGCTGGAGCAGCAGGAGGAGATCGCCGACCTGGCCGCCGAGTACGCCCACAGCCGGGGCATGATGTACATCGGCCGGGTCCGGGGCTACCCCGTCGCCCGGGAGGGCGCGCAGAAGCTCAAGGAGATCTCCTACGTCCACGCCGAGGCGTACCCCGCCAGCGAGTTGAAGCACGGGCCGCTCGCGCTGATCTCCCCCGAGCTGCCGACCGTCGCGCTGGTGCCCGACGACGAACTGCTCGACAAGAACCTCACCGCGCTCGGCGAGATCAAGGCCCGCGAGGGCCGGGTGCTGGCCGTCGCGCACCGCCCGGTCGAGGCCCGGCTCGCCGACCACTGCCTGGTCGTGCCGAAGAGCGAGCCGGAACTCGACCCGCTGCTGCTGAACATCCCGCTCCAACTGCTGGCCTACCACGCCGCGGTGGCCCTCGGCCGGGACGTCGACAAGCCGCGCAACCTGGCCAAGAGCGTGACGGTCGAGTAGCGGACCGGACGTGCGACGGCCGGGGCCCGCTCCCGGTGGAGCGGGCCCCGGCCGTCGTGGTGGCAGCGCGGCGCGGCGGGGGTCAGACGCGTCGGCGGGACCAGAACGGGGTCACCAGCATGATCAGCACGGCGGCGGCGCCGATCTGGAAGAAGTGCCGGATCCAGTCGATGCCGTCGGTGTCGGCGACGCCGAAGGCGCTCGCCAGGAAGTTGCCGATGATGCCGCCGACGACACCCAGCAGGATGGTCAGCCACAGCGGGATGGGCTGGCGGCCGGGAATGACCAGCTTCGCCAGCAGACCGATGATCAGACCGGCGATGATCGCCCACAGGATCGACACGGGTTCCTCCTCGTCTCGCGGATGCCGCGGCCCCGGTGGCGCCGCACCACCCGCATGCCCGGCGCACCGCGGCTGATGCCTGTGAGTTCCCTGAATGCCGTGCGAATGTTGTGCGAATGAGGTGCGGATACCGCGTGGATGTCGCGTGGATGCCGCGTGGACGCCGCGCTTCGCCCGGCCCGGCATGGAACCCCGGCCCGCGGGCAACCGCCTCGGGCGGCCGGAGGGTGGGAGGTCCGCCCCGCCGGAGCCGCCCGAACGGAGAGCCGAACATGAGCGAGCAGTCGCAGCAGGTGGACGTCTGGACCTACCGGGACGCGTCCGGCCACGAGGTGGGCGCCGACCTGGTCGGGTTCCACGTGGAGGCCGCGGACGGGCCGATCGGCAAGGTCGACCGGATGGCGGAGGACTTCGGCCCCCAGTACCTGGTGGTCGACACCGCGCCGTGGATCTTCCACCACCGGGTCCTGCTCCCGGCGGTGACGGTCCGACAGATCGACCTGGAACAGCGCACCGTCCGGGTCGACCGCACCAAGGACGAGATCAAGGCCGCCCCGCCGCTGGTGGCGGAGGCGCACCACGACGACCTCGTCCTGCGCACCGACCTGGCGGTCTACTACGCCCCGTTCTACGGCAACCGACTGCCCTGAGCGCGGCGTCACGGCGGTCCGGGGCCCGGGCGGCGGGCCCGGGACCGGCGGCCCGGACCGGCGGGCGGGTCAGGGGCTGACGGCGAGGACCAGGTAGGCGCCGAGGATCGCCAGGTGGACGCCGCCCTGCAGGGGGGTGGCCCGTTTGGGGATGACGGTCAGGGTGCCGACGGCGACGGTCAGGGCGAGCAGGATCATGTGGTTCGGGCCCAGGCCGAGTTCGAGCGGGCCGGAGAGCCAGGCGGAGGCGACGGCGACCGCCGGGATGGTCAGGCCGATCGAGGCCAGGGCCGAGCCCAGCGCCAGGTTGAGGCTGATCTGCACCCGGTTGCGGACGGCGGCCCGGACGGCCGCGATCGACTCCGGCAGCAGCACCAGCAGGGCGATCACCACGCCGACCACCGCGTTGGGCAGGTCCGCGGCGGCGACGCCGCGCTCGATGGTGGGGGAGACGCCCTTGGCCAGCCCGACCACCGAGACCAGGGCCACCGACAGCAGGGCGACGCTGACCAGCGTCTCCCTCATGGTCGACGGCTCCGAGTGGTCGTCCATCGGGTCGACCAGCTCGCCCGCCGGGGTGACGGGCAGGAAGTAGTCCCGGTGGCGGACCGTCAGGGTGGAGACGAACAGGCCGTAGATGACCAGCGAGGCGGTCGCGGCGAACACCAGCTGGGTGGTGGAGAACTGCGGGCCCGGCTCGGAGGTGGTGAAGGTCGGCAGCACCAGGCTCAGCGTCGCCAGGGTGGCGATCGCGCCGAACGCCGCGCCGGTGCCCTCCGCGTTGAACACGGCCACCCGGTACTTCAGCGCGCCCACCAGGATGGACAGGCCGAGGATCCCGTTGCAGGTGATCATCACGGCCGCGAACACGGTGTCCCGGGCCAGGCCCGCGCTCTTGTCGCCGCCGTCGGCCATCAGCGTGACGATCAGCGCCACCTCGATGATGGTGACGGCCACCGCCAGCACCAGCGAGCCGTACGGTTCGCCGACCCGGTGCGCGATCAGCTCCGCGTGGTGCACGGCAGCCACCACCGACACCGCCAGGAAGCAGGCCACCAGCGCCACCACCGGCCACGGCAGGTCGCGGTGCCAGGTCGCCAGGAGCAGCAGGAACGCCAGCACCGGGGCGACGGTCGTCCACTGCAGGTAGTGCGGTCGAGGGGAGGAAGCCATACGGCCGAGCTTGGCAGATGGCACCGGCCCGGCCCGGAAGTGACACTCGTGGCGATGGGCACGGTGCACGGCGAGGAGCTGCGGAGATGGTCGGACGGCGGGCGGTAGTGGCGGCGGCGCTCGGACTCGCGGCGGCGGCCTGCGCCGCACCGGGCCGGTCCCCGGGACGGGCGGCGGCCCCTGACGCCCCGTCTGACCCGCCGTCCCCGTCCCAGGCCCCCTCCCCGTCCCCGACCCCGACGGCCGATCCGGCCCGGCCGCCCGCGCCGCCCACCCGGGAGCAGGTGCTGGCCCGCTACGCCGGACGGGCGCCGCAGCAGTGGGGCACCGACCTGCCGGGCGTGGCGGCGACCGTCCCGGACGGGGCGCTGGCGCTGACCTTCGACGCCTGCGGCGGGCCGGGCGGGGACGGCTACGACGCCGCGCTGATCGGCACCCTGCGCCGCCTGCGGGTGCCCGCCACGCTGTTCCTGAACGCCCGCTGGGTGGACGCCAACCCGGGGCCGTTCGCCGAACTGGCCGCCGACCCGCTGTTCGAACTCGGCAACCACGGCACCGCGCACCGCCCGCTGTCGGTGACCGGCCGTTCGGCGTACGGCATCACCGGGACGGCCGATCCGGCGGCCGCGTACCGGGAGGTGGCGGACAACCGGGCGAAGCTGACCGCGCTGCTGGGCCGGGCGCCGGGCTGGTTCCGGGCGGGGACGGCGCACTACGACGAGGTCGCGGTGGCCCTGGTGGGGGAGTTGGGCGAGCGGGTCGCCGGGTTCGCGGTGAACGCGGACGGCGGGGCGACGTTCACCCCCGGGCAGGTCGCCGCGGAGGTGGCCGCCGCGCCGCCCGGATCGATCCTGATCAGCCACTTCAACCACCCGGCCGCCGGAACCGGCGAGGGCTACGCCCGGGCGCTGCCGGCGCTGGTCGACGCCGGGCAGCGCTTCGTCCGGCTGTCGGACTAGGGCCGGACGGGCGCTAGGACCGGACGTTCCCTGGGGCCGGACGGGCGCTAGGGAGCGGGCACGCAGGTGCGGTCGCCGACGGCGCCGAGCGGGCGGGTGGCGCGGCCCCGTTCCTGGACCACGTCCGGGCGGACCGTGGCGAAGCACTCCCGCTGGTCCGGGGTCTCCCAGAGGTAGGACGCCCCGCCCCGCCACGCCTGGACCAGCAGCACCCCCTGCGGGCCGGGGGCCTCGGACGTCCCGGCCGTCGTCTCGGTCAGCACCGCGCGGGTGCGGTCGGCCAGCTCGGCCGGCTCCGGGGCGGTGTGCGGGGGAACGTACAGCACGGGGCTCACGGATGTTCCGGGGTGGTGGAGCGCAGCAGGTCGTAACCCGCCTGGACGAAGCGGCCGTTCAGGGCGGGGCCGGTGTTGGCCAGCGCCGCGACCGCGACCGCGTCCCCGGGGCGGAAGCCGACGAAGGCGGTGAATCCCCGGGTGCCGCCGGAGTGGAAGTACAGGTCCCGGCCGTCGGAGCGGCGGCGGTTCCACACCAGGCAGAGTTCGTCGCCGGAGCCGGGCAGGCGCAGCCGCGGCCGCTGGACGTCGCGCAGGGCGTCGGCCAGGGCGTCGGCCACGGCGGTGGGGCGGGGGTCGAGGTGGGCCCGCAGGTAGCGCAGCAGGTCGGCCCCACCGGCCCGGACGGCGCCCGCCGCCGGCAGCGCGGGAATCCGCCAGGGGGGCACCGGTCGTCCGTGCCGGTGGCCGACGGCGCGGTCGGCGCGGTCGGCGCGGTCGGCAGGGTCGGCCCGGTCCGGGGCGCAGGTCGCGGAGCGCAGGCCCAGGGGCGACAGGACCCGGTCCCGGAGCAGGTCGCCGTAGGGCAGCCCGGCGCGTTCGGCCAGGGCGCGGCCGAGCAGCCCGACCCCGTAGTTGGAGTAGCGGTAGCGGCGGCCCGGCGCGGTGCGCACGGTGGTCCTGGCCAGGGCCGCGCGCAGCCGCCGCTCGTCGAAGGCCGCGTACGGGTTGCTGTTCCAGGCCGGGAGGGCGGTGGCGAGCAGCCCGGGCGGGAGGCGGGGCAGCCCGGAGGTGTGGGTGGCCAGGTGGAGCAGCCGGATCGGCTCGGCGCCGCGGACGGCGGGCGCGGGCCAGTCGGCGGGCAGCAGGCCCTCCACCGGTTCGTGCAGGGCGAGTTCGCCGCGGGCGGCCATCGCGGCGAGCAGCAGCGCGGTGAACGTCTTGCTGACGGAGCCGAGTTCGAAGACGGTGTCGGGGGTGCAGGCGGTGGCCGGGCCCCGTCCGGTGCGCCCGAAGCAGCGCACCTCCTCCCGGCCGCCGGCCAGCACGGCCACCGTGACGGCGGTCGCGGACGACGCCCGGGCCGCCCGCACCGCCGCATCGAGGGCGGCCCCGGCCCCGCTCACGCGGCCGCCGTCGCCCGCAGGGCCCGGGCGAGCGTGACGTCGCCGGCCACCACCGCGACGACGGCGGTGTGCTGGTGGTCCAGGAACACCCGCTCGCGGTCCCCGTCGACCGGGTCGCTGTCGCGCGGCAGCAGCCCGTCCTCGTGCTGGGCGGCGGCCAGCGCGTCCCAGCCCTGGCGCCCGGTGGCGGGTTCGCCGATGCAGGCGTCGACCACCAGCAGTTCCGCGACCAGGTCCCACTGCCCGACCTCGGCCCACACGTCGAGCCAGACCGGCAGCCAGTCCCGGACGTAGTCGCGCATCGGTCCGGGGAGGCCGTCGGGGCGGGCGCCCCAGTCGGTGAGGTGGAAGACGGTGTGGGTGACGTCGTACCCGGTCATCCAGTTCACGGCCCAGGGCTCGGGCCGGGCGCCGAGCCAGGTGCCGAGGGCGAGCGCCTCCCAGTCCGGCCGGTGGTCGAGCCCGACGACCCGGCGGGCGTTGGCGACGCCCAGGCGCCGGTTGGGGCGGATCTCCTCGGCGTGCGCGGCCCGCAGCCGGGCGAGCGAGCCGAGCAGTTCCTCCAGCGCCGGGTGCCGGTAGCCGGCCCGGGCGAAGTGGCCGTAGGTCTCCAGCGGGTCGGTCATGGTGAAGTGGTGCAGCTGGCGCTCGTACAGCAGGTCGCCCGCGCGCAGCTGCGCCCAGCAGCCGTCGAGCAGTTCGCGCGCGGCCCGGGTGTCGGCGGGGCCGCTGACGCCGTCGCGCAGGACGAGGGAGGTGGCGAGGGCGACCTCGCCGAGCGGCTTGTAGGCGTTGTCGGCGTCGGCGAAGTCGATCAGGGTGTTGTCCGGGATGCGGCCGAGGCCGTCGCGGTGCGCGGCGTGCAGCCAGGACAGCGCGCGGGAGCCGAGCCGCTGCGCGGTGGCCAGGACGTGGGTGTCGGTCATGCGGCCCGCCTCCCCGAGCCGGGGCCCGCGAGCAGGCGATGGGCGACGGCGAGGCCCAGCGCGGTGCGGGCGCTGCCGTCGCCGGCCAGCCGGATCCGGTCCAGCACGGGTTCGACCTCCAGGTGCGGCGGCAGGCCCTCGGCGCCGGTCCAGGCGAGCCAGCGGGCGAGCCTGGCCGCGGTGGTCGGGTCGCGGCGCAGCAGGGACCGGACGGTGCCGCGGGCGAGCGCCAGGGCGTGCGCGCGGGCGCCGTCGTGCACCGGCCCGTCCAGGGTGGGCAGGGCCAGCCCGGAGAGCTGGGCCATCCGCACCGACCAGGTCTGCCAGCCGAGCTCCGCGGGGCCGGGCGGGGCGGGCGGTGGTGGCGCTCCGTCACCGAGCAGGCGTCCGGCGGCCCAGTCCTGCCAGGCGAGCACCAGGGCGGCCTGCTCGGAGGGGGCGGCCGGGGGCGGGAGGGTGCGGCGGGCCTCGGCCAGCAGCGCGGCGGTGGGCCCGTCGGGCCCGGCGCCGGCCAGCAGCCGGGGCGCGAAGAGGTCGGGTCCCAGGACGCGGGCCGCGGCCAGCAGCGGACGGGGCGCGGCTGCGTCGAGGGGCGGCGGGGGCGCGGCGGTGTCGTCCCGGAGGGCGTCGAGGGTGCGGCGGGCCAGGTGTTCGACGGCGGCGGCGTACTCGTCGCGCAGCGGTGTCTCGGCGAACGGCATGGCGGGGGCTCCTCCCGGTACGGGGCCGGGCCGGTCCGCGCGGGCGGACCGGCCCGGTCGTCGGGCCTTCCCGGTCACCGGGTCGGCTTGGTCTCCTTCGGGGGCTTCGGCGAGAGCAGCAGCCCCAGCACCAGGAGCCCGGCTCCCACGGCCTCGGGCGAGTACGTGGGCGCGTCGGACACGGCGGCCTCGTCCTCCAGCATCAGGCTCGCCAAGGCGGCGGCCTCGGTCGACGTCGCCGTGCGTGACCGCGGCGCCGTTTCGGTCCGGAACTGAGTAAGCATCAGGTGTGCCTCCTCGTCTGGATTTCATCGCCCGTTCGGGTGACGCCCCCCTTTCGACGGTACGAGCACGAACGGAGCTTTGCACCCGCAGCGGGAGGGTTCAGCCGACATCGGTCAGGTCGCGGGCCCCGCGCAGCCGGGAGGAGAGCAGGACGACGGGGGAGAGCACCGTCAGCGCGCAGGCCAGGGCCAGTGCGGTGCGGGCGCCCCAGAGCGAGGCGGCGCCGCCCGCGGCCAGCGCGCCGACCGGGATGGCGCCCCAGGAGACGAACCGGACGGTGGCCATCACCCGGGGCAGCAGCGCGGCGGGCACGGTGCGCTGCCGGTGGGTGCGGGTCAGGATGCTGAGCACCACCACGGAGGCGCCGAACCCGGCGTTGCCGAGCGCGAACAGCAGCAGGCCCGCCCCGCCCGGGGCGAGCGGCATCAGCGGCGCGGCCGCCACACCGAACAGCGAGCCGCACACCAGGGTGCGGGCGGTGCCGAAGCGGGCGGCCAGCCGGGGGGTGAGCGCCGCGCCGAGCAGGCTGCCGGCGCCCTCGGCGGCCATCAGCACGCCGACCAGCCCGGCCGGGGCGTGCAGGGTGCGCACCAGGAACAGCGGGACCACGGCCATCAGCGCGCCGCAGACGAAGTTCACGCAGGTCGCCCCGGCCAGGCAGGGGCCCACCACCGGGTGCCGGGTCGCGTAGCGCCAGCCCTCGCGGATCTGCGCGCCGAAGGACGGCCGGTCGGCGGCGGGCGCGGGGCGCTCGACGGCGGCCCGGGGCAGGGTGCGCAGCAGCGCGGCCGAGCACAGGAAGCTCACCGCGTCGGTCACCAGGGCCGTCGCGGCGCTCAGCAACTGGACCAGCAGGCCGCCGATCGAGGGCCCGGCGAGCTGGTTCACCGCGTGGGTGGCGGAGGTCAGGCTGTTGCGGGCGGTGAGCTGCTCGGGCGGCACCACGGCGGGCAGGAAGGTCGAGTTGCCGACGTCGAAGACCACGCTCGCGAAGCTGACCAGCAGCGCCGCCGCCACCAGGTGCGGCAGGCCGAGCACGCCGAACGCGGCGGCCAGCGGGACGGAGGCGATGGCGGCGGCGCGCAGCAGGTCCATCGCGATCTGGGTGCCGCGCAGCGGCAGGCGCTGCACCAGGACGCCGGCGGGCAGGCCGATCACCAGCCAGGCCACGTACCCGGCGGCGGTGACCAGGCCGACCTGGAAGCCGCTCGCGTGCAGCACCGAGACGGCGGTCAGCGGCAGGGCGATCGCGGTGACGGCGTCGCCGAGCCCGCTGACGGTGGTGGCCGCCCAGTAGCGCCAGAACGCGGCGGCCGCGCCGTCGGCGGGGGCCCGCAGTGGTTGGTCGGTGCGGTCGGTGCTGGTGGTGCTCATGTGGCGTTCCCCCTGGTGGCAGGCAGTGAGTTCCCTTGGGGAACTCACTATAGGCGGTGCGGACGCGGCAGTGGCAAGGTGGTGCCATGCGCTACACCGACGTCGGCGACACCGACTGCTCCATCGCCCAGGCGCTGTCCGTGGTCGGCGACTGGTGGACCCTGCTGCTGGTGCGCGACCTCGCGGGCGGCACCCACCAGTTCGACGCCCTGCACGAGTCGCTCGGCATCAGCCGCAAGGTGCTCACCGCCCGGCTGCGCGCCCTGGTCGAGGACGGCGTGGTCGAGAAGCGCCTCTACCACGCCCACCCGCCGCGCTACGCCTACCACTTGACCGACAAGGGCTGGGGGCTGCTGCCCGTGCTGGTCGCCCTCCAGGACTGGGGCGGCCGCCACCTGCTCGGCGACGGCACGCTCACCGCCACCGCCGACCCCGACTCCGCCGAGACCCGCCGGGTGCACGCCCTGGTCGGCACCCGCGTCCCCGAACTCGCCCTGCCCGCCGCCTCCGAGAGCGCCCGCCCGCCGCTCACCGACCCGGTCGGCCGCACCCCCTGGACGGTGCTGTACTGCTTCCCCGGCGCGTACGCCCCCGGCACCCAGGGCTACCCGCCCGGCTGGGGCGACATCCCCGGCACCGTCGGCTGCACGCTCGAATCCTGCACCTACCGGGACCGGTCGGACGCCTTCACCGAGCGCGGTGCCACCGTGCACGGCGTCTCCACCCAGCGCCCCGACCAGCAGGCCGCGTTCGCCGCCCACCAGTCCATCCCGTTCCCGCTGCTCTCGGACGCCGCGCTGCGGCTGACCGGCGCGCTGCGGCTGCCCACCTTCCGGGCCGGCGGCGCCGAGCGGCTCAAGCGGCTCACCCTGGTGGTGGACGGCGCCCGCACCGTGCGCGCGGTGCTCTACCCGGTGCCCGACCCGGGCGGCTCGGTGGCCGAAGTCCTGGCGCTCATCGACGAGTTGACGTCCGCCCAGCGGTAGAGCAGCACCGAGGCGAGCGCGGCCAGCGCGCACCAGGTGGAGACGAACGCCAGCCGCCACAGCAGGCCGCACAGCAGCGCGCCCAGCCCGGTGATCCACCCCAGCAGCCGCAGCCGGCGGTCGCCCGAGCACAGCAGCGCGCCCAGCACCGCCGCCAGGTACCCGGCCAGCAGCAGCCCGGGCGCCGGGACGCCGACCGCGTAGCCCAGGGTGTGGCCGTGCACGTGCGCCGCCACCGGGCGCCGGGCCACCGCGAGCGCCAGCGGGACGGCGACGGCCGCGCCCAGCAGGGTGAACCACCCGGCGGCGCGGCGGCGGGTCGCGCACCACACCGCCGCCGGGACGTACAGCGGCAGCAGCGGCAGCGCGACCACCGCCCACACCGTCCGGGCCCAGGCCCAGCCCGCCCACACGCCCGCCTCCACCAGCTGGTGCGCGCCCAGCAGCAGCGGCAGCGCGGCCAGCGGCAGCCGCCGCGACACCCGGCGCGCAGCACCGCGCCGACGCCCACCGCCGCCACGGCGGCCCCGGCGGCCAGGTCGGCCTCGGCACTCCAGCACATCCGGCAAGCGTACGAGCCGACGGCCCGTCAGTACGACTGGAACTCGATCAGCCGGCCCTCCGGGTCGCGCAGGTGGGCGGTGCGCACCGTGGCGCCCCACTCCGGCCGGTCGGCGGGCGGCAGCACCGCCGTCCCGCCGCTGCGCAGGGCCAGCGCGTACGCGGCGTCCACGTCCGCGACCCGGCAGACGAACATGTCGCCCCGGGGCGCGGGCGGCTCCTCGCCCAGGGCGCCGGCCATCGCGGCGCGGTCGAACAGCACCAGCACGGCCTGCTCGCCGACGTCCCAGTGCGCGTACGGGCCCCACTCGGCGCCCTGGACGCGGTGGGCGCCGAGCAGCGGCGGCAGGACGGCGTCGTAGAAGGCGAAGCAGGCGGGGAAGTCGGCGACCAGCAGGCGGGGGTGCAGCGCGTCCACGGGGTACCTCCGAAATAGTGGGTATGGACCCACTATAGGGGTGAACCTATGATTGACTCCATGACCGATCCCGCCGAACCCCCGCCCTCGCTCAGCGAACTGACGATCTACCTGCTCTCCCGCACCGGCAAGGACGCCCGCACTTGCCTCGCCGAACGCCTGGCCGCCGACGGGCTGCGCCTGTACCACCACGCGGCCCTCGCCGCCCTCGCCGACCTCGGCCCGCACACCCAGCGCGAACTCGCCACCCGCCTGCGGCTGGACCCCAGCGACCTGGCCAAGGCCGCCGACCTGCTCGCCGCCCGTGGCTGGATCGACCGCACCCGCGACCCGGACGACCGCCGCCGCCTCACCCTCACCCTCACCGGCGCCGGCCGCACCCGCCTCGCCGAACTCCAGGCCGAGGCCCGCGCCGTCCAGGACGCGGTCCTCGCCCCGCTCACCCCCGCCGAGCGCGCCACCCTGCACGAGCTGCTGCTGCGCCTGCGCGCCGGGGGCGGGCGGGGGTAGCGCGCGCCGTCGGGCGCCCTCCGTCAGGCGCCCGCCGCCGGGGAGCCGTCCGCCGGGGAGCCGTCCGCCGGGGGGTGGCCGGCCAGCTGCCGCAGGCCGGCCAGGGTCAGGTCGAGGGCGGCGAGGAACTGCTCCTTGTCGTCGTGGTCCTCGAACACGTCGACGATCTCGTGCAGGAAGGGGTACGCGGCGTCATCGAGCGAGCGCCAGGTCTCGGCGTAGCGGTTGAAGAACTCGTCGCGGTTCATCATGCCGTCGGCCACCTCGTCCGGCGGCTCCTGCCCGAGGTCGGCGGCGTTGCTGACCACCGTTCCGACGACGGCCGAGACGGCGTGGAAGCGCTGCAGGGGGGTGAGGTCCAGCCGGAGGGTGGGGCGCCCCAGCTCCTCGTAGAGCTGCAGCGAGTTGCCCGGGGCGTCGATGTGGCGCATGAAGCGCGAGCCCAGCCACGGGCGGTCCACGATCGCGTCGAACAGCATCACGGCCATCGTCCGCAGGTCCTCGATCGGGTCGCCGGTGCCGGTGAGCTTCGCGGTCTCGGCCAGTACCCCGCCGAGCACGTGGTCGACGGCGCGGTCCAGCAGGTCGTCCCGGCCCGACACGTACCAGTAGACGCTGCCGACGCCGGTGCCGAGCCGACTCGCCAGGCCCCGGATGGTCAGGGCGGGCTCACCCGCCTCGTCCAGCAGTTCCACCGCGGCGCCGAGGACGGCCTCGATGGAGTGCGAGGCGCGCCGGCGTTCCCGGGACGTGCGGTCGGCGGGGCGCTGGCGCGGAGGTGTCATGCCCTTCATCCAACCACATTTGCCAGATTATCGAACGTGGTTCTAGTATCGAACCGAGTTCGATAATGTGACACCCGTCCCGAGAGGAGGCCGCTATGACCGGCACCGAGACCACCACTCCCGCCGCCGCTGCCGCGGCGCCGCGCACCTATCCGTCGCTGCGTGCGGCGTGGATCCCGATGGCCGCGCTCTGCCTGGCCTTCTTCGTCGAGATGGTCGACAACACGCTGCTGTCCATCGCCCTGCCCACCATCGGCCGCGACCTGGGCAGCGGCACCACCGCACTGCAGTGGGTCACCGGCGCCTACTCGCTGACCTTCGGCGGCCTGCTGCTGACCGCCGGCTCGATGGCCGACCGCCTCGGCCGCCGCCGCGTCCTGCTCACCGGCCTGGCCGCATTCGGCCTGCTCAGCCTCGCCGTCGCCCTGGTCACCGGCACCGGACAGCTCATCGCCCTGCGCGCCGGCCTCGGCATCGCCGCCGCCGCCATGGCCCCCATCACCAACTCCCTCGTCTTCCGCCTCTTCGACGACGCCGCCCTGCGCATGCGCGCCATGACCGTCATGATCGTCGTCGGCATGTCCGGCTTCGTCCTGGGCCCGCTACTCGGCGGCACCGCCCTCGCCCACGTCGCATGGCAGTGGCTGCTGCTCGTCAACGCCCCCATCGCCCTGATCGCCGCCATCGGCGTACGCCTGGGCGTCCCCGCCGACCGCCCCGAAGACCTCACCCGCGACCGCCTCGACCTGCCCGGCGCCGCCCTCAGCGTCGCCGCCATCGGCCTGGCCTGCTACAGCCTCACCAGCGGCGTCGACCACGGCTGGACCTCCCCCGCCACCCTCGCCTCCGTCCTGGGCGCCCTCACCGCCGCCCTCGCCTTCATCCGGCACGAGCGCCGCACCAGCGCCCCCATGCTCGACCTGAAACTCTTCACCAACGGCACCGTCCGCGGCGCCGCCATCGCCCAGATGGGCACCGCCATCGCCATGGCCGCCGTCATGTTCGGCCTGATCCTGCACTTCCAGTACGCCTACGGCTGGAGCCCCGTCAAAGCCGGCCTCGCCAACCTCCCCATCATCGTCACCATGCTCGCCGCCACCCCGCTGTCCGAATGGCTCGCCAAGCGCCACGGCCACCGCATCGCCTGCCTGGTCGGCGCCGCCTGCCTGGCCACCGCCCTGGCCGGCCTCGCCTGGGGCGTCTACCACGGCTACCCCGCCATCGCCGCCTCCATGGTCGTGATGACCATCGGCCTGCGCACCGTCATGACCATCTGCGCCATCGCCCTGGTCGAGAAGATGCCCGACAACCGCACCTCCATCGGCACCGCCCTCAACGACACCGCCCAGGAAATCGGCAGCAGCATCGGCACCGCCGTCGTCGGCACCCTCATCGCCGCCCTCGTCACCACCCAACTGCCCGCCGGCACCTGGGACCACACCCTCACCACCTCCTTCTTCCACGGCGAACGCATCACCTACACCATCCTCGCCGCCGCCGTCGGCCTCATCACCGCACTCGGCGCACTCACCCTCACCGACTCCCACACCACCGAAGAACACCCCGCCTAACCACCCCCCGCGGGCCCCGGGCCCGGGTCGGCAGCCGTCGCGGTTGCCGACCCGGGCCCTCGCGGCGACGGTGGGGGAGAGCCCTGCCGCCCCAGCCCGAGGGAGCACCCCCATGAGCGAGGCCCTGACCGGTCCGACCCCCGACCTCCGCCGGATCGGCATCGCCCCCGACCACTGGTACCCGGTGGCGACCTCCCGCCAGGTGCGGCGGGGCCGCACCTTCGCCGCCGTCTTCGCCGGTCAGCGGATCGCCCTGTACCGGGGCGGCAGCGGCACCGTCCACGCGCTGGAGGACCGCTGCGCGCACCGCCAGGTGCCGCTGAGCATGGGCGTGGTCGAGGGCGACGTCCTGCGCTGCTGCTACCACGCCTGGGCGTACCGGGGCGACGGCCGCATCTCGCAGATCCCCTACCTGCCCAAGGGCTGCGAACGGCCGCCGCGCGGCGTCCGCTCCTACCCCGTCCGCGAGCGGTACGGCCTGGTGTTCGTCTTCCCCGGCGACCCGGCGCTGGCCGAGGCGGCCCCGTTCCCGCACCTGCCTGAGTACCACGCGCCCACGCACCGGACGATGACCTTCTCCCGCACCGTGCGGTGCCACTACTCGTTCATGCACGAGAACCTGCTCGACATGAACCACCAGTTCCTGCACCGCAGCGTCCTCGGGATGATCCGGCCCGAGCTGCTCGGGTACGACAGCGGCCCGCGGCACGTCGAGGCCCGGTACCGGTTCGTCCCCGCCGGGGGCCGGAAGGACCGCGGCGCGGGACTACTCTCGGCGGAGGGCATCGGCGGCCGGAACTCCGCCGACGTCATCACCATCCGCACCGAGTACCCCTACCAGACCCTGCACGACGTCCCCGAGAGCACCGGCCTCCCGGCGTTCTCGCTCTGGGCCGCCTACGTCCCGGAGGACGCCGAGCAGCGGGTCAACCACGCCTACGGCCTGCTGATGATCGCGAAACCGGCGTTCCCCGGGGCGCTGCACCTCGCCTGGCCGCTGATCCGCCGCTTCACCGAACGCGTCTTCGCCCAGGACCGGACGGCCGTCGAGGCGGAGCAGCGGGCCTGGGACGAACAGGGCGGGGACCGCAACCACGAGGTGTTCCCGCTCATCCTCGACGTCCGCGAGGTGCTGCGCCGCAACGGCGTCCCGCTGGAGCCGGCGGCGGCCCGCCAGGAACGGGAGAAGGCGGCGGAACCGCTGAGTTGATCACTCGTCAGGGCGCGCTCTTGTAGGGTGCGTTCGAATCATCGATCTGACGTGGGGACGGAGCAGGCGGATGCGGATCGGAATCATCGGCACCGGAACGGTCGGGCAGACCCTGGGCGGCAAGCTGGTCGCCCTGGGCCACGAGGTCACCCTCGGCTCGCGCAGCAAGGGCAACGCCGCGGCGGAGGACTGGGCGGAGCGCTCCGGCCCCCTCGCCCACCCGGGGACGTTCGCGGAGGCCGCCGCCTTCGGCGACCTCGTCATCAACGCCACCGGCGGCACCGTCGCGCTCGCCGCGGTCGAACTCGCCGGGGCGGAGAACCTGGCCGGCAAGATCCTGCTGGACGTGTCCAACCCGCTGGTGTTCTCCCCGACCGGCGAGGTCACCCTCGACCCGGTCAACGACGACAGCGTCGGCGAGCGCCTCCAGCGCGCCCTGCCCGACACCAAGGTCGTCAAGGCGCTCAACACCGTCAACTGCGAGGTCATGGTCGACCCCGGCCGCATCCCCGGGCCGCACCAGCTGTTCGTGGCCGGCGAGGACGCCGACGCCAAGGCCCGGGTCACCGCCCTGCTCGGCGAGTTCGGCTGGCCCGCCGAGGACGTCCTCGACCTCGGCGGCATCGACGCCGCCCGCGCCCTGGAGATGCTGATGCCGTTCTGGCTGCGCCTGATGCGCCACTACGGCCACGCCGACTTCAACTACGCCATCCGCACCGCGCGCTGAACCCCGTCCGGCAGCGGGGCGGGCCCGATCGAGAGGCAAGCACCATGAGCGACACCACCGAGCAGGCCCCGCCCCCCTACCAGGCGCTCGACGAGGACTGGGAGACCGCGCTCGCCGTGGTCGCCCACCCCGACGACATGGAGTACGGCGCGGCCGCCGCCGTCGCCCGCTGGACCGGCCAGGGCAAGCGGATCAGCTACCTGATGGTCACCAGCGGCGAGGCCGGCATCGACGGCATGGACCCGGAGCAGTGCCGCCCCGTGCGCGAGCGCGAACAGGTCGAGTCGGCCCGGATCGTCGGCGTCGACACCGTCGAGTTCCTCGCGTACCCCGACGGCGTCGTCGAGTACGGGCTGCCGCTGCGCCGCGACCTGGCCCGGGCGATCCGCCGGCACCGCCCCGACATCGTGATCACCACCAACTTCCGGGACACCTACGGCGGCGTCTTCCCCAACCAGGCCGACCACATCGCCGTCGGCCGGGCCACCCTGGACGCGGTGCGCGACGCGGGCAACCGCTGGGTCTTCCGCGAGCTCACCGCCGAGGGCCACCAGCCGTGGAACGGCGTCCGCCAGCTCTGGGCGGCCGGCTCCCCGGACGGGCTGCACGCCGTCGACACCACCGACACCTTCGCCGCGGGCGTCGCCTCGCTGGAGGCCCACCGCGCCTACCTGGACGGCCTCGGCGGGGAGATGGCCGACGCCGCCGAGTTCCTGGAGGGCATGGGCCGGGCCGCGGGTTCCCGCCTCGGCACCCGTTACGCCGCCGCCTTCGAGGTGCTCAACCTTCGCTGAGCGGCTGGGGGGTGGGTCGGTGACGGGTCATGCGTGGCGGGGCACGGATGACCCGTCACGGATGACAGGTCATGAATGACGTGTCATGCGTGGCAGGACATGGATGACGGGTCATAGGTGACGGGTCACGTGTGGCAGGACATGGATGACGAGTCATGGGTGACGGGCCATGCGTGATGGGTCACGGATGACGAGTCACGGATGGCGGGTCATGGACGACGTGTCATGCGTGGCAGAGCACGGATGACGAGTCATGGGTGACGGGTCATGAGTGACAGGTCACGGATGGTCGGTGGGCACATCGTCGTCCTGGCCGTTCTGGTGCGGGATCCGGCCGGTGGCCGCGTCCCGGGGCGGGCGACGGCGGCGGCGCAGCCAGGTGCGGACGGCCAGCAGCAGGACCAGCGCGGCCAGCACCGCGAACAGCAGCACCTGGTAGCGCACGGCCTGCCGGTACAGGGTGTCGATGTTGCTGCCCGCGAAGTAGCCGACCGCCGTCCACACGCCCGCCCACAGTGCCGCGCCCACCGCGTTGGCGGCCATGAAGCGGCGCCAGGGCATCTCGGTGGTGCCCGCGATCAGGCCGTTGGTCTGGCGCAGGCCGTCGACGAACCTGGCGCCGGTGACCACCAGGGCGCCGCGGCGGCGGAAGAACGCCTCGGCGCGCTCCATCCGTTCCGGGGTGAGGCGCACGTACCGGCCCCAGCGGTGCACGAACGCCAGGCCGCCGGTGCGGCCCAGCACGTACGCCAGCGCGTCGCCCGCCACCGCCGCCAGTACGGCGACCAGCAGCAGCACCGGCAGCGAGAGCTGCCCCGCGCCCGCGTACACCGCGGCCAGCACCAGGATGGTCTGGCCCGGCACCGGGAGCACGCAGTTGTCGAGGAACACCAGTACCCCGACCGCCAGGTACCCGTAGTCGTCGAGCAGCGGGGCGAGGTGGGCCAGCGGGCCGGGCAGTGGCGGCGACAAGGTCGGGCACTCCTCCTACCGGGCCCGGTGGGGCCCTGGGTCAGCGCTGCTCCTCGCCGGGGCGATGCTCGACGATGCAGTCGGGGCCGGGGTAGACGAGGCCGGCGTGGCCGTCCTCGAAGCGGACCAGGTACGGCGGTTCGCCGTCGGTGCCGCGCACCTCGACGATCTCACCCCTGCGGTCGGTCATGCCGACCGACCTGCTGTACATGTGGACGTGGTCTCCCACCATGGCTTGCATCGGGCACTCCCGCGGGTGGAGGAACGGACTTGTGAGCTTCCCCCTCCACTGTGCGGCGGGCACCCGGACGGCGCAAAGGCGGCGGGCCCGGGACAGTGGCGGGCCCGGACGCCGGTGGATCCAGGCAGCGGTGCGCTCAGGGCGTCGGCGGGACGTCGGCCAGGTAGCTGCGCACCAGCCGCTTGCACTCGCCGATCAGCGCCGGATCGCCCTTCGGGTCGGCCCGGAACGCCAGCTTCAGCACCGCGTCGGCGCACTCCATCGCCACCCGCAGGGCCAGCGCGTACCCGGGCGCCGCGAACAGTTCGCCGCCGATCGCGCGCAGCCGGACCGCGACCGCCGCGTTGTTGTCCAGCTCGTCGTCCAGCAGGTGCAGGTCGTCGAGCCCGCCGTCCCGGACGGTGCCGACCAGGCCGAAGTCCAGGTGGCCGAAGCCCGCGACGGTGCGCTTCATCGCCACGAACTCGTCCACCGCGTGGTCGGTGAAGGCGGCCACGCTCGGCGGGCCCGCCCCGGTGGCGGTGACCCGCCGGGCCAGGCCGTCCAGGAAGCGGGCCAGGTTGCGTTCGGCGAGGGCCGCGAGCAGGCCCTCCTTGCCGGCGAAGAACTGGTACAGGGTGCCGATCGGCACCTCCGCGCGCAGCGCGACCTCCTTGGTGGTCAGCCCCGCCGGACCGACCTCGTCCAGCAGCCCCGCGCAGGCGTCCAGCAGCCGCTCGTACCGCTCCTGGCTGCGCTGCTGCACCGGCCGGCGGCGGGCCCCGGCGGCCGGGGCGCGGGAGGCACGGGCGGCGGACGCGGAGGGCTGCGGGGTCATGACGCCACTCTGCCCCATCCGGTCGGGCCGGGGCGAATTCCGGCCGGTCCGGTGTGGTTGGGTGTCGGACCATGGACGAGCAGCGGGCGGTGGCGGTGCAGCGGGCGGTGGCGGTGCAGCGGGCCGGGCGGATCGAGGACGGGGCGTGCCGGCACCTGCTGGTGTGGCGGGCCGGGCCCGGCTGGCGGATGGCCGGTTCCGGCGTCCTCGGCGGCGGGCTGGGCGAGCGCCACTGGGTGCTCAACGCGCAGGTGCGGGCCGGGTACGGGCGGATGGACCCGGCCGGGCACCTGGCCGAACTCGCCGCCGCGCAGGGCCTGTCCGGGCCCGGGACGGGCCTGATGACGGCCGCCGAGGTGGACGCCTGCACCTGGGCCGAGGACGGCGGCGTCACCGCGCTGGTCACCACCGGCATCGGCGTCCCCACCTGGGCCGCCGCGCCCGCCGCGCCCGCCGCCCCCGTGCCCGCCGCCCCCGTTGCCGCCGCCGCGCCCGGTGTTCCCGCCGCGCCCGCCGACGGGGCGTACGTGCCGGGCACCATCAACATCCTGGCCGTCGTTCCCGCCCCGGTCTCCGACGCCGGGCTGCTCAACCTGCTCACCACCGCCACCGAGGCCAAGGTCCAGGCCCTGCTGGAGGCCGGCTACGACTGCTCCGGCACCCCCTCCGACGCGCTCTGCGTCGCCGTCCGCACCGCCGTTCCGGGGCAGGATCCCGAGCCGTTCGGCGGCCCCCGCTCGCACTGGGGCTCCCGGCTCGCCCGGGCCGTCCACCGGGCCGTCCGCGCCGGGGCCCGCGCCGACCGCGAGCGCCGCGCCGGGTGGGACGGCCCGCCCACCCACCCGGCGACGCTGCCGGGCTGCGCCTGCGCGGACGTGCTGGCGTCCCGGGCTGCCGCGGAGGGAGGGGGCACGGGGTGAAGGGCCCCGGAGTGCGGGGTCGCGGGGTGAGGCGCCGTCAGGTGCCGGGCAGCTGCTCCTGGTCGATCACGTAGACCCGGGTGGCCTCGGGGGCGTCGGCGCAGTGGCGGCCGAGCTTCTCCCAGCGGGACTCGGGGCTGCGCAGCGGGCGGTGGCAGCGGCGGCAGCGGACCACGGGGGCCGGGCGGCGCTCGACGGCCGTGCCGGGGATCGGGGGTTCGGTGCTGCCGGTCTGGTCGCTCACCGTCCCAGTTCACCACCGGGCGGTAGCGGCCGCGACAGGGGGGTGCCCAGGTGGGGCCCGGTGGGTGCCCAGGGAGTTCCAGCGTCCGCCCAGGCGATCTTCACCGGCCCGCCCGGTCGGATCGTACGACCGTTCACCGGTTGTCTGCGCACGGGACATCTCCGGGGATGAACCTCCATCAGGCGAGGGCGAGGTTCCGCTTCCGCACCACCAGACCACCTGAGGGGAAATCCCGTGGACCTTCCCGGCTTCCGGGTGTCGCGCCGCCGGGCCGACGAAATGACCATCGCCGAGCAGTACGAGTACTGGCAGGACGTCCGCAAGGGCCTGTCGCGGCGCAGCGTGCTGCGGGCCGGCGTGTTCGGCGCCGCGGCCGTCGCCGCCGGGCCGATGCTGCTCGGCCGCCCGGCGTACGCGGACACGCCCGGCTCGGCCGTGGTGCCGTTCGGCCGGCACCTGGCGTTCGGCAACGACCCGGCCACCCAGATGCGGGTGGGCTGGCAGGTGCCGTCCGCCGTCGCCAACCCCGTGCTGCGGGTGGGCACTTCGCCCACCGACCTGAGCCAGACCGTGCAGGCCGAGATCCGCAACCTGCGCAGCGACTACGGCACCGGCGCCCCGCTGGAGCAGTACTACGGGCACGCCGCGCTCGACAAGCTGTCGCCGGACACCACCTACTACTACGCGGTGGGCCACGAGGGCCTGGAGGCCGCGTCCGGTCCGGTGAACTCCTTCACCACCGGCCCCGCCGGCAGCGGCTCCGGCCTCAAGCCGTTCACCTTCACCGCGATGGGCGACCAGGGCGCCAGCGCCCAGGCCGCGCTGGAGAACGCGCAGATCACCGCGCAGAACCCGGTCTTCCACCTGCTCGCCGGCGACATCTGCTACGCCGACCCCAACGGCCAGGGCAAGCTGACCGACAGCTACAACCCGGCGGTGTGGGACGGCTACCTCAAGCAGATCGAGCCGGTCGCCCAGTCCGTGCCGTGGATGGTCGCCACCGGCAACCACGACATGGAGGCCTGGTACTCGCCCAACGGCTACGGCGGCCACGCCAAGCGCCTGGACCTGCCGACCAACGGCCCCGCCAACTGCCCCAGCGTGTACGCCTTCACCTACGGCAACGTCGCGGTGCTGTCGCTGGACGCCAACGACGTCTCCTACGAGATCCCGGCCAACAAGGACTACTCGGGCGGCGCCCAGACCAGCTGGCTGGAGCGGACCCTCGCCGACCTGCGGGCCAAGCCCACCATCGACTTCATCATCGTCTTCTTCCACCACTGCGCCTACGCGGTGACCACCAGCCACGTCTCCGACGGCGGCGTCCGGGAGAAGTGGGCCCCGCTGTTCGACAAGTACAACGTGGACCTGGTCATCAACGGCCACAACCACATGTACGAGCGCACCGACCCGATCCGCGGCGGCAAGCCCACCCGCACCGCGGGCGTCGGCGACACCGTCAGCCCCGTCACCGACGGCACCACCTACATCGTGGCGGGCGGCGGCGGCGCGAGCCTGTACAGCCTGCCCTCGAACGGGCCGGAGAGCTACGCGGGCAACGTCAAGGACGCCTCCGGCGTCGCGGCCGGCTACTTCGGCGCCGGCGGCAAGGTCACCGAGGCGGTCGACTGGTCCCGGGTGCGCTACCGCGGGCACAACCTGCTCGCCGTGGACGTCAAGCCCGCCGCCCCCGGCGGCACCGCCACGCTCACCGTGCGCGGCATCTCGGTCGAGGGCGCCAAGGCCGGCACCGAGATCGACCGGATCACCATCACCCGCACCGCCTCGACCGTCGACACCCCCGCCTTCGGCTCCGGCGCGCTGCTCACCGGCGCCGCGCTCGCCGCCGGCGCCGGGTACGCGGGCTACGCCGCCTGGCGCAAGCACCGCAGCGGCCTCGACGTCCCCGCCTCCTGACCGACCGGACCGCTGACACCCCGATGAACGCCGAACCCCGGCGGACCCCGGCCGGGACGCCCCGTCCCGGCCGGGCCCCGCAGCTCACCGTCTTCGCCGGCACCCGCCCCGAGATCGTCAAACTCGCCCCCGTCGTGCACGCCCTGCGCGCCGCCGGGGCGGACGTCCGGGTGATCGCCACCGGCCAGCACCACGACCGGCGGATGGCCGGTGCCTTCTTCGCCGACCTGGGCGTCCCGCCGGACGCCGTCTGGGAGTTGACCGGCGACGAGGCCGCCCGCACCGGCGGCCTGCTGGCCCACGCGCTCGCCCACTTCGCCGCCGGGCCCCGGCCCGACCTGGCGATCGTCCAGGGCGACACCTGGACGGTGCCGCTGGTCGCCCTCGCCGCCCGGCGGCACGGCGTCCCCGTCGCGCACGTCGAGGCCGGGCTGCGCTCGCACAACCCGCTCTCGCCCGAGGAGAGCAACCGCACCGTCGCCGCCGACCTCGCCACCGTGCACTTCGCCCCGACCGAGGGCGCCCGCGACAACCTGCTGCGCGAGGGCGTCCCCGCCGCCGCCGTGCACGTGGTCGGCAACACCGTGCTCGACGTGCTGCGCACCTCCGGCGTCCCGGCGGTGCCGGTGGAGCGGCGGCGCGGCGTGCTGGTCACCGCGCACCGGCCCGGCACCGTCGACGCGTACGAGCGGCTGGCCGCGCTGACGGCCACCGTCCGCGCGCTGGCGGACGCCCACGGCCCGGTGCTGTTCCCACTGCACCCGCGCACCGCCGACCGGCTGGCCGCGCACGGGCTGCGGGCGGAGCTGGAGCACCCGGGGATCGAGCTTGTGGAGCCCCAACCCCACCGCAGGATGCTGGAGTTGATCGCCTCCTCGGCGCTGGTCGCCACCGACTCCGGCGGACTCCAGGAGGAGGCCGGCTGGTTCGGCGTCCCCGCCGTCGTGCTGCGCGAGAGCACGCCGCGGCCGGAGGGCGTCGCGCTCGGCCAGGCCGCGCTGACCGGCCTCGACCCGCGGCGTGCGCTCGCCGCCGCCCGCCGCCTGCTCGACCCCGCCGAACAGCGCCGGATCGCCGCCCTCCCGTGCCCCTACGGGGACGGGCGCACCGGCGAGCGGATCGCCGCACTCGTCCTCGGCGCGCACCGGGCCGACCGGCTCGCGCTGCGCGAACCCGGAGCGGCCTGATGCGCGTGCTCGCGATCGGGGCGCACCCCGACGACATCGAACTCGGCTGCGGCGCCACGCTGTTGAAGGCCCGGCAGGAGGGCGCGCAGCTCGCCCTGCTGGTGCTCACCGACGGGCGGCTCGGCCCCGGCGACCCCGCCCTGCGCGACCGCGAACAGCAGGCCGCCGCACGGGAGTTGGGAGCCCGGCTGTACCGGGGCGGCTTCCGCGACGGCGAGTTGGCGCACGACGCCCCGCTCACCCGGCGGATCGAGGACGTCCTCGCCGAGTTCCGACCCGACCTCGTCCTCACCCACGCCCCCGCCGACTCCCACCAGGACCACCGCGCCGCCGCCCGGGCCACCGTCGCCGCCGCCCGCACCCACCCCCACCTGCTGCACTACGAAGGCCCCACCACCTTGGACTTCCAGCCCACCGTCTACAGCGACGTCACCGGCCACGTGCCGGGCAAGCTCGCCCTGCTGCGCCACCACCTCTCCCAGGTGGTCGGCTCCCGCCGGGTCGACCTCGACGCGCTCGCCGCCCAGGCCCGCTTCCGCGGCTTCCAGGGCCGCCTGGAGGACGCCGAGGCGTTCACCGCCACCCGCAGCCTGCTCAGCCTGACCGTCGGCGCGCCCGCCGTCCCCCGGCAGGTGACGGCGTGAGGCCGCGCTGCCGGGGCGTGCTGCTCGACCTCGACGACACCCTCTACCCGCAGGCGGCCTTCCTCGCCGCCGCCTGGGACGCGGTCGCCGCCGCCGCGCCCGCCGCCCTGCGCGCCCCGCTGCGCACCGCCCTGGACGAGGTGTGCGCCCTGGGCAGCGACCGCGGGCGGATCGTCGACCGGGCGCTGGAGCGGCTCGGCGCTCCGGACGGCGCTTTGGCGGCGGAACTGGTCGGCGTCTTCCGGGCCTTCCGGCCGGTGCGGCTCGACCCCCACCCCGGCGTCGCCGAACGGCTGGCCCGGCTCGCCGAGGCCGTCCCGCTGGTGGTGCTCACCGACGGCAACCCGCCGCAGCAGCGCGCCAAACTCGCCGCCACCGGCCTCGCGCCGCTGCTGCCGCACGTGGTGTGCACCGACGAGCTGCCCGGCGGCCGGGCCGCCCGCAAGCCCGCCCCCGACGGCTTCCGGCAGGCCCTCGCCCTGCTCGGCCGCGCCCCCGGCGAGGTGCTGATGGTCGGCGACCGGCCCGACAAGGACGTCGCCGGCGCCGCCCGGCTGGGCATCCCGGTGATCCGGGTCCGGCAGGGCGAGTACCGCGAACAGGCCGACGGGGGCGCCGAGTCGGCGTCCGTGGACAGCGTCGCCGAGGCGCTCGACCTGGTCCGGGAGGCGCTGTGAAACGGGCCCGGTGGCTGCTGCCCGCAGCCGCGGCGGCCGGGCTGCTGTGCTGGCGCCCGGTGTGGGCGCACCACGCGCTCGCCGCCCTCCTCGCCGCCGTGTTCGGCCTGTACCTGCTGCGGCACCTGGTGCTGCTCACCGGCGCCCTGCACGCCCGCACCGAACCGGCGGGCGCGGCAGCGGAGTTGCCGAGCGTGACGGTACTGGTGCCGTGCCACGACGAGGCGAAGGTCGTCGACGGGCTCACCCGGGCCCTGGCCGCGCTCGACTACCCCGCCGACCGGCTCGACGTGGTCTTCGTCGACGACCGCTCCGCCGACGACACCGGCGAGCGGCTGGAGCGCGCCGCCGCCGGGCACCCCCGCTGGCGGGTGCTGCGCCGGGCGGCGGACGCCGTCGGCGGGAAGTCCGCCGCGCTGAACGAGGCGCTGGAACTCGTCCGCGGCGAGATCACCGTCGTCCTCGACGCCGACCACCAGCCCGAACCCGGCTGCCTGCGCGCCCTGGTGCGGGCCTTCGACGACCCCGGCACGGCCGCCGCGCAGGGCCGCTGCGTGGTGCGCAACCCAGGCGACAGCCTGATCGCCCGGCTGGTCGCGATCGACTACCTGTGCGGCTACCTGGTCAACATGGCCGGCCGGCGCAGCGCCTTCGGGCTGCCCGCGTACGGCGGCGCGAACTGCGCGGTGCGCACCTCGGTGCTGCGCGAACTCGGCGGCTGGAACACCGACTCCGTCACCGAGGACACCGACCTGACCGTCCGGGTCTGGCTCTCCGGCCGCCGGGTCGGCTACGCCGAGGACGCCGTCGACACCGAACTCGCCGTCACCACGCTGCGCGGCTACTGGCGCCAGCGCTACCGCTGGGCGCGCGGCCACCAGCAGGTCTGCGCCGACTACCGGGGCGCGCTGCTGCGCTCCCCGCACCTGGGCGCGCTCGGCAAGGCGGAGGCGCTGCTGTTCCTGTACCTGTACCACGTGCCGGTGCTGTGCGCGCTGGCGCTGCTGCTGGCGGGCGCCGAGGCGTCCTGGCCCGGGCTGGCGCTCACCGTGCCGCTGTGGCCGGTCGCCCCGCTGATGCTGGCCGGGCCGGTGCTGGAGATCGGCGGCGGCCTGGTCCGGGCCGGGACGCGCCGCCGCGAGGTGCTCTACCTGCTGCTGTTCCCCGCGCTGTTCGCGCTCTCCATGCTGCTGTGCACCCGGGCCCTGATCGACCGGCGGATCGGCGCCGCGTACTCCTGGGTCAAGACCGAGCGCACCGCGAGCGCCCCCAACGCGGCGATCGGGGCGGGGCTGTGAGGGCCCGCCCGGCCGCCGGCCCGGCCCGGCCGCTCGCCCCGCTGCTGCGGGTCCTCGCCGTCATCGCCGCCACCCTCGCCCTCGGGCACTGGGCGTCCGGCCCGGTCACCCGGGCGGAGGCCGCCGCGACCGCGACGGCGGCCCGCTGGTGCGGGCTCACCATGGTGCGCCAACTGCCCGGCACCGACCTGGTGCACGGCTTCCACGGCCACCAGCCGTTCTTCATCCGGATCAGCCCGTCCTGCTCCGCGCTCACCGTCGCGGCGGCCTGCGCGGGCGTCTCGCTGCTGGTCCTCGGCGGGACGTGGCACCGCCGGCTGACCGGCGCGGCCGTCGCGGTGGCGGTGTTCACCGCCGCGAACCTGGTGCGGCTGGTCGCGGTGCTGTGGGTCGGCCAGGACTACGGAATCCCGGCGATGGTCGGCTTCCACGACTGGGGCGGCACGCTCTGGTCGTACCTGATGCTGCTGGTGGCGGTCCTGCTGATGGTCGCGCTGCGGATCAAGAAGCGCCGACCGGACGAGAGTTGAGACCGGACGAGCGTCGAGAACGGACGAGCGTCGAGAACGGACGAGCGTCGAGAACGGACGAGCGTCGAGAACGGACGAGGTGGAGGAGACGATGGCGGTGCGGGTGCTGGTGACCGGCGGCGGCGGGCCGGCCGGGGTGGTGGTGGCGCGGGAGGCGGCGCGGGCCGGGCTGATCCCGGTGGTGGGGGACGCGGACCCGCAGGGCGCCGGGCTGCACCTCGGGCACGAGGCGGTGCTGCTGCCCCCGGCCGGGGACGCCGACTACCCGGCGGCGCTGCTGGACACCGCCGTGCAGCGGGGCTGCACCGCCCTGGTGGTGACCGTCGGCGAGGAACTGGAACGGCTCGCCGGACGGGAGGGCGAGTTCACGGACCAGGGGGTCGCGGCCTGGTTCCCGGCGGCCCGAACGGTCACCGCCTGCCTGGACAAGTGGGCCTTCGCCCGGGCGATCGGGGACGTCCCCGCCCCCGGCACCTCCCTCGGCGGACCGGGCGCGCTGCCCGGCCCGTGGATCGTCAAGCCGCGGCGCGGCCGGGGCTCGCGGGACGTGTACGCCGTCCACGACCCGGAGGACTTCCCGACCCTGCTGCGCCGCGTCCCGGAGCCGATCGTGCAGACCCTGCTGCCGGGGCGGGAGTTCACCGCGGACTGCCTGATCGGCCGGGACGGCACCGTGCACGCCGCCGTCCCGCGCTGGCGCACCCAGGTGCGCGGCGGGATCGCCACCCGGGGCACCACCTTCGCCGACCCCCGGGTGGACGCCCTGGTGGAGCGGCTGACCGGGGCACTGGGCCTGACCGGACTGGTCAACGTCCAGGGCTTCCTGGCGGAGGACGGCCCGGCCCGGGTGGTGGAGGTCAACCCGCGCTGCTCCGGCGGCCTGCCGATCTCGCTGGCGGCGGGCGCCGACCTGGTCGGCCAGTACCTGCGGATGCTGCTCGGCGGCGCCCCCGACCCGGCGGCGCTGCGGTACCGGCCGGGGGTGACCACGGTGCGCAGCTTCACCGAGCACCTGGTGCACGGCTCCGGGACGGCGGCGCGGGTGGACGCGGCGAGCTGAGGGGGCGTCGGCGCCGGGGTCAGTGCGGGCGGCGGACCTTCAGGTCGCGGCAGCGCCAGGACAGCCGGCGGGCGTTCACACGCGGTCGGCGGTGGCCGTAGCGGCCGCCCGCGACGGACAGGTTGACGATGATCCAGGCCCGCCAGCCGGGCCCGACGCCGCGGCCGTCGGCGTACACCTCGCGGCCGTCCAGCTCCCAGCGCACCGAGTCGGCGCCGAAGGTGCAGGCGACGGTGAACCACCGGCCAGGCGTCACCAGCCCGTCCAGGTAGGCCGGGTCGCCGGGGCGGACGTGGTTGCTCAGCTCCAGCAGCCGCGGGTGGTCGTCGTGGTACTCCAGCACGTCCACCTCCCCGTGGCCGTTCTGCGGCTGCCCCGGTGCGACGTCCCGCCCCCAGGTCCAGATCGCGGGCCAGACGCCCTGGTCGGCCGTCAGCTGGCAGCGCGCCTCCAGCCGGTCGCCCGTCCGCAGTTCGAACCCGCCCGAGGTGCCCTCGGTGGTCACCAGCGGGGTGCGCCAGCTGCCCGCGTTCTCCCGCAGCGCGGTGAACCTGTCTCCGTCCGGGCCGTACCCGGGCACCAGGTGGTCGAGCTTGTTGTCGCCCGTGTTGCGCCCGCCCGGCGGGTACGCGGAGGTGGCCCCGGCGGCCCACTGCGAGCGGTCCGAGAACGGCGCGTCGAACACGACGGGTGCCTGCGGGTGGTCGGCGGGCGGGGACGGGTCGGGCTGCGAGGGGTCGGATGGCGGGGTGGTCACTCGGTCACGCTCCGGCGGTGCGACGGGCACGGGCAACCCGGGGCATTCCCGGCGAAACGCCTGGTCATCCTTCGGTCGCCGGGCGTGCGGAAGTGCGCCCGGGCGCGCGGGGGCACTCCGCAGCGCGCGCCCGTCGGCGGTCCGGAGGTCCGTTCCGGCGGGTCGGCGGCCAGGCCCGGCGGCTCTCAGCGGTCCGTTCCGGCGGCTCGGCGGGTTCGTTCCGGCGGCTCTCAGCCGTCCGTTCCGGTGGCCAGCACCCGGAGGGCGGCGAGCAGGGCCTGTGCGTCCGGGGCGGGCAGGGCGGCCAGGAACTCCCGTTCGGTGCGCAGCCGGACGTCCTCCGCCCGGTCGAGCAACTGCCGTCCCCGGTCGGTGAGTCGGACGATGTTCTTGCGGCGGTCGGCGGGGCTGCGGACCCGCTCGGCCAGCGACCTCGCCTCCAGGGCGTCGACCAGGGCGACCATCGTGGTGCGGTCCACGCCCAGCTGCCCGGCCGCCTCCTGCTGGGAGAGCGGGGTGTCCGAGGCCAGGACGGCGAGCACCGCCAGCTCGCGCCCGTCCGTGCCGAGCGGGGACAGGGCCCGGGCGGAGGCGTCGGTGTAGCGCAGGTGGGCGTGCTTGAGCAGGTAGCCGAGCCGGTCGGTGAGCTGCTCGGGGCGGGCGTCGCTCGTCATGGGGCGAGGATAGCCGGGGTCGCTGATGTTCGGGCGAGGTGATGTTCGGGTGAAGTGATGGTTTGGCAGGGCGATAGTCAGTAGTGCTGACGATCGGCTAGGCTGACGAAACATGGAGCCACTCACGCCACCCGCCGTCACGTTCGGCGTCAAGACCACACCCATGCGCGTCGGCTACCCCGAGATCCTGCGGGTCTGGGAGGAGGCCGACGAGCTCCCCGAACTCGCCGACGCCTGGCTGTGGGACCACCTGATGCCCGTCGTCGGCCCCAAGGACGGCGACGTCCTGGAGGGCTGGACCCTGCTCAGCGCCCTCGCCGCCCGCACCCGGCGGCTGCGGCTCGGCCTGCTGGTCACCGCCAACCCGCTGCGCCACCCCGCCCTGCTCGGCAAGATGGCCACCACCGTCGACGTCCTCTCCGGCGGGCGGCTCGTCATGGGCCTCGGCGTCGGCGGCACCCACCAGCCCGCCGGCGCGGGCGGCATCGCCGGGGAGAACCCGGCCGTCGCCGAGTACGCCGGCTACGGGCTGGACCTGGTGCCGCCCGGCGAGGGCATCGCCCGGCTCGCCGAGACGATCGAGGTGCTGCGCGGCATGTGGAGCGGGGAGGCGTTCGACTTCGCGGGACGCTGGACCACCCTGACCGGCAACCACAACCACCCGGGCCCCGTGCAGTGCCCCGGCCCGCCGATCCTGATCGGCGGCTGGGGGACCAGGCTGCTGCGCCTGGTCGCCGAACGGGCCGACATCTGGAACGTCCCCGGCCCGCCGCACAACACCGTCGCCGCCGTCACCGAACGTGCCCGCGTGCTGGACGCGCACTGCGCCGCGATCGGCCGCGACCCCGCGACGCTCACCCGCTCCGTGCAGTACATCGTCTCGTACCAGGACCCGGCCCGGGACCGCGCCGTGCTCGCCGAGCTGATCGCCGCGGGCTTCACCCACCTGGTGCTGAGCCTGCGGGCGCCCTACCCGCCGGGCGTCGCCAGCTGGCTGGTGGAGGAGATCGTCCGGCCGCTGCGGGGGGAGTAGGGGAGTAGGGGAGTAGGCGTCAGGCGGCGGGCG
This sequence comes from Kitasatospora sp. NA04385, assembly GCF_013364235.1. Classification (NCBI taxonomy): domain Bacteria; kingdom Bacillati; phylum Actinomycetota; class Actinomycetes; order Kitasatosporales; family Streptomycetaceae; genus Kitasatospora; species Kitasatospora sp. NA04385. The sequence goes on along the minus strand of NZ_CP054919.1, from coordinate 757,670 downwards.
GGACGTCGGCGGGCGGGACGTCGGCGTCGACCAGGGAGGCCGCCCGGGACGGTTCGTGCCCGGCGCGGCGCAGCAGGGCGTCCAGGAGGTAGCCGCCCGGCTCGGCGGGGTGGTGGACCTCCAGGCGCAGGTCGGTGGAGAAGCGGTCCCAGACCAGCGCGGCGTCCAAGTCCGGTCGCCGGGCGTCCAGTTCCTCCAGCAGCCGCCAGGCCGTCGCGGAGCGCTCCGCGCGCCGAGCCGGGTCGCAGGCGTCCAGGGCCGCCGCGATCCGCCGGTCCTCCGGGCGCTCCGCCGCCAACTCGGCCAGCACCGGCAGCAGTTCGGGACGGCCCAGGACCGCGGCGGCGGACAGCGTCAGCGGGTGCGGCTCCACGTACGTCTCCAGCAGGTCGATCAGCCGGGGCAGCACCGAAGCGTCCTGGCGGCGGGCCAGGCCGCGCACCGCCTCCTCGGCGACCTCCTCGTCCTCGTCGTCCAGCCGCTCGTGCAGCGCGGCCCGGACCGCCGGGCCGTACGCCTCGCCCTGGGTGCCCAGGCCGAACACCGCCGCGTCCCGCACCGCCGGGGCCGCGTCCCGGCTCAGCGCCAGCAGGGCGCGCACCCGGGGCGAGCCCTGGGCGGGCTCGCCGACGAACGGCAGCGCCTTCGCCACCGCCAGGCGCACCTCCCCGTCCGGGTGCCCGGCCAGCTCCAGCAGCACCGGCAGCGCCCGCTCGTCCTGCGCCGCTCCCAGTACGTCCACCAGCGCGGCCAGCGCGGGCCCGCCCGGCTCCCGCTCGACCCGGGGCAGCACGGTGTCGACCGCCCAGGCCCGCAGCGCGTCCTTCCCGGGCGCGGTGCGCGCCGCCAGCCGGTCGTACCCGGCGGCCCGCCGGGAGGGCTCGGCGGCGGACAGCAGGGCGGCCGCCGCGCGCAGCTCGTCGTCGGGGGTCCAGGGTTCGTCGATCACCCGCCCGAGTGTGGCCCGTCCGCGGCGGTGCGCGCCACGCGATTACCCGGCCGGGCGGGTGGCCCGCTCCAGGGCGATCAGCACGGAGCGGTAGGCGCGTCCGGTGGCGTGGTCCATGCCGATCTCGCACGTCCGGTTGGCGCTCAGGTGGGCGTCGAATTCGCGGGCGAGCACCTCGGCGGCCTCCTGCCTGGTCGCCGAGGCGGCCAGCTCCTCGTGCAGCATGCCGCGGTCGCCCGCGAAGCCGCAGCACTCCGCGTACACCGGGGTCACCACCTCGGCGCTGACCGCCCCGGCGACGGCCGCCAGGTCGCCGACCACGTCCAGGTGGCGCATCGAGCAGGTGGGGTGCAGGACGGCACTGGCCAGCGGTGCGGTGACGGTCAGGTGCGGCAGCAGGCCGGCCGCCCAGGTGGTGGAGTCGACGACGGTCAGCCGGGCGTGGCGCGCGCGGTTCTCCCCGCTCAGGTACGGCAGCACCTCGTCGGCGATGCCGAGCGTGCAGGAGGACGCGTCGACCACCAGCGGCAGCGCGCCGTGGCCGGTCCACTCCCAGGCCCGCTCGACGATCCGGTTCGCCATCAGCGCGTTGCCGTCCGGGTAGCCCTTGGAGTGCCAGATGGTCGCGCAGCACGTCCCGGGCAGGTCGGCGGGGATCCACACCGGCTTTCCGGCCCGCCGGGAGACGTCCACGACGGCCTGCGGCAGCGAGGCGTGCTCCCCGCCGCCGGTGGAGTCGAAGATCCGGTTCACGCAGGCCACGTAGTAGACGGCCGCTGCCTCCTCCCGGGGCCCGGTGGGCGGCAGCGCCCGCGCCGCCCCCGACGGGATCTCCGGCAGCCAGGCCGGGACGAGGTCCGGGCGGACCGCGGCGCGGGCCGCGCCGGTGACGGCCTCCAGCAGCCGGTCGGGCAGGTGGGCGGCCGCGCGCAGACCGGTGCGGGCGGCGGCCTCCAGCAGCGCGAACCGGTCGGCCGCCGCCGCGGCGTTCCGCTCCTCGAAGGCGGAGTGCCGCCGGTGCCGGAAGTCCTTCATCAGCGCGCCGGTGTCGATGCCGACCGGGCAGGCCAGCTTGCAGGTGGAGTCGCCCGCGCAGGTGTCGACGGCGTCGTAGCCGTACGAGTCGAGCAACTCGTCCAGCACCTTCGAGCCGTCGTCCTGGCGGGTCATCTCCCGGCGCAGCACGATCCGTTGGCGCGGCGAGGTGGTCAGGTCGTGGCTGGGGCAGACCGCCTCGCAGAAGCCGCACTCGATGCACGGGTCGGCGACCGCCTCGATCGGCGGGATCGACTTGAGGCCCTTCAGGTGGATCTCCGGGTCGCGGCTGAGCACCACCCCGGGGGCGAGGACGCCGTGCGGGTCGAACAACTCCTTGATCCGCCACATCACGGCGGTGGCCCGCTCGCCCCACTCCAGCGCCAGGTACGGGGCGATGTTGCGCCCGGTGGCGTGCTCGGCCTTCAGCGCGCCGTCGAAGCGCTCGACGGTCATGGCGCAGAACTCGTCCATGAACGCGGCGTAGCGGCGGACGTCCTCGGGGCGGGCGGCGTCGAAGGTCAGCAGGAAGTGCAGGTTGCCGTGCGCGGCGTGCCCGGAGACGGCGGCGTCGAAGCCGTGCGCGGCCTGGAGGTCGAGCAGCGCCGTGCAGGCCTCGGCCAGCCGGGCCGGCGGGACGGCGAAGTCCTCGGTGATCAGCACGGTGCCGGGCGGGCGGGTCCCGCCGACCGCCGTCACGAACGCCTCCCGGGCGTGCCAGTACACGGCGGCGACGGCCCGGTCGCGGGTGAAGGCGTTGCTCGCGGACTCCACCGGCCGCACCAGGGCGAGCCGTTCGACGGCGTGCCGGGCGGCCTCCTCGTACCCGGCCAGCGTCCGTTCGTCCGGGGCGCGGAACTCCACCAGCAGGGCCGTCACCTCGCGCGGGATCCGGGCCCAGTCGTCCGGGACGCCCTGGACGACGGCCAGCGCGCGCAGCGTGTTGCCGTCCATCAGTTCCACCGCGCGGGCGCCCAGGTCGTTGAAGCCCGGGACGGCCGCCGCCGCGTCCGCCAGGCTCGGGAAGAACAGCAGCGCGGTGGAGGTGCGGCGCTCCAGCGGCACTGTCTCGAACACCGTGTCGGCGATGAAGCCGAGGGTGCCCTCCGAACCGACCACCAGGCCGCGCAGGATCGCCGCCGGGGTGTCCCCGTCCAGCAGGGCGTCCAGCCGGTAGCCGTTGGTGTTCTTCAGCTCGTACTTGGCCCGGATCCTGGCCACCAGCGCGGCGTCCGCCTCCACCTCCCGCTTCAGCTCCAACAGGCCCGCGCAGAGCGCCGGTTCGGCCTCCCGCAGCCGCTCGTCGGCGTCCGCCGCGCCGGTGTCCACCACGGTGCCGGACGGCAGGACGAACGTCACCTCCGACAGCAGCCGGTAGGAGTTGCGGGTGGTGCCCGCCGTCATCCCGCACGCGTTGTTCGCCACCACCCCGCCCACGGTGGCCACCCGCCCGCTCGCCGGGTCCGGCCCCAGCAGCCGCCCGTGCCGGGCCAGCGCCGCGTTCGCCCGCAGCACCGTCGTGCCCGGCGCGATCCGGGCGTGCACGCCGTCCGGCAGCATCCGGGCGCCCGCCCCGGCGCCCGTCCCCGCCCAGGCCCGCCGGACGTCCACCAGGATGTCCTCGCCCTGCGCCTGCCCGTTCAGCGACGTCCCGGCGGCCCGGAACACCAGCGTCCGGCCGTTGCGGTGCGCGTACCGGAACACCGCCGCCACGTCCGCCACCGTCTCGGCGACCACCACCACCTGCGGCACGAAGCGGTACGGGCTCGCGTCGGAGGCGTACTTCACCAGGTCCGACACCTTGCTGAGCACCTTCGCCCCGCCCAGCAGGCCCACCAGGCCCGCCCGCAGCGGCTCCGGCGTGCCGGCCGCCAGCGAGTCCGGGACCTTGTCGGGCGAGTCCAGCAGGTGCTCGGGGCGCAGCAGTCGGGGCGGCGGGACGAAGAGCGGCACGGCCAGGTCCTTCTCGCGGAGGTCCGGGGGAGCGGCGGGGCACCGGGCGCGCGCCTCGCGCGGAGCGCCCGTCCACCCGCCGTGCCCAGCCTGGCACCCCGACCGGCCGGATCGGCCGCACGACGCGCTCGCTCTTCCGGCCCGGCCGCTGCCGCCTGACCGTTGCCGTCTCTGGCAGGGGGGGCGGGGGTCTGGCGGGGGCGGGGGCGGGGACGGGGGCTCGGCGGGCGCCTGGCGGGGAGGGCCGGTGCGCGGGGCTAGACTGGGCCGCGGTCGTGACGCCCCCGGGCGTCCGGGCGTACAGGAGGTGAGAGCAGTGGAGTGCAGTAGTCCGGGCCGAAGTCGGCCCCGCTCCGGGACGTACCCACCCGCTCATGGCCCCCGGTACCACCGCCCGCGTCCGCGTCGCGCCGTCTACTGAACCCCCGCGTTCACGCCAGCGCCGCGCGCCCGCGCACGGCTGCCACCGGAGCCTGCCGCCTGCTCCTCCTCCTCATGGCCCGGCGGCACCGGAACCCGTGGAGGTACCGCCGTGTCCGACTGGCGTGTGCGCGCCGTGCGCGCGAGCAAGCGACCCTTCAGCCGTACCACCGCCCGGCGCCCCGCCGACCGCGCCTCGGCCCCCGAACACTCCATGGACCCGCGCTCCGAGCAGGACCACGACCCCCGCGAGCCCGTCTCGCTGGAGCGCTCCGTCGTCGACGCCGCCGTCTACCGCGACGGCCACCGGATAGAGACCCCCGCCAGCCTCGCCGAGATCTACCGCGAACTCCCCGGCAAGCCCGGCACCATGGCGTGGATCGGCCTCTACCGTCCCGCCGAGGCCCAACTCGTCGAAGCCGCCGAGAAGTTCGACCTGCACGAGCTCGCCCTGGAAGACGCCATCGTCGCCCACCAGCGCCCCAAGCTGGAACGCTACGGCGACACCCTGTTCGTGGTGCTGCGCGCCGCCCGCTACCTCGACGACGTCGAGGAGGTCGACTTCGGCGAGATCCACCTCTTCGTCGGCCCCGACTTCGTGCTCACCGTCCGGCACTCCCAGTCGCCCGACATCTCCATGGTCCGCAGCCGGCTCGAAGCCGACCCCGAACTGCTCGCCCTCGGTCCCGAAGCCGTGCTCTACGCCGTCCTGGACGCCGTGGTCGACGGCTACGCCCCCGTCATCGCCGGTCTCCAGCACGACATCGACGAGATCGAGACCGAGGTCTTCGGCGGCGACCCCGAGGTCTCCCGTCGCATCTACGAACTCTCCCGCGAGGTCATCGAGTTCCAGCGCGCCACCGGCCCGCTGCTGGAGATCATGCGCTCCCTGGAGGGCGGCTTCCAGAAGTACGGCACCGACGAGGAGCTCCAGCGCTACCTGCGCGACGTCGCCGACCACGCCACCTACGCCGCCGAACGCGTCGACGGCTTCCGCCAGATGCTCCAGAACATCCTCACCGTCAACGCGACCCTGGTCTCCCAGCGTCAGAACGAGGAGATGAAGCAGCTCGCCGAGGCCGGGCACGCCCAGAACGACGAGATCAAGAAGATCTCCTCCTGGGCCGCCATCCTCTTCGCCCCCACCCTCATCGGCACCGTCTACGGCATGAACTTCGAGGAGATGCCGGAACTCCACTGGGCCTTCGGCTACCCCTTCGCGATCGGCCTGATGGGCGTGGTCTGTGTCAGCCTCTACCTGATCTTCAAGCGTCGCAACTGGCTTTAGCCGAAAGGGAGTTCAGTACTCCCACGCCGGGCAGTACTGCACGTGCAGGACGCCCGGGAGCCGGGGCGCGTGGCCGGTGGGACAGCGGGTGGGGGCGGTGGAGAGCTCGACGCACTCGTGGTGGCGGGCGGCGGCGCCCGGGTGGTGGCGGTGGTGGCGGTGGTGGACCGCCGGGGCCTCGGCGCGCAGGGCGTGGAGGGCGGCGCCGCTGTCGCGGAAGGCCGGGGCGCTGGCGGTGACGAAGAGGGTGCCGGCGGCGGACGCGAAGTGCAGGTGGTCGCGGAAGTCGGCGTGGTGGAAGCGCTCGGCGAACCGGCCTCCGGCCGGGAAGTCGCCGTCCGGGGTGCCGGTGGTCTGCGGGTGGCCCGGGCCGAGGCGGGCGCGGACCTCCTTCCAGGCGCCGGGGCGGAACTGCAGTGAGTGGTGGGCCAGGACGAGGTCCAGCCCCGCCGGCCCGTTCTCGTGCATCGGCGTGGTCGGCAGCCCGGCCGGCATCGGCTGTCCGCGCAGCGGCAGGTGCAGCAGCGTGTGCGGGGAGCGGGCCGCCAGCGACCACAGGGCGAGCAGCCGGGTCAGGCCCGCGCGGTCCGCGTACAGCGTCAGCCAGTAGTACTCGTCCCGCAGCGCCAGCCGCCCCGGGCCCGGCGCCGAGCGGACGACCCGGTACTCGCGGGTGCCCGTGCGGACCCGGTGCACGGTGATGCGCTGGTGTTCCCCCATGCCCCGGGACCCTAACGGAGGCGGCGGGGCGCGGCGCGCGGTTTTTCGGGCGGGGCGGCGCTTTTCGGGTGGGCGCGGTGTGCGGGTTCTCAGGCGGGCGCGGTGGCCGGGGCGAGGAGGGCGAGGTGGCCGTCGAGACGGCGGTAGAGGACGCGGCCGCGGTGGGTGCGGGGGTCGGCGTAGAACAGGTAGGGGAGGTCGGCGGCGGTCAGCCGGTCGGCGGCCTCCCGGTCGGTGAGGGGCGGGGCGGGGTGCGGGCCGAGGGTGAGCGGGGCCGCCGGGTGGCGGGGCGGCGCGGCCGGGAGGGTGCGGGTCAGGCGGTAGCCGGTGGGGCCGATGCGGTGGACCACGGCGTCGGTCTCGGTGGCCGGGTCGGTGAACAGGTGGATGTCGTAGTCCATCGCGTCCAGGGTGCGGATCGCCGCGTCGGGTGAACACCACACCAGGGAAGGCGACTTGACCCGGACGATCCGGGTCGAGAAGGACACCGGCGGGGTCGGCGCCGCACCCGGCCAGGGGCGGGGGCGCCAGTTCGCGGAGACGGTGCGGACGCGTTGGCGCAGCCCGTCCGCGAGCCGCTCGGCGGCCTCGCCCGCGGTGCGCGCCGCGAGCTGGACCCGGACCCGGCGCCCGTCCACCTCCGCGTTGACCTGGGCGAGGACGCGTTCCGGCCCCGTGGTGAGCCGGACCCGGATCGCCTCGACCAGCGCGGAGGCGTCCCGGGCGGCGGCGGTGATTCCGGTGCGGGCGAGGGCGAGCGGGTCCTTGGACGGGGCGGGCGAGTCCGGGGACGGGGAGAGGGGCGGGACGGACACGGCGGGTGCTCCTTCCGGGGGCGGTCAGTGCGGGCGGGGGCGGTGCAGGGAGACCAGCAGGATCAGCAGGCACAGCCCGACCGAGGCGGCCACCGTCAGCACCGCCGGTCCGGTCGGGCCCGGGCGGCCCGCGAACAGCGTGGCGGCGGCCGAGACGACGGCCGCGGCGGCGGCCAGGCCCGCGGTGAGCCGGACGGAGGCCGGGGCCGGCCGGTCGGTGGCGGCGGGCCGGTCGGTGGCGGCGGGCCGGGTGGGGGCGGGTCGGACGGTGGCGGATTGGGTGGCGGGGGATCGGGTGGCGGCGGGCGGTGGGGGTTCGGTGGGCAGCAGGGCGTTCCAGACGAGCGCCTGCTCGTGCTGGTCGGCACGGTGTTCGGCGCCCGCCGCGCAGCGCAGCGCGGTGGCGGTGAGGGCGCCGGTCAGGGCGGCGCCGAGCGGGAGCTGCCAGGGCAGCGGGGTGGTGAGCAGCAGCGCGGTCGCGGCCAGGGCGGACCACCAGACCAGGCAGGCGGCGGCCGCCAACCGGCTGGCGCGCGGACGGTCCGGCCCGGCCCGCAGGTCGAGCAGCGCGGGCAGGTACCAGGCGCTGCTGGCGGCGGTCAGCGCGGCGGTGCCGAGGGCGAGGACGGGGTGGGCCACGGTGGTTCGACCTCCAGGAACGTCCGGGGTGTCGGGTGTCGGGTGTCGGGTGTCGGGTGTCGGGTGACGGGGCGTTGGGGGCGGGGGCGGCGGCTGAGGGCCGGTCAGTCGGTGGGCGGGGCGGGGTGCTGCGGTGCCTCCGCCACGGCCCCCCGGGGCCGCTCCTGCACCGGCCGGTCGTACCGGGCCGGGGTGACGCCGTCCAGGTGCGGGGCCGGGGCGCCGTGGTTGTCCAGGTGGTCGGCGGCGGCGATGTCGGGGTGGTGCAGGTCGAACGCCGGGGATTCGGAGCGGATCCGCGGCAGGGTGGTGAAGTTGTGCCGGGGCGGCGGGCAGGAGGTGGCCCACTCCAGCGAGCGGCCCCAGCCCCACGGGTCGTCGGTCTCGACCTTCTCGCCGTACTTGGCGGTCTTCCAGACGTTGTAGAGGAACGGCAGGATCGACAGGCCGAGCAGGAAGGAGCCGATGGTGGAGACGGTGTTCAGCGTGGTGAAGCCGTCCGAGGCCAGGTAGTCGGCGTAGCGGCGCGGCATGCCCTCGGCGCCCAGCCAGTGCTGGACGAGGAAGGTGGTGTGGAAGCCGATGGTGAGCGTCCAGAAGCAGATCCGGCCGAGGCGTTCGTCCAGCATCCGCCCGGTCATCTTGGGCCACCAGAAGTGGAAGCCCGCCATCATCGCGTACACCACCGTCCCGAACAGCGTGTAGTGGAAGTGCGCGACGACGAAGTACGAGTCGGAGACGTGGAAGTCCAGCGGCGGGGCGGCCAGCAGCACGCCGGTCAGGCCGCCGAACAGGAAGGTGACCAGGAAGCCCGTCACCCACAGCATCGGCGTCTCGAAGCTCAGCGAGCCCTTCCACATGGTGCCGACCCAGTTGAAGAACTTCACGCCGGTCGGGACGGCGATCAGGAAGGTCATGAAGGAGAAGAACGGCAGCAGGACCTGTCCGGTCACGTACATGTGGTGCGCCCAGACGGTGACCGAGAGGCCGGCGATGGCGATGGTGGCGGCGATCAGGCCGGAGTAGCCGAACATCGGCTTGCGGCTGAACACCGGGATGATCTCGGACACGATCCCGAAGAACGGCAGGGCCAGCACGTACACCTCGGGGTGGCCGAAGAACCAGAACAGGTGCTGCCAGAGCATCGCCCCGCCGTTGGCCGGGTCGAAGACGTGCGCGCCGAACTTGCGGTCGGCTTCGAGTGCGAACAGCGCGGCGGCCAGCACCGGGAAGATCATCAGGACCAGCAGCGAGGTCAGCAGCACGTTCCAGGTGAAGATCGACATCCGGAACATGGTCAGGCCCGGTGCGCGCAGGCAGATGATCGTGGTGATGAAGTTGACCGCGCCCAGCACGCTGCCGAAGCCGCCGAACGCCACACCCATGATCCACATGTCGGCGCCGATGCCCGGTGAGTGCACCGCGTCGCTCAGCGGCGCGTAGGCGAACCAGCCGAAGTCCGCCGCGCCCTGCGGGGTGAGGAACCCGGCGGCGGCGATCAGCGAGCCGAACAGGAACATCCAGTACGCGAGCGCGTTCAGCCGGGGGAACGCCACGTCCGGGGCGCCGATCTGCAGCGGCATCATCCAGTTCGCGAAGCCGGTGAACAGCGGCATCGCGAACAGCAGCAGCATGATCGAACCGTGCATGGTGAACGCCTGGTTGAACTGCTCGTTGGAGAGCAACTGCGTTCCCGGCCTGGCCAGTTCGGCGCGCATGACCAGGGCGAGCACGCCGCCGACCAGGAAGAACGCGAACGCCGTGACCAGATACATGGTGCCGATCGTCTTGTGATCGGTCGTGGTGAGCAGTCGCACCAGCGTGCTGCCCGGTGTGCGTCGCGGCGCGGCCTCGGCCGTGCCCCGACTCGCCTCGATGGCAGCCATCGGCCGCCCTCCTTCGTGCTGCGTCCTGGGCCGGGCCCGGCGGGGCCCGGCGTGCGCCGACCGCTCGGCGGGGGAGGCGTCCGGGGGTGGCACGACCCCTGCCGAGCGGCGGCGCTCCATGCTCGTTCGCGGCCGACCCGCCGCCCCAGGGCCGATGGTCCCGCCCGCGGCGGCCCGAGGGCCCCGGTCTCGGAGCCGCCCCGCGCCGAAAGGCCCTGGTCGGACGGGGGCACCTCGCGTCCGGCCCGCATTCGGCCCGCGTTCGGCCCGGGTCCGGCCTGCGTTCGGCCCGGCCTGCGTCCGGTCTGGGTTCGGCCCGGGTCCGGCTTCCGTGCTCAGGCGGCGAGGGGGCGGAGGCGCGGGTGCGTGGGCGCATCGGAGCGGGGGTGGGCGTGGGCGTGGCTGTGGTGGTACGAGTGCGACTGGTCGACACCGCCGTGCAGGGCGTGCAGGCCGGCGGCCAGGCGGGCCGGGTCCTGGCGCAGCCACAGCCGTAGGGCGGTGCCCAGCGCGGCGCAGGGGGTGGGCGGCGCTGGCGGCGGGGACGGCCGGGTCGGGCGCTCCGGGTGTTCCGGGTGCGCAGCGTGCTCCGGGGGCGCCAGGTGGGCGGCGAGGGCCGGGAGCAGTTCGGCGAGTTCCGGCGGCAGCCAGACCGTCACCGCGCACGGGGCGAACCGGCCCAGCTGCTCGGCGAGTCGGGGCGGGTCCTGGGCGAGCAGCGCGGGCAGCACGTCCAACAGGGCGTCCGCCACCACCTCGGACACGTCGCCGCGGTGGCCGTGCGCCAGGCGGCGCAGCAGCGTCCGCTCCGCGGTGGTGAGCCGGACAGCCAGCATGACCTCGTCGGATTCCATCACACGGCCTTCCTGGGCACCCGCGCCCACCCGATCGGCCCGCCGCGCGGACCGGACACATCGCTGACCTGGGGTCACTGTCCACACCCGCGCCGGACGCCCGGAAGGGCCGAACGGCCCCGGCCGCAGGGCCCGAACGGCCGGCCGGGACCCCGGTGGTGGGTCGGGGCTCCGGTGGTGGGACGGGCGTGGCTGTCGTCGCGAGGCCCTCCGATCGGTCGCCCGGATGTCACGCGGAGGGATGCCGGGGTTCACCGGATTTGCGTTGCTGGTGTGCGCTCAAGTGAATGTCGAGCGAAGGCCTACCAACTCCCTTGTCAATGCGTTGACTTGACGTTTCGTCATCTCCTAGGGTCTGAGCCTGCCAAGTCCGACGATGTGGCGAAAACAGGTGCCTACCAGGCATTTCGCTCCATCGCGGACAGGTGCGGGGCGGTGTCGTCCGCCGGTCGGAGTGCGGTCCGGGCAGGCCCGGGACGCGGTGGTCACGGAAAGGCGGTGCAGGTGGTGGCAGTGCAGGCCGGAGCGGGTGTCGGTACCAGGTTCACAGTGCTCGGACTCCTGGCCATCGCGGACCGCCGGGAAGCGGCCGTTCTCCAACCCTCCAAGCCCACCTCGCTGTTGGCCGTCCTGCTGACCCGCCCCAACGTGATCGTCCCGGTGGAGTCGCTGCAGCGCGCGATCTGGGGCGAGGACATCCCGGCGACCGCCAAGGCGTCCCTGCACTCCTGCGTGCTGCGGCTGCGCCGGCTGTTCGCCAAGTACGGCATCTCCGGCAGCACCATCGAGGCGCTGCCCGGCGGCTACCGGATGGCGGCCGACGCGCGCACCCTCGACCTGCTGGAGTTCCGCGAACTGCTCGTCCGGGCCGACCACGCCGCCGACCAGGAAGAGGAACTCTCCCTGCTGCGCGCCGGGTTGGAGCTGTGGCAGCTGCCGGTGCTGGGCAACGTGCACTCCGACGTGCTGCACCGCGAGGAGGTGCCGCGGCTGGCCGAGGAGTGGCTGCGCACCGCCGAACGGGTCTACGACATCGAGCTCGCCCTCGGGCGATGTCGCGAAGTCCTCTCCGAGCTCTGGCCGTTGGCCAGGTCGCACCCGGCACACGAACGCTTCTGGGAGCAGCTCATCGAGGCGCTGCACCGGACCGGGCGGCGCGCCGACGCCCTCGCCGAATACCGCCGGGTCCGCGACCACCTGCGCGAGGAACTGGGTGTGGAACCCGGAACCGCCCTGCGCAACCTCGAACTGGCCGTCCTGCGCGGCGAACTGCCCACCGTCCAGGCGGTGCGCCCACCGGCCCGGACCGCGAAAACGGCGGCACGCCGGACGACGAATCCGGGGGCGAACCCGGCGACGAATTCGGGGGCGAACCCGGGGGCGAACCCCGCGCCGACGGACGGCGCGCCGCTGGACGCGGCCCCCCTGGACGCTGCGGCGCTGGATACGACGTCGGCGGCCGGCGCCCTGGCCGGATGCGCGCAGGGTGACGTCGTCCTGGCGGGCCTGGTGGGGGCCGGGCTGCTGCGCGAGTGCCCCGACGGCCACTACCACGTCCACGAGTTACTGCGGGCCTTCATCCTTGCCGCCGAAGGCAGTTGGGCCCGCGCCCCCGAAGAGCCGAACCCGGCGCGGCCGGATGCCGGCGCCGATCCAACCCCGTCCGTGCGGCAGTCGGCCGCGTCGTTGCTGACCAGCGAGGTGTGAGGGACATGGCCCCGTACGAGGAGATCGCCGACAGCCGTCCGCGGATCCGCCGAGACGTACTGTTCACCCAGACCCCCGAGGGGGTGCTCTTCCACAACGCCCACGGCGGCTTCGGCCTCACCGCCAAGGACGGCTACCGCTTCGCCTCCCTGATCGTGCCGCACCTGAACGGCCGCCACACCGTCGCCGAGATCAGCGGCGGCTTCGGCGAACACCACCGGGCCATGCTCGCCGAGCTGGTCGGCACCCTCTACAGCCGCGGCTTCGCCCGCGACGCCGGCCCCGCCCCCGAGGGCCCCGGGCCGCTCACCCCCGAGGCCGCCGCCCGCTTCGGCCCGCAGATCGAGTACGTCGACCACTACGCGGGCGACGCCGAGGAGCGCTTCCACCGCTTCCGGCAGACCCGGGTCGCCGTCCTCGGCGAGGACGAGCTCGCCCGCTGGAGCGCACTCAGCCTGATCCGCAACGGCTGCGCCGCGATCGGCGTCCGGCCCGGCCTGGCCGAGTCCGCCGGGTTCGCCGAAGTCGAGGCGCAGGCGACCGAGTTGGCCAAGTCCGGCTGCCCCGTGACGATCGACGTGCTGGCCCCGGAGGACGCCGCGGACGACCGCCCCGGCTCCGGGTGGGCCCGGCTCGACGGCTACGACGTGGTGCTGGTGACCGGTCCGGCCGGCCCCCGCCGGACCGCCCGGCTGCTGGAGGAGGGCATCCCCGAGGGCCGCCTGCTGCTCCCCGCCTGGACGATCGGCGGCAGCGCGGTGATCGGCCCGCTGATGTCCGCCGACCGCACCGGCTGTTGGACGTGCGCCGCGCTGCGCCTCGGCTCCGGCGCCCTCCCCAGCGACGCGGCCGAACTGTGGAGCGCCCTCGCCCCGGTGGCGCCGCTGACCCCCGGCACCCGCGAGCCCGGCGGCCCGCTCGCCGCGATGCTCGGCAACCTGCTCGGCTACGAGGTGTTCCGGCTGACCACCGGCGCGCTCCCGGCCGAGACCGACGGCCGGCTGCTGGTGCAGGACATGGACTCGCTGGACGTGACCGGCGAACCGCTGCTGCCGCACCCCCGCTGCCCGCGCTGCACCTCCGACGCCGCCGACGGCCCGGCCCTCACCGCCGCCGACGGCCCGGCCCTCACGGCCGCCGACGCTCCGCTCCTCACCGCCGCCGACCTGGACGAGGCCGAGGCCGCCGGAGGCCGCGCTCCCGAGGGCGACGGCTCCGAGGCGGCCCTGGCCGAACTGGACGCCCGCGCGACGCTGGTCGGCCGGTGCGCCGGGGTGTTCGCCGACTACGCCGACGACGGCTGGCAGCAGACGCCGCTCAAGCTCGGCACCGTCCGCCTGCACCCCGCCCCCGGCCGGCCGCGCGACGTCACCGCCGCCGACGTCCACCACGTCGCCGGGGCCCGGCTGCGGGCCCTGTACCGGGCCGCCGAGGTGTACGTCGAGCACGTCGTCCCGCCCCGGACCGCCGAGACCGTGGACGCGGACGGTGCGGTGGCCGCCGAGGGGGTCGCCCGGGTCCGGCCGGAGTCGCTGACCACCGCCAGCGGCCTGCCGTCCGGCGCCGTCCGGGCCTGGAGCCCGGCGGCCTCGCTGCTGACCGGCACCCCGGTGCTCGTCCCGACCGCCGCGCTGCGCACCTTCGGCCCGCACAACCGCGACCGGGCCTTCGAGGCCACCTCCGCCGGTACCGGCGCGGGCGGCACGCTCGCCGAGGCGGCGGTGCGCGGCCTGCGCACCGCGCTCGGGTACGACGCGCTGCGCCTGGCCCTGCGCGGCCGGCTCACCCCGCACACCGTGCCGTCGGACGCGTTCCGGGCGGACGCGGAACTCACCTTCCTCACCCGGTCGGCCCGCAACCTGGGCCTGGAGCCGGAGCTGCTGCGCCTCGGTGGCGCCGACGCCGTCTTGCCGGTGGTGCTGGCCCGGGCCGTCGACCCCGGCACCGGCGAGTACCGCTGGACGCTCGGCAGCGGCCTCACCGTGCGGGACGCCGCCGCGGAGGCGCTCCGCGACCTGCTCGGCGCCGTCCAGCTCGACCACGACCCGGCCGCCGCGGCCCCCGCCGACCAGGGCGATCCGCTGATCGGCCAGCTGGACCCGGCGGTGCTGGTGCCGGCGGTGCTGGTACCGGAACCGGCGGACGGCTCCGGCAGCACCGGCGACGACACCGGAACCCCGGACTGGGCGGGCGTGCTGGAGCGGCTCCGGGCCGCCGGCCGGGACGTCCTGCTGGCCCCGTGCGGCCCGGCCGACCTGCGGGCCGGTCGGATCGAGGTGGTCAAGGTCCTGCTCACGGACGGGACTTCGGATGTCTGAGGACAGGCCGGGGCGTCCGACCGGCACCGTGGCGGTGGGGTACGCGGGCCCGTGGAGCGAGCTGCTCGACCTGTGGGCCGAGGAGCTGACGGACCGTCAGTCCAGGCCCGCCGTACTGGCGGTGCTCGGCGCCCGTGACGAACTCGCGGTGCCCGGCGGTGAGGACGCCGACGCCGGAACGGTGTCGGTGCAGGTCTACGGCCACCACGCCGTCGTCGGCCCGAACACCCCGACCGGTGAGCCGAGTTCGGAGCACCCCTGTCCGCGCTGCCTCGCCCGCCGCTGGCAGGCGGTCCGCTCCGGGCAGCTCCGGAACGCGCTCGAACTCGGCGCGGGCACCCGGGCCGTGGGCCGCCCGCCGTGGGGGGTCCCGTTCCTCACCGACGCGCTCGCCGCCCTGCTCGCGGCCCGCGCCGAACGCGACCGGGAGCGCGGGGCGGAGCACGTCGGCTCGGAGCGCGTGGCCGGAACCGACTCGGAGCGCGGGGCGGAGCACGTCGGCTCGGAGCGCGGGGCCGGGACCGGCTCGGAGCGCGGGACGATCGTCCACCTGCTCGACCTGGAGACGCTGCGGGTGAGCGGCTTCCCGCTGCTCGCCGACGCCGAGTGCCCCCGCTGCGACCGCCGGGTCGACGACGGCGCGGAGCAGGCCCGGATCGAGCCGGTGAGCC
Source organism: Kitasatospora sp. NA04385 (assembly GCF_013364235.1). Taxonomy (NCBI): domain Bacteria; kingdom Bacillati; phylum Actinomycetota; class Actinomycetes; order Kitasatosporales; family Streptomycetaceae; genus Kitasatospora; species Kitasatospora sp. NA04385. The sequence continues at coordinate 742,415 of NZ_CP054919.1, read as the reverse complement.
GACCGAAGCGCGCCCCCGGTGACTTCCGGCTGCGCGCGGTGGCCGACTACCGGCTGTCGCTGCCCGCGTTCGTCAACCCGGTCGCCGGGATGCTCGGCCCCTCGGTGGTGCCCGACCTGGTCTCCGCCTCCACCGCCTCGACGGTCGGCTGCTTCACCATGCGCTCCGGCGACTACCTGCGCGAGTGCTTCTGGGGCGGCCACACCCCCAGCTACCGGGCGAGCGTCGAAGTCGGCCTGCTGGAAGGGCTGGAGCGGTTCGCCGGCATGCGGGCGCGCGGCAAGCGCACCACCGTGGTCGCCTCGTACGACGACCTCGGGGAGCGGGCGCTCGACCCCCGCACCTGCGGCCTGTACACCGACGAGTTCCACCGGGCCAGCGGCGTGCGGCCGTTCTCGCCGAGCCGGCCGATCCCGTGGGTGTGGGGCTGGTCGCTGCGCGACGAGCGGCCGTTGCTGGTGCCGGAGATCCTGGCGTACTACCACGCGCCCGGCGGCCTGGAGAACCGCTTCGTCCAGGAGAGTTCGAACGGCTGCGCGTCCGGCGGTTGCCTGGAGGAGGCGATCTACTACGGGCTGATGGAGACCGTCGAGCGGGACGCCTTCCTGCTCGCCTGGTACGGCCGGCTCGCGCTGCCCGAGATCGACGGCCGCACCAGCGCGAGGCCCGGCACCAGGGCGCTGGTGGACCGGCTGGAGATGTACGGCTACCGGGCCCGGTTCTTCGACACCCGGATCAGCTTCCCGATCCCGGTGGTCACCGCGGTCGCCGAACGGATCGACGGCGGGCCCGGCCGGCTCTGCTTCGGCGCGGGCGCGAGCCTGGACCCGGAGGCGGCGCTCTGGGCCGGCCTGTGCGAGATCGCCACCGACGCCGTCAACCTGGTCAGCCGCACCGTCCGGGAGGAGCGCCGACTGCGGGCGATGGCCGAGGACTTCGACCGGGTCCAGGTGCTGCACGACCATCCGTTGCTGTACGGGCTCCCCGAAATGGCGCACTACGCGGATTTCCTGACGGACCATCAGAATGCTCCGGCGCCGGTCCGGCAGATCGCCGAGGGGTCGATCGCCCCGTCCGACGACCTGCGGGAGGACCTGCGGCGCTGCGTGGACGCGGTGGCCGCGGCCGGGTTCGACGTGGTCGTGGTCGACCAGACCATGCCCGAGCAGCGCGCGTCCGGCCTGCACACCGTGTCCGTGCTGGTCCCCGGCCTGCTGCCGATGGACTTCGGCTGGCGGCGCCAACGCGCCCTGACCATGCCCCGGTTGCGCACCGCGCCACGGGCCGCCGGCCTGCTCGAACACGACCTGCGCCCGGACCAGCTCAACCCGGCGCCGCACCCCTTCCCCTGACCCCGGGCCCAGGGTGCCGACCCCTGACCCCCCGACCCCCGAGCCCGCCGGGCCGTACCGCACCGACCCGGCCCGCGGGCCCGGCCCACCAGCCGCACGGACGGAACGCAGCAGATGAACGACGTAGCCGAGACGCACGAGAGGGGAACGACCATGGGCGAAGCCCGCACGTACGCGTCCGCGGTGCTGTGGCGGGGCCGGGTCCCGATGGAGCCCGCCGACTTCGTACCGAACTGGGGCGACCGCCCCCGCAAGGACAAGTACTACCCCGACGCCCCGCACTTCCCGCTGCCCGACTGCCCGCCCGACCCGCCCGGCGGAGTGGGACGCGGACTGTTCGGCCCGGCCGGCCAGGACGGCTTCACGCTGGAACTGCTCGGCGGCATGCTCAAGGACTCCTACGGCCTGACCGGCCGTCGGCTCGCCGTCCAGGCCAACTCCGACCTCGGCACGCTGCCCCGCTACCCGCACGCCAACTTCTCCCGCGGCACCGCCTCGGGCGGCGGCCTGTACCCCATCGGCATCCACTGGGTCAGCGGCGCGAGCGGCCCGCTGACCCCCGGCGTCCACCACTACTCCACGCCGCACCACGCCATGCGGCGACTGCTCACCGGCGACGTCACCCCCGAGCTCCGGGCGGCGCTCGGCGAACCCGCCCGGGACTGCGACCAGTTCCTGGTGCTGACCGTCAAGTTCTGGCAGAACGCCTTCAAGTACAACAGCTTCGCCTACCACGTCGTCACCATGGACATCGGCGCCCTGCTGGAGACCTGGCGGATCTGGGCCGGGGCCCGCGGCCTGCACCTCGGCGCCGCGCTCTGGTTCGACGAGGAGCGGATCGGCCGGCTGTTCGGCCTCAGCCCCGAGCAGGAGGGCGTGTTTGCCGTCGTGCCGCTCCGCTGGTCCCCGTCCTCGTCCTCTTCCTCTTCCTCTTCCTCGTCTGAGCCTGTGTCTCCGTCTGTGGCGGAGACTGCGCCGACCGGCGCCCGGATCCGGGCCGTCGACCAGGAGCGGTCGCGCACGGTCAGCACCTTCGACACCGTCCGGCGCGTGCACGAGGCCACCCTGCGGGACGCGGACCGGCCCCCGGCCCCCGGCGTGCTGGACGCGGCGCTGCGGACCGCCTGGGACCGGCTCCGGACGGCCGCCGCCACCGCTGTCGCGTCCGACACGCCGCCCGGCGCGCCCGCCCCGCGACTCGTACCGCTGCCCGCCCCGCAGGAGCCGGAACTCGGCGTCCGGGACGCGCTGCGATCCCGGCGCAGCAGCTTCGGCCGGTTCACCGGACGGCCGCCGATGACGGCCGCGCAGCTGTCCGCCGCCCTCGCCGCCGCCGATTCGGCCGGACACCTGGCGCACTGCCAGGAAGGCCCGGCCGAGCAGTCGCTGACCAGGCTGCACGTGTTCGTCAACCACGTCGAGGGCGTCCCCGCCGGGGCCTACGCCTACGAGCCCGCCGAGCGCGCGCTGCGCCCGGTGCGGCCCGGCCCGCAGGGCGCGTTCCTGCAGCGGAACTACTTCCTGGACAACTACAACCTGGAGCAGGCCGGCGCGGTGTTCGTGATCACCGCCCCCACCCCGGCCGTCCTGGACGCCCTCGGCGACCGGGCGCTGCGCCTGGTGAACGCCGCCGTCGGCGCCGGCTCGCAGGCCCTCTACACCGCCGCCCCCGCGGTCGGACTCTCCTGCGGCGTGGCGCTCGGCTTCGACTCCGTCTCCTACACCGAGCACCTGGGCCTCGCGGACGGCGAGGAACTCCCGCTGCTGATCATGATGATCGGCCAGGAGCACCGCAGCCCCGCCGACTTCGACCACGCGATCGCCTGACCGGGGAGGAGGAGACGGTGACCACCACAACAACCACCGCGGCCGGTACGAGTACGGCCGGTGCGCGACGCGAACTCGCCCTCGGCGCCCGGTTCATGCTCCGGGTCGGCGGCCTGCCGGTCGAGGCGGTGCACGGCCTGCGGTCGGCCGAAGCCTACGACTGGGCGGAACGGGTGGCGGCCGAGGAGGACCGCCTCGCCGACCTCGGGGCCCGGCTCAGCGACCCGCTCTCGGCGCTGGTCAAGGCCGCCCCCGAGGCCGAGCAGCGCCGCGGCCTGCTCGCCCTGCGCCGCCGGGTGTTCAACAACCGGATGCCCGAACGCTCCGCCGAACTGCTCGCCCTGCTCGACCTGGTGGCCCGACTGGACGCCGGAGCAGCCGAGTTGCTCACCCGCTGGCTGGCGGCCCGGGAGGAGCTGACCAGGCTGCGGGAGGCCGGAACCCCGCTCTTCGAGCGCGAACTCCTGCGCACCCGGGCCGAGTTGCGTCGCCTCGCCGGGCTGGACGAACTGCGGCTCGGGCTGCTGCTCGCCTCCCCGTCGCTGGAAGGCCGACTGGACGGCCTCGCCGCGCCCAGCGCGGCCCCGGACAAGCGCACCCGCAAGGCCGAGCGGTCGCTGCTGTCCTACCTGTACCGGACGGCCTGCAAGACCAGCCCGTTCAGCACCTTCACCCCGGTCGCGGCCGGCACCTTCGACACCTCCGGCAGCGGCCGCACCGAACCCGTAGCCGCACCCGGCACCGAACCCGGAGCCGCATCCCGTGCGGGCGGCCTTGGAGCGGGCGCTCTCGGAGCGGGCGGCCTCGGGACGGAGCTGCTGCTGGGCGAAGCGCGCGGCAGCCACCCCCGGCTGAACGTCGTGGTGCTGGCCCGGCTGGCCGAGCTCGTCGCCGCCGACCCGGACCGCCGCAACGACCTGCCGGTGGCCCCCGCGTCCGGCCTGGAGCTGACCGAGGACCGGGTCCGCTACGTGCGGCGCTCGGTGACCGCAGGCGACACCGACGCCGCCGTGAGCTTCGACGCGGCCCGCGACCGGCTGTTCTTCCTGCGGCTCAGCGGAGTCCTGGACCACCTGCTCGGCATCTTCCGGCAGCGCCCGCAGGTCCGCTTCGGCGAGCTCGCGGCCGCGCTCGACGCCGAACTGGGCCCGATGGGGGAGTCGGACGGGGAGGGCGACGCCGAACGGTACCTGGCCGCCCTGCTGGAGGTCGGCGTCCTCCAACTCCCGCTGCTCGCCACCGACGTGCACACCGCCGACCCGCTGCACGCCTTCCAGCTCGCGCTGCGCTCACTCGACCGCCCGTGGGCCGAGGACATCGCCGACCGGCTCTCCGGCCCGCTCGCCGCCCTCCGCCGCTACCCCGGCGCGGACGTCCCGACCCGGCGCGCCCTGCTGGCCCGGATCAGGAGCGAACTCGCCGACATCCAGCGCGAGTTGGGTGAGGGCGGGGCGGCCGTGCCGCACACCCTGCTGTACGAGGACGTCTCCGCCGGAGAGGTCGCGACCGCCGCCCGGCCCTGGGCCGAACCGGCGGCCCGACCGCTCGCCGAACTCGCCCGGATCCTGCCGGTCTTCGACCTCGGCCTGGCCCAACGCCTCACCCTCAAGGGCTTCTTCCTCGCCCGCCACGGCCGGGGCGGGCGCAGCGACGACCTGCTGCAACTCGTCCACGACTTCCACGAGGACATCTTCCACCAGTACCTCCAGTTCACCGCAGCCAAGCCCGCCGAGGCGGAGCACGGCGCCCTCCCGAAGGAGGAGAACTGGCTCGGGCTCCCGGAGATCACCGCACTCGACCGGGCCCGCGCCGAACTGTCCCGGCGGATGGCCGAGTTGTCGCAGCAGCTGCCGCCGGACGCGGAGGAGCTGACCCTCGACGCCGCCGACCTGGCCGCCGTGGCCGACCGGCTCGCCCCGATCGGCGGCGACTTCGCCCCGCACAGCCACTTCGTCCAACTCTCCATCCGGGACGGCGAACCACTGGCGGTGCTGAACCACTCGTACGGCGGCCTGTGCTTCCCGTTCACCCGGTTCACCCACTGCTTCGAGCGGTCCGGCGCCGCTTCCCCCGACGCCGCCCCCGGTGCTACCCCCAGTGCCGCCTCCGATCCGCGCGCCGACCTGTCCGCGGACCTGTCCGCGGACCTGTCCACGGACCTGTCCGCCGACCTGCGGGCCGCCCTGCGCGAGGTGGCGCCGGAGGGGGCGGTCCTCGCCGAGGTCACCGCCGGGGCCGCGACCACCAACCTGAACCTGCACGCCCGTCTGACCGACTACGAGCTGGTCTGCCCGGGCGAGACCAGCACCGCCCCCGCCGAGGCGCGGATCCACCTCGACGACCTGTACGTCGAGCACGACCCGGCCGCCGACCGGCTGGTGCTGCGCTCGCGCCGTCTGGACGCCGAGGTGGTCCCGGTCTACCTCGGCTACCTCGTCCCGATGGTGCTGCCCGACATCCCGCGCAGCCTGCTGCTGTTCTCGCCGACCTCCCGGGTCACCCCCGAACTGTGGCGCGGAGTGCCCGCCGGACCGGCGGTGGACGGCGTCACCCGCAGGCCCCGGGTCCGCTACGGCAGCCTCATCCTGCACCGGCGCAGCTGGACCGCCGCCCCCGAGGCGCTGCCCCAACTCCCGCCCGGTGCAAGCGAGTCGGAACGCTACCTGGAGTGGCAGCGCTGGCGCCGCCGGCACGCCCTGCCGGTCCGGGTGTTCGCCCGCACCCGCTCCGCGACCGGCGCCGCCGCCAAACCGCAGTACGTTGACTTCGCCAGCCCGCTGTCCTTGACCGCACTGGACGGACTGCTCTCCGGCACACCGTCCGGCGGCCCCGGACGGCTCGTCCTGGAGGAGATGCTCCCCGGCGAGGACGCCCTGCACGTCCGCTCCGCCCGGGGCACCCACGTCGCCGAACTGGCCCTGGAGATCACGCCCCGTCCGCAGGCCGCCGCGCCCGAACAGCGGCAAGGAGAGCCGAACCATGACTGACCGGCCCGCACCCACCGCCACCGCCGAACTCCCCGCCACCGCCCAACTCCCCGCTCCCGCCGGACTCCCGGCTCCCGCCCAACTCCCGGCTCCCGCACCGGGGGAGTGGCTCGCGCTGCACGTCTTCTACGCCGCCAGCACCCGCCCGCTGCTGCTCCAGTGCGTGCGCCCGCTGGTCGCCGAACTCACCGAAGAGGGCCTGCTCGCCGGGTACTTCTTCATCAACTACTGGGTGGAGGGCCCGCACCTGCGCCTGCGCCTGCGTCCCGCCACCCCCGAGGCCGCCCCCGAGGTCCGCCGACGCGCCGAGGCGGCCGTCGCAGAGTTCCTGCGCCGCCGCCCCGCCCTCTACCAGGTGGAGGACAGCTTCTTCGCCGAGCTCTACAACACCATGTTCGAGCTGGAGTTCACCCCCGAGGAACGCGCCGAACTGCTCGGCCCCGACGGCCGGATGCGGCTGCGCGAGAACAACACCGCCACCCTCGAACCGTACGAGCCCGAGTACGGCAAGTACGGCGGCCCGGCCGGGATCGAACTCGCCGAGTGGCACTTCCAGCACTCCAGCGACCTGGTGATCGAAGCCACCCGCACCATGAACCTGCATCTGCGCACCGTGGTGCTCGGCCTCACCGCCCAGTTGATGATGACCATGGCGGCCTGCTTCCTGCCCGACGAGGACGACCTGCTGGTCTTCCTCGACCGCTACCACGCCTTCTGGAACCGCTCCTTCGCCGGCACCAACTACACCGCCCAGCAAGGCTACGACCGCGCCTACACCAGCATGGGCGACACCTTCCCCGCCAGGTTCCGGGCGATCCGCGCGGCGATCGCGGACGGCGCCCCCGACCGGCTGCCCAGCATGCTGCGCGGCTGGGCCGAACACTGCCTCGAACTGCGCGACCGGGCCGCAGACCTGTCCCGCCGCGGCCTGCTGGTCTTCCGCTCCTGGGACGGCGAACGCGACCTGACCGTCACCGACCCCGCCCAGGCCCTGCCGATGCTGCTCTTCCCGTACGCGCACATGACCAACAACCGGCTCTCCGCCACCGTCCGCGACGAGGCGTTCCTCTCCTACGTCCTGGCCCGCGCCCTGCGCGAGCCCCGGCCCGAGGCGGTCCGGTGAAGAGCCACCGACTCCTCGACCTGAAGCCCCGGGTCCGCCCCGAACTGCGGATCAGTCGACCGCTGCGCCGCGGCGCCGCCGAGGTCCACCTGCTCTGGGACCCGCTCGGCGAACGGCAGTTGGAGGTCGGGCCGAAGGAGCACTTCGTCATCGCCCGACTCGACGGCACCCGTACCCTGGCGGAGATCGGCGACCAGTACGCGGTGCGCTTCCGGGCCCGGCTCGGCGAACCGCAGTGGCAGCAACTGCTCGGCCTGCTGCACACCCGGGGCCTGCTCGAAGGCTCCGCCCGCCCCGCACCGTCCGCCGCATCGCTCGCCGCCCCGGCCGGTGCCGCCGCCGACCGCTCGGGAATGCTGGCCGGCCGGATCCGGCTGGTCGCCGACGCGCCCGCCCTGCTCGACCGGCTGCACCACGCCACCGGCTTCGCCCGCCGCCCCGCCTTCCTCGTCCCGCTGCTCGCCCTGGTCACCGCGCTGCTCGTCGCGGTCGCCGCCGAGTTCGGCACGCTGGTCGACGAGACCGCCACCCTGGCCCGCAACCCCGTCGCCCTGCTGGCCGTCGGCGTCCTGCTCTGGACCAGCCTCGCCCTGCACGAACTCGCCCACGGGCTGGTCGGACGGGCCTTCGGCGGCCGGGTCGGCGAGATCGGCCTGCGCTGGCGGCTGCCGGTCACCTACCTGTACTGCGAGGTGGAGAACGTCCGGTTCTTCGCCCGCCGCCGCGAGCAGATCGCCACCGCCGCCGCCGGAGCCGTCGCCAACCTGGCCTTCCTGCTGCCCTTCTGGCCCGCCCGGCTCCTGTTGCCCGAACACGCCCAGGCCCGCCCCTTCCTCGGCGCCCTGCTGCTGCTCGGCACCGCCGTCGCCCTCGGCAACCTGCTGCCCCTGCCCCCGCTGGACGGCTACAAGGCACTCGGGTACGCCCTGGACTGCCTCCAACTGGCCACCGAGAGCCGCACGTTCGTCCTCGTCCTGGCCCGCGCCACCATCCGCCGCGACCACACCGAACTGCGCCGCTACCCGACCAGGCTCCGCCTCGTCCTCGGCGGGTACGCCCTCGGCTGCGCCGCCCTGGCGATCACCCTGCTGACCGCCGCCGGCCTCCTGCTCGCCGACCACTACGGCCCGCTCGTCGGTGTCCTGCCCGCCCTGGCGGTTCTGGCCGCCCTGCTGCTGCGGGCGGCCGGCATGGCCTACCGCAACGCCCGCGGCCCGGCGGCCGCCCGCGCCGGGCAGGTGACCTGATGCCCGAGCGAACCGAGCAGGCCGCGGGGGCCACGGAGGCTCCGACGGCAACAGGAGCAACGACGCCAGCACCAGCAAGACCAACAGCACCAGCACTAACAGCAACCCGGACGCAGTCGGTGAGGAGAGGGAGCAGCGGGATGAGCACAGGCGACAGCCGCCCGGACGCGGCGGTGGCACTGGACGGCGTCCGCAAGCGGTACGGCCAGGTCCAGGCCCTCGACGGGGTGTCACTGACGGTGGAGCGGGGCGAGTTCTTCGGCATCCTCGGCCCCAACGGCGCGGGCAAGACCACCCTGGTGGAGATCGTCGAGGGGCTGCGGACCCCGGACGCGGGCACCGTCAGCGTCCTCGGCGAGAGCCCCTGGCCCAGGAACACCGCCCTGCTGCGGCGCCTGGGCATCCAGACCCAGAGCTCGGCCTTCTTCACCCGGCTGACCGCCCGCGAACACCTGGTCACCGTCGCCGCGCTCTACCGCCTGGACGCGTCCGCTGCCACCCGCGCCCTCGACCTGGTCGACCTCGGCGAGCACGCCGACCGCCGGGTCGCCCAACTCTCCGGCGGCCAGCGCCAACGCCTGGCCCTGGCCACCGCACTCGTCCACGACCCCGAACTGATCTTCCTGGACGAGCCCACTGCCGCCCTCGACCCGGCGGCCCGCCGCTCGCTCTGGGAGGTGCTGCGCAACCTGCACAGCGGCGGCCGCACCATCGTCTACACCACCCACCACCTGGACGAGGCCGAGGCGCTGTGCGATCGGGTCGCGATCGTCGCCCACGGCTCGGTGCTGGCCCTCGACAGCCCGCGCCACCTGGTTAAGGCCCTCGCCGCCCCCACCCGGCTGCGCGTCCCGCTGCACCGCGTCGCCCCGGAGGACGCCCGCCGGCTCGCCGGCGTCGACCAGGTCACCGTCGAGGGCGGCGAGACGGTCATCTCCACCCGCGTCGCCAACCAGGTGCTGATCGAACTGGGCGACCTGGTCGGCCTGGAGGAGGTCACCACCCGCACGGCGACCCTGGAGGACGCCTACCTCGAACTCACCGCGTCGGAACGCCACCCGTGACCGCCCCCACCGACGGCCCGGCCACCAGCCCGGCCGACAGCCTCGCCGACAACCCGGCCGACAGCCCCGCTGCCCCCGCCCCCGCCCCCGCCGTCGCCCGCCCGGAACCGACCGCAACGGAGTACCGACCGTGAACGCCTACACCGCCGTGACCAGGGCGAGCTACCTCGCCTACCTGCGCGACCGCACCTCGGTGATCTTCACCTTCGCGTTCCCGCTCGCCTTCCTGGCCGTCTTCGGCACGCTCTTCCAGGGCCAGTCCGTCGACGGCGGCCTGTCGTACATCAGCTACATCGCCCCCGGCGTGCTCTCCTGGGGCATCGGCAACGCCGCCGTGTTCGGCGTCGCCTTCACCCTGATGCACTGGCGCCGCGACGACCTGCTGCGCCTCATCTGGCGCACCCCCACCCCGCTGCCCACCGTGCTCGGCGCCCGCTACGTGGTGGCCCTCGGCACCGGACTGGTGCAGGCCCTCCTCTTCATCGCCGTCGCCATCGCCGCCTTCGACCTGCACCTGTCCAGCTCCTGGCCGCTCGCCCTGCCCGTGCTGATCACCGGCACCACCGCCTTCGCCGCCCTCGGCCTGGTGGTCGGCACCCTGGCCAGCACCCCCGAGGCCGTGGCCGCGGTCGCCAACTGCCTGATGGTCCCGATGGCCTTCCTCTCCGGCGCCTTCTACCCCATCGACCTGATGCCGGGCTGGTTGCAGGGCTTCTCCCGGGCCCTGCCGCTGCGCTACTTCGACGAGGGCGTCACCGATACCCTGGGCGGCCGGGGCGGCACCCTGCTCCCGTTCCTGGACAGCGCGGCCCTGCTCGGGTTCACGCTGCTCTTCACGCTGCTCGCGGCCAAGACCTTCCGCTGGAGCAACCGCGACTGATGTCGCGTCATGCATGGTGCAACACCGGTGTCGTGACATGGGTGTCGTGCCGTGCATGTCGCGTCACGCGTTACGCATCACACGTGTCGTGACACGTATGCCGTGTCACGTATGTCGCGTCATGTGTGCCGTGGATGCGTGTCGCGACATGGGTGCCGTGACACGGGTGTCGTGACATGCATGACGCCGCATGGATGCCGCGTCACGCATGTCGCGTCACGCATGCTGTGACATCCATGGCGTGTCACGTATGACGCGACATTCATGCTCCGACACCTGATGCTGCGTCATCCGTGCGGTGTCATGCGTGCCGCAACACAGGTGTCACGTCATGCATGTCGCGCCACACGTGCCGGGTCACGGGTGCCACGACACACATGACGCATCACGGACCGTCGAGCCCGCCGCGCCACCCGCCACCCGCACGCAGCACCCGCACCCCGCACGCAGCACCCCGCCCCGCCCCGCCCCGCCCACCACACCAGCCCCCCGACCCCGGAGGCAGCAGATGACCACCCCCGCCCCCGCCGCCTTCGAGGAGGCCGGGCAGCAGCTGGCCCGCCAACTCGCCGAACGCGCCACCGCCGACGCGGCCCCCGCCCCGGCGGTCGCCGTGCTCGGCGGCACCGACCTGCTGCGCCCCGAAGCCGCCGACGCGGCCCGGCTGCGGGCCGGCGCGACCGTGCACCTCACCTCGCAGAGCGTCCTGATCGGCCCCTGGGGCGGCGACCCCGACGCCGTGCGGGCCTGCGGTACCTGCCTGGCGATGCGCTGGCAGCGCCTGCGCAGCCGTACCGAGCGCGAGGCCCTGGAGACCGGCGGCACCGCCACACTGTCCGGCGCCGGCCTGCCTCCGCTGCCGGACCACGCCGTCGACGCCGTCTGGGCCCTGCACCGCCTCACCACCGTTCCGGGGCGCCGCGCCACCGACCTGCCCCAGGTCTCCCGGCTCGACCTGGAGACCCTCCAGGTGCGCACCGTCCCGCTGCTGGCCGAGCCGCTCTGCCCGTCCTGCGTCGCCGAGACCCCGCCGACTCCGCCGACCCCGCCGGAGGCAGGGGCAGGGGCAGGGACAGGGGCAGGGACAGGAACGGAGTCCGTCCTGCCGCTCGTCTCGCGTCCCCGGCCGTTCCCCGGCAGCCGGCGGCTGCGTTCCGCCGACTCGTACCCGCTGCCCGAGGCGGCGCTCGCCAATCCGGTCTGCGGGGTGCTCGGTGCGGGCACCTGGTCCGACGTCGGCTCGCCCACCACCGCGCCCGTCGCCGGGACGGTCTTCATGCGGGGGTACGCGGGGCTCACCGACGTCACCTGGAGCGGCCAGGCCAACTCCTTCCGCCGCAGCCGCGCGCTGGCCTTCCTGGAGGGCCTCGAACGGTACGCGGGCACCCACCGCCGCGACCCCGCGCCGCTGCTGGTCGACTCCTACCGCAACCTGGGCGCCGCCGCCCTCGACCCGCGCACCTGCGGCCTGTACGCGCCGCGCACCTACCGCGAGGACCCGATGCTCGCCCCGTTCGACCCCGACCGGCCGATCCCCTGGGTCGAGGGCTGGTCGCTCCGCGACGAGGCACCCGTGCTGGTCCCGGCCCGGCTCTGCTACTACAGCGCCGGAACGGCCGCCGACAACTTCGTCTTCGAGTGCTCCAACGGCTGCGCCACCGGCAGCTGCCCGGAGGAGGCGATCCTGTACGGCCTGCTCGAACTGATCGAGCGGGACGCCTTCCTGCTCGGCTGGTACGGCAACGCCCAGCTGCCGGAGATCGACCTGACCGCCGGCTCCGGCTCCGGCTCCGGCTCCGGCCCGGGCGCGGGCTCCGGCCCCGGCCCCGCGCTGCGCGGGATGCTCGACCGGGCCGCCCTGCTCGGCTACGACGTGCACGCCTTCGACAACCGGATCGACCTGTCCGTCCCGGTGGTCACCGCGCTCGCCGTCCGCCGCGACGGCGGCCCCGGCACGCTGGCCTTCGCCGCCGCCGCCGGACTCGACCCCGCGGACACCATCGAATCGGCCGTCTCCGAGATCCTCACCTACATCCCGCACCTGCCCGGCCAGGTCCGCGAACGCCCGGCCGAACTCGCCGCGATGGCCGAGGACTTCGACCTGGTCCGCCGGCTCCCCGACCACGCCGCGCTGTTCGGCCTGCCGCAGATGGCCCGGCACGCCCGCAGCTACCTGGAGCCCGCCGCCCCCGCCCGCCCCGCCGCCGAGCTCTACGCCGACTGGGACCGCGACTGCCCGCGCGGCCCGGACCTGCTGGACGACCTGCTGTTCTGCCGCGACCAGCTGACCGGCGCCGGGTACGACGTGATCGCCGTCGACCAGACCACCCCCGAACAGCGCGCCCTCGGCCTGCACACCGTCTGCACCATCGTCCCCGGCCTGCTGCCCATCGACTTCGGCTGGACCCGCCAGCGCGCCCTGCACCTGCCCCGGCTGCGCACCGCGCTGCGCCGCGGCGGCCTGCGCGACACCGACCTGTCCGACGCCGAACTCCGCCTGGTGCCCCACCCGTTCCCGTGATCCCCGCACCACCCGCGACCGGCGGCCCGTAACCCACGACCCGAGACCGGTGACCCACGACCCACGACCGAGACCGGCGGCCATCGGCCGCCGGTCAGCGTCCGGCAGCCGACGCCCGGCAGTCCCACCCACGGCCGGCGGCCCCCCGTCCGGAGGGACGGGGGGCCGCCGACACGCTGCCCGGGGGCTGACCGCAGGGTCAGGCGGTGCAGCTGGTGGTGGAGGTGGTGCTGGAACAGGTGCTGGTGCTCGAGCAACTGGTGGACGAGCCCAGCATGACCTCGCTGGTGTCCGAGTAGTCGCTGATCTCGAAGGTCTCCGACTCGAGGTTCAGGATCTCCTGGGCGAGCGAGGCGAGCGAAGTGTCAGCCATGTCACTTCTCCTTCCGGTGCGGGGCGGACGGCGCGGCCACGGCGGCCGGACCGGCGGTGATCGGATCGGTGGACCTGCTTCAACGTCCCCCGTTCACAAGACAGTTCTATCGACCGGCGCTGGCGGCACCGGCCGCACCGCACTGACAACCCACTGACACCCCGGCCCCCGCCCGAGAACCCCCACCCCCGAACCCCCACCCCCGAACCCGCTCCGACCAGCCCCGACCCGACCAGCCCGACGAGGAGCCCACCCGATGAGCACCGCCGAAGCCCTTCCCGCGCCCGTCCCCGAACCCACCCCCACCTCCGCCCCCGTCCCCGTCCCCACGCCCGCCGAACTCGCCCGGGCCGCCGAGCTCTACCTCGACCTGCATCGCCACCCGGAGCTGTCCGGCGCCGAGGAGCGCACCGCCGCCCGCTTCGCCGCCCCGCTCGCCGAGGCCGGCTACCGGGTCGCCACGGGCATCGGCGGCCACGGCGTGGCGGCCGTCCTGCGCAACGGCCCGGGGCCGGTGGTGATGCTCCGCGCCGAGCTGGACGCCCTCCCGGTGGCCGAGCGCACCGGCCTGCCCTACGCGAGCACCGCGACCGGGCGGACGGCCGACGGGCGGTGCGTCCCGGTGATGCACGCCTGCGGCCACGACGTGCACCTCGCCTGCGCGGTCGGGGCCGCGGCCGCGCTGGCCGGGAGCCGCGCGCAGTGGCGCGGCACCGTGCTGGTGGTCGGCCAGCCCGCGGAGGAGACCCTCGCCGGGGCCCGGGCGATGCTGGAGGCCGGCCTCTACCGGCGCTTCGAGCCGCCCTCGGTGGTCCTGGCCCAGCACACCGCCCCGCTGCCCGCGGGGATGGTGGCGCACGGCCGGGGCCCGGTGACGGCGGGCAGTCGGACGCTGCGGGTGGTGATCCACGGCCGGGGCGGGCACGCGGGGACGCCGCACCTGGCGGTCGACCCGGTGCTGGCCGCCGCCGCGGTGGTGCTGCGGATCCAGTCGATCGTAGCCCGGGAGACCTCCCCGGCCGAGCAACTGGTGGTCACCGTGGGCTCGGTGGAGGCGGGGGAGGAGGGCAACGTCATCCCGGAGCGGGCGGTGCTGCGGCTGACCGTCCGGGCCTTCACCGAGGCCGCCCTGGAACGGGCCGTCGGCGCGGTGCGGCGGATCGTCCGGGCCGAGGCGCAGGCCTCCGACTGTCCGCGCGAACCGGAGATCGAGGAGCTGTCCCGTTCCGGCCCGCACACCCCGGACCCGGCCCTCACTGATCAACTGCGCACCGTCCACCGGGAGTTGTTCGGCCCGCAGCGCGTCGCCGAGTGGCCCCCGGCACCGGCCACCGAGGACTTCCCGCTGTTCGGGCCGGACGGGGTCCACCTGCACGGCGTTCCCGGCATCCGCACCGCCTACTGGATGCTCGGCACGGTCGGCCCCGAGCAGTGGGCCGCCGCCCCGGGCACCGGCGCCACCGAGAAGCTCGCCGCCCTCCCGGCCAACCACTCCCCGCTGTTCCGCCCGCACGTCGGCACCACCCTGCGCACCGGCATCGCCGCCCTGCACGCCGCGTCCCTCGCCGCGCTCGCCCGCCCCTGAACGGGAGGCCCCCGAGCGGGAGCCCTATGCGGGGAGGCCCCTGAACGGCGGCCCGGACGGCCGAGCCGGGCGCCCACTCCCCTCCCTCCCTCCCTCCCGCACGCCACCGCAAGGGCGGCGCCGACCGCGCGCAGCGCTTCGGGCCCGTCCGGCCCCCTGGCGTTTCGGCGCCGCGGCACTAACATGAGTCCTCCTCGCATTAGCTTCCGTGTCAGCCCCCGCACTCGCCGACCGCCAGGAGACCGCCATGCCGGACCGCCACGACCTGCCCGCCGGATTCCGCTGGGGCGTCTCCACCGCCGCCTACCAGGTCGAGGGCGCGGTCGACCAGGACGGCCGCGGCCCGTCGATCTGGGACACCTTCTGCGAACGCCCCGGCGCGGTGAAGGACGGCGACAGCGGCCGCACCGCCTGCGACCACTACCACCGCTGGCCCGAGGACATCGCCCTGATGCGCGAACTCGGCCTGGACACCTACCGGTTCTCGCTCGCCTGGACACGCGTCCAGCCCACCGGCCGCGGCCCCGCCAACCCGGCCGGGCTCGACTTCTACGAGCGCCTGGTCGACGGCCTGCTCGAGGCCGGGATCACCCCGCTGCCCACCCTCTTCCACTGGGACCTCCCGCAGGCCCTGGAGGACGAGGGCGGTTGGCTGCACCGCGACACCGCCCACCGCTTCGCCGAGTACGCCGTGCTGGCCGCCGACCGCCTCGGCGACCGCGTCCCGGCCTGGATCACCCTCAACGAGCCCTTCGTGCACATGGTGTACGGCTACGCCCTCGGCATCCACGCCCCGGGCCGCGCCCTGATGCTGGACGCCCTGCCCGCCGCCCACCACCAGCTCCTCGGCCACGGCCTGGCCGCCGCCGAACTGCGCAGCCGCGGCCGCGAGGTCCTGATCGCCAACAACCTCACCCCCGTCCGCCCGGCCAGTGCCGACCCGGCCGACCTCGCCGCCGCCGACGCCTACGACGCCCTGCACAACCGGCTGTTCACCGACCCGCTCCTGCTCGGTCGCTATCCGGACCTTTCCGCGTACGGCGTCGGACCGGACCTGCACGGCGCCGTCCGGGACGGCGACCTCGCCCTGATCTCCTGGGCCGGCCTGGACGGACTCGGCGTCAACTACTACAACCCCACCCGCATCGCCGCCCCCACCGACTCCGACCCCCTCCTCCCCTTCGCCGAAGCCCCGATCGAAGGCGTCCCGCACACCCACTTCGGCTGGCCCGTCGTCCCCGAGGGCCTCACCGAGCTCCTCCTCACCCTGCGCGAGCGCTACGGCGCCGCCCTCCCCCCGATCACCGTCACCGAGAACGGCTGCTCCACCGACGCCACCCTCGACGACACCCCCCGCACCCACTACCTCGCCACCCACCTCGACGCCCTCGCCCGCGCCACCGCCGCGGGCATCGACGTCCGCGGCTACTGCACCTGGTCCCTCCTCGACAACTTCGAATGGGCCGAGGGCTACAGCCAGCGCTTCGGCCTGGTCCACGTCGACTTCGCCACCCAGCAGCGGACCCCGAAAGCATCGTTCGGCTGGTACCGCGACCTGATCAGTGCCCACCGTGCTTGTCATTCGGGGTAATTGGCCGCTGGACTTTGGAGAACGTGCGGCCTTCTGGTGTCGTTCGAGGGGCTGTCTGAACGGAGTGGCCCGGCGCATTTGAGCAATGGCTGGTAAGCAAATGGCAGGGCGTTCGGTAAGTCCACAGCCCATCGCCAGTGGTTCATCCACGGGCCGCTCGCATGGGGAGGAGCCGCCTTGTGTCTCCGTGGGTAAAATCGCACACCCGGCACCTACCGTCGTATGGTGCCGCCGTCCTCCTTCGCCGTTCCGCGCACATTTTCGTGGCCTGAGCCGCACCCCCGCCCCAACTCCACCCCGGGCTGTGCCTGCAAGGCAGAAGTCATCTTTCTAGCGTCAACCAAGCTGAACTTTCAGGAGTTGGTGCCTTCGGAGGGGGGTTTTCGCCCGGGAGACTGGGTCGACCGGGTAGCCCCGGCCGACCCAAGCCCCTGTCTGCGAGCCACGTTGCCGCTCCCAGGATGGAGGCCGTCATTCTCACCTCACCCGTACCCCTGGTCCGCGCGCTTCGACAACCTCCGAGCCACCCGCGACAAACACCAGCACCGCCATAGCGCCGACGACGGATACCCTCGGCCCTGCGGCCAGGGAGCTGCCGAGACCAGGAACAAGCGGCCTGTGGCTACGACTTGGTTCTGGGAGCGGCACACGCGCCGTCCGAGGCCTGCACTGCCAACACGGGGTTGCCGCCCCGGCCTTCGCCAACCCGGCCACGCGGGCAGTTCCTCGACCAGGCGCGATGGCGAATGACTGCTGGTCCGACGGCTACCAGCAATCCTTTGGGGTGCTTGCATCGGAGATCTGATGCGGGACCTCACTGATCAAGGAACGCCTCTGTCACGCGCAGGCGCCACTTCGGCGGGCCGGCCGCGTTCACTCGTTCCTCGATGAGTTTGCCTTCGGACACCAGGCGCTTCGCGTAGGTCTGCCACTTGTCGCCGTGCTCGCGCGTCCACTTGAACCGGACATCCTCGTCCGGGGGGCTGTACTGTCGATCCACGACAATCGGTGCCCGGGCGTTGGCGATCTTCTCCCGGAAGAAGGCCTCGATGGCGCTTTCATCAACGGGCTCCTCGGGCAGTCCGAGCAGTTCCCTGATCCGTCGGGGAGTGCTCGCCAGTCCGCCTTGAGTGAAGAGTTCATCTACCTGACTATGAGAATCGTCCAGTAGTGGGTTGCCGGACGTCCGGGACAGGTCCAACTGTTCGATTCGACTGCTGGTCAGTCGGACCTTAACGCCCGGCCCGACGACCAGGTATTTTACCTGGACCTGGTCGAGTGTCACTGTCCCAGAACCATTCAATTCAAGCCTGTCGACCACAATCCGGCTCACCGTTCTCGTGTTCTGTGCCGTTCCGTGAACCCTCGCCCACAGCTCTCCGAGGCTGGCCATTGCCGATTGGCACTCGCGGGGCGACGGGGCCGAACTCACCCGATCCTGAAGCGCTGTGATCAGCGCGATCAATGTCTCTCCTCGGGCCGCTGGCCACATTGAGGCGATCAGCTGCGCACACAGAGTAGAGATGGCCACGTCGGCCAGGAGCGCCAATGCCTGAGGGAAAGGCAACCGGACGACCTGTCTGGCAAGGAAGTGCTCGGCAACCGCGAGGTGGGTGAAGCTGAAGGAGAGCTCATGCTCCGACCAGTCGGCGCTCATGCCACACAGCGCTACGAGTCGACGTCGCTCCTTTTCGCTGAGGTCCTTTCCCAACGCATACTCTGCTGCGTCTACAAGGTCTGACTCGGAGACCTCCGCGCTCACATTGCGAGCGGTCAGCTCCGCGACCTCGCAGAAGATCTCCGAGAGCTCTTCGTGAGTGAAGAGCGAACTGCCTTGGAGGTCCGTTAGCTTGCTCAACTCGCGTTGGAGGTAAGTATCTACCACGAAGCGCAAAAAGTCGCCTGAACGGTCATCCTGTTTCCAGGCGGCGTAGGCGAGACAAAAGAATGGTGTGGTCAACAGCTGTCGGACGGCCGGGGCTTCCTCCGTGGCTGTCGCATCGATCGAAAGGTTCTCCATGAGTTCGGTCAACTGTGACCGCCGCCATGGTTGCAACTTCATCGTCGTTAGCCGGTGCTGAGACTCTTTGGTTGGGTGCTCTGTCAGGCTTTTCCAGAGTCGTGCCTCTGAGTAACTTGCCCGTGCGGAAAGAATGACAGCTCCTCGATTGCGAAGCTGGTCGAGGATTGGTTGGAGGCCCGACAACGGATCGTCATAGGATCGGAAACCCAGCATCTCGTCAAAGCCGTCGATCACCAGTATTGCCAGGCCAGCTCGGCATAGGGCTAGTACTGGTTCTCGGTCCAGGATACGTGTGCCGGCGACCCGTTCAGTGATTAGCTTGTCGAGACTGGTTGCGCTGGACCTGCTCGAGGAAATGTAGATTGCCACAGGGGCAAGGCCAGCGTTGGCGGCCAGTGAATCCCGTGCAAACTGGAGCAGGCTGTGCGTCTTTCCAGCCCCTGCCTCGCCGGTCAGAGTGATGAGGTTCGTACTGCCGCGGTAGGAGTGGATGCCTTCTGTGACCTCTGCGCAGGCTGCGGTGATGGTCAGGTCAGTTCGAGGGCCCTGGTAGTCATCGTCAAACTGCACCAGCGTTGGCACATGGGTAACGCGCTGCTGGAGGTTGGGGAACAACTCTCGGCTGATCTGCTTCTCAGCGGAGACTTGTTCCTCCAGTTCCTCGAGTAGCCGCCGCTTGAGCAGGGGCCAGTTGCAGACGTCCGCGAGGAATTCCTTGTACGGTCTCAGCCCCGACTCCGTTACCCACATCCTGGCGTGGTCGGAGCCGATGACGAATCGGTCGACTCGCGGGACCGGGCCGTCTGAGCTGCGTCGATCCCAACGCACCGCGATCGGTTCGGGTGGCGACACCAGAACGTAGACGGAGTCGCGCTCGGCGAAGCCCTTGAGGTCTCGCTCGATGTCCTGCGCGAAGTCGTCGAGTAGGCGGTCGCCGCGGTTGAAGTTCAACTTCTTCAGTGCATCCACGACGTCGGCGTCGGTCACATCGACTGCTTCGGTCCGGCGGGGCCAGTAGGTCGCAGCTGTCCCGGAGAACGAGTGCAGCGCGGCGAGTTCGCCGTCGACCGTCCGAAAGTACGGCGCCAAGTCGGCTACGTGGCCGTGTTCGTAGATGCGCACAATGCGTTCGGCATTGTCGGTCACGACCTTGTGCAGTGCCGCGTGGTCGATGTTCTCCGGAGCCGGACCGCCATGGCACACCCGGTTGCGCACCAGCCTGATCGACAGCTCTGGCTCCGACACCACGGTGCTCTTGATGCTGTCAGCGACTGCTGTAGCGTCCGTGCGACACTCGGCGCATCCCAGTTTCGCGCTCTGCTTCTTGCTGTAATCCGCCCACGACTCGAGCGAGCCGGGTGTGCTGAACTTGCTTGGCTCATCGTCCGCAGCGGCGCATACCAGTCCCAGGACGCGGAGTTGGTACTCCACATGGACCAACGCACTGAACGCTTCCTGTGACAGCTTGGGTGCCGCGACGAGGTCCGCGATGGTCACATCCACTCCAGAGTATGCAGACAGGCGGGAAGGTCGAGAACACTACCAATCAGGTGGCCGCTGGTCTGTCAAATTACCTGGGCTGTCGTCACCGGTGGGAGCTGCCCTCGTGCCGGTCGCGATGCGGCCGGTGGACAGAGGTCGTCTGCCTGCTCTCGCAATCGGATGCCAGCTTGACTTGAACGCAGAGGCGCGCTCCGAAGGCATCGTTCGGCTGGTACCGCGACCTGATTGCCGCTCACCGGGCGAAGTCGGCTGCCCGGTAGCGGTCGCCCACCGGTGCCGGTGCGGTCCGTCGGCCGACTGCCCGGAGAGCGGCCGGCGCGCCGACCGTGCTCAGGCCCGGAACCGCATCCCCTTCGGCGGGTCGGCCGGGTACCAGCGCTTGCGGTCGATCGGGACCGGCCACCGGACCGGGCGGCCCGAGGCCGTCCGGCGCCCGATGGAGTGTGATCGTCATCATTGGTGATCACCGGACGGTCGCGCCGGTCGCGGTGGCACCCCGGCCCCCGGACGGCCCGGCGCGTGAGGTGGTGGGGGTGCGTCAGAATGGCCCCGGTCGAGTGTCGAGGGTCCGTCGAGGTGGCGGGGTCCGACCGGCCCGCGCACCTGACGGCCGGGCGCGGGGGGTGCTTACCGCCCACCTCTTTCCGGACCGGGCCGTCCCGGCAGCGGAGTCGACGACACATGGCCATGGACGACGAGATCACCACCGAGCTGAGCACGCGGTACCTCGATCTGCTCGCGGAGGTGTCCGGCACCGGCCGCACGCCGCGCCGCGCCGAGCTGGAGGCCCTCCGGAGCCTGGGCGAGCGCGGGGCGGAGGCCGGACACAGCCTGCGCGAACTGGTCACCCGGTGCCTGGGGGCCGGCCGGGACGCCTGGCAGTCCCTCCCCGGTGTCTCCGGTGCCGCGACGGTCAGCGAGCTGCGCCGGGCGGGGGAGGCGGTCCTGGCCGCCGCGGACGCGGCGCTGGCCGCGCTGGGCGAGGGGCACGAGCGGGCGCAGCGGCTGGCGATGCGGCAGGAGGAGGCCGTGCGGCGGGAGTTCATCGACGACCTGCTGTTCGGGCGGAGCGACCTCGGCACGCTCGCCGCCCGGGCCGAGCGGTTCGGCCTGCGGCTGGCCCGGGCGCACGCGGTGGCGGTGGCGGTCGGCCAGGAGCCGTACGACGACGTGCACCCGGTGGTGCGCCGGGTGGAGCGGGAGCTGGTGGGCCGCTTCGGCGAACGGGACGTGCTGCTGGCGACGAAGGAGGGGCGGCTGGTGTGCGTCGCCCCGGACAGCGAACAGGTGGTGCTGGAGGCGTTCGCGCAGCTCGCGCTGCACCCCGGGGCGGGCTACCGGCCGGGGCGGCGGGTGGCCACCGGACGGCGGCACTCCGGCGCCGGCGGGGTGGTGCGCAGCTACGAGGAGGCGCTGGACGCCCTGGACTTCGCGGACCGGCTCGCACTGCCGGCCCCCCTGCTGCGGGCGGAGGAACTGCTGGTCTTCCCGGTGCTGATGCGGGACCGGGCCGCGATGGCGGACCTGGTGCACAGCGTCCTGGGGCCGCTGACCGGCGCCCGCGGCGGTGCCCGGCCGCTCCTGGACACCATCACGGCCCAGGCGGAGAGCGGGTACGTGAACGCGGAGGCCGCCCGCAGGCTCGGGGTGAGCGTGCGGACGCTGTCCTACCGGCTGGAGCGCATCAAGTCCCTGACGGGCTACGACCCGTCGCAGGCGCTGCACCGCTACACCCTGGAGACCGCGGCGATGGGGGCCCGGATGCTGGACTGGCCGAGGCGTCCGCTGTGAGCGGCCGGATCGTGCCCGATCCAGGTGTAAAAGACGCGTAAAGATTGCCGGATCCTGGCAATGTGCCGACCGCGTGCCCGCTGCCACGATCACTGCGGGGCCGGGGGGAACCGGCGCCGGGCGCGAGGCAGGGGGGCGGGGCGGTGCACGGTTTCATCGAGACCGCGTTGGGTTTCCCGACGGCCCTGTTCAGCTTCGCGCTGCTGGTGGTCATCGGGTACTGGGGGCTGGTGCTGCTCGGTGGCCTGGGTGTCGACGTCCTGGACGGGGGACAGGGCGTCGACACCCACGGGGAGGTTCCGGCCCACCCGGGGTGGGACGGGGCGCCGGCCACGGTGGTCGTCTCCCTGCTGGTCTCCATTGCCTGGTTCGTGAGCCTGGCGGGCTCGGCGCTGACCGAGGGGCTGCCGGCCCGCGCCGCCGTGCTCGCCGCCGCCGTCGGCTCGGCCTGGGCCGGGACGAGGGCGCTGGTGCGCCCGCTCGCCCGGCTCTTCCCCCGAGAACGCGCCGCGCGGCGGCACGACTTCGTGGGCCGGATCTGCGTGGTGCGCACCGGCCGGGTCACCGGGGACTTCGGGCAGGCCGAGGTGCGCGCCGAGGACGGGTCGACCGCCGTGGTCCAGGTCCGCTCCCGCGGCGAGGAGCCCGGTCTGACGATCGGCCGCACCGCCCTGGTCTTCGACTACGACCCCGACGGCGAGTTCTTCCTCGTCGCCCCGTTCGATCCGGCGCCCTCCGACCGGTGACCGCGCGCACCGCGCGCCCGTGACCTCCCTTCTTCCAAAGGACCCGTGATGGACACCATCGCTGTGGGCCTCGGCGTGCTCGTGGCCGTCGCCCTGCTCATCGCACTCGCGCTGCTGCTGCTCACCAGCCGCCTGTACCGGAAGGTCGAACAGGGCAAGGCGCTGATCGTCTCCCGGACGCGGAAGGTCGACGTGACCTTCACCGGGGCGATCGTGCTGCCGGTGCTCCACAAGGCGGAGCAGATGGACATCTCGGTGAAGACCATCGAGATCTCCCGCACCGGCCGCGACGGCCTGATCTGCCGGGACAACATCCGCGCCGACATCCGGATCTCGTTCTTCGTCCGGGTCAACAAGACCGTCGAGGACGTGATCAAGGTCGCGCAGGCGATCGGCACCGCCCGGGCCAGCGAGCAGGCCGCGGTGCAGGAGTTCTTCTCCGCCAAGTTCTCCGAGGCCCTCAAGACGGTCGGCAAGCAGATGGACTTCACCGACCTGTACACCCACCGGCACGAGTTCCGCGACCAGATCATCGCGGTGATCGGCACCGACCTGAACGGCTACAGCCTGGAGGACGCGGCGATCGACCACCTGGAGCAGACGCCGCTGGCCGCGCTGGACGCCGGCAACATCCTGGACGCCCAGGGCATCCGCAAGATCACCGAGCTGACCGCGATCGAGCACGTGCGCACCAACGAGTACCGGCGCACCGAGGAGAAGGAGATCACCCGCCAGAACGTGGACGCCCGGGAGGCCGTCCTGGAACTGGAGCGGCGCCAGGCCGACGCCGAGATCCGCCAGCGCCGGGAGATCGAGACGCTGCGGGCCAAGGAGGAGTCGGCGATCGCCCGGGTCCAGGAGGAGGAGCGCCTCGGCGCCCAGTCCGCGTTCATCCGCACCGAGGAGCAGCTGGGCATCCAGCGGGAGAACCAGGCCCGCGAGGTGGCCGTGGCGCAGAAGAACCGCGAGCGGGTCATCGCGGTGGAGACCGAGCGGATCGAGAAGGACCGGCTGCTGGAGGTGGTCGGCCGCGACCGGGAGACCGAACTCGCCCGGATCGCCATGGCGATGGAGGTCGAGGGCGGCAAGCGGGAGGTCGCCGACGTGGTCCGCGAGCGGGTCGCGGTGGACCGCACCGTCGCCGAGCAGGAGGAGTCCATCAAGACGCTGCGCGCCGTGGAGGAGGCGGAGCGGCTGCGCCGGGCGACGGTCATCCAGGCGGAGGCCGAGGCGCAGGAGAAGCTGGTCAAGGACATCAAGGCGGCCGAGGCCGCCGAGCAGGCCGCCGAGCACCGGGCCCGGGAGGCCCGGGTGCTGGCCGAGGCCCGCCGGGACGCCTCCGAGCTCGACGCCCAGGCCAAGGTCCGCCTCGCCGAGGGCGCCCAGGCGGAGGCCGCCGCCGAGGGGCTGGCGCAGGTCCGGGTCCGCGAGCAGGAGGCGGGCGCGATCGAGAAGGTCGGCCGGGCCGAGGCCGCCGTCCTCGGCGAGAAGGCCCGGGCCGCCGCGTGGGAGATCGGCGCGAAGCTCAAGGCCGAGGCCGAGGGGCTCACCGAGAAGGCCGCCGCCATCGCCGCCCTGGACGAGGCCGGCCGCGGCCACGAGGAGTACCGGCTGCGCCTCGCCGCGGAGAAGGACGTCCGGCTGGCCGGGCTCGACGCCCAGCGGCAGATCGCCGAGGCCCAGGCCGCCCTGGTGGCGGCCGGGTTGGAGAAGGCCAACATCGACATCGTCGGCGGCGACACGGTGTTCTTCGACCGCCTGGTGCAGTCGGTGACCGCGGGCAAGGCGGTGGACGCCTTCGTCGCCCACTCCGACACCGCCCGCGCCCTCACCGGCGAGTGGCTGGACGGCAGCCGGCCCTTCACCGAGGACCTCACCCGGGTGCTGTCCTCCTTCTCCGCCGCCGACGTGCAGCACCTCACCGTCTCCGCGCTGCTGATGAAGCTCATCGACTCCGGCGGCGACCAGGCCGGCCCGCTGCGGCAACTGCTCTCCTCCGCGCAGCAGTTGGGCCTCGCCGAGACACCGCTCGCCGCCCTGAACGGCAGCGCGCGGAAGTAGGGCCGGCCCGAAGCGGCAGGCTCGGTACGAAGCGGCAGACCCGGCGCGAAGCCGGCAGGCCCGGTGCGAAGCGGCAGGCCCGGGGAACGCGGGAACGGAACGGCGAGGGAGCACGACTGTGGAGCGGGAGATCGTCGACGCCGACACCTACGAGGTGTTGCGGGCCCGGCTGGCCAGGGCGGCGGCCGACCTGACCGAACGCGCCGAGGCGCTGAACGCGCGCCGCACGGCCGAGTTCGGCGGCGGCGGGCTGACCCTGGCCGGTACCGGCCGGCTCAGCACCGCCCGGCCCGCCCGGCTGCGGGACGCGGTGGCCGTCGGCGCCCTGGTGCTGGTCGGCAGCCTGCCCCAGCCGGGCCCCGCCGAGGCCATCGGCGACGTCCTCGCCCTGTACCGCCCCGACCTCGCCGCCGCGGACGCCGCAGCCCTGCCCGGACTGCTCGAAGCCCCCGGCCCGGCACGGGACTTCGACGAACTGCACCGCTACTTCCGGGACGCCCGGCTCGACCGCCTCCGGCTCGACGAAGGCCGACTGCACGCCGTCTTCCGCACCGGCCCCGCCGAGGGCGACGAGCGGACCCTGCGCTGGCAGCTCGACGACACCGGCCGCGCCCGCTACCTCGACGCGCGCGGCGAACGCGGCCACCCGCGGCCCGACGCGCAGCAGGTCGCCTGGGTTCCGGCCGGCCGGGACGACCACGTCCCCGGCCGCCCGCCCCGGCTGTCGCTCGGTGGCGAACTCCTGCTCGCCACCGAGGGCGGCGTCCTGCGGCTCACCGCCCCCGACGGCCGCGACCTGCACGAGGAACCCCTGGACGAACCGCTCCAGACCCTCGCCGACGCCGAGATCGGCCACGCCCGCACCGACACCCTCCTGCTGGTGCGGATCCGCCCCTACCAGGAGGCGACGGTCCGCCACCTGCTGTGCCACCTGCCCACCGGACGGGTCACCAGGATCGACGCGCTCGGCCAGGCCTGCCTGCGCCTGCCCGGCGACCAGGGCCTGGCCTTCCCCGGCGGCTACGCCCTGGCCGACGGCCGCGTCCGGGTCTTCGACCAGCCCGCGGCCGGGCTGCTCCACGACCGCACCGTCCGCTCGCCCAACGGCGAGGACGTGCTCTACGCCTTCCGCGACCCCGCCGACGGCCGCACCCTGCTGATGCCCTACAACAGCGTCCGCCAGGAAGCCGCCGCCCCCCTGCCCTGCCGCGCCCACGCCCTCCTGGACGACGGCACCCTGCTCCTGTTCGGCGCCACCGACGGGCCCGCCCGCCTGCACCCCGTACAGACCTGGCACACCCCCTTCGCCGACGAACTGCACGCCGCCGCCCGGCCCGTCGGCCACGGCCCGCTGGCCCGGATCGGCAACGCCGACCTGGTCCGCGGCATCGCCGACTGCCTGGCCCTCGCCCGCCAGGCCGCCGCCCCCGCCCCCGGCGCCGACGACTACCGCACCGTCCTCGCCGCCGCCCGGCGCACCGCCGACCGCCACCACTGGCTGGCCGACCCCGACACCGGCGACCTGCACCGGGCCCTGGCCGCGATCCGCGACAGCGCCCGACAGGCCCTCGCCGCCCACGAATCCGTCGCCGGGCTGGCCGCCGACACCGCCCGCACCGTCGAGGCCACCGCCACCCGCACCACCACCCTGCTCCGGCTCACCCGCGGCGAGAGCCCCGCCACCGCCGAGGCCTGGGTCACCGCACTCGCCGAACTGCGCCGGGCCCAGGGCGAGGTGGAGTCCCTCCGGGAACTGCACCACGTCGACACCGACCGGGTCGACCGCCTCGCCGCCGACCTCGCCGACGGCCTCACCGACGCCGCCACCCGCGCCGTCGACCACCTCGCCGCCCCGGACGCCTTCACCCACCAGCGGGACCTGGCCGCCGACCTGGTCGCGCGCTCCGAGGCGCTCACCGCCAGCCCCCAGGCCGAGCCGCTGCACGAGGAGGCCACCGCGCAGACCGCAGCCCTGCAGACCGTCGCCGACCTGGTCACCACCCTCGACCTCGCCGACGCCGCCACCCGCACCGGCATCCTCGACCGCCTCGCCGACGTGCTCGGCCTGCTCAACCGCGCCCGCACCACCCTCACCGCCCGCCGCCGCGCGCTGCGCACCCGGGAGTCGGCCGCCGAGTTCGCCGCCGAGAGCGCCCTGCTCGCCCAGGCCACCGCCGCGGCGCTCGCCGCCGCCGACACCCCGCAGTCCTGCGACGACCAGCTCGCCCGGCTGCTGCTGCGGATCGAACAGCTCGACGCCCGCTTCGCCGACGCGGACCCCGCCCTCGCCGACCGGCTCGCCGCCCGCCGCACCGAGATCCACACCACCCTCACCACCCGCCGCCAGAACCTGGTCGACGAACGCGTCCGACGGGCCGAACGGCTCGCCGCCTCCGCCGACCGCATCCTCGCCGCCCTCCGCCGCCACCTCGCCGCCCTCGACTCCCCCCGGGACATCGACACCGCCCTCGCCTCCGACCCGATGGCCGTCAAGGTCCGCCAACTCGCCGACCAGCTCGGCGAACTGGGCGACCCGGTACGCGCCGACCAGGTCACCACCGCCCTGCGGGCCGCCCGCGACCAGGCCCACCGCTCCCACCGGGACCGCGCCGAACTCTCCGGCGCCGCCCCCGGCACCCTGCGGCTCGGCCGCCACCTGTTCACCGCCGCCCCGCTGCGCCCCGAACTCACCATCGTCCCCCGGCCGGACGGCCCCGTCTTCGCCCTCACCGGCACCGACTACCGCTCCCCGGTCACCGACCCCGCCTTCGCCCGCACCCGCCCGCACTGGGACCAGCGCCTCCCCTCCGAGACGCCCGAGGTGTACCGCGCCGAGTACCTGGCCGCCCGCCTGCTCCTGGACGCCGAACCCGACCGGCTCCCCGCCCTGCACGAAGCCCTCGCCACCGGCCGCCTGCCCGACCTCGTCCGCGAAGCCGCCGAACGGCGCACCGACGAGGGCTACCGGCGCGGCGTCCACGACCACGACGCCACCGCCGTCCTCACCGCCCTGCTGACCCAGTACGCGGCGGCCGACACCCTGCGCCACCCGGCCGCCGCCCGGGCCGCCGCCCAGCTGTTCTGGGCCCACGGCACCGACGAGGGCGCCCGCCACGCCTGGACCGTCCGGTCCCGCTCGCTCGGCCGGGCCCGCGAAGCCTTCGGCTCGGCCCCCGCGCTCGCCGCCCTCGCCGCCGAACTCCAGGCCGAGATCGACCCGTTCGCCACCGCCACCGGCATCCCCGCCGCCCGGGCCGGCCACTACCTGGTCGAGGAACTCGCCCGCACCGCACTCGGCTTCGCCGCCCGACCCGCCACCGCCGCCCTGCTGGAGGAGTTCCACGCCCGGCCGGGCACCCGCGCCCTCGCCGACGCCCTCGCCGCCCTGCCCGCCGACCCCGCCCTGCTGCCCGCCCGCCACCAACTCGCCCACACCTGGCTGCAGTCCTTCACCACCGCCACCGGCCACCCCGCCACCCCCGACGACCTCGCCGAAGCCACCGCCACCCTGCTCACCCCCGACCTGCCCCGCCGCACCCTGCCCACCGACACCGAGACCCGCGTCGAGGACCTGCGCGGCGACCACCCCCGCCTGCGGGACGGCCGCCTCGCCGTCCGCCTCGACGAACTGCTCACCCGCGCCGCCGACTTCCACACCGTCCAGGTCCCCTCCTTCCGCGCCTACCAGCGGCTGCGCGGCGAACTCCTGGAACGCGAACACGCCCGGCTGCGCCTGACGGAGCACCTCCCCGCGCCGCTCAACGGCTTCGTCCGCAACCGCCTCATCGACGAGGTGTACCTGCCGCTGATCGGCGACAACCTCGCCCGCCAGCTCGGCACCGCCGACGGCGCCGCCCGCACCGACCGCAGCGGCCTGCTGCTGCTCCTCTCCCCGCCCGGCTACGGCAAGACCACCCTGGTCGAGTACCTGGCCGAACGGCTCGGCATGCTCCTCGTCACCGTCAGCGGCCCCGCCCTGGGCCACGGGGTGACCTCCCTCGACCCCGCCCAGGCGCCCGACGCGACCTCCCGGCGCGAGATCGAGAAGCTGAACTTCGCCCTGCACGCCGGCAGCAACACCCTGCTGTACGTCGACGACATCCAGCACACCTCGCCCGACTTCCTCCAGCGCTTCATCCCGCTGTGCGACGCCCGGCGCCGGGTGGAAGGCGTCTGGGACGGCCGGCCCCGCGAATGGGACCTGCGCGGCAAGCGCTTCGCCGTGGTGATGGCCGCCAACCCCTACACCGAGTCCGGCCGCAGCTTCCGCGTCCCCGACATGCTCGCCAACCGCGCCGACGTGTGGAACCTCGGCGACGCCGTCACCGGCCGCCACGACCTCTTCGCCCTCAGCTTCATCGAGAACGCCCTCACCGCCAACCCCCACCTCGCCCCGCTGGCCACCGCCGAGCGCGCCGAACTGGACCTGCTGCTGCGCCGCGCCGCCGGGGAGCCCGGGGCCCCGGAGCCGGACCCGGTCCGGCCGCCCGAGGAGAGCGGACGGATCACCGCCGTCCTGTCCCGGCTGCTCGCCGTCCGCGAGACCGTCCTCGCCGTCAACCGGGCCTACGTCGACTCCGCCGCCCAGCACGACCGGGACCGCACCGAACCCCCCTTCCGCCTCCAGGGCTCCTACCGGGACATGAACCGGATCGCCCAACGCGTCGCCCCCGTCATGGACGACGCCGAAGTCCAGGCCCTGATCACCGACCACTACCGGGCCGAGGCCCAGGCACTCGGGCAGGAGGCCGAGGCGCAGCTCCTCAGACTCGCCGAGCTCCGCGGCACCCTCACCACCGCCCAGGCGCGGCGCTGGCAGACGCTCAGGAACACCTTCACCGCCACCCACCGGCCGTGACCGGTGGGTGGCGGTGGCGCCGATCAGGCCGAGCGGCGGCGGAAGAGGGCCCGGATGCCGAGCACCACGGCGACGACGAGGCCTATGACCAGCAGGACGATCAGCAGGATGACGATCAGGACGGCGATGCCGAGCTTCTTGAAGAAGCCGCCCTTCTTCTTCTCCTTGTCCCCGGCGGCGAGGTCCGTGACGGCGGTGGCGGGCGCGTGGGTGATCCGCGGCGCGGCCTGCGGGGCGACCACGTCGGCGGCCCGCTGGACGGCGACGGCCTGCGGACGGCCGGTGCTGCTGCCGGTGCCGGTGCCGGTGCCGTGCTCCGCGGCGGCGGCCGGGCCGCCCGCGGCCAGCAGGGCGGCGAGGGCGAGCGCGGGGAGAGCGGCGGTGATCCTACGCCTGGTCATTTCTCGGTTCCTTCGGATCGTGCGGTTCACCGGCGGGTGCCGGTGTCGAAGCCGGGCCCGGTGTAGTCCGGCCCGGAGAAGTCGGGGCTGCTGTAGTCCGGCCCGGTGAAGTCGGGGCTGGGGAGGCGGGGGCGGAAGGCCGGGGCCCGGCTGCCGGGGGGCGGATCCGCCAGGTGGTCCAGCAAGAACGGCAGCAGGCCGCCCTCCAGCAGTGCGGTCCGCCAGCGCAGACGGGCCTCGACCAGCCGGTCGCCGTCCGCGGTGTCCTGAACCGGCGGCCGTCTGCGGGCCGCCGTGACCGCGAGGACGACCGCGCCGGTCGCCGCACCGGCGACGGCGACCAGGAGGGCGTCCAGCGAGGCGGTGGCGAGGGCGTCGCCCGGCCCGGATGACCCGTCCACCGCGCTGAACAGCAGGCTCAGGAGGAAGAGGACGCCTGCGGTGCCGCCCGCGACGATCGGGACGATCACCGCGAGGACGTCCGCCCAGCCGGGGGAGCGCCCGACGGCCGGCGCCGGGACGCGGGCGGCGGCGGCCGCCCGCAGCCGCGCGTACTCCCGGTACTCCTCGGCCGCGGCCGCCAGGATTCCGGCCCGCGCCGCCCGCGCCAGGACGCGCAGCCGGGCCGCGGCCGGATCGCCGGACGGCAGCAGCCGGGCCAGGGCCTGGCCCACGGCGTACTCGAAATCGGCCAGGTCCTGCTGCGTCAGGCGCGGTCGTTCTTCCATCGTGCTCCCCCGTGTACGGTCGGCTCCCGCCGGGCTCTGCCGTCTCGGCCGTCGCCGCCCCTGCCGAGCGTGACCCCCGCGATCGCCCCGCCGACCCCGGCCGCCCGCGCACCCGCGCCTTGGGCAACTCTTTACCCGTGCTTGAATCTACATCACTGTAGAGACCCGGGGGAAGGCCGTCGCCGAACGACCGTCAACTCGCGTCGTCCGCCCGCCCGCCCGGCCGCCCCGGGCGAGTGACCAAGCCGCGCCGGGCGCCGCTCCGAATCCCGAGGAGGAGACCACCACGGGGCCGCGCCACGACCCCGTCCGGCGGAGGGAGAGCCATGACCGCACCCACGACCCGAACCACCCGGGCCCCCGGGCGGGGGGAGAGCGCCGCCGAGGTGCTCGAACCGGTCCTGCACGAGCTGTTCGCGGGGCCGCCGCCCTTCGCCCTGCGGCTGTGGGACGGCTCGGCCACCGGCCCGGCGGACGGGCCGACGGTGCTGCTGCGCCACCGCCGGGCGCTGCGCAGGCTGCTGTGGCAGCCGGGCGAGCTCGGCCTGGCCGACGCCTGGATCAGCGGGGAAATCGACGTCGACGGCGACCTCGCCGACGCGCTGTCCGCCGTCCGGCGGGCCCTCGCCGGACGGACGGTCGGCCGCCCGGCCCCGCGCAGCTGGCCCGCCCTGCTGTCCGCGGCCGCCCGGCTCGGCGTCGCCGGGCCCCCGCCGCCCCGGCCCGGCGGCCGGGCCAAGGTCCGCGGCGCCCTGCACAGCCGGGGCCGCGACCGGGCGGTGATCAGCCACCACTACGACCTGTCGAACGAGTTCTACGCCCTGCTGCTCGGACCGGCCATGGCCTACTCCTGCGCCTACTACACCCGGGACGACCAGCCCCTGCAGGCCGCGCAGGAAGCCAAGTTCGAGCTGATCTGCCGCAAGCTCGACCTGAGCCCCGGCGCGCGCCTGCTCGACGTCGGCTGCGGCTGGGGCGCGCTCGCCCGGCACGCCGCCCGCCACCACGGCGCCCGCGTCACCGCCGTCACCCTCTCCGCCCGCCAGCACGCCCACGCCCGCACCCTGGCGGCCGAGGCGGGCGTCGCGGACCTGGTCGACGTCCGGCTCTGCGACTACCGGGAGATCCCCGCGGACGCCTACGACGCCGTCAGCTGCGTGGAGATGGGCGAACACGTCGGCCGGGACGAGTACCCCGCCTTCGCCGCCCGCCTGCACGGCCTGCTGCGCCCGGGCGGGCGGCTGCTGGTCCAGCAGATGTCGCGCGGGGCCGTCGCACCCGGCGGCGGCGCGTTCATCGAGGCGTACATCACCCCCGACATGCACATGCGCCCGCTCGGGCAGACCGTCGACCTGATCGAGGCGGCCGGCCTGGAGGTGCTGCACACCGAGGCGATGCGCCCGCACTACGCCCGCACCATCGACGACTGGCGGGCCGAACTGACCCGGCAGCACGATCGCTTCGCCGCCCTGGTCGGCCGCCCCACCGTGCGGCTGTGGCAGCTCTACCTGGCCGGGAGCTCGCTGGCCTTCGCCGAGGGGCGGATGGGCGTCGACCAGATCCTGGCCCGCCGCCCGGGCGGCGGGCAGGAGACCGTCCGGCCCGCCGGGTGGCACTCCGGCTGAGGGACCGTCAACGGCGGGAGCCCGGCGGGCGGGCGTGCGCCCCGCGACCGTCCGCCGGCCCCGGGGGCGACCCGGGGCCGGCGGACGGGATCAGGCGGTGAGGGGGAGGACCAGGAGCGGGGCCGAGGTGGGGTGCGCCGAGCCGCCCGCGGGCTCCTCGGTGACGCCCACACCGTCGGCGCGGCCGATCGTCCCGGCCAGCACGAGGCTGCCGTCGGCCGGGAGCAGACCGGCCGGGCGCATGGTGCCGGCGTCGTCGAACCAGAGCTGGTAGACCCGGCCGTCGGGGAGGGCGGGCAGGCCGGAGGCCCAGAAACCGGCCCGGCCGAGGGCGGGCGACCACACCGTGGTGCCGGTCCCGCCGCCGGTCACCGGGCCGGTGCTGAGGTGGGCGTCCGGGGCGGTGAGCAGGGTGGTGAGGGCGGTCTGCTGCTGCCGCGCCGCCGCCGCGTCCGTCCTGGCCCGCCCGGTCTCCCGGTACTGCTCGACGGCGACCGCGCCCGCGCCGACGGCCAGGGCGAGGCAGGCGGCCAGGACGAACCCCTGTCGGCGCCGCGCGGGACGGCCGCCCGGGCGCGAGCCGGGGACGGGGGCGACCTGCGGGGCGTCCTGCCGGGTGGTGGGCAGCGCCGCGACGACCCGGGCCTTGAGCCGGGGCGGGGGAGCGACGGCTTCGGCGGCGCCGAGCCTGGCGAGCGTCGCGGTGAACTCGGCGACCTCCTGCGCGCAGGACGGGCAGTGCGCCAAGTGGCGTTCGAAGGCGGCGCGTTCGTCGTCGTCGAGGGCGTGCGCGGCGTACGCCCCGGTGAGGGTGTGCAGGTCGGCGGTGTCGTTCATGATCCCACTCCCAGGCAGTCGCGCATGCGGATCAGGGCGTCGCGCATCCGGGTCTTGACGGTGCCGAGCGGCGCGCCGAGGGCCTCGGCGACCTGCGGGTAGGTGTAGCCCCGGTAGTAGGCCAGGGTGAGGGACTCGCGCTGGAGTTCGGTCAGCGTCCGCAGGCACCGGCGGACCTGCTCGCGCTCCAGCCGGCCCTCGACCTGTTCGGCGACCTCGTCGAAGGCCGTCGCGTGGGCGGCGGCCGCGGCGCGCCGGTCGCGGTCGGCCGCGGCCTGGGCGGCCCGGACCCGGTCGACCGCGCGGTGGTGGGCGATGGTCAGCACCCACGGCAGCACGTTCCCGTGCTCCGGCCGGTACCGGGCGGCCGTGCGCCACACCTCCAGCAGCACCTCCTGGGCGACCTCTTCGGACTGCGCGGGATCGCGCAGCACCCGCCGCACCAGCCCGAGCACCGGTCCGGCCACCGCGTCGTAGAGGCGGGAGAACGCGTCCTGGTCGCCGAGGGCGATCCGGCCCATCAGCTCCTGGAGGTCGGGCCCGGGGCGGCCGGGGCCGGAGAGGTGGACGACTGTGCTCACCACGGCGCGACTCCGGGGCGTCGGACGGGGAGTGCCCCCGGGGCGGTGGATGACATGGGTGCCTTCCGTCGGACGGCCGCCCGCGGCGGCCCGTGTGGTGTGCAGCGGCAGGTCGGTGGGGAATCCGCTGGTACCTGCTGTTCGACACCGCGCGGCGCGCGGATTGGTCGCCCCGCGCGCGGGACCAGGACCTCTTCCGGGCGCCCGCGACCGCAGGAGCGGCCGGACGGGGGACGGGCGGCCCCGGCCGCGGCGGCGCCCGCCGTCACCCGATCGGGCGAGTCGGATCGTCCGACCAATCCGGCCCCGTCCATGCGCCGAACGGGGGATGTGACCAAGCAACCGACTCCTCCCGCCACCGCCGCGCGCCGCGGCCGACTGCGGTCCGGCCTGACCCGGGCGGCCGGCGCCGCCGCCGTCGGGATCGCCTCCGCGGTGGCGGCGCTGGGCGCGGGCGAGCTGGTCGCCTGGGCCACCGGGGCGGGCACCGCGCCGGTGATCGCGGTGGGGTCGGCGGCGATCGACCTGACGCCGACGCCGCTGAAGGAGTACGCGGTACGGGAGTTCGGCACCCACGACAAGGCGGTGCTGCTGGGCGGGATCTACCTGACGATGGCGCTGCTCGCCGCGCTGGCCGGTCTGCTGGCCGTGCGCCGCCCGCTCGCCGGGGCCGCGGTCTTCGCCGCGTTCGGCGGCCTCGGCGCCTGGGCCGCGCTGTCGCGCCCCGGCGCGAGCGCCGCCGACTGCGCGCCGTCGCTGGCCGCCGCGTTGGCGGGTTCGGCCGCCGTCCCGTGCTGGCCCGGCTGTGGCGCCGGGCGTCGGCCCGGCCGCCGGGCCCTGCCCGGTCCCGGCCCCGGCCCAGGCGGCCGGGGAACCGGAGCCGTCCGCGCCCGCCGCGAACGTCCCGGAGGCTCCGGAGCCCGCTCCCGCCCCGGGCCCGTCGACCAGCCGCCGGACGGTGCTGGCCGCCACCGCCGGGACGTTCGCGGCGGGCGCGCTGGCCGGAGTCGGCGGACGCCTGCTGACCGACCGCCGGTTCGACGTCACCGCCGCCCGCGACGCCGTCCGCCTCCCGGCACCGGCCGACCCGCTGCCCGCGCTGCCCGCCGCCGTGCACCCGAACGTCCCCGGCCTGCCGCCGTTCACCACGCCGAACGCCGACTTCTACCGGGTCGACACCGCACTCACGATCCCCCGGATCGACCCCCGCGACTGGACGCTGCGCATCCACGGCCTGGTCGACCGCCCGCAGCTGCTCACCTTCGACGAGCTGCTGCGGGAGCCGCTGGAGGAGCTGGACCACACGCTGTCCTGCGTCTCCAACGAGGTCGGCGGCCCCTACGTCGGCACCACCCGCTGGCTCGGCGCCGCGCTGCCCGCGCTGCTGCGCCGCGCCGGAGTCCGGTCCGGGGCCGACCAGTTGGTGGGGCGCTCGAAGGACGGCATGACCATCGGCACCCCGCTGGAGTCCGTCCTGGACGGCCGCCGGGCGCTGCTCGCGGTCGCCATGAACGGCGAGGCGCTGCCGCTCGCGCACGGCTTCCCGTGCCGCACGGTCGTGCCCGGCTTCTACGGCTACACCTCCGCCACCAAGTGGCTGGTCGATCTGGAGGTCACCACCTTCACCGCCTTCGACCCGTACTGGGTGCAGCGCGGCTGGGACCGCACCGGCACCGTCCGCACCGCCTCCCGGATCGAGGTCCCCGCGCCGTTCGCCAAGGTCCCCGCCGGGGACGTGGACGTCGCGGGAACCGCCTGGGCGACCCACCGGGGCGTCGCCGCCGTCGAGCTGCGGATCGACGGCGGGCCCTGGCGGCAGGCCGAGTTGGCCGCCGACGCCGGGCCCGACCTGTGGCGCCAGTGGTCCTACCGCTGGCCCGGCGCCCCGCCCGGCACGCACCGCATCGAGGTGCGCTCCACCGACGCCACCGGGGCGGTGCAGCCCGAGAGCCGCGCCACCCCCTTCCCCGCCGGGGCGACGGGCTGGCACAGCACCGTCGTCATCGTCACCTGAACCGTCAACCACCTTTCGGACCGCACCACTTCGTCCGAGCACCGCACCACTTCACCCGAGTACCGAGGAGAGATCCGCCATGTCCGCTTCCACCCGCAACCGCCGCACCTTCACCGCCCTGCTCGCCGCCGGCGCGCTCGCCGCCACCCTGGGCGCGTGCAGCAGCAGCGGCGGTTCCAGCTCCTCGTCGGCCTCCGCCTCGGCGGCCTCGCCCTCGGCGGCGATGTCCTCCGCGGCGATGTCCACCGGCAGCTCCTCCACCGCGGCGACGGCCGACCAGCCGTTCGGCGCGGCCTGTGCCGCCGTGCCGAAGGACGGCGCCGGGTCGTTCACCGGCATGGCGAAGGACCCGGTGGCCACCGCGGCCTCCAACAACCCGCTGCTGTCCACCCTGGTGACGGCGGTCAAGCAGGCCGGGCTGGTCGACACCCTCAACTCCGCGCAGAACATCACCGTGTTCGCGCCCACCAACGACGCCTTCGCCAAGCTCCCGAAGGCCGACCTGGACGCGCTGCTCGCCGACAAGGCCAAGCTCACCAAGGTCCTCACCTACCACGTCAGCCCGGACCGCCTGTCCCCCGCCGCCCTGCCCGGCAAGCACCCGTCCCTGGAGGGCGCCGACCTCACGGCCGGCGGCTCGGGCCACGACTTCACCGTCAACGGCAACTCCAAGGTGCTGTGCGGCAACGTCCAGACCGCCAACGCCACCGTCTACATCGTCGACACCGTCCTGATGCCCGCCTCCTGACCCACCCTCACCGTGCCGAGGGCCCCGACCGGAGACCGGTCGGGGCCCTCGGGCCGTCCACGGGCCGCGGCCCGCGGACGGCGGTCAGCCGACGTTGGCGCAGGAGTTGCCGAACGCCGGGTTCAGGAGGCCGACCACGCTGACGCTGTTGCCGCACAGGTTGACCGGGACGTGCACGGGGACCTGGATCAGGTTGCCGGACAGGACGCCGGGCGAACCGGCGGCCACGCCCTCGGCGCCGGCGGACGCGGAGGCCGCTCCGGCGGTGCCCACGACGGCGGTGGCGGCCAGCGCGGCGGCGGCGAGGTACGTGCGGGTGCGGGACATGTCGACTCCTCGGTCGGGGAAGGCACCGCCCCGGGCGGGGCGGCACCGGTGATTCGGGGTGTGCGTACCGGCGGCGTGGTCCGGGGGCGGTGTTTCACCCCATCGGGTGCGTCCCGGCACGGATCAGGGGGCGAGCCGCGCCAGCGCGGCGCGGGCCTGCGGGGCCAGCAGGGGGCTGAACCCCGGGTCGGTGGCCAGGGCCTGGGCGAGGTCGGTGCGGGCGTCCCCGGTGCGGCCGAGGGCGCGCTCGATCTCGCCGCGGTGGTAGAGGAACAGGGCGCTGCGCCAGCCGTGGGCGAGGGCCAGGCCGGTGTAGTCGAGGGCTTCGCGGTCGGCGCCGGTGCGGTGCAGGGCCCAGGCGAGGGCGTCGGCGACCAGGGCCTGGTGGCGGCGGTCCCACTCGGCGCGCAGCAGCCGGACGGCGGTGGCCGGGTCGCCGTGGTCGGCCTCGAACTGGCCGAGCGTCAGGTCGTCGACGACGCCGCCCGCGGCCGCCAGGTCGGCTTCGGCGCGCAGCAGCCGGTACTGCTCGGCGGCCTGCGCGGTGTGGCCGAGGGCCTCGTGGAGTTCGCCGAGTTCCAGCAGGTACTGGGGGAGGGGCACCTGTGCGGCGGCCTGCGCGTAGTGGGCGAGGGCGTCGTCGGTGCGGCCGAGCGCGGCCTCGGCGCGGGCCTGCCCGGCCAGGGCCGCGGTGTAGGCGGGGTCGGCGGCCAGGGCGCGGCGGTAGCCGTCGAGGGCGTCGGCGGTGCGGCCGGAGTTCCGGTCGAGTTCGGCGAGCTGGTGGAGGCAGAACGCCCGGTCGGCGGGGTCGTAGGCGTCGGCGAGGGCCCGTTGCAGGGCCGTGCGGGCGTCCTCGGTCCGGCCGTGCTGTTCGAGGTCGTAGGCGGCGCGGGTGAAGGACGCGGTGCCCGGGTGCAGGTCGAGCAGGTGCTGGGCGGCGTCGGTGGCGCCGGTGTCGTCGCCGAGCTGGGTGCGGGCGTCGGTGAGCACGGCCCACGCCTGCCAGTGCAGCGGCGCGGCGTCGAGGGCCCGCTGCGCGTGCTCGGCGGCTTCGGCGAACAGGTGCCGGGCGTTGGCGAGCGCGCCGAGGCCGGTCAGCGCGTCGGTGTTGCCCTCCGGTGCGAGGGCCAGCGAGCGGTGCAGGGCCTCGTCGGCCTTCGGGTAGTACGAGGCGTCGGCGGTCAGCCGGGCCTGCTCGACGTACTCGCCGCCGAGCCGGGCCCAGGCCGCGGCGTCCTCGGGGCGGTCGCGCAGGTGCTGCTGGTCGGCCCCGATCGCCGCCGCCAGGGCGGACCCGGCGGGCGGCGCCGCACGGGGCGCGGCGGGGGCGGAGGCTGAGGCGGGGGCGGGCGGCGGATCGGCGAGCCCGCCGGCGTAGGCGAGGCCGGCGCACAGGGCGGCGGCGGTCAGGAGCAGGGGCAGGCGGCGCACGGCGGCTTCCCTCGACGAGGAGCGGGCGGCGGCCCCGGGCACCGGGGCCGCCGCACGGGGGTCACTTCTGGTTGACGGCCTTGTCGTAGGGCAGGGCGAGGTACGGGAAGGTCGTGGCGAACGGCTTGTCGGGCCCGTTGACCTTGTCGCCGGCGGCGAGGGCCGGGACGAACTTGCCGGGGGTGGCGCCCTCGACGACCTGCAGGGCGATGTCGACGACGTCGTCGCCCAGGCGGCGGCCGTTGGGGAAGCCCTGGAAGTCGCCGTTGAGGACGCCGAGGCGGTCCGGGTTCGGCGTCACCGGGGTGGACATGTTCAGCCGCAGCTCCTCGGCGGGGACGAACAGGTTCGGGTCGATGTCCTGGTTCATCAGCTGGGAGTTGAGGTCGACGGCGAGCGGGCCGTTGGCGGCCTTGGCGATGCCGGTCAGGAAGATCTCCTGGAGGTCGGTGCGCGGCGTGGCGGGCGCGGGCAGGCCGTAGATCGCCTGGACCAGCTTGGGCACCTCGGGGTCGAGCACCTTGGCGACCACCGCGGGCTGGTTGTGGTCCTCGGACGGGGGCAGCGCGTTGAACGCGTCCTTCAGACCGGCCGGGACGACGACCTCGTTGACCAGCGGGTTGCCCAGCCGCGAGACCTGCACGTAGTCGCCGACCGGGTCGGCCTTGCCCGGGCTGAGCTTCATGCTCTGCTTCTCGGTGCTCGACCAGACGCCGATGACGGGGTTGCGGGTCGGGTCGCCCTTGTAGGCGAGGCTGCTCTTGGGGATCTGCAGCGCCACCGAGTTGACGTTGTACCCGGCCAGGGTGTTCTGGCCGACCTCGGAGAGGTTGCCGCCGTACAGCAGGTCGAAGACCCGCAGGTCCAGGAAGAACGGGTCGGCGGCCTGGGTGGCCACCGTCTGTCCGCCGCCCGGGAGTTGGACGGTGGCCTGCTGCCGCAGCCGCCCGTAGTCCGGCATCGAGGCCCGGCCGGTGTCGGACGGGGCGACCTGCCCGTGCTCGACCAGGGTGACCGGGTTGCAGTTCGGGTGGAGCTCCTGGAGCGTGTAGTACTGCCGGAAGCGCAGGGTGTCGTCGCCGAGGTCGTTCACCGGCCCCTTGTTGTAGAGGAAGGTGTCGGTGCCGCGCAGGTCCTCGGTGTGGAAGGTCCAGCGGTAGGTGACGTCCGGGTGCCCGGTGCCCTGCGAGTCGATGTTGATGTCGTAGTGCGCGCCGTCCGCCCACGGGTAGAAGTTCGGGCCGCCGTTGGGCTCCTGGAACGGCAGCCAGTTGGCGATCAGCGTGACCGTGTCCGGGTTGTCGGGGCTGGTGAAGGCGTACACGTCGGTGTTGTCGACCTGCGGGTCGGCGGCGATCAGCGGCGCCTCGCGGTGGCTGGACGCCGCGGAGGTGCCGGCGCCGGTGCCGAGCAGGGCGGTGCCGGCCGTACCGAGGGCGAGCGCGGTGAGGACGGCGGCCCCCCGGGCAGCGGAGCTGCGACCCGGGGAACGACGAAGAAGGCTCATCGAGGAGTCTCCGATTTCCTTGTACGGAAGGGGCGTTCCGCGCCCTGGGCGGACGCGGGACGTGCGGGGGTCGTGCGGCGGGTCGGCCGACACGTACTGTCCTCCACCGACGCGTCCGGTTCGCCGCGAACAGCCCTCCGGCGTGCCGTGATCACCCCGGTGGCCCAGCACCGTCACCCGTCCGGCCGGACGGGACGGCCGCACCGGTGGACACGGTGAACGCGCGGACGCCACAGTGTGCGGGCCCAGCGCCGAAACCCTGCCGCGCCGCCAGCCCGCACGGGGCGCCCGCGCCCACCGCCGTTCCGCACCCCGGAGGCACCGCGTGGCAGTCCACCGCACCCCCGCCCGCACCGGGGCCGCCCTCGCCGCGGCCCTCGCCCTGACCGCGCTGGCCGCACCGGCCGCGCAGGCCCACCCGCTCGGCAACTTCTCGGTCAACCACTACCTCGGACTCACCGTCGGCGGCGACGGCGTCGAGGCCCTCGCCGTCACCGACCTCGCCGAGATCCCCACCCTCCAGGAACAGGGCGCCGTCGACACCGACCACGACGGCACCGCCGACGCCGCGGAGCGCGCCGCCCACGCCGCCCGCCGGTGCGACGACACCGCCCGCCGGACCCGCCTGACCGCCGACGGCGCACCCCTGCGCTGGACGGTCGCCTCCGCCTCGTTCGCCTACCAGGACGGGGCGGCGGGACTGCGCACCAGCCGGCTCGAATGCCGCCTCCGGGCCGACCGGCAACTCGCCCGCGACGGCGCGGACTTCCACGTCGAGACCGGGGCCGACCCGGCCCGGGTCGGCTGGAACGAGATCACCGCCCGGGGCGACGGCGCCGTCCTCGACCGCTCCGACGTCCCGGCCGCCTCCGTCAGCCGCGAACTGCGGGACTACCCCAGGGACTTGCTCGACGCGCCCGCGGGCGTCACCGCCGCGACCTTCCGCGCCCGCCCCGGCACCGGGCCGGGCGCCGCCCCGCTCGCGGACGCACCGACCGCCGGAACCGCGGGCGGCTGGCTGGCCCCGCTCGACACCCGTCTCGCCGCGCTCGGCACGGCCCACCACCTGACCCTGCCGCTCGGCCTGCTCGCCGTCCTGCTCTCGGTCGTCCTCGGCGCCGGGCACGCCCTGCTCCCCGGCCACGGCAAGACCGTCATGGCCGCCTACCTCGCCGGGAAACGCGGCCGCCCGCGCGACGCGCTCACCGTCGGCGCCACCGTCACCCTCACCCACACCACGGGCGTCCTGGTCACCGGCCTGCTGCTGACCACCTTCTCCGCGCTCGCCGGAGACCGCCTGCTGGCCCGGCTCGGCACCGTCAGCGGCGCCCTCGTGCTGCTCGTCGGCACCCTGCTGCTGCGGGACGCGCTGCGCTCCCGCCGCACCCGGCGGGCCCCGGCGGCGGACGGCGCCGGACAGCACGCGCCCGACCCGCACCCGGTCCTGGTCGGCGCGGCGGCCGGGACCGCGGCCCACCCGGGCAGCGGGCAGGGCCACGGGCACAGCCACCACGACGACGACCCGCACGAACACCACGACCACGACCACGGCCACGACCACGACCACGACCACGGCCACGGGCACGGCCATGGGCACGAACACGGCCACCGGCACGGTCTGTTCGGTCACCACCACACCCACGCCCACGCCCGTACCCACGCACCGGACCGGGGAGCGGAGCGGCGACGGCTGATCGGCCTGGGGATCGCCGGCGGCCTGGTGCCCAGCCCCTCCGCGCTGGTGGTGCTGCTCGGCGCGGTCGCCCTCGGACGCACCCTGTTCGGCGCCGCCCTGGTGCTGGCCTACGGCCTGGGCATGGCCGCGACCCTGACCGGGGCGGGGCTGCTCCTGGTCGGCCTCGGCCGCCGGGTCGAGCCGCTCGCCGCCCACCCGGTCCTGGCCCGACTGCGCGGCCTCGCCCCGTACAGCGCCCTGCTGACCGCGCTGCTGGTCCTCGCCGTCGGCGCGGGCATGGTCCTGCGCAGCCTGCCCACCGCCGTCTGACGCCGTACCAGGAGGACCACGTGCCCACCCGTCCCGTCACGCTCCTGCGCGGCCTCGCCGCCGGGATCCTGCCCGCCCTGCTCCTGGCCGGCTGCGGCGCCCCCGACCGGGGCGACCTCGACACCCGGCCCGCCACCCCCTCGCCCGGTTGCCTCGTCCACCAGACCCGCGAGCCCGCCGAGCGCTACACCGCGGGCCGGGAGGCCGACACCGGCGCGGTGCTGGGGGTGCTGCGCTACTACACCGCCAACGGCCGCACCCCCTACTGCGACGGGAAGCAGCCCACCGCCGCCGACCTCGCCTGGCAGCGGCTCTACACCGGCCTCGGCGGCGACCCGGCCCACCTCGCCCGCCCCTGACCGGGAGCCGCCCCCGGACCCCGCACTACGCCGATCGGGTGAACACCGGCACCCCGCACCAAGCCTGCGCCGCCCCCGCCCCGAACGAAGGGTGTGCGCGGAGCCAGGGTCGGCCATCACGCGCACACGCGGGGACGGGACTCACCGGCTGGCACCACGAGTCCCGTCCCCGCCCACACCCGTGTCGCGAGCACCCCCGGCGGGTTCCGGGCAGTCCGTCGTACCGGAACCAACTCGGCGGCAGGAAAAGGGATTTGGGATTTCCTCCGAAAATTCGCCCCCCCTCGATCGAGCGCCGAAGAAGTCAAATCGGCGAATACTGAACCTGAAAGGGTGATGTCGGGGTTGGTTGCCTGACGGTCAGCGGTCTCCTCCGGTAGCTCTGTTGGCGTGAGGTACGCGCAGGGCGGCGGGCTGACCGACGCCGGGAGGGCCGTGCGGGAGCGGATCCGGCTGCAGGCCGTGGAACGCTTCGAGTCGGGGCAGAAGAACAGGGAGATCGCTGCCGCGTTGCGGGTGAGCGAGCGGTCGGTCGAGCGGTGGCGGCGGGCCTGGCGTGAGCGTGGAGAAGCCGGTGTCCAGTCGAAGGGATCCCCAGGGCGTCCGAGGCTCGGACCTGGCCAGCTCGCCAGACTGGAAAAGGAGTTGGAGCATGGCCCGCTTGCACACGGGTGGGCGGACCAGCGGTGGACGCTCGCACGGATCAAGACGCTGATCGGCCGGCTGTTCCACGTCTCGTACACGGTCGAGGACACGTGGCAGCTGTTCAAACGGCGCGACTGGTCGTGGCAGCAGCCGGCCCGTCGCGCGATCGAGCGCGACGACGGTGCTGTCGAGGTGTGGCGCAAGGAGACCTGGCCGC
Organism: Kitasatospora sp. NA04385; assembly: GCF_013364235.1. Lineage (NCBI taxonomy): Bacteria > Bacillati > Actinomycetota > Actinomycetes > Kitasatosporales > Streptomycetaceae > Kitasatospora > Kitasatospora sp. NA04385. The sequence goes on along the minus strand of NZ_CP054919.1, from coordinate 699,458 downwards.
GGGTAAGAGAATCGCGGCGAAGCGCAACGCGTGGCTGGTCTTCGAAGACGAAGCCGGGCAATCGATGACTCCGCCGCGTGCCAGGACCTGGGGCCGGGTCGGTCGCCCCCCGGTTGTGCGGGTACGGGCCCGGGGCTCCGGACGGCTGTCGATGGCGGGGATGACCTGCTTCAAGCCGGGCGAGCGGTCCCGGCTGATCTACGCGGTGCGCGAGTACCGGGGCCGCAAGACCGAACCGAAGGGCTTCGGCTGGCGGGACTTCCGCGACCTGATCGTCCGTGCCCGGATCCAGCTCGGCGGTCCGATCGTCCTGGTCTGGGACAACCTCCGCCTCCACCTGACAGTGGGGATGCGGGAGTTCATCGCCGCGAACGCCGACTGGCTCACGGTGTTCCAGCTACAGGCCTACGCCCCCGACCTCAATCCGACCGAGGGCGTCTGGTCACTGGTCAAGCGCGATATCGGAAACCCTGCCGCCGCCGACCTCGGCCAGATCACCCGGGCCGTGAAGCGCAAGCTCAAGATGCTTCAGTACCGGGCGGATGCCATCGATGGCTGTCTTGCTGGCACAGGTCTCATCATGGACGGCTGACCGACGGTACGAATCACGTTCAGCGGCTTGGCCCGGCGTGGCTTCCGGCTTCCTGATGCTGCGACCGGGACGTCGAAGCCCGCTCTGCCCATCGGTGGGGCGCCCAGCGTCGTCTGAAAACCTCTTGCTCCCCAGTCCGGCTGCTTGGTGGGATGCAGGGGCTTCGACGGCGGGAGGGGACAGCTTGGCGGTGTTCGGGTGTGTGGGCTGCGGTGCGGTCCTGACGGCGGCGGTGTCGGAGGTGGCGCTGCCGATTCACCTGGCCGGTACCCACTGGGAAAAGCTGCACCCGCCACTGCTGGAGGCCGGGTCATACGCCGTCGACCCGGCACCGTTCGGGCCGCCGTGGCGGCAGTGGGACGAGGTCGGGGCGCGCGAGGCGGCGGAACGGGGGCGCTTCGCGCAGTTCGGCGCGCTGTCCGATGGGCCGTCGGACACCGTTCTCCTCGCGCCTGGCGACATGCGCGGCACCAGGCTGATCCTTGAGCGAACTGGGGGCTACTGCATGGGGATCGATGGGAGGGACGGGCCGAACCTTGCCTGCCTGGGCTGCGATCTGCCGGTCGGGACGAGGATGGACGACTGCGGGTGCTGGCAGGTCGTCCGGCTCGTCCCGCAGGCGGTGGTGCGGCTGCCCGGCCCGCCGGAGCGGCCGCTCATGGACTGGGCGGACCTGCTGGCCACCGGCGCGCTGTGGCACCGGCTGAGCGAGTACCGGGATATACCGGCAGGCGTGGCTCTCGCCCAGGTGGTGGTGGCCGCCGGGGGCGCGCCGGTCGAGGCGGCGCCCGGTCCGGTCGCCGAACTCCTCAGCCGGGCACTCGGCGCACTGCTGCCTGCTGGGGAAGGTACGAAGCGGCTAGACCTGGCTGGGCCGCGGTTCGGCGAGCCGGCCGCTGACCTGGTGCTAGTGCCGGTCCATCCGCAGACCGGAGACATGTGGCAGCCGCGCGCCGGGGCGGTGCCGGTGCCTGTGGATGCCGCGCTCTGGGCCGAGCTCGCCTTCCCCCCGCACCGGATCCGGCTGCCGGTGGTAGGCGGGCTGCCGGCAGGCGTGGAGCGGGACGACCCGCTGCCGCCGCACCCGCGGTACCTGTTCCAGCCGTCCAGGGAGGCGTTCCGGTACACGCTCGCGCGGGTGCCCGCCGTCAGGGAGCCGTGGCTGCGGGCGATCTACGACCGAGGGTGATGACCCGTCAGAGGTAGAGGTACGCCCTCTGATCACACATGGCTGACCGACATCACACATTCAACTTCAGGAGCGACGAAACCCGGATGCGGTGTCGGAGATGTGACTCAACCGGGTAGAACCGGTGGCCCTGCGGAACAAGAAGCAGGAGCTGAAGATCGACCAGGGTGCGATCGCCGACCTGCCGCTGGCCCGGGAGGCCGACCAGTGCCGCTACGAGCTCCAGGCCGAGGCGTGCGACCGGCTCTCGCTGCAGGTCCACTCGGCGATGCCCGACCACGCCCGCGGCCCCTACCGGCAGAAGCTGCTGCGCACCGATACGTACCCCGCCGCCCGCCGCCCGCCGGCGGCCCGTCCGCCCCACCGTGTTGTTCGGCGCCTTCAAAGGCGTCCGGTCCTCCGACAGCCCGCGCGCCGTCCGCGAGGAATTGATGCGCCGCGGCGTGCCGTTCGAGCACCTGTGGGTGGTCAAGGACGGCCAGGCCGACGTCCCGGCGGCGGCCCGCGCGGTGCGGATGCGGTCGCCCGAGTGGTACGAGGTCCTCGCCACCGGCCGCTACGTCGTCGCCAACAACCACCTGCCCGACTGGTTCCGCAAGCGCCCCGGCCGGATCGGCGAGTCCGGCCACCCCCGCAACGACGTGCTGCGTTGCCCGGGCGCCGAGCGGCTCGCCGCCGGTGTCCGCCGCCGGATCGGCATCCCCGACGGCAGGCGGGTGGTGCCGTCCGCGCCGACCGCCGCCCCCGCCCGGTGCCGCACCGCGGGCACCAGCCCCAGCAGCAGCACCCCCGCCACCGCACCCAGGGCCACCCGCAGACGACGGTGCGGCCGGGGCCGCGGAACACTGGCGTGGTAGGGCGGCACGGCATCCCCCGGAGCGCTGAACGGTGACGGCGCCCAGCATAACTTTGCCGTCGAACCGTTCCGACGCCGGTCCCGGCGAGGTGGTGCGCCGGGTGCGGCCGGGCTTTACAACGTTGAGTAGGGCTGACCTGGCCCGTGCCGGAACCCTCCCGGCCTGGTCGGCGGCCCTGTGCTGGGCTCTCCTGCCGTTAAGCGCAAGGTAGTTGGCCGGAGATGATCTCCGCTGCGACTCTGGACACCGCACTCCGTGCATGCTGTCATGCCGGTGCCCCCATTTTGCAACGTTGGAATCGCCCTCCGGAGGAGACTGTCATGCCCATGAACCGCAGGCAGTTCGTCAGCAGCGCCGCCGCCGTCGGGGCCGGCCTCTCCCTGAGCCTCCCGGCCGACGCGCACGCCGCCCCCGCCGTGCCCGCCGCCGCCGCTGTGCCCGCCGGGGCCGCCCCGGCCCCCGGCGGGCTCTACTTCCCCAACGCGGCGCCGCTGGCCCCCGTCGCGTTCCTGCGGCTGCCGCCGGGCAGCATCACCGCGGCCGGCTGGCTCGACGGACAGCTCCGGCTCCAACTCGCGGGCCTGTGCGGCCGGTACGACCAGATCTCGCACTTCCTCGACCTGAACACCAGCGGCTGGGCCCGCCCCGACCGGGCCGGCTGGGAGGAAGTCCCGTACTGGCTGCGCGGCTACGTCGACCTGGCGATCGCCACCCGCGACGCCACCGCCCTGGCCACCGCCCGCCGCTGGATCGACGCGATCGTCGCCACCCGGCAGGCCGACGGCTTCTTCGGCCCCACCGCCCTGCGCACCTCGCTCAACGGCGGCCCGGACTTCTGGCCGTTCCTGCCGCTCACCTGGGCGCTGCGCAGCTGGCAGGAGTACAGCGGCGACACCCGGATCGTCCCGCTGCTCAGCGCCTTCTTCCGCTACATGAACGCCCAGGGGCCCGGCGCGTTCAACAGCAGCTGGGTCTCGGTGCGTTGGGGCGACGCGCTGGACAGCGTGTTCTGGCTCTACAACCGCACCGGCGACGCCTTCCTGCTCTCCCTCGCCGACAAGATCCACACCTACGGCGCCAACTGGACCGACAACCTGCCCAGCCTGCACAACGTCAACATCGCGCAGGGCTTCCGCGAGCCCGCCCAGTACGCGCTGCGCTCCCCGTCCGCCACCCTGACCGGCTCCGCGTACCGCGTCTACGACAAGGTGATGGCGCAGTACGGCCAGTTCCCCGGCGGCGGCTTCGCCGGGGACGAGAACGCCCGGCCCGGCTTCGGCGACCCGCGCCAGGGCTTCGAGACCTGCGGCGTCGTCGAGTTCATGGCCAGCCACCAGCTGCTGAACCGGATCACCGGCGACCCGCTGTGGGCCGACCGCTGCGAGGATCTCGCCTTCAACTCGCTGCCCGCCGCGCTCGACCCCGACGGCAGGGCCGTGCACTACGTCACCAGCGCCAACAGCGTCGACCTCGACAACACCCCCAAGAGCCAGGGCCAGTTCCAGAACGGCTTCGCCATGCAGGCGTTCATGCCCGGCGTCGACCAGTACCGCTGCTGCCCGCACAACTACGGCATGGGCTGGCCCTATTTCCTGGAGGAGCTCTGGCTCGCCACCCCCGACAACGGCCTGGCCGCCGCCATGTACGCTGCCTGCACCGTCACCGCCAAGGTCGCCGACGGCACGGCGGTCACCTTCACCGAGACCACCGACTACCCGTTCGCCGAGACCGTCACGCTGCGCCTGAGCACCCCCAAGCCGCTGGACTTCCCGCTCTACCTGCGCGTCCCCGGCTGGTGCGCCGCCCCCGCGCTCACCGTCAACGGCACCGCCGTCAGCGCCCCCGCCGGACCGGCGTACACCGTCGTCCGCCGGACCTGGCGCGACGGCGACACCGTCGTGCTGCGGCTGCCCCAGCGCACCACCGTCCGCACCTGGGCCGCCAACCGCGGCAGCGTCTCGGTCGACCACGGCCCGCTGACGTACGCGCTGCGGATCGGCGAGAACTACCAGCAGTACGCGGGCACCGCCGCCTTCCCCGAGTACGCCGTGCACGCCACCACGCCCTGGAACTACGGCCTCGCGCTGGACGCCGGGGCCCCGGTCTTCACCGCCGCCGGGGGTGCGCTCCCGGCCAACCCCTTCACCCAGGCCGGCACCCCCGTGCGGATCACCGCGCCCGCCCGCCGCATCCCCGAGTGGCAGGCCGACGGCCAGCACGTGGTCACCCCGCTGCAGAACAGCCCCGCCCGCAGCACCGCGCCCGTCGAGACCGTCACCCTCGTCCCGATGGGCGCCGCCCGGCTGCGGATCTCCGCCTTCCCCACCACCTCCCCGAACGGCACGCCCTGGACCACCGGCGGCGCCGCGTTCCGGATCCGCAACCGCAACTCGGGCAAGGTGCTGGGCGTGGACGGCATGTCGACGGCCGACAGCGCCCGGGTGGTGCAGTTCGCCGACAGCGGGACGGCCGACCACCTGTGGCAGCTGGTCGACAACGGCGACGGCTGGCTGCGCATCCGCAACGCCAACTCGGGCAAGGTGCTGGGCGTCGACGTGATGTCCACGGCGGACAGCGCCCGGGTGGTGCAGTTCGCGGACAACGGCACCGCCGACCACCTGTGGCAGCTGGTCGACAACGGCGACGGCTGGTTCCGGCTGCGCAACCGCAACTCCGGCAAGGTGCTGGGCGTGGACGGCATGTCGAGCGCCGACAGCGCGCAGGTGGTGCAGTTCGCCGACAACGGCAGCGCCGACCACCTCTGGCAGCTCCAGCCCGACGGCCAGGTGCGGGTCCAGAACCGCAACTCCGGCAAGGTGCTGGGCGTGGACGGCATGTCGACGGCCGACAGCGCGCAGGTGGTGCAGTTCGCCGACAGCGGCACCGCCGACCACCTGTGGACCTTCCTCGCCGACGCCGACGGCTGGTTCCGGATCCGCAACGCCAACTCCGGCAAGGTGCTGGGCGTGGACGGCATGTCGACGGCCGACAGCGCCCGGGTGGTGCAGTTCGCGGACAACGGGACGGCCGACCACCAGTGGCGCCTGGTCGACAACGGCGACGGCTGGTTCCGGCTGCGCAACCGCAACTCCGGCAAGGTGCTGGGCGTGGACGGCATGTCGACCGCGGACAGCGCCCGGGTGGTGCAGTTCGCCGACAACGGCACCGCCGACCACCTCTGGCAGCTGCGCTGACCCCGTCGCGCAGCTCACCCCGTCGCGCACCCCACCCCGTCGTGTACCGCCCTTCCCCCACCCACCCGTTGGAGGAGCACCGATGCACCGACCGCCCCCAGCCGCAGCCGCAGCCGCGCTCCGCAGCCGGACGGCCGCCCTGCTCGCCGTCCTGGTGACGGCCGCCGCCCTGCTGCTGGCCGCCGGCCAGGCCCCGGCCCGGGCCGCCGCCTGGACGCCCAAGACGCCGCCGATGACCACCCCGTGGACCGGCCAGGTCTCCGTCGACCACCCGCTGCCGGAGTACCCCCGCCCGCAGTTCACCCGCCCCGACTGGCTCAACCTCAACGGCATCTGGGACTTCGCCGTCACCCCGGCCGGGGCCGCCCAGCCCGCCGCCTTCGGCGAGCAGATCCGCGTCCCGTTCGTCGCCGAGTCCGCGCTCTCCGGCATCCAGCGGCAGATCAGCCAGAACGACCGGCTCTGGTACCAGCGCACCTTCACCGTCCCCGCCGGCTGGTCCGGCCGCCGCGTCCTGCTCAACTTCGGCGCCTCCGACTGGCAGACCACCGTCCGGGTCAACGGCACCCAGGTCGGCGCCGTGCACAGCGGCGGCTACGACGCCTTCGGCTACGACATCACCCCGTACCTCAACGGCGGGACCAACACCCTCGTGGTCTCGGTCTGGGACCCGACCCAGACCGGTGGCGGCGCGGTCGGCAAGCAGCGCAACACCAACGGCGTCCTGCCGCACTCCGGCGGCGGCATCTTCTACACCGCCGCGTCCGGGATCTGGCAGACCGTCTGGCTGGAGCCGGTCGCCGCCGCCCACCTCAGCCGCCTCGACCTCGTACCCGACCCCGGCTCCGGCACCGTCCGGGCCACCGCCCTCGCCGACGGCGCCACCGGGCAGAGCGTGCGGGTCACCGTCTCCACCGGCGGCACCGTGGTCGGCACCGCCACCGGACAGCCCGGCGCCCCGATCACCGTCCCCGTGCCCGGCGCCCACCTGTGGACCCCCGAGGACCCGTTCCTCTACGACGTCCGCGCCGACCTGCTCTCCGGTACCACCACCGTCGACTCCGTCGGCAGCTACACCGGGATGCGCTCGATCGCCGTCGCCACCGTCAACGGCGTCCAACGCCCGGTGCTGAACGGGAAGTTCGTCTTCCAGACCGGCACCCTCGACCAGGGCTACTGGCCCGACGGCATCTACACCGCGCCCACCGACGACGCCCTGAAGTCCGACCTCCAGGCGCACAAGGACCTCGGCTTCAACCTGGTCCGCAAGCACATCAAGGTCGAGCCGCAGCGCTGGTTCTACTGGGCCGACCGGCTCGGCCTGCTGGTCTGGCAGGACATGCCCGCGATGGACACCCGCACCCCCGACACCGCCGCCCGCACCCAGTGGGAGGCCGAGTACCACCGGATCATCGACCAGCACCGCAGCTCGCCCGCGCTGATCCAGTGGGTCGACGAGAACGAGGGCTGGGGCCAGTACGACCAGGCCCGGATCGCCGCCGACGTCAAGGCGTACGACCCCTCCCGGCTGGTCGACAACATGAGCGGCGTCAACTGCTGCGGCGCCGTCGACGGCGGCAACGGCGACGTGGTCGACAACCACGTCTACGTCGGCCCCGGCGCCACCACCCCCACCGCCACCCGGGCCGCCGTCCTCGGCGAGTACGGCGGCCTCGGCCTCCGGGTCGCCGGCCACGAGTGGTACCCCGGCGGCGGCTTCAGCTACGAGGACCAGCCCAGCACCGCCGCCCTCAACGACCGCCTGGTCAACCTGCTCGACAGCCTGCGCACCGGCCAGATGCCCGCCGGGCTCTCCGCCTCCGTCTACACCGAGATCACCGACGTCGAGAACGAGGCCAACGGCCTGCTCAGCTACGACCGCCGGGTGGTCAAGGTGGACGCCGCCCGGGTCCGGGCCGCCAACCTCGCCCTGATCGACGCCTCCCGCACCACCCCCGCCAACCCGACCCTGCCCACCGGCCAGTACCGGTCGCTGCGCGCCACCACCGCCTGCTGCACCGACCGCTACCTGCGCCACTACGACGGCCTCGCCGACACCGAGCACGTCGACGCCGCCAGCAGCGCGCTGCTGAAGGCCGACGCCACCTGGAAGGTCGTCCCCGGCCTGGCCGACCCCGCCTGCTACTCCTTCGAATCGCGCAACTACCCCGGCGAGTACCTGCGCCACCGCGACAGCCGGGTGCACCGCGAGGCCGGCAGCGACGCCCTCTTCCGCGCCGACGCCACCTTCTGCGCCCGGCCCGGCACCGGCGGCGTCCGCCTCACCGCCTACAACTACCCCGACCGCTACCTGCGCCACTTCGACTCCCAGGTGTGGATCGCCACCTACGGCGGCGGCAACCCGTGGGACGGCAACACCCCCTCCTTCGTCGCCGACACCACCTGGTCGATCGACGCCCCCTGGGCGCCCTGACCTCTGGGCGCCCTGACCCCTGGGCGCCCTGACCCCTGGATGTCCTGACCTCTGGGCGCCCTGACCTCTGGACGCCCTGACCGATCCCGCGGCACCGACCGCTTCCGCACAGCACCGACCGGCCGCGGCCGGGCCGACCCCGGCCCGGCCGTCGCCGCGTTCCTCCGTCCGTCCCCCCGTTCCTCAGCAGCACCAGGAGACCTCCCGTGACCGTGTCCCGCCCCCTGCGCGCCGCCCTGCTCGCCACCGCCGCCGCCCTGGCCGCGACCCTGCCCGGCACCGTCCTCACCGCCGCCCCCGCTGCGGCCGTCACCGCCGCGACCTGCAACAAGTACTGCGACACCCGCGACCCCGCGCTCAGCCCGCAGGACCGGCAGCCGGTCTCCGCGGCGCTCTCGGGCCGCACGCTCGTCCTGCACTTCGACGACGCCGACGCCATGGGCTGGGCCTCGATCACCGGCGGCGCGGCCGGCGACGAGGTGTGGCTGGACCGCTCGACGGACGGCGGCCGGACCTGGACCGGCGGCAGCAAGCTCGGCGACACCAAGGTGCCCGCGGGCGGCACCGGCTGGCGCACCCTGATGTACAACGTGGACGACTGGAACACCCGGGCGGTCGGCGCGCTGCGGGCCTGCGGGCAGGTCGGCGGCGCCCTCGCCTGCACCCCCTGGGCGCGCACCACCTGGAACGCCTGGGACCGGCGCACCGCCGCCGCCACCGCGCTGATGATGTCCTACGACCGCACCAGCAAGCTCTTCGGCGGCAACGGCTGGTGGACCTCCGCCAACGCGCTCACCGCCGTCATCGACAACGCCCGGATCAGCGGCATGGGCAGCTACACCTACGCCGTCGCCGAGACGTACGACAAGAACGTCAACGCGCAGGGCGGCAACTTCACCAACGAGTACCTGGACGACACCGGCTGGTGGGGCCTGGCCTGGGTGGCCGCCTACGACCTGACCGGCGACGGCCGCTACCTGGCCACCGCCCGCGCCGACGCCGACCACATGACCGCCAACTGGACCGGCACCTGCGGCGGCGGGGTGCGCTGGAACACGAACGGCACCTACAAGAACGCCGTCACCAACGAGCTCTACCTCCAGCTCACCGCCGCCCTGCACAACCGCATCCCCGGCGACACCGCCTATCTCCAGCGGGCCCGCGACGAGTGGAACTGGTTCCGCGGCAGCGGCATGGTCAACGCCGACCACCTGGTCAACGACGGCCTGAACGACGCCTGCGCCAACAACGGCCAGCGCACCTGGACGTACAACCAGGGCGTGATCCTCGGCGGCCTGACCGAGCTGTACCGGGCCACCGGCGACGCCGACCTGCTCACCACCGCCCGCACCCTCGCCGACGCCTCCACCACCCGGCTGACCAGCGGCGGCGTGCTGCGCGAACCCGGCGAGGGCGACGGCTGCACCGGCGACGGCCCCTCCTTCAAGGGCGCCTACGTCCGCGGCCTGGGCCGGCTCAACACCCAGCTGTCCGACCACCCCTACGCGCCGACCCTCGCCGCCTGGGCGAACTCCGCCTTTGCCAAGGACCGCAACCCGCTCGACCAGTACGGCCCGCACTGGGCGGGCGGCCCCGGCAGCACCGACTACGGCTGCCAGCAGAGCGCCCTCGACCTGCTCAACGCCGCCGGCTGACCGTGGCACCACGAACAGCGGTGCCGTCCGCCCCCGCGAGGGGCGGACGGCACCGGAGCGACGGGCCCCCGCTACGCGGCGGCCGGCGGGTTCCACTTCTGGGCGGCGGTCCCGTTGCAGTCCCAGATCTGGAGCCGCACGCCGTTGGTGGTGTCGGAGGACGGCACGTCCAGGCAGCGTCCGGAGTTCGGGTTCACCAGCGTGCCGTTGACGGCCTGCCACTGCTGCGCCCCGCTGCCGTTGCAGTCCCACAGCTGGACCAGGGTCCCGGCGGCGGTGCCCGAGGAGGTGACGTCCAGGCACTTGCCGAGCGCCCGCAGGGTGCCGCCGGTGGACGTCCACTGCTGCGCGCCGCTGCCGTTGCAGTCCCACAGCACCACCGGGTTGCCGTTGGCGGTACCGGAGTTGGAGTCGTCCACGCACTTCGCGCCGCTCAGGCCCGAGGTGATCGGACCGGACCCGGCCCCCGGACCGGTGGCATGGACCTCCAGCTCGTAGAGCCGGGTGGCGGTGTCACTGCCGCTGTTGGTCGGGGCCGAGACCACCACCCGCACGTACCGGGCCGAGCGGACCGCGAACGGGCTGTAGGTGCGGCTGGAGCGCGAGCCCGTGACGGTGGCGGCGGTGCTCCAGGTGGTGCCGTCGGTGCTGGTCTGCACCTGGAACGCGCCGGTGTTCCAGGCGGTGTTCTCACCGCCGAGCCCGGCGTGCTCCAGCACCACCGAACCGACCGGCTGCGCCGAGCCCAGGTCGACCTGGATGCTCGCCCCGGCCGTCTTCGAGCACCACTTGCTGTTGTTCTGCAGGCTGCCGTCGACGGCCTTGTCCGCGCCCTCGGCGCTGGCGCACGCGGCCGAGGAACTGGTCGCCTTCCCGCGCGCCAGGTCGGCGCCCAGCTCCGGGGCGGCGGGCACCGCGCCCGCGCCGTCCTGGAAGGAGGGCGGCACGTCGTCCGCGCCGGTGCCCCAACTCGGGCTGGGCGCCGACCCCATGGTGAAGTCGAGGGTGCCGCCGGCCGCGAGGTCCGGGTAGCGCAGGTAGGTGTGGCTGGTGGCCGTCCCGTTCACCTTCAGGCCCTGCACGTAGGAGCCGGTGCCGGACGCGTTGACGGTGATGTCGCCGCCCGGGCGCTGGATCAGCACCGACGGGAAGGACGGCCCGTGCACGGCCAGGGTGTCGGCGCCGGGCGTCGCCGGGTACAGGCCGAGGGCCGCCCAGACGTACCAGGCGGAGGTCGCCCCGAGGTCGTCGTTGCCGGGCAGCCCGCCCGCGCCGGTGGTGAAGGACTCGGCCATCACCTTGCGCACGGCCGCCGAGGCCCCGGCCGGGTACCGGGCGTAGTCGTAGGCCCACGGCACGCCGTGCTCGGGCTCGTTGCCGATGTAGTAGTACGGCAGGCTCTGCCCGGCGTTGACCTGGGTGAAGTGGTGGTCGAGCCGCTGGACGGCGGTCTGCCGGCCGCCCATGTCGTTGATCAGGTCGGCGAAGTCGTAGGGGACCATCCAGGTGTACTGGGCGGCGTTGCCCTCGGTGAAGCCGGCCTGGGCGGCCGGGTCCAGCGGCCACTTCCAGCTGCCGTCGGAGTTGCGCGGCTGCACGTAGCCGGACTCGGGGCCGTAGGTGTTGCGCCACCACTGGGCCCGGGTCATGAAGTCGGTGTAGTCCGCGGTGCTGCCGAGCGCCTTGGCGAACTGGGCGACGGCGAAGTCGGACGCCGAGTACTCCAGCGAGTCGGACGGCGCGCCGGGGATGTAGTGCAGGCTGGTGTAGGTGCCCTGGTTGCCGCGGATCGGCGAGCCCTGCGCGGTGCCGCCGTTCGAGGACTTCTTCATCAGCGCCAGCGCGGCGGCGGTGTCGAAGCCGCGGGCCCCGAAGGCGTACATGCTGGCGACGATGATCGGGCCGGGGTCGCCGGTCATCACGAAGTCCTCGTTGGTCTGCTGCGACCACTTGGGCAGCAGGCCGCCCTGCTGGCCGTCCAGCACCATCGAGTTGGCGATGTCGGCGGCCTCGTTCGGCGCGATCAGCGCGATCAGCGCCGCCCAGGAGCGGTAGATGTCCCAGCCGGAGTAGTTCTGGTAGACCGGGCGGGCGGAGTTGTGGACCGCGCCGTCGAAGCCGCGGTAGTCGCCGTTGACGTCGCTGGCGACGTTCGGGCTCTGGAAGACGTGGTACAGCGCGGTGTAGAACTTCTTCAGGTCGGTGGCCGAACCGCCGCTCACCTGCGCCCGGTTGAGGACCTGGTTCCAGGAGGCGTCGGCGGCGGAGCGCACCGCGGCGAAGTCCCAGCCGTTGTTCTCGGCGGTCAGGTCGGCCTGGGCGTTGGCGGTGCTGACGTAGCTCAGCGCCACCTTGAACTGCACCGTCCGCGAGCCGCCGGTGTCGAAGGTGAGGTAGGCGCCGGTGTTGGTGCCGGACGCGCTCGCCGAACCGGCGCTGACGGTGGCGCCGGACCAGGTGCCGAAGCCGGTCGGGGCCCGGTCGAAGCGGATGTCGAAGTAGATCTGGTAGGTCTTCGAGGAGCCGCAGAAGCCGCCGGCGGTGACGCTGCCGGTCACCTCCGAGCCGCTGACCTTCACCGAGCCGCTGCGGTTGCCGGTGGCGCTGCGGCCGGTGGCGATCAGCAACTGGGCGGCGTTGGTGGCCGGGTAGGTCAGCCTGCCCATGCCGGTGCGGGTGGTCGCGGTCAGCTCGACGTCGGTGGCGTACTTGTCCAGCCGGTTCTTGTAGTAGCCGGGGGCGGCGGCCTCGTTGGACTTGGTGTAGCCCGAGGCGTAGCCGGTCCAACTGCTGCCCGGCGAGGCGCCCAGCGCGCCGGTGACCGGCAGCAGCGGCAGGTCCTCGTTGTTCGGGCAGCCGGCCCCGTCGAAGTGGGTGAGGCTGAAGTCCTCGATCGAGGTGTCGGAGTAGCGGTACCCCGATGGCGAGGCCGTCGGGGTGTCGGGGCTGAACTGCACCCCGCCGAAGGGCACCACCGCGCCCGGGTAGGTGGCGCCGCCGGCGCCGCCCGGGACGGGGTTGGGTGCGTTGCTGTCGTCGGTCCCGATGAACGGGTCGACGTACGGGGTGAGGTTGGACGCCGCCGCGGTGGCGGACGCGAGGGCGGTGGCGGACGCGGGGTCGGACGCGGGGGCGGATGCGGGGGCGGCGAGGGCCGTTCCCGCTCCCGGGCCGAAGGCGGCGAGCAGCAGACTGCCGACCGCGACGGCGGCACGGGCCTTGCGAGTGGGGAGGGACACCGTGGAACACCTTCCGGTAGCGATGTGAACGTTACCGAGCGGATGGAATTGTTCCGGCGCTGCGATGTGCGCGTCAAGGCTGGGCGTCAAGGTCAACTCCGGTGTTTTTTCCGGTATTTGACGCTCGGCGGGAGGTGGTGCCGGAGCTATTGACAGGCCGTCACGGCGGTATCAGACTCCCAACTCTTCGGTGAACGTTACCAATCGCGGCGCGGAGGTCAGCTCGATGTCCCAACCCCTTCTGGAAGCACGGAAGGTGAGCAAGCACTACGGCCGGGTGCACGCCCTCCAGGGCGCCGACTTCGCCGTCCACCCGGGCGAGGTGGTGGCGCTGATCGGCGACAACGGCGCCGGCAAGAGCACCCTGGTCAAGACCCTCTCCGGCTCCACCGCCCCCGACGGCGGCGAGATCCTGGTGGACGGCACCCCCGTCCGGCTCACCGGCCCGCTCGACGCCCGGCGCCACGGCGTGGAGACGGTCTACCAGGACCTCGCCCTCGCCCAGGACCTCGACGCGGCCGCCAACCTCCACCTCGGCCGCGAACTCCGCCGCCCCGGCCTGCTCGGCCGCCTCGGAGTGCTCGACAACGCCGCGATGCGCCGCGCCGCCGTCACCGCCTTCGCCGAACTCGGCGTCGACCTCCGGGACGTGACCGTCCCCGTGGCCGCACTCTCCGGCGGACAGCGGCAGTCGGTGGCGGTCGCCCGCGCCGTCGCCTTCGCGGGCCGCGTCATCTTCATGGACGAACCCACGGCCGCCCTCGGCGTGGTCCAGCGCGGCCGGGTGCTGGAGACCATCAGACGCGTCCGCGACCGCGGGGTCTCCGTCGTCCTGATCAGCCACAACATGCCGGAGGTGCTCTCGGTCGCCGACCGGGTCGAAGTCCTGCGGCTGGGACGGCGGGTGGCCGTCCTCGACGCCGCCACCACCTCGGTCGAGGAACTCGTCGGCGCGATGACGGGGGCCCTCGACTCCGCGTTGGAGCCTGGGCCTGGGCCTGGGCCTGGGCCGGGGGCGGGGGCGGGGGCGGGGTCTGGGCCGGCTGCCGCCGCTGGGTCGACCCTCGGAAAGGACGGTGCCGCGTGAGTGCGCAGGTGCCCGGCAAGGCCCGTGACGCGACAACTGGTGACGCGTCAATCGATGACGCGACAACTAGTGATGCGACAGCTAGTGATGCGACAGCTAGTGACGCGGCAACTGGTGACGTGACAACTGGTGACGCGGCAACTGGTGACGCGACAACTGGTGACGCGACAATCGATGGCGCGACAACTGGTGACACGACAGTTGGTGATGCGACAACCAGTGACGTGACAGCTGATGACGCGTCACCGACCCGGGCCCTCCCCGGCTGGGTGCGCCGACTCGCCGCCGTGAACGAGGCGTGGACCTTCGGGGTCCTGCTGCTGCTCGTCGCGTTCTTCACCGTCGCCCGGCCCGACACCTTCCTGACCCGCTACGACCTGACCCAGATCGCCACCAACGCCGCGATCTACCTGGTCCTGGGCGTCGGCATGACCTACGTGGTCATCGTCGCCGGGATCGACCTGTCGGTCGGCTCGGTCCTGGTGCTCTCCGCCGTGCTCTCGGCCGAGTACACCATCCACCACGGCGGCGCGGAGGCCGGTTGGGGCACCGTCGCGGTCTCCACCCTGATCGCGCTGGTCACCGGGCTGCTCTGGGGCGCCCTGCAGGGGTGGCTGGTGGCGAAGGCGAAGGTGCCGCCGCTGATCGTCACCCTCGGCGGGTTCGGTGCGGCCCTCGGCATCGCCCAGATCATCACCGGGGGCCAGGACCCGACCGGCGCGGTCTCCGGGAAGCTCCAGCACGCCGTCGGGTTCGGCAAGCTCTTCGGCCAGGTCCCCTGGCTGGTCGTCATCGCCTTCGCCACCACCCTGGTGTTCGGACTGGTCCTCGCCCGCACCCGGTTCGGCCGCCACACCTACGCCATCGGCTCCAACCCGGAGGCCGCCCGCCGGGTCGGCATCGACGTGGACCGCCACCTGGTGAAGGTCTACGCCCTCACCGGCCTGCTCTCCGGGCTCGGCAGCACCATGTGGCTGGCCTACTTCGGCACCACCTCGATCGCCGGGCACTCCACCGACAACCTCAAGGTCATCACCGCCGTGGTGCTCGGCGGCGCCAGCCTCTTCGGCGGTCGCGGCACCGTGCTCGGCACGGTGATCGGCGTCTTCATCCCCGCCGTGCTCACCACCGGGCTGATCATCATGGACGTCCAGCAGTACTGGCAGGACGTCGCGATCGGCGTCGTCCTGGTCGCGGCGGTGTACCTCGACCAGTTCCGCCGACGCGGCCGCGAACGCGGCTGACCCCCAACGGCCGCACCACTCCCCACCCGCCCGCAGCCCCCCACCCTCAACTCCCCACCCGCAGGAGGAGATCCGCCATGCCCGGAACCGGAACCAGCAGACCGCGCACCCTCGTCCGCTGCTGCGCCGCCGTCGCCCTGACCGCGCTGGCCACCGCCACCGCCGGTTGCAGCAGCGGTAGCGGCGGCGGCAGTTCGGACGGCACCAAGAACGTCACGCTGAAGCTCGTCACCGGCGTCAAGAGCGACCCGTTCTACATCACCATGGCCTGCGCCGCCCAGGAGGAGGCGAAGAAGCGGGGCGCCAAGCTCACCGTCGACGGCTCGGCGCAGTGGGACGTCGCCGTGCAGCGCCCCATCCTCGACTCGGTCGGCGCGAGCCGCCCCGACGGGCTGCTGGTGTCACCGGTCGACACCCAGGCCCTCACGCCGTCGCTGGCGCAGCTGCAGAACGCCGGCACCAAGGTCGTCCTGGTGGACACCGCCGTCAGCGACGCCTCCATCGGGGTCTCCCGGATCTCCTCCGACAACGAGGCCGGAGGGCGGACGGCCGCCAAGGCGCTGGCCGAGCTCATGGGGGACAAGGGCTCCGCCATCGTGATCAGCGTCAAACCCGGTGTCTCCACCACCGACGCCCGGATCAAGGGGTTCACCGAGGAGATGAAGGCCGGGCACCCGGGCATCACCCTGCTGCCCGTCCTCTACGACAACGACCTGCCCGCGACCGCCGCCTCCCAGATCCAGGCCACTCTGGCCGCCCACCCCGACCTCGGCGGGGTCTTCGCGGGCAACACCAACACCGCGCAGGGCGTGGCCACCGGCCTCCAGGCCGCCGGTCGGCAGGGCGGCGTCAAGGTCGCCGCGTTCGACGCCGAACCCGACGAGGTCACGGCCCTGAAGAACGGCACCCTGGACGTCCTGGTCGCCCAGGACCCGGCCGGCATCGGCGCCCAGGGCGTCGACCAGGCGCTCGCCGCCGTCGCGGGGAAGCCCGTCACCGGGCAGATCGGCACCACCATGGTCGCCATCACCAAGGCGAACCTGGACGACCCCGAGGTCAACAAGTACGTCTACCGGTCCGCCTGCTGACCCCGCGTCCGGGGCCGCGCCCCCGTACCGACCCCGCGTCCGGGCCCGCGCCCCCGTACCGACCGCGCGGTCGGCGCGGGGGCGCGGACCCGTGCGGCGGCCCGGGCGTCGATAGGATGCGCTCCCCGGCGCCGGGCCGACCGGCCGGTGCCCGGGGAACGCGCCGAGGAGGAGACCTGTTGAAGCGCCCGACGATGAAGGACGTGGCCCAGGCCGCCGGAGTCAGTCTGATGACGGTCTCCCGAGTGGTCTCCCACAACCCCGGGGTCTCGCCCGACACCGTGGCCAAGGTCGAACAGGCCGTCCGCAAGCTCGGTTACCAGCGCAACGTCAACGCCCGCAACCTGCGGCAGAAGCGGCTCGGCACCGCCACCATCGGCCTGGTCGTGGACGACCTCGCCAACCCCTTCTACGCCCTGATGGCCCGTTCGATCGAGGACGAGGCGCACCGGCGCGGCTGCGTCGTGCTGGTCGGGAGCACCAACGACGAACCGCGCCGGGAGCGCGAGGTGATCGCCGCCTTCACCGCCCGGCAGGTCGACGGCCTGGTCCTCGTCCCCACCATCGGCAGCCACGGCTTCCTCCGGACGGCGATGGCGTCCGGCACCCACGTGGTCTGCGTGGACCGGCCCGCCGAGGACCTCGACGTGGACACCGTCACGGTCGACAACCGCGACGGCGCCCGGCACGCCGTCGCCCACCTGCTCGGCCACGGCCACTCCCGGATCGCCTACCTCGGCGACCGCTACGAGATCTGGACCCAGCGCGAGCGCTACGCCGGCTACCTGGACGCGCTCTCCGCCCGCGGGCTGTCCGCCGACCCCGCGCTGGTCCGGCACGGCCTGCGCTCCCACCTGGAGACCCGGCTCGCCCTGGCCGAGCTGCGCGCGCTGCCCGACCCGCCGACCGCCCTGTTCAGCAGCAACGACCTGATCACGCTGGGCGCCCTGGACGCGATGGACGGCCCGGACGACCCGGACGGCTCGCGGACCGCCGGACAGCCGCTCCCGATGGCCATCGTCGGCTTCGACGACCTGCCGCTCGCCAAGCAGCTCGACCCCCCGCTGACCGTCGTCAGCCAGGACCCGGTGGCGGTCGGCAGCACCGCCGCCAACCTCCTGTTCTCCCGGATCGCCGGGGACCGCTCGGCCCCGCGCAAGGTCGTCCTGCTCACCCGGCTCGTCGAACGCCGCTCCGGAGAACGCCCAGGTCACCGCACCGATCACCGCCCCGGCCCGCCCACCGCGCCGCGCTGACCGCGTCCCGCCCACCCGTCGCGTCCCGCCCACCCGCCGCGTCCCGCTGACCGCGCCCCGCCCACCCGCCGGGCCGGCAGGCGTCAGAGCGGGGTGTCCCAGTCGAGCAGGCGCAGCAGCGCCTCGTCCGCCCCGCCGTCCGCGGCCCGCCGGGTGTCCTCGGAGGTGCGGCTGTCCCCGGACGGGCGGGCGGCGGTGAGCCGGGCGCTGGTCGCGGTGTTCTGCTCGGTCCGGGGGCGGCGGTGGTGTTCGTAACGGGCCAGCGCCGCATCGGTGTCGGGGGCGTCCCGCAGGGCCTTGGCGAGGACGAGGGCGTCCTCCAGCGCCATCGAGGCGCCCTGCCCGGTGGCGGGGGAGGCGGCGTGCGCCGCGTCGCCGATCAGCACCGTGCGGCGGCTGCGCCAGCGGCCCCCGGGCGGCAGGTGGAGGGCGTCGGTGACCATGAGGTCGTCGCCCGTGCCCGCCACGATGTCGGCGCAGGGGGTGCGGTCGGGGCGCAGCAGCGGTTCCAGCAGGGCGCGCCACCGGGCGGGGGCGGTGTCGGCGCGTTCCCCCGCCGCGAGGGGCGGGCCCGGGACGCGGGCGAACCAGTGGGTCCGGCCGACGGGCGGGACCAGGTATCCGAAGGCGGCCGCGCTGCCGCGCACCATGGTGATCAGGCCGGGCGCGGGGGCGGGCCGGGGTGCGGCGTCGCTGTAGCCGTAGAAGACGCGCTGTCCCGCGTAGGCGGGGCCGGGGCCGTGGGGGTCGAGCCAGGTCCGCACCGTGGAGCGCAGGCCGTCGGCACCGACCAGCAGCTCCCCGTCGGCCGTGCTGCCGTCGGCGAAGCGGGCGGTGACGGCGCCGTCGGTCTCCGTGACGCCGGTGAGCCGGGCGGCGTGCCGCAGGGCGATCCCGCGGCGGCGGGCCTCGGCCCGCAGTACGGCGGCGAGTTGGGCCCGGCGCAGGCAGCGGTACCGGGCGAGCGGCCGGTCGTGCTCGCCGAGCGGTACGGAGGCCAGTTCGGCCCCGGCCGCGTCCAGGACGTTCATCCGGGTGACGTCGAAGCCGACCCCGGCCACCGTCCGGGCGGCGTCGAACCCGGCCAGGGCGCGCATGCCGTTGCTGGCCAGCGTCATGAACGCACCGATGTCCTCGTCGCTCTCGGGGTGCGCCTCGTGGACGGTCGGCTCGTGGCCAGCCTTGTGCAGGGCCAGCGCGGCCGCCGTCCCGGCGATCCCGCCCCCGATCACCACGATCCGTGCCACGGGCCGCCCCCTGTCGTGTTCGTGCCATCACCGACCGTTCCATCCTCGCAGAGCGCCCACCGGAAGGGGCCCGAACGCCGCAAGGCCCCGCCGGAGGGGCCGGGCCCCCGTCGGCCGGTCGGTTCCCGGAAGCGGGCCTGACCATTCCCGCAGATTCCCGATGCAGGGGGGTTGACCCCCGGCCGGGCCGTGCCCAAAGGTGGCCACCGAAACATAAAGACATGGTTTCGAAATTTTCGGAACCCTCTGCCGTCGGGAGAGCCGCCATGGACCGACCAGCACCGCAGTTCACCACCGGACGCCGGGCCGCCCTCGGGCTCGGCCTGGGGCTGGGCCTCGCCGCCACCCCGCTAGGCCAGGTCCTCGGCCTGAGCGCCGACGCCTGGGCCGCCGCAGGCAACAGCAACAGCAGCGGCAGCAGCAACGGCAACGGAGACAACAACGGCAACGGCAACGGAGACAGCAGCGGCAGCAGCAGCAGCGGCGCCCGGCCGACCGACCCGGGCAGCTGGATCTCCTTCGCCCCGAGCGCCGGTTCCCTCCCGCTGGTCGAGGGCGGCCGGGCCGCCCCGATCGTGGTCAGCGGCGCGGACCACCCCGGCGTGGTCCGGGTCGTCGGCGACCTGGCGGCCGATCTGGAACGCGTCACCGGTGTCCGGCCCGAGGTCGTCCGCGACACCGTCCCGCGCGGCCGCACCGCGGTGATCGTCGGCACCCTCGGCCGCAGCCCGCTGGTCGACCGGCTGGTGGCCACCGGCCGGCTGGACGCGAGCGGTGTCGCGGGCCGCTGGGAGACCTCCCTGCAGGCCGTCGTGGAGCACCCGCTGCCGGGCGTCGACCGGGCCCTGGTGATCGCCGGCAGCGACCAGCGCGGCACGATCTACGGCGTGTACGACGCCTCCCGGGGCATGGGCGTCTCGCCCTGGTACTGGTGGGACGACGTCGTCCCGCAGCGTCGCGCCGCGGTGCACGCGCTGCCCGGCCGGCATACCCAGGGCACCCCCGCGGTGAAGTACCGCGGCGTGTTCATCAACGACGAGAACCCGTCGCTCGGCACCTGGGCGCCCGCGTTCTTCGGCCCGGGCAAGGCGCCCGGCTTCCCCGGCGGCTTCAACGCCGACTTCTACGCCAAGGTCTTCGAGGTGCTGCTGCGGCTGCGCGCCAACTACCTGTGGCCCGCCGTCTGGGGCCGCGCCTTCGCCGAGGACGACCCGCTCAACCACGCCACCGCGACCGCCTACGGCATCGTGATGGGCACCTCGCACGAGGCCCCGATGATGCGCGGCATCGAGGAGTGGAACCGGCACGCCACCCCCGCCGTCCGCGATCCGGCGGGCAACGTCACCACCCCCGGCCACGACCCGTACGGCGGCACCGGCGAGTGGTCGTTCCGCCGCAACGCCGAGGCGGTGAAGGCGTACTGGAGGGACGGCGTCCGGCGGATGGTCGAGCAGGGCATCGAGGGCGTGGTCACCCTGGGCATGCGCGGCAACGGGGACGTCAGCCTGCCCGACGGCGACGGCATCGAGCTGATGACGGAGATCATCGCCGCCCAGCGGGAGATCCTCGCCGAGGTCACCGGCCGCGACCCGGCCGGCCTCCCGCAGGTCTGGACGCTCTACAAGGAGGTCCAGCGCTACTGGGACCGCGGCCTGCGGGTGCCCGAGGACGTCACCGTGGTGCTCACCGACGACAACTGGGGCAACGTCCGCAAGCTCCCCGACCCCGCCGGGGGCGCCCGTAGCGGCGGTTACGGCCTCTACTACCACTTCGACTACGTCGGCGTCGGCCGCAACTACAAGTGGGTGGACACCACCTGCCTGCCCAACACCTGGGAGCAGCTCGACCAGTCGTACGCCCACGGCAACCGCACGCTCTGGGTCGCCAACGTCGGCGACCTCAAGGGCAACGAACTGCCCACCCAGTTCTTCCTCGACTACGCCTGGCAGCCCGAACGCTGGCCGCTGGAGCGGCTGACCGAGTGGGAGACCGGCTACGCCCGGCAGAACTTCGGCGAGGCCCAGGCCCGGAAGATCGCCGAAGTGCTCTCCGAGTACGGGCAGTTGCAGTCGGTCCGCAAGCCCGAACTGCTCAACCGGCGGATCACCGTCGACCCGGCGAAGGACCCGGCCACCGACCCGTCCGCGATCGCCTACGACGACCGGGCCACCCCCTTCTCGCTCACCGACTACCGGGAGTTGGAGACGGTCACCGCCCGCTGGCAGGCGCTGGCCGAGGACGCCGAACGGGTCGGGCGCCGCCTGCCCGCCGCCGTCCAGGACGCCTGGTACGAACTCGTCGGCTACCAGGTCGCCGCCACCGCCAACCTGTACGCGCTGCGCGCCGCGCAGTTCACCAACCTGCACTACGCGCCGCAGGGCCGGGCCCTGACCAACGACCTCGCCGCCACCGCCGAGGCCCGGCTCGCCGACGACCTCGCGCTCGCCGAACGCTTCAACGCCCGGGTCGCGGGCGGCAAGTGGAAGGGGTTTCAGACCCAGCCGCACATCGACTACGGCGACGTCGACCGGTACGGCCCCAACGCCCCCTGGCAGCAGCCGGAACTCGACAACGTCGCCCTCCCCGACGTGCTGTTCCCCGCCGTCGCCCGGATCGAGCTGCCCGACACCGCCGAGATGGGCGTCGCGGTCGACGGCTCCGCCGCCTGGTGGCCGCACGAGCAAGCCCCGGCCGTGCTGCCCGAGTTCAGCCCCTACCAGAGCCAACCCGCCCAGTACGTCGAGGTGTTCAACCGGGGCAGGCGCCCCTTCGACTACCGGGTCCGCACCGGCGCGCCCTGGCTCACCGCGGACCGGCCCGCCGGCCGGATCGACAAGCAGCAGCGGGTCGTCCTCGCCGTCGACTGGGCGCGGGCCCCCTACGGCACCACCGAGGTGCCCGTCACCGTCACCGGGCCGGACGGCGCGAGCGTCGTCGTCAAGGCCGTGGTGAACCGTCCGAAACTTTCGAAGAGCGGCCTGGCCGGGCACGTCGAGGCCAACGGCTACGTCGCCGTCGACGCCGAGCACCACACCCGGGCCGTCGCGGCGGACGGCGTCTCCTGGCGGCTGATCCCCGGCATCGGCCGCACCACCGCCGGCCTGACCCCCGTCCCCGTCACCGCGCCCCGGCGGACGCCCGGCGGGTCCGGGCCGCGGCTGGAGTACCACGTGACCCTGTTCACCGCCGGACGGGTCACCGTCTGGGCGTACCTCTCCCCGCGCAACGACGCGCTCGCCACCGGCGGACCGGCCTACGCCGTCTCCTTCGACGGGCAGCCGCCGCAGACCGTCGAGACCACGGCGCAGAGCGGAGCCGACTCCGGCGCGATGAACGTCCAGTGGGCCCTGGGCACTTCGGACAACGTCCGGCGCAGCGCCACCGTGCACACCCTCGCCGAGCCCGGCGTGCACCGCCTCACCTTCTGGATGGTCGACCCGACCGTGGTGCTGCAGCGCCTGGTGATCGACACCGGCGGCCTGCGCCCCAGCCTGCTGGGCCCGCCCGAGAGCCACCGCGCCGGCTGACCGACCCGCCGCCCCCGCGGCCTTCTCCGCCCCGGCCCGCCCCGCCCCGGCCCGATCCGGTCGGGGCGGGGAAGGCCGGGAGGTGTTCCGGCGGGTCAGGACGAGAGCGGCAGGGACGCCAACTGCTGCGGCAGGTAGCGCTCCTGCATCCAGGCGGACTGCACGATGCCGGGCACCTCCGCGCGGTAGCCCTCGGCGATCGCCTCGCCCACCCGGGGGTCCTTGTAGATCCGCAGGCAGGCCTGGCAGCGGTGCCCGTACATGCCCTCCCAGGCGATCTCCGGGTCCCGGTCCGCGGCCCAGGCGAGGATGCGCTCCGGTCCGGCGGTGCGCAGCCACACCTTGAGGACGTCCGACTCGGCCTCGTCGATCGCCGCGCGCAGGGTCGCCTCCGCCTGCAGGCGCCCGACGTTCAGCTCGGGCACCAGCCGCATGGCCAGGCCGCAGCACGCGCCGATCCGCCCGTCCGCCTGCACGGTGTAGGTCTGCAGGACGCTCTCGCAGCCCACCGTGTCCGGGAGGTTGCGCCGGGTCGCGGCGACGCCGTCCCGGTAGCGCTCCACCTGGAGCGGGCGGATCGGCATCCACGGGCTCTCCGACGGGCGCACCGACTCCCGCAGGTCTTCCGGGAGTTCGGCGATCGCGGGTTCGGCCATCAGCCGTTCGGCGGTGACCGCGCGGCCCTCCCTGAGCTCGACCATGACGTGCGCGGTCAGGCCGCGCCGGACGGCCGTCGCGGCGGCCAGCGCCACCTGGGCGAGCGGGACGAAGCGGGCGTGCTCGTCCCCGGTGCTGAAGTTGATCTCGTGCAGGCCTGCGTCCAGCAGCGCGTCCAGCACCCGGGCCGCCTCGGGTTCGGTGACGGCCCAGTGCGCGTTGGTCACCAGCCGGGTGGGCAGGCCGAGTTCGGTGGTCCGCCGCAGGCAGGTCAGCAGGTCGTCCCAGCGCAGCGTCGCCTCGCCGCCGGTGAACACGACGTTGGCGAAGCCGAGTTCGGCCGCCTCCTCGATGGCGCGCAGCGCGTCCTCGACCGGGATCCGGCTCCGGTTCCCCGGGTGGCTCAGGGTGCTGCAACTGGTGCACGAGGCGGTGCAGGCGAAGGTGAGCATCACCGACAGCGTCCGGCTGCGGTGGAAGACGCCGGTCGGCGGCGCGGCCGTCGTCACAGCTGCCCCGCCTCGGACAACTCCTGCGCCCGGGCGACCAGTTGCTGGGCCAGCCGCTGGACCTGGTCGGCGGGCAGCACCTCCTTCCCGGCCTCCAGCGAACCGGACACCTTGACGATGAACCAGTTGCCGATGGCCACCGAGTCGTGCTTGATGATCAGCGCGGCGTTCGGCATGTCGAGCGCCAGGTCCGAGCCCGCCAGCTCCAGCAGCCCGCCCATCAGGGTCGGGTCGGCGTGGGTCGCCAGCGCCTCGGCGAAGTGCCGCAGGCGCTCCTCCTGGGAGGAGTCCGGGTGCTCCCGGTCGTAGCCGGCCGCCCAGTCGCGCAGGCCGTCGCTGGCCAGTGCGGAGAACAGGAACCGGTTCACGGCGGAGGCCTGGCCGGGGGTCACCTGGCGGCTCCCCGCGTCGGCGGCGCTGACCACCTCGGCCGGAGATTCGATGAAAGCCTGCTGCAGGGACTCGTCGCGGTCGATCTCCTCGAACAGCGCGCCGAGTCGGTCGGTCAGCTGACGGTCACGCAGCACCAGGCGTCGTTCACCACCGAGTGAGAGCTGCTCGGGCATGGCGGGTTTCCTCTCGGGACGGCCCCCCTGCGTCGGACAGGCCCGGAGCCTACCGGCGGCCGCGCACCGGCCGTGGGACGCCGCGCGTCCCGGAGTGTCCGGGAAGGCCCCTCGGCGCAACGATCATTCGGGAACGAACGTCGAACGCCCGCAGCCCCGGCCCGGGGGTGCCGGGGCGGGGCTGCGGGGTGGCCGCGACGGGCCGGGTCCGTGGTGGACCGGCCTGCGGTGGGCCGGGCTTCGCGGGAGACCGGGCTCCGTGGTGGGCCGGGCTTCGCGGTGGGTCAGGCGGCGGCGGGCAGGTCGAGGCCGCGGGTGGTGACCAGGTGGGCGGTGCCGTCGACGAGGCGGTAGGAGAGGCCGACGACCGCGGTGGTGCCCGCGCCGACCGCGGCGGCGAGGGTGTGCGAGCGGTCGAGCAGCAGGGCGACGGTGTGCCGTATGTGCTCGTCGATGAAGTCGGAGTTGTCGGTGTACCCGGCCGCGTTGGCGGCCAGCACGCTGGGGGTGACCCGCTCGATGACGTCGCGGACGAAGCCCTCGCCGCTGGAGCCGGCCGCGACCGCCTCGCGGGTGGCACCGACGGCGCCGCAGGAGTCGTGGCCGAGGACGATGACCAGCGGGGTGCCGAGCACGCTCACGCCGTACTCGATGCTCCCGAGCACCTCGGGGCCGAGCACGTGACCGGCGGTGCGGACCACGAACAGGTCACCGAGGCCCTGGTCGAAGATGATCTCGGCGGCGAGTCGGGAGTCGGAACAGCCGAACAGCACGGCGAACGGGGCCTGGGAGGGGGCGGTCTGGGCGCGGCGGGCGGCGTCCTGGTTCGGGTGGTGCGGAGTACCGGCGACGAACCTGTCGTTGCCCGCCAACAGCATCTCGAAGGCGGCCTGAGGGGTGAGGTGCGCGGCGTCAGTCATGTCCGCAGACTACGTCCCCCGTGGCCCGCAGGTCGCGCCCGGGTCACGTCCTGGACTCCCCGGCACCGGGAGCAAGCCATGATCAAAAGGTGGATAGCGGCCGAAATCGTCCGGATATCGGTGCCGGAGCGGCGATAATCGCGCCCCCACCGGGCGACCGGTACGAATACCATCGGTCCGGGGACGGTCGGCGGACCGACGTTGACCGGCCGGTCACCCGAATGGCCGCCCGAGGCAGCTGCCCGACGTGGCCGTTCGGTGCGGTCGGCCGGGGTGGCCGTTCGATGTGGTCGGCCCGGGTAGCCGTTCGGTGCGGTCGGCCGAGCGGGGCCGGGGTGGCCGCTGCCGGGGGTGCAGGTGTACGGGGAGGGCGTGCGGGGAGCCGAGTCGCACCCCGGAGTGCTGCTGTGCGCGCCGAGCTGCGGGCGGCCCGGCCGGCGGGTCGGCGGATCGGCGGATCGGTGGGCCGGTTCGGGTGGTCAGTCGAGCGCGGAGTAGCGGTCGGGGACGAAGGCGCGCAGCGCGGCCGGGACGTCGCGGCCCCGGTCGGGGAGGTGGTCGAGGCGCAGCAGGACGTAGCCCCGGTGGCCGCGGTCGATGAAGTGGTGCGGGAACGGGAGGGCACCGCCCGGCACCGCGTACACCACCAGGTGCGGGTGTGTCTCGACGGTGTGCGGGAGGCGGCCGGTGGTGACGGCGGCGACGTCGTTCCAGCGGGCGAACACCTCGGCGGTCGCGGGCTCGCGCACGCCGATGCCGTCCGGGCCGATCCGCAGCCGCAGCGGGCGCAGGTGCTGGTGGGCCGCGCGACCGGCCAGCCAGCCGAACAGGCAGGTGAACAGCGCCCAGAGCCCGGTGAACGCCCCCGGGCCGACCGTGCCGGAACCGGCGAGGCCGAGGGCGAGCGGCACGGCGCAGACGGCGGTGGCGGTGAACGTGGCGATCAGCCGGGGAGTGGTGGCGCCCCGGGTGTCGGTGAACACCCTTTCCGCACCGCCGAGGCGCGGGTCGTGGGCGTCCCGGGGGACGGGCGGCAGCACGTCCCGGGGCGCGGTCTCGAACCGGTGCCCGGCGAACTCCCTTAGCGCTTGCACCAGTTCGTTCAGCGGCTGGTCGAGGTCGGCGCTGTCCAGCAGGGTGTGCTCGCGCGGGTCGGCGGCGCCGCGCCCGGGCCGCCGGGGCAGTTCCGCGCCCGGTGCCAGCCGCACCACCAGCCGGGGCGGGGGTGCGGAGGAGTCGTCGTCCTCGGCGGACTTCGGCGGGTGCCACAGCGCGATCGACTCCACGTCGTGCCAAGGGAGTTCGGCATCGTGCAGGGTGACGCCGAAGTCGTCCAGCCGGAGCCGGAAGGGCTTGCGCAGCCGACGCAGTTCGAGGACGCCGCGCACCAGCAGGCCCGCGCACAGGACCAGCAGGATCAGGGCGAAGCGGCGGCTGCTCCCGGTGGTGGGAACGGCCCAGGCGGCGGCGCCGAGCACCCCGGGCGCGGACCAGCCGACCAGACGCAGCCCGCGTCGGCGGATGCGCCCGCTGATGGTGAACTCCACTGCCCCACCGCCTCGTCGGCTCCGCTCGATGGGGAGAATCCTGCCCGGTGGGCGGCCGCCCGTCCGCCGCGGAGCCCGGGTGTGGCGCGGCTGTGACCGGCCGGTCCCACCCGTTCACCCGCCGGTCGCCCACCCGACGCCGGACCGACCCGGATCCGGCCTGCGTCCGGCCCGCGTCCGACTTGCCTCCGACCCATCTCCGACCCGCCTCCGGGGTGAACGCCGGTGCCCGGCCGGTGAGTTGACCTCACCCCGGCCGGGCACCGTCACCACTCGGGCGGTCAGTAGCAGCGGTACTCCTTGGTGCCCTCGTTCACCAGGGAACCGGCCGGGGTGCGGAAGGTGACCTTGTAGTCGCCGTACTGGAGGCCGTTCGGGGCGACGAACTTCTTGGTCAGCCCCTGGGTCCAGGTGCCGCCGTCGGCGTTGTTGCTGTACGAGGACGGGCAGCCCTTGCCGGTCAGGTTGGTCGGGCCGGAGGCCGCGAACGCGGCGCCGGACAGGGTGAGGGCCAGCCCGCCGGCGACGGCGAGGGTGGTGGCGGCCTTGACAGCGGTGCGGATGCGCATGGGGGACTCCTCGTGATGGTGGGGGATGCGGAGGAAGAGACTGCGGTTCCGCTCGTCGAGGGGGCACCTACCGGACGTCGACCGGACGTGGACAGTGCGCCGACAGGACGCGAGCGGGGGCCGGGGAAGCCGGGAGGACCCGGGAGGACCCGGGAAGGTCCGGGAGACGGGTCGGCAGTCGAACGCCCGAGGTGGCCGGACGCGAGAAAGGGCCGCGGAAAAGAGGTGCCGGGAGGGGGTGGGAAGGAACCGGGGGATCAGTAGCAGCGGTACTCGCGGGACGGCAGGGTGGACTTGCCGCCGGCCGCATTGCGGAAGATCACGCTGTAGTCGCCGTACTGGAGGCCGTTGGCGGCGACGAACTTCTTGGTCAGGGCCTGGACGTAGGTACCGCCGTCGGCGCTGTTGCTGTACGAGGACGGGCAGCCCTTGCCGGTCAGGTTGGTCGGGCCGGAGGCCGCGAACGCGGCGCCGGACAGGGTCAGCGCGAGGGCGCTGCCGAGGGCGAGGACGGAAGCGGCCTTGGCGGCGGTGCGGGCGCGCATGGGGACTCCTTGCTTCGGTCGAACCGTGGAATGACGCCGGTGGGGGAGGGGGTCCGGATCGGGCGGGTGCACTCCGTCCCGGCGCGAATGATCCTCTGCCCGCCGCCCGAACACCGTCAATGGTCTGGACCAGTCGGAGAGAATCATGGCCGGATCCCACCCGTCCCGCCGCCACCCCATCAGGGGCGATGACTCCCCGTCGCGACGTCCGCTGGCTGGAATCGAGCGCCTCTGCGGGCGAATCATGACTGATCATCAAAAAGGGTGAACAGGAGGATGCTTGGCGATATTGCGTGGCACGGCCGGACTGGCCGGTGGCACGATCGTTCGGACCGGGTCGAAGTATCGCGACACTACGGAGGAACTCGTGGCCGACGGCTGGGAGTGGGACGCCACACTGTTCGCGGGGGCGGCCCCGCACTACGCCCGCGGCCGCCTCCCGTACGCGCCCGGGCTGGCCGACGAACTCGCGCGGGCCCTGCGGCTCGACGGCACCGGGCGCCTGCTGGACGTCGGCTGCGGGCCCGGCACCCTCGCCCTGGAGCTCGCCGACCGCTTCGCCGAGACGGTCGGCCTCGACGCGGACGCCGACATGGTCGCCGAGGCGGCCCGCACCGCCGAGCGGACCGGCCTCGCCGGACGGACGCGCTGGGTGCACGCCCGGGCCGAGCAACTCCCGCTCGGCCTCGGCCTGTTCGACGTCGCCGCGTTCGCCCAGTCCTTCCACTGGATGGAGCGCGACCAGGTCGCCGCAACGGTCCGCGACATGCTGCGCCCCGGCGGTGTCCTGGTGCACCTCTCCGACTGGAAGGCCGAACCCCGCAGCACCGACCCGCTGCCGCACCGGCCGGTACCGCAGCCCGCGATCGACGCCCTGGTCCGCCGCCATCTCGGCCCCGTCCGCCGCGCCGGCCGCGGCGTCCTGCCGCACGGCACCCCCGGCGGCGAGTCGCTGGTCTACGCCCGAGCCGGGCTGATCGGCCCCGAACAGCTGATCGTCCCCGGCGGCCGGCCCCTGGAACGGAGCGCGGACGAGGTGGTGGCCGGGGTGCTGTCGCTGTCCTCCTCCGCGCCGCACCTGTTCGGCACCGGGCTGCCCACCTTCGAGACCGAACTGCGCGCCCTGCTGCGCGGGGCCTCGCCGTCCGGGCGCTTCTCGGTGCGGCAGCCCGGTAGCGAGGCCGTCCTGTGGCGCAAGCCCGAGCGCTGAGCTGGGGGCGGGGCGGGGTGGCGGTCGGCGTTGTGTCGGCTGCCCGTATCGGTGACACGGCATCGGTGCCACGGCATCGGTCACGCGACATCGGTGATGTGACGTCGGTGACGCAGCATCGGTGATCCGGCACTGATGACCCGCCATCGATGCCGCAGCATCGATGGCGCAACATCAGTGACTTGGCATCAGTGACTTGGCATCGATGACTTGGGATCGATGACCTGGCATGAATGTTGCAGCACCGATGACGTGCCACCGATGATCCGGCATCGATGTCGCAGCATCGATGCCTCGGCATTGATGGCACGTCGTCGATGACGTGTCACCGACCTGTCGGGCGGCACGCCGCCACCGACCCTGAACCCCGCCGACCGGCCCGCGCTCACCCGCGGTAGGCCACCGAGGTGACGGCCGTGAGCGCGGCCGCAGCGACCAACGCCCAGCCGGCCTGCCCGTGCAGGACCAGGACGGAACCCGGGACGACGCCCGCCAGCATGGTGAGCGCCGCCAGGACGCGGCGCCGTCGGCGGGGGGAGCCGGGTTCGGCGGCGAGGCCGGTGAGGGTCATGGTCAGCACGGTGGTGGTCAGGTCGGGCACGCCCAGGCTGCGAACCGTCGCGTTGCGCAGGCCCATGCCTAGGGCGAGCAGCCCGATCACCGGGTACTGGACGGTCCCGCCGGTGCCGACCGCGAACACCACGGCCGCCGCGGCGAGGTGCAGCACCGTCTCGGCGGCCAGCGCTGGCCGCAGGCGGCCGGCGGTCAGCCGTCCGGCGAGGTTCGCACCGAGCAGGAACGCCGCCAGCGAGGTGATCGACCCCAGGACGGAGAAGCCGGGCGCGCCGGCCAGGGCGAAGCCGATCACCACGACGTTGCCCGTCATGTTGGCCGCGAAGACGTGCCCGAGCCCGAGGTAGCTGACGGCGTCGATCAGCCCGCTGACCACGGTCAGCCCGAACAGCGCGAGCGCCAGCGGATCGCCGTCCCCGGTGGTCGCCCCGACGGCCTTCGGTGTGCTCACGTCGTTCCTCCCGTACGGCTCTCATCAGGCTGCTGACGGTTGCTCAGCAGTGTGCCGGACCCGCCGCGGACGCGGCGGGACGAGCGCGGGCGACGGTGTCGGTGTCGCTGGCAGGGCAGGGCAGGGCAGGGGCGGGAACGGGGTCGGGGGCGGTCAGCAGCGGTGCGGGACGGGTGCCGATGGGAGGCCGATGGCGTGGCGGGTCTGGGTGAGCGTGGTGGTCCAGTCGCCGGTGAAGCGGACCGCGCGGTCGTCGATGTAGACCGCGGCGCCCAGCTTCTTGTTGGTGACCAGCAGACAGTCGCCTTGCCAGTAGGCGCGCTCCGGGTCCTCGTCGACGAGCGCCTCCAGGCCGGAGTGCTCGCGCAGCCAGCCCGCCACGGCGGGGTGGAAGCGGCGCGGACGGGCGGTCATGATGAACACCGAACGGACCTGCTTCAGCGCCCGCAGCGACTCGATCGCCCCCGGGATCGGCTTGCCGTAGATCCGGCCGTCCTGCCAGCCGTCGTCGTGAGCGACCAGCGTCTGGTCGAAGTCGATGCCGACGGCGTGCGAGGCGGGCGAGGCGGGGTCGAGCGGAACGACGGTCATGGGACCGGGTCTCCTTCTGGTTCGGTCGGGCCGGTTCTCCGGCCGGTTCGCACGAGGGGAGTCGGCCGGACCGCCCCGCTTACCCGGTTCCGCCACGTTTGGTGATTAATTAACTCCATGGGGTGATTTCCGGTGGTGGCGGGAAGGCCGGCTGACGGACGTCACTCCGGGGTCAGCGCGATCAGCGCGATGTCGTCGGTCAGGTGGTGGCTCCAGTCCCGTACGTCCCGCTCCAGGAAGGCCAGCACCTCCGCCGGTCCGGCGAGACCGCCTGTACCAGCCGCACCGCTCGCACCACCTGCACCGCCCGGGCTACCCGGTCCGCCCACGCCGCCCGGGCTACCCGCACCGCCCGCGCCGAACGCCGCGGACAGCCGCTCGGACGCCGGGTAGAACTCCCGGGAGGCGTTGCGCGCCTCCGTCAGCCCGTCCGTGTACAGCAGCAGCACCTCCCCGGCGGGCAGCGGCACCCGTCCGGGCTCCGGCGCGTCCCCGCCCAGCGCGCCGAAACCCAGCGGCAGCAGCGCCGGCGCCGACACCTCCCGCACCCCCGCCGGGCCCAGTGCCAGCGGCGCCAGGTGTCCGCAGTTCACCACCTCCACGTGCCCGTCCGGCGCCCGGTGCTGTAGCAGCAGCGCCGTCGCGAACAGCTCCTGGTCGCCGCGGGCCGCCGCGCTGCGCGCCGTGTGCCGGTCCAGCCGGGCCGCCAGCTCGCCCAGGTCCTCCGTCTCGTGCGCCTGCGAGCGGAAGCACCCCAGCAGATCCGTCACCGTCTGCACCGCCTGCAGGCCCTTGCCCCGGACGTCCCCGATCAGCACCCGCGTCCCGTGCGGCGTCCGCACCGCCTCCAGGAAGTCCCCGCCGACCCCCGTCCCCGCCCGGGCCGGCTGGTACCGGGACGCCAACCGCAGACCGCCCAGGCGTTCCGGGATCGGATGCAGCACCGCCTCCTGCAGCGCCGACGCGCTGGCCCGGCTCGCCGCCAGCCGCTCGCTCCGCTGCCGCCGCCCCCACACCGCCAGCCCCGTCACCACCCCCACCGCCAGCGCCGACGCCTGCGCCAGCGGACGCTGCGCCAGCTCCGGACCCGCCAGCGCCCGCATCAGCAGCCACTCACCGGCCGCCGCCCCCACCACCCCCAGCACCACCACCGGCAGCCCCGCGACCAGCGCTCCCGCCGCCACCACCACCGCCGCCACCCACAGCAGGTTCTCCGCCTGCCGTTCCGTCGCCCCCGTGCTCACCGCCGAGGTGTACGGCAGCGCCTGCGCGGCCGCCGTCCCCAGCAGCACCGACACCGGGTGGAACGCCGCCGCCGTCCCCAGCCGCCCGCGCGGCAGCGCCGACAGGAACCACGCCATCTGCGGGACCTGCGCCATCATCACTCCCACCCCCGTCAGCAGTGCCGCCAGCAGTCCCAGCGGCACGCCCGTCGCCGCGCCGGTCGGCAGCACGTGGCACAGCGCCAGCCCGGTCACCGCCAGCGGCAGGCCCAGCGAGCAGCCCGTCACCGGCGAGATCCGCCGACCGCGCACCAGCAGGCAGCCCACCACTCCGCCCGCCCCGTACGCCGAGACCATCAGCGCCGTCATCGTCACCCCGATGCCGGAGGCCGCCGTCAGCACCGGCAGCGCCAGCAGCAGCGCGAGCTGGGTGAACCCCACCGCCACGCCCGTCGCCAGCGCCATCGAGGTGATCCGCGGCGGCACCGTGGACCAGTGCGGCCGCCAGCGCCGACCCGCCACCGCCGCCGCGACCGGCAGCAGTGCCAGCAGTGCCAGCGTCCGCGGGTCCGTCCAGCCCCACACCGGGCCGACCTGGAGCGCCGTCACCGCCGCGGCCAGCGCCACCGCCAGCGAGCCCAGGAACAGCCGGTCCAGCGGCACCGGCGGACCGCCCGCCTCCGGCAGCCGCCGCAGCGCCAGCACCAGCAGGCCCACCGCCACCAGCGCCCCCAGGCCCGCGCTCACCCGCAGGCCCGGCATCGACGGGGCGCGCGGGATCAGGTTCGCCGCGACGAAGAACGCCGCCGACATCACCGCCAGCCAGCCGCCCAGCACCTGCGGCATCCGGCCCGGCGGGTTCAGCGCCGCCACCGAGGCCAGGCACCCCGCGAAGGACGCCGACACCCCGGCGATCACCACCGTCCGCCCCAGCAGGTACGACCAGTCCGAGAACGCCACCGTCTCCACCAGCAGCCCCGCCGCCAGCACGCCCAGCGACCACGCCAGCACCCGGCGCCGCCCCCAAGCGTCCCCCGCCCGGCCCGCCGTGAACAGCGACAGCACCATCAGCGCGCCGCCGCCCGCCTTCATCGCCACCACCTGCTGCGGGTCCAGCCCGAAGCGGTCCCGGACCGCCGGCAGCGCCGCGCCCTGCAGCACCGGCGTCACCACGTAGAACACCGCGGCCGCCGCCAGCAGCACCCCCACCGACCGCCCGACCCCCACCCGCCCCAGCACGGACGGGGTGCCCACGGGCACCGGCGCGGGGGAGGGGGAGGCCGTGGGGGTCGCGGCCATCGGGAACCTCGTTCTGTTCGGCGGGGAGCGGGGGAGGACCACCCCACTGTGCCAGGTCGAATCGGATAAACCTGGACGAAAGGGATGGAAACTCCGGCCCGGGGGCGCCCGGGTGAACAGCGCCGACCGGCGCCCTACCCCGCCGGACCGAACCAGCGCTCCAACGCCTCCCGCAGCCCCTCCCGCAGTCCTTCCCCGGCCCCCGGCCCCTCGGCCGCCCCCCGCTCCTCGCCGACCCAGGCCACGTGCCCGTCCGGACGCAGCAGCACCGCCGCGGCCGCCAACTCCGGGCAGCCGTCCACCAGCACGTCCACCCGGTCCTCCCAGCCGACCGCGGACAGCGACCCCGTCCGGTCCAGCAGCAGACCCCGCCCCGCGTGCATCCGCCCGTACAACCGCCCCTCCGCCGGGCCGTCGACCAGCCGGACGCTCCGCAGGCGACGGCCCAGCAGGGCCGGGCCCGGGCCGAAGTCGTACCGGATGTCCACCCCCGAGATCACGCCCGTGATGTACCGGTTGACGTCCGGGAAGTCCATCAGCCGGGCGAACACCCCGCGCAGCGCCACCGAGCCAGGCGCC
The DNA here is from genome assembly GCF_013364235.1 of Kitasatospora sp. NA04385. Taxonomy (NCBI): domain Bacteria; kingdom Bacillati; phylum Actinomycetota; class Actinomycetes; order Kitasatosporales; family Streptomycetaceae; genus Kitasatospora; species Kitasatospora sp. NA04385. The sequence goes on along the minus strand of NZ_CP054919.1, from coordinate 665,610 downwards.
GTGCCCAGCAGCGTCATCTGCGCCCGGGTGTGCGCGATCACCGCCGCACCCACCGGGTGGCGCTCCGTGTGGTACGTGTCCAGCAGGCCCGGCGGGGCCCAGCCCGCCACCTCGGCGGCCAGCTTCCAGCCCAGGTTGAACGCGTCCTGCACGCCCAGGTTCAGGCCCTGGCCGCCCGTCGGCGGATGGACGTGCGCCGCGTCCCCCGCCAGCAGGACCCGGCCCGCCCGGTAGCGCTCCGCCTGCCGCGTCGCGTCCCCGAACCGGGACAGCCAGCGCGGCGAGTGCACCCCGAAGTCCGTGCCCGCCACCGCGCGCAGCCGGGCCCGGAACTCCTCCAGCGTCGGAGCCGCCCGGTCCTCCGAGACCCCCTCCGCCGGAACGATCACCCGGTACACCCCGCCGCCCTCGTGGTGCAGCCCGAAGCGCAGCTGCGTCCGCCGGACCTCGGCCACCACCTCGGCGATCCGCTCCGGCTCCTCCGCCGCCTCCATCTGCCCCAGCAGCGTCTGCACCGTCGCCGGCTCGCCCGGGAACGCCACGCCCGCCAACCGGCGCACCGTGCTGCGCCCACCGTCGCACCCCACCAGCCAGCGCGCCCGCAGCCGCGAGCCGTCCGCCAACTCGGCCTCCACCTCCTCTCCGTCCTGGACCAGACCCACCACCTCGCAGCCGCGCCGAAGCTCCGCACCCAGCTCCTCGGCCCGCTCCCACAGCAGCCGCTCCGTCACCGGCTGCGGCGTCGCCAGCCCATACGGGTGCGCCGTGTCCATCCCTTCCGGCCACGCGCGCGCCTCGCCCGCGAACAGCCCGCCGACCCGGAACTCCTCGCTCACCGCCCGGAACCGCTCCAGCAGCCCGCGCTGATCCATCACCTCCACGCTGCGCGCGTGCAGGCCCTGCCCCCGGGACTCCCCGGTGGGTGCCGTCAGCCGCTCAAGGACCACCACCTCCACCCCGTGCAGCCGCAGCTCGCACGCCAGCATCAGCCCGGTCGGCCCGCCGCCGACCACCAGCACGTCGATCATCAACCCTCCGAAATCGCCCGACAAGTGATTTTCCGTCAGCTTGTGGACTTCTCTCCGCTTTCCCACTACCAGCCGGACATTCTGGGGCACCCACCGGGCCTTGCGGCAAGGCCCCCGGTGCGCGGTACCTTGGAAGTGGCGGGAGGGGTGGGAGGGGCCGAGAGGGGCGGAAGGGCGGAGACGGGAGAGGCGAGGGGCGCGGGCGCGGGAGGCGTCAGCGGACCACGTCGAAGACGTTCTTCTGCACGCCGTTGGAGTACGCCGCGAACTCGACCAGCTCCAGCTTCTGCACGTCCTTGTCGGTGTCGCTGAACAGTCGCCGGCCCGCGCCCAGCAGCAGCGGGAACACCAGCAGGTGGTAACGGTCGACCAGGCCCGCGTCGGACAGCGCGTGGTTCAGCCGGGCGCTGCCGTGTACGAGGATCGGCCCGCCCTCGGTCTCCTTCAGCGCGGCCACCTCGTCCACCGAGCGCAGGAGCGCGGTCGGGCCCCAGTCGGACACTAGGTCGTCCTCGCCGAGCGTGGTCGACACCACGTACTTCGGCAGCTCCTTGTAGCGGGCGAACTCCGCCATCCCCGGCCACACCGGGCTGAACGCCTGGTAGCTGACCCGGCCCAGCAGCATCGCCCCGGCCTCCTCCTGCTCCCGGCCCTTGATCTCGAACGCCTCCGGGACGAAGTCGATGTCCTTGAACGTCCAGCCGGAGTTGCGGTAGCCCGGCTCGCCGCCGGGGGCCTCCATCACGCCGTCCAGGGAGACGAAGGCGGTGCTGATCAGGGTGCGCATCGGTGGTACCTCGTTCTCGTACGGTGGCAGCGGTCGGTGGGAGGGGCGGGGTCAGGGGGCGAGCAGGGCGGAGAGCCAGTGCTGCCAGGCGGTTTCGGCCTCCGCGGCGCTCGGGGCCGGTGCGGCGAACAGGTGGTGGAAGAGCAGCAGCACGCCCGCCGGGTGCAGGAAGGAGTACAGCCCGTCGGCGGTGCGGACCTCGAAGCGCTCGCCGTCCGACCAGGTCAACTCGCCCTCCAGCGGCGGCAGTCCGGCCAGGTCGGCACGGACCCGGGTGCCGGTCGGCGGGTCGGCCGGGAGGGCGAGCGCGGCGGTCAGCGTGGCCCGGACCTCGGCGGCGGGGCGGCCCCCGGTCGGCTGCACGGCGAACACCGGGGCGCCGGTCCGGCCCGCGAAGTGGGTCAGGTACTCGCGCAGCGTGTGCAGGTGGAACGGCCAGCCGCGGCGCAGCGCGTCGTACTCGTCCGCCCAGTCGTCGCCGAGCACGCCGCTGTGCACCACCCGCAGCACGGTGCTGCCGCCGTCGCGGCCCTCCACCAGGTACTCGAAGGCCATGAACCGGCCGTCCCCGCCCGGCTCGGTGCGGGTGGCGAAGCGCTTGCCCGGCTCGTAGGCGGTGACCGTCGAGGTCTCCGGGCGGCCGCCGAGCTCCATCGAGGCCGTGCCGCCGACCCGCGGATCGACCTCGTTGCGGCCCATGAACCAGGAGTCGATGCCCGGGCCGGTGGCGATGGCCTCCCAGACCTGCTCGGGATCGGCCGGCAGCGTCAGCTCGAATTCCAGCTCGAAGGGGTGCGGCATGGCGTCAGTTCTCCTGCGGGGCGGGCGAGTCGGCGGGCCGGGTGGTGGACGGGGCCAGGGCGGGCGGGGTGGCCGGGGTCGTTGGGGTGGCCGGTGAGGGCGGGGTGGCCGGGATCTGGTGCAGGCCGACGACCAGCCGATGGTCACGGCCCTGCGGGGCGGACTCGTCGTGGTAGCGGCTCACCAGGGCGGCGACCGCCTGCGAGAGCTCCTCGGCGAACGCCGCCCGGTCGGCCGCCGAGGCGAACCGCACCCGGGCGTCGATCCCGAACGAGGCCACCCGCTGCCGGGCCCGGGCCGCGCCGGTCAGCAGCGAGCCGACCTCCTGCACCAGCCGGGAGCCCAGGGCGAGCAGCCAGCGCGCCGAGAGCTGGTCGGGCGAACGGGACGGATCCGGGCTGACCGCCGCCAGGGCGGCCGGCGAGATCACGTACGAGGCGGCCGTCGCCCGGTACACCCGCTCCGTCACGCTCCCCTTCCGGCGCTCCTCGGCCAGCTCCACCAGGCCGTGCCGCTCCAACTCCTTCAGGTGGTAGTTCACCTTCTGCCGGGGCAGGCCCAGCCGGGCGGCCAGCATGGCGGCCGATCCGGGCTCGACCAGGGCGGCCAGCAGGCGGGCCCGCATCGGGTCCAGGGAGGCTTCGGCGGCGGCGGGTTCTTCGATCACGGCTACGTCCAGCACCGCTCCAGGGTCGCGCCGACAAATTTTTTTGTCAAGGAGGGGGAATTTGTCGGTGCGGCGGTGGGCGGTGGGCGGTAGGGGGTCGGGAAGCTCGGGGCGTGGCCGGTCGACTGTTCGCGATCCGCTCCAGTGCGAACCGGCCGGCGGTCCTGGTCCTGGTCCTGGTCCTGGTCTTGGTCTTGGTCTTGGTCTTGGGCCAGGCTGCCGTCACCATCGCCTCGATCCTGCTCCGGAGCCGACCTGTGAAGACGAGCCTCAGGACGCGTGGCCGGGGCGGAGCTCCTTGGCCAGGACGGTCCGGGTGCGGGCGGCGAGGGTGGCGGCGCGGGTGAGCATCATCGCGACGGCCATCAGCAGCAGGGCGTCGGTCAGTGCATCGCCGGAGACCCGGTTCTCCTGCATCCAGGTGCCGAGCGGGGCCGCGAACCAGTGCGCCGAGCCGTAGGAGAAGGCCGCCCGGGCTCCGATGATGCCGGTCCACACGGCCGCGTATGTCCAGCCGGCGCGGCTGACGGGCCTTCCGGTGCGGGGGCTGCGGTAGACGCGGAACGTCGCGGCGGCCAGGGCGCCGCCGAGCAGTCCGGCGACGACCCCGGCGATCTCCAACGACAGCCCGGCGCCGGAGTCGGCGGGGTTCTTCACGAAGAGCGGCACGATGGCGCCGGCGGCCAGGACGGGCCGCAGGATCCGGAACGGCCCGATCTTGCGGTGCGGCCCGAGGTCGGCCTCCAGGATGGCGAGGAGCACGGCGGCGTTGATGACGAGCGCCTGGGTGGTGGGGGACACGAGGTGCCTTCCGGTGGGGAGCGGTGTGCGACGTCGTCCACGCTCTCCCGCCAGGCCCGGGCCGGGCGTCGCCCCCGGCGGTGACCTGCGGGGTGACGTCGGACCTCCGGGGTGATATCGGGCGGCCCGACGTCACCCCGCAGGTCACCGCACGGGGTGACGCCCGACCCGGGTGCGCGTTCCTAGCGTGGCTGTCCCCCGGCGGCCTCCCGGTGCCGCCCCGACCGTCAGGAACGTGGCCGATGTCGACCCTGCTACGGGTGCTGCCAGTGATCGCGATCGTCGCCGTGCTGGTGATACGCCAGTGGCAGGGCAGCCCGCTGCGCCTGCGGCGTGTGCTGCTCGCGCCGTGCGTCCTGTGCGCCCTCGGCCTGTTCACCCGGGCGGGGCTGGGCGGCCCCCAAACGGTGCGCGCGCTGAAGCCGACGGACGCGGTGCTGCTGTTCGTGGGGGCCGCGGCTGCGGCGGCGGTCGGCGCGGGCCAGGGGCGGACGCTGAGGCTGGAGATCCGGGCCGGAGTGCTGTGGACACGCATGCCGGTGGCCGGACTCGGGTGGTGGCTCGCGTTGGCGGGGCTGCGGGTGGCGATGTCGTACGCGGGCCCCGGGCTGGGCGCTCCCGTCGCCGCCTCCAGTGCCACGGTCGTCCTCTTCCTCGGTGCGAACCGGCTCGGCCAGGCGGCCGTGCTGGTGCCGCGCGCCCGCGCGACGGGTGGGCCGATCGCTGACGTCGGCCGGGTCGGCCGCCGCTCGGTGCCGACGGGGCCCGGCTCCGGTCCGTTCCGAGGCGAGGAGCGGCCGGAGGACCACCCGGGGGAGCACGGGGTCCGCCGACGGAGGGGACTCCGGGAGGATCCGGAGCGTGACCGACGGCAGGACCGACGGCAGGATCGGTGGCAAGACCGGTGGCAAGACCGGTGGCAAGACCGACGGCAGGACCGGAGGGCCGGGCGCGGCGGCGAGCGCCGGGAGCGGTCCGGCACGCGTCCCGAGCGCCGTCGCGGCGGTGCCCGGTGAACCGGCGGGGCCCCGCTTCGGCTCCGCCCCCGGCCCCGGCGGCGGACCCCGCGCACCGCTGCGGTGCGGCGTCCCACTCGCCGCGGGACGCGCTCGGGCGTCTCTTCGCGGACCGTGCGGCGGCATATCGTGGAGCTGTGCTCCGCATCGTTTCCTGGACGATCCGCGGCGTGGCCTTCGCGCTGATCGGCCTCGACACCTTCGTGCGCGCCACCGGCCTGCCGGCAGCCGCCGGCCGGACGGCGATCGCGGCCGCGTACCTCCTCTGCGGGTGCTGCCTGGCCGTCTGGGTGTTCCTCGACTTCCGCGGCCCGACGGGCCCGTTCGTTCACGGACGGGCCCTCCCGTCCCTGCTCGGTACGGTGGCAGCCACCGCCGGGGCGGCCTGCGCGCAGCCGGGCGCGGGCACCATGGTCGGTCTCACGGCCATTGCCGTGATCGCCGCGGGCAGCGACGTCCCGCTGCCCGCGGGCTGGACCGTGTTCGCGCTCGGGGTGCTGGCCGTGCAGGTGGGGGCGCTGGTCTCGGGCGCCGGACGCGGGGTGTTCCTGGGCTACCCGCTCCTGCTCCTGGTCGCCCTGCTCGCCGGGCACAACCGGCGGGCCCACCGCATCCGCGCCGAGCAGGCGGACCTGCTGCTCGACCGGGCCGAGGAACTGCGGGCGGAGCAGCGCCGCACCGCAGTCCTGGACGAGCGCACCCGCATCGCCCGGGAGATCCACGACGTGCTCGCGCACTCGCTCGGGGCGCTCGGCATCCAGATCCAGCTGGCCCGAGTGCTCGCCGCCCAGGAATCCGGCGGAGCCACCGACCCCCGCCTGGCGGAGGCCCTCGACCGGGCCCAGCGGATGGCCTCCGACGGCCTGGTCGAGACCCGCCGCGCCGTCCACGCGCTGCGCGGCGGCGACGTTCTGCTGCCCGATGGCCTGGCGGCGGCCGTGGCGGAGCACCGGTCCCGACACGGCGCTCCCGCACGGTTCGAGGTGCGCGGCCCGGCGAGCCCCGGGCTCGGCCCCGAGCAGAACCTCCACCTCCTGCGGACGGCGCAGGAGGCCCTGGTCAACGCCGCCAAGCACGCGCCCGGCCAGCCGGTCGCCGTCACCCTCGACTACCGGGAGCACCACGTGTTGCTGACCGTCTCCAACCCACTGCGCCCGCCGGGCAGCGGCCCCCAGGACCCCGGGCGGGCGGTCGCGACGGTCGCGACGGTCGCGACGGTCGACGGGGGCTACGGGCTCACCGGCATCCAGGAGCGACTGGCCCTGCTCGGGGGCAGCCTCCGCACCGACGGCTCGGACGGCACCTGGACCCTCGTCGCGGATGTGCCCCGGTGACCGGCGCACCCGCCTCCGGCACGGCCGGCCCCGATCCGCTGCGCATCGTCGTCGCCGACGACCAGGCGAGCATCCGCGAGGGGCTCGCGATCATGCTGGACCTGCTCCCCGGGATCGACGTCGTCGCCACCGCCGCCGACGGCGACGAGGCCTTGGCCCAGGTCGGGCGGCACCACCCCGACGTCGTGCTGATGGACCTGCACATGCCCCGCATGGACGGGGTCGAGGCCACCCGCCGGCTCGCCCGGGACCACCCCCGCGTCGCGGTCGTCGTCCTGACCACCTACGTCGACGACACCTCGGTGCTGAACGCGCTGCGGGCCGGTGCCCGGTCGTACCTCACCAAGGACGCCGACCGGGCGGACATCGCGGCCGCCCTGTACGCCGCACGCAGCGGCCTCGCCGTGCTCGACCCGCGGGCGCGCGGGGCGCTCCTCGCAGGGGCGCCCGCCGCACCGGCCACCGCACCGGCCACCGCACCGCCCCCGCCCCGGGACGGCCCGCCGCCGGACGGGCTGACCGCCCGGGAGGCCGAGGTGCTGGCCCTGGCGGCCCGCGGCCTCAGCAACCAAGAGATCGGCGCCACGCTCTTCCTCAGCAACAACACCGTCAAGACCCACATCAACCGGATCTTCGCGAAGACCGGGTGCCGGGACCGCGTGGCCGCAGCCAACTATGCGCGGCGGCACGGGCTGGCCGACGCGCCGCCGTGATCCGCCGCGCTCGGGTGCGCGGGCCGAACCGTTCCGTGTACATCCGCGTACAGGGGCCCCGGCCGCGCCCGGCGGTCGTTCAACCCGTGAGGGTGTTGAGCCAGCCGGTCAGCAGACGGTTGACCTCCTCGGGGCGCTCCTGCTGGATCCAGTGGCCGCAGCCCGCTACGAGGTGGGAGGCGGTGAGGCCGGGGAGGGTGGTGGGGAAGGCGTCGATGGCGTCGGACATCCAGGTGGTGGAGGCGTCCAGGGCGCCGCCGATGAACAGGGACGGCTGCTCGATCGGGGCTCCGCGGTGGGGGGCGAGGTCCTCCCAGTCGCGGTCCACGTTGCGGTAGCGATTGAGGGCGCCCGTCATGCCCGTGCGCTCGAACTCCCCGGCGTAGACGTCGAGGTCGTCCTCGGTCAGCCAGGCCGGGAGGGTGCCGGTGGGAAAACGGTCGCGCAGTCGGCCGCCGCGGGCGACGAAGTGCGGATCGGGCTCGTCCTGGGCGGGCATGGTGTCGGCGGACAGGGCGGCGTAGAAGCCCGCGAGCCAGCCCCGTACGTCGGGCTCGATCTCGGTCTCGGCGCGGCCGGGGTCCTGGAAGTAGGAGACGTAGAACTCCTGGTCGGGGCCGCCGATCCGGCCGAAGACGTCGGTGGGGCGGGGGCCGCCGGGCGGCGCGTACGGGACGCTCAGCAGGGCGACGGCCCGGAAGACCTCGGGGTGGAGCAGGGCGGAGGTGGCGGCGATGCCGGAGCCCCAGTCGTGGCCGACGACCACCGCGTTCTCCTCGCCGAGGGCGTGCACCAGGGCGACGTTGTCCTCCACCAGGTCCAGCATCCGGTAGGCACCGGTCTCCGCGGGCTTGGAGGAGCGGCCGTAGCCGCGCACGTCGAGCGCCACCGCCCGGTAGCCGGCCGCGGCGAGGGCCGGGAGCTGGCGGCGCCAGGAGTACCAGGACTCGGGGAAGCCGTGCACGAGCAGGACCAGTGGACCGGTGCCCTGCTCGACCAGGTGCAGGCGCCCGGCAGGGGCCTCGACGGTGCGGTGGCGGAGTGCGGCGGACGGCTCGGGCGGCATGGTGTCTTCTCCCGGTTCGCTGGTGGGCGCAGGTACGCGTCGATGACGCGTCGATCATGCGGCGCAGCGACCGTCCACCGCGATTACCCTTGCCAGTCTGGCAAAATTGCCGGACAGGACGGTGGAGCGGCACGTCCGGAAGGGGGCGGAGCAGGTGGCAGGCGACGACGTGGCCGACACGCTGGCGGCGATGGGCCCCCGGCTGCGGGCCGTACGCGAGCGCCGCGGCTCCACGCTCACCGGCGTCAGCTGCGCGACCGGCATCTCCCCGAGCACGCTGTCGCGGATCGAGACCGGCCGACGCAAGCCCACCCTGGAAGTGGTGCTGCAGTTGGCGAAGGAGTACGGCGTCTCCCTGGACGAGCTGGCCGGCACCGCTCCCGCCGCCGAGCCCCGCACCTCCGCGCTCCGGCGTTCCGGCGACGACAAGGCGGTGCTGCCGCTGACCCGGTACGTCGGCGGCCTGCACGCCCACAAACACGTCCTACCCGCCGTCCAGGAGCCGCCCGCGCGGCCCCGGCAGGCCTCCCACGACGGCTGGGAATGGCTGTGCGTCCTGTACGGGCGGCTGTGGCTCGCACTCGGCGACCAGGACCTCGTCCTGAGTGCCGGGGACGTTGCCGAGTTCGACACCCGCAGTCCCCACGGGGTCGCGAACGCCGGCCCCGGCGGCCCGGTCGAGTACCTGATCATGTTCGGGCCGCAGGGAGAGCGCCTGCGACCGCGCACCCCGCCCGCCCGCGGCCCCGGGGCCCGCTAGCGAGCAGCGAACGAACGGGCCCGGTGGCACCGACCCCGAGGCCGACGACCCCGAGGTCGACGACCACACCGCCCGCACCTTGCATTCGGTACCCGGGTACGGGTTTACCGTCGGAGGCGTCCCCGTGCGGGGGCCTGGTGACGGGAGTGAGCGGGATGAGTGGTCCGGATTGGGTGCCTGCCTCGTGCGTGCTGCCCACGGCGGAGCGGCCGTTGCGGGTGGTGGAGTGGGACGGGCTGTTCGCCGGGCGGCTGGAGGGCCTCTCGCGGCCGGAGCCGTTGCGGGTGCGCCTGGTGCTGCGCGGTGGTGACGGGGTGGAGGAGCGGGTGCGGGACCTGGCGGGGCGGGAGGGGGACTGCTGCTCGTTCTTCGCCTTCGCCGTCGCCGCCGACCGGGGCGCGGTGGTGCTGGACGTCGCCGTCGACGCGGCGGTGCTGGAGGCGCTGGAGCGCCGGGCCGCGGCGGTCGGTGGGCTGCGGTGAGTGAGCGCCTGCGGAGCTCGCAGGTCGCCGAGGCGGCCGGGGTGAACGCCCAGACCCTGCGCTACTACGAGCGCCGGGGCCTGCTGCCGGAGCCCGACCGCTCCCCGGGCGGCCACCGCCGCTACGACGGGCGGGCCGTGACCGTGCTGCGGGTGATCAAGGCCGCCCAGCGCCTCGGCTTCACCCTGGACGAGGCCGCCGAGCTGCTGGAGACCGGCCGCCACCGCCACGGCCGCCCCGTCCCCGGGCTCCAACAGCGGGCCCGGGGCAAGCTCGCCGAGGTCGAGGAGCGGATCGCCGACCTCACCGCCCTCCGCGAGGCCCTGACCGCCGCCCTCGACGCCGGGTGCGACGACCTCACCCGGTGCGCCGGAAGCCCGTGCTGCCCCGTCCCCTTCACCGACCTCGCCGAGCGGAGCCGCCGTGCCGGGCCCGGCTGCTGACCGGCCCGCCCACCGCACCCCACCGCACCCCCAAGACGCCCCCAAGACGCCCGGCGCCCGGCGCCCTCGCCGCCCCGGAGGGGGCCGGGCGGCGGCGCCGGGTCCGGCTCATCCGGCCGGGGCGTAGCGGTTGGCCGGGCGCGGGAGGCGGAGCAGGGCGCGCAGGGTGTCCGCTTCGTAGGCGGTGCGGAAGGCGCCCCGGCGCTGGAGTTCGGGCACCAGGCCGCGGGTGATGGCCGTGAGGTCGTGCGGGAGGGCGCCGGGGCGCAGGCGGAAGCCGTCCAGGCCGGTGGTGCGCCAGTCGAGCAGCAGGTCGGCGAGTTCGGCGGGGGTGCCGGTGAAGACCAGGGCGTCCGAGCCGAAGGCGCCGCCGTCCCGTTCGTCCAGGCGCTGCTTGCGTTCGGCGGCCCGGCCCGGTGCGTCGTCCAGGAAGACCACCAGGTCGGCGAAGGTCCGGACCGGGTCCGCGGCGGGCCGGGCGGAGTGCTGCCGGGCCCGGGCGAACGCGTCGAGCCTGGCCACGGAGTCCGGGCGGGACTGCGGGGTGAGGAAGACGACGTCCGCCCCGGCGGCGGCCAGTTCGTACGGGGTGCTCGCGTGGGCGAGGACGGCCACCACCGGCTGGCCCTGGGGCGGGCGCGGGGTGATCGAGGGGCCCCGGACGGAGAAGTGCGCGCCCGCGAAGTCGACGTGGTGCACCTTGGCGGCGTCGAGGTAGCGCCCGGTCGCGGTGTCGCGGATCTCCGCGTCGTCCTCCCAGCTGTCCCAGAGCCGCCGGACGGCCTCGACCACCTCGTGGGCCTCGGCGAAGAGCCCGCGCAGCCGGGCGGCGATCAGCTCCGAGTCGAGGACGTCGGCGTCGGTCAGCTGCGGGGTGGTGCGGCGGCCGAAGTGGGCGGCGTCGGCGGCCCGGGAGGTGATCTGCGGGCGCCAGCCGGCCCGGCCCAGGCTGGCGTGGTCCAGCGAGGCGATGCCGATGGCGAGGTGGAACGGCTCGGTGTGGGTGACGTTGGTGGTCGGGACCAGCCCGATGTGCGAGGTCAGCGGGGCCAGCGCGGCCGTCAGCAGGACGGCGTCCAGCCGGCCCCGGACGTGGTCGGTGCGGTCGTCGGGCCGGTGGAAGGCCGAGGTCTGCAGGCCGAGGGCGTCCTCGACGGTGACGAAGTCGAGCAGGCCGCGTTCGGCCTCCAGGACCAGGTCGGCCCAGTAGCGGGCGGTGAGGATCTCGGCGGGCCGGGCGTCCGGTTCGCGCCAGGCGGCCGGGTGCCAGCCGGTGCCGTCCAGGGCGACCGCGAGGTGCAGGTGGGTCACGGGGTCTCCTCGAAGTGGCGGCGGGCGGGCTTCAGCCCGAGGTGGTCGCGGAGCGTGCTGCCGGTGTACTCGGCGCGGTGCACGCCCATCTCCTGGAGCAGCGGCACCACCCGGTCGACCAGTTCGTCCAGCCCGCCGGGCACCACGTTCGGGGAGAAGACGAAGCCGTCGGCGGCGTCGCTCTGCACGAACGCGTTCATCGCGTCGGCGACCTGGCGCGGCGTGCCGACGAAGGTGGGCCGCGCGGTGACCTCGACGATCAGCTCCCGGATGCTCAGCCCGCGCTCCTCGGCGGTCTTGCGCCAGTGCCGGACGGTCTCCTCGCGTCCCCGGCTGCGGTACAGGTTGTGGCCCTTGGTGACGACGTTCTCCGGGACGGGGTCGACGTCCGGCAGCGGGCCGTCCGGGTCGTAGCCGGACAGGTCGCGGCCCCAGGCCGCCTCCAGCAGCATCAGCGCGGTCTGCGGGCTCACCTGGGCGCGGGCGACCTCCTCGGCCCGCTCGGCGGCCTCCGCCGGGGTGTCGCCCAGCACGTAGCTGACCGACGGGATGATCTTCAGGTCCGCCGGGGAGCGGCCGTACTTGGCCAGCCGCGCCTTGACGTCCCGGTAGGCGGCCTGCCCGCTGGCCAGGTCGGCGTGCCGGCTGAAGATGACGTCGGCGTCGGCGGCGGCGAACTCGCGCCCCTCGGGGGAGTCCCCCGCCTGGAAGACCACCGGGTGGCCCTGCGGGCCGGGCGGGGTGCTGAACCGGCCGGCGATGTCGAAGTGCCGCCCCCGGTGGGCGAAGCGGCCCGCGCCGGGCCGGACGAACTCGCCCGCGGCGGCGTCCGCCCGGAAGTCGCCGGGGCGCCAACTGTCCCACAGCTCACGGGCGGTGTGCAGGAACTCGGCGGCCCGGGTGTAGCGGTCGGCCTCGGCCAGGAAGCCGCCGCGCCGGAAGTTCTCGCCGGTGAACGCGTCCCAGCTGGTCACCACGTTCCAGGCGGCCCGCCCCCCGCTCAGGTGGTCCAGGGTGGCCAGCCGCCGGGCCACCTCGTACGGCTCGTTGAAGGTCGAGTTGACCGTCGCGGCCAGCCCGATCCGGTCGGTGACGGCGGAGAGCGCGGCGAGCACGGTCAGCGCCTCGGGGCGGCCCGCGACGTCGAGGTCCAGGACCCGGCCCTTGTGCTCGCGCAGCCGCAGGCCCTCGGAGAGGAAGAAGAAGTCGAACCTGCCGCGCTCGGCGGTCCGGGCGAGATGGGCGAAGGAGTCGAAGGCGATCTGGCTCCCGGCGGACGGGTCCGACCAGATCACGGTGTGCTGGACGCTGGGGAGTTGGGCGGCGAGGTGGATCTGCTTGAGCGGACGGGCGGGCATCCGGTGGCCTCCGGGGTGTCGGGGTGTCGGGGTTCAGGCACGGCGGGCGGGGAAACCGTGCGCGCGGGCGCCGACCACCACGGCCAGCACCGGCGCCATCAGGGCCAGCACGCTCCACGGCAGCGAGCCGGCGCCCGCGCCCGCCAGCAGCACCCCGCCCAGCACGCCGCCGCCGGCCATCGCCACGTTCCACAGCGTGACCAGCATCGCCTGGGCGGCGTCCGCCCGTTCGCCGCCGGCGTCCCCGGCCGCGGTCTGCAGCAGCGTCGGTGCGCCGCCCCAGCCCAGGCCCCACAGCCCCGCCGCGACGTACACCGCGGCGTGGACGCCGGACAGCAGGCCCAGCACGGCCGCCGCGACGGCCACCAGCGCGGCCCCGGCGATCGTCAGCACCCGCAGCCGGTCGTGGATCAGCGCGCCGGTGGCCCAGATGCCCGCCAGCGAGGCGGCGCCGAAGACCAGCAGCACCGGGCCGGTCGAACCGCCCATCCCCAGGTGGTCCAGGAAGCTCGCCACGTACGCGTACAGCACGGTGTGCGCGAGCACGAACACCAGCGTCACGAACAGCACCGGGACCACTCCCGGGACGGACAGCGCCCCGAGGATCCGCTCGCGCCGCTCCGGCGGCTGGCCCGGCTGGTCCGGGACGGCGGCGACCACCCAGCCGACCACCGCGAGGGCCAGCACCGTCATCGCCAGGAACGCCGTCCGCCAGTCCGTGGCCCGGGCCAGGAACGTCCCGGCGGGGACGCCGAGCGACAGGGCGACCGGGATGCCCGTCATCACGATCGCGATCGCCCGGCCCTGCAGGTGGACGGGTGTCAACCGGCGGGCGTACCCCGCCAGCAGCGCCCAGGCCAGGCCCGCGGCCACCCCGGCGAGGAAGCGCGCCGCCAGGGTCAGCGGGTAGGCGGAGGAGACGGCGGTGACGGTGTTGGCCAGCGCGAAGGCGGCCATCGCGGCCAGCAGCAGGCGCTTGCGGCGCCAGGCCGCGGTGGCCGCGGTCAGCGGGATCGCCGTCAGCGCCGTGCCCACCGCGTAGACGGTCACCGTCTGGCCCGCCGCCGACTCGCCCACCCCGAGGTCGGCGCCCAGCGCGGGCAGCACGCCCGCGGGCAGCGTCTCGGTCAGACTGGTGACGAAGACCGCCAGCGCCAGCGCCAGCAGTGCGGACAACGGCAGCTCGCGGCGGCCAACTCGCTGGTGGGGGAGGGTGCCTGAGGATTCATGGACTGGTGACCGGGTGCTCATGGCGGCTATCGTGAAACCCTCACACATATGTGAGGGTCAACGCGGATCGATGTGAGGTGGGTCACGGTGGGGCGGATGCGGATCGGGGAGCTGTCGGAGCGCACCCGCACCTCGCGGCGGCTGCTGCGCTACTACGAGGAGCAGCGGCTGATCGTCTCCACCCGGGCCGCGAACGGCTACCGCGAGTACGACGAACGCCTGGCCGACCGCGTCCTGCAGATCCGCGGCCTGCTGGACGCCGGACTGCCCACCAGGATCATCAGACAGATCCTGCCCTGCCTCGACAAGCCCCGAACCATCCACTTCTCGGACGCGACGCCGGAGATGCTCGCCACCCTGACGCTGGAGCGCGACCGGATGACGGAGCGGATCAACTGCCTGATCCGCAACCGGGACGCGATGAACGAGTACCTGGAGGTGGTCAGCGGAGGGGAGCTGCCGGCGACCGGCTGAGGGGCGTACCGGGCGGGCCGGGCGGGTCCGGCGGGTCCGGCGGGCCCGGCGGGTTCGGCCTGAGTGGCGGGCCGGGCCGGGCCTGGGTTGGTGCCGCGCCCGGGGGGTAGGCGCGGGGGCGCGGGTCCGCGGTCGCGGGCCCGGTGGTGGTGGAGGAACGGGCGAGGTGGCGTCATGGACGGGCCGCACGGTTACCGGATAGCCGTCCCCGGGCGGCCGGGGGCGCACGCCCCGCAGGTGATGGTGGTGGTGTACCGCTCCTCGGAGACCACTCCGGAGGGGCTCACCGTCTACCGCGGCCCGGGCGGCCTGCGGGTGACCGTGCACGGCAGGGTGGCCTGCTTCCTGGAGCCGTACCCGCCCGGCCTGAACCACCCCTACGGGTACGCCTACCCGCTGGCCGCGGCCTGAGCGGCGGGCCGGGCCGGCGGTGGGGGCGCCTCAGGGGTGCGGCGCGGGCGGTTCAGGGAGTCGCGGGCGCGGTGAAGGCGGTGACCAGCGCGCGGTCGAAGGACGGGAGGTCGTCCGGTTTGCGGCTGGAGACCAGGGTGTTCGGGCCGTCCGTGCAGACCACCACCTCGCGGTCGACCCAGTGCGCTCCGGCGTTGCTCAGGTCGGTGCGCAGGCTCGGCCAGGAGGTCATGGTGCGGTCGCGGACGGCGTCGGCCTCGATCAGCGTCCACGGGCCGTGGCAGATCACCGCGACGGGCTTGCCGCGTCCGAAGAACCCGGCGACGAACTCCACGGCGCGCCGGTCGGTGCGCAGGAAGTCCGGGTTGGCGACGCCGCCGGGCAGCACCAGGGCGTCGTAGTCGGCGGCCGAGGCGTCCGCGACGACCGCGTCCACCATGAACGGGTCGGCCCGGTCGAGGTGGTGGAACGCCCGGATCTGGCCCGGCTCGGTGGAGATCAGGCGCGGGGTGCCGCCGTGATCCAGGACGGTCTGCCACGGCGAGGTCAGCTCGACCTGCTCGGTGCCCTCGGGCGCGGCCAGGAAGGCCACGGTCACGCCGTGCAGCTCGTGCAGGCCGTCGGCGTCGGTGGTCCCGGTGGTGCCGGTGGTGTCGGTGGTGCCGGTGGTGTCGTTCATGGTGCGGCTCCGTTCCTCGGGGTCCTCGCGGCCCCGGGTGGGCGTGCGGGTGATCCCCCGCGCAGGGCGTCTCGCCACGAACGGCGACCGGCAAACCGGTGCGAAAGGCGCAAAGCAGGTGAAACGTCGGCATAGGGTGGGGCGGTGGACGGCGGCGAAGGACGGCGACGAGGGGACGCGGTGGACGGCGAACGGTTCGAATCCCGGTCCGGTCCGGAGCTGGAGGCCACGGTCGACCGGCTGCGCACCGAACTCGAGGGCGTGCGCACCGCGATGCGCACCCGGGCCGTGATCGAGCAGGCCAAGGGCGTCCTGGTCGAGCGGCTCGGCTGCGGGCCCGAACAGGCCTTCGCGGAACTGGTGCGCCGCTCCCAGGACGAGAACCGCAAGCTGGTGCAGATCGCCGCCGACCTGGTGGCCGCCGCCGCCCCGCCCCCGGCGGGCCGGGAGGCCCCGGTCGAGCCGCCGGTCGGGGACGCAGCCGAGTCGCCGGTCGGGGGCGAGGCCGAGTCGCCGGTCGGAGGCGGGGCCGGGGCGCCCGTCCCGTCCGGGGCCGAGGACGAAGCCGCGCTGGCCGCCCGCTTCCACCTGGCCGCCGCCGCGCTCGCCACCGTCACCGGCCCCGACGAGATCGCCGAACACCTGCACCGCACCGCCCTCGGCCCGCTCGGCGCGCAGGCGCTGGTCCTCGCGGTGCGCGAACCCGACGGCGCGCTGCGGCTGGTCGGCGCGCACGGGGTGACGGCACGCCGGCGCAGCCAGTGGCAGCGCATCCCGCCGCACCTGCGGCTGCCGCTCACCGAGGCCGTCCGCACCGGCCGCCCGGTGTGGGTGATCGACCGGCAGGAGTTCGCCGCCCGCTACCCCGAACGGACCGACGACCTGGTGCCCGGCACCACCGTCTGCGCCCTCCCGCTCCAGGCCGGCGGACGCCTGCTCGGCGTGCTCAAGATCGGCTGGGCGGCCCGCCGCGACCCCGCCCCCGCCGTCGCCGCGCACCTCGCCGCGCTCGCCGACCTCGCCGCGGACACCCTGCTGCGCCTGCCCGGGCCCCCGCCGTCCGCGGCCTCCTCCGCCCCGCCGCCCGACGTCCTCGACCCGGCCGGCGCCCCCTGGTTCCGGGCCGTGCTGGACGGCCTGCTCGACCCGGTGCTGCTCCTGCGCACCGTCCGCGACCGGGACGGGAAGGTCACCGACCTGCGGGTCGAGCACGCCAACGCCACCACCGTCGACCTGGCCGGGCGGTCCGCCGCCGAACTGCGCGGACGCCGGCTGACCGAGCTGTACCCCGGCATGGTCGCCTCCGGCACGTTCGAGCGGCTGCGCACCGCCGCCGCCGACGGCACCCCCTACCGCGGCGAGGCCGAACGGTACGTCGAAACGGTCGCGGGCAGCGCCCGGGCCAGCGCCATGACGGTGCAGGCCGCCCCGTTGCAGGACGGCCTGCTGCTCACCTGGCGGGCCCACGACGAACGCGACCGGCGGATCGCCCAACTCGCCCAGACCGGCCGCCTCGCCCGGGTCGGCACCTGGGAGTGGCACCCCGGCGAGCGCCGGATCACCTGCTCGGACGGCGTCCCGCAGCTCTTCGGCGCCCCCACCGGCACCGTCGGCCTCGACCCGCGCGCCGCCCTGGACGCCGTCGTCCCCGCCGACCGCGACGCCGTCCGCGCCGCCGCCCGCGCGCTGCTGGACGGCCGCACCGCCGTCACCGCCGACTTCGCCGTCCGCGCCGCCGACGGACAGCGCAACCTGCGCGCCCTCGGCGAGGCCGCCCGGGCCGACGACGGCCGACTGCTCGCGCTCAGCGGCGTCGTCCAGGACGTCACCCCCTGGCGGCGCGCCGAACAGGCCCTCAGCGACACCCGCGACCGCCTCGCCGACCAGCGCCGCCGCACCGAGGACGAGCAGCGCGCCGTCCGCGCCCTCCAGCAGGCCCTGATGCACGCCCCCGCCGGCCGCCCCGTCCCCGGCTTCGACACCGCCGCCCGCTACCTGCCCGCCGAACGCGAACGCAAGGTCGGCGGCGACTGGTACGAACTGCTCGACCTGCCCGACGGCACCGTGCTGCTCGCCGTCGGCGACGTCTCCGGACACGGCCTGCCCGCCGCCACCGCGATGTCCCAACTCCGTTACGCACTACGGGGGATCGCCTACGACGGCACCCCGCCCGGACAGCTCCTCGACCGGCTCGACCGGATGCTCTGCCACCAGCGCGCCGACCACATCGCCGCCGTCACCGTCGCCCGGCTCGACCCCCGCACCGGGCACGTCGCCTGGGCCCGGGCCGGCCAGCTGCCCCCCGTCCTGATCCACGCCGGTACCGCCCGCACCCTCGACCCGCCGCCCGGCCTGGTCCTCGGCGTCACCCCGCGCGCCCACCGCCCCACCGCCGAACTCCGCCTCGCCCCCGGCGACACCCTGCTGATCCACACCGACGGCCTGGTCGAACGGCGCGGCACCGGCACCGACCTCGGCACCGCCCGGCTGCTGCGCGCCTGCACCGACTACCGGGCCGCCCCCGACCCGGCCGGGCTGCTCGACCACCTGCTGCGCCGCCTCGGCGGGCCCAACCCCTTCGACGACATCTGCCTGCTCGCGGTCCGCCGCCACGACGACGCCTGACCGCCCGACCGGCGGGGAGGCCCCGGCCCCCTCGCCTCCCTTCCCCTCACTCCTCCTCGCTGGCGATCTCGATGCACGCGAGGTCGATCTGGTCGGCGAGTTGGCGGACCATGTCGGCGAGGGCGCCGGTGGTCTCCGGGTCCAGCCCGCTGTCCTCGCGGCCGGCCCAGTCCTCCCACTCCTCGGGCAGCGCCCGCAGCAGTTCGACCACCTGGCGGGCCGGAATGGCCAGGCCCCCGGACAGCCCGCAGATCACCGGAACACTGAGCCGCCCCACGGCGCCCACCTCCTCCTGCGCTCAGCTGCGCTCGCCTGCGCTCGCACGCTTCTCACCTGGGCGTCTGCCCGGGGGCCGCCCGGCGGAAACGGCGGTCCGGCGGGCCCGCCTACCGGCGGGTGCGGCGGTGGGTGCGGTGGCTGGTGTCGCACAGCGGGTAGCGGCGGCTGCGTCGGCAGGTGCAGACCGCGACGACCGGGCGGTCGCAGTGCAGCACGGTGCCGTCCGGCAGCAGCAGGTCCACCGGGCCGTCGACCAGCAGCGGGCCGCGTTCGGTCAGCCGGATCCGGGGCGGGGGCGGTGGCGGGGGCGACGGCGGTGGTGATGGCGGGGGAGCGGGCGGATCGACGGCGGGCGGGCCGACGGCGGGCGGGCCGACGGCGGGCTCCGGGTCAGTCGCGGACACCGCGGACCACCACCAACTCCTCGGTGCGGACGCCCGGTCGGATCAGCCCGGTGCGCTCGAACCAGGGCGCGCGGGCGGTCATCACCGGGCCGAACGCCTGCGGCCGCCGGTCGGCCACCTCCGTCCGCAGGCCGGCCGCGCGCAGCTGCCGCACGGTGGCGTCGGGCCGGGCCAGCGAGGACTGCACGAGCAGCAGCACCCCGCCCGGCGCGAGCAGCGGCGGCACCAGGCGGCACAGCCGGTCCAGCAGCAGCCGCCCGTCCGGCCCGGCGTCCCAGGCCCGGGCGGGACCGGACGGCGGTGGCCCGGGGCGGGGCGCGGGCACGTACGGGGGATTGCTCAGCACCAGGTCGTACCGGCCGTCGGCGGCGGGCGCGGTGAGGTCGCCGTGCCGTACGCGCAGCGGGAGGTGGTGCAGGCGGGCGTTCAGCCAGGCGGTGGCGAGCGACAGTCGCGACAGGTCCACGGCGGTCACCCGGCAGCCGCGCCGGGCGGCGGCCAGGGCGAGCGCGCCGCAGCCCGTGCCGATGTCCAGGCACCGCGCGTCGGGACGCACCGGCTCCCGGCCGAGCACGTCCAGCAGCAGGTCGGTGTCCCCCTGGGCGGGGTACACGCCGGGCGGTCGCAGCAACAGCATGGGCCCGCGTATGCCCGGCGGGCGGCGGGCGACACGTGGGGCGGCGGGCGACACGTGGGGCGGCGCGGAGGCGTGGGAGAGCCGGGGGCGTCGGGTGGGTCAGCAGGGTTGGGCGGTGCGGTGGGCGAGGTCGTCGACGACGGCGGAGAGGTGGCCGTGTCGGGTGAGGGCGGCGCGTTGGCGGTCGGCGCCGCAGCCGGTGGCCAGCAGGTGGGTGGACAGGTGCCGGGCGAAGTCGAGTTCGCGGGTGCGGCGCAGCGCGGGTGCGGTGAACTCGACGAGTGCGGGGAGCAGGTGGCGGACGGAGCGGTAGCGGCCGGTGAGCGGGTCGGGCAGTCGGGCGTCGAGGGCGGCGGCCGCGGCGCGGCGGTGGGCCAGGCGCAGGGCCGGGTCGGGCACCAGGACCGGCCGGGCCGGGGTGCGCGGGTCGAGCAGGGTGTGGGCGAGGGCGCGCAGCAGGACGGCGAGCAGCAGGACGGTGTCCAGGTCGGCGCTGGTGTCGGCGACCCGCACCTCCAGGGTGGGCAGGTGCTCGGACGGCCGGGCGTACCAGTACAGCATCCGCCGGTCGAAGATCACCCCGTCCGCGAGCAGCCGGTCCAGCGCGCCGCGGTAGCCGGTCTCGTCCAGCAGTGGCGCCGGGCCGAAGGTCGGCCAACGGGCGTACCGGTCGGGCCGGTTGGAGGCGGTGCCGCGGTCGTTCCCTTCGCAGAAAGGGGAGTTGGCGCAGAACGCCTGGAACACCGGCAGCCAGCCGCGCATCCGGGCGCTGAGCGAGAGTGACTGACGGAGCGTCAGATCTCCCAAGTGGACGTGACAGCCGCACAGTTCGGCGCCGACCTGGTCGGCGACACCGTCGACCCGGTCGGCCAGCAGCTGGTAGCGGGGCTTCGGGGTGACGGGCAGCGGGTGGTGGCTGGGCCGGACGGCGGTGCCGGTGGCGGTGAGCCGACAGTCGGCCCGCTCCGCGGCACAGACCAACGCACGTCTGGTGTCGGCGAGTTCGGCGCGCAGCTCGGTGACGGTGCCGACCGGCCGGGTGCAGCCCTCCACCTGGGTGGCCAGGAACTCGTACTGGGCGCGCGGCCCGAGCGTCCGGGCGGCGTCCGTCACCACCGCCTCGGCGGCCGGCACGGTGATCCGGCTGCGCGGCCCGGTCAGCAGGAACTCCTCCTCGACGCCGAAGCGGAGCAGTGGCGGTGGTCGACGGCTCGGCGGGGCGTTCACGCCGGGTGTCCCGGGTCGAGGTCGGAGACGTCCCGCAGGGTGAGGACGGCGGGCGGCGGCGGTGCGTCCGTGCCGTCCGCCAGCGGGTCGAGCAGGAACCCGGTGTGGTCGCCGCCCTCGATCCGGCCGACCACCCGCCCGACGAACCAGGCGGCCGCCCCTGCGAGCACCGGCACCCCGGCCGGGCCCGGACGCCAGGCCGCCCGCGCGAACTTGTCGACCTCGTCGCCGGTGTACTCGCCGAACAGCCGGGCCAGGGCCGTCCCCGCGTCGTCGGGCGGCAGCAGGTGGACGGCCAGCGCCGTCGCCCGCGCCGCGACCCGGTGGGTGTGGTTGGCGTGCGACAGCCACACGGCGAACCGCTCCGGACGGATCGAGCACTGCGAGCCGAAGCCGACCAGGCAGCCGGCCCGGTCGCCCCCGGCCTCGGCGGTGACCACGTACACCGGCTGGTCGAGCAGGCGCAGGAACGCCCCGGCGCCGCCGCCCGCGGTGCTCCTCGCGCCCGTCGCGCCCGTCGCGCCCGTCGGGTCCGTCGGGTCCGTCGGGTTCATCGTGGGGCTCCTTGGGACGGTCGCCGGAACGGCTCTTCCGCCGGGCGCTCCCCGGTCGGGCGCTCCTCGGGCAGGGGCTCCTCGGGCAGGGGCGTGCGCAGCGAGCAGGTGCCGGAGCGCCAGGCGGCCATCAGGTGGTCGGCGAGCCGGTCCTCGGCCCGGGCGTAGGCCAGGGCGCCGAAGGCGATATCCCGCTCGGAGCACTCCGGGGGCCGGGCGAGCAGCGGCTCGATCACGGTGTGCCGAACCAGCTGCTCGTGGACGGCGTCGGCGAGGACGTGCTCCCGGTAGAAGAGCGTGCCGCGCGGCGAGGCGCCGAGCCGCTCGAAGGCGGTGGCGAGCCGGGCCGCGCCGGGCGGGGAGGTGATCTCCACGGCCGCGAACTGTCCGACCAGCGCGGCCCGCAGGGAACGGTGCAGGCCGAACAGCGACATCGTGTTGACCACGGCCAGGGCGGGTGCGGGCACCGCGTCCAGGTGGGCGCCGTACGCCGGGTCGAGGCCGAAGTCGGCCATCATCGCGGCGAACAGCTCGGCGTGCGCCCGCTCCGGTCGGCCCGCGCCGTACTCGTCGTACTGCACGGCGACCAGCGCGGCCTTCGCCGGGTTCGGCAGCCGGGGCACCGCCCACATCTGCGGGTCGGCCTCCTTCAGGTGGTACGTCGAGCGGTGCACCAGGTACTCGCGGGCCTGCAGCCGGGTGCCGGTGGTCAGCAGGTGGTACGAGGGCCCGTCGCCGTCCGGGGGTTCGGCCAGCAGGTCGGCCAACACGGTTGCCAGCGGCGGCGGTTCGCCCACCTCGCGGCGCAGCGCGGCCAGGAAGGAGCGTTCCATCCAGCCGCGCAGGGCGAGCAGCGGCGGCGACCACTCCCAGGCGTCGTCGACCGCCGCGAAGCCCCGGTAGTGCAGCTCGTAGCAGACGTACAGGGCGAGTTGGAGGTCCTCGCCCCAGGGGTCCGCCAGGTCGTCGAGCGGTGGCGGCGAGAGGTGCGCCGGGGCGGGTCGGCGCAGGGCGGCGAGGACGGTGTCCGAGAGCGGGCCGCGGGCCGAAGGCAGCGGCGGCGCACCGGAGTTCGGGCGGGTGGCGGTCGGCACGGTTCTCACCTCGCTCCTCGTTCCTCGTCTCCGGGGCCCGGGCGCCGATCCCGGAGGCCGGGTTCGGCGCCGGGGCAGGGCCCCCGGGCCGAACGGACTTCCAGCACACAGCACTTGGGGCCGCCACCGGCCTTCAACAGCTCCGGGAGCGAGACCGGCACCGGGACGAAGCCCGCCGCCCGCAGCTGTTCGGCCAGGCCCCGGGCGGCGGCCGGCAGCACCACGTGGCGGCCGTCGCTGATGGCGTTCAGGCCGAACGCGGCGGCGTCCGGCGCGCGGGCCAGGATCGCGTCCGGGTACAGGCGGCGCAGCAGTCGGCGGGCGGGCGGGGCGAACGCGTCCGGGTAGTACATCACCCGGGTGTCGTCCAGCACGGCCAGCGCGGTGTCCAGGTGGTAGTAGCGCGGATCGGTCAACTGCAGGGAGACCACCGGCAGTCCGAGCACCCGCTGGGCCTCCCGGTGGGCGGCGGTGGTGGTGCGGAAACCGCTGGCGGCGAGGATGCGCGGCCCGGCCACCAGCAGGTCGCCCTCGCCCTCGTTCACCTCGGTGGCGGTGCGCACCCGGGGGAACCGGGCGGCCTCGAACCAGCGCCGGTGCGCCGCCGACTCGCCCGCGCGCTGCGGGTGGCGGAAGCGCGCGACCAGCACCCGGCCGGCCACCACCGTCGCCCCGTTCGCGGTGAACACCATGTCGGGCAGGCCGGGCTCCGGCGCCAGCAGGTCGACCCGGTGGCCGAGCGAGCGCAGCACCGAGGCCAGGGCCCGCCACTGCCGCAGCGCCACGGCCCGGTCCACCGGCCGGTCCGGGTCCATCCACGGGTTGATCGCGTACTCCACCGCGAAGTGCTCGGGCGGGCACAGCAGGTACCGCCGCCGGACCCCCGGCCCGGGCCCGGGCCGGGCGGGGACGACGGCGGAGGCCGGTAGCGCGTTCATGCGCCGCGTCTGTCCGCCACCGCCCGCCCCGAAACGGCGCACCGCGACGGCCCGGCCCCGGGGCACCGCGACGGTTCGGCTCCGGGGCACCGGAACGGCCCGGCTCCGGGGCCGCCGGGGCGGGGTGGCGGGGCGGCGGGGTGGCGGGGGTGGAACGGCCCCCGCCGGGCAGACGGTACGGCCGGAGGTGGTGAGCTGATGCCAGGACCTGGGTCCCGCGCGGGCGGGCAGCACGCTGGTGGTGGGGCGCGACGGTCGGGGCGGTACGCACCCGCGCCGCACGACGGCCGACCGCACGGCGGCCGGTCGTACGGGGGCCGACCGTACGGGGGTCGGTCGTACGGCGGTCGGTCGTACAACGGTCGGCCGTACGGTGGCCGGGCCGGGCGGGCGCCG
This sequence comes from Kitasatospora sp. NA04385, assembly GCF_013364235.1. Lineage (NCBI taxonomy): Bacteria > Bacillati > Actinomycetota > Actinomycetes > Kitasatosporales > Streptomycetaceae > Kitasatospora > Kitasatospora sp. NA04385. The sequence continues at coordinate 642,095 of NZ_CP054919.1, read as the reverse complement.
CGGGTGCCGGCCGTCCGTTCGGGGTCGGTTCCGGGGGCGGGGCCGGGCGGGTGGCGGGGGAGCGCGCTGGAGCGGGCGGCGGGGCGGGCCTGGCGGCTGCTGGTGGTGGCGGTGGCCGGTTACGCGGGCTACCTGCTGGTCAGCCGACTGATCCTGCCGGTGGTGGCGGTGTTCGTCGCGCTGGTGATCACGGCCGTGCTGCGCCCGCCGGTCGACCTGCTGGCCCGCCGGATGCCGCGCGCCCTGGCCGTGCTGCTCACCCTGCTGGGCGCGCTGCTGCTGATCGCCGGGCTGGCACTGCTGGCCGTGCTGGTGGTCCGGGCGCAGACGGACCAGCTCGGCGGGCAGGTGCGTGACGGCGTCGACCGGCTGGAGCAGTGGCTGGAGGGGCCGCCGCTGCACGCCGCACCGGGCACCCTGACCGATCTGCGGCAGCGGCTGGGCGACCTGATCAGCACCCACCGGCAGGCCGTGCTGTCCACCGCCCTCACCAGCGCGGGATGGCTGGTCGAGGCGGTCGCCGCCCTCGCGCTCGCGCTCTTCTGCGCCGTCTTCCTGACCCACTCCGGGGAACGGATGTGGCACTGGGCGACCGACCTGCTGCCGTCCCGGAACGCGTCCCGCTGGAACCGGGCCGGGCACGCCGCGTGGCGCACCTTCGCCGGGTACACCCGGGGCCTGTTCCTGGTCGCGGGCACCAACGCGGTGCTGGTCGGCGTGATGCTGGCGGTCCTCGGCGTCCCGCTGGCGGTGCCGCTCGCGGGGCTGGAGTTCCTGGCCGCGCTGATCCCGCTGGTCGGCTCGCCGATCGCGCTGGCCGTCGCCTCCCTGGTCGCCCTCGCCACCCGGGGCCCGGTCACCGCGCTGCTGGTGCTGGCCCTGATCGTGGTGATCGGCCAGCTGGAGGGCCACGTCCTGCACCCCCTGGTGATGAGCTGGGCCGTCCGGCTGCACCCCGTCGCGGTCGCCCTGGCGGTGGCCGTCGGCGGCACCCTCGGCGGGATCGTCGGCGCGGCCGTCGCGGTGCCGGTGCTGTCGGTGGGCTGGGCGGTGTTCCGCGAACTGCGGGACGGCGACGGGCAGGGTGGCGACGTGCGGGGCGGCGACGGGCGGAGCGGGGCCGGACGGGGCGGCGACGGGCCGAGCGGGGCCGGGCGGGGCGGGGGCAAGGGTCCTGACGGGGCCTCGCCGGGGAGATCACCGGACCGTCATTGAACGACCGTCCGAGGGATCGCGCGGGATCGGCCCGGGCCCGGGCAGTGCGACCGCGTCCGGGCCGGTGAGCGTGACCGCGGCCGGGCCCAGCAGCGCGCACAGGGCGCACAGGGCCGTCCAGGACGCGGCCCGCGTGCGGTAGCCCAGCCGGCGGACCAGGGGGTCGACCCGTCGGGGCCGGTCGGCGGCCGTCCGCGTTCCGTTCACCGGGCACCCGCCCCGGGGCGCGCGAGGACGCTGTCGTCCAGGCCGTCCAGCAGCGCGCCGACCGAGGGGTGCACCTCGACGGCGCCCGTGCCGCGCAGTTCCGCGGCGGCGAAACCGCCGGTCTCCACGCCCACGCACGGCGTCCCGGCCCGCCCCGCCGCCTCGACGTCCCACACGCTGTCGCCGACGAACACCGACCGGTCCGCCCGCGCGGCCGCCTGCTCCAGCGCCCGGTGCACCAGGTCGGGGGCGGGCTTCGAGGCCGCCACCCCGTCCGAGTGCGCCACCGCGTGCACCGCGTCGTCGGCGTCCAGCACCCGGCGCAGCACCTCCAGCTCGCGTCCCGAGGCGGACGTCGACAGCACCACCCGCCACCCCCGCCCGGCGCACTCCCGCAGCAGGTCGCCCGCCCCCGGGAAGGCCCGCAGGCCCGGCCAGTGCTGGGCGTACAGCGCGAGGTGCGCGGCCTCGACCGCGTCGTCCTCCGAGCGGTCCCGGTCGTCCCCGAGCAGGTGGTCGAGCAACTGGTCGCTGCCCATGCCGATGGCCCGGTGGATCCGGGCCGCGTCCACTTCGTGGCCGTACTGCGCCAACGCCTGCCACCAGGCGAGGGTGTGCAGGTAGACGGTGTCCACCAGGGTGCCGTCCACGTCGAACAGTGCGGCCGCGCCGTCCGCTGCCATCCCGTCGCCTCCTCCCGACCGGGCCCCCACGGCCCGGGCCTGTTCCGGTGCGTGCCCCCGTCTACCCCGGGCACCGCGCCCCACACCCGCCGTTTTCCGCCGTTCCCGGGCGGGGGGACGCGTGGGGAGGAAGGGGGCGGCCAGGATGTCCGAGCAGTACCTCGGGCGGCACGAGACCCCGAACGAACGTGCGGACCGGCGCTGGACCGAACCGCTCCAGGAGATCCGGGTCGCGCAGACCGGTGCGCAGATCCTGTTCGGCTTCCTGCTGAGCGTGGTCTCCATGCCGCGCTTCACCGCCCTCAGCGGCTTCGAACGCGGCCTGTACGTGGTCACCGTCGCCCTCGGCGCGCTCGCCACCGGTGCCCTGATCGCCACCGGCGCCTACCACCGGCTGCTCGCCGGGCGCCTCCTCAAGCCGCAACTCGGCGACGGCGACGGTGGGGACGGCGGTGAGGGGTCAGTTCAGCCGGGTGCCGAACGGGTCGTCGGTGGGCGGGGGCGGTGCGGCGGCGGGGGCCGGTGCGGCGGCGGCCGGGGTCGGGTCCGCCGCTGTCGGGAAGCGGACGCTGCGGACGACCCGGACCAGCAGCGGGGCGTAGACCTCCGACCAGTTGTCGACGTCCGGGGTGCTGAGTTCGAGGATCAGCACCCCCCGGAGGGCGGGCGGCATCGGCAGGTACGCCTTGGCGGAGAGCAGCGGGACGCTCTGCTCGGCGCTCAGCTGCCAGCCCGGCTGCTGCTCCAGCGTGATCACGACCGGACCGGCCGGGGCGTCGAACCGCCGCAGCTGCGGGGTGGGTTGCGAGGGCTGCGAGGGCTGCGGCTGGCCGGGGAGCTCGCGCGGGGTGAGGATCGCGACGAGTCCGGCGGCGGCGGTGGCCTGTGGCGTCTCGTCCTCGGTGTCCAGCGCGGTGACGGTGAGCGTCGCCGTGGACAGGCGGTCGCCGATGGTGCCGACGCAGGTGCCGGACCAGAGCACGCCCGCCTCGGTGAGCGCCGCCGAACCGGCCGCGTACAGCGCGGTCAGGGCCTGCCGCCGGACCGGGGGGAGGCCCTCGGCGGCCGGTCCGAGCCGGGCGAGGACCAGTTCGTAGGCGTCGTCCACGTCGTCGGCGGGCTCGAACGGCACGAACTCGGGCGGGACGTCGAACTCCACGGTCTCCACTGACTCCACGGTCTCCACGGACTCCACGGTGCTGCCGGTCAACGGTCTTCCTCACGGGTATGGGCGGGTCGTACGGGGCGTCGGGAACGACTCAGCGAGGCGGCGGGGGAGGGGGAGGCGGCGGGCCGCCCGGGGGCGGGTCGTACGGGGGACGCCGGTCGGCGGCCGCCGCGAGCAGCCGGTCGCGGTGGTTCCGGGCGGGCAGGTAGCCGGCCAGGAACGCCAGCGCGACGACGCCGAGGACCGCCGCGAGCACCGGGGCGCCGGGCGCCAGGGCCGCCGCGACGACGCCGAGCCCGCCGCCGATCACCAGCAGCCCCGCCGGGTGGTGGTCGGCGCGGACCTGTTCGGCGGTGGCCCGGGGCATCCGGTCGGCCGCCGGTCGCAGCGGCCCGCAGCCGGGGAGCCAGCCCGGCGGGGTCCAGGGCGCCGGGGCGCCGGTGTGCGGGGAGGTCCACGGCACCGGGGCGGGCGCGCCGGGACGCAGGTCCGGGGCGCGCATCCAGGCCGCCCGGGCCCGCGCGACCGGGTCCTGGTCGAGCACCGCGAGCATCCGCTTGTGGTGGGTGCGGCCGACCTGCCGGAGCTGCTCCAGCCGGTAGCCGTAGAGCCAGCACAGCCAGCGCAGCCCGGGCTCGTCCAGGGTGAAGGAGTTGAGCAGTTCGTCGACCGTGCCCCGGCCGTCGAGCAGTAGGGCGGTGCGGGTCAGGTCCATGCAGGCTCCCCGGGGGCGGGCCCCGGCCGGGCGGGGGAAGCGGGCCCCGGCCCGGCCGGGAGGGTGGTCCGGCGCACCGTCAGTTCCCGCCCCGGGCGGCCTTGTCCTTCTCCGAGCCGTCGTGCCAGGCGTTGTCCAGGCCGACCAGCAGCGGGCCGCCGAGCAGGAGTTCGCCCCACTGGCCGCCGTCCCGGGGGAGGAACTGCTGGAGCCCGCTGGCGTCCTGGGACCAGCCGCTCAGCGAGATGCCGGTGGCGCCGAGGGCGACGCCGTTGCCGATCGTCTCCCGGGCGAACAGCGAGGCGGCGAGCTTCCCGGTCTTGCCGACCTCGCCGATGACCGGGACCATGCCCATCACGTCGACCGCGAAGCTCAGCGGGGGCACGTCCGCCCCGGCCGCCGCCGCCACGCCGTGGGTGACCAGGGCGGCGCCGGACAGGCCCATGGAGACGGCGTTCAGCGCGGCCGCACCGACCTCCAGCGGCGGGAACACCAGGCCCGCGCCGGCCAGGGCGATCGAGCCGAGGCCGACCAGGGTGCTCGCGTTGGAGAGCAGGTCGCCGACCGCCGCGATGGCGTTCGCGTGCGCCTTGGCCCACTCCATGGCGTCCTTGGCCAGCTGGATGTGCGCCTGGGCGACCTGCTTCACGCTGTCCATCAGCTTGGCGAACCAGCCCGGCCCGTCGGGCGCCTGCTCGCCGGCCCGGGCCACCACCCGAGCGGCCTCCTGGGCCAGCTGGTCGTGCTCGGCGCGCAGCGCCTCGGCCCGGGCGACGATGCCCTGCAAGTCGGCGTCGGCGGCCCGGAGTTCGGCGTCGGCCTTGCGCAGCCGGGTCTCGGCGTCCGCGAGCTGCTCGTCGTCCATGAACAGCACCCCGGCCAGCTTCAGGTCCGGGTTGTCGGCGGCCCGGTCGCGCCGGGCCTTGGCCGCCCGGGCCTGCTCCTCCTGGTCGGCGGCGGTGCGCTGCAGACCGGCGAGCTGGTCGCGCCAGCCCGCCAGTGCGGTGTACGCGGAGTCGAACGAGGCGTGGGCGACGTCCAGTTGGCCCGGCAGCTTGGCGATCCGGGCGGAGAACGCGTCCGCCGCCTCGCCCTGCCAGGCGCCGCCGCCGCAGGACGCCCGGTTCACGCTGACCCGGGCGTCCTCCAGCTCGCGCGCGGCCTGCTGGAGGTCCCGGACCAGTTCGTCGATGCCCGGCAGGTTGCCGGGTGCGGGGTCGAAGCCCAGCGCGTCGAAGCCGTCGCGGTCGGTCGGTGCGGCCCATCCGGGCATCAGGATCGACATCAGACGGCCTCCCCCGCCATCACCCGGCGCACCAGCTCGTCGGTCTCCCGGTACGCCCGCACGGTCACGTCCAGGCCCTCGCTGATCGCGTGCAGCGTCTCGTTGAGCTGCTTCAGCCCGTACTTCCAGTCCTCGGCGAACGAGGCGCAGGCACCGTCCAGCGCGCGGTGCCCGGTCACCTGGGGGGAGGTCCGCCCCAGGGCGTGCATCGCCCCGCCCATGCTGTTGTTCGCCTCGGCGAGCTCCTTCGACACCAGGCCGAGTTCGTCGACCTCCACCTGGAACGTTCCCTGAGCCACGGCTCCCCCATCGTTTCCCCGTACCGCCCCGACCGGACCGTCGGGTCCGTCGGGTCGGCGCAATTCGGGGAAGCCTACCCGCAATTGCCGCGGTGGCGGGATCCTGGGTGTTTCCTGCGAATCCGGTCGGAATTCACCGGATGTGGGGAGGGAGAGTGAGATCGGCCAACTGCACTGGTGGTAGCGGGAGTTGAAGGTGAGCGGCGAATGCCCCGGCGCCGGGCGCCCGGGCGGGAGCGGGGCGGGCGGGGCATTCCGGGTCCGGGTGCGGACGGTCCTTCCCGGCGGAAGTCCGCGGGGGTCGACCGGCCGCTATCCGCTTTGTCCTGACGGAACCTCCACTTGACCTGTCCTTGAACCGGCGGGCCGGGCCCGGGACTTCCGCCCGCCGGGCGGGTGCCTCGGCGCGTGGAACCCGGCGCGTGAACCTCTCCGTGCGTGAACCCCAGTGCGTGAACCTCTCAGTGCGTGAACCTCAGTGCGTGAAGCGGTGGCGCGGGCGGCCGCGCGTGGGCCGGGTGGCGGTGGACCCGCCGGTGGTGGCGGTGGACCCGCCGGTGGTGTAGCCGTCGGCGGCCGGGTCGTCGGTGCGCTCCGGTACCACCGCGGCGTCCGCCGGGACGGCCCGGCGGTGGCGGCGGTGCATCCGCAGCCCGCCGCCGACCAGCGCCAGGCCGGCGCAGAAGAGCAGGGCGAGGGCCAGACCGGCCAGGAAGGCCCCCAGGGTGCTCATGGTGGCGATCTGGTGGCCGAGCACGGTGACGCCGGTCTCGGGGCCGCCGCCGAGGTTGTCGGCGATCAGCAGGCCGGCGAACGCGCCGGACGCGGCGAACAGCAGGATTCCGAGCAGCAGCATGGTTCAGGTCCTTTCGCTTGCTCCGATGCTCCTGGTCGGCGGGCGTCTGCCCAGCGGGCCCCGGAACGAATCAGCCCCGGTCCGCCGACCGGCCGCGCGGCGAGGTCCCGCCACGCGGCAGGCCGGCGGCCCGCATCCGCCGATGCGGGCCGCCGGCCTGCCGTGGCTCTCTGCCGGTGCCGTCTGCCGGTGCTCTCTGCTGGTGCCGTCTGCCGGTTCGTTCTCCGCCGGTGGGCGGTGCGGCGGCCCGCGCCCGCCGGTGCGGGCCGCCGGTCGCCCGTCGGCGTCCGTCAGTGGGCGGGCACGTGCACCGGGCTGTTGTGGTAGCCGGCGATCAGCCAGCGGCTGTCGCGCTTCTCCAGCGCCCAGGTCGCGTAGACCTTCCGGTCCTCGGGGACTTCGCTCGCCCCGTCGAACAGGATGCCCGACTCGTTGACCACGAGTGCGGCGTCCCGGCCCAGGAAGCGGACGCCGAGCGTGCGGTTCCAGGTCGAGGTGGACTTCAGCGGGCCGGCGAAGGCCCGGGCCATGTCCGCCCGGACGGCCTCGCGGCCGTCGCGCAGCGAGCCGGGCAGGATGGCGGTGGCGTCCGCCGTGTAGTCGGCGACCATCGCCTCGGCGTCCCCGGCCTCCCAGGCCCGGTAGGACGCGGCCAGTACGGCCTGGATCGCGGCGACGTCCGCCGCACGGTTGTCCGACATCGGAGTTCTCCCTCGCGCTCGTTCTCGGTCGGCCCCACCGGGTCCGGGGGGCTCACCGGTACGTACCGGCGGCGCGCGGGAAATTCATCGCGGCTCCGGGAGGATTTTCGCCCGGAGCCGCGGCGGACGGCGGCGGGGCGCCGGTCAGAGCTCCTTGATCCGCGTCCTGAGCAGGCAGAAGACGTTGCCCTCCGGGTCGGCCAGGACGTGCCAGGACTCCTCGCCGGTCTGGCCGATGTCGGCCGGGCGGGCGCCGAGGGAGAGCAGGCGCTCCAGTTCGGCGTCCTGGTCGCGGTCGGTGGCGCTGACGTCGATGTGCAGGCGCGGCAGGCCCGGGTGCGGCTCGGCCTCGGGGCTCAGGAAGAGGGTCGGCTGCGCGCCGCCGAAGCCCTCGCGCGGGCCGATCTCGATGCCGCCGTCGGCCGTGCGGTCGAGCACCACGAAGTCCAGCACCTCGCACCAGAAGCGCGCCAGCACCTCGGGTTCGCGGCAGCCCAGGACGAGTTCACTGATCCGGCACGCCATCGGCGGCACCTGCTTCCGGTAGGGGGCGTCGACGGGTCCGCCTACCCCGGGCCGGGCGCCCGTACGCGTCACCCGGGCGCCCGTACGCGTCGGCCGCCCGGCCCGTTCGGTGTCGCGTCACAGGCCGTGGCGGCGGCTCGACTCCTCGGACTGGGCCAGGCGGCGGAGGTTGAGCAGGACGGGTTCGAACAGGACGGCCGAGGCGACGGCGTACTCGGCCCGCTCGCGGTCGGTGGGCAGCAGGTCGGTCCGGTCGAGGTCGTGGACGGCGGCCTGCTCCATGGTGCGGGCGTAGGGCAGCAGGTCGTCGGCGCCGAGCGGGTAGCCGAGCCGGTGCAGGGTGGCCAGGGTGGAGACCAGGGCGCGGTGGGCGGGGGAGAGGGCGCCGAGTTCGCGGGCGGTGGACCAGCCGAGGCGGTCCAGCAGTTCGTCCACCAGCAGCAGCGCGGCGGCCCGGGACGGGTCCTCGACGTCCGGCGGGGTGCCGGGGGTCTCCTCGGCGGGGTGCGGCAGGGCCCAGAGCGCGGCGCCGAGCCGGACGGTGCGGCCCAGCGAGTCGTCGTCGACGTGCGCCAGCACCTCCCGGACGGTGGCCACCGGAATCCGCCCCACCTGGATCATCGCCCGCACCAGGCGCAGCCGCCGCAGGTGGGACTCGTCGTACTCGGACTGGGTGGCGTTGATCCGGCGGCCGGGCGGGAGCAGCCCCTCGCGCAGGTAGTACTTGACCGTGGCGAGCGGCACGCCGCTCCGTTCGCCGAGATCCGCCAGGCGCATGCCCTTGTGCCCTCCGTTGATGAGTGCCACTATCCAATGAAGTTGGTGAGCGGGGCTATCCAATCATGGGAGGGCCCGGCGACGACGAGGGGGAACACCGTGCGCGCGAAACCGATGCCCGGCCGGACGACCGCCGCCGCGGAGGGGGACGTCGTCCTCTTCCTGACCGGCATGCGGATCAACCACTTCCGGGGCCCGCACCACTGGCTGCCGGTGTTCCTCGCGATGCCGCGGATGCTGCGCGAACTCTCCCGCGACCCGGAGAGCGGGCTGCTCGGGTACCGGCTGCTGCTCGGCTCGCCGCGCACCTTCTACGTGGTCCAGTACTGGGAGTCGGTGGAGAAGCTGCTCGCCTACGCCACCGCCGCCGACAAGCTGCACCGCCCGGCCTGGGCGACGGTCAACCGGCTGGAGCGCAAGTCCCGCCAGCACGTGGGCATCTGGCACGAGACGTACGTCGTCCCGCCGGGCAACTACGAGTCCATCTACGGCGACATGCCCCCCTACGGCCTCGCCGCCGCCACCGGCGTCCTCCCGATCGAACGGCGCGGCCGCACCGCCCGCGACCGCCTCGCGCACGGGGGTCACCTCGCGCACGGAGGCCACCTCGCGCACGGGGGTCACCTGGCGCACGGCGGCGGCGCGGGGCGCGGGGACGGTGCGGTGCACGGGGACGGCGCGGCGCACGGCGGCTGATCGGGCGTCACCCCGGGTTCCCCGGGACCGGCCGAGCGCCGGGCGCGGCGGGCGCGGGTCGGGGCCTCAGCCGCGGATCACGGACATCAGCCAGAACAGCGGCAGCACGACGACGCCCAGGACGCACACCAGGAACAGGATCGCCAGCCAGGCGAAGACGTAGCCGTCGCCGCTCGCGGCGCGTCCCTTGCGGGCGCAGGCCAGCAGCCACACGGCGGGCATGCCCAGGGTGGAGGCCATCCACCCGCTGAAGGCGAGATACTCCCCGGCGGCGACCGGCGAGGGCGCGTAGGCCCGGCCGCCGACCTCCCGGACGTCCAGCCGGCCGCCGACCCGGTACGCATCGGGGGCGCCGCGCAGCACCATCGGCCGCGACGGCGCCCCGACCGGGGACGAGGGCGTGTAGCGGCCCTCGCAGCTGACGTCGGTGCTCTCGAACTCCTCGTGACAGTGGGAGGCCGTGTAGCTGCCGGTCGGCCCCAACAGGCCGCTCATCGCGAGCGCCTGACCGCCCAGCAGCAGCCAGGTCGCCACCGCCACGGCCGCCAGCCACAGCACGGCGAACCCGCCCGCCGCCCGCCACGGCCAGGTCGGCCCCAGCCACCGGACCCAGCCCATCCGACCCCCCGCCCCCGGATCATTCCGCCGCAGGGCGCCCTACCCGGCCCGGCCGCGCCGGAACCCCGCAACTGCCCGTCCGTGCCCGGTCGTTGCCCAGCCGTTGCCCGGCTTCCCGACCGGCGCGGCGCTCGGCCGGTCGGGGAGGCGGCCCGGTCAGGGCCGCCGGGGCCCTTAGGGGATCGGGCTGGGCTGCGGAGTGGGCTCGGGAGACGGGTCGGGGCCGGGCCCCGGCGGCTGCGGGTCCGGAACCGGGTCGGGTCGGCCGGGGCCGGGCGGGCCCGGGTTCGGCGGCTGCGGGTCGGGCGGGTCGGTCGGGCGGGGCGGCGCGTCCGGCGGCTCAGGCGGTCGGACGTCCGGGTCGACGGGCATCGGAATGGTCATCGCGGTCGTCGTGGTCGCTGCGGTCGTCGTGGTCATCGCCGGTCACCGTCCCAGTGCGTGTTCGAGCTGGCCCTTGTTCATCTTCGAGCGGCCCTTGATCCCGCGCTGCCGCGCCTCGTTGTACAGCTGCTCGTACGTCGGCCCCCCGGCCCCGCGGTGCGAGCGCTTGCCGCCCCGGTGCCCGGAGGAGACGTCGTGCGTGGAGCTGCGGCTGGCCGTGCGGCTCTCGCCGTGCCGGGCGCGCTCCTTGTTGACGGTGCGGGCGGCGATCTCGGTGGCGCGCTCCCGGCTGGCGCCGCGCTCCAGCTCGCTCTCCTTGATGTGCTCGTACTGGCGTTCCCGCTTGGGGCTCGATCCGGCGGGCATGGTGGGACTCCTTTCGTCGCCGGACAGGTCACCCGACGCGCATACCCGTCCCGGGAGGGCCGAACCAGAGGGAATCGGGTGAATCCGGTTCGGAACGGCCGGGCAGGGGTAGGAACAGGAGGCCGCACCGAGCGCACACCGCTCGGCGCGGCCGACCCCAGGGGTCGCCACATCACGGTATGTGAGCAGAGAGTCGCGAGCCCAGAGCCGCGAGTCGTGCGCCGCGTGCCGGGAGCCGTCGCCTGAAGAAGCCGGGTTCCACGGTTCTCCGCCCGCCCCGCCGCCGACCCGACGCCGCGCGGCCCGCCGCGTGCACCGGACGGTCCCCACCGCCCGGCACGCGGTGCGCCCCGTCCGCCGGGTCGCCGAGGCAGGCCCCCACCGTACCCGGGAGATGACTCCCCGTGACCACTACGCCCACCCTCGCGACCGCCGCCGAACCGGTCGAGGTCGACCCGATGCACCGGCCCACCCGGCGCGAGATGCGCGCCATGGGCAAGTACGAGGCCCGCCGGCTCAGCGACGCGCTGTTCCACCGGCTCGCCGAACTACCCCCCGAGGACCCCGCCCACAGCTACGTCCGGGGCACCCTGATCGAGCTGAACATGCCGCTGGTGCGGTTCGTCGCCGCCCGGTTCCGGCACCGCCCCGAGGACCTCGACGACATCATCCAGGTCGGCACCGTCGGCCTGATCAAGGCCGTCGACGGCTTCGACCCGGACCGCGGCGTCGAGTTCGTCACCTACGCGATCCCCACCATCTCCGGCGAGATCAAGCGCTTCTTCCGCGACACCTCCTGGCCGCTGCGCGTCCCGCGCAGCGTGCAGGAACGCTACCTGGCGGCCGTCCACGCCTCCGACCGGCTCGAACAGTCCCTCGGCCGGCTGCCCGACACCGCCGAACTCGCCGCGGAACTCCACGTCACCGAGGAGGAGGCCGCCGAGGGCCTGGAAGCCGGACGGCTGTGCCGCTGCGACTCGCTCGACTCGCTGCGCGACGACGACCCCGACGACGCCGGCAGCGCCCTGGTCAACCGGCTCGGCAGCTGCGACCCGGAACTGGAGGTCGCCGAACTCCGGGTGATGGCCAAGCCCTTCCTCAACCAACTGCCCGAACGCGAGCGCACCGTCCTGCTGCTGCGCTTCTGGGGCGGGCTCACCCAGAGCGAGATCGCCGCCGAGATCGGCGTCTCCCAGATGCACGTCTCGCGCATCCTCGCCACCACCCTCGCCGGACTGCGCGAGCACATCGAGGGGACGGCCGCCGACACGGCCGCCCGGGCCGGGGCCGCTGATTGAGCTCCGGTCCGCCCGGGTAGCCGCGAGGCTGGTGGGACGGCCGCGGACCCGGTGGTCGTCCAGGGGCGGCGGACCGGGAGCGGAGGGGCCCCGGAGCGGAAGAGCCCGGGCGGAAGGAACTCGACACCCGTACGGCAGGAGGTGTGCGATCCGTGGACGCGCAACCGGTCACCGGCCCCGGCGCCCTGCTCACCGTCGCGCTGCGCCGCCCGCCCGGAGCGCTGGTGGTGCGGCCCGAGGGCGAACTCGACCACGACAGCGTCGGCCCGCTGCGCGAAGTCCTGGAGCGGGCCGTCGCCGACCCGCCCGCACGGCTGGTGCTGGACTGCGGCGGCCTGGCCTTCTGCGACTCCACCGGCCTCAACCTGCTGCTGCGCGCCCAGGCCGCCGCCAACCGGGCCGGCCTGCCGCTGATGCTGGCCGCGCCCGGGCCGGTGGTCGCCCGGATGCTGGAGATCACCGGCGCGAACGAGGTGCTGGACGTGCACCCCGACGTCGAGCAGGCGCTGGCGGCGCCGGTGCCGGACGCGAGGGCGGACGTGGTGCCGGACCCGGGGACGGGTGCGGATACGGGTGCGGGTACGGGCCCGGGGGCGGAGGCGGGGCCGCCGCCCGGTGCGGGCGGTGTGGACGATGCGATCGGAGCCCCGTGATGACCGCCCGCCCGGCCCACCCGGCCCACCGACCCGTCGGCAGCTCCGTCGGCCGTCCCGTCCGGCCGCGGCGGCCCGACACCGACCGGCGCGACCTGTCGCTGACCGGCGCGCCCGGCACCGTCGCGCGGGGCCGGGAGTTCGCCCGCGACGCGCTGCGGGCCTGGGGCTGGCTGCCCGCGCCGGACGCCGACACCCGGGCCGTCGCCGAGGACGTGCTGCTGATGACCAGCGAACTGGTCACCAATGCTTGCCAGCACGCCGCCGGCCCCTACCTGCTGGAACTGACCAGGTACGGACCGCTGCTGCGGGTCGCCGTCCGGGACGCCGACGACCGGCCGCCGGTGCTGCGTCCGCCCCGGTCACCCGCCCGGCCCGGCGGGTACGGGCTGCGGGTGGTCGACCGGCTGGCCACCGCCTGGGGCAGCGAGCCGCTGGCGGGCGGCGGCAAGACGGTGTGGCTGGAGATCGTCCGTCCTCCGGCGGAACCCTGAACGCGGAATTGCCACAGTCGAAGCAACGAGCGGTCCCGTTCGCCGGGGCCGCGCCGGGCGTGCTCGGTGAGGTCTCCGGCGTGTGCAACGACATGACGGAGCGGCTGGCCCGGCTGAACGCCGAGGTGACCCGGGTGACCCGCGAGGTCGGCACCGCGCCCGTCCCGCTCGCCGCCCTGCCCGCGCACGTCCACCCCGACGACGAGCAGACCGTCCGCCGGATGGTCAACTCGGCCGTGGGCAACGGGCGTCCGGGCTCCGCGGTGTTCCGGATGCGGCACCTCAGCAGCTACACCCACTACGTCCGGCTGGTCGCCGAACCCGTCCCCGACCCGAGCGGGCGCACCGCCGCCGTCCGCGGCGCCTTCCAGGACGTCCCCGCCCAGCACTGGACCGGGACCGCGCTCGCCGCCACCACCGAGAGCCTCGCCGACAGCCGCCAGGAGTCCGCCGAACGCCACCTGCTCGCCCTGCGCCTGCAACAGGCCGTCCTGCCGCCCGACCGCACCTCCCGCCCGCTCCCGGTGCCGCACGGCATCCTGCTCGGCGCCACCGAGCACCCCGACTACCGGGAGCACCACCTCGCCATGCGCCCCGGCGACGTCCTGCTGCTCCACACCGACGGCCTGATCGAACGGCGCGACCGGTCCGTCGAGGAGCCGCTCGACCACCTCACCCGCACCCTCGCCGAACCCGCCGCCGACCTCGACGCGCTGCTCGACCGCGCCCTGACCACCAGCACCGCCGACACCGACGACGACACCTGTCTGATCGCCGTCGAGGTGCTCGCCGCCGAACCGGGCGAAAACGTTTGAGTCCGGACGAACCGGTCAGACGCCCGGCAGACCCGCAGCGGGTCGGCGGCCGCCGTCCGTCCCCCTCTCGGCGGCCGCCCGTGGACCGAGGAGGTGACCACCGTGCTCGCGATGCTGTTGGTGCTGCTGCTGATCGTCATCCTGTTCGGCGCGGGATTCGCCGTGAAGGTGCTGTGGTGGATCGCACTCGCCGTGCTGATTCTCTGGCTGATCGGCTTCGTCGCCCGGGGTGCCGGGACCGGCGGCCGCCGCTCGCGCTGGTACCGATGGTGACCCTCCCCGGCCGCCCGCCGTACGAGCCACTGAACGAAACGGAGGAGAACGCATGAGCATGGTCCAGGAGACCATCGAGGTGGACGTCCCCCTGCACACCGCGTACGACCAGTGGACGCAGTTCGAGGACTTCCCCCGCTTCATGGACGGCGTCGAGGAGGTCGTGCAGATCGACGAGCGCCACAACCACTGGCGCACGAAGATCGCCGGCGTGACCCGGGAGTTCGACACCGAGATCGTCGACCAGCTGCCGGACCAGAAGATCGCCTGGCGGACCGTCGGCGGTGACGTCCAGCAGATGGGCACGGTCAGCTTCGCCCGGCTGGACGACGCCCGCTGCGAGGTCCGCCTGGCGATGGACTACGACCCGCAGGGCATGGCCGAACACGCCGCCGACACCATGGGCATGATCGACCGCCGGGTCCGCGGCGACCTCGGCCGCTTCAAGTCCTTCATCGAGGACCGCGGCGTTGAGAGCGGCGGTTGGCGCGGACGGATCACTCCTGCCTGACCCGCCCGACCGCACCCCGGCGCCGCCCCGCACCCTTCAGCGGGGCGGCGCAGCCGTGCCTGCCCGCGCCTCAAGAAAGCGGCCTCGCAGAACGGACGGTCGGACTCGGACGGTCGGACCCGGTCAGCAAATGGTGACGGGAGGTCAGGAAGCGTTCGGCACCGGCGTTCCCGGCACCCGGCGGGCCCGACAGCCAGTACGCTCGTCGTCCCGGTCGGCGCCGGGGTGCCGGGGCCGGCCCGACCCCCACCCGCCCCCGGCCGGGCGGGCACCGAGACGCACCGGGAGCCGCCGCGGACCGTCGCAGTTTCGTGGGCTTCGGCGCCGCCTCGCTGGCCGCGCTCGCCGTACCGGGCGGCGCCACCGAACCGGGACGGCTGGCGGCGCTGTTCGGTGGCACCCGGGTCGACGCGGACTTCGTTGCCTGGCTGGAGCAGGGCGGCCACGCCCTGGCCGCCCTGCCCACCGAGCAGCGCGCCCGCACCCACCGCCGGATGGACGCCCAACTCGCCACCGTCCGCAGCCTGATCAGCACCGGCCGGTACGACGAACGCACCGGACGGCGCCTGCACCGGCTGGCCGCAACCCTCGCCACCACCTGCGGCTGGCACCGCTTCGACCAGGGCCGCCACCTCGCCGCCGGACACCCGTGGGAACTCGCCCTGCAGCCCGCGCACGCCGCCGACGACCGCGACCGCTGCGCCGGCGTCCTCGCCGACGCCGCCTACCGGGCCACCTGGCTCGGCCGCCCCGCAGCCGCCGTCGATCGACTCGACTACGCCCTCAGCGGCACCCGCCACCCCACCGCCGCGCCCTGCTGCTGCTCCGCCGGGCCCGCGCCCACGCCGCCCTCGGCGACCGGGCCGCCTGCCGACGCGACCTGACCGCCGCCGAGCACGCGCTCACTGCCCCCACCCCCGACCCGGCCCCCGCCTGGTGCCGCTGGACGGGCCCCGCCGACCTCGCCGTCGACTCCGGCCGCTGCCTGCCCTGGCCCGGCACCGCGGCCTGTCCGGCGTCCCGGACCTGCTGGAGCGGATCGCCGCCGCCTGAACCCGGCCTGAACCCGCAGCGTGACCGCCCGGTGTACGGCGCGTGGGGTGCGGTGCCGTGCGTGGCGCGCGGACGCGGGTGCATCGTGACCAGGTGTGCGTGCGCGCGCACCGGGCAGACGCGTCCGCGGCACGTCCGGAGGTTCCGGACACACGGCCGGACGACGGAGGTCGAGATGTCCGCACCGCAACGCCGTACCGCAGCCGCCGGGGGGTCCGCCGGAGGGTCCGGCACCATCGAGACCGACGTCCCGGCCCGGCTGGACCGGCTCCCGTGGTCACCCTGGCACTGGCGCATCCTGATCGGCCTGGGCACCGTCTGGATCCTGGACGGCCTGGAAGTCACCATCGTCGGCAACCTGGCCGCCCGCCTCGCCGAACCCGGCAGCGGCATCGCGATCAGCACCGCCCAGGTCACCACCGTCGCCGCCGCGATCTACGTGGCGGGCGCCTGCTGCGGCGCGCTGTTCTTCGGCTGGCTGACCGACCGGCTGGGCCGCAAGAAGCTGTTCATGCTGACCCTGGCCGTCTACCTGCTCGCGACGGGCGTCACCGCGCTGTCCTGGACGCCCTGGTTCTTCTTCGTCTGCCGGTTCTTCACCGGCTTCGGCATCGGCGGCGAGTACGCGGCCATCAACTCGGCGATCGACGAGCTGATCCCGGCCCGGGTGCGCGGCCGGGTCGACCTGATCGTCAACGGCAGCTTCTGGATCGGCGCGGCGCTCGGCGCGTTCGCCTCCATCGCGCTGCTGAACACCTCGCTGTTCGCCACCGACGTCGGCTGGCGGCTGGCGTTCGGGATCGGCGTGGTGCTCGGCCTGGTGATCCTGCTGGTCCGCCGGCACGTCCCGGAGAGCCCGCGCTGGCTGTTCACGCACGGCAAGGGCGAGGAGGCGGAGGAGATCGTCCGCGACGCCGAGGCGATCGTCGAACGCGAGACCGGCAAGCCGCTGCCACCGGTGGACGAGCCGCCGATCCGGATTCGCGAACGCGGCCCGATCGGCTTCGTCACCATCGCCCGCACCCTGGTCTCCACCTATCCGCGGCGCACGATCCTCGGCCTGTCGCTGTTCATCGGGCAGTCCTTCCTCTACAACTCGATCACCTTCGGGTACGCGGTGATCCTCACCCAGTTCTTCGACGTCCCGGCGGGCGACACCGGCTACTACTTCGCGGTGATCGCGGTCGGCAACTTCCTCGGGCCGGTGCTGCTCGGCCACTTCTTCGACTCGGTCGGCCGCAAGCCGATGATCGCGGGCAGCTACATCGGCTCCGGCGTCCTGCTGTTCGGCACCGCCTGGCTGTTCCAGAACGGCTCGCTGAGCGCCACCACCATGACGGCCTGCTGGACGGCCGTGCTGTTCTTCGCCTCCGCCGGGGCCAGCGCCGCGTACCTGACGGTCAGCGAGATCTTCCCGCTGGAGACGCGCGCCCTGTGCATCGCCTTCTTCTACGCCGTCGGCACGGCGGCCGGCGGCATCTCCGGCCCCCTGCTCTTCAACGGCCTGGTCAGCAGCGGCGTGGTCGGCGACGCCACGCTCGCGTTCTGCATCGGCGCGGCCCTGATGACCGCCGCGGGCGTGGTCGAGGCCTTCCTCGGCGTCCAGGCCGAACGCCGCAGCCTGGAGTCGCTGGCCGCCCCGCTCAGCCAGGTCGAACGCGCCGACGCCACCTCCTCCTGACCCACCGGACGCGGACCGACCGGGGGCCCTTCCCCGGTCGGTCCCCGGGCCGTCCTCGGGCGTTTCCCGGTCGGTCTCCGGGCGATCGGCGTCCGGGTAAAGGAACGGTCATCGGTCGTCAATCAGGGATTCACCGGGCTCCGGCCGCGATTCCGTGAACGATCAAGTCCGTAGCTGGCGGTGGGTCACCCGGTGCGAGCCTTGAGACTGCGGGGACGGGTGGTACGGGATCTTCCAGGCATGCATCAGGGCCAGTACGATGCACCTGGCATCCCGTCGGTCGTAGCCTGCCGCCGCACGGATTTCGCTGATCGCTCCTTCCAGGTCCCTTTGCCGGATGAGCGAACGAGCGCGCTCTTGAGTAGAGCGGGGGACTGGAAGCTTCAGGGCCCGGACGATGTCGGGATCCCAGTTCTGCCTCCGCGCGCGCCAGGACCGCAGCATCGGCCCGATGGGTGATCTCACTGTGCCCCGCTCCCGAGCCTGTAGCCGCCTGCATCAGCCGTTCCTTGATGAGAGTACGGATCCGCAGGAGACGGAACCAGGCCCGGCCGTAGCGGAGAAAGCCGACGAAGGAGCACATCGGCGCGGGGACGTTCTGCTCGGCCTGGTCGGTCCAGTTCGGCAGGAGGGCGCCGAGGCGATCGGCCGTCAGGTCCTGGAAGCATCGGGCCAGGCCCGGGTGCCGATCTCGGTTTTGCGGACTGCCCAGAAGCTCTCGGCGGCGGCGTTGTCGTAGCACGAGCCGGTGCGTCCGAGCACGAGCCGGTGCGTCCGGTGCTCGCCCGCATGCCCAACCTGGGTATCTCGCCGCGGAATTGATTCGAGGTGTGTTCGCTTTCGCGGTCGCTGTGCGCAATGCAGCCGGGTTCCAGGCGGCCGAGTCCGTGGGCCATGTGCAGGGCGTCGACGTGCAGGGCGTCGACGACCAGATCGGCCCGGTGGTGGTCGGCCATCGCGTAACCGACAACCTCACGGGTGGCCAGGTCCAGCCAGCAGGCCAGGTAGAGCCGGCCCTCGCCGGTGGGCAGATAGGTGACGTCGCCGACCAGGCGGGTTCCGGGACGGTCTGCGGTGAAGTCGCGGCCGATCAGGTCCGGTGCCGGCCGGACCTGGCTGTCCGGGCGGGTCGGCGACCGGCGACAGCGACGGGTTGCTCCGGTGATGCCGTGTTCGCGCATGAGCCGTTCCACACGCTTGCGGTTCACGCCGTGGCCCAGCCGTCGGAGCTCGGCGTGAACACCCGGAACGCCGTGGTCGCTCCTGGAGGTGAGGTGGACCACCCTGATCTCGTGCGCGAGCGCGTCATCGGCCCGACGACACGCCCTTCGCGCCTCCTCGCCCTCGGCCCAGGCGTAGAAGCAGGAACGGGGCACGCCGAGAATACGGCACAGCAAGGCGACCGGATGGTTGGCCTCCTCCGCCCCGATGAACCGGTAGACCTCGTTCACCGGTCGCTCTCCCGCGCGAAGAAGGCCGTCGATTTTTTCAGGACTTCGATGGTCTTCTGCTGTTCGAGGTTCTGCCGGCGCAGGCGACGCAGTTCCTCGTGCTCGGTGCTGGTCAGCTCGCCCGGGACGCCCTCACCGCGGTCGATCGAGTACCGCTTGCCCTGCTTGTTGCTCACCTGGCTCTACTTCCTCTGGAACCTCACGTCCCAGTCTCCAGGTGTCCGGGTCCACGAGGAAGCTTCACACCATCGCCTACCCCGAGCGCACCGGCAAGCCGCCCGGGTAGAGCTTGCTGCCACCAGCAACCCGCCGCTCCAGGTTCTTCATCCAGCGCCGCAAGCCCCCCGGCCAGGGCGCGGCCCACTTGGAGGCGTTGATGCCGTGAAGCTCTGGTTTTCATCAAATGGCTTCACTGTCTTGGTAGTTGAACCAATACTGACAGTAAGTTCGGGCGTTCGACGCAGATCCTGGAGGTACGTCGCGCGGATTCTCCCGCAGTTCGGACGCCTGCGCCGATCCGGTTCCTCGCTGACGAAACGTGAGAGGTCTCATGAGCAACAAGGGTGTTCCGGACAGCACGTGGTCCGGGGTGGCTGGCCCGGAGCCAAAGACTCGGATGCGGCGATTGCGCGTGATCGTCCCGCTCGCGGGCTTCCTGGCCGTCCTCATCGCAGGGTTGGCGTGGTGGCAGTGGCCCTCGGACGCTGACAGCGTGGGCCCAGTGGCTGGCACGGTCCAGGCAGCCGTGCTCTCCTCGAAGGAGGTCAGTGCCGCCGTCGGGGAGACGCTGAACAGCGAGACCCGTGCGAGCAGGCCCGCAAACCTGCTGCAAGCCGACCCGCCGGAATGCTCCGTGGCAGTTGGCCCCGCGACCATGGCCGTCTACGAGGGTGGCTGGACGGCCTTCCTGACGGTGGTGCACCAGGATTCCGCCGCCGCCCCGGAGCACACCGCGACCCAGACCGTAGGCCGCTATGCGACCGCGGATCAGGCCCGCTCTGCGCTCGAGAATCTCTCCGAGGGAATCAATGCCTGCAAGAGCGCCGTACGCGCCGCCTCTGACGGCGGTACCACGACGAAGTGGACCTACAGGGTGGAGGGTTCCACGGCGGACACGCTGCAGTGGACTGCCACACAGGACCAGGCCGGGGGATGGTCCTGCTACCGGGAAGCCCGGCTGAAGTCGTCGACACTCCTTCAGGTCGCAGTCTGCGAGGTGGGCGACGGTCGCACGGCAGCCCACTCGATCGCCGACCGGATCGCGGGGCGGGTGCAGTGACGAAGCGGATGCGCCGCCTGCCGACGCTCGCCCTGACGGTCCTCCTGACCTTGCTCACCTTCATCGCGCCGGCCCGGGCCGCCGCCGGTTCGTCCGAGGTGAGCGGGGCCGCGATCGAACCCCTCGCCACCGGCGCCGCCTACCCCGCCTCCCTCAACGCACGGATCAGGGAGTTCGACCAGCAGCTTTCCGCCCTGCCCACCCAGAAGGACCTCGACGACCAGCAGAGCGCGCTCGACAAACGGACCGCCGCGTACAACGAGCAATCCCGTGCAGTACTGGACGCCCTCGATGCCAACGACCGGAAGATCGACGTCCACAACGCCGAGGTCGCCCAGTACCCCGACGGCGCACCGCCGTCGGTCGCCGACGCACTCAACGCCGAAGCCGAGGCCATCAACGGCGAACAGCAGCGACTCAAGGACCAGGCCGGGAAGATCGCCGACGAGGGCGACTCGATCAAAGCCGACCAGAAAGCCCTGGACGGCCGGAAGTCGGACCTGGAAACCAAACGCAGCACCCTGCGCACCACCCGCGGAACCCTGATCGGAGAGATGGCGACCGCCCTGGTAGCCCTGCTCGCCCCACCGCCGCCGGGTGCAGGTCGAGCGGACGGGGGAGACCAGGCCCACTCCGCTGCCGCGGCGCCCCAGGTCGACGGCGGCGACAGTGTTTCGGGTGCCACCTCGGGCAAGCCATTGGACCAGTACGCCGATCACAGCGGCGAGAAGGTGGACAAACGGCCGGTCACCGCCGTCGTGGACCCGGACGCCGTATCCAGGGTGAGTGCCGACGACGCGGGCGCCCTCCCGCCGGTGCGGTTCTACAACGGGCTGGTCAAGAAGTCCGACGGCACGTACCGCGCCCTGTACTTGAGCAGCCCCGACCAGAAGCCGACCAAGGCCGAGACAGCGTTCGACGACACCGTCAGCCGGGGCGCAGCCGGCGTCGCATTCGTCGACGGCAAGAAGTTCCTCATCACCGATGTCCAGCCGGTTGACGCGCCCACCTCGCCCCAGCCCGACCAGCAGGTCCGCAACCTGGCCCTCGGGCTGTCGTCCGGAGGAGTCAAGGGCTTCGCAGAGGAGCACGGCTTCGAGCACCTGATGAGGAGGGACATCACGAGAGCGGAGCTGCGCCGAGAAACCCTCGGCCGGCTGAACTCACCGAACTACCAGATCCACTTCTCACTCAAGGACATGAGCAAGACGGACTACCCCAATATTCTGCTCCGCGGCTACACGTGGGAGAAAGACTCCAGGTGGAGGGGAAAGGTCCCGCAAGCCGACGGCAAGATCCTCCCGTTCGCCGAGAAGTGGGAGTTCGCTCCGAGCGTCACCGACTGGGAGCTTTACATGGTTCATACCCTGCCGGGCGTTCTCGAACGGACCACCTTCTACGACGAAAACGGCAACGTCATGGCGAGCAGCCCCTTCCTCCCCTACTTGGCTCAGCTGCCCCAGTAGCAGTACCGAGTGCCGGAGACCGGCGACGCAGTCCACATGTCGGCCATCGGCGGGCTCCGGAATCGAGTGCGACACCAGCGCCCGGCCGGGACGATGGGCGCGGACGCGCCCATCGCCGTGACCGAGACACCACTCGTGGGCATCGGCCTTCGACTGTGCGTGGACCCGAGGAGGGGTGACCGAACCGGCACACGAGAACACCAGCAACCGCCGACCGACCGTGCGGGTTCTCAGCGATCAACGTCCAGGAATCCGGGAACCCGCGCGTTTTCCACGGCACCGACCTCAAGTTCTACGTGCCGAAGCCGTCAGGAGGCAACGGCAACAACGCGGTCGTCGAGTTCTCGGCCCGGGGCCGCTGACGCAGGAGCGCGCGGGAGCGTCCCGAGTGGGGGTTCGGGGCGCTCCCGCGCACGGCCCGACGTCCCGACGGCGCGTCAGCCGTCAGCCGCCTGGCGTCCGGTGTGCGGGCATGCGGTGCGCGGCGTCAGGAGAACGTGAACCAGTTGAGGTTGACGAAGTCGGCGCTCTGACCGCTGCTGAAGGTCAGGTACACGGTCTGGACGCCGGTGATCCGGCTCAGGTCGGCCGGGACGGTCTTCCAGGTCTGCCAGCCGCCGGTGTTGCCGACGGCGAAGCTGCCGACGGGGGTGGCGGTGGGGCTGCCCAGTCGGACCTGGACCAGCCCGCTGACCCCGGCCGCCGCGCCGGACGCCACCCGGGCGTCGATCCGGGTCGCGCCGGTGGAGCCGAAGTCGAGCGAGTAGCGCAGCCAGTCGCCGTTGGCCAGCCAGCCGACGTCCGTACCGCCCCCGGTGTCCGAGCAGACCTCGGTCTGCGCGCCCGACTGGGCGGCGTACGACTCGGCCTGCACGGTGGCGAACGCGCTGCCGCCGCCACCGCCGCCGCTGGGCGACGGGCTGGGGGTGGTGGTGCCGCCCCCGCCACCGGCCAGGCCGCCTACGGTGATCACCCAGCGGGTCGGTGCGCCGGACTGCACCTTGCCCTCGAAGTCGACGCCCGCCGGGTGGACGTCGTCGTACGGGAAGGCGTAGCCCAGGCCGTCGGGCGTGGTGGAGTGCAGGATCCGGGCGTAGTGGTTGGTGCGGGCCTGGGTGTAGAAGGCGGCCGGGTTCTCGCCGGTGGGCTGGTTGGCGTTGCCGAGCAGCGTGGTGCGGTTGAACGCGGCGGCCAGCCGGGCGCTCAGGTTGCCCATCAGGTCGTTGCCGGTGGTGAACGGCGCGTCGCTGCAGGAGAAGATGGCGAGCGTGGACGGCTTGGCGAACGAACCGGCGCCCGGGAAGGTGAGCGTGTTGCCGCTGACCCGGCCGGTGAACGCGCCCCAGGTGTACTGGGTGTCGATCCGCAGGTCGGTGCCGGCGTACTTGCTCCACACCTGGTCGACGTACGGCTCGAAGTAGCCGCTGAACAGGGAGCTGTTGCCGCGGATCGCCAGGTTGGGCGCGAGCACCCGCAGGTCGGAGCCGGAGCGGTTGACGACCAGCTTGCTCCAGTCCGAGCCGTCGGCGGTGGACTGGGCGCGCAGCGCGGACGCGACCCGGGCCAGGCCGTCCGAGGGCAGGCCGCGCACGGTCTGGGTGGCGCCGCCGGAGACCTCCAGCTGGAAGGCGATCGGCAGGCAGACCATGTCGACGAAGGTGATGTTGCCGAACAACTGGTCGTTGTTGAAGGTGAATTCGCAGAAGTCGTGCCGGACGTCGATGTTCGGGTCGGACGGGTTGACCACCGAGGGCAGGGCCAGCCCGCCGCCGCGGTTCATCAGGAAGGTCAGCTTGGCGCCGACCGAGAAGTAGATCCGCCCGCTGTCCAGGTGCGGCAGCGTCACCCGGCGCGGCGCGGCCCCCGAGGCGTTCAGCGCGATCGCGCAGTCCACGCCCAGCGGCGTCTGGTCGTTGGCCGGGTTCGGCGGGTGGTACAGGCTGGAGCCGTTCGCCTGCAGGAAGGCCCACCCGCCGCCGGTCGCCGGGTCGCGGCCGACCACGTACGCGTAGACGGTGTTGCTGCCGGTGGTGTTGGCGAGGTCGAGCGGCAGCGTCGCGGGCGTCTGCGCCTGGGCCTGTCCGCCGATCGCCAGGTAGCCGGCGGGCAGGGCGAGCGCGGCGGCGGCCAGCAGGGTGCGGCGGGAGACCTTCGCCGCGTGACGGGGCATCATGGTGTGGGGGAATCCTCTCGGGTGGGGAGGGCTGTGGGGCGCGGCCGGCCGGTGGCAGGTGCGAGGGACGGCCGGCCGCGCTGGGGAGGGGCCGGTGGGGGCGCGGCCCTTGGCTTGGGGGTGCGGGTGCGGGAGCGGGATGCAGGGAGCGTGGAGTGGGGTGCGGGCGGGTTGGTGGCGCGTCATCGGTGAGGCGTCATCCGTGTCGCCGCATCCGTGGTGTCGCATCGATGTCCGGTCATTGGTGTCGGGTCACCGATGATGTTGCACCGGTGACCCGTCATCGTTGCTGGAGCATCGATGACGTCGCATCGATGTGATGGCATCGATAGCGCGACATGGGTGACGTGGCATCAGTGCCGCGACATCGATGTCGGGGTATCGATGACGCGACATCGGCGATGCAACATCGGTGACGCGGCATCAGTGCCACGACATCGGTGATGCAACATCAGTGATGCGACACCAGTGACACAGCATCAGTGGCGCGACATCAGCCGAGCGTCCACTTCTGCGCGCCCGAGCCGTTGCAGGTCCACAGCTGGAGCCGGGTGCCGTCGGCCGCCGAGCCGTTGGGGGAGTCCAGGCACTTGCCGGAGCCGGGGTTCAGGAAGTCGTTGCCGGAGCGGTGCGTCCACTGCTGGGCGCTGGTGCCGTTGCAGGTGTAGAGCTGGATGACCGCGCCGTCGTTGTGGGAGGCGGCGGCGACGTCCAGGCACTTGCCGAGGGCGCGGACGGTGCCGTCGGTGCCGACCGTCCACTGCTGGGCGGCATTGCCGGTGCAGTTGTGCAGCTGGATGGGGGTGCTGTCGGCGCTGGAGGCGCCCGCCACGTCCACGCACATGCCGCCGGGGCCGGTGATCCGTCCGGTGTAGCTGCCGCCGGTGCTGCCGCCCCAGGTGGTGGTGTGGACGTAGTCGACGACCATGGTCTGCGGGTAGGTGGAGGAGCCGTCGGGGTTGCCGGGCCAGTCGCCGCCCACCGCGAGGTTGAGGATCAGGAAGAACGGGTGGTCGAAGACCCAGCGGTTGCCGCCCAGGTCGGCGGGGGTGCGGGTCTGGTAGGCGGTGCCGTCCACGGACCAGGTGATGGCGGTGGGGCTCCAGTCGACGGCGAAGGTGTGGAAGGCGTCGGCGAAGGACTGCCCGCCGGGCAGGCTGTACGGTGCGCCGATGCCGGCCGCGCCGGAGTAGCCGGGGCCGTGGATGGTGCCGTGCACGGTGCCGGGCTCGCGGCCGATGTTCTCCATGATGTCGAGCTCGCCGCTGTTGGGCCAACCGACCGTGCCGAGGTCGTTGCCGAGCATCCAGAACGCGGGCCAGATGCCCTGCCCGCGCGGGATCTTGATCCGGGACTCGAAGTGCCCGTACGCCTGGGTGAAGGTGCGGGAGGTGTTCAGCCGGGCCGAGGTGTACTGACAGGTGCCGTACCAGCAGGACAGGCCGGCGTCGGTGCTGCGCTTGGCGGTGATGACCAGGTGGCCCTGGCCGTCCAGCGCGGCGTTCGAGGCGCCCGCCGTGTAGTACTGCAGCTCGTGGTTGCCGTTGCCCGAACCGCCGGTCTCCATCGTCCACTTGCCGGGGTCGACGGCCGAACCGGCCGGCCCGTCGAAGTCGTCGCCCCAGTTGGTGGCGGCCACCGGTGCGGCGGCGAGCGCGGTGGTGGCGGGGGCGGAGCCGGTGGGGGAGGAGCCGAAGGGGACGGCGGCGACCAGGGCGGTGGCGAGGAGGAGCACGAATCCGCCGAGGGGCCAACGGCGCGTGCGTGGGGCAGCAGCCATGGAGGAATCCTTTGCTTGAGAGCGCTCTCTTCGGCGGGGCGCCTCCGCCGGTAGGCCTGAATCGTACGGACGTGATATCGGCATGGCAATGTCAAAGAACGGCTGATTTTCCGGACCTTTGGCCGCAACTCGCCTTCAGCTCTTGAAACCTGAGGCTGGATTGACCGCCAGTGGCTCGTGAGAGCGCTCTCTCACCCCCTCGCCGCCTTCAGGGAGGCGCACTGGGCGTCGCTCCGGGCGGCATGTAAGGTAACCCTTGCCTAACTGATCGGGGCGGCGAGGCGAGGGTGGGAGGCAAGTGGTGGCCGGACTGTGCGTGCGACCGTCGGGCGGAGGTCCCGACCTCCTGTCCTGTCTGGCCGGCCTGCGGGCGCACCGGGGCGCGACGGTGGTGCTGAAGTTCGGCGGGAACGCCATGGTGGACCGGGAGTTGAAGGAGTCCTTCGCCCGCTGCGTGGTGCTGCTGCGGTACGCCGGGCTGCGTCCGGTGGTGGTGCACGGCGGCGGTCCGCAGATCGACGCGCACCTGCGCCGGCTCGGGGTGAGTGCCCCGTTCGCGGGCGGGCTGCGGGTGACCACGCCCGAGGTGATGGACGAGGTCCGGATGGTGCTGGCCGGTCAGGTGCAGCGCGAACTGGTCGGGCTGATCAACGCGCACGGCCCGTTCGCGGTCGGCCTGACCGGTGAGGACGCGGGCACCCTGGCCGCCGTCAAACGCTGGGGCCGGGCCGACGGGCGGCCGGTCGACCTGGGACGGGTCGGCGAGGTCGCCGAGGTGCGCACCGGATTGCTGGCGGCGCTGCTCGCGGACGGCCGGATTCCGGTGGTGTCCTCGATCGCCCCCGCCGCCGACCGCTCCGACGGCGCCGTCTACAACGTGAACGCCGACACGGCCGCCGCCGCGGTGGCCGGTGCGCTCGGCGCGAGATCGCTGCTGATGCTCACCGACGTGCCTGGCCTGTACCGGAGTTGGCCCCCGGAGGGCGGTCCGATCGAGCAGTTGACGGCGGACGAGCTGGCCCGGATGCTGCCCGATCTGGCGGGCGGCATGGTGCCCAAGATGACGGCCTGCCTGGCGGCGCTGCGCGCCGGGGTCGGCGAGGCGCGGGTGCTGGACGGGCGGGTGCCCGACGCGGTGCTGCGGGCGTTCGGCCCGGCCGCGCCCGGCACCAGGGTGGTGCGCGGCCCGGCGGTGCGGGTGGAGGCGGACGTCGATGCGGACGCGGATGCGGATGCGGATGCGGCTGCGGACGTGGGCGGGCTGTTCGCCGTCCGGTAGCCGGGTCCGGGTCCGGGTCCGGGCCTGGGCTCAGGTTCGGGGTCGGGGTCGGGGCCGGTCTCCGTGCCGGAGGGTCGGTGCGGTTCGTGCGCGTTCCGTCCGTCCGGTGCGGCCCGTCGGGGGCAAAAGTGCTGGCCGCGGTGCGGACTGAACTTGACTCAGCTGCCCGCGATGGGGGAAGTTAGGTAAGCCTTACCAAAGTAAATGGGAGTGCGGGTCTGCCCGCTCCCGTCGTGTCGGTACCGGGGAGAGGGAAGGACGCGCATGTCGCTGGAGAACGAGGCGGTCCGTACGGACGGGGATGTCGACGACCTGGTCGGCATAGGCTTCGGCCCCGCCAACCTCGCCCTTGCGATCGCGGTCGACGACCACAACCGGGCCGCCGCCGAACCGCCGCTGCGGGTCGGCTTCCTGGAGCGGCAGGAGGGCTTCGGCTGGCACCGGGGCATGCTGCTGGACGGCGCGACCATGCAGGTGTCCTTCCTGAAGGACCTGGTCACCCAGCGCGACCCGCGTAGCCGCTTCACCTTCCTGGCCTACCTCCAGGAGCGCGGCCGGCTCGCCGACTTCATCAACCTGAAGACCTTCTACCCGACCCGGCTCGAGTTCCACGACTACTTCGAGTGGTGCGCCGCCGAGTTCGCCGACCGGGTCGGCTACGCCCGCACCGTCACCGGCATCCGCCCGGTCACCGGGGCCGACGGCCGGATCGACCAGGTCGAGGTGGTCTCCGAGGCGCGCGGCGGCGGCGACCGGCAGGTCCGCCGGGCCCGCAACATCGCGATCGGCACCGGCCTCACCCCCCGGCTGCCCGAGGGCGTCCGGGCCGGTGCGAGCCTCTGGCACACCCGCGACCTGCTGCTGCGCGCACCGGAGTTGGCGCAGCGCCCGCTGCGGCACCAGCGGATCGCCGTGGTCGGCGCCGGGCAGTCCGCCGCCGAGGCCGTCGAGTACCTGCACCGGACCTTCCCGGAGGCGGAGATCTGCGCCGTCCTCACCCGGTACGGCTACAGCCCCGCCGACGACAGCCCGTTCGCGAACCGGATCTTCGACCCGTCCGCCGTGGACGAGTTCTACGCCGCGTCCGAGACCGCCAAGCGGACCCTGCTGGCCCAGCACGCCAACACCAACTACTCCGTCGTGGACGGCGAGTTGATCGAGTCGCTGTACCGCACCGCGTACCAGGAGAAGGTCGCCGGGCGCGAGCGCCTGCGCATCCTGAACGCCACCCGGCTGACCGGTGCCGAGGAGACCGCCGACGGGGCCCGGGCGCACGTCCGCTCGCTGACCACCGGGCGCGAACAGGTCCTGGAGTGCGACGCGGTGGTGCTCGCCACCGGCTACACCCACGTCGACCCGGGCGAGCTGCTCGGCGAGCAGCTCGCCGCCGCCTGCCGCACCGACGAGCAGGGCCGGCTGCGGGTCGACCGCGACCACCGGGTGCTGACCGACGAGCGGCTCGACGTCGGCGTCTACCTCCAGGGCGGCACCGAGCACACCCACGGCATCACCTCCTCGCTGCTGTCCACGCTGGCCGTGCGCTCCGGCGAGATCCGCGACTCGATGCTGCTGCGCCGGGCCGGACGCGACCTGCGGGCCCGCGGCGCCGTCGCCGCCGGCATCCGCTGACCGACCGCCGACTCCCGAACGGACAGAGCGACATGACCGCCACCGCCGGACCCGCCCCGCACGGTTCCGAACCCGCCGGTTCCGACCCCGTCGAGCCCGAACCCACCGGGTCCGACAGCGTCGGGTTCGACCCCGACACGCTGCGCGCCGAGATCGCCGAACTGCTGGGCGAGCTCCCCGAGGACATCCACGACGAGGACGACCTGCGCGACCTCGGCCTGGACTCGATGCGGGTGATGCACCTGGTCGAGACCTGGCGCGCCCGCGGCGCCCGGGTCGAGTTCGCCGACCTCGCCGACCTCGACACCGCGCCCACCCTGCTCGCCTGGTCCGCGTACCTGACCCGCGCCTGAACTCCCCACCCCCAGACCGACCTACGGAGAACCATGAACACCCGCGCCCTGACCTCCCGCACCGCCAGAGCGTTCGCCGCGGCCGCCGCCGTCGCGCTCGCCGCCACGGCCTGCGGCTCCAGCGGCGACAGCGGCAAGGACGCCGCCCCGGCCGCCTCCGGCGGCGCCGTCAACAGCGCCGGCCCCGTCACCGTCGAGGCCACCAACGGCAAGATCACCGTCCCGGCGGGGGTGAAGCGCATCGTCAGCATCTCGTACGCCACCGGCGCGCTGCTCGACCTCGGCGTGCAGCCCGTCGGCACCAGCACCATCGACGAGAACAACCCGATGGAGCTGCTGCCCTCGCAGACCGAGGCCGCGAAGAAGATCGAGCCGATCGGCTCCGGCATCGAGATCAACATCGAGAAGGTCGCCTCGCTGCGGCCCGACCTGATCATCGTCGAGGGCGCCACCGCGTTCGACTGGGGCGTCAGCAAGCTCGAAGGCATCGCCCCCACCCTGTACTTCGGCATCGACAAGCCCGTCGACCTGCTGAACGCCCAGGAGAAGATCGCCACCGCGGTCGGCAAGGAGGCGGAGTTCAAGAAGCTGAAGTCCGACTACGAGACCAAGGCCGCGAAGATCAAGACCGACTACGCGGACAAGCTCAACTCGATCAAGTGGACCATCGCCTCCTCGTACGGCGGCGGCGAGTTCCTGGTCGACACCGCGACCTCCTGGGTCGGCCGGGTGCTGACCGACGCGGGCGCCAAGTTCTCCCAGGCCTCCGCCGACACCACCGACCACGAGGTCACCTACTCGGTGGAGAAGCTCGACGTGCTCGCCGACGCCGACGTCATCCTGATCCCGAAGATGGCCGCCACCGGCGAGGTCCCGCAGGACACCAAGGACCTGGACAAGCAGCCGTCCTGGCAGAACCTCAAGGCGGTCAAGGCCGGCAAGGTCGTCCCGCTGACCTACGCCACCACCGACCGCTACGGCACCTCGATCGACGTGCTGGACCAGATCGAGGCCGTCCTCAAGGGCCAGTAGGCCCACTCCCGTCGGGCGGACCGCAGCGGCAGCGGTCCGCCCGACGCGTCCCAGCACCACTCTCCGCACCGCGCGCGGCGTACGGACACGGCCGCGCGCGCACACGCACGAGCAGCACGCAGCGGCCCCGGCGGCCGCCGACACCGGGAAGGGCCGGACCATGGCTGGCACCACGACCACGCAGGCCGAGCACGGCGAGCGGCAGGAGCTGACGGCGGCCCAGGCCGGCGTCCTCGCCGCACAACGGATCGACCCCGGCAGCCCCGCCCACAACGTCGGCCAGTACGTCCGGATCGACGGCCCGCTCCAGCCCGACCTGCTCGAAGCCGCCCTGGCCCGCACCCTCGCCGAGGCCGACGCCCTGCACCTGGCCGTGGACGCGAACGGCGACACCGCCCGCACCCGCCGCTTCGACCCCGAGGCCTGGACGCTCGCCCGGCTCGACACCCGCGGCGCCCACGACCCCGAGCAGGCCGCCGTCGACCTGGTCCGCCGCCAACTCGCCCGCCCGGCCGACCTGTCGGCCGACGCGCTGCACGGCGCGCTGCTGGTCCGCACCGGCCCGGACCGGCACCTGTGGTTCCAGTGGTTCCACCACCTGGTGATCGACGGCTACGGCGTCACCCTGTTCACCCGCCGGGTCGCCGAGGTGTACACCGCCCTCGTCGCCGGAGCCGACGTCCCGGACAGCCCGCTGCGCCCCGCCGCCGTCCTGCGCGAAGCCGAACGGGCCTACCTGGACGGCGAATCGGCCGCCGCGGACGCCCAGTGGTGGCAGCAGCACTACGCCGACCGCCCGCAGGTCCGCGCCCTCACCGAGCAGCAGGCCGCCGCCGCCCCCGCCGCGCTCCGCCACCGGATCACCCTCGACGCGGAGCGCACCGCCCCGGTGCTGGCCGCCGCCAAGGCCGCCCGCACCACCTGGGCCGAGGCCGCGCACGCCGCCCTCGCCGCCTACCTGCACCGGATGACCGGCACCGCCGACCCCGTCCTCGGCATGCACCTGATGGCCCGCACCGCCCCCGGCACCCTCCGGGTGGTCGGCATGGCCGTCAACATCCTGCCGCTGCGCCTGGCCGTCGACCCCGCCGACGGCTTCGACGCCCTGCTGCGCCGCTCCGCCGCCGAGCTGAAGGACGTCCGCCGCCACCAGCTGCACCGCGGCGAGGAACTGCGCCGCGCCCTCGGCCTGGTCGGCACCGACGGGCGGCTGTACGGGCCGCTGCTCAACATCAAGCCCTTCGACCTCGACCTGGACTTCGCCGGCAGCCCCGGCCACACCGTCAACCTCGCCGCCGGCCCCGTCGACGACCTCTCGCTGTCCGTCGCCAAGACCCCCGACCACCGCCTGCAGCTGGAGTTCGACGCCAACCCGAGCCTGTACACCGAGGCCGAACTCGCCCTGCACGCACGCCGGTTCACCGCCCTGCTGGAACGCCTCGCCGCCGAGCCGCACCGCCCGCTCGGCGAACTGGCGCTGCTCGCCGACGACGAGCGCGCCGACGTGCTGGAACGCTGGAACGCCACCGGGCACGACGTCCCGCCCGGCACCCTGGTCGACCGGATCGCCGAACAGGCCGCCCTGACCCCGGACGCGGTGGCCGTCACCGCCCCCGACCGTGAACTGACGTACCGTCAACTCTGGGAGCAGGCAGGCGAACTGGCGGGTGAACTGGCGGCCTCCGGCGCCCGCCCGGACGCCGTGGTGGCCGTCGCGGTGCCGCGCTCCGCCGCGCTGATGGTCGCCCTGCTGGGCGTGCTGCGCTCCGGCGCCGCCTACCTGCCGCTGGACACCGACCACCCGGCCGAACGCCTCGCCGGCATGATCGAGGACGCCGACCCGGTCCGCGTCCTCACCGTCGGCGCGGTCCTGGACCGGCTGCCGGAGCAGGCCGCGGCCCGCGCCCTGCTGCTCGACGCCCGGGCGGCCGGGGCGACGCGCGCCGAGCCGCTGCCCGCCGGACCCGACCACGCCGCGTACGTCATCTTCACCTCCGGCTCCACCGGCCGCCCCAAGGGCGTCCTGGTCACCCACCGGGCCATCGTCAACCGCCTGGAGTGGATGCAGCACGAGTACCGGCTCACCGCCGAGGACCGCGTCCTGCAGAAGACCCCCGCCGGATTCGACGTCTCGGTCTGGGAGTTCTTCTGGGCCCTGTGCGAAGGCGCCACCGTCGTCCTGGCCCGCCCCGACGGCCACAAGGAACCCGGCTACCTCGCCGACCTGATCGCCCGCCAGGCCGTCACCACCCTGCACTTCGTCCCCTCCATGCTGCGCGCCTTCCTGGAGGAGCCCGACCTCGCCGCCCGCTGCGCCACCCTGCGCCGCGCCTTCTGCTCCGGCGAGGCCCTCCCCGCCGACACCGTCGAACGCTGGTACGCCGCCCTGCCCGGCACCCCGCTGCACAACCTGTACGGCCCCACCGAGGCCGCCGTCGACGTCACCTACCACCCGACCGCCCCCGGCGCGGGCACCGTGCCGATCGGCCGCCCGGTCTGGAACACCCGGCTGTACGTCCTGGACGCCGCGCTGCGCCCGTGCCCGGTCGGCGTGCCCGGCGAACTGTACTTGGCGGGCGTCCAGTTGGCGCGCGGCTACCTCGGCCGCCCCGGCCTGACCGCGGGCCGCTTCGTCGCCGACCCGTTCGGCGCCCCCGGCGCCCGGATGTACCGCACCGGCGACCTGGTGCGCCACCGGCCGGACGGCGAGGTCGAGTACCTGGGCCGCACCGACGACCAGGTGAAGATCCGCGGCTTCCGGATCGAGCTGGGCGAGGTCGAGGCCGCGCTCGCCGCCGTGCCCGGCATCGCCCAGGCGGCGGTCACCGTGCACCAGCTCGGCAGCGGTGCACGGCAGTTGGTCGGGTACGTGGCCCCGCCGCCCGCGGACCCGCAGGCGCTGCGCGACCGGCTGGCGCTCACCCTGCCCGAGTACTTCGTCCCCGCCGTGATCGTCGGCCTGGACACCCTGCCGCTGTCCGTCAACGGCAAGCTCGACCGCAAGGCACTGCCCGCCCCGACCACCGGGACGGCCGGGGCGAACGCGCCGCGCACCGAGACCGAACGCATCCTGGCCGCGCTGGTCGCCGAAGTCCTCGGCCTGCCGGTGGAACAGGTCGGTGCCGACGACAACTTCTTCTCGCTCGGCGGCGACAGCATCTCCGCCATCCAACTCGGCAGCCGCGCCCGCCACGCCGGACTCACCCTCACCCCGCGCACCGTCTTCGACCGGCGCACCGTCGCCCGGATCGCCGCCACCATCGCCCCGGCCGGAGCGGCCGGGACGGCACCGGCCCCCGTCGTCGACCGCGACGGCCCGCTGCCCGCCACCCCCATCGGCGAGTGGCTGCGGCAGCAGGGCGGCCCGATCGACCGCTTCGCCCAGTCCACCACGCTCACCGTCCCGGCCGGCCTGGACCCGGCCCGCCTCACCGCCGCGCTCGACGCGCTCACCGACCACCACGACGCGCTGCGCCTGCGGCTGCACGTGGCGGGGGCGGAGGAGCCGAAGGGGACGGACGTCCCCGTGCCGTCCGGGGCCTGGCGGCTGGAGGTGCGGCCGGCCGGGGCGGCGCCGGCCGCCGAGCGGGTGCGGCACCTGCGGGTCACGCCCGGGGAGTTGGCGGCGGCCGCGGACGTCGAGCGGGAGGCCGCGGCGGGGCGGCTGGACCCCGGGCTGGGGGTGGTGCTGCAGGCCGTGCACCTGGACGCGGGGCCCGAGCACGACGGGCTGCTGGTGCTGCTGGTGCACCACCTCGCGGTGGACGGGGTGTCCTGGCGGATCCTGCTGCCGGACCTGCGGGCCGCGTACGAGGGGCGGCCGCTCGCGCCGGTGCCGACCTCGCTGCGGGCCTGGGCGCACGGGCTGGCCGAGGCCGCCGCGAGCCCCGTCGTACGGGCCGAACTGCCGTACTGGCGGCAGCAGTCGACGTACCCGCAGGCCCCGCTGCTGGCCGAGCCGCCGCTCGACCCGCGCCGGGACACCGCGGCCCGCACCCGGCGGCTGCGGCTCACCCTGCCCGCCGGGCGCACCGCGCCGCTGCTGACCGCCGTCCCGGCCGCCCGCCGGGCCGGGGTGGACCACGTGCTGCTGACCGGGCTCGCGCTCGCGGTGCGGGAGCGCCGCCGCGCCCTGCACGGGGCGGCCGCCGCGGACGGCCTGCTGCTGCGGCTGGAGGGCCACGGCCGGGAGGACCAGCTGGTGCCGGGCGCCGACACCTCGCGCACCGTCGGCTGGCTGACCAGCGAGTTCCCGCTGCACCTGGACCTGTCGGGCCGGGAGGAGCCGGGCGCCGCGCTCGCCGAGGTGAAGGAGCGGCTGCGGGCGCTGCCGAACGCGGGCACCGGCTGGGGCCTGCTGCGCCACCTGGGCGCCGCCGAGGAGCTCGCGGACGCGCCCGAGCCGCGGCTGCTCTTCAACTACCTGGGGCGGTTCGGCGCGAGCGGCGAACCGTGGACGCCCGCCCCCGCCGCCGGGGACGCGATCACCGCCACCACCGACCCGGAGCGGCCCTGCGGGCACGCCCTGGAGATCGGCGCGTTCGTCCACGAGCGGGCCGACGGCCCCGAGCTGACCGTCCAACTCACCTGGCCCGAGGCGCTGTTCGGCGAGACGGAGATCCGGGAGCTGGCCGGGGAGTGGTTCGCCCGGCTGGACGAGCTGGCCCGGTGGGCGGCCCGTCCGGACGTCGCCGCGCCGACCCCGTCCGACGTGCCGCTGGCCCGCGTCGCGCAGGCCGACCTGGACGCCCTGGCGGGCCGCTACCCGGGGCTGGAGGACGTGCTGCCGCTCTCCCCGCTCCAGGAGGGCCTGCTGTTCCACGACCGGATGCTGCCCGACGGCGACGACGCCACGTACACCTCGCTGACCTCGCTCGACCTGCACGGCCCGCTGGACCGCGCCGCGCTGGCGCGGGCCGTGGACGCGGTGGTGGGGCGGCACGGCGCGCTGCGCGCCGCCTTCGCGCTGACCGCCGCCGGGGAGCCGGTGCAGGCGCTGGCCGCCGGGGTGCGCGTGCCGTGGAGCGAGCACGACCTGTCCGGGTTCGACGGGGAGCGGCAGGACGCCGAGAGCGCCCGGATCGAGGACGCCGAGTGCGCCCGCCGCTTCGACCTGGCCCGGCCGCCGCTGGTGCGCTGCGCGCTGCTGGTGCTCGGCCCCGAGCGGCACCGGATGCTGTTGACCCGGCACCACATCGTGATGGACGGCTGGTCCACGCCCGTGCTGCTGCGCGAGGTGCTCGCCGCCTACGCGGGCGCCGAACTGCCCGCCGCCCCGCAGTGGGGCGACCACCTGGCCCACCTGGCCGCCCGCGACGCCGGCGCCGACACCGCCGCCTGGCGCGACGCGCTGGCCGGACTGGACGGCCCGACCCTGCTCGCCGACGCCCTCGGCACCGCCGGCACCGGCACCGGCACCGCCTCCACCGGCGACGGCCCGCAGGCCGCCCGGGAGGTGGAGCTGCCGATCCCCGCCGAGCTGGCCGCCGCGCTCACCGCGACCGCGCGCCGCCACGGCCTGACCCTCAACACCCTGGTGCAGGGCGCCTGGGCGGTCCTGCTGGGCCGGCTCACCGGCCGCACCGACGTGGTGTTCGGCGCCACCGTCTCCGGCCGCCCCGGCGAACTGCCGGGCGTGGAAGCCGCCGTGGGCCTGTTCAGCAACACCGTCCCGGTGCGCTTCACCCTCGACGAGGACGAGCCGGTCGCCGCCGCGCTGGCCCGGCTCCAGCAGGCGCAGTCCGCGCTGCTCGACCACCAGTACCTCGGCCTGGCCGAGATCCAGGCCGCCGCCGGGCACGGCACCCTGTTCGACACCCTGCTGGTGTTCGAGAACTACCCGATGCAGCCCGGCGAGTTGACCGCCGGGGAGCTGCGCGTCGCGGGCATCGGCAACCGGGGCGCCACCCACTACCCGCTGACCGTGCTCACCCTCCCCGGCGAGCACCCGCAGCTGACCGTCGAGTACCGCCCCGACGCCTTCACCCCGGCCCGGGCCGCGGCCGTCGGCGCGCGCCTGCTGCGGCTGCTCGCCGCCATCGCCGCCGAACCCGCCACCCCCGTCGGCGCGTTGGACGTGCTGACCGCCGAGGAGCGGCACGCCGTACTGGCCGGCTGGAACGCCACCGACCGCCCGGTGCCGCCCGGCACCGTGGTCGACGCCTTCCGCGCCACCGCCGCCGCCCACCCCGACCGGACCGCCGTCGTCCACGGGCGCACCGAGCTGACGTTCCGTCAACTCGCCGAGCGGGTCGAGGCGTACGCCCGCCACCTGGCCGCGCTCGGCGCCCGCCCGGACACCGTGGTCGCACTCGCCCTGCCGCGCTCCGCCGACCTGGTCGCCGCGCTGCTCGGCGTGCTCGCCGCCGGCGCCGCCTACCTGCCGGTCGACCTCGACCACCCCGACGAGCGGATCGCCCTGATGCTCGCCGACGCGGCCCCGCTGCTCACCCTCACCACCGCCGAACTCGCCGCCGCGCGGCCGGTGCTGGCCGAGGCGCAGCTCGGCGCCGTCCCGCTCTCCGGACTCGGCACGCTGGCCGCCGAACCCGTCCGCCCCGAGCCCGGACACCTCGCGTACGTCATCCACACCTCCGGCTCCACCGGCCGCCCCAAGGGCGTCCAGGTGCCGCACCGGGGCCTGGCCAACCTGCTGGAGCACCACGGCGGCACGGTCTTCGCCCGGGCCGTCGACGCCGCCGGCGGGCGCGTCCTGCGGGCCGCGCACACCGCCTCGTTCTCCTTCGACTCCTCCTGGGAGCAGCTGCTGTGGCTGCTGCTCGGCTACGAACTGCACGTCTACGGCGAGGAGTTGCGCCGCGACCCGCAGGCCCTCGCGGCCCGCCTGCTCGCCGACCGGATCGACACCCTGGACGTCACCCCGTCCTTCGGCGCCCAGCTCGTCGAGTGGGGCCTGCTGGACGACCCGGCGCACCGCCCGCTGCTGTTCCTGGTCGGCGGCGAGGCCGTCGGCGACACCCTGTGGCAGCGCATCCGGGCCACCCCCGGCGTGCTCGGCCACAACTTCTACGGCCCCACCGAGTACACCGTCGACACCCTCGGCGCCGACCTCGCCGCCAGCCCCGTCCCGTTCGTCGGCCGGCCGATCGGCAACACCCGCACCTACGTGCTGGACGCCCGGCTGCGGCCCGTCCCGCCCGGCACGCCCGGCGAGCTGTACGTGGCCGGGCCCGGCCTGGCCCGCGGCTACGGCAACCGCCCCGCGCTGACCGCCGGCCGCTTCGTCGCCGACCCGTACGGCCCGCCCGGGGAGCGGATGTACCGCACCGGCGACCTGGTCCGGCACCGCCCCGACGGCAGCCTGGACTACCTGGGCCGCGAGGACGACCAGGTGAAGATCCGCGGCTTCCGGGTCGAACCCGGCGAGGCCGAGGCCGCGCTCGCCGCGCTGCCCGGCGTCGCGCAGGCCGCCGTGGTGGTCCGCCCCGCCCCCGGCGGCGCCAAGCGCCTGGTCGGCTACCTGGTGGCCGACCAGGGCACGGACGCCGACCCGGCCGCGCTGCGCAAGGCGCTCGGCGAGGCGCTGCCCGAGTACCTCGTCCCGGCCGCGCTGGTCGTGCTGCCCGCGCTGCCGCTGAACGTCAACGGCAAGCTCGACCGGCAGGCCCTGCCCGAGCCCGGCGCCGACGCGTACGCCGCCCCCGCCGGGGCCGCCCCGCGCACCGAGCGCGAGAAGCTGGTCTGCGCGGTGTACGCCGAGGTGCTCGGCCTGCCCGCGGTCGGTGTCGACGAGGACTTCTTCGCCCTCGGCGGCCACTCGCTGCTCGCCACCCGGGTGGTCGGCCGGCTGCGCGCCGCGCTCGGCACCGAGGTCGCCATCCGCGCCCTGTTCGAGACCCGCACCCCCGCCGCGTTCGCCGCCCGCCTGGAGGACGCC
The DNA here is from genome assembly GCF_013364235.1 of Kitasatospora sp. NA04385. NCBI lineage: Bacteria > Bacillati > Actinomycetota > Actinomycetes > Kitasatosporales > Streptomycetaceae > Kitasatospora > Kitasatospora sp. NA04385. Next base: position 604,483 of record NZ_CP054919.1, on the reverse strand, counting down.
GCCACCGGCCACGCCGCCCCCACCGCCCGCCCGCGCCCCGAGCTGGTCCCGCTCGCCCCCGCGCAGGCCCGGCTCTGGTTCCTGGACCGCCTCCAGGGCCCGTCCACCGCCTACACCATCCCGTGCGCGCTGCGGATCGACGGCGAACTCGACGCCGCCGCCCTGGCGGCCGCGTTCGGCGACGTGCTGGCCCGGCACGAGGCGCTGCGCACCGTCTGCGCCGAGCACGACGGCCGCCCCCACCAGCGGGTGCTGACCGCCGAGCAGGCCGGGGTGCCGTTCGAGGTCCGCGAGGTCGCCGGGCACCGGCTGGACGCCGAGACCGCCGCCGCCGGCGCGCACGTCTTCGACCTGACCGGGGAGATCCCGGTGCGCGCCGTCCTGCTCAGCGCCGGGCCGCGCCGCCACGTGCTGAGCATCGCCCTGCACCACATCGCGGCCGACGAGTGGTCCGAGGGCGTGCTGCTGCGCGACCTGGACGCCGCCTACACCGCCCGACTGGCCGGACGCGCCCCCGAACTCCCGCCGTTGCCGCTCCAGTTCGCCGACCACGCGCTGTGGCAGGCCGAACAGCCGCTGGCGGAGCAGTCCGCCTACTGGGCCGAGCGGCTGGCCGCGCTGCCCGCCGAACTCGCGCTGCCCGCCGACCGCCCCCGCCCGGCCGAGGCCAGCGGGCGCGGCGGCGCCGTCCGGCTCGCCCTCCCGGACGAACTGCGGCACGCCCTGGGCGAGTTCACCCGTACCAGCGGCGCCACCCCGTTCATGGTGGTGCAGGCCGCCGCCGCCCTGCTGCTCGGCCGGCTGGCCGGGACGGCCGACGTCGCACTCGGCGCCCCCGTCGCCGGACGCGGCGACGCCGCCCTGGAGCAGCTGGTCGGCTTCTTCGTCAACACCCTGGTGCTCCGCCACGACCTGGGCGGCGAACCGGCGTTCGCCGAACTGGTCGGCCGCTCGAAGGAGACCGTGCTCGGCGCGCTCGCCCACCAGGACCTGCCCTTCGACCGGCTGGTCGAACTGGTCAACCCCGAACGGACCCTGGGCCGCCACCCGCTGTTCCAGGTGATGGTGCAGTACCGCAAGGAGGCCGGCGGCCTCGACCGGCTGCTCGGCGCCCGCACCGCCCTGCTGCCCGACCCGGTGCACGCCGCCCGCTTCGACCTGGCCTTCACCTTCGTGGAGTCCGCCGACGGCGCCCGCACCGACCTGACCGTCATCCACGCCGAGGACCTGTTCGACCGCGCCACCGCCCGCCTGTACGGCACCCGGCTGCTGCGCGTCCTGGAGCAGGCGCTGGCCGACCCCGGGCAACCGATCGCCCGGATCGAGCCCACGTCCGCCGAGGAGCTGCGCGGCCTGGCGGGCGGGTGGAACGCCACCGACATCCCCGTCCGCGAAGGCACCCTGGTCACCCGGATCGCCGAACGCGTCGCCGCCACCCCCGACGCCGTCGCCGTCGACTACGAGGGGGAGGAGCTGACGTACCGTCAACTCTGGTCCCGAGCAGGCGGATTGGCAGTGTCCCTGGCCGAGCGGGGGGCCGGCCCGGACACCGTGGTCGGCGTCGCGGTGCCGCGCTCCGCCGCGCTGATGGTGGCCCTGCTGGGCGTGCTGCGCTCCGGCGCCGCCTACCTGCCGCTGGACACCGAGTACCCGGCCGAACGCCTCGCCGGCATGATCGAGGACGCCCGCCCGGTCTGCGTCCTCACCCCGACCGGCGCGCCCACCGCCTGGGCCGTGGACGGCGTCCCCGTGCTGCCGGTGGACACCGCGTCGCCGGTCGACACCGCGTCGCCGGTGGACACCGCGCTGCCGGTCGACACCGCCGACCCGGCGGACGCCCCGCTCGCCGAAGCGGGCCCCGACCACGCCGCGTACGTCATCTTCACCTCCGGCTCCACCGGCCGCCCCAAGGGCGTCCTGGTCACCCACCGGGCCATCGTCAACCGCCTGGAGTGGATGCGGGAGATGTACGCGATCGGCGCCGCCGACCGCATCCTGCAGAAGACCCCCGCCGGATTCGACGTCTCGGTCTGGGAGTTCTTCCTCCCGCTGACCGTCGGCGCCCGGGTCGTCCTGGCCCGCCCCGGCGGCCACCGCGACCCCGCCCACCTGGCCGCCCTGACCGCCCGCGCCGCCGTCACCACCTGCCACTTCGTGCCGTCCATGCTCACCGCGTTCACCGCCGCCGCCGAGGCCGACGACGTGCTGCGCCGCCAGTTCGCCACCGTGCGCAGGGTGTTCTGCTCCGGCGAGGCGCTGCCCGCCGCCGCCGTCGACCGCTTCCTGGCGCTGTGGCCGCAGATCGAACTGCACAACCTGTACGGCCCCACCGAGGCCGCCGTCGACGTCACCCACCACCGGGCCTGGGCCGGCGCGGGCACCGTCCCGATCGGCCGCCCCGCCTGGAACACCCGGCTGCACGTCCTGGACGCCGCGCTGCGCCCGTGCCCGGTCGGCGTGCCCGGCGAACTGTACCTGGCGGGCGTCCAGTTGGCGCGCGGCTACCTCGGCCGCCCCGGCCTGACCGCGGGCCGCTTCGTGGCCGACCCGTACGGCGCCCCCGGGGAGCGGATGTACCGCACCGGCGACCTGGTCCGGTACCGGATCGACGGCAGCGTCGAGTACCTGGGCCGCACCGACGACCAGGTGAAGATCCGCGGCTTCCGGATCGAACTGGGCGAGGTCGAGGCCGCGCTCGCCGCCGTGCCCGGCATCGCCCAGGCGGCGGTCACGGTGCGGCAGACCCCCGGCGGTACGAAGCAACTGGTCGGGTACGTGGTGCCCGCCGCCGGCTCCGGCGCCACCGCGGGCGGCGCCCGGGCCGCCCTGGCCGCCACCCTGCCCGAGCACCTGGTGCCCGCCGTGGTGGTCGAACTCGCCGCGCTGCCGCTGTCCGTCAACGGCAAGCTCGACCGCAAGGCGCTCCCCGCGCCCGACCGGCACGCAGCCGCCGCCGCCACCGCAGCCGCCGCCACCGCCGCAGCCGCCGTCACCGCGGCCACCGACGCCGTACCGGTCCGGCGCGGCCCGTCCGCCTTCGCCCGGGTGTTCGCCGAGGTGCTGGGGCTGGCCGAGGTCGGCGAGGAGGAGAACTTCTTCGCGCTGGGCGGCGACAGCATCGTGTCCTTGCAACTGGTGAGCCGGGCGAAGGCCGCCGGGCTCGCGATCACGACGAAGGACGTGTTCCAGCACCCGACGCCCGCCGCGCTCACCGCCGCGTTCGGCGGAAGCCTCCCCGGCCCCGCGGCCCCGGCGCCCACGGCCCCGGTGTCCGCCACGCCGGTGTCCGAGGCCCCCGCCGAAGGCCCGGTGCCGCTGCTCCCCGTCGTGCACTGGCTGCGCGAACGCGGCGGCGACGTACGGCGGTTCAACCAGTCCGTGCTGCTCGCCACCCCCGGCGGGCTCGGCGAGCAGCCGCTGCGGGCCGCGCTCGCCGCGCTGGTCGAGGCCCACCCCGCGCTGCGCACCCGGCTGGACGACACCGACGGGCTGTGGAGCCAGGAGACCCTGCCGCCCACCGCCGACCCCGCCCTGCTGCGCCGGGTCGCCGCCCCCGGCGGCCCCACCGCCGAGCAGCTCACCGCCGAGGCCGACCGCGCCGCCGACGCGCTCGACCCGGCCGCCGGACGGATGCTGCGCGCCGTCTGGTTCGACACCGGCGAGCAGACCGAGGGCCGGCTCCTGCTCACCGTCCACCACCTCGCCGTCGACGGCGTCTCCTGGCGGATCCTGCTCCCGCGCCTGGCCGCCGCGCACCGCGACGCCGCCGCCGGACGCCGGCCCGCCCTCGCCCCCGAACCGGTCGCCCTCCGCGACTGGGCCGCCCACCTGCACGCCCACGCCCAGCAGCGCACCCGCCTCGCCGAGACCGGCTACTGGCGCACCGCGCTCACCGGCCCGCCCGGCCAGCTGGCCGACCTCGCCGCCGACCCGGCCCGCGACACCAACGCCACCCTGCGCACCCTGCGCCGCACCCTCCCCGCCGAGCGCACCGCACCGCTGCTCGCCGCCCCGGGTACCGGCAGCAACAGCAGCGGCAGCGGCACGGACGGACTGCTGCTCGCCGCCCTGGTCCTCGGCCTGGCCCGCACCCGGCCCGACGCCGCGCCCGCGCTGCACGTCGACCTGGAGGGCCACGGCCGCGACGGCCACGACGGCCACGCGCCCGACCTGTCCGGCACCGTCGGCTGGTTCACCACCGTCCACCCCGTCCGGCTCGACCTCGCCGGGCTCGACCTCGCCGCCACCGCCGACGTCCTGGCCCGGGTCGAGGAGCAGCTGCGCGCCGTCCCCGACAAGGGCCTGGGCCACGGCCTGCTGCGCCACCTGAACGCGCAGACCGCCCCGCTGCTGGCCGCCGCGCCGCCGTCCCCGGTGCTGTTCAACTACCGGGGCCGCACCGACCGGGCCGCGCCCTCGCTCGGCGGCTGGCCGTTCGCCCCGGCCGCCGAACGCGCGGCGGTCGCCGCCGGAGCCGGGCCCGACCAGCCGCACCGGTCGGCCACCCGCTGGAGATCGACGCCGTGATCGCCGCCGACCCGGCCGGGCGGCCCGAACTCGCGGTCGAACTCTGCTGGCCGCAGGCCCTGTTGACGGACGCCGAGGCGGCCCGGATCGCGGACGCCTGGCTCGCCGCGCTGGACGGCCTCGCCGCGGCCCTCCCCGTAGCCGTCGCCGCCACCGTCCCCGCGGCCGTCCCCGCCGCCGTCGCCGACCGGCCGCAGGCCACCGCCGACGGACCGCTGCTCGCCCTCCCGCAGGCCCGGCTCGACCGGCTGGAAGCCAAGCTGCGCAGCCGGCGGAGCCGATGAGCACCCCGCCCGCCGCCCGTCCCGAACCCGCCGCCCGTCCCGAAACCACGCTCCGCTCCGGACCCGCCGACCGCTCCGGACCCACCGACCCCAGGACTGAGAACACCGCGATGAACGACTCCGCCACCCCGCACGACGACCCGCAGGCGACCAGCCCGGCCCCGTCGGACCTGGAGGACGTGTACCCGCTGTCCTCGCTCCAGGAGGGCCTGCTGTTCCACGCGCTCTACGACGACCGGGCCCGCGACGTGTACGTCGTGCAGGCGCACCTCGACCTGGCCGGCCCCGTCGAGGCGCCGCGGCTGGCCGCCGCCGTGGACGCGCTGCTGGCCCGGCACGCCAACCTGCGGGTCGGGTTCTGGTACGAGGACCCGCAGGACGTCCTGCAGTTCGTCCAGCGCACCGTCGAGACCCCGCTGCGCACCGTCGACCTGACGGGCCGTCAGGAGTCGGACGTGCGGCGCGAGATGGACGCGGACTGGGAGCGCCCGTTCGAGCTGGACGCGCCGCCGCTGCTGCGCTTCGCCCTGCTGCGGCTGGGCGCCGACCGGCACCGGCTGGTGCTGACCTGCCACCACCTGCTGCTGGACGGCTGGTCGATGCCGATCGTGGTGCGCGAACTGCTCGCGCTCTACCGGGGCGAGACGCTGCCGCCGGTGCGCCCCTACCGCGACCACCTCGCCCTGCTGGCCACCCGCGACGGCGCCGCCGCCGAGCGCGCCTGGGCCGCCGCCCTCGACGGGTTCGACACCCCGCACCCCGTCGCGCCCGCCGTCGCCGGGACGGGCGCCGTCGAACCCGGCCTGCTCACCCGGCAGGCCGGGCCCGAGCTGACCGCCCGGTTCGCCGCCGCCGTCCGCGGCCGCGGCCTGACCCTCGGCAACGTCGCATACACGCTGTGGGGCGTGCTGGTCGGCGCGCTCACCGGCCGCACCGACACCGTGTTCGGCACCACCGTCTCCGGCCGCCCCGCCGACCTGCCGGGCGCCGAGTCGATGGTCGGCCTGTTCATCAACACCGTCCCCGTCCGGGTGCACCCCGCCGCCGACGCCACGCTCGCCCGGGCCGCCGCCGAGGTGCAGGCCGCCCAGGCCGAGCTGATGGAGCACCAGCACCTCGGCCTGGCCGCGATCCAGCGCGCCGCCCGCGCCGACGGGCCGCTGTTCGACACCCTGCTGGTGGTGGAGAACTACCAGGGCGGCGGCGAGCAGCTGAGGACCGCGCTGGACGCCGTCGGCGGCGACGGCCCGGTGGTCACCGCGCTCGGCGCCCGTGACGCCACCCACTACCCGCTCGGCCTGACCCTGCTGCCCGGCGAGGACCTGCGGCTCGAACTCGAGTACCGCCCCGACGCGTTCGACGCCGACCGGGCCGCCGCCGTCCTCGACCGCTTCCTCGGCCTGGTCGAGGCGTTCGCCGCCGACCCGGACACCCCGCTGGCCCGCCTCGACCTGCTCACCGCAGCCGAGCGCGCCGCCCTCCCCGCCGCCACCGCCGGCCCCGCGCTGCCCGCCGTCCCGCCGCCCGGCGCCGACGACCTGTTGCGGGCCCGCGCCGCCGACGCCCCCGACGCCCGCGCCCTGGTCGGCCCCGCCCTCGACGGCACCCGCACCGAGCGCACCTTCGCCGAACTGGACGCCGATACCGACGCGCTGGCCCGCCTGCTGCTGGAGCGCGGCCTGCGCACCGAAGGCATCTGCGCCCTCGCCCTGCCCCGCTCCACCGAGGCCGTCACCGCCCTGCTCGCCGTCCTGCGGGCCGGCGGCACCTACCTGCCGCTCGACCTCGACCACCCCGACGAGCGGCTGGCCCTGCTGCTGGACGACGCCCGCCCCGCCGTGCTGCTCACCACCCGCGCCGTGCTGGCCCGGCTGCCCGAGCACCCCGCCGCCACCGTCGTGCTGCTGGACGACCCGGCCGTGGCGGCCGAACTCGCCGCCCCCGCCGAGCCGGTGAGCGTCCCCGTCCACCCCGCGCAGGCCGCGTACGTCATCCACACCTCCGGCTCCACCGGCCGCCCCAAGGGCGTGGTGCTCACCCACGCGGGCCTGGCCAACCTCGCCCACGACCACCTGACCCGCGAGTTCGCCACCGCGCTGGCCGCCACCGGCGCCGCCCGGCTGCGCGCCCTGCACACCGCCTCGTTCTCCTTCGACTCCTCCTGGGAGCAGCTGATCTGGCTGCTCGGCGGCCACGAACTGCACCTGCTCGGCGAGGACGACCGCCGCGACGCCGAGACCGTCGTCGCCTACACCCGCGCCGAGCGGATCGACGCCCTGGACGTCACCCCCAGCTACGCCCGGCAGCTGGTCGACAGCGGCCTGCTGGCGGGGGAGCACCGCCCGCCCGTGCTGCTGCTCGGCGGCGAGGCCCTGCCCGAGGCGCTGTGGAGCGAACTGCGGGCCGAGCTGCGCGCCGCGCCCGGCACCACCGTGCTCAACTACTACGGCCCCACCGAGTTCACCGTGGACGCGCTGGTCGCCGACCTCGCCGACACCCCCGACCCCGCCGTCGGCCGCCCGCTCACCGGCGGCCGCGCCTACCTGCTGGACGCGCTGCTGCGGCCGGTGCCGGACGGCGCGCCGGGCGAACTGTACCTGGCCGGAACGCAGTTGGCCCGCGGCTACCTGGACCGCCCCGGCCTGACCGCCGGACGCTTCGTCGCCGACCCGTTCGGCGAGCCCGGCACCCGGATGTACCGCACCGGCGACCTGGTGCGCCGCCGCCCCGACGGCGCGCTCGACTACCTGGGCCGGGCCGACGAGCAGGTGAAGATCCGCGGCTACCGGATCGAACTGGGCGAGATCGAGGCCGCGCTGGCCGAGCACCCCGCCGTCGCGCACAGCGCCGTCCTGGTCCGGCGCGGCCCGGTGGACCGGATCGTCGCCTACCTGGTGCCCGCCGTCGCGGGCGAGCCGGACACCGCCGGGGTGCGGGCCGCGCTGGCCGCCCGGCTGCCCGCGTACATGGTGCCCAGCGCCTTCGCCGTCCTCGACGCGCTGCCGCTGACCGTCAACGGCAAGCTCGACCGCGCCGCCCTCCCCGACGACGCCCTCGACTACGCGGGCGCGGCCGGCTCGCGCGCCGCCGAGACCGCCACCGAACGCCTGCTGTGCGGGCTGTACGCGGAGGTGCTCGGGCTGCCCGAGGACGCCGCGCTCGGCGCCGAGGACGACTTCTTCCGGCTCGGCGGCGACTCCATCTCCTCCATCCGGCTGATCGGCGCCGCCCGCGCTGAGGGCCTCGCGCTCAGCCCCCGCGACGTCTTCGAACGGCGCACCCCCGCCGCCCTCGCCGCGCTCGCCGACAGCCGCGAGGCCGCCACCGCGCTGCCCCCGCTGCCCGAGCTCCCCGCCGCCACCGCGGCCGAACTCGCCGCCGTCCGGGCCGCCGCCCCGCACCTGGAGATCGAGGAGGTCTGGCCGGTCTCCCCGCTCCAGGAGGGCCTGCTGTTCGAGGCCGACTACGACGACGGCGCCGTGGACGTCTACACCGCCCGCGACGTCATCACGCTCGACCGCCGCGTCCCGCTGGAGACCCTGCGCGCCGCCGTCGCCGCCGTCCTGGACGCCCACCCCAACCTGCGGGCCGGCTTCCTGCAGACCGGCCCCGACCGGCCCGTCCAGTTCGTGCCGCGCGCCGTCGACGTCCCGCTCGCCGAGACCGACCTCTCCGACCTGGGCGAAGCGGAGTTCGCCGACCGGCTGGGCGAGTTGAAGGCGAAGGAGGCCGCGACCCGGTTCGACCCGGCCGCGCCGCCGCTGCTGCGCCTGGTCTCGGTGCTCGCCCCCGGCGGCGGGCAGCGGATCCTGGTCACCAACCACGCCCTGCTGTGGGACGGCTGGTCCTCCGGCCTGTTCCTGCAGGAGCTGCTGAGCCGCTGCGCCGGCCTGCCCGCCCCCGAACCCGGCCTGCCCTACCGGGAGTTCCTGCGCTGGCTGGCCGCCCGCGACGCCGAGCAGGGCACCGCCGCCTGGCGCGAGGCGCTGGCCGGCCTGGAGGAGCCCACCCTGCTCGCCCCGCAGGCCCGCGAGCGCGCCGGACTGCTGCCGCACTCCGTCACCGCCCGGCTGAGCACCGAACTCACCTCCCGCATCGCCGCGTTCACCCGCACCCACGGCCTCACCCTGAACAGCGTGCTGTCCGGCGCCTGGGCGCTGCTGCTGGCCGGGCTGACCAACCGGCAGGACGTGGTGTTCGGCGCCACCGTCTCCGGCCGCCCCGCCGAACTGCCCGGCATCGACGGCACCATCGGCATGTTCCTTAACACGGTGCCCGTCCGCGCCGCGCTGGACGGCGGCGAGAGCGTCGCCGCCTTCCTGGCCCGTCACCAGGCCGAACAGTCCGCCCTGCTGCCGCACCACCAGACCGGCCTGGGCGCCATCCAGCGCGGCACCGGCTTCGGCCGCCTCTTCGACACCCTCCAGGTGCTCCGCAACACCCCCGCCGACGCCGCCACCCGCGCCGAACTGCGCGAGCGCCTCGGCGTGCGCGAGGTCGAGGACGTCGACGCCGCGCACTTCCCGCTGATCTTCATCACCAACCCGGGCGAGGCGCTGGTCTTCGAGTGGAAGTACCGCCCCGACGTCTTCGAGCGCACCGAGGTCGAGCAGCACGCCCAGCGCCTGGTCGTGCTGCTCGACCAGCTCACCACCGACCCCGACCGCCCCGTCCGCAGCCTGGACGTGCTGACGGCGGGTGAGCGGGCGCAGTTGGGTGAGTGGGCCCTGACGGGGCGGGAATTGCCGTCGGCGTCGGTGGCGGAGATGCTGGCGGAGCGGGCGGTGTCGGTGCCGGGTGAGACGGCGCTGGTGTTCGGTTCGCAGGCGTGGTCGTATGCGGAGTTGGACGCGCGGGTGGACCGGTTGGCGCGGTTGTTCGCGGCGCGGGGGGCCGGTCCGGAGTCGGTGGTGGCACTCGGGTTGCCGCGGTCGTTGGACATGGTGGCGGCGCTGTTCGCGGTGCTGCGGGCGGGTGCGGCCTATCTGCCGCTGGAACTCGACTACCCGGCGGACCGGTTGGCGTTCATGGTGGAGGACACCGCCCCGGTCGTCCTGGTCACCGACTCCGCCACCGCGGCCCTGCTGCCCGACCACCCCAGCTGCTGCTGGACGACCCGACCGTCGAGGCCGAACTCGCCGCCTTCCCCGCCGACCCCTACCGGGTGCCGTACGAGCCGGACGCGGCCGCGTACGTGATCTTCACGTCGGGTTCGACCGGTCGGCCGAAGGGTGTGGTGACGCCGTACCACGGCCTGACCAACATGCAGTTGAACCACCGCGAGGCGATCTTCGACCCGGTGGTGGCCTCGGCCGGCGGTCGGCGGCTGCGGATCGCGCACACGGTGTCCTTCTCCTTCGACATGTCGTGGGAAGAGCTGCTCTGGCTGGTCGAGGGCCACGAGGTGCACGTCCTGGACGAGGCGCTGCGCCGCGACGCCCAGGGCCTGGCCGACTACTGCGCCAAGCACGCCGTGGACGTCATCAACGTCACCCCGTCCTACGCCCAGGCCCTGGTGGAGTGCGGTCTGCTGGACGAGGGTCGGCACCGCCCGGTGCTGGTGCTGCTCGGCGGTGAGGCGGTGGCCGAGACGCTGTGGACCCGCCTGCGGGACACCCCCGGCGTGATGGGCTACAACCTGTACGGGCCGACCGAGTACACCATCAACACGCTCGGCGGCGGCACCCTCGACTCCGCGTCGGCCACGGTCGGCCGGCCGATCTGGAACACCGTCGCGCACGTCCTGGACGGTCACCTGCGGCCGGTTCCGGTGGGGGTGGCGGGTGAGCTGTACGTCTCCGGCGTCGGCCTGGCCCGCGGCTACCTGAACCGTCCGGGCCTGACGGCGGAGCGCTTCGTCGCCGACCCGTTCGGCGAGCCCGGCGCCCGGATGTACCGCACCGGCGACGTGGTGCGCTGGCGCCAGGACGGCCTGCTGGACTTCCTCGGCCGGGCCGACGACCAGGTCAAGATCCGCGGCTACCGGATCGAGCCCGGCGAGATCGAGGACGCCCTCACCGCCCACCCCGGCGTCGCCCAGGCCGCCGTGGTCGTCCGCGAGGACGCCCCGGGCGTCAAGCGCCTGGTCGCCTACCTGGTCGGCCCCGCCGAGGCCGAACTCGACGCGCTGCGCACCGCGTTGGCCGCCCGGCTGCCCGAGTACATGGTGCCCTCGGCCTTCGTGGTCCTGGACGCCCTGCCGCTGACCGTCAACGGCAAGCTCGACCGGTCCGCCCTGCCCGCCCCGCGCAGCGGCGGCGGCGAGCGGGCCCCGCGCGGCGCCCGCGAGGAGATCCTGTGCGGCGCCTTCGGCGAGACGGTCGGCCTGGACGAGGTCGGACCGGAGGAGAACTTCTTCGACCTCGGCGGCCACTCGCTGCTCGCCGCCCGGTTGATCGCCCGGGTCCGCAAGGCGCTCGGCGGCACGCTCACCGTCCGCGACCTGTTCGAGGCGCCGACCCCCGCCGCCCTCGCCCACCGCCTGGACGGCCCCGCCGACACCCGCCCCGCCCTCACCCGCCGCACCCGCCCCGCCGACCTGCCGCTGTCGCACGCCCAGCGCCGGATGTGGTTCCTGCAGAACCTCGACGGCGACGGCTCGACCTACAACGTCCCGCTGGTCGTCCGGGTCACCGGCCCGCTCGACCCGGACGCCCTGCGCGCCGCCGTCCGCACCGTCAGCGAACGGCACGAGAGCCTGCGCACCGTGTTCACCGAACGCGACGGCTCGGTGTTCCAGCAGGTCCTGGCCGCCCCGGCGCCCGCCGAGGCGGTCGAGGTCCGCCCCGTGTCCGAGGCCGGGCTCGACGCCGCCGTGCGGGACGCCGTCCGCCACGGCTTCGACCTCGCCACCGAACGGCCGCTGCGCGTCACCCTGCTCGAACTCGGGCCCGAGGACCACGTGCTGGTGCTGCTGTTCCACCACATCGCGGGCGACGAGTGGTCGATGAACCCGTTCGTGGAGGAGCTGACCGCCGCCTACACCGCCGCCGCCACCGGAGCGGAGGCCGAACTGCCGCCGCTGCCCGTCCAGTACGCCGACTACACGCTCTGGCAGCAGGAGCTGCTCGCCGAGGGCCCCGACAGCCTGCTGGGACGCCAACTCGCCCACTGGCAGCAGGCGCTGGCCGGGCTCCCGGAGGAGCTCGCGCTGCCGCTGGACCACCCGCGCACCCCCGTCGCCCACCACCGCGGCGACACCGTGCACGCCCAGGTGCCGCCCGCCGTCTACCGGGGCCTGCGGGAGGCCGCCCGGGCCACCGGCACCACCACCTTCATGCTGCTCCAGGCCGCCGTCGCGACCCTGCTGCACCGCCTCGGCGCGGGCGAGGACATCCCGCTCGGCGCCCCCGTCGCGGGCCGTTCGGACGCCGGACTCGACCGGCTGGTCGGCTTCTTCGTCAACACCGTGGTGCTCCGCGCCGACCTGTCCGGCGATCCGACCTTCGCCGAACTGCTGGGCCGCGTCCGCGAGTTCGACCTCGCCGCGTTCGCCCACCAGGACCTGCCGTTCGACCGCCTGGTGGAGGCCGTCAACCCGCCCCGCGTCCCCGGCCGGCACCCGCTGTTCCAGGTGATGCTGGGCTACCAGCACAACGACGGCCGGGCCGGCCGCCTGCTCGGCCTGGAGAGCCGGATCCTGCCGAGCGAGCTCGGCGCGGCCAAGTTCGAACTCGACTTCAACTTCGAGGAGACCTCCACGGCGGAGGAGATCGACATCGCCTTCGAGTACGCCGCCGACCTCTACGACCGCACCACCGCCGAAGCCCTGGTCGAACGGCTGCTCGCCGTCCTCGCCCAGGTCGCCGCCGACCCGCACCGCCGGGTCGGCAGCCTGGACGTGCTGACGGCGGGTGAGCGGGCGCAGTTGGGTGAGTGGGCGTTGACGGGGCGGGAGTTGCCGTCGGCGTCGGTGGCGGAGTTGTTGGCGGAGCGGGCGGTGTCGGTGCCGGGTGAGACGGCGCTGGTGTTCGGTTCGCAGGCGTGGTCGTACGCGGAGCTGGACGCGCGGGTGGACCGGTTGGCGCGGTTGTTCGCGGCGCGGGGGGCTGGTCCGGAGTCGGTGGTGGCGTTGGGGTTGCCGCGGTCGTTGGACATGGTGGCGGCGCTGTTCGCGGTGCTGCGGGCGGGTGCGGCCTATCTGCCGCTGGAACTCGACTACCCGGCCGACCGGTTGGCGTTCATGGTGGAGGACACCGCCCCGGTCGTCCTGGTCACCGACTCCGCCACCGCCGCCCTGCCCCGGATGCCGTTCACCCCGGGCGTCCCCCAGCTGCTGCTGGACGACCCGGCGGTCGAGGCCGAACTCGCCGCCTTCCCCGCCGACCCCTACCGGGTGCCGTACGAGCCGGACGCGGCCGCGTACGTGATCTTCACGTCGGGTTCGACCGGTCGGCCGAAGGGTGTGGTGACGCCGTACCACGGGCTGACCAACATGCAGTTGAACCACCGCGAGGCGATCTTCGACCCGGTGGTGGCCTCGGCGGGCGGTCGGCGGCTGCGGATCGCGCACACCGTCTCGTTCTCCTTCGACATGTCGTGGGAGGAGCTGCTCTGGCTGGTCGAGGGCCACGAGGTGCACGTGCTGGACGAGGCGCTGCGCCGCGACGCGGAGGCGCTCTCCGCGTACTGCGCCGCGCACGCGGTGGACGTCATCAACGTCACGCCCTCCTACGCCCAGGCGCTCGTCGACCGGGGCCTGCTGGACGAGGGTCGGCACCGTCCGGTGCTGGTGCTGCTCGGCGGCGAGGCGGTGGCCGAGACGCTCTGGTCGAAGCTGTCCGAGACGCCCGGCGTGATGGGCTACAACCTGTACGGGCCGACCGAGTACACCATCAACACGCTCGGCGGCGGCACCCTGGACTCGGCCACGGCCACGGTCGGCCGGCCGATCTGGAACACCGTCGCGCACGTCCTGGACGGCGACCTGCGGCCGGTTCCGGTGGGGGTGGCGGGTGAGCTGTACGTCTCCGGCGTCGGCCTGGCCCGCGGCTACCTGAACCGTCCGGGCCTGACGGCGGAGCGCTTCGTCGCCGACCCGTTCGGTGCGCCCGGCGCCCGGATGTACCGCACCGGCGACGTGGTGCGCTGGCGGCAGGACGGCCTGCTGGACTTCCTCGGCCGGGCCGACGACCAGGTCAAGATCCGCGGCTACCGGGTCGAGCCCGGTGAGATCGAGGACGCACTGAGCGCGCATCAGGACGTCGCCCAGGCGGCGGTCGTGGTCCGCGAGGACACCCCCGGGGTGAAGCGCCTGGCTGCCTACCTGGTGCCAAGTGAGGGTACCCTTATCTCGGCCGCTGCGATCCGTCGTACGCTGGCCGCCCGGCTGCCCGAGTACATGGTGCCCTCGGCCTTCGTGGTCCTGGACGCCCTGCCGCTGACCGTCAACGGCAAGCTCGACCGGAGCTCCCTGCCCGCACCCCGGGCCGAGGACTTCACCACCGGCGGCGAACGGCGCGCCCCGCGCTACCCGAGCGAGCGGGCGGTGCACGCGGCGTTCACCGAGGTGCTCGGCCTGCCCGCGGTCGGCATCGACGAGAACTTCTTCGACCTCGGCGGCCACTCACTGCTGGCGATGGAGCTGCTCCAGCGCCTGCGCACCGACTTCGAAGGGGACCTCCGCCTGCCCGACCTGCTCACCCGGCCCACCGTCTCGGCCCTCGCCGAGTTCCTGGTCGACCGGCTGGTCGACGCCGCCCTCGGCGACACCCCGCCCTGCTCCGCCTGACCCCGCCCACCCCGAGCCCACCCCGAGCCCGCCCCGAGCCCGCCCCAAGAGGAGAACACCCGATGGCTTCCACCAACCCGTTCGAGGACGACGACGCCCGCTACCTGGTGCTGGTCAACGACGAGAACCAGCACTCGCTGTGGCCCGCCTTCGCCGAGGTCCCGGCCGGCTGGCGTACCGTCCACGGCGAGGACACCCGCGAGGGTGCCACCGCCTACATCGACGCCCACTGGACCGACCTGCGCCCCGCGAGCCTGGTCGCCCGCACCGCCTGACCCCGCCCGCAGGAGAGGGGGCGGCCCCGCCGGACCAGGTCCGGCCGCGGACCGCCCCCTCGCCCCCGCCGCTACCCGACGGATGGCCAACGCCGTGAGCACCCACCAGCCAGCCCCCGCCGCCGAGGCCGCCGGCCCGGACGCGGCCCCCGCCCCGGACCCCGCAGCCCCGGACCCCGCCGAGCCGGACCTCACCGACGAGGACCTCGACCCCGCCGCCCTGCCCGCCGAACGCCGCCGCCGCGCCAAGGCCCTGCTGCGCGGCTCGCTGCGCCCGCACCGGGCCACCGTGGCCGCCGCCATGACGGCCGCCGCCGTCCGGCAGCTCGCCCTGCTCGCCGTCCCCTGGTGCGTGCAGAAGGCGGTGGACGACGGGCTCCAGGGCCACGACGGCGGGGCGCTGGCGCGCTGGGCCGCCGCCACCGCGCTGGCCGCGCTGGTCCAGTTCGCCGGACTGTACGGCTGGCAGTACTGGGCCGGGTACGCGGACGCCAAGGTCGGCGCCGACCTGCGGGAACGGTTGCTGCGGCACCTGGCCGGCCTGGACCGGGCCGCCCTCGCCGCGCGCGGCCACGGCGACCTGGCGATGCGGGCCACCCGGGACACCGACCTGGTCCGCGAGTGGGTGCACGGCCTGGCCATCTGGGTGGTGCTCGGCACCACCTTCCTCACCGTGCTGCCCGCGATCGGCCTGCTCGACCCGAGCCTGCTGCTGGTCACCCTGGCCACCCTGCCGTTCCTGATCTGGGTCAACCTGCACTACCCGCGCCGCTTCGCCGTCGCCTCCGCCGACCTGGCCGCCGCCCACGGCCGCCGCGCCGACGCCGTCGCCGACCTGCTCCAGCTCGGCACCGGCCTGCGCGGCACCGGCGGGCACCGCCCGCTGGTCGACCGGCACCACACCGCCAGCGCCGAGGTCACCGCCCGCACCGTCACCGCCGCCCGGATCGAGGCCGGTTGGGCCGCCGTCGCCCCGCTCGTCCCGCGGCTGGCCGTCGCCGCCGGTGTCGGCCTCGGCGGCCTCGCCGTGCTGGACGGGCACCTCACCGTCGGCGGACTGGTCGCCTTCACCACCTGGATGGCCATCGTCACCCTGGCCACCCGCGTCCTGGTCGACCGGCTGCTGGAGCGCGGCCAGGCCGACGTCGCCGCCGCCCGGATCGACGAGGTGCTGTCCATCGGCGCGACCGTCGCCGACCCGGCCGAGCCGGTGCCACTGCCCGCCTCCGGCGCGCTGGAGTTCACCGGCGCGCTGGCCCGGCGGGACGGCAAGACCGTCCTCGGCCCCGTCGACCTGACCGTCGAGGCCGGGGAGTTCGTCGCCCTGCACGGCGCCACCGGCGCCGGCAAGAGCACCCTGCTGCGGCTCGCCGTCCGCCTCGACGACCCCGACGAGGGCGCCGTCCGCTACGGCGGCACCGACCTGCGCGCCGCCCGCCTGGACGAGGTCCGCTCCCGGATCGCGTACGTCGCCCAGCGGCCGGTGCTGCTCTCCGGCACCGTCGCCGACAACCTCCGGCTCGGCCGCGACCTCCCGCCGCAGGCGCTGGAGGAGGCCTGCCGCACCGCCGGGCTGCACGAACAGCTGGCCGCGATGCCCGACGGCTACGCCACCGAACTCGGCGAGGGCGGCACCGCCCTGTCCGGCGGCCAGGTCCAGCGCCTGGCGATCGCCCGCGCGCTGCTCGGCGACCCCGCCGTGCTGCTGCTCGACGACGCCACCTCCGCGCTGGACACCGCCACCGAGGCGCTCGTCCTGGACCGCCTGCGCAGCTGGGCCGGCGGTCGCCGCACCCTGCTGTTCGCCACCCACCGCGCCGCCGTCCTGGCCGCCGCCGACCGAACGGCCGAACTCCTGCCCCCCGGCCGGCCCTCCGCCCACCCCGAACCCGTGGAGGCCCTCCGTGGCTGACCACCCGTGCCCGCGCCCGTGCCCGCGCCCGTGGCGCCCGCGTCGGGGGCCGTCGCCGTGCCGAGGAGTCGCCGTACCGATGTCGTGTCACCGACTTCCGTGGAGGCCCTCCGTGGCTGATCAGCCACTGCTGCGCCCGCGCCGGGCCCGGCTCGCGTCCGGCGTCGGCCCTGTCGGCCCCGTCGGCCCCGTCGATCCCCGGGTGCCGGAGAGCTACCGAACCGATGCCGTGTCACCGACTTCCGTGGAGGCCCTCCGTGGCTGATCAGCCGCTGCTGCGCGAGGAGGCCGACGAGCGCGGTGTGCTGCGCCGCGCCCTGCCGTACCTGCGTCCGCACCGGGCCCGGCTCGCCGTCGCGCTCGGCGTGGGCCTCGCCGACTCCGCCGCCCTGGTGGCCGTCGCCCCGCTGGTCGGCCTGGCCACCGACGCGCTCTACGACGGCGACCGGGGGCGCCTCGGCCTGGCCGTCGCCCTGCTGGCCGTGCTCGCCGCCGCCCAGCTGGTGCTGGCCCGGGTCGGCGAACTGCTGCTGATCCGCAGCGGCGAGGACGTGGTGCGCACCCTGCGCGAGCAGGCCGTGGAGAACCTCGCCACCGCGCCGCTGCGCTTCCTGGAGGCGCACCGCAGCGGCGACCTGCTGCGCCGCGCCACCGGCGAGGTCGCCGCGCTGGCCGCGTTCGTCCGGCTGCACCTGCGCAACCTGGTGTCCGCGCTGGCCACCCTCGGCTTCACCCTCGCCGTGCTGGGCGGGTACTCCTGGCAGCTGCTGCTGGTCCAGCTGGTGGTGTTCCTGCCGCCCACGCTGCTGGTCACCCGCTGGTTCCAGCGCGACGCGGGGGCCGCGTTCGGCGGCAAGGCGAGCGCCGAGGCCGCCGTCGCGGCCACCTTCACCGAGACGCTGACCGCCCGCGAGGCGCTGCAGACCTCGCGCGGCCTGACCGGCTGGACCCGGCGCTTCGACGCCGAGAACCGGCACGCGGTGCGCGCGGCCCGGCGCGCCCTGCGGGTGGAGAACCGGATCGACCTGGTCAGCCTGATCGAGGGCCTGGCGCTGGTCGCCCTGCTCGGCGTCGGCGGCTGGATGGTCACCCGGGACGCGGTGGGCGTCGGCACCGTCGTGGTGTTCGTCGTCGCCAGCCGCAACCTGTTCGACTCCTTCACCGACCTGTCGCAGCTGGTCGGCGAGGTCGCCACCGCCCGCACCGGCCTGGCCCGGCTGCTCGACCTGCTCGCCGCGACCACCACCACGGCGCCCGCCGCGGACGTCGACGGCCTGCCCGAGCGCGGCGAACTGCGCTGCGAGGACGTCGAGTTCGGCTACCGGTCGGACAGCGTCCCGGACCTGCACGGCGTCACCCTGGCGTTCCCGGCCGGCAGCCGCACCGGCGTGGTCGGCGAGACCGGCTCCGGCAAGACCACGCTCTCCAAGCTGCTGTGCGGCCTGTACGCCCCCGACGCGGGCCGGGTCACCTTCGCCGGCACCCCGCTGGCCGCGCTGCCCGAACGGCAGCTGCGCCGCCGGATCGTGCTCGTCCCGCAGGAGGTCCGGCTGGTCACCGGCACCGTCGCGGAGAACCTGGCCCTGGTGCGGGGGGAGCCGGACCGGGCGGCGATCGAACGGGCCGTGGCCCGGCTCGGCCTGACCCGGTGGCTGGACGCCCTGGGCGGGCTGGACGCCGAGGTCGGGCAGCGCGGCGCCCGGCTGTCGGCGGGGGAGCGGCAGATCCTCGGCGTGGTGCGCGCGGTGCTGGCCGACCCCGCGGTGCTGGTGCTGGACGAGGCCACCGCCGACATCGACCCGGCCACCGCCGCCCGGCTGGAGCACGCCCTGGACGAGCTGCACGCCGACTGCACCCTGATCGTCATCGCCCACCGCCCCGCCACCATCGCCCGGCTGCCCCGGGTGGTGCGGCTGGCCGACGGCCGGGTGGTCGCCGACGAGGCGTCAGGGGAGGGCCGCCCTTTGCGGGAAGAAAAGGTTAGGCTAGCCTAAGCTCAAGCGTCGGCGCGGTGCGGCCGCCCCGGGAACACCCGGGACGGCCGCACCGCGCCGCTCGTCCCGGCCACCACCGATCGAATGGGCTGACCGATGACCACCACCCAGGCCGCACCGCCGCGCATGCGGATCGTCCGGCACCCGCTCAAGTACCGCCTGCTGGACGTCAAGCGGGTCCAGCGGATCACCCCCGGCACGGTCAGGGTCACCTTCGCCGGGGACGCCCTGGAGGGCTTCTGCGAGCAGGCCCCCACCGACCACGTGAAGCTCTGCTTCGCCGAGCCCGGCCAGGACCTCCCGGTCGAGCCCGTGGTCCGCGACGACACCTGGATGGACGCCCCGGTCGAGCCGATCACCCGGGACTACACGATCCGCCACTACCGGCGCGAGGCCCGCGAACTGGACATCGACATGGTCCTGCACGACGGCGGCGTCGGCTCCGGCTGGGCGGCCGCCGCCGAACCCGGCATGAAGCTCGGCGTGTTCGGGCCGCGCGGCTCCGAGGAGATCGACTTCGTCCACGACTGGTACCTGCTCGGCGCCGACGAGACCGCCCTGCCCGCGCTCGCCCGCTGGCTGGAGATGCTGCCCGCCGGCGTCCGGGTGCTCGCCTTCGCCGAGGTCGCCGGCCCCGAGCACGAGCAGCACCTGCCCACCGCCGCCGACGCCACCGTCGTCTGGCTGCACCGCGGCAGCGCCGCCCCCGGCACCACCGACCACCTCGAACGCGCCGTCCGGGCCGCCGAACTGCCCCCCGGCATGGGCTTCGCCTGGATCGCCGGCGAAGCCCACACGCTCCGCCCGATCCGCCGCCACCTGCGCACCGAACGCGGCCTGACCCGCGACCAGGTCGACGTGGACGGCTACTGGAAGCGCGGCACCGCCAACCACGACCACCACGAGGACGAGCACACCCCGCACTCATGAGCACGCACGCCCCGGCCCGGGCCGCCGCACCCCGCCGCCGCCCCGCCACCGCCGCCCGCCGCACCGCCTGGCTGTTCGGTGCCCTCGCCCTGCTCGCGGTCCTCGCCGTCCTCTCGCTCGGCGTCGGCGCCCGCGCCATCCCCCCCGGCCAGGTCCTGCACGTGCTCCTGCACCGCGACCCGACCGGCGAGGACTGGATCGCGGTGCACCACTCGCGCATCCCGCGCACCCTGCTCGGCATCGCCGTCGGCGCCGCGCTCGGCATCTCCGGCGCGATGATGCAGGCCCTCACCCGCAACCCGCTCGCCGACCCCGGCCTGCTCGGCATCAACGGCGGCGCCGCGGCCGCCGTCGCCGCCGGCACCGCCCTGTTCGACCTGCGGACCTTCCACGCCTTCGTCTGGTTCGCGCTGCTCGGCGCCGCCGTCGCCGCCTTCGTCGTGCAGGTCCTCGGCGGCGGCGGGCGCGGCGCCGCCACCCCCGCCCGGCTCGCGCTGGCCGGCACCGCCGTCACCGCCGTGCTCACCGCCTTCGTCAACGGCCTGATCCTGCTCGACCCGCAGACCCTCAACCGCTTCCGCTACTGGCAGATCGGCACCTTCGCGGGCGTCGACTCCGCCGCCTTCGGCCAGGTCCTGCCGTTCCTGCTGGTCGGCGGCGTGCTCGCGCTGCTGCTCGGCCGCCCGCTCAACGCGCTCGCCCTCGGCGACGACACCGGCCACGCCCTCGGCGCCCACCCCGGCCGCACCCGCGCCTTCAGCCTGCTCGCCATCACCCTGCTGTGCGGGGCCGCCACCGCCGCCGTCGGCCCGATCGCCTTCGTCGGCCTCGCCGTCCCGCACCTCGCCCGCCACCTGTGCGGCCCCGACCAGCGCTGGATCATGCTGCTCTCCGCCGCGCTCGCCCCCGTCCTGCTGCTCGCCTCCGACATCCTCGGCCGGCTGCTGCTGCGCCCCGCCGAACTCCAGGTCGGCGTGGTCACCGCCTTCCTCGGCGCCCCGCTCTTCATCGCGCTGGTGCGCGGCCGGAGGATCGCCCGACTGTGAACACCGTGAAGGCCGTGAACGCCGCGAACACCGTGAAGGCCGACCTCGCCCCCGCCCGGGTCAGGCTCCCGATCCGGGCCCTGCCGCTGCCCGGCGGCCGCTCGCTGCGCTGGCACCCGCGCGCCGCCCTGGTCACCGGCCTGCTGCTGCTCGCCCTGCTCGGCACCGCCGCCTGGACCCTCACCGCCGGCGACTACCCGCTGCCCGTCCGGGACGTGCTCGACATCCTCGGCGGCGGCGGACGGCGCGCCGACCGGTACATCGTCATGGAGGTGCGGCTGCCCAGACTGCTCACCGCCCTCCTGGTCGGCGCGGCGCTCGGCCTCGCCGGGGCGCTGTTCCAGACCCTGGCCCGCAACCCGCTCGGCAGCCCGGACGTCATCGGCTTCACCGTCGGCTCGGCCACCGGCGCGCTCACCGTCATCCTGCTGATCGGCGGCACCGCGGCCGCCGTCGCGGGCGGCGCGGTGGTCGGCGGACTGCTCACCTCGCTGCTGGTCTACTTGCTGGCCCGGCGCGGCGGCACCCAGGGCTACCGGCTGGTCCTGGTCGGCATCGGCCTCTCCTCGCTGCTCTCCTCGCTCAACGCCTACCTGATCGCCCGGGCCTCGTTCAGCGACGCGCAGAGCGCCGCCGTCTGGCTCACCGGCAGCCTCAACGCCCGCGGCTGGGAGCACTGCACGCCGATGGCGCTGGCCCTGCTGGTGCTGCTGCCCGCCGCGCTGCTGCTCGGCCGCCCGCTACAGCTGCTGGAACTCGGCGACGACACGGCCGCCGCGCTCGGCGTGCGCACCGAGTCCGTCCAACTGCGGCTGGTGCTCACCGGCGTGGCGCTCACCGCCGCCGCGACGGCCGCCGCCGGGCCCGTCCCGTTCGTCGCCCTGATCGCCCCGCAGGCCGTCCGTCGGCTCACCCGCGCCACCGGCCCCAACCTGCTCGGCTCCGCGCTGCTCGGCGCCCTGCTGCTGGCCCTCTCCGACCTGGCCGCCCAACGCCTGCTCGCCCCCACCCAGTTGCCGGTCGGCATCCTCACCGGCGTGGTCGGCGGCGGCTACCTGGTCTGGCTGATCGCCGCCCAGTGGCGCCGTACGGCCTGAGCATCGCACCGGCCTGGACGCCGCCCCGCCGGGCCCGTACGGCGCACGGGCCGGTACGGAGGTCGGGCGGGGCGGCGCCAGAGCCGTTCCGGAGCGGCGCGCACCAGGGTGCCGCCGGGCGGCGGACGCAGCAGGAGCCGGCCCCGGTCCGCGTCGTGGACGACCACCGCCGGGTCGTGGACGACCACCGCCGGGTCGGCGGCCGGGCCCGCCCGGCGGCGGGGTGCCGGGTGTGGCTCAGGCCGCGGGGCGCGGGGCGAGTTCGGCGGCCAGGAACGCCACCGCGTCGGCGACCAGGGCCGGGACGTCCGGGTACCCGGCGAAGCAGTGCCGGGCGCCCTCGACCGGCCTCAGGACGGAGCGGGCGCCCGCCGCGAGCAGCCGCTCGTGCAGCGCCTCGGACTGGGCGAACGGCACCTGCTCGTCCTGCACGCCGTGCACCAGCAGGAACGGCGGCGCGGCCGGCGTCACCTGCCGGACCGGGCTGGCCAGCGCGGCCGGACCGGGCAGCTCGGCCGGGGCGCCGCCCAGCAGCTGGTGGATCGGCGAGTCCGGCCCGCCGTGGCCGAGGGCGGCCAGGTCGGTGGGCGGGTACCAGCAGACGGCGGCCGAGACCGCGTCGGTGGTCAGCGCCGCGAGCGCGCCCAGCGTCGCGCCCGCGGACTCGCCCCACACGCCGAGCCGGTCGGCGTCCAGGCCCAGCTCCCCGGCGTACGCCCGCAGGTAGCGCAACGCGGCCGTCACGTCGTCGAGTTGGGCCGGGAAGACGGCCTCGCCGGAGAGCCGGTAGTCGACCGTCGCGACCGCGACGCCCGCCGCCACCAGCGCCTCGAACACCGAGTCGGGCCGCAGGGTGTCCGGCAGGTAGCGCCGGTCGCCCGCCCGGAACGCGCCGCCGTGCAGCCACACCACCACCGGGAACGGCCCCGGTCCGGCCGGCACGTGCAGGTCCAGCAGCAGCGGGCGGAAGCCGGTGTGCAGCGCGTAGCTGACGCCGTGTCGGACGAGGCCGCCGTGCGCGGCGGGGACGGCGGCGACCGGGGGCAGTGAGAGATCCATACCGGCCCCGAGCACCCGCGGCCCGCCGTTCATTCCCGCCCGGCGCACCGTCTCGCCAACCGAACGGCGAGCCGCGGCCGCGCCCGCCGGGACGGGCACCGACATCCGGCCCCGCGCGTTCTGGCCCGACCCCACCGAACCGGCCGTCCGGATCGCCGACCGGGGCCCGCTGACGTCCTGCTGCTGCGGACCACCCGCGGCCCGCCACCCCGTACGCCGATGCCCTCGGCATGTGCGCCGCCCTCGGTCGGCGGCCCGTGATGGTCGCCGTCGAGGGCGGAAAGCCTGGTGCCTACGGCCCGTCCGCGCCGTCCTGCGCGGTCACCGCCGCCGACCGCTTCCCGGCCACCGGCACCCGGCCCGCCCGCGACCTCACCTACCGCCCCGGCCCTGGCACCCGGCCCGGCCCCGGCACCCGCCGTGGCCGTAGCGCGCTCCGCCGGGCTCTCCGGACCGGCCGCTCGCGGGTGCCGCTCACAGCAGGCGGCGGAAGACCCGGGAGCCGCGGGACGGGTCCAACTCGGCGGCCCAGGACGGCGGTGCGGCCGCGGCCGGGACCTCGGCGAAGCCGTGGCGGAGGAACAGCGCGCCGTCGCCGGTGGTGGCGGTGACCACGGCGGACAGCGCGCTGCGGCGGGCGTGCGCCAGTACGGCGGCCACCAGCAGGCCGCCCAGGCCCAGGCCCTGTCGCCCGGACCGCACGCACAGGTTGTGCAGCACGCCGGTCGGCGGGTGCCCGGGCTCGGGCGCCAGCACGCGCAGCGCCACGCAGGCGTCCAGCGCGCCGCCGGGCTGCCCGTCCAGCCCGCGGTCCAGCCCGCCGTCCGGTCCGCCGGGCGCGCTGCGGACCACCAGGAAGGTGTCCGCGGCCCGCCGGTAGTCCGCCGGGGTGCGGGCGCGCAGCGCCCCCGAGCGCAGGAACGGCAGCGACAGCTCGTACAGCGCACGGGCGTCGCGGAAGTCGGTGCGCACGGCGACCGGCCGCGCGACCGGCTCGGCGGTGGGGGCGGCGGGCGTCACGCGGCGTCGTCCCCGGGCAGCCGCTCCAGCACCTGCGCGGTGTCCAGCACGACGGCGCACTTCCCGGCCGTCCAGCGCAGCGCCTCGCGGTGCTGCTCGGCGGAGAAGTCGGCGACCGCGTCGGCGACCACGAACGCCTGCAAGTCGCGCTGCCAGGCGTCGGCGGCCGTCATCTGCACCCCGATGTGGGCGTACACGCCGACGATCACCAGTTGGTCGCGGCCGAGGGCGGCCAACTGCTCGGCGAGGTCGGTGCGGACGAACGCGCTGTACTTCCACTTCAGCACCAGCCGGTCCCCGGGCTCGGGCGCGACGGCGGCGGGCATCCCCTGGGCGTGCTCGTCGGCGGGCAGCCCGGGGCCCCAGAAGTCCAGTTGCAGGCCCCGCTGTTCGGGGCTCTGGCCGCCGCGCTGGTGCGAGTAGAACACCGGCACCCCGGCCGTCCGGGCGGCCGCCAGGATCCGCGCGGTGTTGGCCAGCACCGGTTCCAGCGGCGGCCCGGCGGACGGGAAGGCGGCCAGGAAGTAGTGCTGCAGGTCGTGCACCAGGACGGCGGCCCGGGCCGGGTCGACCTGCCACGGGACGCGGCGCGGCGGCAGGCCGACGGGCAGCTCGTAGCCGGGGACGGCGGGAATGGCCATGGGGGGAGTGCCTTTCTGACGGACGATCAGTGCGAGGTGGCGCGCAGGTCCTTCTTGCTGACCTTGCCGATGCCGGTGGACGGGAACGACTCGACGAACTCCACCCGGTCCGGGACCTTGAACCCGGCCAGCCCGGCGGCCCGCACGAAGGACTTCAGCTCGACCGGCCGGGGCCGGTCCGCGCCCGGGCGGAGGATCACGTACGCGCAGGAGCGCTCGCCCAGGAACTCGTCCGGCACCGCCACCACCGACACGTCGTGCACCGCCGGATGGGCCAGCAGCACGTTCTCCACCTCCTCGGCGGCCACCTTCTCACCGCCCCGGTTGATCTGGTCCTTCGCCCGGCCCTCCACCACCAGGTGCCCGGTGGCGGTGCGCCGGACGATGTCGCCGGTGCGGTAGAAGCCGTCCGCGGTGAACGAGCGGGCGTTGTGCTCGGGCGCCCGCCAGTAGCCGCGGATGGTGTACGGGCCGCGGGTGAGCAGGTGGCCGGGGGTGCCGTCGGGCAGGTCGCGGTCCTCGTCGTCGACCACCCGGACCTCGTCGTCCGGGGAGATCGGCCGGCCCTGGGTGGTGAGCACGGTGTGCTCGTCGTCCTCCGGGCGGGTGTAGTTGACCAGGCCCTCCGCCATGCCGAACACCTGCTGCAACCGGCACCCGAGCGCCGGGCCGAGCCGCCGGGCCGCTTCCTCGCTCAGCTTGGCCCCGCCGACCTGCAACAGCTCCAGGCTGGACAGGTCCGGCCCGTCGCCCCCGGCCGCCGCGGCCTCGGCGGCGCTCGCCCAGGCCAGCGCCAGCGGCGGCACCACCCCGGTCAGGGTGACCCGCTCGCGGGCGATCAGCCCCAGCGCGGTGGCCGGGCTCGGGTCGGGCGCCAGCACCACCCGGCCGCCCGCGAAGAACGTGCCCAGCGTGCCGGGGGAGGACAGCGGGAAGTTGTGCGCGGCCGGCAGCGCGCACAGGTACACCGAGTCGGCGGTGAGCCCGCAGATCTCGGCGGACGCCCGGACGCTGTACAGGTAGTCGTCGTGGCAGCGCGGGATCAGCTTGGGCAGGCCGGTCGAGCCGCCGGACAGCTGGAGGAACGCCAGGTCTCCGGAGCCGGGCGGCTCGGGCGGCAACGCGCCCTCGGGGGCCCGCAGTTCGGCCAGCGGTGTGAACGGTCCGGGCTCGCCGACCACGAACACCTCCAGCGGCTGCGGCACGGCGGCCCGCACCTCGGCGGCCAACTCGCGGTGGTCGAAGCCCTCGTGGCGGTCCGGCACGAACAGCGCCCGGGCCTCGGCGAACTCGCAGAAGTACGAGACCTCGGCCCGCCGGTGCGCGGGCAGCGCCATCACCGGCACCACCCCGGCCCGCAGCAAGCCGAAGAACACCTCGAAGAACTCGGCCACGTTGGGCAGTTGCAGCACCACCCGGTCGCCCCGGCGCAGCCCGCGCGCCGCCAGCCCGGCCGCCAGCCGGTCGGCCCGGGCGTCCAGCTCCGCGTAACTCCACCGGCGCTCCCGGTCGGTGACCGCGATCCGGTCCGGCGAGGCGGCCGCGTGCCGCCGGATCATCGCGTCCAGCAGCTCGCCGGTCCAGTACCCGGCGGCACGGTGACGGGCGGCGGCCTCGGGCGGGTACAGGTTCATCGGGCGTCCTCCGGCGGGCAACTCGGCTGGGGGGAAGGGGATTCCGTGGTGGCGGTGGTGGTCGTGACGGCGGTGGTGGTCGTGACGGCGGTAGCGCTGTCATGCTGCCGCAGCCCCGCGTCCAGCAGCAGCCCGTTCCACCGGCGGGTCACTACGGCTTCCGAATCCGGGGCCCAGAGCGCGGCCGGGAGCGCGGCCGGGGTCTGGGCCGGGTCGGCCGGGCGCGGGTGCACCGGGCCCGGGCTCACCGGGCGTCCGCCAGGCCCACCGCGTGCAGGAAGGTGCGGAACTTGGCGGCGGTCTCGGCGAGTTCGAGGTCCGGGTCGGAGGCGGCGACCACGCCCGCACCCGCGAACAGGCGCAGCAGGTCGCCGTCCGCCTCGGCGCAGCGCAGCGTCACCACCCACTCGCCGTCGCCGGAGGCGTCGCCCCAGCCGACCACGCCGGTGTACAGGCCCCGGTCGAAGGGCTCCAACTCGCCGATCGCCGCCCGGGCCTGCGCGGTCGGGGTGCCGCAGACGGCCGGGGTCGGGTGCAGGGCGAGTGCCAACTCCAGTGCGCTGGTGGAGGGTTCGCGCAGCACGCCGGTGACGGTGGAGGACAGGTGCCACATCGCGGCGGTGCGCAGCAGGGTCGGCCGCTCCGGGACGGCCAGCTCGGCGCAGAACGGGGCCAGCGCGGCCCGGACGGCGTCGACCACGAAGGCGTGCTCGGCCAGGTCCTTCGCGGACTCCAGCAGGGCCTCGGCGCGCAGCCGGTCCTCCACCGGGTCGGCGCTGCGGGCGGCCGAGCCGGCCAGCGGGTTGGACACCACCCGGGTGCCGCGCCGCGACACCAGCAGCTCCGGGCTGGCGCCGATCAGGGTGGCCGAGCCGCCGGCCGGCACCGCGAAGGTGTAGCCCTGCGGGTCGCGGTGCACCAGCCGGGCCGCCATCGCCGCCAGGTCGCTCCCGCCGGGCGCGGTCAGCTCCAGGGTGCGGGCCAGCACCACCTTCTCCAGCGGGGAGTCGCCCGCCAGCCGTCGCACCGCCTCCGCGACCGCGGCCCGGTACCCGTCCGGCTCCGGCACCGGTCGGCTGCGCCAACGCCCTTCCCCCGTACGGTCGATGGGCAGCGGCACACCGGACGGCGGCGGCACCGGACCGGCCCGGCGGACCCGCTCGGGGACGAACAGCCGGGCGGGCGCGGTCGGGTCGAACGGGATCGCCCCGACCACCACCGGCCCCCCGCCCGCGCGGTCCCCGGCTCCGGCTCCGGTTCCCCGCCCCGCTCCCGCTGCCGTGCCCGTGCCCGTGCCCGCGGCGGCTTCGGCGAGCAGCCGTCCGACCGCCGCCGGGTCGTCGACCGTGCGGTGCACGCCCTCGGCGAGCAGGGTGCGGGTCGGCGTGGCCAGCAGGGCCCGGTCCGGGCCGGGCCGGTACGCCGCCAACAGACCGGCGCCGCCGTCGGCGGTGGCGGTGGCGCCGGGGGCGTCGGCGGGCGGTCGAAGTGCGGAGGCCGTGGTCATGCTGCTGCTCCGTTCCGCCGGCGCGGGGCGCGCCGGCACTGCGAGGGCGGGAGGGGAGGGGCTCGGGGGCGTGGCGAAGCGGCCCGTGGCGGGGATCGGGAGCCCGCCCGGGCGTGGTGTGGTGGTGCGGTGGGCCGGTCAGGCGCGCAGTGTCGCGCCGCCGTCGACGTACAGGTCGTGCATGGTGATGTGCCGGGCGCGGTCGCCGGCCAGGAAGGCGACCGCCTCGGCGACGTCGACGGGGTCGGCGATCCGGCCGAGCGGGATGCCGACCCGGTAGCTGGCCGGGTCGCCCTCCAGGACGCGGCGTTCGGCGTCCGGGTCGGTCCACAGCGAGCGCTGCATCGCGGTGTCGGTGGAGCCGGGGGAGACCAGGTTGCAGCGCACCCCGGCGGCGGCGAGCTCCAGGCCCAGACAGCGCATGTACATGGTGGTGGCGGCCTTGGACGCGGCGTACGCGGCCATCCCGGTGCGCGGGACGCCGGCCGCGTTGGAGCCGACGGTGACGATGGCGCCCCGGCCGCGCTCGGCCATCCGGCGCCCGACGGCGCGGCAGGTGTGGAACACGCCGGTGGTGTTGACGTCGAAGGAGTGCTGCCAGTCGGCGTCCGTCAGCTCCAGCGCGGGCGCGACGTGCAGCACCCCGGCGACGTTCACCAGCACGTCCACCGGGCCGAGTTCGCGCTCGACGCGCTCCACCAGAGCCTCGACGGCCGCGCCGTCGGTGACGTCCAGCTCCCGGACGGAATCCCGGACGGAATCCCGGACGGCGTCGCCGGAGCCGCCTCCGGTGACGTCCGCGCCGCCGCGCAGGTCGCAGCCGACCACCCGGGCGCCGCGCGCGGCGAGCAGGGCGGCCACGGCCGCGCCGATGCCCTGCGCCGCGCCGGTGACCAGGGCGATCCGGCCCTCGAAGCCGTCGCCGGCCCCGGGGTCGGCGACGCCGGTGGCGGCGGGTGCGGGTATGCGGGTGGTGAACGGCATGGGGGTGCTCCCGGGTGTGCGGATGCGGCGGGCCGGAGGACCCCGACCTGCTTAGGTTAGGTTAGCCTAATCATCCTTCGAGGGGTGCCCCACGACCACCCTGACCCCCTGTCATCGGCACCCCGCCCGACACCCGGTCCGGCACCCCGCCCGACACCTGGCCCGCCCCCGCCCGCGCCGCCCGTCCGCACCCGCCTGCGCCGCCCGTCCGCCCCCGCCGTCCCGCATTGCGCCCCGTCCGCCCCGCGGGGGACGCTGGACCCAGCGGGTGGGCCACCCGCCCGCCCGCGTGAGTCGAGGAGGCCACCGGTGAGGTTCATCCAGATCATCGAGTACCGGACCGGGCGGATCGACGAGTTCGACGAACTGCTGGACGAGTGGGCCGCCAGGAACGAGGGCAACCGCCTCGCCGTGCGGGCCCTGCAGACCAGGGACCGCGACGGCGCCGACACCTACCTGAACATCGTGGAGTTCCCCTCGTACGAGGAGGCGATGGAGAACTCGCAACGCCCCGAGACCGCCGAGTTCGCGGCCCGGGCCGCCGAGCTGTGCGACGGCCCGCCGACCTTCCGCAACCTGGACGTGATCAAGGACCGCACCCTGCTCGACTGACTCGACCGAAAGGTCCGGAAGGGGGGTTGGCCGGGGCGGCCCGGACTGCGCAGCATGGGTACTCGCCGGTACCGTCCGCTCCCAGGAGGCCCCCTTGTCCCGTGACCCGCTCAGCTACTCCTCCGGCCCGTCCGGCACGCCGCTGCTCGGCGACACCATCGGTGCCGACCTCGACCGGGCGGTGCGCGCCTTCCCCGACCGGGAGGCGCTGGTCGAGTGCGCCACCGGACGGCGCTGGACGTACGCCGAGTTCGCCGCCGACGTGGACGCGGTGGCGCTCGGGCTGCGCGCGCGGGGCATCGGCAAGGGCGACCGGGTCGGCATCTGGGCGCCCAACCGGGCCGAGTGGACGCTCACCCAGTACGCCACCGCCCGGCTCGGCGCGATCCTGGTGACGATCAACCCGGCGTACCGGGCGCACGAGTTGGAGTACGTGCTCGGCCAGGCGGGCGTGCGGCTGCTGGTGGCCGCCGAGCGGTTCCGGACCTCCGACTACGCGGCGATGATCGCCGAGGTGCGCCCGCGCTGCCCCGAACTGACCGACACGGTGCTGCTGGACGGCCCCGACTGGCCGGAGCTGCTGGCCGTCGGCCGGGCCGGCGACCGGGCGGAACTGGAGTCGACGGCCCGGGAGTTGAGCGCCGACGACCCGATCAACATCCAGTACACCTCGGGCACCACCGGCTTCCCCAAGGGCGCCACCCTCTCGCACCACAACATCCTGAACAACGGCTACTTCGTGGGCGAGCTGTGCGGCTACACCGAGCAGGACCGGGTCTGCATCCCGGTGCCGTTCTACCACTGCTTCGGCATGGTGATGGGCAACCTCGCGGCCACCTCGCACGGCGCCTGCACGGTGATCCCGGCCCCGGCGTTCGACGCCGCCGCCACGCTGGCCGCGGTGGCCGCCGAGCGCTGCACCTCGCTGTACGGGGTGCCGACCATGTTCATCGCCGAGCTGGCCGACCCGGGTTTCGACGGGTACGACCTGTCCAGCCTGCGCACCGGCATCATGGCGGGCGCCCCGTGCCCGACCGAGGTGATGAAGGGCGTGATGGAGCGGATGGGCATGGCGGAGGTGTCGATCTGCTACGGCATGACGGAGACCTCCCCGGTGTCCACCCAGACCCGGGTGGACGACTCGGTGGAGCGCCGGGTCTCCACCGTCGGCCGGGTCGGGCCGCACCTGGAGGTCAAGGTGGTCGACCCGGACACCGGCCGCACCCTGCCGCGCGGCGAGCCCGGCGAACTGTGCACCCGCGGCTACTCGGTGATGCTCGGCTACTGGGGCGAGCCGGAGAGGACCGCCGAGGTGGTCGACGCCGCCCGCTGGATGCACACCGGCGACCTGGCGGTGATGGACGGGGACGGCTACCTGTCGATCACCGGCCGGATCAAGGACATGGTGATCCGCGGCGGCGAGAACGTGTACCCGCGCGAGATCGAGGAGTTCCTGTACACCCACCCCGACGTGCTCGACGTCCAGGTGATCGGGGTGCCCGACGCCAAGTACGGCGAGGAGCTGATGGCCTGGGTCCGGATGCGCGAGGGCGCCCGGCCGCTGACGGCGGAGGCGGTGCGGGAGTTCTGCACCGGCCGGCTGGCGCACTTCAAGATCCCGCGCTACGTGCACGTGGTCGAGGAGTTCCCGATGACGGTCACCGGCAAGGTCCGCAAGGTCGAGATGCGCGAGCTGGCGGCGGCCCTCCTGGCCGGGGCGGACGGCGCCGCTCGCTGACGCGCGTCGACCCGCCCTGACCAGGGGGTTCACGGAGGCCGGATTCCGCCAGGGGTCCGGCCTCCGCGCGCACCGCCCGGCACGGAAGCTGTCACGGGTCTTGACGCCCACTTTTCTCATACGTTAAATCTCGGCGTGAAGTAAGCGGTCGGGGCCCGCGGCTGACGAGTGGTCAGCACGCCCCCCGGCTGCCGTCCCCCGGATCCCACCAGACGGGTGTGCACCCCCATGAACCGAGCTCCCCGGTCCCGCCGCTACGGCCTCGCGGCAGCCGCCGCCACCGCCCTCGTCGCGGCCCTCGTCGCCCCCACCACCCAGGCCGCCGCGGCCCCCGTGCCGCCCGGCGGCGGCAGCCTCGGCGAGAACGTGATCGTCCTCGACCCGAGCATGCCCAAGGCCCAGATCCAGGACCGCCTGAACGCGCTCGCCCAGGCCCAGGCCGGCAACGAGTTCGGCCCGCAGCGCTACGCGATCCTCTTCAAGCCCGGCACCTACGGCACCGCCGCCGACCCGCTGGTCTTCCCGGTCGGCTTCTACGAGAGCGTCGCCGGCCTCGGCAAGAACCCCGGCGACGTGGTGGTCAACGGCTCCGTCAACGTGTACAACCAGTGCGTCGGCGGCGACCAGTCGCAGTGCTACGCCACCACCAACTTCTGGCGCTCGCTGAGCAACCTGACGGTCAACGTCGCGGGCCAGAGCGGCTGTTACGGCAACACCGACTTCTGGGCGGTCTCCCAGGCCGCGCCGCTGCGCCGGGTCCAGATGAACGGCAACGTGACGCTGATGGACTACTGCACCGGCTCGCCCTCCTGGGCCAGCGGCGGCTTCATCGCCGACTCCAAGTTCACCGGCGCCACCGTCGTCAACGGCTCCCAGCAGCAGTTCTTCACCCGCAACAGCAACCTGGACGGCTGGAGCAACGGCGTCTGGAACCAGGTCTTCTGCGGCACCGAGGGCGCCCCCGCGCAGTCCTTCTCCACCGAGCAGGGCGCCGCCCCGTACACCACGCTCGACACCTGCCCGGTCACCCGGGAGGCCCCCTACCTGTACCTGGACGACAAGGGCAAGTACCGGGTCTTCGTACCCGCCGCCCAGCGCAACTCCCGCGGCACCAGCTGGGAGGACGGCTCCACCCCGGGCCGCTCGATCCCGCTGGACGACTTCTACGTGGTCCGCCCCGGCGCCGACGTCAAGCAGATCAACGCCGCCCTCAAGGCCGGCCGCCACCTGCTGCTCACCCCCGGCGTCTACCAGCTGCCCGACGAGATCAAGGTCACCCGCCCCGGCACCCAGGTGGTCGGCCTCGGCTTCGCCACCCTCGTCCCGACCAAGGGCAACGCCGCGATCAAGGTCGACGACGTGGACGGCGTCAACGTCTCCGGCCTGATCATCGACGCCGGGGAGAAGAAGTCGAAGGTGCTGATGAAGGTCGGCGACCGGGGGAGCAACGACTCGCACCGGAACAACCCGATCGCGCTGTCCGACGTGTTCTTCCGGGTCGGCGGCGCGCTGAACGGCGCGGCCGACACCGCGCTGGAGGTCAACAGCGACGACACCCTGATCGACGACGCCTGGATCTGGCGCGCCGACCACGGCACCGGCGGCGGCACCTGGACCAGCGCCCGCAGCGACACCGGCCTGGTCGTCAACGGCGACCGGGTCACCGCCACCGGCCTCGCCGTCGAGCACTTCCAGAAGACCGAGGTCGAGTGGAACGGCGAGCACGGCCAGGTGGTGTTCTTCCAGAACGAGAACCCCTACGACGTGCCCAACCAGGCCGCGTGGATGGCCAACAAGAAGCAGAAGGGCTACCCGGCGTTCGCCGTCGGCCCGAAGGTGAAGACCTTCGAGGGCTGGGGCATGGGCAGCTACTCCTACTTCAACCAGGGCGTCGACATCCGCAACTCGATGGCCTTCCAGGCGCCCGTCACCCCCGGGGTCAAGCTCCACGACCTGCTGACCGTCTTCCTCAACGGCTCCGGCGGCATCGACTCGGTGATCAACGGCACTGGCCGCACCGTCGACCCCACCTTCGGCGGCCCCAGCAACGTCGTCTCCTACCCGTGATCCGTTACCCGTGATCCGTCACGCATGACGCGCCATTCATGACGTGCCACTCATGACGCGTCACTCGTGATCCGTCATTCATGACCTGCCACCCGTGATTCGTCATCCGTGACCCGTCACTCGTGTTGCGTCATCCATGACCTATCACCTGTGTCGCGTCATTCATGGCGTGTCACTCGTGATCCGTCATCCATGACGGGCCACTCATGTCGTGTCATCCGTGACTCGCCACCTGTGTCGCGTCATCCGTGACTCGTCACCCGTGCCGCGTCATCCGTGACTCGTCACCCGTGCCGCGTCATTCGTGACTCGTCACCAAAGCCCGGCCCGCCGCGTACCTCCGGCCCGAGACGCGGCGGGCCGCACCACGTACCGGCCCCCGAACCCAACTCCGGGGCCCGTGCGAGAAGTCACCCCCACCCCCACCCGCAGCGGAGTCCCCCATGACCGAGCTCAGCCGTCGCAACGCCCTGCTCCTGGCCGCCCTCACGGCCGGCAGCGCAGGTCTCACCCTGGCCGGCCCCGCCGGCACCGCCCAGGCCGCCGCCGCCCCCAGCGGCCTCGCCTGGGACGCCGACTGGGCGGCCGCCGCGTACGCCGCCGACCCCGCCGCCGCCACCGCCTCCGGCAGCGAGGGCGGCCCGTACGGCCCCGGCGCGGCCTTCGACAACAACACCGGCTCCCGGTTCTCCAGCAACTTCGCCGACGACGCCTGGATCCGCATCGACCTCGGCAGCGTCATCCGGGTCACCCAGGTCGTGCTGGTCTGGGAGGCCGCCTACGGCCTCAAGTACACCGTCGAGGTCTCCCGGGACGGCGCCGCCTGGCAGTCCGTCTACACCGAGAACGCCGGCACCGGCGGCACCGCCACCATCCACACCCACCAGCAGCCCGCGCTCGGCCGCTACGTCCGGATGCGCGGCCTGCAGCGCGCCACCCCGTGGGGCTACTCGCTGTACGCCTTCCAGGTCTACGGCGGCGCCCCCGCCCCCGCCGCGACCGGCACCGCCAACCTGGCGCTCAACCACCCCGGGTACAGCAACTACTACCAGGACGCCGGGCACACCCCGCTGCACGCCTTCGACGGTGGCGTCCCCGCCGGGCTCACCGGCGACGCGACCCGCTGGGCCAGCGACTGGAACGACCACCGGTGGGTCGCCGTCGACCTCGGCGCCACCGCCCGGATCACCGCCGTCGACCTGCACTGGGAGTCCGCCTACGCGGTCGACTACCAGATCCAGGTCTCCGACGACAACCAGAACTGGCGCACCGTCCACCAGCCCACCGCCGCCCAGGTCGCCGCCCGGGACGCGAACATCGGCACCCCCGGCAGCTCGGCGGGCCTGCACGACGCCATCACCCTGGCCGCCCCCGCCACCGGCCGCTACGTCCGGATGCTCGGCCTGCGCCGCCGCCGCTTCTACAACCCGGCCCCGTACACCGCCCAATTCGGTTACTCGCTCTACGAGTTCCAGGTCTGGGGCACCGGCGGCAGCGCCGCCGCCGAGTACCCGGCCCCGCCGGTGGAGAGCACCGGCGCCTACCGCACCGTCTTCTTCGACGACTTCGCGGGCACCAACCTCGACCGCGGCAAGTGGCGGGTCGTCGTCACCGGCTCCACCATGGGCTCGGTCAACGGCGAGTCGCAGGCGTACGTCGACGACGCCAGCACGCTCAAGGTCTCCGGCAGCCAGCTGCTCATCACCCCCCGCTACCTGCCCGGCGGCTACAACGCCCCCGGCGGCGGCACCTACAAGTTCACCTCCGCCCGGATCGACACCAGCACCGCCGTCAACTTCACCTACGGCCGGGTCAGCGCCCGGATCAAGATGCCCGCCGGGCTCGGCCTGTGGCCCGCGTTCTGGCTGCTCGGCTCCAGCGTCGACGACCCGGACGTCTCCTGGCCCAACTGCGGCGAGACCGACATCATGGAGAACATCGGCTACGCCGACTGGACCAGCAGCGCCCTGCACGGCCCCGGCTACTCCGCCGACGGCAACATCGGCGCGCTCCAGCACTTCCCGGCCGGGCAGGACGTCACCGGCTGGCACGTGTACGCCGTCGAGTGGACGCCCACCGCCATGCGCTTCAGCGTCGACGGCACCCAGACCCTGGAAGTGCCCCGGCAGAAGACGCTCGCCACCCGCGGCGCCTGGGTGTTCGACCACAACCAGTACGTGATCCTCAACTTCGCCCTCGGCGGCGCCTACCCCGCAGGCTGGAACAAGGTCACCACCCCGTTCTGGGGCCTGCCGCAGTCCACCGTCGACCAGATCGCCGCCGGCGCGGCCACCCTCGCCGTGGACTGGGTCCGAATCGAACAGCGGGCCTGACGCCCGGTCGGGCCGGACGACGGAATTCTCAGGAAATATTCAGGGAACGCTCGGGAATGCCGTCGTTCGGCCCAATACACCGATCTAAGACCTGACGGATGGTCAGGTTGACGTGCCCGACCACCAGGGCACATCACCATCCGTCAGAGGAGTTCACGTCTTGTCCCGTCCCCGCCCCACCCGCCGTACCCTGGCCGTCAGCGCCGCGTTCGTCGCGGCCAGCGCACTGGCCGTCCCCGCCGCGTACTCCACCGACAGCGCGAACGCCCCGTCCCACCACCGGGTGACCGCCGCGACCACCATCACCGAGAACCGGCTGCCCTTCACCACCCGCTTCGAGGGCGACTTCCACGGCGGCATCACCCACATCAGCAACACCCTGATGACCTGCGACGAGACCCAGCCGCCGGTCGACCCGGCCCAGGCCCCCTGCGTGCAGGCCCGCAACGGCGACGGGCCGCGCCCGATCAACAACAACTTCCAGATGAAGTACATCAACATCGACGGCCCCGGCCACATCGGCCCGCTCGGCGACCCCATCTACTCCTCCAGCTCCGCCGACCTGCAGATCCCCGAGGGCGCCACCGTCAAGTTCGCCCGCCTCTACTGGGGCGGCACCCGCGGCATCGGCGACACCGTGCTGCCCGAGAGCCAGATCGACGAGATCTACTTCAAGTTCCCCGGCGACGCCCAGTACACCAACATCGCCAACCAGCAGCCCTCCATCGGCTACATCACCACCGACGAGGAGAGCAGCTACCAGGCCTCCGCCGACATCACCGAGCAGGTCCGCAACCACGGCTCCGGCACCTACGAGGCCGCCGACATGGACTCCGTCGTCAAGGCGCACAGCTGGGGCGGCTGGACGGTCGTCGTCGCCTACGAGCGTGAGTGCGAGCCGCTGCGCCACCTGCACGTCTGGGACGGCTTCCAGCCCGAGCTGCCCAACAGCCCCGCCCTCACCGGCACCCTGAGCGGCATCAAGACCCCCGCCAGCGGCCCCGTCACCGGCCACCTCGGCTGGGTCGTCTACGACGGCGACCACAAGTGGACCGGCGACACGATGGACATGAAGTCCACCAACGGCCCGCTCACCCGCTTCAGCGACGCCCTGCACCCCGCGAACGACGCCTTCACCTCCAACCTCGACAACGCCGACCCGGCCCAGCGCTTCCCGCGCAACCCCGCCTACCCCAACTCCTTCGGCTACGACGCCAACCGCTGGAACATCTCCCCGTACCTGCGCAACGGCGACACCGACCTCAGCGTCATCGTCAACACCGAGGGCGACGGCTACAACCTCGGCGTCTTCTACGCGGACGTCGACATCGACCCGGCCACCCTGCGCACCGCCAAGGCCCAGCCCCGCTCGGCCTGGAGCGGCCAGCGGTAACACCCCGCCCGCACCCGGCCGGCCCGCCCCGGACACCCGTCCGCGGCGGGCCGGCCGCGCGCCCGGGCCCGCTCCGGCCGCCTTCCGGACCCCTCCGGCCGCCTCGGCCGATCGGGGGAAGCGGGGGTTCGGGGGCCGGGGCGGGGGAACCGATGGCGGGTGGATGTGCTCGCTGTGGTGTTCGCCGTGTTCGGGGCCGCCTCCAACGCCGCCGGGACGGCCTTCCAGCGGAAGGCGGCGGCCCGGGTCGACCGGGGCGGGGGGCTGCGGTTCCTGCTCGTACTGGCCCGTGACCCGGCGTGGGTGGCGGGGATCGCCGGGGTGGTGGGAGCGGCGCTGTTCCAGGCGCTCGCGCTCGCCTTCGGGCCGCTCGCCCTGGTGCAGCCGGTGTTCGTGCTGGAACTGCCGTTCGCGCTGCTGATCGCCGCGCCGCTGCTGCACCGCCGGATGCCCGCCGCGGGCTGGGCGGGCGTCGCGGCGGTGGTCGGCGGCCTGGCGCTGTTCCTCGGTTGCGCCGCCCCCTCCGGCGCCGAGGACCAGGCGCCGATGAGCCGCTGGCTGCCCGTCCTGGCCGGCTGCCTGGGCGTGATGAGGCTGTGCGTCGTGGCCACCCGCAACCGCCACCGCGGGCCGGTGTTCCGGGCCGGGGCGCTCGGGACGGCCGCCGCCGTCGGCAACGCGCTGACCGCCGCGCTGCTGAAGTCCGCCACCGGCACCTTCTCCGACCACGGCCTGCCCGCCTTCCTGACCAGCTGGCAGACGTACGCCTTCGCGCTCACCGGCATCGCCGCCGTCCTGCTGCTGGAGAACGCCCTCCAGGCGGGCCCGCTGGTCGCCTCCCAGCCCGCGCTGACCATCGGCGACGCGGCCGTCAGCCTGCTGCTCGGCGTGGTGCTGTTCGACGAGACGGTCCGCACCGGCTGGCTGCTGGTCCCCGAGCTGCTCGCCGTCGCCCTGGTGGTCGGCGGCGTGATCACCCTGGTCCGGGCCGTCCCGAACATCCGCGACACCGCGCACTGACGCGCAACCGCGCTGGGTGGGCGCAACCGCACTTGGCGCCGATACCCGGGCGGGCGGAACCGCGTCGGGCGGGGGGTCGTCCTCCACGGCGACGGCCGGGTGATCATGGCCGTCGCCCGACGTTCTGGGAGGGACGCCGTGACGGACGGTACAGCGGAGGACACCTCGCCCGCGGGCGGACGGCGTCGGTGGCGCACCGCGGCGAAGGCCGCCTGCGGGGTGCTGCTGGCGGGCCCGGCCGTGCTCGTCGTGGTGCGGCTATTCGGGTGGGACGACGGCACGGTGTGGGCGCTGCCGATGGCCGGGCTGCCGTACGCGGCGCTGCTCGCCGTCGTGCTGCTGCCCGTCGTCGCGCTGCTGCGCGCGAAGTGGCTGACCGGCGTCGCGGCGGTGCTGGTGGTGCTGCAACTGTGGTGGCTGGTGCCCCGGTTCCTGCCGGACGGGGGAGACGCCCCGGCCGGTGCGCCCCGGCTGCGGGTGGCCACCAGCAACAACTTCATGGGCCAGGTCTCGCCCGCGGCCCTGGTCGAGCTGGTGCGCGAGCAGCGGATCGACGTGCTGGCCGTCGAGGAGCAGAGCGACTCCGCCGCCGACGCGCTGGACGCGGCCGGCATCCGCACCCTGCTCCCGCACCGCGAGCGCCCGGACGGCACCGACACCGCGATCTACACCCGACTGCCCGTCAGGTCCGCCGCCGACCCGGCCTGGCCGACCACCAACGTGACCGTCGACCTCGGCGGCCACCCGGTGCAACTGGTCGCCGTGCACACCTACTACCCGCTCGGCGACGCCCGCCGCTGGGCCGAGGGCCTGCACCAGCTGGCCGCCGCCGCACCCGGACGCACCCGGGACGCCGTCCTGCTGGGCGACTTCAACGCCACGCTCGACCACAAGCCGATGCGCGACCTGATCGACACCGGACTGACCGACACCCACGAGGAGCTCGGCGCCGGCCTCTTCCCGACCTGGCCCGAGAACCACCCGGACTTCCGGGGCGTCCCGCCAGTGATCCAGATCGACCACGTCCTGCACGGCTCCGCGCTGACCGCCCTCGACGTCTCCGAGCACGCCCTGCCGCGCAGCGACCACCGCGCCGTGGTCGCCGAACTCGCCGTCACCGGCTGACCGTCTGAGCGGTTGGTTGGACGGTTGGACGGCCCGACGACCGACGGGTGCGGGCGTCCCCGCCGCGACGCGGGGGAGCCGGGGACGGCCCCACACCGTCCCCGGCCCCTCCTGCCCTGCTCCCGGACGGACCCCCACGGCCGCCGGGAGGCGGTCCGCTACCCGGCGGCGGGCGTGATCAGCCCGTAGTGCCCGTCGTAGCGGTGGTACAGGACGTGGCCGCGCCCGGTCGCGGCGTCGGTGAAGAAGACGAACGGCAGGCCGCTCAGGTCCAGCCGTCCCCGGGCCTGGGCCGGCGTCAGCACCGGCACGCCCAGCCTGCTGGCCACCAGGCCCGGCACCGGGGCCGGGGGCGCACCGGCCGACGCCAGCCGGTAGCCGCCCGCCGTGCCCCGGTACACCACGCTCTCCCGGCCGCTGCCCGCGTCCGTGAACAGGTGAAAGTCGTAGTCCATCGCCTCCAGTTCGCGCACCGCCGCGAGCGGCGTGCAGCGCGCCAGCCCGTAGCTCTTGTGCCGCACCACCTGCCGCTCCTCCGGCGGGCGCACCCGGCGCTCCGGACGATGCTCGCCGCCGCCGCCGACCGGGCGGCCCAACGGCTCGCGCGCGTGCTGCCGGTGGTGGCGCAGCCGGGCCAGCCGGGAGGCGAGCCGGTCCTGCAACAGGTCGACCGCCTCGCGCATGGTCTCCGCCGCGACGTGCGCCCGCACCGGACGGCCGTTCAGGTCCACCACGACCTGCGCCAGCGAGGGCCGCGCCACCGAGCGGTTGGCCTCCTGCACCAGCCGCACCCGCACCGCGAGCACCGGTCCCTCCAGCCGCTCCAGCACGGCCGCCACCTTCTCCCGCGCGTACTGCGGCGCACCCGCCGTCACCGCGCCCCGGGTCTCCACCAGCACCTCGGCCCTGGGACGGGTCTGCAGACTGCTCATCAGATCTCCTCTTCCCGACGTCCCGATGCCCCCACTCTGCTCCGGGCCGGGCGGGCGGGCCGAGGGCCGAACGGTCCCCGTCCGGTGGGTCAGTCGTCCCCGCCCTCCGGGCCGGACTCCCGCTCCCGGCCGGACTCCCGCCGTGCGGAGCCCGGCCGGCCCTCGTGCTCCCGCTCCTCGCGGCGCTCCCTGCGGCGGCCGCGGAAGTGGTGGACCAGCAGGGCCGCCACCACCAGGACGGCCGCGGCCACGGCCACCGAGCGGCCGACGGTGCCCTCCACCTTCGAGTAGGCCGCGCCCGCGAAGTAGCCGAGCAGCACGCAGCCGACGCCCCAGAGCAGGCCGCCGAGCGCGTTGAACAGCAGGAACCGGCGGTAGGGCATCTTCGAGACGCCCGCCAGGGCGGGCATCAGGGCGCGGAAGAACGCCACGAACCGGCCCAGCAGGACCGCCGCCGGGCCCCGGCGGCGGATCAACTCCTGGGCGCGGCCGATCCGTTCCGCGTGGCGGCGCATCGACCTGGTCTCCAGCACCCGCGGGCCCAGCCGCCGGCCCACCTCGTAGCCGACCGAGTCGCCCAGCACCGCCGCGCCCACCACCGTCACCAGCATCCAGCCCAGCGAGACGCTGCCCTGGTGGGCCAGCACGCCGCCGAGCACCGCCGCGGTCTCGCCGGGCAGCACGAAGCCGAAGAACAGCGCGTCCTCGGCGAACACCAGGGCCGCCACCACCGCGTACACCACCGGCCCGGACAGGCCGCCCAGCCAGTCGGTCACCGACTTCACCCGAGCACCTCGATCCCCTCCGGACCACCGTAACGCGCGGGCCCGGGCCGGACGGGGCTCGGCGCGGCCGCAGTCGGCGGATCGGGCGGGTGGACCGGGCGGGTGGACCGGGTCGGCGGACTGAGCGGGTGGACCGAGTGGGCAGACTGGAGGAGTGACAGCGACTCCACTCGCCAAGGGCGCCAACCTGCCGATCGACGCCGCCGCCGTCCGGGCCGACCTCTCCTGGCGGGCCGGGCCGGGCGTCCCCGGGGTGGGCGCCGCCGTGCTGCTGCTCGGCGCGGACGGCGGCCCGCGGCTGCTCCGCGGAACGGAACGCGCCCCCGGCGTCGTGCTCCGGCCGGACGGCGCCGACGTCGACCCGGCCGCGCTGCCGCCCGGCGTCCAGCGGGTGCTGCTGCTGGCCGTCACCGACGGGGGCGGCATCGGCGCCGTCCCCGGCCTGTCGCTGCTGCTCTCGGACGCCCGTACCGGGGCCGGGCTGGCCCGCTTCGACCCGGCGGCGGGCGCGGAACGCGCGCTGGTCTGCGGCGAGCTGTACCTGCGCGCGGGCCGCTGGAAGTTCCGCGCCGTCGGCCAGGGCTGGACGGACGGCCTGGCGGGCCTCGCCTTCGCCCACGGGTTCACCCTCCGGGAGCCCGAGCCGGTGACGCCCGAGGCCATGACGCCGGAGCCGGTGACGCCGGAGCCGGAGCCGGTGACGTCCGGTCAGGTGCTCCCCGAGCCCGTGCTGCCCGAGCCCGTGCTGCCCGAAACGATGACGCCGGAGCCGGTGACGTCCGAGCCGGTGACGCCCGGTCAGGTGACGCCGGAGCCGGTGCTGCCCGGGGCCGAGCCGTTCGGGGTGGCGGTGGTGGAGTCGGCGGAGGAGCGGGCGCTGCCGGTCGAGATGCGCAAGCGGCTGAGCCTGCGCAAGCAGCAGGTCGCCGTCAGCCTGCGCAAGCACGGCGCCCAGCGGCTCATCGCCCGGGTGGTCCTGGTGCTGGACGCCTCCGGCTCGATGAGCGCCCTCTACCACCGGGGCGTGGTCGCCGACGTGGTCGAGCGGATGGCCGCCGTCGCCGCCCAGCTCGACGACGACGGCGCCATGCAGGCGTGGACCTTCGCCTCCCAGCCCGCGCGGCTGCCCGACCTGCGCCTGGCCGACCTCCCGGAGTGGCTGCGCCTGCACGTCCGGGTCGGTGAGATGTCACTGTTCGGTCGCCGCAAGATCCGCCCGCCGCTGCCCGACGGGCGGGTCGACATGAGGGCCGTCGGCATCCAGAACGAGGAGCAGAAGGTGATCGCCCAGGTCCGCGACTACGTGCGCGGCAACCCGGCGCAGGCCCCGACGCTGGTGCTGTTCTTCTCCGACGGCGGGGTCTACCGCAACACCGAGATCGAGCGCGAGCTGCGGGCCGCCGTCGAGGAGCCGGTCTTCTGGCAGTTCGTCGGCCTCGGCCACGGCGACTACGGCGTGCTGGAACGCTTCGACGCCCTGCCCGGCCGCCGGGTCGACAACGTCGGGTTCTTCGCGGTCGACGACATCAGCACCCTCCCGGACCCGGAGCTGTACGACCGCCTGCTGTCCGAGTTCCCGCGCTGGGTGGCGGCCGCCCGCCGGGCGGGCATCCTGCGCTGAGACGCACACCGCGCACACCGCGCACACCGCGCACACCGCGCCCGGCGCGCCGGGTCGGTGCGGGCGGCCAGGGTGTCGATCATGGGGTGGTGGACGCGGAGGAGGACGGGAGCACGGCGGTCGCGGTCGAGCGGCACGCGGGGTGGAACGAGCTGTTCTTCGACCTGATCGCGGTGGCGGGGGTCGGGCAGCTGGCCCACCTGCTGCACGCGGGGCCGGGCTGGGGCGCGCTGGGGCTGTACGTGCTGCTGTTCGGGGCGTTCTGGCTGAGCTGGGCGTGCTTCACCGTGTACGGGGACGTGGTCGCGGAGCGGACCAGCTCGCTGGCCCTGTTCGTGGCGATGGCCGGAATGGCGGTGATGGCGGCGGCCGTCGAGGGCGTGGACGCCGACGCCCGGGCGAACGCCTTCGCGCTGGCGTACGTGCTGCTGCGCTGGTACGCGGGACAGCTGTGGCGGCAGGGGCGCAGCCTGCTGGTGGTGCCGGACTGGCCGATCGCGCAGTACGGGGCGGGGGCGGTGCCGTGGCTGGTGTCGACCGTCGCGCCGTCGGAGTGGCGGTACTGGCTGTGGGCGGCCGGCCTGCTGGTGGACGCGCTGCTGCTGCTCGCGGCCCGGGAGGACCGGGAGCGGGTGCGGGCGCGCTGGGAGGGCCGCCGGGCCCGGCACCGGGGCGGGCCGGGCGCGGACCGGCCGCTGCCGGAGCTGCACGAGGCGGGGGTGGACGCCGCGCACCTGGGGGAGCGGCTGGGCCTGTTCATGGTGATCGTGCTGGGCGAGGGCGTCATCCAGGTGATCCGGGCCGCGTCCGACCAGGAGCACTGGGACGCCCGGCTGGCCTGGACCGGCCTGGCCGCGATGACGCTGCTGGCCTCGCTGTCGGTGCTGAGCGTGCGGCGCGGTGCGGCCGCGTTCCCGCAGCTGGTCGCGGGCGGGCGGCCGCGCTGGGTGATGCTCTGTCACGCGGCGGGCTCCGCCGCGCTGGCGGCGCTGGCGGCGGGGCTCGGCCGGGCGGTCGAGCACGCCCACGGCCCGCTCCCCGACGACACCCGGCGGCTGCTGTGCGCCGCGCTGGCCTGCTACTTCGCGGTCACGCTGGCGGCGGTGCTGCCGACGCTGGAGGGCCGCGAGCAGGTCCGCGGCTTTCTGGCGCACACCGTCCCGGCGGTGCTGCTGGCGCTGCTGCCGGCGGTGCTGCCGGTGTCGCTCGCCGCCGGGGCGGTGGTGTCGCTGCTGCTGGTGGCCACGCTGTGGGCCCGCGGCTACCGGTCGGGGCGGACCGGCTAGGAGCTGTCCGGCCGGTCATGTGACTGTCGCCTGCCCTGGCCGGTGGTTCGGGCCCGGGGCGGGGTGATCCGACGGAAAAGCGGGCCGGCCCGGGAGAACACCGCGACGAGGCGCCGTGGCGGAGTCCTGTCGTTCGCTCGGTGGAGGTGGTGCGGGGGGTGACACAATGTCGTGTCGAACACTAGTTCCAGGAGAGAGACATGCGACAGCGCCTCAACATGATCCTGCTCGGGGTGCGCGACGTCGCCGCCTCCGTCGCGTTCTACCAGGCGCTGGGCTGGCAGCGGTCCAAGGCCGGCTCCGACGAGTTCGCGCTCTTCGAACTGGGCGGCGTCGCCGTCGCGTTCCAGTCCCGGACGGCCTTCGCCGCCGACGCCGGCCTCCCCGACCGCGAGCCGGGCGGCTTCTCCGGCTTCGCCCTCGCCTACGTCGCCCGCAGCGCCGACGAGGTCTACGAGGTCATGTCCAGGGCCGCCGAACTGGGCGCCACCGTCACCCACCCCGCCGCTCCCAACGCCTGGGGTCACAGCGGCTACTTCACCGACCCCGACGGCCACCTCTTCGAGGTCCTGTACGAGGACGGCTGGATCTTCGACGAGCACGACGACCTGGTCCTCTGACCGGAAGGCCCGGCCCGGGTCGTCGCCCTCCGAGGACCGGACCGCGGCTGGGTCCGGCTCGCCACCACCGGCCGGCCCTTCGGCAGCGGTCCGCTCGTCCCGGCCTTCCGGAAGCCACCACGCCCG
Source organism: Kitasatospora sp. NA04385 (assembly GCF_013364235.1). NCBI lineage: Bacteria > Bacillati > Actinomycetota > Actinomycetes > Kitasatosporales > Streptomycetaceae > Kitasatospora > Kitasatospora sp. NA04385. Next base: position 560,185 of record NZ_CP054919.1, on the reverse strand, counting down.
TTGCCGACCGGCAGGAACGGCCGCGGCCGGGCGGGGCGGTGTCAGTCGGGCGGGGCCTGGATGAGCAGGAAGCAGATGTCGTCCTCCCGGGAGCAGTCGGGCAGCATCCGGTTCAGGACGTCCTCGGCCGCCGCCTTGGTGTCGGCGGTGCGCAGCGGCTCGGAGGAGCCCAGGACCCCGGCGAGCCGGTCGACGCCGAGCAGGACGTCCTCGCCCCGGCGTTCGACCAGGCCGTCCGTGTAGAGCAGTAGCGCGGCGCCCGGGGCGAGGGTGAGCCGGTGGTCGCGGACGGTCTGGTCCATCGGGAGGCCGAGCATCGCCCCGCCGCGCTGGCGCAGCTGCCCGGTCCGGCCGTCGGCGTCGCGCAGCAGCGGGGGGAGGTGACCGGCGGTGGCCCAGGTGACTTCGGGGCTGCCGGGGCGGTGGTGGGCGATGACGGCGGTGGCGCACAGGCCGGGCTCGGTGTGGCGGAGGAAGTCGTGCAGCAGGGTGAGCAGCGCGCCGGGCGAGTCCTGGCGCATGGCGTAGGCGCGCAGGGCGTGCCGGAGCTGACCCATCATCACGGCGGCCCGCAGGCCGTGGCCGGTGACGTCGCCCACCACGGTGATCAGCGAGCCGTCGGGGCGGGTGAAGGCGTCGTACCAGTCGCCGCCGACGTTCATGCCCCGGGTGGCCGGGAGGTAGCGGGCCGCGAGGCGGACGTCGGAGCGGTCCGGCAGGTCGGTGAGCATGGCGCGCTGGAGCGTCTCGGCGGTGCGGCGCTCGTGCTCGTAGCGCTGGGCGTTGTCGAGGGCGACGGCGGCGCGGCCGGCGAGTTCGGCCAGGGTGGCGACGTCGTCCGGGGTGAAGTCCGCGGTGCGGGCGAGGGCCAGGACGCCCCGGACGCTGTTGCGGGTGGTGAGCGGGAGGGCGAGCCGGGCCGGGGTGCCGGTGGCGGCGCCGCTCTGCTGCGGGCGGCCGGTGCGGAAGGCCAGGGCGACCGGGTGGTCCCCGTCGGGCGCGGGCCGGTCGCGGGCCGGGCCGGGGGCCACCAGCCGGTCGGCGTGGTCGGTCAGCCAGACGTCCACCCGTTCCGCCTGCGCGGGGACCAGCAGGTCGTCCAGGTGGCGCAGGATCTCGGTCTGGTCGAGCGAGGCGCTGAGCAGTGCGCCGCCGCCGGCCAGGAAGGTGAGGCGGCCGCGCATGTGCTCGGCGTGTCGGCGCGCGGCCTGTTCGGAGGCGAGCAGGAGCCGCTGGGCGCGGTCCGCCTCGGCGAGTTCCGCGTGCAGCGCCACCACGCCCCGGTTGGTCTCCTCCAGCTCCCGGCTGTGCCACTCCAGCAGGTCGAGGACGGCGGAGGCGTCGGCGTCCCCGTCGAAGAGGGCGTCGACCAGCTCGGCCGTCGGGTCGGCGGCGTCGTGCGCGGCGCCGTGCCATGCCGGGTGCAGGCCGCCGTCCGGCGGGCCCAGGGCGAGGGTGGTCTCCCAGAGGGGGGTGTCCGGGGCGAGCTGCGGGTAGAGGGCCAGGTGCAGTCGGGGCGGCGAGCCGGTGCCGCGCACGTCCAGCCGGGCGGGGCGGCGGTCGGTGGCGAGGTGCCGCAGCTGGGCGGTGAGCGAGGAGGTCAGCCTGACCCGTTCGAGCGGGCGCAGGCCCGCCCAGCGGGCCAGTTGGTGCACCGTGGACCGGGCGCGGGCCGCCTCGGCCGGGGAGGTGATCGTCTGGACGAACGAGGGCGCGGTCATGGGTACCCAGTCAGCAGGGGAGCGGCGGTGTCGAGGCGGCGGTGCCGCCGGGAACTCCCCTCCGTCGACCGGACGCGGCGGCCGACGTGTGCTGTCCAACAACATTTGTCTCGCGACAAGTATAGCCGCCGACCGCGGACCCAAACGGGCTTCTCCACCCGGATCCGCCGGTTCCTCACATGCGCCCCGGACGTTCGGGTACGCGCGGGGCAGCGAGACCTGTGGAGGAGAGCACCATGTCCGGGCAGGAAAGCAGCGCGGAGGACGCGATCCGCGCCGCCGAACACGTCGCCGAAGCCATGATCGAACTGTGGCGACGCGCGCACGAAGAAGTCGCCGCCGCCGTCTCCGACCAGCAGATGCGGGCCCTGCTGGTGCTGGAGGGCGGCGGCGGCAACCCCACCGCACTGGCCGCCAGGCTCGGCCTCAGTCCGTCGTCGACGACCCGGCTCTACGACCGGCTGGAGCACCGGGGGCTGGTGGCCCGGGTGCAGTCCGGGCGGAGGGTCGCCGTGTCGCTCACCGCGCTCGGCAGCCGCCTGCTGGAGGAGACCCGGCGCTGCCGCCGCGAACTGCTGCGGCAGGCGCTGTCCGCCGCCGCCGTCTCCGACCGGCAGGTCCTCCACGAGGCGCTGGAGCAGCTCTGCGCGCTGGTCAGGGGGCTGCCGGCGGCCGCGCCGGAGCAGACCGTCGCGGACCCGGACCCCCGGTGCCCCCCTTGACCGCGCGCCGGTCGGCCCCGGCCTGACGCACCGTCATCGGGCGGTGCGTCAGGCGTCCTTCCCCGGGCGGCCGTACCAGTCGACGCAGACCACCAGGGCGTCGTCGTCGGGGTCGGCGGCCCGGTGGCCGGCGAGTTCGGCCAGCACCGCGCGGGGCACCTCGGCCGCGGGCAGCAGCCGGGTGGCGTGGATGGCCCGGGTCAGCGCCCGTTCGCCGTACAGCTCCCCGGCGGCCGAGGCGACCTCGGACACGCCGTCGCTGACGATGATCAGCCGGTCGCCCGACCGCACCTCGAACTCCTGCTCGCCGTACGGCGTCTCGTCCGCCATGCCGAGCGGGAGCTGGGCGTCGAACGGGATCCGCTCGACCGTCCCCGCGCGCAGCCGCAGCATCTGCGGGGAGCCCGCGTCCACCACCCGGACCCGGCCGGTGTCCAGCGAGAAGTCCAGCAGCAGGACGGAGAGGAACGCCCGGCCCCGGTACTGGGCGTAGACCGCCTGGTCGGCCAGGGCGGCCTGGTCGGCGATGCTGATGCCCGCCCGGCGGGCGTTGCGCAGCGCGTTGACGGCCAGGTTGGTCAGCAGCGCCGCCTCGATGCCCTCGCCCATCCCGTTGGAGACGGTCAGCACCAGGCGGTCGCCGTTCGCCGACCAGTCGAAGTTGTCGCCGTGGATCGCGTACGCCGGTTCCAGCTGGGCGCCGATCGCGTACTCGGCGTGTCGGCACGCCTGGGCGGGGAGCAGCTGCCACTGCATCTCGGCGGCCAGCGTGAGCCGGTTGCGGCGGCGGGCCTGCAGGTAGAGGTCGGTGTCCCGCTCGGCGACCGTGATCTCGCGCGCCAGCATCTCGGCGATCTCGCCCAGCTCCTCGGCCACCGCCTCGCCGAGGCCGTCCGCGGGCAGCCGGACGGTCAGGACGCCGAGCCGGTCGCCCCGGACCGTGACCGGCACGTACGCGACCACCGCGCCGTCCCGCCCGTCCTCCTGCGCGAACAGTTCCTGGGAGCCGAAGGCCCGCCCGGCCGGGTTCCCGTGCGCGGGGACCGCCGCCCCGGCGCTGCGCGGCGCCGACACCGGCTGCAGGACGCTCAGGCTGTAGTCGGCCATCAGCAGTTCCACCGCGGAGGCCGCGTAGCACCGGGCCAGGCAGTCGCGCAGGGCGTCGAGGAGGGCGTGGGGTGCAGCGGAGCGCAGGGCACGCTCGACTGCCATCAGGTTCGTCACGTCGGTCATTTCGTAGAGAAGGGTGCGAGCGGCCGTCCGACGGCTGCCCGGGGGTGACCGGTGGTGCCAAGATGGGGGCATGAGCCCCTTCTCCGCCTTCCCGGGTCCAGACGACGCCGCGCAAACGGCGTCCTCGGTGATGGAACTCCTGGAGATCCTCTGGGGCGGGGGACGCGACCTGGCCACCGCCCCCCTGTCGGCGTCACAACTGCGCGTCATGTACGTGCTGGAGCGGCACGACGGGATCAACCTGCGCACGCTGACCGAGGCGCTCGATTCCACGCCGTCCTCGGCGAGCCGGTTGTGCGACCGGCTGGAGGCGGTCGGGTTCCTGGACCGCGCGCCCAGCACCACCAGCCGGCGCGAGCTGGAACTGCGGCTCAGCGGAAGGGGCCTGGCCTTCCTCGCCGAGCTGCGCTCCCGGCGCGAGCGGCAGATCGAGGCGGCCCTGGGCGGGATGTCGGCGGCCGACCGCAAGGCCCTGGTGCGCGGCCTGGAGTCCTTCCAGGCCGCGCTGGCGGGCACCGTCCGTCCGCCCGCCCTCGGCGTCGCCGAGACGCCCGCGGCGTCGCGGTCGGCCTAGCACACCCACCGTGGCCTCCTGCCCGGATCACAACGGCGGGCAGCGAGGAAGCCCCCCGGGGAGCCTTCCCTGGGAGGTTGCTGTGCGCGCCTGACTCAGACGCAAGATTGTTGCCGGTGGGCCATTGTTGTCAAACGGCAAATGTTGTGGGGACCCGCCGTCGGCCGGAAGCCGACGGCGGGTCGGGCCGGAGCGTCGTCCGGTGGCCGGCCGGAGAGTCAGCCGGTGAACGCCTCGACCAGCGTCCAGGCGGCCAGCACGGCCATGCACAGGCCGCCGACGCGCTGCACGGTGCGCAGCGGGACGCGCTTGGCGATGAAGCGGCCGACCAGCAGGGCCAGCGCGGAGACCGACATCAGGGCGGCGGCGGAGCCGATCGCGGTGGGCAGCCAGCCGTTGGTGGCGGCGAGGTTGGCGGTGGTGATCTGGGTCAGGTCGCCCCACTCGCCGATGAACACCGTCATGAACGCGGTGCCCCACACCGGCCAGAAGCCGGTGACGGTCCTGGCGCCGCCCTCCTCGTCGTCCTCGTCGCCGCCCGAGCGCAGCAGCACGAACGCGCCGAAGCCGAACAGCGCGGCGGAGACCAGCTTGACGGCCGTGCCGGGCAGCAGGCTCAGCAGGCTGCCCGCGCCGACCGCGATGGCGACGTGCACGATGAACGCCGCCGAGGTGCCGAACCACACGTACAGCGGGCGCATGCGGGTGCCCATGGCCAGCGAGGCGAACATCGTCTTGTCGGGGAGTTCGGCGAGGAAGATCAGCCCGAAGGCGGTGAGCATCGCCAGGGGGTCGAAGGACATCGGAGTGCTTTCTGCAGGGGCCGGGCCGTGGACTCGAACGGCACCGGGCGGGCGACGGGCGAACCTCTCGGCCCGGCACGACGAGACCTCCCGCACGGTGGGTGCGGCAGGGTCATGCACGGGGCCGAAGGTCTCGTCCGTCGCGGCAGCGCCTGCCGCGACCCACGGGCCGGGACGGGCGAGCCGTCCAGTGTGTCGACCGGTGGTGTTTCGGGACTACTCCCCTTCGCTCCGGCCAGTCTAGGACATCGCCGGACCGGGGACGGAACCGCCCCGGCCCCGGGCCCGTGCGGGGCGGGGGCGGAGGGCCGGGGGCGGGCCGTGGCCCGTTCTCGACCGTGCGGGCGGGCGGCGGCGGCCGGTCGCGGCACGGACGCGCCTGGTGGCGGGCGGTGCGGGGGCCCGCGGGGCGGGCCGGGATCCGGACAGAATGCGGCCCGGCGGCCCGGCGTCCTTCTCCTGGACACGGACCGCGAGTTAGCGTGACGGTGAGTTAGTTGCCCGAGGCACTCAATTGCCGGGCCCGTCCCGCCGCACCCCGACCCCGGGCCCGCGCGCCGGCCGGGGCCCGGGAAGGGAACCCAGCATGGCCACTGCCACCACCACCCACCCCGCCCCGCGCGGCACCTGCCCGTTCGCCCCGCCGCCCGCCTACCAGCAGGCCGCGCAGGACGCGCCCGTCAGCAAGGTCGCCCTCTGGGACGGCACCCCCTGCTGGCTGGTCACCCGGCACCAGGACGCCCGCGACCTGCTCGCCGACCCCCGGTTCAGCGCCGACGCCGCCCGCCCCGGCTTCCCCTTCCTCAGCGCCGCCGCCCGCCACATCGGCGCCGGCAAGACCTCCTTCATCCGGATGGACGACCCCGAGCACGGCCGACTGCGCCGGATGCTCACCGGCGACTTCACCATCCGGAAGACCGCCGCCCTGCGCCCCGCCGTCCAGCAGGTCGCCGACGAGCTGTTCGAGCGGATGACCGCCGGCCGCACCGAAGCCGACCTGGTCGCCGAGTTCGCCCTCCCGCTGCCCTCCCTGGTGATCTGCCTGCTGCTCGGCGTCCCCTACGAGGACCACGCGTTCTTCCAGCGCTGCAGCCGCACCCTGCTCAGCCGCGACAGCCCGATCGAGGAGGTCGCCGCCGCCCAGCAGGAACTCACCGAGTACCTCGACGCGCTCACCGACCACAAGCGCACCCACCCCGACGACGGCATCCTCAGCCGGCTGGCCGCCCGCGGCGAACTCCCCACCGAGGAGATCGGCGCCATGGGCCGCCTGCTGCTGATCGCCGGCCACGAGACCACCGCCAACATGACCGCGCTCTCCGTCCTCGCCCTGCTCCGCCACCCCGACCAGCTCGCCCGGCTGCGCGCCGACCCCGGCGGCACGCCCGCCGCCGTCGAGGAACTGCTGCGCTGGCTCAGCATCGTGCAGAGCGGCGTCACCCGGGTCGCGATCGAGGACGCCGAGATCGGCGGCGTCCTGATCCGGGCCGGCGAAGGCGTGATCTGCCAGGTCAACACCGCCAACCGCGACGAGCGGCGCTACCCCGACGGCGACGCGCTCGACCTCGCCCGCGACACCCGCCGCCACCTCGCCTTCGGCTTCGGCGTCCACCAGTGCCTCGGCCAGCCGCTGGCCCGGCTGGAACTGGAGATCGCCCTCGACACCCTGCTGCGCCGCCTGCCCGGCCTGCGGCTGGCCGTGCCGTTCGAGGAGATCCGCTTCCGCCACGAGATGACCGTCTACGGCGTCGAGACCCTGCCCGTCGCCTGGTGACCACCCGCCCCAGGAAAGGAACCGCCGTGATCGTCCACGTCGACCCCGACCGGTGCTGCGGCGCCGGACAGTGCGTCCTCGCCGCCCCCGAGGTGTTCGACCAGCGCGACGAGGACGGCACCGTCGTCCTGCTCGACGCCCGCCCGCCCGCCGCCCTCGTCCGGGAGGTCGCCGACGCCGTCGCCGCCTGCCCGGGAGGGGCGATCCGGCTGGAGGAGGGAGCACCCCGGTAGGCTGCCGAACCGGCAGCGGACGGACGCGGGGGAGAAGCACGTGCAGGCCACCGGGTTCGTCCCGCGCGAGACCGCCGACCTGCGCGGCCGGCCCGGCGGCCCGCTGACCCTCCGCTACGGGCCGCGCGCGGTGGTCGTCGTCGGCGGACTGCCGGGCAGCGGCAAGTCCACCCTGCTGCGTCGCTGGGACGCCCCCGCCACGCTGATCGACCCCCGCACCACCCGGCTCGCCTGCCAGGCGAGGATGCCCGCCGCCCTGCCGTACCCCGTCTACCGGCCCGCCGTGCGGCTCCTGCACCTGCTGCGCACCCGCGCCGCGTTCCACCGGCCCGGGCCGCTGCTGGTGCACGACTGCGGCAGCCGCTGGTGGATGCGCCGGGCCCTCGCCCACTGGGCCCGGCGCAGCGGACGCGAACTGCACGTGGTGCTGCTCGCCGTCCGCCCCGCCGAGGCCCTGGCCGGGCAGCACGCCCGGGCCCGCACCGCCGCGCCGCGCACCTTCCGGCTGCACGTGCGGGGGACCGCCCGGCTGCTGGCCGCCGTCGAACGGTCCGGACGGGCGGCCTTCCCCGGCGCCCGGTCGGTGCTGCTGGCCGACGCGGCCTCCCGGGAACGGCTGGCCGGCGTCCGGTTCGACGCCGGGCAGTGACGGGGGTCAGTGGCCCCGGGCGATCCATTCCTCCAGGTGCGGGGCCTCCGCGCCGACGGTGGTCGAGTCGCCGTGCCCGGTGCGCACCACCGTCTCCGGCGGCAGCGTCAGCAGGCGCTCCCGGATCGAGGCGACGATGGTCGGGAAGTCCGAGAACGACCGGCCGGTGGCGCCCGGGCCGCCCGCGAACAGGGTGTCGCCGGTGAAGACGGTGCCCAGCTCCGGGGCGTACAGGCTGACCGCGCCCGGGCTGTGGCCCGGCGTGTGCAGCACCGTCAGCACCGTGCCCGCGACCGACAGCTCCTGACCGTCCGCCAGCGGGGCGTCCGGCTCGCGGTCCGGGTGGGTCTGCCGCCACAGCACCTGGTCCGAGGGGTGCAGCAGCACCGGCGCGCCGCCGTTCAGCGCCGCCAGCGCGGGCGCCGCGTCCACGTGGTCGTTGTGCGCGTGGGTGGAGACCACCGCGAGCAGCCGCCGCCCGCCCAGCGCCGCGTGGATCGCCGCCGCGTCGTGCGCCGCGTCGATCACGACCGCCTCGGCGTCGTCACCCACGATCCACACGTTGTTGTCGACCTGCCAGGTGCCGCCGTCCAGGCTGAACTCGCCCGAGGTGACCAGCTGTTCGATCCGCGCCGCCATCAGAACACCACCACCGAGCGCAGCACCTCGCCGCGCTGCATCCGGGCGAACGCCTCCTCCACGCCGTCCAGCGGGACCGTCTCGCTGACGAACGCGTCCAGGTCCAGCCGACCCTGGAGGTAGAGGTCGATCAGCATCGGGAAGTCCCGCTCCGGCAGGCAGTCCCCGTACCAGGACGACTTCAGCGCGCCGCCGCGCCCGAACACGTCCAGCAGCGGCAGCTCCAGCTTCATCTCCGGGGTCGGCACGCCCACCAGCACCACCGTGCCCGCCAGGTCGCGGGCGTAGAACGCCTGCCGGTAGGTCTCCGGACGGCCCACCGCCTCGATCACCACGTCGGCGCCGTTGCCGCCGGTCAGGCTGCGGATCGTCTCCACCGCGTCCACCGCGCGGGAGTTGACGGTGTGGGTGGCGCCCAGGCGCTGCGCCGTGGCCAGCTTGCGGTCGTCCACGTCCACCGCGATGATCGTGCCCGCCCCGGCCAGCCGGGAGCCCACCACCGCCGCGTTGCCCACGCCGCCGCAGCCGATCACCGCGACGCTGTCGCCCCGGCCCACCTGGCCGGTGTTGATCGCCGCGCCCAGGCCCGCCATCACCCCGCAGCCCAGCAGACCGGCCGCCGCCGGGGACGCCGCCGGGTCGACCTTGGTGCACTGGCCGGCCGCGACCAGCGTCTTCTCCGCGAAGGCGCCGATGCCCAGCGCCGGGGACAGCTCGGTGCCGTCCTCCAGCGTCATCTTCTGCTTCGCGTTGTGGGTGGCGAAGCAGTACCACGGCCGACCGCGCTTGCAGGCCCGACAACGCCCGCACACCGCACGCCAGTTGAGGATCACGTAGTCGCCGGGCGAGAGGTCTTCGACGCCCTCGCCGACCGACTCCACCACGCCCGCCGCCTCGTGCCCCAGCAGGAACGGGAACTCGTCGTTGATCCCGCCCTCCCGGTAGTGCAGGTCCGTGTGGCACACCCCGCACGCCTGCACCCGCACCACCGCCTCACCCGGCCCCGGATCCGGCACCACGACGGGCACCACCTCCACCGGCGCCCCCTTCGCACGCGCGATCACACCCCGGACAACCTGAGCCATCTTCGGTACCCGTCCTCACTCGGTCAACGGCGACGCCCGGCACTGGACGCCGCCCAGCAGCGAACTTACGCGCTTTCAGCAGCGAAGTCCCCCGTTCGGACCCGCGGCACGCGCGAGGCCCCCGGCGGGCCGGGGACCGCGGCGGGCCGGGGACCGCGGCGGGCCGGGGACCGCGGCGCGGCGTCCGGGGTCGGTGGGGTGGCGCCGGTCAGCCGCGCGGCAGGGACAGCAGCGCGCGGGCCCGCTCCGGGGTGATCAGCCCGTCGAGCAGCGGATCGGCCAGCAGCGACACCGGGGCCAGGTGGTCCGGGCTCGCCGGGCGCCACAGCGGCAGCGCCGCCAGCAGCTCGGACCAGGCCCGTTCGGCGACCTCCGGGGCGATCTCCGTCCAGGGCCGTCCGGGGCGGGCGGCGGAGTGCGGCGGCACGGGTTCGTAGCCGGTCGGCACCTCGGAGTGCGGCGCCCCGGCCAGCCGGGCCGCCAGCACTCCGGCAGGGGTCCGCCCGACGGGCGTCGCCGCGAACTCCTCCCACTGCTGGCCGCCGGGGCGGGCGGGGTCGGACGGCCGGACCACATCCGTGGTCGTCAGCACGAGACGCAGCTCCCCGCTCGGCCGGGCCGCCCGCTCCGCGGCCTCCTGCTGCTCGACGGCCGCCCGCTGGGCCCTCAGGTGGGCGACGAGCCCGTCGACCACCGCGTGCACGGCCGCGTCGAACTCCGGCGGCCCGTAGCGGAACCGGAAACCGGGCCCGGTCATCGCCTCGTACTCGGCGAGCGCCGTGCGCAGGGCCTGCGGGCCGTTCGCGCGGATCCTGTCCAGGGTGTACGGCTCGTGCCCGTCCGCCTCCCGGACCAGCCGGACCAGCAGCGGCAGGAAGCCCTCGGTCAGCAGGGGTTCGGCCAGGAGCGGCTCCGCGTCCCGGTGGTTCCACGGGACGCGGTTCTTCCCGGTCCGCCAGCCGTCCAGCAGCAGCCGCAACTGCAGCAGCAGCAGTCGGGCCCGCGGCCGACCGAACGTCTCGGCCTGCCCGAGCAGGTCCAGCGCGAGGTCGAGTTCGCCCGCGAGCGCCGCCCGGCGGCCGCGCTCCACCTCGGCGTCCCAGTGGTCCCGGGTCGGCCCGGCGGGCCGGTCGAGCGCGTGCACGGTGCGCCACTGGTCGCGGATCAGCTCGGCGAAGGACGCGTGGCGCTGCGGGCCCTCGCCCGACCAGGAGGCCAGCCAGTAGCCCGCCCACTCGCCGTCCGCGTCCACGTCCTCCGGGTCGAGCAGCAGCACCGCGCAGTCGCCGGCCAGGGACAGCCGCAGCGAACGGGCCAGGATGCGGGCCTCGGCGGCCGCCACCTCGTCGTACTCCCCTTCCCCTTCCCCGTCCTCGTCGCCGTCCCCGTCCCCGTCCTCGTCGTCCTCGGCCCGGTCGTCGCCGGTCAGACCGGCCAGCTCCGCCCAGATGTCGATCCAGTGGCGCTCCGGGGTGTCCCGCAGCCAGTCCAGCTCGGCGGCGCCGGCCACGCGCTGGATGAACGGCCCGGCGTCCCGCCAGCCGTCCGTGACCAGCAGGAACTCGCGCAGCGAGGGCGGCAGCGGGCGGCCGAGGCGGGCCTCGGCGGCGGCGACCTCGGTCTCGCTGGCGGGGGAGAAGCCGAGCCAGCCGTCCCGGAGCACCTCCGGGTCGAGCGGGGGCTCCGAGGGGTCGGCCTGCCGGGCCGTGATCCACTCGGTGCTCCACAGCTCCAGGAACTCCCGCCACCGCACCCGGTTCGTGCCCACTCCGGTCCTCCTCCGTCATGATCGAGGGCCCCACTCCAGCACATGCCACCGTCAACCGGTTCGGCCGTTCGTGTGGTGGGCGCAGGGCATCGGTGAAGGTTCTGCGTCGATGTGCGGATCTGCGGGCCGGGCGGGTAATCGGGGTCCTGCCGTCAGCTTTCGGCACCGCCCGCCGCCGCCCGGAAGGAAGCCTCCCCGCATGGCCGTCGCCACCTGCTGGTCCACCACCGTCACGCTGCCGCTCAGCCCGCACCCCGATCTGGCGGTGGAGGCCGGGCTGCACTTCGACTCCTCACTGCCGTACGCCGTGCGGCTGCTGTTCCCGCCGGTCGGCCGGATCGAGGCCGTGGAGTGGGTCTTCGGCCGCGACCTGCTCAACGAGGGCCGCCTCGCCCCCGCCGGACACGGCGACGTCACCATCCGCCCCGGCACCGCCGGCGACGTACTGGTCACCCTGCACGGCGGCACCGGGGCGGCAGTGGTCAGCATCCCGGCCGAGATCGTCACCGGCTTCCTGCTGGAGTGCTACGCCCTCGTCCCGGTCGGCCGCGAGCACGAGCACCTGGACGTGGACGGGCTGGTCGCCCAGGTGCTGGAAGCCTCCTGAAGCTCCCCGGGAGGCTTCAGAGTTGCTGAAGGTACACGTGCAGGCTGTACGGGCCGCCGACCTCCGCCGTCTCCAGGTGTCCCGCCACAGCCTGACCGCCTTCCAGGCCGCACGTCACATGAATGTTGGGAACGCCGTCGCGGATCTCACCGTTTCCGGCCACCTCCGCGAGACGGCCGGAGGTGTGCACCGCTTCCCGGGGGTTGTCGGCCTTCATGGTGGAGACCGTGAACGACCGTGCCGCGCCGACGCACGAGACCACCGCCGCGTTCGTGATGCCCCGTTCCTTGACGATTTCCGCCAGCGCCGCCATCGCGTCGCCCTTGTCCCCGAGGATGATCAGTTCCACGGTCGCTCTCCGTTCAGTCCCAAGCCGATCGCCCGCAAGGTCTCCCTGCTGGGCTCCGTACGAAGAGCCCCGGCCAGAAGGGCTCTTGCGGCAGTTGAGCCGCCCTCGACAGCCTCTCCCAGGAAGACCGCTGCGCACCAGCGATTCGAAACGTCGTGGGGGTCGTGCAGCAGTTGGCCGAGAGCGCGGAGCTCGGCGGGCGGAGCCGCCACCGCCGTGTAGCGCGAGGCATCGGGCCAGGAGAGCCCGAAGGTCCGCCGGGTGAAGCAGCGCATGCAGCGTCGACGGGTCTCCGCATCGTGTCGCATGGACCGCTCGGCCCGCTCGATCAGATCGGGATGGTGGGTCTTGAACAGAGTGCCCTGCGCATTGCCGCGTAGCAGGGAGGTGGATCCGCCTTCCAGCCAGCGAACCAGACGGCGTTTGGTCCCCTGGTCCCCGTCGGCGAGGTTCGCCAAGGCGACCGAGAGATCGTACGGACCGATGTTCCGGGACAGGTACGACTCGTCGCCCCCTGCCACCGCAGCAAGCATGTCCAGCAACTCCGCCTTGCGCGGACCGGAGACGGCAACGCCGTGGGCGGCCCGGGCGGCGCGGCGCTCTGCTCGGCTGGCCCTGGCTTCCTGCTCAAGGTCGGCCTCGGGGGTTCCGAGTGCCAGGGCCAGCAGCCGGACCCAGTAGTCACCGGGGATCACCTTCCCCGTCTCCCAGCGTTTCACCTGATCGCGGCCGGGAGTGCCGTCGGGGTTGCCCGACAGTTCACACAGTCGCACGGCCAGTTTCGCCTGAGTCAGCTTCCGCGAAAGCCGTAGGTCGCGGATCACGTCACCGATCACCGTCTCAGGATGCCCCCCGACATGCCCCCGTGCGGCTGAAACGGCGTCGGTAGACCAGTAGGTGTGAACCGGAACCGCTCAGGGGGTCAGCGCATGTCGCCAGCTGTCCACGTCCATCCCCGATACCGCGTCGTCGCCGTACCGCCACCATGCGACAGCATTCCGTTCGACGCATGGGGTGTGGTGGAACAACACGGTTCCTCGATCCGGCCGATCGTGGGGGCGGACGGCAAGCCCCTGGCCTTCTACAGCTTCTCCGAGGCCGCGCGGTGGGCGGACGAGGATGACTGAGCAGTGGAGGCCCAGAGAAGGGTACCCGGCCTACGACCGGTGCTCGGGTCGATTGGTGAGGATCATCTCCGTGCACGTCTTCGGCGCCTTCGTCCGCCCCCTCCGGGGCGGACGGGAAGCGCTTGCGAAACTGTCCGACCTGACTTCGCCGGAGGACTGCGCCCACCGCCCCGACTGTCTGGTGGAGGGGACGAGTTGATCGAGGAAGCCGCACTCGCGGACGCTGCCGCGGCGCTGGCGATCCGCCTCACCGAGGCCACCGGTTCCGAAACCCGGATCCTCCGGACGCCCCGAGGCGGATACCGGCTCGAAACCGTCTCGTCCGACTTCGACCCGGCGGTGGTGGACGCCGTCCTGTCGGCACTGGCCACAGCCGACAGGTACGGCCACTCGTATCGCCGCCAGTGCCACACGCTCTGGGCGGAGCTGCACCCGAAACGGTCTGACGTGCCACTGCGCCGGTAGGACGGCGCCGGCACGTCAGGCCGAGATCGTCACCGGCTTCCTGCTGGAGTGCTACGCCCTCGTCCCGGTCGGCCGCGAGCACGAGCACCTGGACGTGGACGGGCTGGTCGCCCAGGTGCTGGGGGCTCGGTGAGGGTGGGTCAGGAGGCGGGCATCAGGACGGTGTCGACGATGTAGACGGTGGCGTTGGCGGTCTGGACGTTGCCGCACAGCACCTTGGCGCCGTCGTTGACGGTGAAGTCCTGGCCCGAGCCGCCGGCCGTGAGGTCGGCGCCCTCCAGGGACGGGTGCTTGCCGGGCAGGGCGGCGGGGGACAGGCGGTCCGGGCTCACGTGGTAGGTGAGGACCTTGGTGAGCTTGGCCTTGTCGGCGAGCAGCGCGTCCAGGTCGGCCTTCGGGAGCTTGGCGAAGGCGTCGTTGGTGGGCGCGAACACGGTGATGTTCTGCGCGGAGTTGAGGGTGTCGACCAGCCCGGCCTGCTTGACCGCCGTCACCAGGGTGGACAGCAGCGGGTTGTTGGAGGCCGCGGTGGCCACCGGGTCCTTCGCCATGCCGGTGAACGACCCGGCACCGTCCTTCGGCACGGCGGCACAGGCCGCACCGAACGGCTGGTCGGCGATGGTGGCGGGGGACACGGCGGCGGAGGACATTGCGGCGGGTGAGGACGCGGCCTGGGATGCGCTGTCGGTGGCGGAACCCGAGCTGCTGCACGCGCCGAGGGTCAGCGCCAGGGACCCGGCGGCGAGCAGGGCGGCGAACGGGCGGGAGCGGAGCAGCGAGATGCGCATGGAAGCGCCTTTCCTGGAAGGGGTGATGGGGGAACGAAGGGGTGGAGCGGTCTCAGCGCACGGTGACGACGGTGCGGCGCCGGGGATGCTCGTCGTCCACACCCGGCATTCGGCGGGCGGTGGGGCCCGGATTGGTGCGAGTTGCGGAAGTGGTCGGGGTGAAATCGCCCGGCGGCGGGGCAATCCGAACGGGCGGCCGTGACGAAGAGGGGTGCAGTCGTGTTGTGGAGTCGTCGCGGTCGGAGGTTCCGGCCGTCGCAAGGGGAGGCCCAGGTGCCCGTGGTGCAGCGCAGCAACGTCCTTGGCGGGGTGGCCGGATGAGCCACGTGGTGTCACTGGCCCCGCCCCGTCGGCCCGGGCCGGACCTGCGGGAACTGGTGTCCCGGGTGGTGCGCGGTGACCAGGAGGCGTTCGCCGCGCTCTACGACGCCGTCGCCGGGCCGGTGTTCGGCCTGGTGCGGCGGGTGGTGCGGGACGCCGCGCAGTCCGAGGAGGTCGCCCAGGAGGTGCTGCTGGAGGTGTGGCGCACCGCGGCCCGCTACCGGGCCGAACGCGGCGAGGTGCTGTCCTGGGTGCTGACCATCGCGCACCGCCGCGCCGTCGACCGGGTCCGCTCCGCGCAGGCCGCCGCCGACCGCGACCGGCGGGTCGCGGCCGCCACCCACGGCGGCACGCCCTACGACGAGGTCTCCGAGCAGGTCGAAGGCCGACTGGAACGGGAACAGGTCCGGCGCTGCCTCAAGACGCTCACCGAACTCCAGCGCGAGTCGCTGACGCTCGCCTACTACCGCGGCTACAGCTACCCCGAGGTCGCCCAGGTGCTCGGCGCGCCCCTCGGCACCGTCAAGACCCGCATGCGCGACGGCCTGATCCGGATGCGCGACTGCCTGGGGGTGGGCGCGTGAACACCCTCGACCCGCACACCCTGACCGGCGCCTACGCCACCCACGCGCTGGGGCCCGACGAACGCGAGGCCTTCGAACGGCACCTCGACCACTGCCCGTCCTGCGCCGAGGAGACCGCCGGGTTCGCCGCCGCGCTGGCCCGGCTCGGGGCGGCCGAGGCGCTCACCCCGCCCGAGGCGCTCAAGAGCCGGGTCCTGGCCGCCCTGCCCGGCGTCCGGCAGGAGGCCCCGGCGGTGCCCAGGGTGGTCCAGCCCCGGGGCCGACTCGCCCGCAACGCACCGAAGTTCGCCCTCGCCGCCTGCCTCGCGCTGGCCCTCGGCGCGGGCGCGGTCGCCGTCCAGCAGCACCGGGAGGCCGAGCGGGCCCGCGACCGCGCCACCGCGCTCGCCCGCCAGCAGGAGACCGTCGCGGCCCTGCTCACCGCACCCGACGCCCGCACCGCCACCGCCACCTCCGCTGGCGGTCGCGGCACCGTCGTCTGGTCCGCCACCCGCGACCAGGCCGGCTTCCTCGCCACCGGCCTCCCCGCCCCGGGCCCCGGCCGCACCTACCAGCTCTGGTACGACGACGCGGGCACCATGCGCCCGGCCGGGCTGCTCCCCACCGGCGACGGCACCCTGCTGCTCACCGGCCCCCTCGACGGAGCCGCGGGCGTGGGCGTCACCCTCGAACCGGCGGGCGGGTCGGCGCATCCGAGCGGGGCGCCGGTGCTGCTCCTGCCGTTCAGCTGAGCCCGGGCGGCGAACCGGCGCGGCTCCCTGCACCCGGGGGTGCGGCGAACCGGCGCGGCTCCCCGCACCCGGGTGGTGCGGGGAGCCGCGGCCCGGCGGCCGGTCAGCGGCGGCGGGGCGGCAGGGGGAGGAAGGGGCTGGTGCGGGCGAGGTACTCGGACCAGCCGGGGCGGTCGCCGGTGGCGAGGTGGCGTTCGAGCATGGGCTTGCCGCTGCCGAAGGCGAGCAGGTACGTCATCAGCAGGGGGCTGCCGACGAAGGCCCAGCCGATCGGGTGGTCGGCGACGAGCAGGAACAGGCCCCACCAGACGCAGGCGTCGCCGAAGTAGTTCGGGTGGCGGGTGTAGCGCCACAGGCCGCGGTCCATCACCCGGCCGCGGTGGGCCGGGTCGGCCTTGAAGCGGGCCAGTTGGGCGTCGCCGACGGCCTCGAAGAACAGGCCGACGGCCCAGAGCGCGGTGCCCGCCCAGGCGGTGGGGCCGGGCGGGTCGGGGAGGTACTGGGCGGCCAGGACGGGGAGCGCGACGAACCAGACCAGGGCGGCCTGGAGGAGGTAGACGATCCGCAGCGCGTACCGGGTGCGGGCCGGGCCGGCGGGGGCCTTGGCGAGCATCCGGGCGTAGCGGGCGTCCTCCGGGAGGCCGCGGGCCCGCCACCACAGGTGGGTGGCCAGCCGCAGGCCCCAGACCGCGACCAGGACGGTGGCCAGCGCCCGGCGGCCCCCGTCGCCGTACCCGGCGGAGAGCCCGTAGCCGGTCAGCGCGACGGCGGTGAACGCCAGGCCCCAGGCGACGTCCACGCCGCGGTGGCGGCCGGTGCGCACCCCGACCGCGAAGGCGGCCAGCATGACCAGCAGGGCCGCCCCGGCGGCGCCGGCCGCGCCGACGCCGAACGCGGCGGCGTTCACCGGGCGCCGTCCCGGTCCAGCAGCACCTGGTGGACGTTCAGGTAGCCGGAGCGGAACCCGGCCTCCGAGTAGGCGAGGTACAGCTCCCACATCCGCCGGAACACCTCGTCGAAGCCCAGCCCCGCGACCTGCTCGGCGCGGGCCGTGAACCGCTCCCGCCACAGCCGCAGCGTCTCGGCGTAGTGCGGCCCGTACGCGTCCGCGCCGGCCAGCCGCAGCCGGGTGTGTGCGGCGGCGGTGTCGGAGATCGCCCGCAGCGAGGGGATCTGCCCGCCGGGGAAGACGTACTTCAGGATCCAGGTGTAGGTGTCGCTGCTGGCGAGCATCCGCTCGTGCGGCATGGTGATCGCCTGCAGGGCGACCCGGCCGCCGGGGGCGAGCAGCCGGTCCAGGGCGGTGAAGTAGGCGGGCCAGAACGGGCGTCCGACGGCCTCGATCATCTCCACGCTGACGATCGCGTCGAACTCGCCGCGGGCCTCCCGGTAGTCGCACAGCCGGACGTCGACCCGGTCGGACTGCCCGGCCGCGGCGATCCGGCGGCGGGCCAGCGCGAGCTGCTCCTCGGAGAGCGTGAGGGTGACCACCCGCGCTCCGCGGGCGGCGGCGCGCAGGGCGAGCTCGCCCCAGCCGGTGCCGATCTCCAGCAGCCGGGTGCCGGGGCCGACCCGGGCCAGGTCGAGCAGCCGGTCGATCTTGCGGTGCTGGGCGGGCACCAGGTCGGTCCAGCGGGTGGCGGGGGAGGGGTCGGAGAACACCGCCGAGGAGTACGACATGGTCGGGTCGAGGAAGAGCGCGAACAGCTCGTTGGACAGGTCGTAGTGCCGGTGGACGTTGCGCCGCGCGTTGGCCGTGGTGGACAGCTCCTCGGCCGGGGGCCGCCGCACGTACAGCCGGCGCAGCAGGCCCGCGCCGGGCGGCACCAGGGTCTCCGGGCGGGCGGCCAGCGCGGTCAGCAGGCCGGCCGGGTCGGGGCTGTCCCAGTCGCCCGCCTGGTACGACTCGCCGAAGCCGATCAGACCGCCCGCGCCCACCCGGTGCGCGAACGCCTCCGGCCGGTGCAGCCGCAGCACCGGCGCCCCGGGCGGCGCGGGCCGCAGCACCCGGCCGCCGGGCAGTTCGACCCGCACGCCGCGGCGGCCGCCGGCGCAGCAGCCACCCGGCCACCGCGGCCCGCAGCGGGGCGTGCGGCAGCCGGGCGACGTCCGGCCAGCGCAGCGGGTCGACGGCGGGCGCGGCGGGAGCGGCGGTGGCGGCGGTGGTCGTGGTGGCGCTCATGGGCGGGCGGCCTCTCCGGTGGGTGTCGGGTGCCGGACGGTGCTCGGGGGGCGTCGTCGCGGTCATGGCTGGGTGGCCCTTCCGGGGCGGGGGTGGACCGGCAGGCCGCGCAGCCACAGGCGGACGCCCTGGGTGCGGATGCGCAGGCTGACGGCGAAGGTCGCGAACGGGTGCCGGACGGTGGCCCGCAGCAGGGCGGCCGGGCCGGCGGGGCGGCCGGTGCCGGTCACGGTGGCGGTGAACGCCGGCCCGCCGGGCAGCTCCAGCCGGACGGACAGGTGCAGCCGGGCGGCGCCGCCCGGCCCGGGGTCCGGGTCCGGTTCGGGGAGCAGCATGCGGTAGTGGCCGTCGAGCGGCAGGAACGGCGAGACGTAGAAGTCCTTCGCCGCCTCGGCGCGCCCGGCGGCGTCCGGCCGCAGCAGGTAGCGGTGCCGCCCGCCGTACGTGTTGTGCACCTCGGCGACGGTGCACAGCGGCTCGCCCGCCGCGTCCCGGCACCAGTACACCGTCAGCGGGTTGAACACGTGCCCGAGCGAGCGGGCCTGGGTGAGCATCAGCACCCGCCCCCCGCCCAGTTCCAGGCCGTGCGCGGCGAGTTCGCGCTCCAGGTCGCCGCGGATGCTGCGGGCGCCGTCGGCCCCGGCGGGCCGGACGTGGTCGCGGGGCAGGAACCGGGCCAGCGGGCGCAGCGGCCGCGGCAGCCGGGGCAGCGCGTCGAGGTCGACCAGCCAGAGCGGGAAGCGGTGGCGGAACACCCGGCGCGGCTCGGCCCGGACGTGGGTGGTGCGGGCCTCGTACAGCACCGCGCCCCACGGGCCGGGCAGGGCGGCGCGCGGCGGGTGCGCGGAGGCTGCGCGCGGCGGGTGCGAGGGGGTGTCCGTGCTCACGGGGCGACCGCCCCGAGCAGCAGGCGGGCGGCGGCCAGGCCGGAGCGGCAGCCGTCCTCGTGGAACCCCCAGCCGTGGTACGCCCCCGCGAACGCGGTGCGGCCGGTGGCCAGTTCGGGCAGCCGCCGCTGGGCGGCGACCGTGCGGGCGGTGTACACGGGGTGCTCGTAGACGGTGCGCGAGACCACCAGCTGCTCGGGGACGGCGGAGCGCTCGTCCTCGTTCAGGGTGACCAGGTAGTCCTCCGCACCGCCCAGGCGCAGCAGCCGGTTCAGGTGGTAGCTGACCCGGACCCGGTCGGACGGCGCGTCGCAGTCCGGCATCCGGTAGTTCCAGGAGGCGCGCGCCCAGGCCGCCCGGGGCAGCAGCGAGGCGTCCCGGTGCAGCACCGTCGGGTTGCGCGAGTAGACGAAGGAGCCCAGCACCTCCTGCTCGGCCCGGGTCGGGTCGGCCAGCAGCCGCAGCGCCTGGTCGGCGTGGACGGCGACCACCACGGCGTCCGCGGCCGTCCGCTGCCCGTCCGCGGTGGCCACCGTGACGCCGTCCGGGTGTCGGCGCACCGCCCGCACCGGCGCGCCGCGGTGCACGGTGCCGGAGTGCGCGGTCAGGTACCCGGCGATCCGCTCCACGTACGCGGCCGAGCCGCCGACCACGGTGCGCCAGGTCGGCGAGCCGGTGACGCTCAGCAGGCCGTGGTTGGCCAGGAACGTGAACAGGTAGCGGGCCGGGTAGTCGCCGGCCAGGTCGGGCGCGCAGGACCACACGGCGGAGACCACCGGCGTCATGAAGTGCTGCACGAAGTACGCCGAGAAGCCGTGCCCGGCCAGGAACTCGCGCAGGCTCGGGTCGCCCGCCTCCGGATCGGCCAGTAGGGCGCGGGCCAGCCGGTGGAAGCGCGGCACCTCGCCGAGCATCCGCAGGTACCGGCCGCGGGCCAGGTTGCCGGGCTTGGCCAGCAGCCCGGAGGGGCCGCGGGCGCCCGCGTACTCCAGCCCGCAGCCCGCGCAGGACACCGACATGCTCATGTCGCTCTCCTGGGTGCGCACGCCCAACTCGCCGAACAGGCCGACCAGTTCCGGGTACGTGCGGGTGTTGTGCACCAGGAAGCCGGTGTCCAGCGCCAGCTCCCGGCCGTCCGCCGCCGTGGTCCGCTGGGTGTGCGCGTGCCCGCCGAGCCGGCCGTCCGCCTCGAACAGCTCCACCACCGCCCCGGCCCGCGCCAGCGCGTACGCCGCGCTCAGCCCCGCCACTCCCGCACCCACCACGGCCACCCGCCGCACCGGCGCCCCCCGCCGCGACGGCGGCGGGACGGAACCCCCGCCGGAAACCGTGCCGAGTGTCGTCACGTCCAGCCTCCCCACTGTTCACCGGGCCGCCCTCGGCGGCCCTCGCACCCGGCATTCGGAGCCCTCCCCGGCCCGGATTGCTCCGAACGGGGAGGCGCGGGCCGGGAGGCGGACCCGGGTGCGGGACGGCGCGCCGTCAGCCCCGGTCCAGCACCTCCGGCATCCGCCGCTCCGCCGCGTCCGCCAGCCGCTCGAAGTCCCGCCGCAGGAACGGCTCAGCCAGCCGCGCCAGCCCGCGGAACCGCAGCCCCGCCCGGTAGCGGACCACCGCCCCCGCCCCGTCCGGGGCCGGGCTGACGGTGATCTCGTCCCGGGCGGTCACCGTGCCGTTGCGCCCGACGAACACCAGCCGGTCCGACTCCCGCGCCACCAGCTCGTACACCAGCTCGGTGCGCCGCCCCCGGAACACCGAGACGTTGCGCCAGCGCGCCCCCGGCACCGACCCGCCCGCACCGATCCGCTCGCACTCCTCGGTGCCCGGGTCCCACTCGACGGCGTGCGCGAAGTCCGCCAGGTACTCCACCACCTCACCGGCCGGACGGCGGACCGGGATCTCCCGCACCACCTCGATCATCTGGGCCTCCTCGCGCGTTGGGGGACGTCGGAGGAGTGTTCGGAGCCGGACGGGCGACGGATGGGTGATGGGCGGACGAGAGGCGTGACGGGAGTGACGTGAGGCTGCGGTGGGCGGGAGGCGGGCGGTCAGCGCAGGGCGGTGCGGGCCATCAGGTCCAGCGCGGCCGCCAGCGAACGGGGGACGGCGCGGGCCGCCGAGGGGCCGGTGGGGCCCCAGCCCGGGCCGGCGGCCAGGACCGCGGAGGCCGTCCGGGCGCCGCGCTGGCCCCAGGCCGCCCCGGCCAGCAGGCAGACCAGGCGCTGGTCCGCCGTGTGCGCGGTCTGCGACCACAGCAGCACCGCGGACGGCCCCAGCCGCCGCTGCGCGTCCAGCAGGGCCCGGGCCGGGACGGCCGCGCCCAGCATCCGGAACGGCAGGCCGCGCTCCGCCGCCCCCGCCGCGACCGCCTCCAGCGGCAGGCTGTGCTGCTCCCCGGGCATCGCCGCGAGCAGCAGCGGCGGGACGGCGCGCACCGGCACCGCGGGCCGCAGCGCCACCGCGCGCAGCACGCTCGACACCTGCCAGGACAGCAGGTGCTCCACCTCGACGTACTGCTCCCCGTCCGCCGCCCACCGGCGACCGGCCGCGCGCAGCGCCGGGGCCATCACCTCCGTCCAGGCGCACACCGTGCCGAGGGCGTCCACCGCCTCGCCGAGGAGCCGGGCCACCTCCGGGGCGTCCAGCCGCAGCGCGGCGGCCGCCAGGCCCCGGCTGGTCGGACGCGGTTCGGCGGACGGTCGCGGTCCGGTGGACGGTTGCGGTCCGGCGGCGGGCGGGCGCGGGTCCGGGCGGCGGTGGGGGGCGACCGGGGCGGCAGCGGGCTCGGGAGCGGGGCCGGGGGCGTCATCGGGACGCGGGGCCCGGTCGGGGCCGTCTGCCAGGCTGTCGGCCAGGGCGGCCCGGGCGGCGCGGGCGGCCTCGCCCGGCGGGAGCCCGCGGGAGGTCAGGCGGCACATCGCCTCCAGCACCGCGACGTCCTCGGCGTGCCAGCGGCGGTGGCGGCCGGGCTCGTGGCTGGTCGGCCCGATGCCGTACCGGCGCTCCCAGGACCGCACCGTGACGGGCGAGACCCCGAGCAGCCTGGCCACCGCACCGGTCGGGAGCCCCGGGTCGGCGGGGGTGGTCGTCCGCATCAGGGCCTCCGGGGGACGGGCGGGCAGCACGTGGCGAGTGTGCGCCCCGGCGCCCCCCGCTGTCGCTTCGCAGCGCTGGTGCAGCGTTCCGGGAGCCGGGCGGAACGCTGCACCAACGCTGCGGGTGGGCCCTCGGCCGTTCGGAGGCGAAACCTTTCGAGGGGAGGGGTAGCCGCGGTGGGCACCGACCCGCCGCACCGAGAGGAGAACCGCCATGGAACCCCAGCACCGACCGTCCGCCGACCGCCGGCTGTCCCGGATCCACCGCCTCGGCGCCGCCCTGTGCGCCCTCCTGCTACTGGCCTTCGGCGCGCTCGGGCTCGCCGACGGCCTGCCCTTCTTCGGGACGCACGGCGAGCGCGTCGCCGGGCTGTCCAGCAACGGCCTGCTCAGCACGGTCTCGATCGCCACCGCCGCGGTGCTGCTCGCCGCCGCCCTGCGCGGCGGCCGCCAGGCCTCCAGCACCGCCATCGCGGTGGGCGCGCTGTTCGTGCTGAGCGGATTCGTCAACCTCGCGCTGCTGGACAGCTCGGCCAACCTGCTGGCCTTCCGCATCCCGAACGTCCTGTTCAGCTTCGCCATGGGCCTGCTGCTGGCCGCCCTCGGCATGTACGGCCGGGTCAGCGGCGGGCTCCCGCACGACAACCCGTACTGGCTCCGCCGCCACCCGCAGGCCGTCCCCGCCGCGACCACGCGGGCCGTCGCGGCCGGGCTGTCCGGGGCGAGCGCGCTGCCCGGGGCGGTCGGACCGTCCGGTGCGACCGCCGTCCGGCCCGGGAACCCGGGCTGACTCGGGGCCGACCCCGGGCCGACCCCAGGCTGGCCCGGG
Organism: Kitasatospora sp. NA04385; assembly: GCF_013364235.1. NCBI lineage: Bacteria > Bacillati > Actinomycetota > Actinomycetes > Kitasatosporales > Streptomycetaceae > Kitasatospora > Kitasatospora sp. NA04385. The sequence goes on along the minus strand of NZ_CP054919.1, from coordinate 537,019 downwards.
TTGGAACCTCCCACCCCCGTCCCCTCCCGGAGAGGCGGCAGACCCGATGGACACCCGACTGACCGCACGGGAACGCGTCCTGCTCGCGGAGATCGAACACCACCTGCGCCGGACGGACCCCCGGCTGGACCGGCGGCTCGACCGGACCCCCGGGCCGGTCGCCCGACTGGCCCACCGCCCGCGACCGCTGGTCGCCGCCGTCGCCCTGCTCTCCGTGCTGACGGCCGCCGGCGCCCTGTGGGCGGGCGCGGGCGGCCCCCGGCCGGTGCTGGCCGCGCTGCTCGCGGCCACCGCCGCCGTGCTGGGCGCGCTCGCGCTGCGCGAACTGGCGCGGCTGCACCTCGGCTGACGGCCCCGGGGCCCGCACGGACGTTCGTTGCACCCTGCGGTGGAACCGCACGGACGGGCCGTGACCCCGTCGGGGGCGGGCAGTTGGAACGGGCGTGACAGAGCCTGCGCATACCAGCCCGCTACCCGTGGTCCGCGTCCAGTGGACGCTGCTGCAACCCCTGCTGGCCGCCCTCTCGGAGGCCGGAGTGCCGCTCCGGCCGGGCGACCTGGACCAGTTGCAGCACGCCGCCGCGATCGGACCTGAGTTCGCCCACGCCCTGGCCCGGTGGATCCGGGCCGCACACACCACCGCGGCACACACCACCGCGGCACAGAGCGCCGCGGGGCAGAGCGCCGGAGGGCACGGCCCCGCGAAGCAGCCCCCGACGGACCGTCCCGCCGCCGCGTCCGCCGGGGTCCGTACGCTCGCCCCGCGCTCCGAACACCCCGCCCTCCCGCCCGCCGGCGCGCCCGCTCCCGGCGGGCCCGCCGCCGTCCCGGACCGGCACGCCCGGCACGCCCGGCACGCCTCCTGACCATCCGAACGTTCCGCCCGCGTAACCGTCGCGGGCCGTGACCCGTTGGACTGAACATGCCCGTGATCAACGAACCGCGCCGCCCGCAGGGCGGGCCACCCACGTCGGCGCCCCCGCGCGTCCCCGAACCGGCGGAGCCGCCCGGCCACTCGTCCGGCCACTCGTCAGGCCGCTCGTCCGGCCCCCCGCCCCAGCCGGTCGGGCACCAGACCGCGTCGATCGGGCACCAGGCCGCCGCCCAGCTGCTCGGCCTCCGCGAGGTCGTGCTGCCCGCCGCGGTGGTCGCCGCCGCCGACCTGCTGCTCGGCGACGCCCTCGGCAGTGACGACCCCGTCACCCGGGAGGCCGCCGCCGCCACCCGGGGGCGGCTGCGCGCCGCACTCGGCCTGGCCTGAGCCGGGAAACCGGGTCCGGTTCCGGAAAATGGCGGGAAATCGTTCCGCCGCCGAGGTTTCGGAAGGGAATTCAATTACCGGGTGAATCCTTTTTCTTGATTCCGGGTCATATCAGCGGGAATGCGCATTAGCCTCGTGCCATGGCGAACGGCGTGTTCCACACCGTGTACGGCATCGAGATCAACCTCACCCGGCCCGACCTGGGCCATCCCGACCGCCCGGGGCTGCTGGCGGAGATCACCGCGCCCGTCGACCGGCGCGACCGCGAACTCCTGGAATGCCTCCAGCGGCACCGCGAGGGCCGCTGCGAGGCGGAGGAACGGGCGGGGGGCGACGGCGAGGACCGCTCCCCGTGGATGCACCTGCGCCGGAACACCGTCGGCGGCCGCACCACCTGGGTCGCCGCGCACCTGCCGCTGCGCCGCCCGCCGACGGCGGAGCAGGACGACCGGCGCAAGGCGCTCCAGGAACGCATCGCCCGGGCCGCCGACCGGCACGGCTGCCGGTACGAGGTCGGGACCCGCGCCGGCGGCGGCCGGGCCCGCACCGACGTGCTGGTCACCGGGCCCGGCGGGCTGCGGATCGGCTGGGCCGCCCCGTACGCCCCGGTCACCGCGGAGACGGTGCGCAGGCGCTCGCGCAGCGCCGCCGAGCACGGCATCGTGCCGCTCTGGGTGACCTGCGACGAGCGCGCCCCGCTGATCGACCGGGCGCCCTGGGCCCGGGTCGACGACCTGCCGTGGCAGCGGATCGCCTCCCGGGCGCCGATGGCGGTGCGCGCGGGCGTCCGGCACCTCCAGCAGTGGAAGTGCCTGCGCGGCAGCGCCCGGCCCTGCCCGCTGAACGGCTCCTGGTGCGGCCGACTGCACACCGGCTGGTACCTGCCCGCGCTCTGCCTGCCCGGCAAGCCCCCCACCGAGGTGGACGAACTGGTCGGGGCGAGCGCGGCCGGGGAACTCGTCCCGATGCGGGTGCCGCTGCAGTCGGACGCCGCCACCGTCGCCCGGATGTGGGTCCCGGCCGCCGACCGGGACCGCTGGCGGGAGACCTTCGCCGGGGACGGGCCCGACGCCGCCGACCCCGGGTCCGACACCGGGCCCGCCGGGCCCGCGCCCGACGCCGGGATCAGCTACGCCTGCGAGGAACTGGACCCGGTCTGCCGCTACGGCGAGGAGGACTTCGCCTACGACGACCCGCACCCCCGCGCCCGCCCCCGGCGCGGCCCCCGGCACGCCCACCCGCACCCCGAGGCCGACGCGGTCGCCCTGCACACCCACGACACCGTCCCCGAACGGCTGCTCACCATCCCCCGGCAGGTCCGCCGCGGCCTGGTCGTCACCCCCGAGCAGCGCCGCCGGGCCGCCACCGTCCTCGACTGCCACATCGCCCACGTCGGCCCCTGCGCGGGCTGCGGCACCCCGATCGACCGCTACGGCCCGCGCGGCACCCACGCCTGCGCCCCCTGCCGGGCCCGCGTCCTATCCCGCCGCTGAGACGGCCCGGCGGGAGGCGGGAGGAGCGCGGCGCGGAAAACCGGTGGCCGCGGGGCCGGGGCGGGGCCGATCATGGGGCCATGCCTGAGCGCCTGATGTTCGTCCAGTTGAAGTCCGGCCACGACATCGACCGAGGTCCCTCGTGGATCGGGTGGGTGCGGTTCTCCAGGACGTGGAACACCGCCTACTTCCGGGGGCGGACGCTGCGCCGGGCGGGCGGCCTGTTCGACGCGAACTTCCACGACACCGACACCGGGGAGCGGTTCTGGCTCTCCGGGCCCAAGCGGGATCGCACCGACACCCGCTACGGTCCCACCCGCCCCGAGGTCGAGCCGGACGCCGCCGACGCCTACCGGGCCTTCCTGGCGGGCGCCGCCCTGCCGGGCCGGGCGACCGGCTGACGGGAGCCGACCGCGGGGCCGGGGCTCTTTGATCACGCGGCATGGTCGAGGTGATGTCAATTCCTGCACATCCACCACGAATTCGGCACATTCCCCTCTGTTCATTCGGATCAGCTCCCCGCCTTTCCTGTGATCGGCAGTGCTGCCCGTCGCTTCCCGGGCGGCCCGGACCGCAGGCCGCGCCCCCGGCGGCGGGACGCTGCGCGACCTGTACGGCCGACTGCTGATCCGCATGCAGGGCCTGGAGTTCCGGGCCCCGCCGGGTCCGGTCGCACGGTCGCACCGGGCCCCGCCGCACCGGGCCCCGCCGCACCGGTCAGGAATCGAGAAGCCCCGGGCGGGCGGCGGCCCCTAGCGTCCGGGGCATTGCAGACATCGACAGCATCACCCTGGACGTGGCCGACCCCGAGGCCGCCACCCGCTTCTACGCCGACGCGTTCGGCCTGGACGAGGGCCTGCTGCGGCTGCGTGCCGCGGCCGACCCGTCCGAGGGGTTCCGCGGCTTCACCCTCGCCCTGACCGTGCACGCCCCGGCCGCGGGGGCGTTCACCGACCCGGACGGCTTCCGCTGGGCGGCGGCGGACGCGCCGACCGCCGCCTGAGCCCCTGACTGCGGTGTGCGCGGGGCTAGTTGGGATTTTGCGCGATCCGATCCAGGCATTGCGGATTCATGTCAACGGGATTACGTTCGCTGCTGTCCCGCCGCTCCCCGCCCCACGCGCCCGCGCCTTCGCGGAGCGCGCCCCGCGCACGCCCAGGAAGGGACTCGATGACACCGCCCCCACCCGGCGCCGGTCGCCGCCGCGCCCGCACCGCCCTGCTCGCCGCCACCGCCCTGCTGGGCGGCGGCCTCCTGCTGCCGGCCCTCGCCACCGCCCCGCGGCCGCCGCCCTCCGGCCGCGGCCGTCACCGCGGTCGCCGAAGCCGCGGTCGCCGAAGCCGCGGGCGCCACCCTCCCGTTCACCCCGTGGGAGGCCGAGGCGGGCACGCCCACCGGCGGCGCCACCGTCGTCGCGCTGACCGCCGCGCCCACCACCCCGTACTCCAGCGCCGCGCTGGAAGCCTCCGGGCACGCGTACGTGCACCTGGCCGCCACCGGGCAGGGCGTGCGCTGGACGAACACCACCGGCGGGCCGGTCAGCGCGGTCAACCTGCGCGCGAGCATCCCGGACTCCGCGACCGGCGGCGGCACCACCGCGACCCTGGACCTGTACGTGGACGGGGTGTTCCGCCAGGCGCTGAACCTCAACTCCAAGCAGAGCTGGTTCTACGAGGGCGGCGACGGCCACTATAACGGCAGCGACCAGAACCCCGCCGACGGCGACCCGCGCGCCTTCTTCGACGAGGCGCACACCTTCGTCACCGGCGCCCCGATCGCCCCCGGCAGCACCCTCGAACTGCGCAAGGACGCCGCCAACACCGCCGCCCACTACGACATCGACGTGCTGGACGCGGAGAACCCGCCGCCGCCCGCCGCCCGGCCCGCCGGGTCGCTGTCGATCACCGACTGCGGCGCCGTCGCGAGCACCACCCCGACCAACGGCTCGGCCGCGCCCGACGCCGTCGACTCCACCGCCGCCATCCAGAACTGCATCGACCGGGCCCAGGCCCAGCAGCGCACCCTGTGGATCCCGCCCGGCACCTTCTACCTGCGCGGCACCACCGGGTTGAGCGCGAAGGGCATCACCATCGTCGGCGCCGGCCAGTGGTACTCCACGATCTACCGGGACGTCCCGCTGCCCAACAGCACGCCGCTGGCCGCCCTGTTCAACCTGACCTCCACCCACGTGCAGGGCTTCCACCTGGACTCCGACTCCACCAGCCGGGAGATGGTCGACGGCGGCGGCGGGGCGATGGACACCACCGGCGACGGCTGGAGCGCCGACGGCATCTGGAGCCAGCACGTCGAGTCCGGCTACTGGGCCTCGGGCACCAACGGCAGCGTCCGCAACGCCCGGGTGACCGCCGTCTGGGCCGACGGCATCAACGTCAACAACGTCTCGCTCGGCAACTCGGTGGGCAGCGACATCACCGCCGACAACAACTTCGTCCGCGGCACCGGCGACGACGGCATGGCCGTCAACTCGGTGAACTACAACACCGACGGCAACGGCAACCGGACGTACTACACGCCGATGGCCCGGATCACCATGACCCGCAACACGATCGTCGCGCCCTGGGGCGGCAAGGGCATCGGCGTCTACGGCGGCAGCGGCCACCTGATCGAGCACAACCTGATCTCCGACACCGCCCGGTACATCGGGCTCGGTGCGGGCCGCTTCGGCGTCAACGGCAGCGACCTGCTCGGCGCCACCCTGAACGCCAACACCGTGGTCCGCTCCGGTGGCAACGGCTACGGCCAGGGCCAGCCCGCGCTGCACGTCGGCAACGGCGGCGACGGCCAGAACACCGGGGTGGTCGACCGCGTCACCGTCACCGGCAACACCGTGCTGAACGCGCTGTACGACGGCGTCGGCCTCTCCGCGTCCACCAACACCCTGATGCGCGGCAACACCGTCACCGCGCCCGGCCGCAACGGCTTCGTGGTCGCCCCGCCGTTCTACCCGGCGCCCACCGGCTCGGCCGCCCTCACCGACAACACCGTCACCGGCCTGAGCGCCGCCGGAGCCACCGCCTACCGCAACAACTCGCCCGCCTTCACCGTCACCGCGAGCGGCAACAGCTGGGGCAGCGGCACCGGCAGCCCCGAAGCCCCCTACGGCGGCACGCCCGCCGCCGTCCCCGGCACCGTGCAGGCCGAGGACTACGACACCGGCGGCCCCGGCACCGGCTACTTCGTCAACACCGTCAACGGCACCGCCAACGGCTACCGGGCCGACGGCGTCGACCTGGAGGCGATCACCGACACCGGCGGCGGCTACGGCCTCGGCTGGACCTCCGGCGGCCAGTGGCAGCGCTACACCGTGGACGTCGCCACCGCCGGGACGTACACCCTCACCCTGCGGTACGCCGCGCCCGCCGCCGTCACCGGCGCCCTGCACCTGGCCAACGCCACCGGCGCGAACCTCACCGGCGCCGTCGACCTGCCCGCCACCGGCGACTGGCAGACCTGGGCCGACGCCACCGCCCGCCTCACCCTGCCGGCCGGGCGCCAAGTGCTCACGCTGGTCCAGGACACCGGCGGCTGGAACCTCAACAGCCTCCGCTTCCAAGGCACTTCCGCCCCGCCCGCCACCGACCTGGCCGCCGGCCGGCCCACCGCCGAGTCCTCGCACACCGACGTGTACGGCTCCGGCAACCTCACCGACGGCAACCGCAACAGCTACTGGGAGAGCGCCAACAACGCCCTCCCGCAGTGGGCCCAGGTCGACCTCGGCACCACCCGGCAGCTCTCCCGCGCCGTCCTGCGGCTGCCCGCCGGCTGGGGCGCCCGCACCCAGACCCTCACCCTGCTCGGCTCCACCGACGGCAGCACCTTCACCCCGCTGAAGGCGTCCGCGCCCTACCTCTTCGACCCGGCCGCCGACAACACCGTCACCGTCGCCTTCCCCGCCGCCCAGGCCCGCTACGTCCGGGTCCAGGTCACCGCCAACACCGGCTGGCCGGCCGGACAGCTCTCCGAACTCCAGCTCTGGCAGCAGTAGCCGCCGCTCCCGTCACCTCCGCCCCCGTCACCTCCGGCCGGTCGCCGACCGTCCGGAGGTGACGGTTATTCAGTTGCTCCACCGGCGGGCCCGGTTAGGCTCGTCCGTCATGTCTGCGATCCCCCTGGACGACCTCCTGCACCCGCCGACCACCCCCTACGACCGCGGGTTCCTCGACACCGGCGACGGCAACCGCGTCTACTACGAGCAGCTCGGCAACCCCGACGGCAAACCCGCCCTGTACGTGCACGGCGGCCCCGGCGCGGGCACGCCGGACCGGCCGACCCGGGCGTGGGACCCGGCGCGCTACCGGCTGATCCGCTACGACCAGCGCAACTGCGGGCGCAGCACCCCGCACGGCAGCGACCCGGCGGCGGACATGGCGCTGAACACCACCCGGCACCTGATCGACGACATGGAGCGGCTGCGCACGCACCTGGGCGTCGAGCGCTGGCTGCTGGACGGCGCCTCCTGGGGCTGCACGCTGATCCTGGCGTACGCGCAGCAATACCCGGAGCGGGTCAGCGAGATCGTCCTCCAGGCGGTCACCACCACCCGCCGGGCCGAGACCGACTGGCTCTACCACCGGGTGTCGGCCTTCAAGCCCGAGGCCTGGGACCGCTTCCGGGCCGCCGTCCCCGAACACGCCTGGGACGGCGACGTGTACGCCCTGCTGGCCGCCTACGCGCGCCGGATGGAGCACCCCGACCGGGCGGTGCGGGCCGCCGCCGCCGACGCCTGGCTGGCCTGGGAGGACGCGGTGGTCTCGGACGAGCCGAACGGCGTCCCCGGGATGTACAGCGCCCGGGAGGCGGACGCCCGGATCGCCTTCGTCCGGATCTGCGCCCGCTTCTTCAGCCGCGGCGCCTGGCTGGCGGAGGACCAACTGCTGCGCGGCGCAAACCGGTTGGCGGGCATCCCGGGCGTGCTGGTGCACGGCCGGTACGACATGGGCTCCCCGGTGCAGACCGCGTGGGAGCTGGCGAAGGCGTGGCCGGACGCCCGGCTGCACGTCTTCGACGACTCCGGGCACGTCGGCGGCGAGGCGATGCGGCGGACGGTGTTCGAGGCCCTGGAGGAGTTCAAACGGCACTGAGCCGGTGCCGCCCGCCCCAGCCGACCGGGCGGACGACCGGGCGGGCGGCACCGGCCCGGGCGGTCACTTCTGCCAGCCGACCGAGGTGATCACGGTGCTGGCCAGGCTGCTGGCGCCGTAGTTGGCCAGGCCCTTGCGGACGGCGACGATGCTGGGGCGCTGGTAGAGCTCCAGGGTGTGGCCGAGCTCCCAGATCTTCGCGTCGGCCTGGTTGTACAGCTCGGCGGCCTGCGCCGGATCGAGGGTGGCGGCCGCCTTGCGCAGCAGGCCGTCGATCTCGGGGGTGCTGAGCTTCGAGTAGTTGCCGAACACGTTGTCGCCCTGCGGCGCGCGGTAGATCGCCACCGTCTGGGAGAGCGGGAAGGAGTCGGTGTTGCGCCAGCTGGCCAGGTCGAACTTGCCCTGGTTGATGTACTTGGTGAAGTACTCCTTGCTGGGCACCTTGTCGACGGTCAGCTTGACGCCGACCTGCTGGAGCATGTTCTGCGCGGCGGTGGCCAGGTCGATCTGCGCCTGGTTGGAGCCGTCGTTCAGCACGTAGTGCAGCTCCAGCGGCTGCCCGTCCTTGCTGCGGACGCCGCCCGCGTCCTTCCAGCCCGCCTCGTCCAGCCACTTCTTCGCGGTGGCCGGGTCGTAGGACGCCCAGTCGGCGGAGTTGTCGCGGTAGCCGTTCTGGTTGGTCATGAACAGGTGGTTGCCGAGCGGCTTGAACTCCACCGGCACGCCCTTGTTGGCGATCTTGATCAGCGAGGCGCGGTCCAGCGCCCGGCCGAGCGCCTGGCGGACCTTCTGGTCGGCGAGCGGGCCGTTGCCGCCGAAGGAGATGTGCACCTCGTCCCAGGGGGTGCCGGTGCGGATCGCCGCGTCGGGGGCGTCCTTGAGCTGGCCGTACGCGGTGGCGGTGCCCGCCGAGGCCAGGTCGATCTCGTTGTTCAGGAACGACTGGGTGATCGCGGCGGCGTCCAGCACCCGGTAGGTGATCCGGTCCAGCTTGGGCTTCGGGCCCCACCAGCGCGGGTTCGGGGTGAGGGTGACGGTCTGCGCGGTCTTGTCGGCGTTCGCGACCACGAACGGGCCGCCGAAGAGCGGGGTCCGCTCCACCCAGCCATCGTTGAAGTCCTGCGGGGCGGAGATCCCGGCGGCGGGCAGCAGCGGGTTGAACAGGTTCTGCCAGTCGGCGTACGGCTCGGCGAAGGTGACCTTGACCTCGCTCGGGTCCGCGCCCTGCTCGACGGCGGAGATCTGCTCGTAGCCGGAGGGGTCGGCGATGTTGTACGCCGGGTCCTTGCCGTTGGAGGTCTTCCAGACCGCCGCGAAGTCCCGGTAGCTCAGCGGGGTCCCGTCGGACCAGACCGCCTTCGGGTTGAGCTTGTACGTGACCACCTGCGGCGAGGTGGAGGTGACCTCGGCGGAGACCAGGTACGAGGGGTCGGGGTGGTAGACGCCCTTGGGGTCGACCCGGAAGAGCTTGGCCTCCACGTAGCCCATGATCTCCACCGCGTCCCCGTACCGGCCGTCGACCTGGTACGGGTTCCACTGGGTGATCCACTGCTGGAGCGGCAGCCGCAGCTCGCCGCCGTCCTTGACGTTCTCCGGCGGCTGCGGGTTGTCGTCCTCGGCGTCCACGGTGGGGGACACGGTCTTGGCCACGTCGCCGCCGGAGCCGCCCGCCGAACTGCAGGCGGTCGCGGCGAGGAGGACGGTGAGGGCCGCGGCGGCGGCGCGGCCGGACCGGCTGGTGGCGGGCGGTGTGCGCATCGGGGGAGTCCTCGGATTTCGAAGAGTCGGGGGCCGCCGGGTGTGGCGGCACTTGATGGTGGGCAGCCAAGTCGGTGCCGGCGGGCCGAACGTAACAGCCCGTCAGCCGGCCCACCAGGGGGTCGTGCGCAGAACTGATCGAAAAGAAACGCGGCGCAACACGGCCGCAACACGCCGTCCGTACCCGTCTGATCAGCTGTGACCAGCGGGTTCACCGGACCGGCCGGACCCGCCGACCCGGCGGCCACTGGACGGACCGCCCGGCGTGGCGTACAACTGCTGCGCGAAAGTGCGTCAAAACCCGTACTAACGAAGGCAAATGACCATGTTCCCCAGGTGTGCGAACCACACCGGAGGCAGGCCGTGACGCGATACCTCGCGGGGCGGCTCGGCTACTACGCCGCCCTGCTGACCGCAGCGGTGTTCCTCTCGTACGCCCTCACCGGCACCGCGCTCGGCCCCCGCGCCTACTTCGAGGCCAAGCAGCCGCGGCCCTCCGCCGCCTCCGTGGACCGGCAGCTGACCGCGCTCAACCTCAACGACCGCACCCCCGTGGTCGAACGCTTCGGCACCTGGGCGAACGGCCTGCTGCACGGCGACCTCGGCCGCACCATCCACGGCACCCCCGTCAACGACGAGTTCGGCCGCCGGATCTGGGTCTCGCTGCGGCTGCTGCTGGTCGGCACCCTGCTCGGCATGCTGCTCGGCGTCGCCGCCGGGGCCTGGAGCGCGGTGCGCCAGTACCGGCTCTCCGACCGGGCGCTGACCGTGCTCTCCTTCGTGCTGCTCTCCACCCCCGTCTTCCTGCTCGCCCTGCTGCTCAAGAACGGCGCGATCGCCGCCAAGGACGCCGCCGGGCACGAGGTCGTCCCGTTCACCGGCTACGAGACGCCCAACCTGGCCGGCGGGATCGGCGCCCACCTCGCCGACTGGGCACTGCACCTGCTGCTGCCCACCCTCACGCTCGCCCTCGGCGGCCTCGCCGCCTACAGCCGCTACCAGCGCGCCACCATGCTCGACGTGCTCGGCGCGGACTACCTGCGCACCGCCGAGGCCAAGGGGCTCACCCGCGGCCGCGCCCTGCTCAAGCACGGCCTGCGCACCGCCGTCATCCCGATGACCACCATGTTCGCCTACGCCTTCCTCGGCCTGTTCACCGGCGCCGCCTTCACCGAGACCGTCTTCGGCTGGCACGGCATGGGCGAGTGGTTCATCCAGGCCGTCAACGAACAGGACGTCAACTCCGTGGCCGCGGTCAACCTCTTCGCCGCGGTGGCGGTCCTCGCCGCCGGCTTCCTCGCCGACGCGCTGCACGCCGCGCTCGACCCCCGGGTGCGTGCCGCGTGAGTGCCGAACTCGCCGCCGCCGCGCAGCAGCTGATCGACGAACCGCCCGTGCCCCGGGGACGGTTGCGGCTGGCCGCAGCCCGGCTGCGGGCCTCGCGCGGGGCGTCGGCCGGGCTGGTCGTGCTGGTGCTGCTGTTCCTGCTGGCCTTCGCCGGACCGTACCTGACGCCCTGGGACTACGCCGCCCCCGACTACACCAGCCTGCGCCAACCCCCGTCCGGCACACACTGGTTCGGCACCAACGGGCTCGGCCAGGACGTGTTCGCGCAGACCGTCCGCGGCCTGCAGAAGTCCCTGGTGATCGGCCTGCTGGTGGCCCTCCTCTCCACCGGCCTGGCCTCGCTGGTCGGCGCCTGCGCCGGGTACTTCGGCGGCTGGACCGACCGGGTGCTGACCTTCCTGGTCGACCTGCTGCTGATCTTCCCGGCCTTCCTGGTGATCGCGGTGCTCTCGCCCCGGCTGCGCGGCAGCGGCTGGATCGCCTTCGTGCTGCTGCTCGCCGTCTTCAACTGGATGGTCACCGCCCGGGTGGTCCGGTCGATGACCCGCTCGCTGCGCGAGCGCGAATTCGTCGCCGCCGCCCGGTACATGGGCGTCGGACCGTTCCGGATCATCTGGCGGCACGTGCTGCCGAACGTCTCCTCCTTCCTGATCATCGACGCCACCGTGACCGTCGGCGGCGCCGTGATGAGCGAGGCCGCGCTCTCCTACTTCGGCTTCGGCGTCCGGCCGCCCGACGTCTCGCTCGGCACCCTGCTGGCCGCCGGGGCCGCCGACGCGCCCGTCTTCCCCTGGCTGTTCTACTTCGCCGCCGGGCTGCTGGTGCTGTTCGTGCTCGCCGTCAACCTGGTCGGCGACGGCCTGCGCGACGCCCTCGACCCGACGGCCGCCGCCGGACGCCCCCGCCCCCGCCGCGAAACCCGTCGGCGCCGCACCCGACCCACCGACACCCCCTCGCGCCGGAGCACCCCATGACCACCCCGCTGCTCACCGTCCGCGACCTCACCGTCGACTTCGACGGCCGCCCGGCGGTCCGCGGCGTCGACCTCGACCTGCACCGGGGCGAGACCCTCGGCCTGGTCGGCGAGTCCGGCTCCGGCAAGTCCGTCACCGCGCTCGCCGTCCTCGGCCTGCTGCCCGCCACCGCCCGCACCGGCGGCTCCGTCCGCCTGGACGGGCGCGAACTGGTCGGCCTGCCCGCCCGGCAGCTCGCCGCCGTCCGGGGCCGCCGCATCGCCATGGTCTTCCAGGACCCGCTGTCCGCCTTCACCCCCGTGCACCGGATCGGCGACCAGATCGCCGAAGCCGTCCGGATCCACCAGGACGTCGGCCGCACCGCCGCCCGCAAGCGCGCCGCCGACCTGCTCGACCTGGTCGGCATCCCCGACCCGGCCCGCGCCCTGGACGCCTTCCCGCACGAGTTCTCCGGCGGCATGCGCCAACGCGCCATGATCGCCATGGCGGTGGCCAACGACCCCGACGTGCTGCTCGCCGACGAACCCACCACCGCGCTCGACGTCACCATCCAGGCCCAGGTCCTCGACGTGCTGCGCACCGCCCGGCGGGAGACCGGCGCCGCCCTCGTCCTGGTCAGCCACGACCTCGGGGTGATCGCGGGCAGCGCCGACCGGGTCGCCGTCATGTACGCCGGACGGATCGTCGAGACCGCCCCCGTCGACGAGCTGTTCGCCGCGCCCCGCCACCCCTACACCCTCGGCCTGATCGGCGCCGTCCCCCGGCTCGACGGCCGGGGCGGCCCGCTCGTCCCGATCCCCGGCCGCCCGCCCGCCGCCGGTGAACCCGCCCGCCCCGGCTGCGCGTTCGCCGACCGCTGCCCGCTCGCCGAGGACCGCTGCCGCACCGCCGAACCCCCGCTCACGGGCACGGGTGTGGGTGCGGGTGCGGGTGCGGGCGTGGATACCAGTGCCGGCGTGGGCGCGGGCACCGGCGACCACCTCGCCGCCTGCGTCCGCGCCGACCACCTCGCCGCCACCCGGCCCGCCCCCGCCGAGGTCTACCCCGTCCCGGTGCTGCCCGCCGCCGTTCCCCGGCCGCGCGCCGCCCGGGACAGCGTCCTCGCCGTCCGCGGCCTCACCCGCAGCTTCCCCCGCCGCGGCGGCCCGCTGCGCCGCCGGGCGGGCGAGGTGCACGCCGTCGACGGCGTCGACCTCGACATCCGGCAGGGCGAGACGCTCGGCCTGGTTGGCGAGTCCGGCTCCGGCAAGTCCACCACCCTGTACGAGATCCTGCGGCTGGCCGCCCCGCAGGGCGGCCGGATCGAACTCCTCGGCCGGGACACCGCCACCCTCGACCGGGCCGCCGTCCGGCGGCTGCGCTCCCGGGTCCAGATGGTCTTCCAGGACCCGGCGGCCTCCCTCGACCCGCGGATGCCGGTCGGCGACGCGCTCGCCGAACCCCTGCTCGCCCAGCGCACCCCCGGGGCGGAGGCCCGCCGCCGCGTCCCCGAACTGCTGCGCCAGGTCGGCCTCGACCCCGCGCACGCCGACCGCTACCCGCACGAGTTCTCCGGCGGCCAGCGCCAGCGCATCTCCATCGCCCGCGCCCTCGCCGTCCGCCCCGACCTGCTGGTCCTGGACGAACCCGTCTCCGCCCTCGACGTCTCCGTCCAGGCCGGCGTGCTCAACCTGCTCCAGCAGCTCAAGGCCGAACTCGGCCTCGCCTACCTGTTCGTCTCCCACGACCTCTCCGTGGTGCGCCACCTCGCCGACCGGGTCTCCGTCATGTACCTCGGCCGCACCGTCGAGACCGGCACCGCCGCCCGCGTCCTCGGCCGCCCCCGCCACCCCTACACCCGCGCCCTGCTCGCCGCCGTCCCGCTCCCCGACCCGGCCGCCGAACGGGCCCGCCCCCGCCTGCTGCTGGCCGGCGACCCGCCCTCCCCGGCCGAGCGCCACCTCGGCTGCCCCTTCCGCACCCGCTGCCCCGTCCACGCCGCCCTCGCCCCCGCACAGCGCGACCGCTGCGCCACCGAGGCACCCCCCGCCCTGCCCGCGGCCCCGGGCGTCGACCACACCGCGGCCTGCCACTACCCGGACCACCCGGCCTGAGAGGACGGTATGAGAGCTGATGCCCGATTCTTCGTTTCGTGCGGGACGAGCGGGCAGGCCGGGGCGGCGTCGGTCGGCTACGGCCGGGGCTGGGTGAACAAGCCTGGCGCGCTAACGCTTCGGCCGGGCGAGCATGCAGTGGAAAACAAGCGTCTCCGGATGCGAGTCAGTCGGGGACAACTCCCGGAGCCGGTCCCGGAGCGCGGCCTCGAAGGCTGCCTTGCGGTCGCCGAGCACCACGGGATTGCAGAATGACGTCGAGTAGAGATATCCGACGATCTCGTCGGCCGTCCAGATCTTCTCGGCGGTGTACTGCCGGGACTCCAAAACGAAACCGGCCAACTCCAGGTAGTCGTCATGGCGGCCCGCCGCGACGAATGGCTGGTTCCCCGCGCGGCGCCGCTCGCCGACGTATTCGCGGATCGTGCGCACCGCGACGGCGTGCCAGGGGGCCCGCTCGTCCCATACGTCGCTGCCGCCGCCCAGCAGGCCGAAGACGCCACTGTCGGTCAGCCAGGTCCGGACCCGCCCGGCGAGCAGTTCGCGGTCCATCCAGTGGAAGGACGATCCCGCGACTACGAGATCGGCGGACCCGGCCGGCACGTCGAGGGACTCGGCCGCCCCCACTGTCCACGCGACGTTGCGGATCTGCCGCTCGGCGGCCTTGCGCTCGGCGATGGCGGCCATGTCCGGGTCGATGTCGATCGCCGTCACCGTATCGAACGACGCGCTCAGGGGCAGGGCGACCTCGCCGGTGCCGCAGCCGAGGTCCACAAGCCGCCGTCCGTGCGGGCCGACGCTGAGATCGACCAGGTCGGTCAGCATCCGGTCGGGATATACGGGGCGGTATCGCGCGTAGTAATCGGCGGTACCGGCAAAGATCGGCGAGTTCATCGTCTTCCGTCGTTCCTCTGCAGCGGGTGCCGGGCTTCGGGACCGTATCAGGGAGCGGAATAAGAGTGCATAGGTGTTTCGTCGTCGCCTGAACGTGTGGTGGTGGGGCATCCCGGCCGTTCGGTGGCCGTGGGCATGTTGGGCTGGTCGCCGTGAGCGAGCGCAAGCCCTACAAGACCGATGTGAGCGACGAGCAGTGGGCGCTGGTCGAGCCGGTGATCGCCGCTGGGGCTGGTGATCGCGGTGGTGGTGGCGGCCGCGTCGGCGCACGAGAACGCCGTCGGCATCGCGCTGCGGGCCCGACAGGTGTGCGAGGCGATGGACCTGCCGGTCGCGCCCGACAACATCAACAACGTCCGCCTCAAACTCAAGCGGCTGGCCGACCGCGGAATCCCGGCCGAGACCGAGCCAGGCTTGTTCACCCAACCCCGGCCGTAGCCGACCGACGTCGCCCCGACCTGCCCGCTTGTCCCGCACGAAACGAAGAATCGGGCATCAGCTCTCATACCGTCCTCTGAGATCACTCGGCCTGAGACCGGGCGGCCTGAGACCGGGCGGCCTGAGACCGGGCGGCCTGAGACCGGGCGGCCGGGCCCGGGCGGCCGGGCCCGGGCCCGGCCTCCGGTCCTGGTCCTGGTCTCGGTCCCGGTTCAGGAGACGGTCCACTGCCCGATGCTGTCGGCGAGGCCGCTGTTCAGCGAGAACTGGACCTTGGCGACCCGGGAGGAGGCGGGGACCTCGAAGGTGACGAACCCCAGGGCGCTGTCACCCGGGGCGATCGCCACCGACCCGGAGAACGAGGGGCCCGCCGCGGTCTCCTGGTAGGTGTCGGTGAAGCGCTGGCCCTCGGTGTCGACCACCTGCGCACCGTTGCCGGGGCTGTCGCTGTAGGAGGCCGTCCCGGTGTTCGCCAGCCGGAACTGCACGGCGACGAACCGGGTTCCGGCCTCGGGGGAGGAGTACTGGTCCTTCGGCTTGGCCGGGTCGACGACCTTGACCACCGTCACGTCGCACGCCTCGCCGTCGTTCATCCCCTTCAGCGCGATGGTGCTGCCGACCGAGGCGGTGGCCGCGGAGGCCGAAGGGGAGACGGAGGCCGAAGAGGAGGCGGACGTGGATGTGGACGCGGATGCGGACGCGGATGGGGACGACGTGGGGACGTCGGGGTCGGAGGCGACCGTGGTCGGACTGTTCGGGGTGGTGGTGACGTGGGCGGTGCTGGTGCAAGCGGTCACCAGCAGCGAGGAGGCCAGGAGGGTCGCGACACGGCGCATGATCGTTTCCTTCGGCTCGGCACCCCGGGACGGGTGGTGGTTGCCGCCGTCGGGGCTGCCCGGCGCCGACGCACGGGGAACAGGGCCGCTCGTGTGGCGACCGAACCGGGTCGGCGGCAGAGCCCGTGCTCTGTCATCGATGCCGCGTCATCCAATGCCATGTCGTCGATGACGCGGCATTGATGCCGCATCACCAGTGCCGCGTCATCGGTGCCGCATCATCGGTGCTGCGTCATCGGTGACGCAACATTGATGCCGCGCCATCGATGACGAAGCATCAATGCCTCGTCATCGATGACGCGGCACGGGATTCGCCGCAGTCAGGTCACTTCCCGTACACGCCCACCTCGTTCAGCGAGTAGCGGTTGTCGGTGCCGCGGGCCAGCATCACCACCCGCACGTGCCGGGCGTCGACCGGGGTGAAGGAGCGGTTCTCCAGGCCGCCGCGGTCGGCGGTGGTGGCGTAGACGGTGCGCCAGGCGGTGCCGTCGGTGGAGACGTCGATCCGGTAGGAGGTGGCGTACTGGTCGGACCAGTCCAGGACCACCCGGCCGACCTTGCGGACGCTGCCCAGGTCGACGTTCAGCCAGGCGGTGGCCACCGTCTTGGACGCCCAGCGGGTGCCGGTGTTGCCGTCGACGGCCTGCTTGGGCGGGTAGGCCACCACGATCGCGTCCTGGTAGTCGGAGGCGGTGGCGGTGGCGCCGCGGGCCAGGTTGGTCAGGTCGTCGGTGCGGCGGGCCGGGAACTCCACCACCTGCTGGTAGGTGGGCCGGTTCTGCCAGGCGATCCGCGGCACGGTGATGCCGCCCATCGCCCGGTGCACGATCGAGTCGGCGCACAGCTGGTCGCCCGCCGCGCAGTACTTGTCGGCCGGGTACGTGGTGGCCGCCGGGGTGGCCACCGCCTGGGCGAGGGTGGTCAGCAGGACCTGCCGGCAGGCGCCGAGCGTGCCGCCGCCGCAGTACGCCCGGTCCAGCGGGCCGGAGACGGAGCGGCCGAGCACCGTGCGCAGGTCCTTGTCGACGTACGACCACCAGCCGTGCTGGAACGCCGAGCCCTTGTGCGCCTCGCCCGCCGCGATGTCGCCGCCGCCGGACGTCCCGCCCAGCTGCCCGCCCGAGGGCGTCTCGTTGATCGGCGCGACGGCGGTCAGCGCCCGCCACGCCCCGTCGCCCAGGCCGGGCCGGAACTCGCCCTCCACCAGCAGCGGCCACCAGGCGTCCAGGATCCGGATCGCCTCCGCGTCGGTGTACGTGCCCGCACCCTTGCTCGCCTCCCGCCGGTGCGAGCCGCTGCCCGCCCAGGCCCGCAGTTTCGCGACCGCGCCGGCCGCGGCGGGGTCGGTGACCGGCGCCGAGTCCAGCACCGCGAGCAGCTCGGGCAGCACCCGCTCGGCCCGCAGGTCGACGTTGGCGGCGTCCTCCATCGCCTTGACCAGGTCGGTGCGGGTGACGCCGCCGCGCTGCACCAGCGCCTTCACCCGGGAGTCCAGCAGGTCGGCCCGGTGCACCGCGCCGTTGCCCCAGGCCGAGGTGAGGCCCGGCGCCTGCTTGTTGTTCCAACTGACGTAGTAGTCCTGGTCGGTGGACTGCGCGTGCCGGGCCGGCGGCTCGACCGCGGAGGTGTTGGCGGCCCGGTCCCAGCCCTGCCAGGTGTAGGCGCCCTGCGCCAGGACCGGCAGGTCGGGGTCGGTCCCGGGGGCGCGCAGCGGCTCGGTGCCGGAGTTGTAGTACGCGGTGTGGTCGGCGTCCGCGTAGAACCAGTTGAAGGTGTAGCCGACGTCCTGCGCGGCGCGCTGGAACGCCGCCGCCGAGGTGATCGCCGCCGGGTCGTTGAACTGCTGGAAGCCGATCACCGAGTCCACCTCGTGCCGGTAGGTGGAGCGCAGCGCGGTGTACGCCACCGGCCGCCCGCCGACCGTCCCGGTGTGGGTGACCAGCCCGTACGCCGAACGCAGCGTCACCAGGTCGTAGGCGCCCGCCGCGGTGGAGTCCGCGGTGGTCGGCTGCCAGGCGTTGTGCTTGGTCAACCGCTCGAACGGGGTGCAGGCGCCGTCCAGCAGGTAGCCGCGCGAGGAGGTGGAGGGGGTGCCGCCGCCCGGCTCGCACAGGTCGACCGCGAAGGTGTCGGTGATGTCCTGGTTGGCGGAGGTCGCGCTCCACGCGTAGTCCAGGCCGCGGCCGATCTCCACGTAGAAGCTCAGGCCCGGGAAGGACGCGCCCCGGCTGCGCAGGCCCGGCCCGTCCAGCTCCTGCACCATCAGGATCTGCGGCGCGTAGTAGCCGGTCTGCGGGCCGAACACGGCGACCGGGTGCCCGGAGGCGGTGTGCGCGCCGGACACCAGCAGGGCGTTGGACATGCCCTTCTTCGCGGTGATCAGGTCGGCGGGCAGCACCCCCTCGGCGCCGGCCGACGTGCCGGTGGCCGCGACCGCCGCGGTTCCGGTCCCGGTGCCGTTGGCGGCGTGCGACAGCTCGGTGACCGACCCCGGGTCCGGCAGCGCGGTGCCCACCGGGTTCGCGGGGGAGGCCGCGTACGGGAAGGAGGTGCCGTCGTGCACGGTGGGCGTCGCCTCCGGGTCGTCCCCGGCCCGCCAGGCCGCGTACGCCCGGTCGCCCGCCTCGGTGCCGTACTGCTGGCGCAGCGCGATCCGGGCCAGCGCGTTGCCGACCTCGCCGCCGCCACCGCTGCCGAAGATCGCCCCGATCACCGAGGAGATCGCCACCACGTCGGTGACCGTGAACGGTTCGATGGTCGAGCCGTGCCCGGTCAGCACGTACTCGCCCGGGTAGTTGTTCGCGGCCACGTCGGCCGCCGCGAAGGCGTTCAGGCCCGCCACGTAGTCCTGCACGTCCTGCCAGGCCTGCGCGCCGCGCGGCCCGGACGCCCGCACCCGGTCGATCTGCTGCTGGAGGTCCGCCTCGGTGTAGGGGGCGACCGCCCACAGGCTCTGCTCCAGCGCCCGGTTGCCCGGCGCGCCGCCCGCGAACGAGGACAGCTGCCCGCGCCCCACGTGCCGCAGCACGTCGATCAGCCAGAGCCGGTCCTGCCCGGCCGCGTACCCGGCGCCGAACTCGGTGTCGGAACGGGTGACGCCCTTGACGTGCGGCGTCCCGGTCGCCTTGTCCCGGGTGATGGTCACCCCGGCGCGCGGCGTGCTGGTGCTCTCCACCTGCCCGGCGGGCACCCCGAACGAGGCGTCGTTGAAGTAGGCGGACAGCTGGTCGGGCGTCAGGCCGCTGTAGTCGTGCAGCAGCGCGTCGTACTCGTCGACCTGGTCGGCCGAGTGCGTCGGGCGGGTGCCCACGCTCTGGTGCAGCAGGATTCCGGCCAGCGTGGCGTGGCCGTTCTCCCCGGCCGTCAGGACGTCCTGGCACTGGCCCAGGCACGGGTCCCCGGCGGTGGGGGCGGGCCCGGCGGCCGCCGCGGCGGACGGCTGGGCGGTGAGCGCGCCGAGCAGCAGCGCGGCGGAGGCGAGCACGGCGAGGGTGGCCGAACGCAGTCGGCGGGGGAGGGGGGCAGCGGGCACCTGGGCCTCTTCCTGACAGGGAGTATCGGAAGTCCGGGCGCACGCTAGTCCCCGAAGTGACCTCCGGGTAGGGGTCGCGCGGGCACCGCCACGGAACTGTCATCCGCCTGTCATGAACACGAGTTGACGGCCCGTCGGGAGACCCGGGAACGCGCACCCCGGTGCGCGGGCCACCGTGGATCGCTGCGGATCGCTGCGGATCGCTGCGGGTCGCCGCGGAGCGTCAGGGACGGTCGGACCCGGGCCCGACCGGGGCGAGCGGCCGCTCGGCGAGCACGTGCAGGGCGGCCTGGGAGGGGGAGCCCTCCTCGGCGGTGTAGGTGATCAGCGTCTGGTCGGGGTCCCCGGGCAGGGTGAGGCTCTCGTACGCGAGGGTGAACTCGCCGACCGCGGGGTGGCGCAGGTGGTAGGTGCCGTGGGTCTTGTCCCGGATCTCCTGCTGCTCCCACAACCGCCGGAACTCCGGGCTGGCGTCCGACAGTTCCCCGATCAGCGCCGGGTACGCCGGGTCCCCCGGGTGGCGCCCCAGGTCCAGGCGCAGGTAGGCGACGATGTCGCGGGCCTTGGCCTCCCAGTCGACGAAACGGCCGCGCAGCTCCTCGTGGCAGAAGACCAGCCACGCCTTGTTGAGCCGCGCGGGCGGCAGCGCGGCGAAGTCGATCATCATGGCGGCCATCGGCGCGTTCCAGGCCAGCACGTCGGTGCGCCGACCGATCACGTACGCCGGGGTGTGCGGCATCGAGTCCATCAGTCGGCGCAGCCCCGGCCGCACCCGCTGGGCGGCCACCGGCCGGTCACCCGCACCGGCCGGACGCACCAGCCGGTGCAGGTGCCCGGTCTCCACGGCGTCCAGCCGCAGCGCCGAGGCGACGGCGTCGACGACCGCGTCGGACACGTTCTCGGCCCGGCCCTGCTCGAAGCGGGTGTAGTAGTCGACGCTCACCCCCGCGAGCTGCGCCAACTCCTCCCGGCGCAGACCGGGCACCCGGCGGCGCTCGCCGAAGGGCCGCAGCCCCACTTCCTCCGGGCGGATCCGGGCACGCCGGGAACGCAGGAAGGCACCGAGGTCGGCTCGTCGGTTCATGGCCACGATCCTAGGCGCTGCCCAGGACGGCCCCGGTGCGGCCTTTGCGGCCCGGCCCCGGCCCCGGCGTCCGGTGTTCCGCCCCGGCATCCGGTGTTCCGTTTCGGAGGTCGGTGCCCCGTTTCGGAGTCCGGTGCTCTGCACCGGAGTTCGGTGCTCCGCCTCGGCGTCCCGGCTCCGCCCGGGAATTCGGTGCGTCCCCGGCCCATCCGGACCGGCCCGCGTTCCGAAGCCGTTCGGGGACCACCCGCCGAATCGGCGGCGCGGTGGCCGCGGTCCGCGAGAGGGGTACGGGGTGGAGCTGGTCGGCGGTGGCACCGGACGGGTGTGGGAGCCCTGGGCCGAACTGATGGCCGATCACCGTCCGGTCCTGGTCGCCCCGTCGGCCCCGGAGCGCCCCGCATCGGCCGGCGACGGGTGGAGCGGGGCCGACGAGCTGCCCGAGCTGCGCCCGGACTGGTCCGCGGCCTTCGACGGCGCCCGACTGGTCGTCACCCGCCCCGACGGGGCGGTCTGGTACGACGGCCCGCTCGCGGCCGCCCGCGAGTGGGCCCGCGCCCTGCGCGCCCACGGCGCCCTGGTCATCGTCACCGGGCCCTTCGCCAC
This sequence comes from Kitasatospora sp. NA04385, assembly GCF_013364235.1. Taxonomy (NCBI): domain Bacteria; kingdom Bacillati; phylum Actinomycetota; class Actinomycetes; order Kitasatosporales; family Streptomycetaceae; genus Kitasatospora; species Kitasatospora sp. NA04385. The sequence goes on along the minus strand of NZ_CP054919.1, from coordinate 515,601 downwards.
CCCCGCCGGCCTGCGCCCCGCCGCGGCCGACGNCCGGCTCTCCGTGCTGGCCGTCCCCGCCCGCCTCGTCGACGCCCACCGGCCCGCGCCCGGCGCCGTGCACTGACCGGGCGCCGGACGCCGGACGCCGGACGCCGGACGCCGGACGCCGGACGTCGGTGCGGCCGGGGGCCGGAGCGCGGCCAACGCGGCCAGGGGGGTTCCGGCAGACCCAGGTTCGGCGGTACCGGGGTCGAGCAGGGCCCTGGGTCGGGGTGCGCGCGGCGGTGACGATGGACGTGCGCTGCGAGGGACGCCGGGAAGAGGACGGCGGGTCGCGGCGCGCAGCACCCGGACACCCGAACGTGAGGAACCCGCGACCATGAACGCTCTGCCCACCGCCCGGCTCGGCGGCACCGACCTCGACATCACCCGGCTCGGCTTCGGCGCCTGGGCGATCGCCGGGAGCGGCTGGAGCTTCGGCTGGGGACCGCAGGACGACGCCGACTCGATCGCCACCATCCACCGGGCCGTGGCGGCCGGGATCAACTGGATCGACACCGCCCCCGCGTACGGCCTCGGGCACTCCGAGGAGGTGGTCGGCAAGGCCCTCGCCGCGCTCCCCGCGTCCGAACGCCCGTACGTCTTCACCAAGGCGGGCCTGGTCTGGGACGAGCCCGACCCGTTCGCCGCCCCGCGCAAGCTGCTCAAGCCCGCCAGCATCCGCGCCGAACTGGAGGGTTCGCTGCGCCGCCTGGGCGTCGAGCGGATCGACCTCTACCAGGCGCACTGGCCCGGCGACGGCGCGCTGCTCACCTTCGCCCCCGACGAGGACCCGGTCACCACGGCCCGGCACGCCACCGCCGTGGAGGAGTACTGGGCGACGCTGGCCCAACTGAAGGCGGAGGGCAAGGTCCGGGCGATCGCGCTGTCCAACCACGACACCGCGCAGCTGGCCGCCGCCGAGGCGGTCGCGCACGTCGACGCCATCCAGCCGCAGTTCAGCCTGCTGCACCGGACGGCCGCCCCCGAACTGGCCTGGGCGCACGCCCACGGCACCGGCTCGATCGTCTACCAGCCGCTCCACTCCGGGCTGCTGACCGGTACCTTCAGCACCGAGCGGGTCGCCGCGCTGCCCGAGGACGACTGGCGCAAGGGCGCCCCGGACTTCACCACCGGCCTGCCCGCCAACCTCGCCCTGGTCGACGCCCTGCGCCCGATCGCCGAGGCGCACGGCAGCACGGTCGCCGCCGTCGCGCTCGCCTGGACGCTGGACTGGCCCGGCGTCACCGGCGCGATCGTCGGCGCCCGCCGCCCCGAGCAGGTCGACGGCTGGATCGACGCCGGCGCGCTGCGGCTGACCGAGGACGACCGGGCGGCGATCGCCGCCGCGCTCACCACCACCGGCGCCGGGACGGGCCCGATCCGTCCGTGAACCCCGGTGCGCCGGTGGCCCCCTGCGCGCCGCGCCCCCGAACGGCGCACCCCCGGGCGGTGCGCCGCGCGAATCGGCCGCGCGAATCGGTCGAAAAGCCGCGCATGCCCGTGCCGAAACCGGGCAGCCGACCCGCAGAACGACGAACTCCCCTCGAAAAGGAGACAGTTGTGAGCGACGGCATGTGGGGTTACGAGAAGGCCGCGGGCTACGCCCCGGGCGTCGACCTGACCGGCTACCGGGTCGAGGCCACCGACGGGCACATCGGCAAGGTCGACAAGCACTCCTACGAGGCCGAGGACGGCTACATCGTGGTCGACACCGGCCCGTGGATCTTCGGCCGCGCCGTACTGCTCCCGGCGGGCGTCATCCAGCGGATCGACGAGGAGGCCAAGACGGTCTGGGTCGACCGCGCCAAGGAGGAGATCAAGGACTCCCCCGAGTACCACCGCGAGGCGCACGCCCACGACGCCGACTACCGCCGCGGCGTGGGCGGTTACTACGGCACCGGCGGCCTGTGACCGGCCCGCCGGCGTGTCGCGGTGCCGGTGCGTCAGGGCGCCGATGGCGTCGGCGGTACGGGCGGTACGGGCGGTAGGGGCCGTTCGCGGGGCGCGGGCGGCCCCGGGCGCGGCCGTCACTCGTTCGGCTGACGGTGCGGCCCGGGCGGGGCGTCGGCGGAATCGGTCGTACTCGACCTGTCATGGTGGGCGACGGGGGCGTTCGGCGCCCCCTCACCCGCCAACTCCCGTACCGGGAAACCCTGGTGCCCGGGTCGCCGCAGCGCGCCCGGGCCGGGGCCGGTGCGGCGGAAAGGACGTCGAGCGCGATGACCGACGACATCTCCTACGCGAAGATCCACCCCGCGATCGGAGTGGCCCGGCTGGGCAACAGCGCCCACCCCGACGGCTGGTTCTACGGCCCCGAGACCCCCGAGCCCGCGCCCGTCACCCCCGGCGCGCACAAGGACGACACCGGCGCGATCAAGCGCCAGGCCGCCAGGTTCCGGATCTACGGCTACGACGCCGGGGGCCGCGTGGTGCGCGAACTCACCACCGCCGAAGCCGGGGTGGACATCGAGTGGGCCGTCCACGTCGCCAACCGGAAGTCCGCCTGGTACAACTTCGACCTCGCCTTCGACATCCCCGACATGCAGGGCATGCAGTCCGCCCGCCGCAACCCCAAGCAGACCGACCGCGCCCGGCTCGTCATCGACCCCGGCCGCAAGACGCTGCGCGCCGGCACCGGAGACCGGGTCGAGTTCACCGGCGGCACCTTCCTCGGCGTCGACGTCCCGCTCGGCCGGATGCACACCGACGACCACGGCCGGCTCGTCCTCCTCGGCGGCACCGGCACCTCCGGCGCCCCCGGCGGCGAGGAGCTCCACTCCTTCGGCAACAACGACGGCTGGTACGACGACACCTCCGACGGCCCCGTCACCGCCACCCTCACCCTCGGCGGCCGCGACGTCCCGGTCAAGGGCGCCTGGGTCGCCGTCGCCCCGCCCAACTACGCCCCCGACGTCAAGACCCTGCGCACCCTGTGGGACCTGCTGCACGACCTCTTCCTCCAGCAGGGCACCGTCCCGCCCGACCCCGAGGTCACCTTCGAACGGGACGTCCTGCCGATCCTGCGGCGCTTCCACGAACTCCAGTGGGTCAACAAGGGGTTCGCCACCCACTACGGCTTCGGCGGCCCGCAGGACTTCCTCGCCCCCGCCATGCTCGCCCGCCTCGGCAGCAGGGCCGAACGCGACCGCGAACTGCGCCGCCAGGTCTACACCGCGATGCGCGACCACGCCCGCGACGGCCTCTCCCCGCAGCCCTGGCCCTGGTTCTACGGCGACGCGATGGCCAGCAGGCCCAAGTCCGTCCTCCAGTACATGACCCTCTCCGACACCCAGATCGCCCACCTCGAAGCCTGGGCCAAGGGTGAGTTCAGCACCGACCCCTGGCCCGGCTTCCCGCGCCGCCTGGAGGACGCCCCCGTCGCCGACCAGCCCGGCCTGCTCGACCGCGCCGCGCTCGACTTCTGCCTCGCCGACGCCTTCCACCCCGGCTGCGAAGTCACCTGGCCGATCCGCCGCACCACCGTGTACGAGGAGCCCTTCCGGATCCTCCACCGCCCCGCCGACCGGCCCGAACCCGACTACGGCCCCGACCTCACCACCCGGCAGGCCCTCGCCGACGACGGCCCCCTGCACGCCCAGGGCCCCGGCGACCTCACCCGCTGGATGGCCGTCCCCTGGCAGACCGACACCGTGAGCTGCCGCTCCGGCTACGAGTCCACCGCCCTCCCGAGCGGCCGCTACGACCCGCACGTCCCCACCTTCTGGCCCGCCCGGGTGCCCAACCACGTCCTCACCGCGGAGGACTTCCGGATCGTCAACCAGGAGGACGGCACCGCCCACTCCGACGAGGAGCGCGCGGACGCCTTCGCCCGCCGGGCCTCCTGGCTGCGCGGCCTGCGCGGTGAGTACAAGGAACAACTCGCCCGGTCGGTGCGGGAGTGGCACGACTTCGGCATCGTCGAGACCCGCCGCTACACCGTGGGCGACGGCCGCTTCCCCTCGACCGTCCGGGTCGAGTCCACCCCCGGCTTCCCGCTCGAAGGCGTCTCGCCCGACCGCAACCTCGTCACCCTCCACGTCCCCGAACCCGTCCTCGGCACCACCACCCACGCCGACCTCCTCGCCACCACCGCCGCCCACACCGGCTACTCCACGGACGCGATCACCGTCGGCTACGTCGACAAGCTGGACCCGTTCGGCGAGGAGTCGGCGAACGGCGGTGGCGCGGAGCCGGAGGGCGGGGCGGCGTGAGCGGGGTGGCGGAGGTCGGGGAGGCTCCTGGCGGAGGGCCGGGGGCGGGGTGGGGAGTGGGGCGAGGGGTCGGCGAACGGCGGTGGCGCGGAGCCGGAGGGCGGGGCGGCGTGAGCGGGGTGGCGGAGGGGGGGGAGGCTCCTGGCGGGGGGCGGGGGGGGAGGCGGGGAACGGGGCGGAGGGGTCGCGAGCGGTGGCGGGGCGGCGTGAGCGGGGTGGCGGCGCCTGGTGGGTGGGTGGGGGTGTGGTGACCGGGGGGTGTTCGGCGCGGTACGACGTGGTGGTGGCCGGGGGGGGGCCGGCCGGGGTGGCGGCGGCGTCGGTGCTGGTCCGGGCCGGGCGGCGGGTGCTGCTCGTGGACGCCGGGCGCGGTCCGGCGCCGGTCGGGGAGGCGCTGCCCGCCGCCGCCCGCGTCCTGCTGCGGGACCTGGGTGCGGAACGCGTCCTGACGGACGGTCACCTGCCCTGCCTGGCCAACCGTTCGGCCTGGGGGAGCCCGGCGCTGGGCTCCGTCGACAGCATCCTCGACCCGCACGGCCACGGCTGGCACCTGGACCGTCCGCGCTTCGACCGCCAACTGCGCGGGCTCGCCCGCACTCAGGGCGTCCACCTCGCCGAACGCACCACCGTGCGCCTGCCGGTCCGCACCCCCGACGGCGGTTGGACGGTCGAACTGCGCGGCCCCGAACGGCGATCGGTCCACTGCCGCTGGCTGGTCGACGCGACCGGCCGCCGGGCGGCCCTCGCCCGCACCCTCGGGGCCCGGGTCCTGACCCGGGACCGGCTGATCGCCGTCCACCTCACCCTCGCCCCCGCCGACCCGCCGCCCGCCGACACCACGACCACCGTCGAATCCGCCCCCGACGGCTGGTGGTACACCGCGCCCCTCCCCACCGGCCACCGCCTGCTCGCCTGGTACACCGACACCGACACCGACGCCGCCCCCGGCACCCCCGCCGGGGCGGAGGGCTTCCTCCGGAGGCTCGCCGTCACCCGGCACGTCGGCCCGTTGGCCGCCGTCCACCCGAGGCCCGCCGCGGGCGGTCCCAGGCGGGCGCCCGCCCACTCCGCGCGCCTCGACCCGGTGTGCGGGGAGGGCTGGATCGCGGCGGGGGACGCGGCCGTCGCGTTCGATCCGCTCTCCTCGCAGGGCATCCTGACCGCGCTGTTCACCGGGGTGCGGGCCGGGCAGGCCGTGCACGCCCGGCTGGGGGGAGAGCGGGGGGCACCGGGGGAGTACGTCCGGGCGGTGGCCGCCGTCCGGGAGACCTACCTGCGCAATCACCGCGCGCACTACGCCGCCGAACGGCGCTGGCCCGACCGGCCGTTCTGGCGGCGCAGACACCTCACCACCGCACCGGAGGAGACGTTCCGATGAGCACCGCACCCCTGCCCGACACCCTCAGCGCCGCCGCCGACCGACACGGCCACCGCTTCCTGCTGATCGGGAGGAAGACGGTCTTCAGCTACCACCTGGGCCTGTACCACGTCCCGATCCACGCCTTCCAGCTGATCACCGCCTTCGGCCTGTCCGACCAGCTGCGCACCACCTACCTCGACGACCTCGCCGCCCACGAGGACCAGCAGGTGTACTACTCGCTGTTCACCGAGGGCCACTGGCCGCTCCAGGAGCTGGTGGACGGCACCCGCACCTCGCTGCCGGTCGAGCTGGAGCGGGTCACCGTCGACGCCGAGGGCCGGCGCACCTTCACCCCGCTGCTCCCGGCCGTCGAGGTCGGCAGCCGCAAGGAGGACGTCGTGCACTACCGGCCGCTGGTGGCCGACGCCGACTACCCGGACCTCCTCACCGAGCTGGTCTTCGGCCGGGACGACGAGGTGCACCTCGCCCACGCCCTGGCCGGTGCCCCGAACTGGGACGAGGTGATCACCACCGTCGACCCGCAGGGCTTCCGGCCCACCGACCTCGCCCCCGCCGCGACGCTCACCGTGCCCTCGGTCAAGGACCCGCACGGCGCCGCGCCGAAGAGCCCGCTGACCCCCGGCGACCGCTACGAGGCGAAGATCGGCGAGCGCGCGCTCACGTTCACCGCGGGCCGCCGGGGCTGGTGGAACAACACCTCGCTGAACGCGCAGTAGCGATACCGGCGGCGCCGGTCCCGACCGCCGTCGTGCCGACCGCCGTTGTGCCGACCGCCGTCGTGCCGACCTGCGTCGTGCTGACCTCCGCCCCCGGCCGCCCGTGACGAAAGCCCTGGTGACCGGGGGCGGAGCGCCGGGCAGGCTGGAGGGGTGAGAGAACGGCCCCGTCGAGGGGCCCGGCGGCACGATGCGGCGGAACCGGCCGGAGAACGACGGCGGACGGGCCGTGCGAGACGGCGAACGGCCGCACGCCGCAGTCCGAGGGGGGAGGAAGCAGAACCGCCATGCCCCTGCGCACCCTCACCGCGCCTTCGCCGCCCGCCCTCGTCCTGTCGCTGTCCGCGCTGGTCGCCGGGGCCGCCGCCGTCGGCGGGTACCTGGTCAACGAACGCCACGAGAGCACCGTCCGCCGACTGGATGACCACATCCGCCCCGCCCAGAGCGTCCTCGCCGAGACCCGGACCGCGGTGGGCGACGCCCGCACCGCCTGCCTGGTCGAGGACAGCACGCACGCCACCGCCCTGCGCGCCGACGCCCGCACCCGGCTCGCCGACCGGCTCCCGCAACTGCGCGCCCTCACCGCCTACCATCCGCAACTCGCCTCCGCCGCCCAGGACTTCGACCGCAGCACCACCCGCTGGCTGGCCGCCGAACCCGCGGACCGGGCCGCCGCGCCGGCCGACTGCACCGGCGCGGGCAACGCCGACGACGGCTACCCGGCCGTCCACCGGCAGGCCGACCGGCTGACCGTGCTGCTCGCCGACGAGGCCCGCGCCACCACCGCCGACGCCACCCGGGACGGCCGGGCCGTGCTGTTCTACCTGCTCGCCCTGTGCGGCGGCCTGGTCGTGCTGGCCGGGCTGACCGCCCGCCAGATCACCCGCCGCCTGCTCATCCCGCTGGCCGGCATCGAACAGCGGCTGCGCCAGGACGCCGCGCCCCAGGACGCCGCGCCCCAGGACATCGCACCCCAGGACACCGCGTCCCGGGACACCGCGCCCCGGGGCGTCGTGCTGCCGGGCGCCGCACCCCGGGGCCGGGCCCCGGGCGCGCCCCGCCGCGCTGCACCGGCTCGCCCACGCCGCCGACGCCCTGCGCGGCCGACTGCGCACCGCCCAGCGCCAGGCCCGCCGCGACCACCAGGCGCTCGAACAGAACGGACGCTGCGTCCAGGGCCTGGGCTCGATCCTCGCCTCCCGGCACCGCTCCGGCCCCGGCGTCACCGCGCACGGCGACCTGGTCGCCGCCGAAGGGCTGCTGGCCGGCGACTACCTGGGCGTGCTCGCGCTGCCCGACGGCTCCACCGCGCTGCTGCTCGGCGACGTCTCCGGGCACGGCGTCGAGGCCGCGCTGCTCGCCGTCCAGCTCAAGTGCGCGCTGCGCGGCGCCCTGCGCACCACCGCCGACCCGGCGGTGGCCGTCCGCGCCGCCTGGCACACCCTGGACCCGGCCGACGAGCACTTCAGCACGCTCGTGCTGGCCCGCCTCGACCCGCGCACCGGACGCCTCGGCTGGCTGAACGCCGGCCACGAGCAGCCCTTCCTGCGCCGCGCCGACGGCACCGTCGAACGGCTCGCGCCCACCGGCCCGCTGCTGCACCCGCTGATCGAGCCGGACGCCGGGACCTGGACCGAGCACAGCACCCCGTTCGGCCCCGGCGACCTGCTGCTGCTGTGCACCGACGGCCTGACCGAGGGCCGCGGCCCCGGCGACCCGGGAGGCTCCCGTGGCCCCGGAGACTCCGGCGGCTCCGACGGCCCCGGCCGGGAGTTCGGCGAGCAGCGGGTCACCGCGTTCCTGGCCGGGCTGCCCGAGGCCGCCCCCGTCGAGGCGGTCCGGGCCCTGCACGCCGAGGCCGAGCGCTTCGGCCTGGACTGGGGGCGCGACGACGTCACCGTCCTGGCCGCAGCCCTGGACCCCCGGCGGCCGGGCCCCCGGCGGCCGGCTCCCGGGTGCCCGGCTCCCCGGTGAAGGACACCCGCTGCCCGGGGGCGAGGAACGCCGCCAGCCGCCCGGCCTCCGCCGCCACCTCCCCGGCGGCCGCGTCCGGCAGCGGGCGGAACGGGGTCACCCGCAGCTCCGCGCCGTCGACCGCCCAGGTGCCCGCGACGGAACCGTCCAGCAGGAAGGTCGGCAGGACCCGGGCCGAGCCCGGCATCACCCGCGGGCGGTCCGGGTCGGCGAGCACCCGGGTGCGGTCCGCGTGCCCGAGCAGCAGGTTGTCGTACGCGGGCAGGAACCGCACCGGGACGGGCCGGTCCGGGTCGGCGAGCACCGCGTCCGGCAGGTCGAACAGCTCGGTGCCCCGCTCGTCCCGGTACGCCCGCAGCCGGGGGCGCAGTTCCTCGAACACCGTCCGCGTCCGGGTCAGCCCGGACCAGGCCTGGAAGTCCTTCACCCCGGCGGGGCCGAACGCCGCCAGGTAGCGCAGCACCGCCGCGCCCGCCGACAGCTCGCCGGGCCGCTGTTCGGCGAGCGCCAGCGAGGTGTTCGGCCGGGTGCCCCAGCCGCCCCAGGCGGAGCTGTCCGGCCCGTGCAGCACCGGCACCCGCAGCTGCACCACGGCCGCCAGCAGCCTGCCGTCCCGCCCCGGGTACCGGGTGGCGAGCTCGACGGCCAGGCCCTGCCGGGACAGCGTCCGACCCGCCAGCAACTCCCGCCCGGTGGCGGCGAGTTCGTCCAGGTCGAGGCCGTCCGTGGCCGGGGCGAAGTACCGGGCCCGGGAGGTTCGGTCCAGCACCGGTTGCAGCAGCGGCCGCCACCGGCCGAAGTCCGCGCCGCCGGACAGGTGCTGGGTGCTGCGCAGCGAGGCCGAGCGCACCACCCGTCCGTCCGCGAGCAGCGCCGCCAGCTCCTCCCGCCGGAAGTCCGCGATCCTGGCCCACAGCCCCAGGTACGGCCAGTTCGGCTCCTGCCCCTGCAAGGCGACCAGCCGTTCCACCACCTCCGCCGCGCCGCGCCCGGTCCGTTCGGTGAGGAACTGCCGTTCGAGCAGGGTCCGGTTCAGGGTGCGGAGGGGCAGCACGTCGTCCATGCGGTGCGGGTTCTCCCGTCGAGTGGTGGGCCTGCCGCCACGCTACGGACCGCAGCGGTCAGTTCCCGGCCGCAATCCGCCCCTCACCGGAAACGGGCGACGAAGCGGCGCTGCCAGGGCGTCTCCACCGCGCGCGGGGAGTAGCGGGCGCGGACGTACCCGACCGCATCGGCGGCGGGGACGCCGTCCAGCACGGCGAGGCAGGCCAGGGCGGTGCCGGTGCGGCCGTAGCCGCCGCCGCAGGCGACCTCGACGCGTTCACCGGCGGCGCGGGACCAGGCCTCGCGCAGCGCGTCCGCCGCGTCGGCCCGGTCGGCCGGGAGCCGGAAGTCCGGCCAGCGCAGCCAGCGGGACTCCCAGTCGACGGCGGGCGGCCGGTGGCCGAGCAGGTGCAGCGCGAAGTCCGGCGGCGGTCCGGCGGGGAGCGGGCGGCGCAGGCCGCGGCCGCGGACGACCCGGCCGGAGGGGAGCGGCAGGAGGCCCGCGGTGCCGGGCGGCCAGGTGGTGGTCACGGGGTGAGCGTAGCGGCGCCCGGCGGCCCGGCCGGGTGTGTCGCGCGGGCGGATCGATCTTCGGCCGTCAGGATGGTGCTTCCCGCGCCGCACCGCCCCGAGGCGCCGACGAGGAGCAGTCATGGACGTGTCCGCAGGTCTGTGGGTCGGCACCATCGCGGTGCTGATCGTGCTGATCGTGGCCGACTTCTTCATCGGCGGCCGCAAGCCGCACGAGGTCTCGATCAAGGAGGCGGCGGTCTGGACCACCGTGTGGGTGGTGCTGGCCTGCCTGTTCGGCGGCTTCGTGTGGTGGTACGGCGGTTCGAAGTCGGCGGTGGAGTTCTTCGCCGGGTACGTCACCGAGAAGTCGCTCAGCGTCGACAACCTGTTCGTGTTCATCCTGATCATGGGCAAGTTCGCGGTGCCGAAGATCTACCAGCAGTGGGTGCTGATGTTCGGCGTGATCATCGCCCTGGTGCTGCGCGCGGTGTTCATCGCGGGCGGCGCGGCGCTGGTCTCCCAGTTCTCCTGGGTGTTCTACCTCTTCGGCGCGTTCCTGGTCTGGACGGCCGTCAAGCTGATCATGGAGGCCGGACAGGACAAGACCGAGGAGGAGTTCGAGGAGGGCCGGCTGCTGCGCCTGGTCAAGAGGCGGATCCCGTCCACGGACGAGTACCACGGCACCAAGCTGTTCGTCCGGATCGACGGCAAGCGGCTGATGACGCCGATGCTGACGGTGCTGCTGGCGATCGGCACCACCGACGTGCTGTTCGCGCTCGACTCGATCCCGGCGATCTTCGGCCTGACCCAGGACGCGTACATCGTCTTCACCGCCAACGCCTTCGCGCTGATGGGCCTGCGCCAGCTGTACTTCCTGATCGGCGGCCTGCTGACCAGGCTGGTCTACCTGTCCTACGGCCTGTCGGTGATCCTCGGCTTCATCGGCGTCAAGCTGATCCTGCACGCCCTGCACGAGAGCGGCGTGCACGTGCCCGAGATCGGCATCGCCTTCTCGCTGGCCTTCATCGTGGTGGTGCTGGCGGTCACCACCGTCGCCAGCCTGCTGGCCTCCCGCAAGCAGGACCGGGCGGCCGGCACCTGACACGGAGTCGGGCACCGGCCGCCCGGGCATCGGCCGCCCGGGGGGTTCGGCCGCTGGGGCTCAGCCGCGCGGGCTGAGCTCCGCCATCGCGTTCCAACCGGTGCCGGGGACCTCCACGTTGACGATCTCCGGCGTCCGGCTGATGAAGTCGGGCATCCAGGCCATCGCGGTCTTGAAGTGCTCCGACTCGACGTGCCGGGCGCCCGCCTCGCCGTCCCGGAACGCCTCCAGCAGCACGTACTGGTGCGGGTCGTCGACGCTCCGGGACCACTCGAAGAAGACGTTGCCCTCCTCGGCCCGGGTCGAGGAGGTGAACTCCCCGACCCGCTCGATCCAACTCGCGCTGTGCTCGGGCCGGACGGTGAACTTCACGGCGATGAAGATCACGACTGCTGCTCCTCTGCGGTGGGTTCGCACACGCGGGCGTGTGCCTTCACCTGCAACGATCTCAGACCCTACGGCTGTGGTGCGTCACCGGTGCCCGAACCGCCGGTACTTGGTGCCGTGTCATCAGTGCTGTGTCATTGGTGTCGCGTCACCGATGCCGCGTCACCGGTGCTACGTCACCAATGCCGTGTCACCGGTGCCGCAGATACGCCGCCGCAGTCTCTCGCAGCCGCTCGTGCAGGCCGTCGTACGCCCGGGCCCGGCCCAGGACGGACTTCGGCAGCTTGGCGACCATCGTGTAGTTGGTGTCGCAGACGTTCGCCGCCGGGGCCAGGCCCGCCTGGCTGACCAGCTGGTACGCGTCCAACTGGTCCAGGCCGAGCAGGTCGGAGGCCCAGCCGACCAGGTCGTGCTGGCTGATCCGGAACGCGTCCTCCAGTGGGCGGGCCGAGCCGGCGCTGATCAGGAAGTCGTCGTTCTCCAGCCGGGGCCAGGCGGGGCCGCCGCCCTTCACCAGGTCGATCACCACGGTGGTGCGCATCGCCGCCTCCACCGCCGTCCCGCACACCTCGCCCTCGCCCTGCCGGGCGTGTCCGTCGCCGATCGCCAGCAGCCCGCCGTCCACGTTGACGCCGAAGTACGCGGTGGTGCCGGCCCGCATCTCCGGGGTGTCCAGGTTGCCGCCGTGCGCGCCCGGCGTGATCGAGGCCAGCACCTCGCCGGCCGCCGGGGCCACGCCGACCGTGCCGTGCATCGGGTCCAGCGGCAGCGCGACGGTGAAGTCGCTGTTGCGGGCCCGGAAGTGGCACAGGCCCGCCGCCACGTCCAGGTCGTACACCCAGACCCGCTCCTCCAGCGCCGGGTGCAGCATCGCGGTCTGGTGCGTCGCGGTCAGCGCCCCGAAGTGCGGGAAGGTGCTGGAGAACCCGCGGTCCCGGGCCGGGGTGATCTCCACGAAGTGCACCGCCAGCACGTCCCCCGGCTCGGCGCCCGCCACCGCGATCGGCCCGGTCACCGGGTTGAGGTACGGGAAGACGCACACCCGGCTGGGCAGGTCGTCCACGCCGCGCACCTTGCCGCCGAAGCAGTCCTCGGTGGTCAGCTCCACGACGCTGCCCGGCCGGACGGTGGTCAGCGGCGGCCGCCCGCCGAAGGTGTAGGCCCAGTCCTCCGGGCCGGGGGAGAGGCGGACGATCTCGGGCAGGCTCACGGGGTCTCCTCGGTGGCGGGGTCGCTGGGGGTGCCGGTGCCGGTGCCGGGCTCGGCGGGTTCGGCGGCGGGACCGGCGACGGACAGCTTCGGCGTGCGGCCGGTCGCGATCAGCCCGGTCAGCACCAGGGCGCCGACCAGCAGCCAGACGAAGCCGAGCCGCTGCGCCGCGATGTTCGCGTTGACCACCACGTACGCCAGGATCGCGAAGCCGATCACCGGCGCGACCAGGTGCCGCCAGTAGTCCCGGCTGCGGTTGCGGACCAGGTAGTGCACGACCACGGCGACGTGCAGCACCAGGAAGGTGGTCAGCGCGCCGAAGTTGACCAGCGAGCTGAGCAGGGTGATGCCGTCGTCCCGGGAGGTCATCCACAGGCCCAGCCCCAGCGAGACGCCGGCGGTCAGCAGCGTCGCGTTCACCGGCACCCGGCGGGTCGGGTGGACCTTCGCCAGGAAGGACGGCAGCTGGCGGTCGCGGGCCATCGCGAACAGCAGCCGGCTGGTCGCCGCCTGCGCCACCAGCGAGTTGGCGAAGCCCCAGGCCACGGCCGTCGCGGCGGCGGTCAGGGTGGCCAGCCAGCCGCCCGCCGCGGTGCGCGCCGCGTCGTAGAACGCGGTGCCGTCCGGGTCGCCGTTCGCCACCAGCGAGTCCGGATCGGTGACCAGCAGCGACGCCACCCAGGTCTGCACGATGAACAGGGTGCCCGCCAGCAGCAGCGCGGCCACCATCGACCTGCCGATCGCCTTCGCCGAGTCCCGGTTCTCCTCCGAGAGGGTGGAGATGCCGTCGAAGCCGAGGAAGCTCAGCACCGCGATCGACACCGCGCCGAACACCAGGCTCCACGAGAAGGTGTGCCCGTTGTACAGCGGCGTGAAGTCGAAGCCCCGGCCCTTGCCGCCCGCCAGCGCGACGACGCCGACCACCACGAACAGCGCCAGCACCACCAGTTCGCCGATCAGCACCGCCTTGTTGACCCTGGCGGTGGTCTCGATGCCCAGGTAGTTGACCGCGGTGTTCAGCAGCACGAAGCCGACCACCCACAGCCACACCGGCACCGAGGACACCAACGAGTTCATCGCCACCCCGGCGATCAGGTACAGCAGGCCCGGCACCAGCACGTAGTCCAGCAGGATCATCCACCCGGACAGGAAGCCGACCGGTGCGGCGATGCCCCGGCCCGCGTAGGTGTACACCGACCCGGCCATCGGGAACGCCCGCGACATCTGGGCGTACGACAGCGCGGTGAACATCATCGCCACCATGCCCAGCACGTACGCCAGCGCCACCATGCCGCCGGAGCCCTGGAAGACGCTGCCGAAGATGCCGAACGGCGCGATCGGCACCATGAACACCAGCCCGTAGACGAGCAGGTCGGCGAAGGTCAGTGAGCGGCGCAGCTCCTGTTGGTAGCCGTAGCTCTCGATGCCCTGCGGCGCGGGTGTGTCGGCCATGGGTGCTCCCTCTCCGTGACGTGACGGGCCAGCGGGTGTGGGGGAGACTGTAGGGGTAAGTATTTCCATATGGAAGGGTTTTCTCGGCGTGCGGAGCCGGTCACCAGTCGTGACGGGGGTTCGGCGCGCGACGAACTCAAGGCAGGACAGGCCCAGGGCGGGACGGGTTCAGGGCAGGGCAGGTTCAGGGCGGGGCGGATTCAGGGTCGGGGCAGGACGGCGAAGCCCAGGCCCTCGGCCCGGGCCAGGTGCACCGTGCGCCGCCCGGCGTGCAGCAGCGGGGCGGCCGCCCGGGCCAGCCCTCCGGGGTCCAGCGCGCGGCGGGCCGCCAGCGTCGCCAGCAGGTGCAGGCCGTCGTACAGGCCCACCGCGTACGCGTCCAGCACCGGTGCCCACGGGCCGCACAGCGCCCGGTGGCGTTCGGCCAGCGACTGGCGGGGCTCCTCGGCCAGGGTCGCGAACGAGGGCATCGCGGCGTACAGCGTGCCGGTGCCGTCGCCGCCCAGCGCCAGCAGGCCGTTCTCCTCCAGCGAGCCGGACAGCCGCACCAGCCCGCGGTCCAGTCCGCTGCGGCGCAGCGCCCGGTTGAACAGGACGAGGTCGCGCCCGATCAGGCTGAGCAGCAGGCCGTCCGCGCGGGCCGCGCGCAGCTCGTCCAGCAGCGGTTCGACCGTCCGCTCGACGCCGCCGAAGGCGATCCGGCGCTCCAGCACCACCCGGGCCCCGGCGCCCGCCGCCAGCCGGGCCGCGGCCCGGTGTACGCTGCGCGGCCAGATGTAGTCGTTGCCGATCAGCGCCCACCGCCGCAGGCCGTGACGCTCCGTCAACGTGCTGATTGCGCCACCCAGTTGGGCGGCCGGGGCGATGCCGGTGCACAGCACGCCGGGCCGCCGGGACCCGCCCTCGTGCGGCGGGGTGAACACGTACGCGATCCGCTCGGCGGCCACCTGCTCCACCGCCCGGTGCACGTCGCTGGTGTGGCAGCCGGCCAGCGCGTCCAGCGCCCCCGCCGCGAGCAGCCGGCGCACCTCGGCGGCCACCGGCTGCGGCGAGCCGCCGCCGTCCACCAGCACCAGTTCCAGCGGGCGGCCGAGCACCCCGCCGCGGGCGTTCACCTCGTGCGCGGCCAGCAGTGCGCCGTCCAGCGCGGACGGCCCGGTCAGCCCGAGCGTCCCGGACTGCGGCACGACGAGGCCCACCCGGAACGCGCCGTCCTCCCGTCCGAGGTGCAGCGCGTCGAGCGGATCGACCAGCCTGGCGTCCAGCATCACCCGTTCCTCACGCGTTCCCCGACGGTGCGAGTATGGTCGTCCCGCCGGGCCCCGGGAAACCCCCTCCGGGTCACGGCGAGGGATCGGAACGGGAGGCCGGATGTCCGCGAACAGCACCGCGCGGGACGCCGACGTGCGGGGCACCGACGTGCGGGGCACCGACGTACGGGACGCCGACGTACGGGACGCCGACGCGCACGTGGGCGCCGTCGGAGCGGAAGCGGCCCCGGCGCCGCTGCTGGTCGAACTCGTCGCGCTCGCCCACCGCCGCCTCACCACCGGACTGGCCGCCGCCCTCGCCGAGGAGGACTGCACCGTCGACCAGTGGCGGGTGCTGCGCGCCCTCGCCGACGGGCGGGGCCACGCGATGGGCGAACTCGCCCAGGCGCTGCTGATCCCGCAGGCCAGCCTCAGTCGCCTGGTGGACGGCCTCGCCGACACCGGACTGGTCTACCGCCGCCAGGGCGACCGGGACCGCCGCCGGATCACCGCCCACCTCTCCCGGCAGGGCCGCACCCGGCTCACCCGCCTCGACGCGCTCGCCGCCGCCCACGACGCCGCCGTCCGCACCGCCTGCGCCCTCCCGGACCCGGCCGGCCCGCTGGCCCGCCTCGCCGCGCTCTGACGCCCCGTCCGCTCCTGCCCCATCGGGCAGGCCCGGCGCCGCTCAACTCGGGCGGCGCCGCCCGTTGTGACCGGGGCCCGTGACGCGGTTGTGACGGGCGGGGAACGCGGCTGTGGATCTTCGGGCGGTACAACTGTCGGGAAGGCTTCCGGCCCGCTCCGGCCCCCTCCGGGCCGCCCACCCGCCCCACGCCCCCACGGCCCCCACCGAGGTAGACACCGCCATGCGCACCATCACCCGCCTGACCGCCACCGCCGCCGTCGCGCTCCTCGCCGGGCTCACCCTCACCGCCTGCGACGACGACACCGCCGCCACGGGTACCGCCCCGACCAGCGCCGCCTCCGCCCCCACCGCTCCCGCTGCCTCCGGCAGCCCCGCCGCAGGCACCGCGGGCGCCACGGCTGCCACGGGCGCCACCGCGAGCAAGGGCGCGGGCACCACCGCCACCGCGGCCGGTGGCGCCAAGTGCACCACCAAGGACGTCAAGCTGACCGTGACCGGCCCCAACGACCACGCCACCGAGCAGTCCTCCGCGCTGGCCCTGCTCCGCGCCCAGAACACCTCCGGCAAGGCGTGCACCCTGACCGGCTTCCCGGGCATCCGGCTCGCCGACGACCAGGGCAAGTCCGCCCCGCTGGACGCCGTCCGCGAGGCGGGCGGCAGCGCCACCGCCGTCACGCTCCAGCCCGGCAAGTCCGCCGAGGCCCACCTGCTCTTCACCAACGTCAACTTCGAGGGCAGCGCCTCCGGCCGCCTGGTCTGCCCGGTCACCGGCTCGAAGGTCTCGGTGATCCTCCCGGACACCACCGAGCAGGTGCAGGTCCCGGTCACCGGCGGCGTCGACAACGGCACCATCAACGTCTGCGCCGACTTCATGGTCGGCCCCTTCGCAGCCGCGTCCTGACCCGCCTCCGCCCCGGCCCCGCCCCGGCCCCGAGCGATCTTCCGCCCGGGGCCGGGGTCGTTCGTCCACCACGGCCGTGAGGTGCGGGAACGGGCGCGGCGAGGAGTACGGGGACGGGTGCGGGCCGGGCGCGGGCCGGGCTCGGGCGTGGGCGAGGGGTGTCGGGGCGAGCCCCTACGATGGGCGGCATGACGACAGCCGGGCCGGGCGGCCAACTGATCGACGGCCGCTTCGAGTTGCTGGCGCGGCTCGGGGGCGGCGGGATGGGGCTGGTCTGGCGGGCCAGGGACACCCTGCTACAGCGCGAGGTGGCGCTGAAGGAGGTCCGGCCGCCCGATCCGGCGATGCTGGCCGCCGACCCGGCGGCCGCGTTCGAGCTGCGCGAGCGGGTCCTGCGGGAGGCCCAGGCGCTGGCCCGGCTCCAGCACCCCAACGTGGTGACCATCCACCACATCGTGGACAACGCCGAACTCGCCCACCCCTGGCTGGTGATGGAGCTGGTCTCCGGCGGCTCGCTGCACGACCGGATCACCCGCGGCCCGCTCGCCCCGCAGGAGGCCGCCCGGATCGGCCGGGGGCTGCTCTCCGCGCTCACCGCCGCGCACGCCGCGGGCATCCAGCACCGGGACGTCAAGCCGGGCAACGTGCTGCTGCGCACCGACGGCACGCCCGTCCTCACCGACTTCGGCATCGCCGCGCTCAGCGAGTCCACTAGCCTGACCGCCACCGGCGCGCTGATCGGCTCGCCCGAGTACATCGCCCCCGAGCGGATCCGCGGCCACGAGGGCGACCCCGCCTCCGACCTGTGGTCGCTCGGCATGACGCTGTACGTCGCCGTCGAGGGCCACCACCCGCTGCGCCGGGCCACCAGCATCGCCACCCTCGCGGCCGTCCTCGACCAGCCGCTGCCGCCGCCGGTCCGCTCCGGCCCGCTCGGGCCGACCCTGACCGCGCTGCTGGCCCGCGACCCGGCCCAGCGGCCCGACGCCGTCCGCCTCGACCGGCTGTTCGCCGCCGCCGAGCAGGGCGTCGACGGCACCCTCGGCGGCAGCCCGGCCTTCTCGCCGACCGAGACCAACTCCCCGCCCCCGTACCACCCGTACAGCCGGACCGAGACCAACGGCGCCCTCCCCGACGGCCCGACCGGCCCGACCGAGGCGGTCCGCCCGGAGCGGCCGCGACGGTGGCTCCGGGCCGTCCCGGCGGTGCTGGCCGGGGCCGTGGTGCTCGGGGTGCTGGGGTGGACGCTCGGGCCGACGCTGTTCGACGGGAAGCGGGGCGACGGTTCCGCCGCCGGGTCGACCGTGAGCACCCCCGCCACGGCCGGGGCGGCCACCGGGGCCGCACCGCCCGCCGGGTCCTCCGCCCCGCCGTCCACCGCGCCGTCCAGCGCGCCGTCCCGCGGCGGGTCCGGGTCCGGGCCCGCCGCCGGCACCGACCTGCTCACCCCGGACGGGGCCCGCGCCCTGGTCGAGTCGATCCGGACGAGCACCGGCAGCGCCACCGTCATCGACATGACGATCCGCTCCGACAACGCCCACGCCAAGGTGGTGCGCAAGGACAACCCCGCGCGCTACGACACGGTCGACTACCGCGCGGGGAAGCTCACCACCACGGCCGGTGGCGCCGTCGACAGCGTCAGCGCCAAGAAGCTCGTCGACCTCGGCCGGATCGACTGGGGGCAGCTCCCCACCGTCACGGCCACCGCCAAGAGCCGGCTCGACCTCCCGCAGCCGACCGACCGCTACCTGATCATCGACTACGGCTGGTTCGCGGACGAGATCACCATCCGCTACTACCTCTCCGACGACCAGGGCGGTGGCGGCTACCTCACGGCGGGCGCCACCGGGAAGGTGCTCAAGGTCGTCAAGTCGACCGACTGACGGGCCCGGGCCCCGCTGATCCGGTCGGCCCGGGTGACCCGGTCAGCCCGGTCGGCCCGGCGGCCGGGGGTCAGTGGATCGGGCGGGCCATCGCCACCAGCCGCGGCGAAACCCCGGTCGCCCGCTGGGAGTTGAACGGCCGGTAGCCCCAGCCCTCGTACAGCCGCTGCACCCGGCCGTCCCCCGCCAGCGGGTTGACCATCAGGGCGGCCCGCCGCTCCGGGCGGTCGGCCAGCAGCGCGTCGTGGATCCGCCGGGCGACCCCGGTGCCGCGCCAGGGGGCCCGGACGCCGATCTCCCGGACGGCGAGCACCGGGGCGTCGGTGAAGCCGTCGGGCAGCGGCTCGGCCATCCGCCGCCAGTAGCCGTCGCCGGGCCCGACCGTGTTCCCGTAGGCGTACCCGACCGGCGTGCTGTCGTCGCTCTCGTAGCCGAGGACGAGGGCGAAGCCCGGCGCGGCGAGGTGCAGGTCGAGGCGCTCGGCGAACGCCTCGACCCGGTAGTTCGGTTCGTGCAGCAGCGGCGCCCGCACGTCCGCGTACACCTCCAACAGTTCCCGCCGGACCCGCGGGGCGAGGGCGGTGCAGCGGCGCAGCTCGACGGGCACGCGGGCCTCCGGTTCCTCGGCGGGGCGGGTCACGGTGGGCGAACCGTACCACCGGGGCGGCCGGGCGCCGCGAGGGGAAAACGCGTCGACAGCCCTCCCGGCGTCCGGCAGAGTGGACGTCCGTGACGAGCAGCGAACTGTGGAGCCGGGAGACCGCCGAGCGCTACGACGCCGGGGAGGCCGAGTCGTCCTCGGCCGCCGCCCTCGAACCGACCCTCGCCTTCCTCGCCGAACTCGCCGGGGACGGCCGGGCCCTGGAGTTCGCCATCGGGACCGGACGGGTGGGCGTCCCGCTCCGGGAGCGCGGCGTGCCGGTGGCGGGCATCGAACTGTCCGCGCACATGGCGGCCGTGCTGCGGCGCAAGGTCGACGAGGACACCCTCCCGGTGGCCGTCGGGGACATGGCCACCACCGTCGTCCCCGGCGGGTTCACCCTGGTCTACCTGGTCTACAACACCATCTCGAACCTGCTCACCCAGGACGAGCAGGTCGAGTGCTTCCGCAACGCCGCCCGCCACCTGGAGCCCGGCGGCCGGTTCGTCATCGAGCTGGGCGTGCCCCCGCTGCGGTTCCTGCCGCCCGGGCAGGTCGCGGTGCCGTTCGACGTCTCCGACCGCCACCTCGGCTTCGACACCTTCGACCTGGCCGAGCAGGTCCTGGTCTCGCACCACTTCACCCGCGACGGCGCGGACGGCTCCTACCGCCGCGTCAACTCCCGCCACCGGTACGCCTGGCCGGCCGAACTCGACCTGATGGCCCGGATCGCCGGCCTCGCGCTGGAACGCCGGGTCGCGGACTGGGACGGCACCCCGTTCACCCAGGACTCCCCGAAGCACGTCTCCGTGTGGCGCAAACCGCTCGCCTGACCGTCCGTCACACTGCCGCCGGACCGGGGTTGTCGGTGGTCGCGGTTAGGGTGGCGGGCATGAGTCTGGCAGCAGTGATGGTCACGGTGGACTGTGCGGAACCCCAGGAGCTGGCCCGGTGGTGGGCCGGCGCGTTGGGGGGCGAGATCGTCGAGGACCACGGGGAGTTCGTCATGGTCGCCGCGCAGCCCGTGGCGATGGGGTTCCAGCGGGTGGCCGAGGAGCGGCGGGGCAAGAACCGCGTGCACGTCGACTTCCGGGTCGCGACCGGTACGGGCATGGCGGGGGAGGTGGAGCGGCTGGTCGCGCTGGGGGCGAGCGTCGTCGGCGAGCACAGCGTTCCGGGCCTCACCTGGACGGTCCTCCAGGACCCGGCGGGCAACGAGTTCTGCGTTCACTGAGGGCGCGGCGGCGTGTGCGGGCCTGGGCCCGGGCTGCCGGGGACGTCCGTCCGGTTCGGGCCGGTTCAGGCCGGTCCGGCCCGGTTCAGTTCGGTGCGCCGGGCCCGGCCGGGAGCTTCGGCAGCAGGCACACCCCCAGCGCGAGCCAGCACCCCGCGAGCAGCCAGCCGCCCAGCAC
The DNA here is from genome assembly GCF_013364235.1 of Kitasatospora sp. NA04385. Classification (NCBI taxonomy): domain Bacteria; kingdom Bacillati; phylum Actinomycetota; class Actinomycetes; order Kitasatosporales; family Streptomycetaceae; genus Kitasatospora; species Kitasatospora sp. NA04385. The sequence continues at coordinate 494,853 of NZ_CP054919.1, read as the reverse complement.
GTCCAGCGGCCAGTGCACGCCCAGGTAGACCCGGGTGAAGCCGATCACGGCGGCGAAGAGGACCGCCGCCGTGGTCGCCGCGCGGGTCGCCGACGGCCGGGCCCGGGCCACCGCCACCGCCAGCAGACCGGCGGACAGCGCGGAGGTGAAGGCGTGCCCGGACGGGAAGGAGAAGGCGGAGGCGTCGAAGGCCCAGCCCGCCGCGGGCGGTCGCGGCCGGGCGAGACCGTGCATCAGGGCCTGCCGCAGCACCTGCCCGGCCGCCAGCCAGGCCGCCGGGGCGAGCAGGACCACCGCCCGCCGACGGCTCCCGGCGGGCCGCCGGGAGCGGACCGAGACCGCGCCCGCCGCCAGCGCCAGCAGGTACGGGAAGACGTAGGTGCCCAGGGCGGTGACCGCGATCGCCAGCGCGCGGGCCGTCGGCGGGCGGTGGGTGACGCCCCAGCGCACCGCGGCCGCCTCGAAGCCGAACGCGGTCCAGCCGTGCACCGCCACCGCCGCGGTGAGCAGGGCGAACGCCCCGCCGCAGGCCGAGGCGAACAGGACGGGGCGGCGCGGGGCGGAACCGCGGGCCGGGCCGGTCATCGGGTCCCGGCCCGGGCCCGGCGGCGGGAGCGGAGCAGCTCCAGGAACACCGGGACCAGCGAGACGGCCACCACCAGGGCGACCAGCGGCAGCAGGTAGTGGTCCACGTTCGGGACGGAGGAGCCGAGGGCGTACCCGGCCAGCACCAGCCCCACCGTCCAGAGCAGGCCGCCGACGACCTGCCAGCGGGTGAAGGTGCGGACGTCGACGCCCAGCGCGCCCGCCAGCGGGTTCAGGACGGTGCGCACCACCGGGACGAAGCGGGCCAGCACCACCGCCTTGGCGTGCCCGTAGCGGGCCAGGATCTCCTCGGCCCGCACCGCCCCCTCGTGCAGGTGCTTGCTGCGGGAACGGGCCAGCAGCGCCCGGCCGCCCCGGCGCCCGAGCAGGTAGCCGGTCTGCGCCCCCGCCAGCGCGCCGACCACGGCGGCGGCCAGCACCCCGCCCAGGTTCAGGTGCGGTCCGCCCTGCGCGCCCGTGGTGCACAGCAGACCGGCGGTGAACAGCAGCGAGTCGCCCGGCAGGAAGAACCCGATCAGCAGACCGGTCTCCGCGAACATCACCACGGCGATGCCCAGCGCACCGAACGAGGCCAGCAGCGACCCCGCGTCCAGCGGATTGACGGCCAGTGCGGCCGCGGGGGAGAGCGAGGGGAGCATCGTCGCGCCTTTCCGGGAGCGCCGGGGCCGGACGGCACCGTCGGGTCCAGCATGGTCCAGACGTGCTGAACGGTTGCTGAAGACCTGAAGGGTTCTTCAGCAACGGAGGGCGCTCCCGGTTCCGGCCCCGACCCCGGCACCGGCCGCGAAGGCAGCCCCGGGCCGGGCGGGCGTCAGCGGCCGAGCACGGTGTTGCCGGTCAGGCTGCCGTCGGCGCCGTCGACCGTCACCAGGTGCCGCACGCCGTCCGGGCCGAGCACCACGGCCTGCCAGGCCCGGCCACCGCCGTCCGTGGTGACCGGGCGCAGCGACTCGGCCCGCCCGCCGGGTATCGCGGCAGTCGCCTTCGCCACGGCGTCGGCGGCGGACAGCGCGGGCAGCGACGTCGGAGTGCCGGGGCCGGGGCCGGGGCCGCGCCGGTCCGGTCGGGCGGTGCGGTCGTCGCGCTGCCCGTCGCCGGGACGCTCCTCGGAACGCCCCGCCCGCCCGTCGCGTCCGCCCCGCTCGTGCCGCTTCCCGCCGCGCGCGTTGTGCCTGCGGTGCTCGTCGTGCTCGCCGTGCTCGCCGTGCTCGCCGTCGCGGGCCGCGACCTCCCCGCCGTGGTGCCCGCGGTGCCCGTCGTGCCCGCCGATCGCGACCGCCGCCGTCCCGCCGCCGACCAGCAGCAGCGCCGCCGCCGCGATCCCGCCACCCCAGCGCGCCGCCCGGCCGCGCAGCCACCCCGGCACCGGCCGCCCCGTCGGCACCGGCCGCTCCTCCGGCACCGGCCGCTCCTCCGGCGTCGTCCGCTCCTCCGGCGCCGTCCGCCCCGCCCCCGACCGCTCCCGCTCGTCCATGCCGTCCGACTCCCGTCCCCCTCCGCGCCCGGGCACCGCGTCCGGGCGGCCCCGTGCCGAAGGGGCGGGCTGAAGGGTAGCCGAGCGCACCTGAAGACACCTTCAGCCCCCCGCCCCGCCGACCTGCCACCCTGGGAGGCATGCGGGTACTGGTGGTGGAGGACGAACGGCGGCTGGCCCTGGCGCTCAAGCACGGCCTGGAGGCGGAGGGCTTCCACGTCGACGTCGTCCACGACGGGCTGTCCGGCCTGGTCCGGGCCACCGACCACTCCTACGACGTGGTGGTCCTGGACATCATGCTGCCCGGCCTCAACGGCTACCGGGTCTGCGCCCGGCTGCGGGCGGCGGGCAGCGACGCGGGCATCCTGATGCTCACCGCCAAGGACGGCGAGTGGGACGAGGCCGAGGCGCTGGACACCGGCGCCGACGACTACCTGTCCAAGCCGTTCTCGTTCGTCGTCCTGGTCGCCCGGCTCAAGGCGCTGGCCCGCCGGATCGGCTCCCGGGCCCCGCGCCGCGCCGTGCTCGGCGACCTGGTGGTCGACTCCGCCGCCCGCACCTGCACCCGGGGCGGCACCCCGATCGCGCTGACGCCGCGCGAGTTCGCCGTCCTCGACCACCTGGCCCGGCGGGCCGGCGAGGCGGTCTCCAAGCGGGAGATCCTCGACCAGGTGTGGGACGCCGCCGCCGACAGCGACCCCAACACCGTCGAGGTGCACATCAGCGCGCTGCGCCGCAAGATCGACACCCCGTTCGGGCGCAGCGCCCTGCAGACCGTGCGCGGCGCGGGCTACCGGCTGGAGCCCGACGGTGGCTGACCGGCCGTCCCCGTTCCGGGCCCGCGCCGCCGCCGCACGCCGCCGCCTCGCCGCCGCGGTCCGCCGTCTCGTCGCCGCGGTCCGTCGCCGTGCACCCGGCCCCACCTCGCGCCTCGCCGCCGCGGTCCACCGCCTCGAACCCCGCTCGGTCCGCACCCGCACCACCATCGCGGCCTGCCTCGGCGTCGCCGCCGTCCTACTGGTGGCCTCCGCCGCGGTGGTCCTGCTGCTGCGCGCGAACCTGGTGCGCAGCGTCGAGGCCGGGGCCCGCGAACAGGCGCTCGCGGTGGCCGGGACGGCCGCCGACGGGCACCTGCCGGGGCAACTGCCGCTCGGCCACGGCACCGACTTCATCCAGGTCACCGACGCGGACGGGAAGGTCGTCGCCGCCAGCCAGAACCTGGCGGGCCATCCGGCCCTCACCACCGGGGACGAGGACCGGGACTCGTTCGACCTCGGCGTACTCGGCGACGAGCACCACCAGCGGGTCGCCACCGTCACCGCCGACACCCCGAACGGGCCGGTCACCATCCGGGTCGGCGCCTCGCTGCACACCGCCGACACCGCCGAGGACCTCACCACCGCCGGGCTCGCCGCGCTCAGCGCCCTGCTGGTCGCCACCGTCGGCGCCGTCACCTGGCGGGCCACCGGGCGGGCCCTGCGCCCCGTCGAGGCGATCCGCTCCGAGGTCGCCGGGATCGGCGACCGCGGCCTGGACCGGCGCGTCCCCGAACCCGGCAGCGACGACGAGATCGCCCGGCTCGCCCACACCATGAACGCGATGCTCGACCGCCTGGAGGCCGCGGGCGTCCGGCAGCGCCGCTTCATCGCCGACGCCTCGCACGAACTGCGCAGCCCGCTCGCCGTGCTGCGCACCCAGTTGGAGGTCGCGCACACCCACCCCGACCCGGCGGTCCGCGCCGAGATGGTCGCCGGGGCGCTCCAGGACACCGACCGCCTCCAGTCGCTCGCCGCCGACCTGCTGCTGCTGGCCCGGCTCGACGCGGCCGGGCACGACGGGCCCCGCGAGACGCTCGACCTCGCCGAGTTGGCCCGCACCGCCACGGCCGGCCGCCCCCGGGTCGCACTGCACGCCCGGGACGGCGCCCTGGTGCTCGGCAACCGCCTGTGGCTGGGCCGGCTGCTCACCAACCTGCTCGACAACGCCCAGCGCCACGCCCGCACCGGCACCACCGTCCGGGTCGCCACCGACCCCGCCGACGGCAGCGTCCTCCTGGACGTCGGCAACGACGGTCCGCCCATCGCCCCCGCCGACCGCGAGAAGGTCTTCGAACGGTTCACCCGGCTCGACGACGCCCGCAGCCGCGACGACGGCGGCACCGGCCTCGGCCTGTCCATCGCCCGCGACATCGCCGCCCTGCACGGCGGCACCCTGACCCTCGTCGACGGCCCGGGCACCACCTTCCGCACCACCCTCCCGGGCGCCGGGACCCGACCGGAGTGAGATCCGCTGCGCGAGCGGAGACGGTGACGGGGACGAGGAGCGGGCCGGCCCGGCTGGTCAGGCGGGCGGGTTGGGGCGGGTCAGGCCCAGGTCGTAGGCGAAGATCACGGCCTGGACCCGGTCGCGGGCGCCGATCTTGGCGAGGACCCGGCCGACGTGGGTCTTGACCGTGGACTCGGACAGCACCAGGCGTTCGGCGATCTCGCCGTTGCTCCAGCCCCGGCCCACGGCGAGCAGGATCTCCCGCTCGCGGCCGGTCAGGGCGGCCAGCCGGGGGTCGCCGTCGGCCGGGCCGGGGCGCCGGACGGGCAGGTGGTGGGCGTAGGCGTCGAGCAGGCGGCGGGTGACGGCGGGGGCCACCACGGCGTCGCCGCCGGCCACCGCGCGGACGCCCGCGAGGAGTTCCTCGGGGTGGGCGTCCTTGAGCAGGAAGCCGCTGGCCCCGGCGCGCAGCGCGGCGTGCGCGTACTCGTCGAGGTCGAAGGTGGTCAGCACCAGGACCCGGGAGCGGCCGCCGGAAGCGACGATCAGCCGGGTCGCCTCGATGCCGTCCATGCCGGGCATCCGGATGTCCATCAGCACCACGTCGGGGCGCAGTTCGGCGGTCAGCCGGACCGCCTCCGCGCCGTGCCCGGCCTCCCCGGCGACCGAGGTGTCGCCCTGGCTCTCCAGCAGCATCCGGAAGCCGAAGCGCTGCAGGGGCTGGTCGTCCACGATCAGGACGGTGGTCACGCCGGGTCTCCGATCCGGTCGAGGACGGACGGGAGAGGGGCCGGAAGGGGGGCCGGAAGGGGGGACGGGACGGCAGCGGGGACGGCGGACGGGACGGCGGCGGGGGCGGCGGACGGGAGGGCGGCGACGGGCGGGACGGGCGTGACGTCCAGGTCGGCGAGCACCGACCAGCCCCCGCCCGGGGCCGGGCCCGCCGTGACGGCGCCACCGTACAGCGCGGCCCGCTCCCGCATGCCGGTGACGCCCTGTCCCTCGCCGGTCGGCGCGCCGGGTGCGGGGGCGCCGACCGGCGGGCCGTCGTCGTCGATCCGGACCCGGAGCCGGGTGCCGGACAGCGCGACGGAGACCCGGGCGCGGGAGTGCGGGCCGGCGTGCTTGAGGGTGTTGGTCAGGGCCTCCTGGACGATCCGGTAGACCGCCAGCTGCACCCCGCGGTCCAGCGTTTCGAGGGCGCCCTCGGTGCGGTGCACCACCGCGGGCCCGGCGGCCCGGATCCGGCCGCACAGCTCGGCCAGGTCGGCGATGCCGGGCTGCGGGGCCAGCGCGGGGCCGTCGCCGTGCTCGCGCAGCACGCCCAGCATCCGGCGCAGCTCGCCGAGCGCCTGCCGGCCCGCGTCGCCGATCAGCTCCAGCGCCTCCTGCCCGCGCGCGGGCGAGGAGCGGGCCGCGTACGCGCCGCCGTCCGCGAGCGTGATGATCACCGACAGGTTGTGGCCGATGATGTCGTGCATCTCCCGGGCCACCCGGGCGCGTTCGGACGCCGCGGCCAGCCGGCTGCGCTGGTCGCGCTCCACCTCCAGCCGGGCCGCCCGCTCGCGCAGCACGGCCAGCTGGCCGCGGCGCACCCGCACCGCGATGCCGAGCGCGACGGCGGCGGTCACCGCGGCGGTCAGGAAGAACAGGACGTCCCACACCGAGACCGCCGAGGCCACCCGGACCGCCACCAGCCCGATCCCGAGCGCGCCGGCCGCGCAGGCCCACGCCAGGTCGCGCAGCCGCCCGTGCAGGGCCAGCGCGTACAGCGCCAGCAGCAGCGCCGCGTCCGCCCGCAGCGCCGCGCCGAGCGACCACTGCAGCAGGAACACGGCCGTCACCGCGGCGAACGCCGCCGCTGGCCGGCGGCGCCGCCACAGCAGCGGCAGCAGCAGCGCGGCCTGGAAGCCCAGCACGGCGGCCAGCGGCAGGTGGGTGAAGGCGAGGCGGTGCCCGCGCGGGCCGTCCCCGTCGCCGTCGTGCACCAGGTCGGGCACGCAGAACGCCAGGAAGGAGACGGCCACCACGGCCGCGTCCGGCAGCCACGGGTACCGGACGGCCGGCGCGCGCAGCCGCTGCCAGGCCCGGGCCGACAGGTCGAGCAGCGGGTGGCCCGGCAGCGGCGCGCCCTCGGCGCCCTGCGGGGGGTGGGGGAGGACCGGATCGTGCACGGGAAGCCCCAGGGGTGGTCGGACGGGGTGTGCCGCGGTGCCCGGACGGCGGGGGGCCGGCCGGGCACCGCGGGAGGTCAGTGTGTCAGGCGTCGCGCCGCAGCAGCCGCACCGCGCCGCCGGCCAGCGCCGCCGCCGTCCACAGCGCGAACACGGCGAGCCCGGCGCCGGGCGACAGCGTCGCGGCGTCGTGGTGCAGGGCGAACACCGCCTGGCCCGCGTTGCTCGGCAGGTACGGGCTGATGTGGTCGTGCCACGAGCTGGGCAGCAGCTGCACCAGGCCGGGCACCAGCATCAGCGAGGCGACCAGCACCGAGATGCCGCCCGCGATCGAGCGCAGCAGCATGCCCAGCGCGACGCCGATCACGCCCACCAGGCCCAGGTACAGGCCCGCGCCGAACAGGCCGCGCACCACGCCCGCGTCCGAGAGGGTCAGGGCGGCCCGGGTGCCGGAGAGCACGCTGCTGCCGATCAGGAAGGCCGCGAACACGCCGACGGTGGACAGCACCAGCGCGACCGCCCCGTACACCAGGGCCTTCGCCCACAGCACCGGCAGCCGGCGCGGCACCGCGGCCAGGGTGGAGCGGATCATGCCGGTCGAGTACTCGCCCGCCGCGATCAGCACGCCCAGCACGCCGAGCGCGAGCTGCGCGAAGTTGGTGCCGAACAGCGACAGGGTGAGCGCGTCGGCGTCGGCGAAGTCGCGATCCATCGGACGGCCCGAGGTCAGCCGGGACTTGAACTGGTAGGCCGCGATCAGGCCGAACGCCACCAGGAAGAACAGCCCGAGGCCCAGGGTGATCCAGGTCGAGCGCAGCGACCAGGCCTTCGCCCACTCCGAGCGCAGCACCCGGACGGCGGTGACCCGGTACGGGGGACGGGCGGGGCGCTCGGCGGCGGTCGGCGCGGCGGGGGTGGGTGCGATGGTGCTCACGCGGCGCTCCCGGCGGTCTCGGTGGTCCCGGTGGTTCCGGCACCGGGGGTGGTGGCGGTGGTGGTGCCGTGGTACTCCACGGCGTCCCGGGTCAGGTCCATGAACGCCTGCTCCAGGGAGACCGTCCGGGTGGCCAACTCGTAGAGCGCGATGCCGTGTTCGGCCGCGACGGTGCCGATCCGGCGGGCCGTCAGGCCGGTCACCTCCAGCTCCTCCGAACCGGCCCGGCCGGTGATCTCCACGCCCGGCCCGGTGAGCAGCCCGCGCAGCTTCGCCGGGTCGGCGCAGACCACGGTGACCCGGTCCCCGCCGGCCTGCCGGACCAGGTCCTGCACGGTGGTGTCGGCCAGCAGCCGGCCCCGGCCGACCACGATCAGGTGGTCGGCGACCAGGGCGACCTCGCTCATCAGGTGCGAGGAGACGAACACCGTCCGGCCCTCGGCGGCCAGGCCGGTGAGCAGGTTGCGGATCCACCGCACGCCCTCGGGGTCGAGCCCGTTGACCGGCTCGTCCAGCATCACCGTGGCCGGGTCGCCCAGCAGCGCCGCCGCGATGCCCAGCCGCTGCCCCATGCCGAGCGAGAACGCCCCGGCCCGCTTCTTCGCCACCGACTCCAGGCCGGTCAGGCCGATCACCTCCTCGACCCGGGCGCGCGGGATGCCGTGGGTGTGCGCCAGCGCCATCAGGTGGTTGAACGCGGAGCGCCCCGGGTGGATCGACTTCGCCTCCAGCAGCGCGCCCACCTCCTGCAACGGCGCGGCGTGCTCGGCGTAGCGGCGGCCGTTGACCCGCACCGACCCGCCGGTGGGCGCGTCCAGACCGACGATCATCCGCATGGTGGTGGACTTCCCGGCGCCGTTCGGGCCGAGGAACCCGGTCACGCTGCCCGGCTTCACGGTGAAGTCCAGCCGGTCGACGGCCGTCTTCTCCCCGTAACGCTTCGTCAACTGCTGCGCCTCGATCATCCGGCCGCTCCCTACCGCTCCCGGCCGGGACCGCCCCGGCCGCCTCACCGGCCACGCTAAGCCCGCCGGGGCCCGGAACGGCGGCACCCGGGGACGATCATTCGCCGCCGGGTGGTACCGCGGTACCACCCCTTTTCGCGGCGCGGCACCCGGACGCCGGACCGGCAGCGGACCGGCACCGGACGGTCGCCGGGCCCGTGCCGCCCCCGTTTCGCCGTCCCGGGCGGGGGCACACGCGACTGCTGACCGTGCGCCGACCGCCGCCCACCGCAGGAGGAGCCACCCATGCGCATCGGATACACCCTGATGACGGAGCAGCGCGGCCCGCGCGACCTGGTCGCCGACGCGGTGCGCGCCGAACGGGCCGGGTTCGACTTCGCGGTCGTCTCCGACCACTACTTCCCCTGGCTGGACGAGCAGGGGCACGCCCCCTACGCCTGGGCGGTGCTCGGCGCGGTCGCCCAGGCCACCACGACGCTGCCGCTCATGACGTACGTGACCTGCCCGACCGTCCGCTACCACCCGGCGGTGGTGGCGCAGAAGGCCGCCACCGTGCAGCTGCTCTCCGAGGGCCGCTTCCGGCTCGGGCTGGGCAGCGGGGAGAACCTCAACGAGCACGTGGTGGGCCGGGGTTGGCCGCCCGTCGCGGTGCGGCAGGAGATGCTGGCCGAAGCCGTGGAGATCATCCGGGCGCTGTTCGCCGGCGGGTACGTGACCCGGCACGGACGCCACTTCCAGGTCGACGGCGCCAAACTGTGGGACCTGCCCGAGCAGCCGCCCCCGATCGGCGTCGCCGTCTCCGGACCGGTCTCCTGCGCCACCGCCGGACGGCTCGCCGACCTGGTGATCGCCGTCCAGCCCGAGCGCGAGCTGCTCACCGCCTTCGCCGAGGCGGGCGGCGCGGGCAAGCCCTCGGTCGGCCAGGTGCCGGTCTGCTTCGACCGCGACCGGGACGCCGCCGTCGCCCGCGCGCACGCCCAGTTCCGCTGGTTCGGCGGCGGCTGGAAGGTCAACGCGGACCTGCCCGGCACCGCGGGCTTCGCCGCCGCGAGCCAGTACGTCCGCCCCGAGGACGTCGCCGCCGCCATCCCGTGCGGCGACCGGGTCGAGGACTTCCTCGCCGCCGTCCGCCCCTACGCCGAGGCCGGGTTCGACGAGCTCGCCCTGATCCAGGTCGGCGGCGACAGCCAGCCCGCGTTCACCGACTGGGCCGAGCACGAGCTGCTGCCCGCGCTGCGCGCCGCCTGACCCGGACCTGTGCCGGACCCGGCCCGCACCTGAGCCGGGGCGGGCCGGGGACGGATCCGGGACGGCGCGGTCAGGGTTCGAACAGCACCTTGATCGCGCCGTCCCGCTTCTGCTGGAACATCGCGTACGCCTCCGCCGCCTCGTCCAGCGGCAGGTGGTGGGTGGCGAAGGAGTCCACGCCCAGCGGGTCATCGTCGGTCAGCAGCGGCAGCAGCTCGTCCGTCCAGCGGCGCACGTTCGCCTGGCCCATCCGCAGCTGGATCTGCTTGTCGAACAGGGTCAGCAGCGGCAGCGGGTCGGCCGCGCCGCCGTACACCCCGGACACCGAGACCGTGCCGCCGCGCCGCACCAGCTCGATCGCCAGCTGGAGGGCCTGCAAGCGGTCCAGGCCAGCGTGCTGCATCAGCGGCCGGGCCAGCGCGTCCGGCAGCAGGCCGGTCACCCGCTGCGCCACCGTCGCCAGGGGGGAGCCGTGCGCCTCCATGCCGACCGCGTCGATCACGCTGTCCGGGCCGAGCCCGTCGGTCAGGTCGCGGACGGTCTCCGGCAGCAGCTCCGGCCGGTCGTTCAGGTCCAGCACGACCGCGCCGCGCTCCCGGGCCCGCTGGAGCCGCTCCGGGACGAGGTCGACGCCGATCACCTGCCGGACGCCCGGCCGCAGCAGCGCCATCCGCACGCACATCTCGCCGATCGGGCCGAGGCCCAGCACCAGCAGCGTGCCGCCCTCGGGCACCGCCGCGTACTCGACGGCCTGCCAGGCCGTCGGCAGCACGTCCGAGAGGAACACGAACCGGTCGTCCGGCGGCCCCTGCGGCACCTTCACCGGCAGCGTGTCGCCGAACGGCACGCGCAGCAGCTCGGCCTGACCGCCCGGCACCTGCCCGTACAGCTTGGTGTAGCCGAACAGCGCCGCGCCGCTGCCGTACTCGTGCACCTGGGTGGTCTCGCACTGCGAGTGCAGCCCGTCCGCGCACATCCGGCAGGTGCCGCAGCTCACGTTGAACGGCACCACCACCCGGTCGCCCGGGCTCAGTGAGCGCACCGCGCCGCCGACCTCGCGGACGGTGCCCATCGCCTCGTGGCCCAGGACGTCACCCGGGTCGAGGAACGGCCCGAGCACCTCGTACAGGTGCAGGTCGGAGCCGCACAGGCCGGTCGAGGTCACCTCCACCAGCACGTCCGAGGGTTCTTCCAACCGCGGGTCGGGCACCTCCGTCACCCGGACGTCCCGCCTGCCCTGCCAGGTCACCGCGCGCATCACGTGCTCCTTCTTCCGTGGGGATGGTGTGGTCAGTCCGCCTGCGGGCCGGGCTCGTTGTTCTCCCGACCGGCCCGGTCCCCGAGGGCGGTCAGCACCGGGACGAGCCGCCCGGTGCGCCGGGCGGCGTCCTCGCCCGGCAGGTCGTGCTCCGCGACCCGGCCCGGGCTCGGCAGCAGCCGGCCCGCCGCGCCCAGCAGCGCCCCGAACGTCGCCGGGGCCAGCCCCTCCAGCCGCACCGCCAGCTTCGCCGCCGGGGTCAGCACCAGCTCCGGCCGCCCCCGCTCGGCGGCCCGCACGATCCGGTGCGCCGCCCGGCCCGCGTCCATCGACAGCAGCGGCAGGCTCGCCGCCGGGCCGAACCAGGCGTACTCCAGCGGCGCCCGGCCGGAGAACCGGGCCGCCCGGTGCGAACCCGTCCGCATCAGCCCCGGCACCACCGTGGTCACCCGCACCCCGGTGCCGGCCAGCTCCACCCGCAGCCCGCGGGAGAACGCCGCCAGCGCCGCCTTCGCGGTCACGTACGGCAGCAGGTGCGGCGCCGGGACGGGCCCGCCGATCGAGGCGATGTTCACCAGCGAACCCGCGCCGCGCTCGCGCATCCCGGGCAGCACCGCGAGCACCAGCTCCACCGGCGCCGCGACCATGGTGTCCCAGGAGCGGCGGAAGTCCTCCTGCTCCAGCGCCGCCAGCGGCCCGACCTGGATCACCCCCGCGTTGTTCACCAGCAGGTCCAGCGGCCGCCCCAGCCGTTCGGCCGCCTCCGCGGCCACCGCCCGCCCCGCGCCCGGCACCGACAGGTCGCACTCCAGTGCCGCCCGCCGGGTCGTCAGCCGCGCCAACCTCCGCTCCGCGAAAGCCAGTTCGGCGCCGTCCCGGGCGCACACCGCGACCCGGCAGCCGCGCCGGGCCAGTTCCTCGGCCACCAGCAGGCCCAGCCCCCGGGACCCGCCGGTGACCAGCGCCGCCCGGTCGGCGAAATCCACCCGTGCCACGTCCGTCACCCCTTCTCCGCATCCGACTGTGCTGCGCCTGCCCGAGGTGCAGGGGAGGAAACAGGACGATAAGAGATGTACGGGGACATTCATCCGTTTCTGCCCGGGCCCGGCGGGTTAGCCGGGCCGGTAACGCCCCACGACCTCACGTTCCGGAAGGACACCCATGACTGCTGACGACACCCGCCCCGACCTCCCCGGTGCGCCGAGCGCCGCCGGACCGACGGTGGAGGAGCCGGTCGAGCCCCGCCCGCCGTTGCCGCCCAAGCCGGACCAGGCCGCGCCCGAGCCGCTGTCGGCCACCGGCCGGGCGGCCGGGGGACGGGACGTGCGGGCGCAGGACGGCGCGTACCTCACCACCGCGCAGGGCACCCGGCTGCCGGACTCCGACCACTCGCTGAAGGCCGGTCCGCGCGGGCCGGTGCTGCTGCAGGACCACCACCTGCGGGAGAAGATCACCCACTTCGACCACGAGCGCATCCCGGAGCGCGTCGTGCACGCCCGCGGCGCCGCCGCGCACGGCGTCTTCGAGGGCTACGGCACGGCGGGCGGGGTGTGCAGGGCCGCGTTCCTGGGCGAGGGCGTCCGGACGCCGGTGTTCGTCCGGTTCTCCACCGTGCTCGGCTCGCGCGGCTCGGCGGACACCGTGCGCGACACCCGCGGCTTCGCCACCAAGTTCTACACCGACGAGGGCGTCTTCGACCTGGTCGGCAACAACATCCCGGTGTTCTTCATCCAGGACGCGATCAAGTTCCCCGACGTCATCCACGCCGGCAAGCCGCACCCCGACCGGGAGATCCCGCAGGCGCAGTCCGCCCACGACACGTTCTGGGACTTCGTCTCGCTGCACACCGAGGCCACCCACCACACCCTGTGGAACATGTCCGACCGGGGCATCCCGCGCTCCTACCGGACGATGGAGGGCTTCGGCATCCACACCTTCCGCCTGGTGAACGCGCAGGGCGGCACGAGCCTGGTCAAGTGGCACTGGAAGCCCAAGCTCGGCGTCCACTCGCTCACCTGGGACGAGGCCCAGCTGATCGGCGGCACCGACCCCGACTTCCACCGCCGTGACCTCGCCGACGCCATCGAGGCCGGCGCGTTCCCGCAGTGGGAACTCGGCATCCAGGTCATGCCCGACACCCCCGAGCAGACCTTCCGGGGCATCGACCTGCTCGACCCCACGAAGATCGTGCCCGAGGAACTCGTCCCGGTGCAGCCGATCGGCCTGATGACCCTCAACGCCAACCCGACCAACTACTTCGCCGAGACCGAGCAGGTCGCCTTCCACCCCGGCCACCTGGTCCCCGGCATCGACATCACCGACGACCCGCTGCTCTCCGGCCGCCTCTTCTCCTACCTCGACACCCAGATCACCCGGCTCGGCGGCCCCAACTTCGCCCAGATCCCGATCAACCGCACCCACGCCCCCGTCAACGACATGCTCCGCGACGGCTTCCACCAGGACGCCGTGCACACCGGCACCGCCCCCTACAAGCCCAACTCGCTGGACGGCGGCTGCCCGTTCTTCGCCGGTGCCGAACAGCGCGCCTTCATCGAGCACCCGCAGCCCGTCCCGGAGGCGAAGAAGGTCCGCCAGGCCCCCGCCAGCTTCGACGACCACTTCAGCCAGGCCCGGCTCTTCTGGGTCAGCATGACGCCCGTCGAGCAGGAACACATCATCGCCGCCTACACCTTCGAACTCTCCAAGTGCACCGAACCCGCCGTCCGCGAACGCACCCTGCGGGTGCTCGCCCGCATCGACGCCCGGCTGTGCGGCGAGGTCGCCGCCGGGCTCGGCCTGCCCGCGCCCGCCCCCGACGGTGCCCTGGCGGACCCCGACCCCAGCCCCGCGCTCTCCCAGCTCGGCCGCGACTGGCCGGTCGCCGGGCGGACGGTGGGCATCCTCACCGGCCCCGACACCGACCCCGCCGCGCTCGACGCCGTCCGCGCGGCCGCGCTCGCCGCCGACCTGGTGCCGCTGGTGGTCGCCCCCACCGGCGGCGACCCGGCCCGCGTGCAGCGCAGCTACGCCACCGCCCGCTCGGTCGAGTTCGACGCCGTCCTGCTGGCCGGCGTCCCCGGCCCCGCCGCCGACGCCACCCCCGCCCGGGACGCCCGCGCCGCCGGGCCGCACGCCACCCTCGACCCGCGGCTGGTCCTGCTGCTCGGCGAGGTCTGGCGGCACGCCAAGGCGATCGGCGGCTGGGGCGACGCCCGCGACGTCCTCGCGGCGGCCGGCCTCCCGTCGGACGGGCCCGGCACCGTCCTGGGCACCGATCCGGTCCAGGTCCTGCGCGACCTCGCGGACCTGCTCGCCGGGCACCGGGTCTGGGACCGCTTTCCGCCGCCCGCGCAGAGCTGAACCGGCGTCCATCCGGACAGATTTTCGTACCGGTGGCGGCATGCTCGGGCGATCCGGGGGCAGACGGCGGACGTATTGATATGAAGGTATGAAGGAGGACAAATCGTGGTTCCGCTTCTGCTGGTCCTGCTCCTCGCTCTGCTCCTGTTCGGCGCCGGTTTCGCGGTGAAGATCCTGTGGTGGGTCGCGGTCATCGTGCTCGTGCTGTGGCTGGTGGGCTTCATCGCCCGCGGCACCAACGCGAGCGGCGGCCGCGGACGTTGGTACCGCTGGTAGCGGATGCCGCAGTACCGACGACGCCGACGGCGGAGGCCCACAGCCTCCGCCGTCGGCGTACGTGCGCGTCGCGCGGGCGGAGCACGGCGGGCGGGGGCGGGCTCACCGGGAGGGGGCGCTCACCAGGAGGGGGCGCGGGGGCGGGTGTCGTCCAGGAGCGGCGGCGAGAGCGGCTGCCACTCGATCATCATGATGGTCGCGTCGTCGGTGAGCCCCTCGTCCTGGTGCTCCAGGATCGCGTGCATCAGCCGGCGCAGGGTCTCCGGGGCGGTCTCGCCCGCACCCGCGGCCCGGATCACGAAGTCGGTGAACCGGGCCAGGCCGAAGAACTCGTGGTGGGAACCCTTCGCGTCCACCACCCCGTCGGTGTAGATCAGCAGCCGGTCGCCCGGTTCGAGCGAGAAGGTCCGCACCGTCCGCGGGGCGCCGGTGTAGTGGCTCAGCCCCAGCGGCAGTTCGCCGGGGCCCTCCAGCGCGCCCGGGACCACCTCGCCGGAACGGATCAGCAGGGGGTGCGGGTGCCCGCAGTTCGCCCAGTGCAGGGTGCCGGTGGCGATGTCCAGGCGCAGGAACACGCCGGTGGCGAAGCGGTCGGGGAACCAGGTGTGCAGCGCCTCGTCGATCGTGTCGACCAGGTCCGGCAGGTCGGCGCCGTTGCGGCGCGCGTTGCGGCAGGCGCCCAGCGCCAGCGCGGCGGTCAGGCCGGACGCCAGGTCGTGGCCCATCGCGTCCAGCACGGCGGCGTGCAGCATCCCGTCGGCCAGCGAGTGCTCGAACGCGTCCCCGCCCAGCCGGTAGGCCGGCTCCAGGACGGCGGTGGAGATCGCCCGGTCGGTGCAGACGGTGCGCGGCGGCAGGAAGGCCCGGAGCAGCTCCGAGGCCAGGCTCATGGTGTCCGCCCGGGTGCCGTGCGCGTAGCTGTCGCTGGTGTCCCGCTTGGAGGTGATCACCATGGCGAGCACCGAGGCCAGCAGCCGGCAGCGCCGCACCGCCTCGCGGTCCAGGGACGTCGTGCGCAGCCCCAGCACGCCCAGCCGCTCGGCGCCGTCGGTCAGCGGGAACCAGGCGACCAGGCCCGCGTCGGCGTCCTCGGCCACCCGCATCGTCCCGGTCCGGAACGCCCAGCCCGCCAGCGTGCCGTCGATCGGCAGGTCCGGCCCGCTCGCGAGGGCGACCAGGCGGTGCTGCTGGATGTCGGCCAGGTACACGGCGGCCGAGCCCAGGCCCAGCGCCCGGGCGTACTGCTCGGCGAAGCGCGGCGCGTCCCCCGGGTCGAGGGTGCGGCCCGCGGTCAGGAACCGTTCCAGCAGCTGTTCGCCGAGGTTCAGCGGCGGTGTCTCGTCAGGCATCTCTCAAGCCGATCGCGGATACCGCGCCCGCGCAGCCCCGGCCCGCTGTTCCGGGCACCGGGATGCGCCGGACGGGGGACCGCCCGCCGTCTCGCGGCACTCGACCGGACGGGGCGCGGGGACGGACGCCGTGACGGACGCCGTGACGGGCGCGGGCGCCGGGCGGGTGGCGGGTTCGGCGTGACGGCCCAGCCGCAGGTCGCGTTCGAGCTCCTCGATGCGGGCCGCGACCTCCGACGGGTCCGGGCGGACGGGGGCGGCGGTGGGACGCCCGCGGTCCAGCGCCACCGTCCCGACCAGGCCGTGCAGCAGCAGGACGGGCAGCGCCACCGGCCACAGCGCGCCCGCGCACAGGGCGAACGCCTCGGTCTGCTGCCGCTCCTGCCGCTCGAAGGTGCCGACCCGCCGCTCGTCGGCCACCGCCCGCGCACCGCCCGCCCGCAGGAACCGCTCCCGTTCCCGCCGGAAGACCGTCCGGGCCGTCAGCAGCCCGCCGAGCGCGTAGCCCGCCACCATCCCCAGACACAGCAGCACCACCGCTGACCGCCTCCCTGATCGCCGAAAGCCTCCGGATGCGTCGCCGGACACGTCGCACGTATGCCCGGCATTCCGGCGCGCAACGGACCGACCGCGGCAAAAGCCGCCCGGGCGTCCGGACGGCTGGATGATCGATGCGAAGGGTTCGTGGTCGTAGGCGGTCAGCGAGCACATGACGGGTCGGCCACAGCAGGCAAACGCCCCATTCGGCCGGCTCGTGTTCGAAGGCGCGGCCGTAGGAGTACCGGTCGGCGGTCAGGGTCTGTCCCGGGCGGGTCCGGACGCGAACATCCGGCCCCGACCCGCTGGAGCCCCGTCCGTCGTCGTTCAGACGGTGAGCAGGGTGGGGCCGGCGGCCTTGTCGGTGGGCAGGAAGTCGTCGGGGACGGGGTACTGGCCCAGGACGTAGTGGACGTTGTAGGTCGCGAAGAGGTAGGTCTGCGCGGCCGCGTTGAACGCCTTGGCGTGCGCCTGGTGCTGCGCGGTGGTCTTGCTGATGAACGCGGCCACCGTCTTGTTGCCGTCCTTGCGCGGGTGGGGACGGGGCAGCCTCTTACGAGGCCGTCCGCGCGAACTGTTCGTTGCTCGCCCCGACGCAGGTGTACTGGATCAGTCGGGCGCTGTTGGCGGTCGAAGCGCCGTCCACGTTCAGGCACTTGCCGCTGTGGCGTGCGATCAGGCGGTAGTACCCGCTGCCGACGTCCTCCAGTTTCCACTGCTCATTGGTGGCGCCGACGCAGTCCCACTGGATGATGGGCGCATTGTTGGCGGTGGACGCGCCGGAGACGTTGAGGCAGCGGCCGCTGTGCTGGGCGATGACCCTGACGTAGCCGGAGCCCGCGTCCTCCACGCGCCACTGCTGGTTGAGAGCGCCGATGCAGGTCCACTGGTCGGCCTGGATGCCGTTGGCGGAGTTGTTCTCGGGGACGGTGAGGCACTTGCCGCTGTGCCGTGCGGTGAACGTGTAGTACGGGCCGCCGCCGACGCCCTCGACCGAACCGGTGGCCGTGTCGATGGCGACCTGCGGGTACCACGACATGGTCATCGTGGTGGACGTGGGAAAGCGGAGCGGGAGCCAGACGTACGGGGACGCGTTGACCGCCATGCCGTGGGCCGGCCCCCAGCGGTCGCCGAGGTAGAGGTACGACGTGGTGGAAGTGCCCTGGACTTCCTGGACGTAGGTGGTTTGCGAGTCGTAGGCGATGTTGTCGCCGACGGGCTTCAAGTCCGTCCAGGGGCCGGTGACGCTGGGGGCGGTGGCGTACATCTGCTGGTTCGGGTACCAGCCGCTGGTGGTGGAGGAGAGCATGAAGTAGACGTCGCCCCGCTTGAACACGGCCGGTGCCTCGCGGTACTGGCCCGGCCAGGGGTTCGCCACCTTGCTCTGGACCGTCAGGTAGTCGGCGGACAGCCTGTAGAACTGCAGGTCGGCGTTCTCGTTCGCGGCCGAGATCAAGTAAGCGGTGCCGTCGGCATCCTTGTACAGGGTCATGTCACGCGACATGTAGTCGAGCGGCCGGAAGGAGCCCTGCCAGCTGTAGTCGCCGTCGACGGTGTCGGAGACCGCGACGGCCGCGCGGGCCTGGGAGTAGTCCTGGCCGTTCTCCTTGTGGACCCACAGGACGTACTTGCCGGTGGTGCTGTTGTAGATGACCTTCGGCCGTTCGAGGACCGCGCTTTGCAGCTCGGGGGCGCTCTGCTGGCCGAGGACGTGGTTGCGGAACTCCCAAGTCTTCAGGTCGGTCGATCGGTAGGCGTTGACGTACTTGAACGTATTGTCGGCATTCAGCTCGGCGCCGAAGAAGTAGTAGTACTGCCCGACCTTGATCAGCCCACCCCCGTGCGCATGAAGCGGGCTGCCGTCGGTGGTGGTGAACTGGGTGCCGTTGGTCACGTTGACCGCGGCGGCCTGAGCCGATCCCGTGCCGATGAGGGTGGGCAGGAAGCTGAGGAGGAGGGCTGTGACGAGCAGCCAGATCCGGCGCATCGAATGTTTCCTTCGACGATGGGGGCGGGAGCGCTGAGTGGGGACGGGTGGCTTCCCGCGTCGTGGTGGACGGGAACAACTGCCGGGGAGGCCCGCTGGGGTGCTGAAGACTGATCGTGCAGTGCCCGGCAAAGCCCGTCAATATTATTTCCATAATTAATTCCGTTACGTATGGTGATGGTCATCGGGGCGCGCACCTGCCGCAGAGTCCACGGCCGACCGGCGGGGTTGATCAACCGGGGCTGCGGCGGGCATGGGAGTTGCTAAGCCCAGGCGGTTCGTGGCCGTAGGCGCAGCGGCCCGGCCGCCCTGTCCTCGTCGGACGCCCCGCAGCGGTGCACTGGTGCCGGCTGACCACGATCGCTACGCTCGGTCATCATCGCTTGGGGGCCGAAGCGTCGGGCGCGGCGCCGAACTCGACGGACCGACTTCGATCCGGCAACCCTGGAGCGGGAGCGCCTCGGTCGCGCCGGCCGCCACCCGGGTGCAGCCGCCCCCGGCTCCCCCGTCGGTCAGGAACCGGACGCCGAAGCCCTGCCCGCCGCCGCGGGAGCGGGGGCGGGCAGGGCGGTTTCGCTGTCGGCCGGGACGTCGTCGGCCGGGGTGCCGACCTACTGCGGCAGTGTCCAGCGCTGGTTGGGGTTGGCGGTGCAGGTCCAGACGATCAACGGCGTGCCGTCGGCGCTGCCGCCGCCCGAGGCGTCCAGGCACAGGCCCGCGTTGGTGTTCTTCACCGTGCGGTCCGACCGGTAGGTCCAATCCTGCGAGGTGGAACCGTTGCAGGCGGCGAGCT
This sequence comes from Kitasatospora sp. NA04385, assembly GCF_013364235.1. Classification (NCBI taxonomy): domain Bacteria; kingdom Bacillati; phylum Actinomycetota; class Actinomycetes; order Kitasatosporales; family Streptomycetaceae; genus Kitasatospora; species Kitasatospora sp. NA04385. The sequence continues at coordinate 475,627 of NZ_CP054919.1, read as the reverse complement.
GGACGCGGGTGCCGGGGGCGGTACCGGAGCCCTGCACGTCCACGCACTTGCCGTCGGTGCGCAGGGTGCCGTCGCCGACCACCGTCCAGGTCTGCCCCGCGGCGCCGTCGCACGTCCGCAGTTGCAGCGGGGTCCCGTCGGCGCTGCTGCCGCCGGTGAGTTCGGCGCACTTGCCGCCGATGCCGGTGACGGTGCCGACCGGGGGGGTCGGCAGCGTCCACAGCTGGTTGGGGTTGGCGGTGCAGGTCCAGACGATCAGCGGCGTGGTGTTCGCGCTGCCGCCGCCGGAGGCGTCCAGGCACAGGTTGGACTTGGTGTTCTTCAGGGTGTTGTTCGCCTGCTGGACCCACTTCTGGGCGGTCGTGCCGTTGCAGCTGGAGAGTTCGACGGCCGTCCCGGCGGTGGTGGCGCCGTTGCGGACGTTCATGCACTTGCCGCGGGCGCGCAGGGTGCCGTCGCCGACGAGCTGCCAGGTCTGGGCGGCCGTCTGGTTGCAGGTCCACAGCTGCAGGGCCGTGCCGTCGGCGCTGTTGCCCCCGGCGACGTCGGCGCACTTGCCGCCGATGCCGGTGACCGCTCCGGTGGGGGCCGAGGCGGGCAGCGAGGCGGCGATCGCCGAGGCCACGGCGTACGCGTCGCCGGTCGGCGTCGTCGGGTAGGTGTTCGTCGACTTCGCCCAGGCGTCCTCGATGGCGAAGAAGTCCACCGGCACCGGCGCGCTGTTGGTGGCCAGCGCGGTGTCCAGGGACTTCAGGTACGCCGACCACGCCTTGGCGTGGACGTCCGCCACCAGACCGGACCAGTCCCGGGTCGCGTAGTCGTGCAGGCCGTTGGCCTCGGAGACGTTCTGCCCGCCCCAGGTGGTCAGCAGTGACCGCGCGTCGTACTGCAGTTGGTCGCGCTCGGCCGGCGTGGCGCCGAAGGAGACGGCCTGCGCGATCCACGGGCCGACCATGAACCGGGCGTCGGTTCCGGTGAGCTTGTCGAGGTCGGCCTCGTCCTTGTTCCATTCGGCGGCCAGGGCGCGGAACGTGGTCAGGTCCCCCGCGCGGTAGGCGTCGCCGATCAGCGGCAGCAGGTCCCGGCTGCGGTTGGCCAGCGCCTGGCGGGCGGTGTCCACCAGGTCGTACCGGTAGGCGTCGCCGGAGCGCAGCGCCGGGTCCACCTTCAGCAGGGCGTTGAGGGCCTCGCGGACGGTGGCGGGGTCGTAGCGCATCCAGGAGGGCGTCCCGGAGCCGGCCAGCACGGTCAGCGACGGCCTGGCGGTGAACAGGTCGTCCTGGGGCGCGCCCTGGACGGTCCCGACGACCGGCATGCTGTACGGGCCCTGCCGCAGCAGGTTCCAGGCCGCGGCGGCGTTGGGGTCGGAGCCGCCGTACCGCGCGGTCGCGTAGGCGGCGTACCAGGCGCTCTGGTCGATCGGGTCCGCCGACCAGCCGAGATCGCCGAAGAACGCCAGGTCGGCGGGGTTGGTGCCGGTGGCCTCGGGCAGGTAGGCGATGCCCTTCAGCGCGCTGCCGGGCTTGGTGCGCCACTGCTGGAACTCCGTGGCCCAGTACGCCGTGCTGCCGCCCATGGAGTCCCGCCCGCCGAAGCCGGTGATGGTTCCGAAGGCGTAGGGCGTCCCGCCCCAGTTGTTCTCGCGGTTCAAGCCGGTTCCGGCGTCGGACTGGCTGTCGAGGACGAGCATCTTCGTCTTGTCCACCCCGGCGAGCACCGCCTGGCTGGGGTTGGAGCTCCAGGCCAGGATGGCCCAGGTCGCATCGGGGTGCGCCGCCAGCAGGGCCTGCTGGACGGCGGTCGCGGAGGCGGTGACGTTGACGTTGCCGGCGGTGCCGCCCTCGTGCAGCGGGTCCATCTTGTACATCGTGCTGTCGCCGAAGGCCGCGTGCTGCGCGGCGTAGAAGGCCGCGGCCACCTTGGGGAACACCGGGCCGGTCGGGTCCAGCCAGGAGTCCCGGGTGAAGCCGGACCACCCGCCCTGGGCGACCACGTTCGCCCCGGGGTTGCGGGTGGCGAAGTCGGTCGGGACGGTGCCGTAGTAGCCGGGCAGCACCGGCGTCATGCCCAGGGACCGGAGCTGGTCGCAGACCTGCTTGCCGATCGTCGCGCGGGCCGTGATGAGCTGGGTGCTGACCGGGCCGCCGAAGCCGGACAGGTTCTGCAGCAGCCACCACGGCTGGTGCGCCGGAGCGGGGATCCAGCTCTGCAGGTCGGAAGCGGAGTAGCCGAACTGCTGCAGCGCGTCGAAGTAGGGCTTCTCCGCTCCGACGGTCACGAAGACCTCGTTGAAGCCGTGCAGCGCGAGCACGTCGATCTCGTGCTGGTAGTCCGCGAACGAGCGGTAGGCGCCGGAGTACCCGTTGTCCGTGTCGTTGAGCGCGTAACGGTGCGGGACGACCGCCGAGTTCGTGAAGGCCGCGGTGACGGCCGGGAGGGTCGCGGGGAGCTTGGCGGTGCTGTCGCCCGGGAGACCGATGTCGGCGTGCGCGACGTTGCGCAGGTACCAGCCGACGCCGGCCAGCAGGGTGGCCGGGGACGTGCCCCGGACGGTGATCGCGCCGGTCCGGCCGGAGACCGTGTACGAGTCGACGCCGGGCGTGGCCCGGCTCGCGGCGACCAGGGTGATCTGCGACGCCTGGCCCGGCAGCAGCCGGCCCAGGCTCGCCGCCGCGGCGCCGGTGTCGAAGGCCGCCGGGGTCTGTTCGAGCGGGGCGGCGGCCTGCGCGAGCGGGGTGGTGGCGACCAGCCCGCCCGTGGCGCTGGCCAGGGACAGGAGTACGACGCCGATTCTCCGGCGAAGGGTTGTTCTCATGACGCCTCCGTGACAGTTCGGATGGGGCGAGATGGGAGGGGCGCGACGCGATGGCCACGGGGGTGCGAAAGCGAGGCGGCGGTGACGGAACTCCCGGGCCGGGCGGACCGTCTGAGCCGGTGGAGCGGGCACGCCGGAAGGGGCCCTTGCGGATTGACGGGGGTGTGCAAGAGCCCGAGCCATTAGTAATGAACCGTTAGATAGTCCAAGTGTGTCGGGCCGCTGTCAAGACCCGGTACCGTGATGCGGGCCGTCAGCATCCGTGCCCCGACCCGCCGGAATGGAGTGCGCGAAACCCATGTCGTCCGACCTCGCCGCAACCGGCCCCCACGTCCTGCGGCAGATGAACACCGCGGCCGTCCTGAACGCGCTGCGCGAAGCCGACGACCCGACTCCGCGCGTCTCCGACCTCGTCTCCGCGACCGGCCTGTCCCGCCCCGCCGTGACGCGGGCGCTCAACACCCTGGCCGAGCGCTCGGTGGCGGAGTACCTCGGCGCCGAGTCCGCGCAGATCGGCCGGCCGGCCGTCCGGGTCCGCTTCCGCGCGGACGTGGGGCACGTGGCCGGCATCGACATCGGACCGCGCACGATGGCCCTGGCCATCACCGACCTGGCCGGAACGGTCCGCGCGCAGCGCCGCTTCGCGACACCCCGGGACCCGACGGGCGCGAAACTGGTACGGGTGCTGCGCACCGCGCTCGGCGAAGCCGCCGCGGAGGCGGACATCCCGCCGACCGGCCTGTGGGCCGTCGGCGTGGGAACGCCGGGCATCGTCGACCACGACCGGGGCGAGGTCGTCCTGGCCCCGAGCATCCCGGGCTGGACCGGGCTGCCGATGCTGGCCGGCCTCCGCTCCTGGCTGGGCTGCCCGGTCGTGATCGACAACGACGTCAACCTGGCGGTGCGCGCGGAACAGTGGCGCGGCGAGACCAGCCCCAACCTCCTGTACGTGCACTGGGGCGAGCGCGTCGGCTCAGGCCTGGTCATCGACGGCAAGCCGTACCGGGGTGCCTCCTCGGCGGCCGGCGAGCTGGGCTTCCTCGACCTGGTCACCCCCGTCGACGACCCGCCGCCGGGGATCAGCGACGGCCTCGGACCGTTCGAGCGGTTGGCCGGGGCCGGTGAGATCCGGCGGCTGGCGCTCCAGGGCTGCGGCAGCGCGTTGCGCCACCGGCTGACGGCGGACGAGGATCTCAGACCGCTGTTCGACGCGGCCCGCGCCGGTGACCCGTCGGCTCTGGAGGTCGTCGACCGGGTCGCCACCCGCTTCGCCCGGGGGCTGGCCGCCTACCTGCTGCTGTTCGACCCCGGCCAGGTCGTCATCGGCGGCGGCCTGGCCCGCGCCGGGGACGTGCTGGTCGACGCCGTGCGCCGGCACCTGGAACCGCTGCTGCTCGCGCCGTGCGAGCTGCGGATGTCGAACCTGGGGGAGAACGCGGTGGTCCTGGGCGCGGTGCGGATGGCGCTGGACAGCGCCGAGGCGCGGCTCGCCGGGATGCTCTGAGCGGACCCGCCCGACCCCCGGCCTCCTCGACGCGCAGGGCGTGTTCGGCGAGGACCGGGGGAGAGGTGCGGGTCCCGGGGGGCGGGGCCGGAGCACCGGCGCGATCCTCAACCTCGGACTCGCCCACACCGGCACCACCCGGCAGATCCGGGCCACCCCCCGACGGCGGTGACCCGGATCAGACCAAGATCTTCATCAGCCTTCCAGGGCCTGGCGCACGGGCTCGGTCAGCGTTCGAACGGCTCGTCCGGCTCGTGCCGGGGGGCGGTCCGCCCCGGCCCCTCGCCCTCCGGGGTGCGCCAGGAGTCGGCCCCCTGCCCGGTCGGGCCCGGCCCGCCCGGGGCGCGGCGGCGGTTCCACCGACGGCTGCCCCAGAAGAACGCCCCGATCAGCAGCACGGCGATGATCAGCGCCGGAATGATGACCACCAGGAGGGACGGGCCGCTCGACTCCGCTGCCAGTACCGCGTCGACCGTCATGACCTGCTCCTTCTGCTCGGACGGGCCCGTTCCGACGGACCCGTGACCCCGAGCGCCTACCCGGTCGATTCGGGATGAACGCCGAAAAGCCCCGGATATCACCTCCGGGAATCCCGGGACGCCGGTGCGGCGCGCCCCCGCCGGCTCAGGACGCCCGCCCGAGGTTCCGGCGCGGGCGGGCGGCGGCCTTCAGCGCGTACTGCAACTGGTCGCGGGTCATGGTGGACCGGTGCGGGATGCCGAGCGCGGCGGCCCGCCGGTAGAGCTCGGCCTTGCTGAGCGAGCCGAGGTCCTCCACGGCCGCGGCGGGCTCCGCCGGCTTCACGGCCTTCACCGGCTTCACGGCCTTCACCGACTTCACAGCCTGCGCGGCGGGCTTCGGGGCCGCCCTCACCGCCTTCGCCGCCGGGGCCGCCTTCGCCCGGCCGCCGCCCCGCCCGCGGCCTGCCGCCGCGCCGCCCTTCGCCCGGGCCTGCTCCAGGCTGCGGCGCAGCACGTCCACCAGGTCGGTGAGGTCGGTGGGTTCGGGTTCCGCCCCGGCGGACAGCGGGATCTCCCGGCCCTCGGCCTTCGCCTCGACGAGCGCCCGGACCCGTTCCTCGTGGGTGTCGCGGTAGTCGTCCGGGTCCCAGTCGACGGCGAGCATGTCGATCAGCTGCTCGGCGGTGGCGAGTTCGGTCCGGTTGAAGTCCTTGCGCCGGGAGGGCAGGTCGGGCACCTCCTGCTGCGGGTCGCGCAGCTCGTCGGACCAGTGCAGGGTGCGCAGTTCGAGCAGTCCACCGGTGGAGTCGACCGCGGTCAGGTACTCCCGGCCGCGCATCGAGAACACGGCGATCCCGGCCCGGCCGGAGTGCGCGAGCGCCTCGACCAGCAGCTGGTAGACCCGGGTGGTCGCCGGATCGGCCGGGCCCAGGTAGTACGTCCTGTCGAAGAGGACCGGGTCGATCTCCGCGAGGTCGGCGAAGCCGCCGATCTCGATGGTCCGGGACCGCCCGGGGGCCAGCTCCTCCAGCTCGGCGGGCTCCACGACGACGTACCGGCCCTCGGCGAGCTCGTAGCCCTTGACCACGTCCTCGAAGGGCACCTCCTCGCCGGTGCGCTCGTTCACCCGCCGCTGCCGCACCCGGTCGGTGGTGCCGCGCTGCAACTGGTGGAAGCGCACCGCGTGCGACTCGGTCGCCGGGTACAGCGCCACGGGCAGGCTCACCAGCCCGAACGTCAGCGTTCCCTTCCACACCGGCCTGGCCATGGTGCCCACCTTCCTCCAGTGGACGCGCACCGCCGGTGCCGCGGCCCGTGACCGTCCGCGTCCTGCCCGCGCGGCTGCCCGGTCCGGCCCGCGCCCACACCAGGGTCCGGCCGCGAGCCCCGGTCCGCACCCGCTGGTGGCCCGGGACGACGGTACGGCGGGACGGCGGGACGGCGGCACGACGCAGTGCGCCGGGCCCGACGTACGGGCCCGGCGCGCTGCCGGCTCGATCCGCTCCGGTCCGGGGAGCGGGGACGCGGGGGAGCGGGGGTCAGAACCGGCGCCAGCGCGCCGAGGCGAACGAGAACACGCCGTACAGGACCAGCCCGGCGGCGACCACGACCAGCAGCCACGGGCCCGCCGCGCTGCTCGCGAGGGAGCGCAGGGTGTCGTCCATGCCCCGGGCCCGGTCGGGGTCGAACCGGACGGCCGCCGTCACCACGAACACCCCGGCGGCGGCGTACACGGCGCCGCGGGCCACGTTGCCGGAGATGCCCGTCCCGGTCACCGCGGTCCGGGTGCGCGGGTGCATCGTCCCGGTCTCCAGCTTGCGCAGGAAGCGCCGCTGGAGGGCGCGCACGGCGATCGCCGTGCCGATCCCCGCCAGCACCAGGCCGGCCGCGCCCACCAGCCAGCGGCCGCCGGGCCAGCCCAGCGTGGTGGCCGTCCAGTCCTTGGAGGTGGAGTCGCTGTCCGACCCGCCGCCGGAACCCGCCGCGTACGCGGCCGTCCCCCACGCCACGAAACCGTAGAACACGGCCCGGCCGGCCGACAGCACCCGGGAACCGGTCTTCTTCTGCCCGGCCTCGCCGAACACCGCCGTCGAGGCCCGCCACAGGGCCATCCCGACGAATCCGGCCGCCAGCACCCACAGCAGCACCGCGCCGAACGGCCGCACCGCGATCTGGTGCAGCGCCCCCTGCCGGTCGGCGTCCTCCCCGCCCGACCCGAAGGCGATCTGCAGGGCCAGCACCCCGACCAGGGCGTAGACCACGCCCCGGGCCACGAAGCCCGACCGGCCGGCGACCCTGGTCGCCCGGCCCAGCCCGGCGCCGTCACGCGTGTCCGAGTCCATCGACGTCCTCCTCGCTCGTTCCTTGCCGACACTCACTGCCGGTACTCACTGCCGGTACTCACTGCGGGTGCTCCGGGCCGGCTCAGTCGAGGGCCCGGCTGCGGGTGACGAGGTTGCCGATGACGACGTAGACCACGGCCGGGATGCCGTAGTCGAGGAGGACCTGCGCGGTGTGGTTGGACACCGTGAACAGGCCGCGGGACCAGCCGGAGAGCCAGTCGGCGGCGGTGTGGAACCAGTGGACGAGGCCGTTGCCCTGGTTGGCGTCGAAGAGGTCCAGCAGGATCCAGACCACCAGGATCGCGGCGAGCGCGTGGGCCAGTACCGATATGACCGAAGTTGTCCGTCTCATGGCTGCCGCCTTGCCCATCTCGAAGTCCTGAAACCCGTTGTGGTGAAAGGGAGTTGACCGAATTCTCCGGACCGGCCCGGCGGGGCCGGGCGCACCGGTCAGAGGAAGTGCCGGATCGGCGCGGTGGCCGCCTCCAGGGCGCGCCGGGCCGGGCCGCGGCGGTGCCAGCGGTCAGGGGTGACGACCTCGCTGCGCGCCAGGTCCTCGTCGAAGTGCCGGTCCAGGGTGGCGGTGAACTCCTCGTCCACCACGGCCAGCACCACCTCCTCGTCGTGGTCGAGCGAGCGGCGGTTGAAGTTCGCCGACCCCACCACCGCGGCCGTCCCGTCGACGGTGAGCACCTTGGCGTGCATCATCGTCGGCTCGTACCGCCAGACCGTGACCCCCGAGGCGGTCAGCCGCCCGAAGTGGCGCTCGCCCGCCAGCTGGCACACCCGCTTGTCGGTGTGCCGCCCCGGCACCAGCAGGTCGACGGCCACGCCCCGGCGGCCCGCGGCGCACAGCAGCCCGACGAAGTAGTCGTCCGGCGCGAAGTACGCCGTGGCCAGGCGCAGCCGCCGCTCGGCCGAGGAGATCACCACCCGCATCAGGGTCTGCAGGTCCTGCCAGCCGACCGCCGCCGAACCCCGGACCACCTGGACCACCGAGCCGCCCGGCTGCTCGTGCTCCTCGAACCGGTCCGCCGCGTCGTACAGCGTGCCGGGCGCGCACTCGGCCCAGTTCTGCGCGAAGGCCGCCGCGATGCCGTCCACGGCGGGCCCGGTCACCCGCACGTGGGTGTCGCGCCACTCGCCCGGGTGCCGGGCGTCGCCGCACCACTCCTCGGCGATGCCCACGCCGCCGGTGAACGCCGTCCGCCCGTCCACCACCAGCACCTTGCGGTGGCAGCGGTGGTTCTGCTTGAACGGCGACAGCCGCACCGGCCGGCGGAACCAGGAGATCCGGACGCCGGCCGCCTCCATCAGGTCGATCAGCTCCGGCTCGATCAGCCGGCTGCCGAACCCGTCCAGCAGCAGCCGCACCCGCACGCCCTCCGCCGCCTTCCGAGCCAGCGCCCGGGCGAAGGTCCGGGCGATCTCCCCGCGCCAGTAGACGAACGTCATCAGGTCGACCGTCCGCCGCGCCCCGTCGACGGCCTCCAGCATGGCGGGGAAGATCTCGTCGCCGTTGCGCAGCGGCGTCAGCAGGTTCCCCTCGGTCGCGGCGATGCCGAGCAGCCCCTCCAGTCGGCGGCGCAGCAGCCGGCCGCCCTCCGACGGCCCGGCTGCCGCAGCGGGCACGGCTATCGGCGCGGGCGCGGGCGCGGCGGCGGCCGGGGCGGGATCGGGCGCGGTCTCGGTGGTCATGGGTCGCTCCGTCCGGGGCGGGTGGCTGTGGCGGGCGCTCGGTTACCCGCTGCGCCGCGATCGACGCCTGCCGACCGGCGGCAATCGCGGTGCAGTCGATCACGCAGGGATGAAAACGCCGCTCCGGGGGACACGGGAGCCATGACGAGGACTCAGGGGCGCGTGCCGCCGTACGTCGCACCGGTGGTGGCGGCGCTCGCGCAGGGGACGGCGCTGGTCGCGGCGGGACTGCTGATCACCCATCCGCCGACGGGCTGGTGGGACCCGGGCGAGAAGGGGCTGGTCGGCTGGCTGGCCGCGCACCGCACCCCCGCCCTGACCACGGCGAGCGGCTGGCTCTCCACGATCGCCTTCACCCCCGCGATCGTCGCGGTGACGGCGGTGGCCGCCCTCCTGCTGCTGCTCCGGCACCGGTGGCGGCCGGCCGCACTGCTCGCCGGGGCGGTCACCCTGCAGGCGGTGCTGTTCGTGTCGGCCGCCCACCTGGTGGACCGGGCCCGCCCGGACGTCGTCCGGCTGGACGGCTCGCTGCCCACCTCCAGCTTCCCGTCCGGGCACGTCGGGGCGGCCACCGCCCTGTACGGCGGCCTGGGCCTGCTCGCGCTGTACGGGACGCGCGGACGGTGGCGGGTGCCGCTGTGCGCGCTGGCCTGGCTGGTGCCGGCGCTGGTCGCCGCCAGCCGGCTCTACCGCGGCATGCACCACCCCACCGACGTGCTGTTCGGCCTGCTCAACGGCGCGGCCGCGCTGTGGGTGGTGGCGCACGCGCTGCCCGTGCGGGAACGCCGGGAACGCCCCGCCCCGGCCGACCCCGCCGCACCGCCGCGCCCGCCCGCCGCCCTGGTCCACAACCCGGTGTCGGTGGACGACGCCCTGCTGGAACGGCTCTCCGCGGTCCTGGTCGCCCACGGGTACGCGCCGCCGCTGCGCCTGCCCGGCGCGGCCGAGGACTGCGGCCGGGCCGCCGCCGCCCGGGCGCTCGCCGACGGCGCCCTGCTGGTGGCGGCCTGCGGCGGCGACGGCACCGTCACCGCCTGCGCCGAGACCCTGGCCGGCACCGGCGCTACCCTGGCCGTCGTCCCCTGCGGCACCGGCAACCTGCTGGCCCGCAACCTCGGCCTGCCCACCGACCCCGAGGCGGCCCTGACCGCCGCCCTGACCGGCCGCACCCGCCGGATCGACCTGATCCGCGCCGAGGGCGACGGCCTGCCGGTGCGGGCCGCCGCGACGATGGCCGGGATGGGCCTGGACGCCGCCGTGATGGCCGACACCGGCCGCGACCTCAAGCGCCGCCTCGGCTGGCCCGCCTACCTGGTCGGCGCCGCCCGGCACCTGCGCGACCGGCGCTTCCCGCTGACCGTCACCGTGGACGACGCCCCGCCGGTGCGCCGACAGGTCCGCACCGCGGTCGTCGGCAACGTCGGCACCCTCCAGGGCGGGGTGCGCCTGCTGCCCGACGCGGTGCCCGACGACGGGCTGCTCGACCTCGTCCTGGTCCAGCCGCAGGGGCCGCGCGGCTGGAGCACGGCGGTGCTGTCCCTGCTCACCGGCACCCGCCGCCAGGGCCCGGCCGCCCCGCTGGAGCACTTCCGGGGCCGCCGGATCGAGCTGACCGCCGACCGTGCCCACCCGCGCGAGTGCGACGGCGACCCGGTCGGCGACGGCCGGACGCTGATCCTGACCGCCCGCCCGGACGCCCTGCTGGTCCGCGTCCCCGCCACCTGGCAGGAGCAGCCCGCCGAGCTTGCCGCGTCCGCCGAGCCCACCGATTCCGCCGCGTCTGCTGAGCACACCGAGCACGCAGAGGCCGCCGCGTCCGGGCGGGAGGCGGCCTGATGGGAACCGCCAGCCGGGTCAGGCCCGGCCGCGAGCACCTCTCCGCCGACGAGGCCGTGCACACCCTGCGCCGGGGCGCCTGGTGGCCGCTGGTGCGGGACGCCTTCGTGCGCTTCCGCTACGCCGACGGGTTCAGCCACGCCCGGGCGCTGGCCTTCCAGGCGGTGCTGGCCCTCGTCCCGTTCACGATCGCCGCGGTCGGCCTGGCCTCCTCGCTGCACGGCGGCCCGCTCGGCCAGCTGGTCGCGGGCAGCATCGAACGGATGGCCCCGGCCTCCAGCGCCGATCTGGTGCGCGACGTCCTCGAAGGCAGCCGGCACCGCACCGGCGGCACCGTCGCGCTCTGGTTCGGCGCCCTCTTCGCGCTCGCCAACCTGGTCACCGCGATGTCCCAGATCGAACGCGGCGCCAACCGGATCTACGGGATCGAACGGGACCGCCCCTTCGACCGCAAGTACGGCCGCAGCCTGCTGATGGCGGCGGGCGCGGGCCTGCCGCTGGCCACCGGCTTCCTGGTGCTGGTGGCCGGACCGCAGGTCGCCGAGGCCGCCGACGAGGTGTTCGGGCTGGGCCCGGTCACCACCGGGGCCTGGACCCTGCTGCGCTGGCCGATCGGGGTGCTGCTCACCGTCACCTCGACCGCCCTGATCTTCCGCCGGGCCCCCCGCCGCCACCAGCCCGGCTACAGCTGGCTGGCCTTCGGCGCGGGCGTCCACCTGGTGCTCTGGCTGGCGGCGACCTGGCTGCTCACCCTCTACCTGCGCCTGAGCGGCTCCTTCGACGCCGTCTACGGCCCGCTCAGCGTGGTGTTCTCGCTGCTGGTGTGGGCGTACCTGACGGCGATCTCGCTCTTCCTCGGCCTGTCCTTCGCCGCCCAGCTGGAGGCCGACCGGATCGGCCGGCCCGGCCCGGTGCTGCCCGACCCGCTGGCCACCGACCTGTCCGGGACCGGCTGGCCCGACTCCGACTCCGACTCGGACTCCGACCAGCCGTCCGCCACCGAGCCGTCTGCCGCCGAGCCGTCCGCCACCGAGCGGCCCGTCACCGGGCTGCCCGACGCCCACCTGCCCGCCAACGACTCCGGGTCGGCGCCCGGGCGCGAACCGGCGCCCCGCGTGCCGCACCCGGGAAGGACGGAGCCGTGATCCGCCGTCCCGCCCTGCGCCGCTCCTCGCCGCGCACCGCCCGCCTGCGCACCGCCGACCTGCACCTGGGCGAGCGGCTGCTCGCCGCCGTCGCCGCGTTCGCGGTGGCCGCCGTGCCCACCGCGCTGCTGCTGGTGCTGATCGAGGCCAACTGGCCGCCGCTGCACCGGCTCGACGCGGGGGCGGCGCACCGCCTGCACACCACCGTGCGCGACCACCCCGCCGCCCTCTCGGTGCTGCGCACCCTCAGCAACGGGGTGTGGGACCCGCTGACGATGCGGCTGCTGGTCGCGGCGGCCGTCGCCTGGCTGCTGTGGCGGCGGGCCTGGCGGCTGGCGGTGTGGGCCGCCGCCACCGTGACCGCCTCCGGGCTGATCGGCTGGGCGGTGAAGGCCGCCGTCGCCCGGGCCCGGCCCGCGCTGCCCGACCCGGTGGCGCACGCCCCGGGCTTCTCGTTCCCGTCCGGGCACGCGATGACGGCGGCGACCTGCTGCACCGTGCTGCTGCTGGTGTTCTCCCCGGTGCTGCGCCCGCCGTGGCGCCGGGCGGCCCGCGGGCTGGCCGTGCTGAGCGTGCTGGGGGTGGGGTTCACCCGGGTCGCGCTCGGCGTGCACTGGGCCAGCGACGTGCTGGGCGGGTGGCTGCTCGGCCTGGCCCTGGTCGCCGCCACCGCCTGGGCGTTCGAGGGCTGGCGGCGGGAGACCGGCCGTCCCGTCCCGCCGCCGCTCGCGGAGGGGCTGGAGCCCGAACTCGCCCCGCACGGCCCGGCCCGGCCCGAGGGGTGAGGCGCTGCGGCGGGGCGCCCGGGGTCAGCCCCCGCCCGGCCGCAGCGCGCCGACCGCCGCGTCGACGGTGGCGTGGCAGGGCAGCAGCCGGTCCACGCCGGTCATCGCGAGCAACCGGCTGACGTCGGTGGAGGGGCTGACCAGGGCCAGCGCGGTGCCGGCGCTCTGGGTGCGGCGGAAGGCGAACAGCAGCTCGGCCACGCCGAGCGAGTCGCAGAAGCTCAGCAGCGCGAGGTCGAGCACCAGCGGCAGCGCCTCGGCGGTGCGCTCCACGGCCCGGTGCAGGCGCGGCGCGGTGTGGTAGTCGAGTTCGCCCGCGAGCACGACGACGGTCGCCCCCACGGGATGGGTGCGGACCTCGATGGTCAGGGCGTACTCGGGCACGGGGCTCCGTACGGTGCGTGGTGGGTGGGCCTGCGGGCGGGGTGCGGCGGGGGTCGGGCGGGGTCGGGTGGGGCGCGGCGGGTTCAGTCCAGTCGGGCGAGCAGCAGGGCGACGTCGTCGGTCTGGGCCCGGGCGAACGAGGAGAGCAGCAGGTCGGCCGCCGGGTCCAGCTCCGCCGGGGCGCCGGCGAAGGCGTCCCGCAGCGCGTCCAGGCTGCTCTGCAGGTGTTCGCCGGGCACCTCGATCAGGCCGTCGGTGACCAGCAGCAGGGTGGCGTCGGGCGGTACCGGGTAGTCGACCGGCGGCGGCTGCGGCACGTTCAGGCCGAGCAGGATGCCGTGCTCGGTCAGGTAGCGGGCGGAGCCGTCCGGGAGCCGCAGCAGCGGCGGCAGGTGGCCCGCGTTGGCGACCCGGACGCTGCGCCGGTCGGGGGCGATCAGCACCAGGCACACCGTCGCGGTCAGGCCGGGGCGCAGCCGGGTCAGCAGCACGTCCAGCCGGTGCAGCAGGGTCTGCGGGTCGTGGCCCTCGATGGCGTAGGCGCGCAGCGCGTGGCGCAGTTCGCCCATCGCCATCGCGGCCTCCAGCGAGTGCCCGGCCACGTCGCCGATCGCCAGCAGCAGCCCGGCGGGGGTGTCGATGGCCTCGTAGAAGTCGCCGCCGATCTCGCTGCGGGCGGAGGCCGGCTCGTACCGGACGGCGAGGTCGACGCCGGGGACGGTGGGCAGCCGGCTGGGCAGGAAGCTGCGCTGCAGGGTCAGCGCGAGGGCGTGCTCCTCGGCCTGGCTGCGCTGGGCCTCCAGGGCGAGCGCGCCGGCCTGGGTGAGTTGGGGGAGCAGCCCGCGCTCGTCGGGGGCGGCGACCGCGTCCCGGTCGACGACCACGGCGAGCAGCGGGCGGCCGGGCTTGGTGCGGGCCGCGACCAGGGCGACCGGCCCGGCGGGCAGGCCCGCGCCGTCCAGCCCGTGGCCGGCCAGCACCTCGTGCCACTCGTCGGCGCCCAGCAGGGTGGTGGCGGTGCCGGTGGCGTCGCCCAGGGTGTGGTGGGCGATGACGTCGAGCAGCACCGGCGGGGCCTGGAGCAGCCGCACCCCGGTGCCCTCCGGCGGGTCCGGGTCGTGGTGCGCCAGGTGGAGGGCGGCGCGGTCCGGCCCGAGGGCGATGGCGGTGGCCCGGGCGGCGCCGAGCCGGACCGCGCCGAGCGCGGCCGAGGTGACCAGGGCGTCCGTGTCGGCGGCGCCGTACAGGGCGAGCGTGCTGCGGTGCAGGGCCGCGACCAGGGCGGCCAGCCGCTCGGCGTGCCGGCGGGCCCGGGTGTAGCGCAGCACGGCGGTGACGGTGGCCTGGAGCTCGGCCGGGTCGATCGGCTCGGTCAGGTAGGCGTCGGCGCCCCGGTGCAGGCCCTGGGTGCGGTCGCTGGCCTCGATCGCGGTGGCGGAGATGTGCACCACGGGCAGCGTGGCGGTGCGCGGCTCCTCCTTGATCCGCTCGCACACCTCGAAGCCGGTCATGTCGGGCAGGCTGATGTCCACCACGGCGAGTTCGGGCAGTTCGGCGGTGGGGGTGCGCTCCAGCAGCGCGAGGGCCTGGGTGCCGTCCACCGCCTCGACCACGGTATGCCCGGAGCGGCGCAGCCAGCTGCCCACGATGTAGCGGGTGGCGTCGTTGTCGTCGAGCACCAGGACGGTGGCGGGCCCGGTGTCGGGGCCGGTCATGACCCCTCCTCGGGGGACGGCGCCCGGCGCGGCGCGGCGGGGCGGGGGGCGGCCAGGGCGGCGGCGATCCGGCCGCTGCTCAGGCCGGACTTGGGCAGGACGGCGCGGGCGTGCGACAGCCGGGCCCGGTCGGCGGCGCTCAGCGAGGCCGAGGTGAGGATGACGACCGGGATGTGCCGCAGCGCCGGGTCGGCCCGCAGGTCGGCGGTGACCTGGTAGCCGTCGACGTCGCCGAGGTGCAGGTCGAGGACGATCCCGTCGGGCCGGACGTCGCGGACGGCGGCCAGCGCGGCCGTGCCGTCGTGGACCTCCACCACCTGCTCGGCGATCTCGTGCAGCAGCGGGCGCAGCAGGCCCCGGAACACCGGGTCGTCGTCGACCGCGACCAGCACGCCCCGCCGGGTGCCGACCGGCGGGGCCGGCCGGGCGGGCAGCCGGACGGTGAGCGTGGTGCCCCGCCCGGGGGCGCTGTCCAGGTGCAGGGTGCCGCCGAGGATCTCGGTCAGCCGGCGGGCGTACGGCAGGCCCAGGCCCGTCCCGCGGCGGCCCCGCTGGTGCGCCCCCTTGACCTGGTAGAACTCCTCGAAGACCCGTTCGTGCTGGTCGGCCGGTATCCCCACGCCGGTGTCGGTGACGGTCAGCACCAGCAGCGGCCCGCCGTCCGGCGCGTCCCCGGCCCGGTCCTCCTCGATCGCGGCGGTCAGTTCCACCGACCCGTGCTCGGTGAACTTCAGCGCGTTGGACAGCAGGTTGCGCAGGATGCGCACCAGCATCGTCTCGTCGCCGAGCAGTTCCCCGGGCACCTCGGGCGCGGGGCCGATGCGCAGCGCGACGCCGGGGCGGGCCAGGCCGCGCAGGGTGCCGTCCAGGTGGGTGAGGACGGCGCGCAGGTCCAGCGGCGCCCACAGCGGGTCGAGGGTGCCGGACTCCGCCTTCGCGACGTCGAGCAGCTCGTCCACCAGGGCCAGCAGGGTGCGGCCGGAGTCCGCGATCAGGGACAGCTGGCGGGAGCGCTCCTCCGGCGGGACGTCGGTGTCGGCGCGCAGCAGCTCGGCCAGGCCCACCACCGCGTTGACGGGGGTGCGCAGCTCGTGGCTGACGTTCGCCCAGAACCTGCTCTTGGCCTTGCTGGCCTCGCGCAGTTGCTGCGACTTCTCGTCGAGCTCGGCGTACAGCGCCACCACGCCCCGGTTGGTCTCCTCCAGCTCCTCCGACAGCTCCGAGTAGAGCGCCAGGACGCCCCGGTTGGTCTCCTCCAGCTCGCGGTTCAGGCGGCGCAGCTCCTCGCGCTGGGCGCGGGTGTGCTCCAGCGCGGCGATCAGGTCGCGGGTCTGCGCCCGGGAGTCCTCCAGGGCGCTGGGGTCGGTGTGCGCGTCGAGCAGGTGGCGGGCCTGCCCGACCAGCTCCGGCGCCGGGTCGGGGTTGGAGCCGTGGCCGAGCCGCTGCTCGACCTGCACCAGGCCGTCCCCGCCGCCGTGCTCGTGGTGGGTGGACAGCAGCCGGGCGGACGCCTCCAGCGCCTCGGCGGGCAGCCGGTGGCCGCCCCGCCACACCAGGGTCACCCGCAGCGAGGCCGGCGGCCCCGGCAGCAGGTCGAACGCGGCGGTCAGCCGCTCCGAGCCGAGCAGGCCGCGGCCCAGCTCGCTCAGCGCGGTGGCCAGCCGGACGGCGTCCTGGCCGTCCGCGCCGAGCAGGTCGGCGACGGCGCGGGCGCTGCGGCGCAGCGCGAAGGTGTCCTGGGCGGTGACCACCGAGGTGGTGCCCAGGTGCACGACCGGCGGCCGGCCCGGCTGCCCGGCGTCCGGGTACTCGGGGTACTCCGGCTGCGCGGTCGGCTCGGTGTCCGTGCGGTCGGTCGGCTCGGCGCCCGTGCCCGCGGCCGGGTCGGCGTCCGGGCGTCCGGGCGTGCGGTCGGTCGGTGCGTTCACCAGGTGCCCTTCGCGATCACCACGCCGGCGTCGTCCCGGCGCACCCCCGCCTCGCGCAGCAGCAGGGCGGCGGCGGTGACGGGCAGGTGGGAGAACAGGCCGGGGGTGTCGGCGGCCCGCCAGCGGTCGGTCAGTCCGTCCGAGTGCAGGACGACCACGCTGCCGGGCGGCAGCTCCTGCCGGACGGTGTGCGGCGCGGGCAACTGGTGGCCCACGATGCCGGGGGAGGAGGGCAGCGAGCGCCTGGTCCCGCTCGCGGTGTCCACCACGAAGGCGCTGACGTTGCCGACCCCGCAGAACGTCAGCCGGGCGGCGACGGGCTCGACCAGGGCGACGGCGACCGCCCCGCCCCGGCCGGAGCGCAGCGCCCGGTGCAGGTCGGCCAGCACCTCGGAGGGCTCCTGCGCGGGGCTGCGGTGGAAGGCGGCGGTCGCGTCGGAGGCGGCCCGGGCGGCCAGCGGGCCGTGGCCCAGGCCGTCGCAGAACATCAGCAGGAAGGCGCCGGCCGCCCCGCCGCCGCCCGTCCCGCCGCCGACCGCCCCGGAGACGGTGTGGGTGCGCGGCGCCCGGTTGGTCAGCACCGACCAGTCCAGCCGGGCCGCCGCCGCGGACGCGGGCAGCACCGGGGCGGGCCCCGGCGCCGGGCGGCCGGCCGGGCGCACCGCCCAGGCGTCGCCGCACAGCTCCTGTCCGCTCATCGGCCGGGTCAGCCCGGCCGCGGGCGGTTCGCCCGCGGCGGCCGCCGCCCGGCCGGCCGGGGTGCGGTTCCAGAACCGGGCGGTCAGCACGGTGCCCCGGCCGGGCAGCGAGTGCAGGTCGAAGGCGTCGGCCAGGCGGGAGATCGCGCCCAGGCCGATGCCCAGGGTCGGGCCGGAGGAGTAGCCGTCGGCCAGCGCGGCGGGGACGTCGGCCATCCCCGGGCCGCTGTCGACGGTGAGGAACTCCAGCGCCGCCTCGGTGTCGGTGCGCACCACGCGCAGCACCATCGCCCCGTCGACGGCGTGCCGGCGCAGGTTGGTGGCGGCCTCGCTGACGGCGAGCGCCACCTCGGCGGCCCGCTCGGGCAGCAGGCCGATCCGGTGGGCGAGCTGCCGGGCCGCGCCGCGCGCGGCGGCGGGCAGCGAGTCCGAGTGCCGGAACCACACGGTGTCCTCGCACTCGGTCAGGGCGGGGGTCACCGGGCCCACTTGGTCACCGAGACCTTCGTCCCGGCCCCGGGCTCGCTGTGCAGCTCGAACTCGTCCACCAGCCGCCGGGCCCCGCTCAGGCCCAGGCCCATGCCGTTGCCGGAGGTCCAGCCGTCGGTCAGCGCGAGGTCCAGGTCGGGGATGCCGGGCCCGTTGTCCTCGAAGACGGCGTGCACGCCCTTGCGGGTGCCGTTGTGCACGGTGGCGCAGCGCATCAGGCCGCCGCCGCCGTACACCAGCGTGTTGCGGGCCAGCTCGCTGGCCGCGGTCACCAGCTTGGTCTGGTCGACCAGCGACAGCCCGCACTGCTGGGCGTACGTGCGGACGGTCTGGCGGGCCCGCACCACGTCGTCGTTGGAGCTGATCGGCACGCTCTGCTCGTCTGCTACCCGGGGGCCGGTCATGGGCGGGCCGTACGCGCGGTACGGTCGCGTTCCAGCAGGGCCAGGCCCTTCTCCAGGGTGAGCGCGGTGCGCACCCCGCCCAGCGAGAGGCCCAGTTCGACCAGGGTGATCGCCACCGCCGGGCGCATGCCGACGACCACGGTCTCGGCGTCCAGCATGCGCGAGATCGCGGCGGTGTTGGCGAGCATCCGGCCGACGAAGGAGTCGACGATCTCCAGCGCGGTGATGTCGATGACCACGCCGTTCGCGCCGGTGGCGACGATCCGCTCGGCCAGGTCGTCCTGGAGGTCGAGGACGATCTGGTCCTCCAGGTCGACCTGGATGGACACCAGCAGGACCTGGCCGATCTTCAGGACGGGGACGCGGTCGCTCATCGGGTGCCACCGGCGGGGACGGTGCCGCCGCTCTGCTGCAGCACGTGCCGCAGCGCGTCGGCCAGGGTCGCCTTGGTGACGATGTCGCCGAACTGCACGCCCAGCGCGACCAGGGTCTGCGCGATCTGCGGGCGGATGCCGGAGATGGTGCACTCCGCGCCCATCAGCCGGGCGGCGACCACCGTCTTCAGCAGGTGCTGGGCGACCTCGGTGTCCACGGCGGGCACACCGGTGATGTCGATGATGGCGTGCTCGGACTCCGAGTCCACCAGGCTCTGCAGCAGCTTCTCCATCACCACCTGGGTGCGCGCCGAGTCCAGCGTGCCGACCAGCGGCACCGCGACCACGCCGTCCCACAACTTGACCACCGGCGTGGACAGTTCGAGCAGCTGCTCGGCCTGGGCGCTGATGATCTCCTCGCGGGTGCGGGCGTACGCCTCGATGGTGAACAGGCCCAGCGAGTCCAGCAGCCGGGTCAGCTGCAGGTAGGCCGTGATGTCCTCGGCGCTGCTGTCCGTGGTGGGCTCCAGCACGTCCTTGCCGGCGAAGACGCTGACGGCCGTCTCGGTCGGCGTGAAGCCGTGCCGGGCCCTGGCCCGGGAGAGCTCCACCAGCAGGGCGCGGACCTCCGAGTACGCCTCGCCCTGCCAGTTCAGGCCGTCCTTGCCCAACGCCTGCAGCAGGGCCTGGTACAGCTCCGACAGCTCGCGCTCCAGCTCGGCCCGGCTGATCCGGCCGCCGAGGGTCGCCGCCACGGCCGCCACCCACTGCTCCTGCACCGCATCGTCCCGGGTGAGCAGCTCCAC
The DNA here is from genome assembly GCF_013364235.1 of Kitasatospora sp. NA04385. Lineage (NCBI taxonomy): Bacteria > Bacillati > Actinomycetota > Actinomycetes > Kitasatosporales > Streptomycetaceae > Kitasatospora > Kitasatospora sp. NA04385. The sequence goes on along the minus strand of NZ_CP054919.1, from coordinate 456,243 downwards.
GAGCCGTTCCGACGCACGCTCCACCGCCATCAGGCGTTCTCCTCGCTCATTAGGCCCCCGTGGTCGGGGGGACCCGGCCGTCGCATGACGGCGCGCGGCGACCCGGACCGGTCGGTCGGGTCACCGCGCGCCTTCTGCCCCGATCGCCCCAGGGTATGCGGGAGCGGCCGAGAATTTTTCGGCGGTTCTTCGGCGGGGGGAACGCTGCAGGTCAGGGCCGCTCCGCGTGCTCGGCCCGGAACATCCAGGCGTGCTTCTCCAGCGCCGCGGTCACCGTGATCAGCAGGTCCTGGGTGACGGGGTCGGGCTCGCCGGTCTTCGCGATCCGCTCGCGCATCCGGGAGACCACCGCGGTGAGCGCGCCCACCAACTGCTCCACGACCGCCGTGTCGGCCTGCCAGCCCGCGGGCACCCCGGGCAGGCCGCCGGCCGCGACGGTGGCGGCCCGCCCGTCCGGGCTGACCCCGATGGCCGCCGCCCGCTCCGCCACCTGGTCGGCGAAGTCGCGGGCGGTGGCCACCACCTCGTCGAGTTGCAGGTGGACCGAGCGGAACCGGGGGCCGTACAGGTTCCAGTGGGCCTGCTTGCCGATCAGTGAAAGGTCCACGAGATCGACCAGGGCGCCCTGCAGCGCCTCCCCGGCCGTGTCGCGGTCGTGCTCGGCCAGCGGGCTGCCGGTGGCGATGTCCATCGTCTGTCCTCTCCGCGTCGGGGGGTGGCCGGCGAGTGCCGACCGCCCCTCGGCTGCCCGCCCCGGCCGGACGGAAACCCGTTCGCGGCCCCGGATAACGTTTTCGCATCGACCGCTTGGACCTTGCCGCCCCGGGTAGCCGCGTCGACGCCGCCACCCGTGCGCAGGCCCGCCCGCACCGGGCCGCTCCCGCAGGCACGCCACCGGCGCACCAGCTCACGAACAGGAAATGGGGACCCGCATGCCCGCCGCCGTGTCCAGGCCGATCTCCGTCACCCTCCCGGAGAGCCCCTACCCCCACGTCCTGCTCGCGGGAGAGCTGCGCTTCGACCCGACCCTGCCCTACGGCGTCGGGCTGGCCTTCCCGCCGCGCCGCCCCGGCGACGAGGAGCTCGTCTGGTGGTTCGGCCGGGAACTGCTCGCCGAGGGCCGGCACGCCCGGTCCGGCGAGGGGGACGTGCTGGTCGCCCCCGGCGTGGACGGCCGGGTCCTGGTCACCCTCGGCAGCCGCACCGACCGCGCGGTGATCAGCGCCCCCGCCGCGACGGTCGACGCGTTCCTCGCCGACACCTTCGCCCAGGTGCCCCCCGGCACCGAGTCCGCCCACCTCGACCTCGACCTCGGCCTCGCCCGGCTGCTGGCCTGAACGGCGGCCTGAACAGCTGCTGCTCAGGCGGTCGGCGGTCAGGCGGTCAGGACGACCCGGATGCGCTTGCCGCCCCCGGGCAGCGGGTGGATCTCCCACTCGGTGGCGACCAACTGCACCAGTGGCCAGCCCCGGCCGCCCAGCAGGGTGGGGTCCTGGAGGTTGGCCCGGTCCCCGCGCGGGTGCGCGTCGCAGGCGTCCTCGATCTCGATGGTCAGCACGCTGCCGCCCTCGCTCGCCCGGGCGGCGAACCCGGTCACCCCGCCGGCGTGCCGGATCGCGTTGGTGACCAGCTCGGTGACGGCCAGACAGGCGTCGCCGAGCAGCCGGCCCCCGGCCGCGGAGTGCCGGGCGAGCGCCTCGGTGACGACGGCCCGGGCATCGGCCGCGGTGCGCACCGCGCACCCGGCGACGCCGGAGCGGGGCCGGTGGCCGGTGGGAGGGTGCCGCCGGGTCGGGTCGGTCTCGGCGCGGGACATCGGATGACCTCGAATCGGACGGGACGGGAACGGTGCTTCGGACGCCCGGCGTTCGGACGGCGGGCGGCTCACACCCCGCGGGCCCGCGGCGGGCGGGTCGCGACCGGTGCGGGCGCCGGTACGGGTGCGCAGCGCGCCGCGGCCTCCGCGTCCGCCGCGACGTGCAGGTACCCGGTGGCGGACGCCAGGTCGAGCAGTCGGCGCACCGGCTCCCGCAGCGGCCCGGCCAGCACGAGCCGCCCGCCGGCCTCCGCCATCCGGCGGTGGGCGGTGAGCAGGCCGTGCAGCACCGAGGAGTCGGCGAAGGTGACGTCGGCCAGGTCCACCACCAGCAGCCGCGGCGGACGGTCGAGCACCGCGGTCAACCGCTGCACGAAGTCCTGGGCGTCCTCCCAGTCCAACTCGCCCCGCGCCCGAACCGTCTCGACGTCCACCGGGCCGGTTCCGGCCGCGCCGTGTGGGTGATCGGTCATACCCGGCATGGTAGTCGGCCGCCGCCCCCCGGTCCCCGACCGGCCCCGACCCGCGCTCCCCGCCCGCCCCGGAACGCCGACCGGCCCTGGGCCCCACCGGGCGGCGGTAGCATGGCGGTTCGGGTGCGGCCCGCCGGACGTGTTCGCACGGTCCCGGCAGCTCGTGCCAAACCCGCCGACCGCGGCGGGCCTCCGGGCCCGGGCCGGACGGCGGAAACCCGATTGCGAGGTGAGGGCCAGTCAGGGCCCGGACGATGGCATCTTCGACTTCCCCGACCACGACCGCCGGCGGGGAGTTCCTCGCCGCCTCCCCCTACCCGGTGGCGGTGCTCGGCCCCGACGGCGGGCTGCTGCACTCCAGCCACAGCGCCCGCCGCCTGCTGGCCGGCCCGGAGGGCGGCCCCGTCCGGGTGCCGCACTGGCTGCTGCGGGCCCACCTGGACCTGCCGTCCGGCCCGTCCGACGGCGCCCCGTCCGACGGCGCCCCGGCGGGCGTGGTCCGGCACACCGACCCGGTCGCCGGCCCGGTCGAGGCGCACCCCTCGCCCCGGCCCGACGGCAGCACCGCGTGGTGGTTCGTCGTCCCGGAGGGCTGCGCCGGCCTGCTGCCGCGCACGGCCGGCGCCGGCCCCTGCGACTGGGAACTGCTGACCCGGCTGTCCGGCCTGCTGCTGTCCTCGCTGAACGTCGACCGCATCCTGGAGACGGCGGCCCGCCAGTCGGCGCTGCACCTGGCGGACGCCGCCGTGCTGGTCGCCCCCGGCGCCGGACGGACCCTGCACCTGGTGACCTGCCTGCGCGGCGGCGACCCGGCGCACGTCCAGGCCCGGGCCGATCCGGCGGAGGTGCCCGGCCTGGCCGAGGCGCTCCAGGGCTTCCCGCCGGTGCCCTCCCGCTGGATCGACCCGGACGCCACCCCGCGCTGGCTGGTGCCCGCGGGCTTCGGCCGGGTCGGCTCGGTGCTGGTCACCCCGCTGCCCGGGCACGGCGTCCCCGCCGGGGCGCTGGTGCTGCTGCGCGCGCCGGGCCGCGGGCCGTTCGCCACCGAGGAGGAGGTCTTCGCCCGGATGTTCGCCGCCCGGGCCGGTGCCGCGGTGTCCGCCGCCGTCATGTACTCCGAACAGGCCGCCGTCACCGACCTGCTGATGCGCGAACTCCTCCCGCCCCGGCTCGAACACCTCAACGGGGTGGACTTCGCGGGCGGTTACCGGGCCTCCGTCGACCGGGACCGGATCGGCGGCGACTTCTACGACGTCCACCCCGCCGCCGACCCGGACGGCGAGACCCTCGCCCTGCTCGGCGACGTCAGCGGCAAGGGCCTGGAGGCCGCCGTGATGACCGGAAAGGTCCGCAACACGCTGCACGCGCTGCTGCCGCTCGCCGACGACCACGGGCGCGTCCTCAACCTGCTCAACCGGGCCCTGCTGACCTCCCGTCACACCCGCTTCGCCAGCCTGGTGCTGGCCTCCGTGCGCCGCGAGGGCGACCGGGTGCGGGTCCGGCTGTCGGCGGCCGGCCACCCCGCGCCGATGGTGGTCCGGGCGGACGGCCGGGTCACCGAATCCACCACCCTCGGCAGCATCGTGGGCGTCCTGCCCGAGGCCAGTACCCACACCGACACCGTCCTGCTCGACCCCGGCGAGGCCTGCGTCCTCTACAGCGACGGCATCACCGAGGCCAAGGGCGGGCCCACCGGCCGCGAGCAGTTCGGCGACCACCGCCTGCGCCAGGCCCTCGCGCAGTGCGCGGGCATGCCCGCCGAGGCGATCGTGGAACGGGTCCAGATGCTCACCGCGCAGTGGCTGCGGGACGGCCGGCACGACGACATGGCGGTCATGGTCATCGCCGCGCCCCCGCGCGGCCACCTGGCCGTGACCGCAGGACGACGGGGAAGCGCCGCATGAACGCCGAGACACCGACCACCACCCTCCGACCGGGCCGCCCCGCCCGGGAACCCGCGCGGGAACCCGCCCGGACCGCCCCCGCCCCCGTTCCGTCCGTGCCGGTCCTCACCGAGCGGCTCTGGGAGGCCGTCCTCGGCGGCGACCAGGCCCGGGCCGCCGACCTCGCGGTGGGGGCCCTGGAGGCGGGGCTGCACCCGGAGGCGCTGCTGCTGGACGTGATCGGGGCGCTCCAGGCCCGGGTCGGCCGGGAGTGGGCGGCCGACCGGATCACGGTGATCCAGGAGCACGCCGCCACCGCCGTCAACGAGCGGGTGGTGGCCCTGGTGACCGGCCATCCCGCGTTCGCCGCCGCCGCGGCGCCGCCGGAGCGCGGGCGGGTCACGGTGGCCTGCGTGGCCGGCGAGTGGCACGCCTTCCCGGCCCGGCTGCTGGCCGAGGTGCTGGTGCTGCGCGGCTGGCGGGTCGACTACCTCGGCGCCCAGTGCCCCACCCCCCACCTGATCGCGCACCTGCACCGCACCGCCCCCGACGCGCTGGCCCTGTCCGCCTCGCTGTCCACCCGGCTGCCCGCCGCGCACACCGCGGTCACCGCCGCCCAGGCCGCCGGCGTGCCGGTGATCGCCGGCGGCGCCGCGTTCGGCCCCGACGGCCGCCACGCCCGGCTGCTCGGGGCCGACGCCTGGGCCCCGGACGCCCGGTCCGCGGCCGAGCGGCTGGCCCGGGGGCTGCCGCTGCCCGCCTCCCCGCACCAGCCCGTCGACGACCTCCCGCACCTGGCCGACCAGGAGTACACCCTGGTCACCCGGAGCTCCCGCGAGCTGGTCGGCGCCGTGATGGCCGCCATGGAGCGCGAGCACCCCGCCGTCCGCTCCTACACCCCGCTCCAGCGCGAGCACACCCTCGACGACCTGGCCCACGTCGTCGAGCACCTGGCGGTCGCCCTCTACACCGGCGACCCGGAGCTGTTCACCGCGTTCGCGGGGTGGACCAGGGAGATCCTGCTCGCCCGCTCCGTCCCGGACGTGCTGCTCGCCGCCGCGCTGGCCGTGCTGCGCGAGGAACTGCGCGACCTGCCGCGCAGCGTCGCCGTCCTGACCGCCGCCCTGGGGACGGGGGCCGCCGCGTGAGCACCACCCCGTCCGGGCCCGGGCCCCGCACGGTCACCGTCCCGGTGGAGGGCGAACTCGACCACGAGAGCTGCGAGGGGCTGGTCCGGGAGGTCACCGTCCACCTGGCCGCCCGCCCGCCGGTCGACGTGGTCCGGGTGGACTGCGCGGGCATGACGCTGTGCGACTCCATGGGCCTGTCCGCACTGCTCCAGATCCGCCGCGACGTCGACGCCGCCGGGCGCACCCTGCGCTTCGACCACCGCCCCGCCCACCTGGACCGCCTGCTGCACCTCACCGGCACCGCCGACTACCTGCTCGCCGAGCGGCCGAACTGAGACCCCCGCGACCGGCCCGCCCGGAGCGGCCCGCGCCCGGGCGGGTGCGCCACCCGGGGGAAGCCCCGGTTCCGGGCGGTTCCCGCCGTTTCCGATTCCCCGGCCGGGGCAGCCGACGGCCATGCACCGACGACACCACCCCCGGTGGGACAACACCCTCCCGCTGCTGGCCCGCGGCTACGCGTGGCTCCCCGACCTGCGCCGACGCCATCCCGGCCCGGTCGTGCGGACCAGGCTGGCCGGCCGGCCCGCGGTCGCCCTGCACGGCCCGGACGCCGTCCGGTTCTTCTACGACGAACGGCACGTCCGGCGGGCGGGCGCGCTGCCGGAGCCGGTGAAGAGCACGCTCTTCGGGCACGGCGCCGTGCACGCGCTGGACGGCCCGGCGCACCGGCTGCGCAAGGCGATGTTCCTCTCGCTGCTGGCCGACCCGGCCCGGGTCCGCGCCCTGGTCGACGAGGTCGGCGCGGCCTGGGAGGCCGCGGTGGACGACTGGGCCGGGCGGGGGCGGGTGGTCCTGCTGGACGAGGCGGCCCGGGTCCTCACCGAGGGCGCCTGCCGGTGGGCCGGCCTGCCGCTGCCCGAGGACGGCGCCGGCCCGCTGGCGGCCGACCTGGTCGCGATGGTCGACGGCTTCGCCACCCCGGGCCCGCGGCACTGGCGCGGCCGGCTGGCCCGCCGCCGCCGGGAGGCCTGGATCGCCGGGATCGTCGAGGGCGTCCGGGACGGCACCGCGCCGCTCCCGGCCGGCTGCCCGGTCGAGCGGGTGGCGCTGCACCGGGACGCGGACGGCGAACCGCTGGAGCCCCGGGTCGCGGCCGTCGAGGTGCTCAACCTGATCCGCCCCACCGTCGCGGTCTGCTGGTACGTCGCCTTCGCCGCGCACGCCGCGCACCGCCGGCCGGACACCCGCGCGGCGCTCGCCACCGGCGACCCGGCCCACGCGGAGGCGTTCGCCCAGGAGGTCCGCCGGTTCTACCCGTTCGCCCCGTTCGTCGGCGGCCGGGCCGCCGCCGACCTGACCCACCGGGGGGAGCCGATCGCCGAGGGCACCACGGTGCTGCTCGACCTGTACGGGCAGAACCACGACCCGGCGCTGTGGCCCGACCCGTACGCCTTCCGCCCCGAACGCTTCCTCGAACGCCCGGAGGACGTCCGGCAGTTGGTCCCGCAGGGCGGCGGCGACCCGGGCAGCGGCCACCGCTGCCCGGGCGAGGCCGTGGTGGTCGGGCTGCTGACCGACCTGTCGGTGCGGCTGGCCCGGCTGGAGTACGTGCTGCCCGCCCAGGACCTGAGCATCCCGCTCGACCGGATGATCGCCCGGCCGCGCAGCGGCTTCGTGATCGAGGCGGTCCGGGCCGGATGAGCGCGCACGAGACGAACGTGGACGGGACGAACGCGCACGGGACGAACGCGCACGGGACGAACGCGCGGAGGCCGCAGCGCGAACCCGGGGAGCGCGGGAGCACCGGGCCGGACGGGCCGACCGACCTCCCGGCCCGCGGCTGGGTCGCGGTGCTCCGGCGCACCGGGAAGGAGTTCCTGGATGACGAACTGCCCGACCGGGCCGCCGCGCTGACCTACTACGGGGTGCTGGCGGTCTTCCCGGCGCTGCTGGTGCTGGTCTCGATCCTCGGGCTGCTCGGCCGTTCCGCCACCGACACGGTGCTCGACAACCTCCAGCAGCTCGCCCCCGGCCCGGCCCGGGACGTCCTGCGCAGCTCGGTCGAGCAGTTGCAGGACGGGCGCGGCACCAGCGGGGTGCTGGCCGCGGTCGGCCTGCTGGGCGCGCTCTGGTCGGCCTCCGGCTACGTCGCCGCGTTCATCCGGGCGTCCAACGCGGTCTACGACATCCCCGAGGGCCGCCCGGTGTGGAAGGTCACCCCGCTGCGGGTCGGCCTGACCCTGCTGATGATGGTGCTGCTGCTGGCCAGCGCGGTGATCGTGGTCTTCACCGGCCCGGTGGCCCAGCGCGCCGGGGACGTCCTCGGGCTGGGCGCCACCGCCGTCACGGTCTGGTCGATCGCCAAGTGGCCGGTCCTGGTGCTGCTGGTCACCCTCATGGTCGCGCTGCTGTACTGGGCGGCCCCCAACGTGCGCGGCCGCGGCTGGCGCTGGATCTCCCCGGGCAGCCTGCTGGCCGTCCTGCTCTGGCTGGTCCTCTCCGGCGGCTTCGCCGCCTACGTCGCCAACTTCGCCTCCTACAACCGCACCTACGGCACCCTCGCCGGGGTGATCGTCTTCCTGGTCTGGCTGTGGCTGTCCAACCTCGCCATCCTGCTCGGCCTGGAGTTCGACGCCGAACTCGCCCGCGAGCGGGCCGTCGAGGGCGGGCTGCCGCCCGACGAGGAGCCGTACGTGCCGCCGCGCGACACCCGCAAGTGGCCCGAGGGGATGCGGGCCCCGGAAACCCTTACGGACCGACCCGAGGAGACGTGATGACCGAGTACGGGTTCTTCCTGTCCTGCGAGGAGTTCACCCCGCAGGAGCTGATCCGCCAGGCCGAGCAGGCCCGCGACGCCGGGTTCACCCGGCTCGCGATCTCCGACCACTTCCACCCGTGGAACGAGGCGCAGGGCAACAGCGCCTTCGTCTGGTCGGTGATCGGCGCGCTCTCGCAGGCCGTCGACCTGCCCGTCACCACCCTGGTGACCTGCCCCACCGTCCGCCTGCACCCGGCGGTCACCGCCCAGGCGGCGGCCACCTCCAGCGTCCTGCTGGACGGCCGCTTCACCCTCGGCGTGGGCACCGGCGAGGCGCTCAACGAGCACGTCCTCGGCGACCGGTGGCCCTCCTTCGAGGAGCGCGCCGAGATGCTGGAGGAGGCCGTGGAGGTGATGCGCGAACTGTTCACCGGCAGCCGGGTCAACCACCGCGGCCCCTACTACACCGTCGACAACGCCCGCCTCTACACCGCGCCGCGCGGCCGGCTGCCGATCCTGGTCTCCGGGTTCGGCCCCAAGGCCGCCGCGACGGCCGCCCGGATCGGCGACGGCTTCGTCACCATGACGCCCGACGCCGACCTGGTCGCCGTCTTCCGGGACGCGGGCGGCACCGGCAAGGTCGTCGGCGGGCTGAAGGTCTGCTGGGGCGCCGACCGGGACAAGGCGATCGACGAGGCGCACCGCCGCTGGCCCACCGAACTGCTCCCCGGCGAGCTCGCCCAGGTGCTCCCCACCCCCGCGCACTTCGAGCAGGCCAGCACGCTCGTCACCCGGGAGATGGTCGCCGACGCGATCACCTGCGGCGACGACGTCGACGCCCACGTCGAGGCGGTCCGCGCCTACCCGCGGGCCGGCTTCGACGAGGTGTACGTCGGACAGATCGGCCCCGACCAGGACGCCTTCTTCGAGGCCTACCGGACGCAGGTGCTGCCCGCCCTGCGGGCCGCCGACGGCGCCCCCGCGGGACGGCCGCTGGAGACCCCCGAGGCCCGGATGACCGCCGAGGGCGCCCCCGCGCCCGACGAGCGGGCCAAGGACGCCGCGGACGGCCCGGAGTTCGCCCGCACCGACCCCGGCCGCTGATCGAATCGCCACCGGCGTGCATGACCGGCGGGGGAGCGGTTAGACGGCGGTTGTTCGATCACCTCCGTTCGGAAGGCACCGTCGTGACCAAGGTCTCCCGCCTCCCCGGCGCTCAGACGCACCACTGGGACTGGCAGCTCGAAGGCTCCTGCCGCACCGTCGGCAGCGAGGTCTTCTTCCGACCCGCGAGCGAGGGCCGGGCCGAAGCCAGGCAACGGGAGCAGGCCGCCAAGCGGGTGTGCGCCGGCTGCCCGGTCCGGCTGGAGTGCCGGCGGCACGCCCTCGCCACCCAGGAGCCCTACGGCGTCTGGGGCGGCCTGACCGAGGACGAGCGGCGCGCCCTGCTGGTGCGCCGCGAGCCCGCCGCCGTCCCGCAGGTCACCCCCGCCGCCGCCTGAACGCGCCGCAGTCCCGCGGGCCGACCGGACCCCGGTCGGCCCGCGGCGTTCCCGGCGGCCTCGTCCGGGAGCGCCGCCGGACCCGGGCCGCCCCGCCGTCCTCGACCACCAGGTAGGGGGTCGTCCGGGTCAGCTCCAGCACCCGGCGCACGCAGCGCGACGGCGAGTCCAGGGCCAGCGCCACCCCGAGGGCGCGGGCCTCGTCCCCGGCCCGCAGCAGGGTGTCCAGGGCGGACGAGGTGAACAGGTCCACCGCCCGCAGGTCGACCGACAGCCGGGCCGGGCGGGTGCGCAGCCCGTCCCGCAGCGCCCGCGCGAACACCCGCTCGTTGTCCTGGTGGAGGGCGCCGACCAGGGCGCACCGGACGGTCCCGCCGGTGCGGCGGGTCTCGATCCGCAGGTCCGGGGTGCGCACCACGACGGACCGTCGGTACCGCCGGGGCAGGGCCGTCACTACATCGCCTCCAGGCGCCGGTTCGGGGGAGCGGCACTCCGTCCACTCTCCCCGCGGGCATGACATACGTCAATGAATGCACGAAAAGTATGTCATGCATTCGGAATCGTGAATCGCACTACCTATGCTGGGCCGGTGGAGAGAGCCGTCGAACCCAGCCGCCAGTGGACCTTCCTGACCAACCACGCCAGGGTGCTGATCCAGATCTACCGCGACCCCGGCATCCGGGTCCGGGACATAGCCGCCCGCTGCCTGCTCACCGAGCGCGCGGTGCAGCGCATCATCTCCGACCTGGAGGAAGCCGGGTACCTCTCCCACGAGCGCCTCGGCCGCACCAACCACTACCACGTCATCGACGGCCAACTGCGCCACCCCGCCGACGCCGGGCCCACCATCGCCGAACTGCTCTCGGCCCTGCTCACCCCGCCGCCCGACACCCCCTGAACGCCCCCGGCCCGGTCGGCCGCACGGCGATGGCCCCGCCCCCCGAGCGTCGGGGGGCGGGGCCATCGGTGCTCCGGGAGCCGGCTCCGGGAGTCAGGGCGCCTTGCTGTCCGCCGCGGGCGGCTCCGGCTCCTCGTCCGCCTTGCCCTCCGCCTTGGCCCGCACGTCGGCCGGGGTCGGCGCGGTGATCTCGCGCTCCTCGGCCGAACGCTCGCGCACGCTCTCCCCGGGCGCCTCCTCGGCGGCCCGGTCCTTGCCGTCCTGCGTGGTCATGGCTGCTCCTCTCCTGTCTGCACCGGTCGGTCCGGCCCCCGCCGGGCCGGGCCCGGCGGGGACACCGAGCGGCTACCCGCGACCCCGCGACCCACACCGGGCCGACCGGGTGATCTTCGGCCGGGGCCCCGGCCCGACCGGGGATCACCCGGTCGGCCACACCCCGGTCACCCGCCGCCAGGCGGTCGCCCCCGACCGGTCCAGGGCCGCCTTCACCAGGGCGAACACCGCGCCCTGGAGCGCCGCGGCGATCAGCACCTGCCGCCAGCCGCGGTCCTCGTCGGTCGCGTCCGGCGGATCGTCCTCGTGCGCAACCCGCTGCCACACCCGCTTGAACACCGCCCCGGCCACCACCCCGCCCAGCGCCCCCACCGCCATGCCGAACGGCTTGTACACCACCGCTGCCGCCTTCATCGGGACTCCTCTCCCCGCGCCGTCCGCGGCCCGCCCGCGGCTGCCCGGGCGTCCCCGCGGGTGCCCGGGCGCCCCCGCCGCAAACGGTCGGCCCTGCTCGGCGCCTGCTCAGCACCCGTTCGGCGCCCGCTCGGCGCCTGCTCGGCGCCCGCTCAGCGCTCGGTCTGGCGGCGCTCCTCGTGGCGCAGCAGCAGGAACGGCAGCACCAGCCAGGTGGTGGCGAAGTAGGCGAGGGTGCAGCCGGCGACCGTCGCGGCGAGCACCGGGTTCCCGGTCGCGGTGCGCAGCAGCAGCAACAGGGCGCAGCCGATGGTGAGGGCCAGCAGGGCCAGGCCCAGCGCGATCAGGCGGGAGCCGGTGCGGATCAGCACCGGCTTCAGGTCGTGCCCGGCCAGCAGCCGGTGGAAGGAGACGGGCGCGATCAGCGAGGCGGTCGCGCAGGCGCCCAGCACGACGGTCACCGTGTACAGGCCCTTGTCGAAGCCGTCGAGGGTGCCGAACCGCGGGGTGAAGGCCACGCTCAGCAGGAAGCCGAAGAGGATCTGCGCCCCGGTCTGGGCGACCCGCACCTCCTGCAGCGTCTCGTCCCACTGCCGGTCGGCCCGCTCCTGCGGGCTCTCGTCCCGGCCGGGGCCGCCGCCGGTGTTCCGGGAGTCGTCCAAGGGGAGCCCTTTCGCTCGTGGGGTCGCTCGTGGGGTCGCTCGTGGTGTCGCTCGTGGGGCCGGATTCCCGGCACGGCCGCAGCCATGCCGGGAATCCGGCTGGCGGGTGGGGCGCTGCCTCAGCCGCTGCTCCGGGCATCCGTCCCGGGGGCGTCGGTCAGGGCGTCGGTCAGGGCGTCGCGGAGGCTGGGGCGGGTGGGGAGGACGGTGTCCATCTCGGTGATCTCCAGCAGCCTGCGGGCCGGGGCGGAGGGCCGGGCGAGCAGCAGGGCGGCGTGGCTGCGGCGGGCGGCGCGGTGGGCCTTGAACAGCAGGTGGAGGGTGGCGGTGTCGCAGTACCGCACGGCGGACAGGTCGACCACCAGGCGGCGCGGGCGGCGGGCGAGCGCGCGGGCCAGGGCGCGTTCCAGCGCGGGCACCCGGTCGTGGTCGAGGTCTCCGACGGGGCGGAGCACCACCGCGTGCCCGGGCAGGTCGGTCGTGGTGATCCGGAGGCCGGGTTCGCGGCCGCGGGCGCGGGGGCGGCCCGGCACGTCGATCGGCTCAGGGGTGTGCGCGGTGTTCATGGTCACCACCGGGAAGGGGGTCGTCGGTACCGGTCGCGGGGTCGAGGTCGGCGAACAGGGCCAGCAGTCCGGCGATCTCGTGGCGGGACTCCGCCGGGTGGCGGAAGAAGGCGTGCCGGGCCACCCGGTAGTGGGTGCGGCGGCCGTTCCGGGTGCGGGTCAGGTAGCCGGTGTCCTCCAGATCGGTCAGGATGCCCTGCACCGCCCGCTCGGTCACCCCGCACGCCCCGGCGACGTCGCGCACCCGGACCTCCGGGTCGCGCGGGACCATCAGCAGGACCCGCGCGTGCTGGGTCAGGAACGTCCAGCCCGTGCGCGGTCCGGGTGCGTCCACCACACCACAAGCATGAACCCGGATTCCGGTTTCGCCAGTCCGGTGTCGCCGGTCCGCCGTCCCCGGGCCGGGGCCCGGCAGCGCCCCGCGCTCCCGGCAGCCGCGGCCGCGGGCCCTTCCCCGAGGTGTGGTGGACGGCGGCCGGGGCATCCGCCGCGTGGGCGGGGGCGGACCCGGCCGGTCTCGGGTGCAATGGAAGGACGGGACGGCGGACGCGGGAAGCGGCGCGGACCAGGAGGCGGGCATGGCAGTGAGCGGCGGCGGCGAACGGCGGCCGGTGGGGGCGGACCGGCCCGCGGGGCCCGGGGAGCACCTGCTGGAGGTGCTGCTCGACCGGGCCCGGGAGCTCGCGCCGCCACTGATCGCCCCGCTGGTCGCCGAGGCGGTGGCCGGGCTGGGCGGCCGGGAGCCGGCGCTGCTGCTCCAGGACTACGGCCAGTCGGTGCTGGTGCCGTTGCCCGGCGACGGTCTGATCGGGGGCCCGCCGCTGCCGATCGTCGGTTCTCCGGCCGGTGAGGCGTTCCTGCGGGGCACCGCGGTGGAGGTGCCGCAGGACGGCGGGGTGCGGGTGTACCTGCCGCTGCTGGACGGCGGGGACGAGGCGGGGGTGCTGTCCTTCACCCTGGACGCGGTCGGCGACGGCGACCGGCTGCCGCTGCGGCGGCTGTCGGCCCTGGTGGCGGACCTGCTGATCACCAGGAGCGGCTACACCGACCTGGTCTTCCGGGCCCGGCGGCTGGAGCCGATGAGCGTGGCGGCCGAGATCCAGTGGTCGCTGCTGCCGCCGCTGTCGATGTCCGTGCCCCGGGTCGCGGTGGCGGGCATCCTGGAGCCCGCCTACCAGGTGGCCGGCGACAGCTTCGACTACGCGCTCAACGACGACGTGCTGCACGTCGCCACCCTGGACGCGATGGGCCACGGCCTGGACGCGGCCACCATGGCGACGGTGGCCGTCGGCGCGTACCGGCACGCCCGCCGCGCGGGCGTCGGGCTCGCCGAGATCTACGCCTTCATGGACCGGGCCGTCGCCGAGCAGTTCGGCCCCGACCACTTCGTCACGGCGCAGATGATGCGGCTCGACACCGCCACCGGCCACCTCCAGTGGGTCAACGCCGGTCACCCGGAGCCGCTGCTGATCCGCGGCGGCGCGGTCGTCCAGCGGCTGGAGAGCGCCACCACGCTGCCGGTCGGGTTCGGCGGCGAGCAGCCGGTGATCAGCGAACGGGAGCTCCGGCACGGGGACCGGGTGCTGTGCTTCACCGACGGCCTGGTCGAGGAACGGGGCGCGGGCGGCGAGCAGTTCGGCGAGGAGCAGCTGATCGACTGGGTCGACCGCATCGAGCGCACCGGCTCCGGCGTGCGGGCCACGGTGCGCGCCCTCTCGCACGCGCTGAAGGCCCGCCGGGGCGGGCACACCAGTGACGACGCGACGCTGTTCCTGATCGAGTGGCGCTGAGCGGCCCGGCCGCCACGCACCGCGAGTGCCCCGCGCTCCGCACGACCCGACTGCCGGGCCGCGGTCGGGGTCGGGGCCCCGCGGCTCCCGCTCCGGGCAGGAGTAGCCTCGAAGACGTCCAGGGCATCCCGCATCCCGGTAGCCGTTCCGGCCTCGTTCTGGGTGAACGAAAGCCCGGCAGCCGCCCGCGCGCGGCCGCCGGAGAGGAAGCGGTGAGCCCCGTGACCGCCACCGAACGCCCCGACCTCCCGCTGCGGCACCGCCGCGGTCTCACCGTCGCCGACGCGATGGAGCCGTGGGGGCACCAGATCGCCGACGACAGCACCGTCGACCGCGCGAACGACGTCCTGCGGGGCTCCGGGGCCGAGTACCTGCTGGTCCGCGACCACGACGGTCGCTGCGAAGGCGTCGTCACCCGGACCGGGCTGGGCTCCGCCCCGGTCCGTCCCCGGCGCACCGGGCACACCGGCCGGACCACGGTCGGCGCCACCGCCCACCAGCGCGGCCCGTTCGCCTGGCCGACCATGGGGCTGGCCCTCGCCGCCGTCGCCATGCGGGTCAAGCGCCTGACCGTCTGGCCCGTGGTCGACGAGGAGGGCTACCCCCTCGGCGTCCTCACCGCGGACCGGACCGCGTTCCTGCTCGCCGCGCCGGGCGGCGCCGACGCGCCGTCCGGCTGACCGGAGCGCCCTCGCCGCCGGGCGGGTGCCACGGCGGCGGACGTACCTACTCCTACAGCGGGCGGATGTTCTCCGCCTGCAGGCCCTTCTGGCCCTGGGTGACGTCGAACTCGACCTTCTGCCCCTCGATCAGCTCCCGGAAGCCACCGGCGCTGATGTTCGAGTAGTGGGCGAACACGTCCGGACCGCCGCCCTCCTGCTCGATGAAGCCGAAGCCCTTCTCCGCGTTGAACCACTTCACAGTGCCGTTGGTCATGTGAAAAATCTCCTTCGGGGCTTTCCGGCGCCCGCACGGTGCGGATGCCGAGTCACCGTGATGGGAACCCGCCCGGAGAGGATCCGGAAAATAAAAATGCGCCCGCGAAACATCAGCAGGCGCACACGAATTTCATGGGGACCATTACTGCAACTACGTCGACTGTAACAGCCCCCGGCCCGCAACGGGCGGAGAAACGTGCCCGGATTTTTCGGCGGCACCCGGAATTCCCGTCCCGGAATTCGGCCGGTCGGACGCGGGGTCAGATGAGGCGGTCGTGGCGGAGGGCGGCGGTTTCGCGGACGAGCCGGGCGAAGCGTTCGCGGCTGGCCCGCTGCTGCCGTTCGGCCAGCTCGTCGTCCGGCGCGCCGGGCGCGCCGCCGGTGCCGGTGCGCTCGTCGGCCTCGGCGTACTCGCGGTGGAGCAGCCAGCAGCCGTGGATGCCGGCGAGGAGGTCCTCCAGGAGGTCGCGGGCGGGGCGCCGCGGGTCGAGCGGGGTCAGGCGCAGGGCGACGTCGTCGAGGTCGGGTTCGTCCTCGCCGGTGTAGTCGGTGAGGGCCTCCTCCAGCCCTTCGAGCTGTTCGCGCACGGCGGCCGGGTCGGGGAGCAGGCCGTCGGTGATCTGCATGGCGTGGCGCACGAGGCCGGTGACGGCTTCGTACGGGGTGGCGCCGTCGTGGAGGAGCCCGAGGACGAGGCTCGGCGTCTCGTAGGGCAGCGATTCGATGGTGTCCGCCTCGATGACCACGGTGGCGGGGGCGCGGCCGGAGGTCGTGGCGGCGACCTCGGCCGCGGCGGCGAGCCAGTGGGCGGCCGCGACGGCGGCCGCGGTCGGGTCGACGGTGGAGAAGAGCGGGTCGGGGCCGAAGGGGTCCTGGTCCAGGAGGTGGTCGGCGGCGGCGACCTGGACGGGGGACGCGTCCTCGCGGCTGAGCATGACGGCCTGCTGGGCGCGGCCGGTCAGGTCGCCGAGTTCCGCGTTCTCGACGGCGGCGAGCTCGGTCGCGACGTCGGAGAGGACGGCCCCGGTGAGGGCCGGGTCGTCGAGGTCCAGCAGGGCGCGTCCGACGCGGTGGGCGGATTCGAGGATCCGGCTGTAGGAGACCGCGATGGTGCCGCCGTGGGGGAGGTTGGGCGCGGTGATCGCCTCGGCGACGCCCCCGAAGCGGTCGCGTTCCCGCTCGCGGCGGCGCTCGTCGGAGTCCGCCCCGGGGGAGTCGGGGGCGCCGGGGGAACCGCCGGGGTGGGTGTAGGTGCGCCATGCGGCGTCCGACAGCTGGGTGAGGGCGCGCGCCAGGCCCAGGAGGGCGGAGGTGCCGGCCTCCGGGGACAGGACGGCGACGCGGGTGACGAGGTCGCCCTCGCCGGTGCCCCAGGCGGCGATCAGGTCGTGTCGGTCCGGGTCCACGCCGTACCGCGTCACGGGCTCTCCTCTGGTTCGGCCACCGGGCGGGCGCCTCGTGGCACCCGACCATTCTGGTGCACCGTCAGATCCGTGCCGGACCGGACACCGCGTGCCCGCCCGCCGGGACGGGAGGACGGGGCGGGGGAGGGGGACGGAGAGTAGGCTGGACATCACCGAAGGCACCTCGCATGCCGGCACCGGATACTGGCGTCGTCTCCGGCGAACGGCGATGCCGGACCCGGCTTCCTCGGCCGGGCCCGGAGACAGGTCTCAGTCATGACCGCGATGTCCGACCGTGCCGCGGCGGTGCCCACCGCCCTGGAATCCACCCCACGGCTCTCCCTGGCCCCCCAGAGCGCCCGGCCCGGCCGCCTGGACGGCGCCTGGTGGCCCCGCTCGCGCGACCTCCTCCTCGAACTCCCCTCGCTGGCCGCCGAGATCGACGAGCGGTGGGGCCGGATCACCCGGATCACCGTCAACCCCGCGCAGTGGCCCGTCATCCCCCGGCGCATCCCGGTCACCGGGCACACCGTCCACGCGGGCTGGTACACCACCGAGCAGGACGAGCACATGATCATGGTGTGCTCGTACGCTCCGCGCCGACTGGAACTGCTGGTCGTCCCGCCGGGGACGGACAGCGCCGACGCCGCCCGGCTGATGGCCGCGGCCGCCGACCCGGCGAACACCAGGACCGCGAGCGAGCTGCTGGCCGCGGGCGCCGCCCGGAGCCGGGCCGCGTCCTGGCCCGCGTCGGCGTAGGCGGCGGACCGGAGCCGTGTCGCGGGCCGCCCGGGGGCGGCCCGTTCGAGCGGAGGCGGGGTGCCCGGCCCACCGGGGCCGGGCACCCCGCCGGTGCGGGGAGGGGTGTCGCGTCACCAGTAGTGGCGGCGGCCGGCCACCTCGTGGCCGAGCGCGCCCGCGAGCACCAGGCCCAGGCCGACGACGGCGAGGATGATGCCGATGGTCCACAGGACCGGGATGCCGGCCAGGAAGCCGATGACGAGGAGGATGACTCCGAGGATGATCATGATGACCTTCGTTCCTGTTCCCCCCGGTGGTGCGGTGCTCCGCGGGGCGGAGCCGGTGCTGCTCCTTTCGGTGGCGTCCCCGTCGTGGCGGTCGGCGGCCCGGCGCGGGCCGTGGCCGGTGCTCGCGGCGGGTCAGGGTGCTCCGGGGGCGAGGCCGGAGAGGAGGATGTCGAGGCCGCGTTCGAGTTCGGCGGCCCCGTCGTAGGAGGCGAGTTCGGCGGCGAGGCCGCGCAGGAGGGGGAACTCGCGGAGCGGGAGGCGGTACAGGCCCAGGCGGAGCAGGTCGTCCGTCTCGTCGGGGTTGTCGACGAGTTCCTGCAGTTCGTTGAGGACGTGGCCGTGCAGGAGCCCGGTCAGGGAGCGGTAGGCGTGCAGGGCGGCGGCGCCGGTGAAGCCCGCCCCGGTGAGGAGGGCCAGGACGTCCTCGAGGGGGCGCAGGGTACCGGCGGGGCGCAGGGCGAGGGGGGTGGCCAGGGGGCGGGTCACCAGGAGGGGGACGGCGTTGGGGTGGTCGAGCGCCAGTCGCCGGTAGCCGCGGGCGAAGGCGCGCAGCTGGCCGGGCCAGTCGGGGTCGCCGGGATCGACGCTGAGCCGGCGCAGGAGCGTGTCGGCGACGCCGTCGAGGAGGGCGGCCTTGTTGGGGGCGTGGCGGTACAGGCTCATCGGGTCGTGGCCCAGGGTGCGGGCCAGGTGCCGCATGGACAGCTTCTCGACGCCGTCGCGGTCGACGATCTCCAGCGCGCAGGCCAGCACGCGCTCCAGGCTGAGCCGTTCCGCGGAGGGCGCTCCGGCGTCCCGGTCGGACGCGCGGGTCGGGGTGACCGCCATGCCGGAGCCTCCTCGTCGTGCCGGGGCCGTGCCGGATCGTGCCGGGATCGCGCCGGATCGTGCCCGGCGTGAGCACCGGTGGCGCAAAGTTCGTAGTCATACGGTGTAGACACCAGTGTAGTCCGGGCGTTGACTGTAGGCATACGACGTAGACCCGTTGGGAGCGCGTCATGATCATTCTTCTCGGACTCCTCCTCCTGCTCGCCGCGGTCGTCGTCGCGGTGGCGGGAATCCTCGGCAACACCGGCGCCGCGCACGAACTCACCGGCGCCTTCTCGGTGTTCGGCCACCACGTGACCGGCTCCACCGGGATGCTGTTCCTCTGGGGCGTCGTGGTCGGAGCGGTCGCCGTGCTCGGCCTCGGCCTCCTGCTGGCCGGTCTCCGCCGCCGCGCGGCCGCCCGGCGCGGACCGCGGCGCGCCAGGTCCGGGGCGGTGGACGCCCGCGAACGCGACGGCGCCCCGGCCGGACGGCCCGAGGGCGTCCGCACCGACGCGGCGACGGCCGACGGGTACCGCGAGGACTTCGCCCGGCAGCGCGAGGCCCGGGCCACGGCCCCCGACCACGCCCGGGAGCAGACCGCGGGCACCCGGACCGGCCCGATGCCGCAGGACTCCGAACCCGCGGCCGACGACGGGAACCGCGGGTCGCGACTGCTGTGACCGCTGCGGCGGCGCCGGCCGGAGAACGCGCTGCCGGGGGAGCGGGGAGACGGCGATCCACCGCGGGAGGCCGTGGCCTGCTAGAGTCGTTCCCAGTTGCAGTAGTGGTTCCCATGGAATTCGTGTGCGCCTGCTGAGGTGTCGCGGGCGCGTTTTCTTTCCCGGCTCTTTTCCGGGTGGGCCATCATCGCGGCGCTCGAAGCCCGCACCCTGCGGGCTTCGGACGGCCCGTTCAAGGAGATTCGTTTATGGCTCATGGCACTGTGAAGTGGTTCGACGCGGAAAAGGGCTTCGGTTTCGTCGAGCGGGCGGGTGGCGGCCCGGACGCCTGCGCCCACTGCTCGGACATCCGCCCGCTGTAGTTCTTCCCCACCGCCGCGGCACCCGTCCGGCGGCGAGGGGTGCGCACCGCGTACGCGCTCGGTGCGGGCCGCTCGGCCCTGCACGATGACGCACCTCCCCGGCCGGCAGTTCAGGCCCCTGGTTCCGCCACCGGCGGCCACCCCGCGCGAGGCGCCCCGCGCCGCGCCCGTCGCACTTCCGGCCCGTTCCCTTGCGGTCTCCCCCGGCGCCCCGCGCTGCGGAGCCTTCCTCGTGACGCGCCGCCCCGAGGAAGGTCTCCCGCATGAACCGCTCCAGCCGCTCCTCCCAGCAGAGCCCCGGCCTGCGCTCCGCCCCGGGCTCCCGCTCCGGCCGCCGCACCCGTCAAACAGCCTCCGGGCAGGGCGAGTTCGCGCTGCCGACGGGCACCACCCCGCCGCTGCCGGCCGTCGAGACCTTCGGCGAGCTGGACCTGCCGGAGGCGCTGCTCACGACGCTGACCCGGCAGGGCGTCACCGCGCCGTTCCCGATCCAGGCCGCGACGCTGCCGAACGCGCTGGCCGGCCGCGACGTGCTGGGCCGGGGCCGCACCGGCTCCGGCAAGACGCTCGCGTTCGGCCTCGCCGTGCTGGCCCGCACCGCCGGCCGGAAGGCCGAGCCCGGCCGGCCGCTGGCGCTGGTCATGGTCCCCACCCGCGAGCTGGCCCAGCAGGTCACCGAGGCACTCACCCCCTACGCCCACGCGGTGAACCTGCGCCTCGCCACCGTGGTCGGCGGGGTGTCGATCGGCGGCCAGGCCCGGGCGCTGAACCGCGGCGCCGAGGTCGTGGTCGCCACCCCCGGACGGCTCGCGGACCTGGTCCAGCGCGGCGACTGCCGACTGGACCGGGTCGGCACCACGGTGCTGGACGAGGCCGACCAGATGGCCGACGTGGGTTTCCTGCCGCAGGTCGTCCAGCTCCTCGACCAGGTCGCCGAGGGCGGCCAGACGATGCTGTTCTCCGCCACCCTGGACCGCAACGTCGACCGCCTGGTCCGCCGCTTCCTGGAGGACCCGGTCACCCACTCGGTGGACCCGTCCGCCGGAGCGGTCAGCACCATGGAGCACCACGTGCTGCACGTGCGGAGCTCCGACAAGAACGCCACGATCGCCCACATCGCCTCCCGCGAGGGCAACGTGATCATGTTCACCGACACCAAGTACGGCGCCGACCGCCTGGTGCGGAACCTGCTCGCCAACGGGGTGAAGGCCGCGGCCCTGCACGGCGGCAAGTCCCAGCCGCAGCGCACCCGCACCCTGGAGCAGTTCCGCAGCGGCCAGGTCACCGCACTGATCGCCACCAACGTCGCCGCCCGCGGCATCCACGTCGACGGCCTCGACCTGGTCGTCAACCTGGACCCGCCCGCCGACCACAAGGACTACCTGCACCGCGGCGGACGCACCGCCCGGGCCGGCGCGTCCGGCACCGTCGTCACCCTGGTCCTGCCCGAACAGCGCCGCGACACGGCCCGGATGATGGCCACCGCCACCATCACCCCCGTCACCACCGAGGTCAGCTCCGGCGACGGGGAACTCGCCCGGATCACCGGCGCCCGCGTCCCCACCGGCATCCCCACCGTGATCGCCGCCCCGGTCGTCGAAGGCCCGCGCCGCAGCACCTCCGCGAGCCGCAACCGGCGCCGCCGGGCCAACCGCAGGGCGCGGACCACCGCCGGCACGTACGACGCGGCGCCCGGGCGCGCCGCCCTCGCCGGCTAGGACACCGCACGGGGCGGGGCCGCGAGCCGGTCCCGCCCCGCCCGCCGACGCCCGACTCCTCCCCCCCCCGTGCCCGGAGCGCCGCCACCACGGGCGGCAACGACCCGAAGGACCACGCCCATGACCATCAGCCTCGAACGCCCCGCGACCACCACCACGGTCGGCGACCTCATGAAGCACCCGGAACTGCAGATCAGCGACGACGTCACCGCCGACACCGCGATGGACATCCTGTACAGCTCCGGCGCGGACCACGTGCTGGTCCGCACCGAGGACGGCCGCTGCGCCGGGCTGCTGACCCGCCTCCACCTCGCACCGTTCCAGGCCCGCTCCTGGTACACCGAGCGCACCCCGGTCCGCGACATCGCCCTCGACCGCGCCCCGTTCGCCACCACCGACATGCCGGCCACCGACGCCCTCGCCGCCATGCGCGCCCGCGGACTGGACACCTGGCCGGTGGTGGACCACGACGGCCACGCCATCGGCCTCCTCGACCTCCGGTAGCCGGCCCCGGGCACCCGCGAGCGGGCATCCCCGCCCCGGGGGAACCGGAAGCATGCGACCGAACGTCCCTCCGGAGCATGAACGACAACACCTTAGGACGACGCGGACTCCTCCGGACCGCGGTCGCGGGCGCCGCCCTCCTGCCGGTGGCCGGAGCCGGGGCCGTCCCCGCGGCCGCCGCGGACGAGCCGCAGCAGCGCGGCGGCGAGACGGCCTTCACCTGGCTGGGCAACAGCGGGTGGCGGATCGAGGGCAACGGGAAGACCGTCCTGTTCGACCCGTACCTCACCCGCTTCCCCACCCACGGCTTCGACCCCGCGACCCCGCTCACCGTGGCCACCGAGGTGGTCGACCGGCACATCGGGACACCCGACCTCGTCCTGGTCAGCCACAGCCACTGGGACCACTTCAACGACGTCCCGTACATCGCCAAGAGCCGCGGCGTGCAGGTCGTCGGCACCGCCACCACCTGCCACCTGCTGCGGGCGACGGGCGTGGACCCGGCCCAGCTGATCGTGGTCAAGGGCGGCGAGGTCCTCGACTTCGGCGGGTACACCGTGCGGGTGGTGGCCAGCCTGCACAGCCGCAACGCGACGCACCGCTACTGGGCGCCCGGCACGCTCACCGCGCCGCCCGCGGCGCCGCCCGGGGCGATCGGCGAACTCGTCGAGGGCGACACCCTGGCCTTCCAGGTCCAGCTCGGTGACGGGCCGTCGACCCTGCTGACCGGCGCCAGCGACTTCGTCGAGCACACCTTCGCCGGCCTGCGGCCCGACGTCGCGATGATCGCCGCCGAGAGCACCGCCCGCACCACCCACCGGTACGTGCCCCGGCTGCTCCAGACGCTCGACTTCCCGCGCACCGTCGTCCCCGTGCACTGGGACGACTTCCAGTCGCCGCTGGCCGACCCGGCCGTCCAGGACCCGGGGATCGACCTCGACGGCCTCCTCGACCAGGTGCGCCGGCTCTCCCCGCGCACCCGGCTGATCCGCCCCGAGCACCTCGCCACCCTGCGACTGAAGGCGTAGCCCCGCGCACCGGAATGCCGTCGGCCCGCCGGGAGTTGGGGGACAGCAGTCCCACCAGCCCTCCGGCGCGGCCGCGGCCCGACCGGAAGAATCCGCACCGGAGCCCCGCATGACGTCCCGTTCGTTCCTCTTCCTGCTCGGCAGCGCCCGCACCGGCGGCAACACCGAGGCGCTCGCCCGGGCCGCCGCCGAGCGGCTCCCGGCCGGCACCGCCCAGCGCTGGCTGCACCTGGCCTCCCTCGACCTGCCCGAGTACACCGACGCGCGGCACGCGCCGGGCGGCCCGGACGCCCAGGTCACCACCGGGGACGAGGCGCTGCTGCTGGAGGCCACCCTCGGCGCGAGCGACCTGGTGATCGCCTCGCCGCTGTACTGGTACTCGCTCTCCTCCGCCACCAAGCGCTACCTCGACCACTGGTCGAAGTGGCTGCGCACCCCCGACCCGGAGTTCCGCGCCAAGATGGCCGGACGCACCCTGTGGGGCGTCACCGCGATGGCGCACGCCGAGCAGGAGGTGGCCCGCCCGCTGGAACTGACGCTCCAGCACACCGCCGCGTACATGGGCATGCGCTTCGGCGGCGTCCTGCTGGGCACCGCCAGCCGCCCGGGCCAGGTGCTGGCGGACGAGCGGGCGCTGGCCCGGGCCGCCTCCTTCTTCGCCGGGGAGCCGGAGCTCGCCCGCTTCCCCTACGACCGGTAGCGGGCGCTACCCGCGCGCGCCGGCCGGGTCGGCGGAGGCACCGGCGGAATCACCACCGGCGGAATCACCACCGGCGGAATCACCGCCGGAGGAGCGGGCGACGTTGCGGGCCAGGTTGGCCAGCAGGCGGCGGTTGCGCAGGTGCAGGACCAGCTCGGTCAGCGGGTTCTCCAGCCGCGCCCCGAGCCCGCGCAGCGGGTGCTCGTCGAGCAGCAGCAGGGTGTGGCCGCCCCACGGGACGAGCGAGAAGGCGATCCGGGCGGTGCCGAACGGGTCGGCCCGGGCCTCCAGTTCGAGGCGGCGGCCGGGTTCGCAGATCCGCACCACGCAGGTGTCCTCCAGCACGGCCGGCCCGAGGCCGACCCGGAACCTGAGCCGGGCCCCGACCTCGGGCCAGTGCTCGTCCGCGTCCAGGACGTCCTGGGTGCCGACCACCCACTGCGCGTAGCTCCGGGCGTCCGCCAGGACGTCCCAGACCCGCTCGGGCGGGGAGTCGATCAGGCGTTGGCGCTGTGCCATGGGTCCGTTCCCTTCGGGAGGGGCGGGTCAGCGGTCCGGCCCGCGCCGGGAGGTCGAGCCGCCCGCGGGCAGGAACCTGCCCGGCGAGCGGCGGTGGGCGTTCAGGGCGGCCCGGGCCGCGTTGGCGCCGCACGCCCCGTGCACGCCGCCGCCCGGGTGGGCGGCGGCGGAGGCCAGGTAGAGCCGGGCGACCGGCGTGCGCGGCCCCGCCGTGCCGGGGGAGGGGCGCAGGAACAGCTGCTGGTGCGGGGCCGCGGTGCCGCCGTTCAGGGCGCCGCCGACCAGGTTGTCGTCCAGCCCGCGCAGCACCGGCGGGGTGAGTATCCGGCGGGCGGCGACCAGCGCGCGGAAGCCGGGCGCGAACCGCTCCACCTGCCGCTCGATCCGGTCGGCCATCGCCTCGCCCTCCCGCTCGTCCCACCGGCCGGTGATGCCGTCCGGCCCGAGGTCGGCCCGGACGCGCTGCGGGACGTGCGTGTAGGCCCAGGCCGCCTCGGTGCCGGCGGGGGAGCGGCTCGGGTCGGCCACCGTCATCTGGCCGAACAGGGCGAACGGCCGGGCCGGCAGCCGCCCGGTGAGCACCTGGTGGGCGTAGTCGCCGAGCTCGTCCAGGTCGGCGCCCAGGTGCACGGTGCCGGCCCCGGCGGCGGCGGGCGCCGACCAGGGGACGGGCCCGCGCAGCGCCCAGTCGACCTTGACGGTGCCGAAGTCCCAGTGGAAGCGGTCCATGTCCCGGCGCAGCCCCCCGGGCAGGTGCTCCCAGCCGACCAGGCCGCCGTACAGCGCGGTCGCGGCGGTGTCCGCCAGCACCGCCCGCCGGGCCCGGTGGCGGCAGCCGTCCGCGGTGCGCACCCCGAGCGCCGTCCCGCCCCGGACCAGCACCTCCCGCACCGGCTGCCCGCAGTGCACCTCCCCGCCCCGGGACTCCAACCGGCGCACCAGCGCGCCGGTCAGCGCGGACGCCCCGCCGACCGGCACCGGCCAGCCGTACCGGCGCCCCAGCATCGCCATCAGCCACCCGAACGCGCCGCTGCCCGCCGCCTCCGGCAGCAGGTCCGCGTGCAGCGCGCAGCCGGCCAGCAGCAGCCCCGGCGCGTCGCCCTCGAACTCCTCCTCGGCCAGCCGCCGCACCGGCAGCGCCAGGAAGCGCGCCAGGTCGACCAGCCCGGCGAGGCGCAGCCGGGCCGCGATCGCCGCCCCCGCCCGCACCGGCGGGAACGGGGTGAGCAGGGCGTTCACCAGGTGCGGCTCCAAGGCGTCCCAGCGATCCGCCAGGCGCTGCCAGGCCCGGGCGTCGGGCGCGCCGAACATCCGCTCCAGCCGCTGCGCGTCCGGCGCCCCGTCCCGGTCGCGGTACAGGCTCGCGCAGCGGCCGTCCGGGAGCGGGTGGGCCAGCACCGCCGGGGCGTGGCTCCAGCGCAGCCCGAACCCGTCCAGCCCCAGCCCGCGGATCGCCGGCGAGGCGACGGCCAGCGGGTGGAAGGAGCTGAACAGGTCGGAGACGAACCGCGGGTCCACGCCCCGGTCGCTGCGCACCGCGCCGCCCGGGGCGGGCTGCGCCTCCAGCACGAGGACGTGCCAGCCCGCGTCGGCGAGCAGGTTGGCCGCCACCAGGCCGTTGGGGCCTGATCCGATCACGATCGCGTCCGCCATCCGGGCCTCCTCGGGCGTCGTCCGCCCGCGCTTGCCCAGCCGCCCCGATCCGCACACCTGCGGCCGGGGCGTCCGCCCCGGCTACCGCACCTCGATGCCGACCAGGCAGGTGTCGTCGTCGGTGTCGGCCCCGCTGAAGCGCAGCAGGTGGTCCAGGTGGGCGTCGAGGGCGGTGGCGCCCTCGTAGCGGGCGGCCTCGGAGAGGGACACCAGATTGGCCAGCGAGGCGTGCAGGCCCTGGTCGCGGCGCTCGATCAGGCCGTCGGTGTACATCACGATCCGGTCGCCCGGGTGCAGCGCGATCTCGTCCTCCTGGTAGTCGGCCTGGCCGATCACGCCCAGCAGGATGCCGTCCACCTGCGGCAGGCACTCGGCGCTCCCGCCGCGCAGCAGGACGGGCGGGAGGTGGCCGGCTCGGGCCCAGCGCAGCCGGCGGTGCTCCGGGTCGTACAGGCCGCAGACCGCGGTGGCGGTGACGTTGTCGGTCAGGTGGTGCGTCACGCTGTTGAGCCAGGACAGCAGCTGGGCCGGGCCGGCCCCGGTGGCGGCGAGGCCGCGCAGCGCGTTGCGCAGCGCGACCATCCCGGTGGCGGCCTCGATGCCGTGCCCGGCGACGTCGCCGACGCACACCAGGACCTGCCCGGACGGCAGCGGCAGCGCGTCGTACCAGTCCCCGCCGACCAGGTGGTCCTTCTCGGCGGGGCGGTAGCGCACCGCGACGTCCAGGTTGTTCAGCGTCCGCGGACCGGCGCTGGGCGGCATGATCGCGTGCTGCAACTGCCGGACCAGCCGGTGCCGTTCGGCGACCTGCTGCTCGGTCTGCACCAGCTGGTCGCGGGTGGCCGCCAGGGCGACCTCGGTCCAGTGCTGCGCGGAGATGTCCTGGTAGGCGCCGCGGACGGCGCTGAGCCGCTCGGAGACGTCGTGGACCGGCTCGGCCACCACCCGGATGTGCCGGGTCACGCCGTCCGCGCGCTGGAGGCGGAAGGCCGTGGACGCCGGGCGGCGGTGGTGCAGCAGGGTGCGCAGGAAGCGGTCGACGGCCTCGCGGTCGTCCGGGTGGGCGTGCTCGGCCAGCCGGTCCAGCGGGATCGGCTGCGCGGTGCCGGGCAGGCCGTACAGCTCGAACAGGGTGTCGTTCCAGACCACCTGGCGGGAGTCCAGGTCCTCCTCGAAGCCGCCGATCCGGCCCAGCCGCTGCGCGTGGTGCAGCAGGCGCGCGATCTTCGGGGTGTTGTCGGTCAGCCGCCACAGCACCGTCACGTGGCTGCCGTGCCGGCTGACCGAGACGTACGCGTCCGCGGTCAGCAGCACCCCGTCCACCAGGGCGGCCAGCCGCATCCGCGGGTCCCGGAACGGCGCCCCGGTGGCGTGGACGTCCTCCACGGCGCCCAGCAGGCCGCCCTCCTGCGCGGCCAGCGGGTACGCCTCCAGCAGCGGCGCGCCGACCAGGGCGGCGGTCGGGCGGCCCGCGAAGTCCACGAACGCCGGGTTGGCGTGCCGGATCACGAAGCGCGGCGGGAAGGCGTCGTCGGCCGGCTCCAGCACCATGCACGGGTCGAGCAGCCCGTCGACCAGCCGGGCCAGCTCGTCCAGCCGCCCGGTCGCCGGGGCCTCGTCCGGGGCCTCCGCCCAGGTCTCCAGGGTGGCCGCGCACAGCCCGGCCAGCGCCTCGAACTGCCGCTGCAACGACTGCGACCGCTCCGGCAGCTCCTCGCGCCAGCACACCTCCAGGACGCCGATCAGCCGGCCGCCGACCCCGGCCGGGACGGCGATCCGCCCGCCGCCCGTCTCGTGCTGGCCGATCGACGGGACGGCCGCGTCGGCCAGCGTGCGGTACGCCACCGTCGCGCGCTCGTCCAGGGCCCGGCGGGCCGCGGTGACCACCCCCGGCGGCACGTGCCGCCACCGCCGGGCCTCCGCGTCGGTGAAGCCCGCGCTGCCCGCCAGCGCCAGCGACAGGTCGGGGCGGGCTGCCCAGATCGCCACCGCGACCGCGCCCAGCGGGCGCAGCTCATGCTCCAGCATCGCGCGGGCCGCCGCCGCCGCGTCGGTGCCGCTCAGCGCGTCCGCCTCGGTGTTGCGCAGCCGGACGCCCACGCCCTGGTCCGCCGGGCCCGCGGCGCGCGCCACGAAGTCCTGGGCGGCCTCGGAGATCTTGTCCGCGGCGGCCTGGTTGACCAGCCCGGCGGCGAGCTCCAGCGGGGTGGAGCCGGCCTGCTCCGCCAGCAGGTGCAGCTGCTTGGCGGCCTCGGTCGGCCCGCAGCGCAGCCGCTCCACCAGGATGCCGACCGCCATCTCCACCACCGAGCGGCCCGCGGCGTGCGCCTGCGCCTCGTCGAGCTGCCGGCGCAGCTGGTCCACCGCCCCGGCCAGCCGCCCCAGCGGGCCGCCGACCACCGCGCCGTCCGGCCCGATCCGGCCGGCCGGCCCGATCGCGCCCCCGGGCCCGTCGGCGGCGGGCCGCTGGGCGCCGATCAGCCCGGACGGGACCGGGGAGGCCGACGGGATCGACAGCTCCTGGCCGGTGTGCGGCTCCCGGGACTGGTGCACGGTGGGGACTCCTGCGGTGGGCGGGGACGGACGGCGGCGGGGCGGCGGGCGGCTACCGGGTGAGCTGGGCCTCGATGCGGCTGATCAGCTCGCCCGCGTCGACCGGCTTGGTGACGTAGTCGCTGGCACCGGACCCGAGGCTCTTCTCGCGGTCGCCGACCATCGCCTTGGCGGTCACGGCGATGATCGGCAGCGCCGCGTGCTGCGGCATGGCGCGGATCGCCGCAGTGGCCGTGTACCCGTCCATCTCGGGCATCATGACGTCCATCAGGATCACGTCGACGCCGGGGTTGGCGGCCAGCGTCTCCAGCGCCGCCCGGCCGTTCTCGGCCTGGAGCACCCGCATGCCGTGCAGTTCGAGGATGCCCGTGATGGCGTACAGGTTGCGGTCGTCGTCGTCGACGACCAGCACCAGGCGGCCGTTCAGGGCGGAACTCCCGGCCTCCCAGGGGTCGTTCTGCGGGAGCCCGCGGACCAGCGGGACGTCCTCGGGGTGGTCGGCGCTCATGTGCAGGGCGATCCGCTCGCGCAGCTCGTCGAGGCTGGAGATCACCTCCAGCGGGCGGGACCCGGCCCGGGAGAGCGCGTCGGCGTCGCCGGGCGTCCCGTGGTTGCTGTGGACCAGCACCGGCACGCCCTGCAGCGCGGGGTCGCGGTCCATGTCGCGCAGCAGCGCGGGGGCGGCGCCGTCCGGCAGGTCGAGGGCCAGCACCACGCAGTGCGAGGGCGCGGACGCCAGGACGGCCGCGGCCTCCGCCGCGCCGACCGCGGTCACCACCTCGATCCGGCGGCGGGCCTCCCCGGGCCCGGCCAGGCCGGCCGGCTCGGCGGTGGCGTTCTCGGCGACCAGGGACAGCAGCCCGCCCTGGCGGTCCTCGACCACCAGCAGGCGGCGCGGCTGGAGCGGGGCGGCGCCCTCCTCGGAGCCCTGCTGCGGGGCGTCACCGGGGACGTCCCGCTCGCCGGACGCCCCGGACCGCGGGTCGGCCTCCAGCGCCAGGAACTCCGGACGGGCCACCGGCAGGAACAGGGTGAAGGTGCTGCCGCTGCCCAGCACGCTCTCGGCGCTGATCGCACCGCCCAGCAGGTAGGCGATCTCCCGGCTGATCGACAGGCCCAGGCCGGTGCCGCCGTACTTGCGGCTGGTGGTGCCGTCCGCCTGCTGGAAGGCGCCGAAGACGCTCTCCAGGTGCTGCGGCGCGATGCCGATGCCGCTGTCGGAGACCTGGAAGGCCAGCACCGGCCCGCCGCGCCGCACCCCGTCGGGGACCTGCTCCTCCGGGGCGAGCCCGATCCGCAGCTCGACCCGGCCCCGCTCGGTGAACTTCACCGCGTTGGAGAGCAGGTTCCGCAGCACCTGGCGCAGCCGGTAGTCGTCGGTGACCAGCTCCTCGGGCACGTCCGGGGCGGTGCGGACGGTGAAGGTCAGGCCCTTCTGGCCGGTCAGCGGCTTGAAGGTGGCCTCGGCGTACTCCAGCAGGCTGAGCAGCGACACCGCCTCGGGGTTGAGGTCCATCTTCCCCGCCTCGACCTTCGACAGGTCGAGGATGTCGTTGATCAGCTGGAGCAGGTCGGAGCCGGCCGAGTGGATGATGCCCGCGTACTCGACCTGCTTGGCCGTCAGGTTCCGGGTGGGGTTCTGGGCCAGCAGCTGGGCCAGGATCAGCAGGCTGTTCAGCGGGGTGCGCAGCTCGTGGCTCATGTTGGCCAGGAACTCCGACTTGTACGTGGAGGCCAGCGAGAGCTGGTGCGCGCGCTCCTCCAGCTCCTGCCGGGCCTGCTCGATCTCCAGGTTCTTGGTCTCGATGTCCCGGTTCTGGGCGGCCAGCAGGGCGGCCTTGTCCTCCAGCTCGGCGTTGGACGCCTGCAGCTCCTCCTGCCGGGACTGCAGCTCCTGCGAGCGGACCTGGAGCTCGGCGGTCAGCCGCTGCGACTCGCCGAGCAGCTCGTCGGTGCGGGCGTTGGCGACGATCGTGTTGACGTTGACGCCGATGGTCTCCATCAGCTGGTCCAGGAAGGCCCGGTGGACGGCGGTGTACGGCCGGATCGAGGCCAGCTCGATGACGCCGAGCACCTGGTCCTCGACCACGATCGGGACGACCAGCAGCGACAGCTCCTCGGTGCGGCCGAGGCCGGAGGAGGCCGCCAGGTAGCCGGAGGGGAGGGTCTCGACGGCGATGGTGCGCCGACTGCGGGCGGCCTGGCCGACGAACGACTCGCCGAGCCGGAAGCTGGTCGGCCGCTCGCCGTCCGGGTAGGCGTACGAGCCGAACAGCCGCAGCAGCGTCCCGCCGTCGGTCTCCTCGGCCAGGTAGAACGCGCCGACCTGGGCGCCCACCAGCGGGGTGAGCTCGTCCATCACCGCCTCGGCGACCACCGCCAGGTCCCGCTGGCCCTGGAGCAGGCCGGAGAAGCGGGCCAGGTTGGTCTTCAGCCAGTCCTGCTCCTCGTTGGCGCGGGTGGTCTCGCGCAGCGAGCCGACCATCGCGTTGACGTTGTCCTTGAGGTCGGCGACCTCGCCGGAGGCGTCCACGGTGACCGAGCGGGTCAGGTCGCCCGCCGCGACGGCGCTGGTCACCTCGGCGATCGCGCGGACCTGCCGGGTCAGGTTCCCGGCGAGCTCGTTGACGTTCTCGGTGAGGCGCTTCCAGGTGCCGGAGACGCCCTCCACCTCGGCCTGGCCGCCGAGTCGGCCCTCGCTGCCGACCTCGCGGGCGACGCGGGTGACCTCGGCGGCGAACGAGCCGAGCTGGTCGACCATGGTGTTGATGGTGGTCTTGAGCTCCAGGATCTCGCCGCGCGCGTCGACGTCGATCTTGCGGGTCAGGTCGCCGTTGGCGACCGCGGTGGTGACCTGGGCGATGTTGCGGACCTGCGAGGTCAGGTTGTGCGCCATGAAGTTGACGTTGTCGGTGAGGTCCTTCCAGGTGCCCGCGACGTTCGGCACCCGGGCCTGGCCGCCGAGGATGCCCTCGGTGCCGACCTCGCGGGCCACCCGGGTCACCTCGTCGGCGAACGCCGAGAGGGTGTCCACCATGGTGTTGATCACCCCGGCCAGCGCGGCGACCTCGCCCTCCGCCTCGACGGTGATCTTCTGGCTGAGGTCGCCGCGGGCGACCGCGGTGGCGACCTGGGCGATCGAGCGGACCTGGCCGGTCAGGTTGGACGCCATCACGTTGACGTTGTCGGTGAGGTCCTTCCAGGTGCCCGACACGCCCCGGACGGTGGCCTGGCCGCCCAGGTTGCCGGCCGTGCCGACCTCGCGGGCGACGCGGGTGACCTCGTCGGCGAACGCCGA
Source organism: Kitasatospora sp. NA04385 (assembly GCF_013364235.1). Taxonomy (NCBI): domain Bacteria; kingdom Bacillati; phylum Actinomycetota; class Actinomycetes; order Kitasatosporales; family Streptomycetaceae; genus Kitasatospora; species Kitasatospora sp. NA04385. Next base: position 424,884 of record NZ_CP054919.1, on the reverse strand, counting down.
GAGCTGGTCGACCATCGTGTTGATGGTCTCCTTCAGCTCCAGGATCTCGCCCCGGGCGTCCACCCGGATCTTCTGGGTCAGGTCGCCCTTGGCGACGGCCGTGGTGACCTGGGCGATCGCCCGGACCTGGGCGGTCAGGTTGTCGGCCATCACGTTCACCGACTCGGTGAGGTCGCGCCAGGTGCCCGACACGTCCCGGACGTCGGCCTGGCCGCCGAGCCGGCCCTCGGTGCCGACCTCGCGGGCCACGCGGGTGACCTCGCCCGCGAACGAGCTGAGCTGGTCGACCATCGTGTTGATGGTGTCCTTCAGCTCCAGGATCTCGCCGCGCGCGGCCACGGTGATCTTCTGCGACAGGTCGCCCTCGGCCACCGCGGTCGCCACCTGGGCGATCGCCCGGACCTGGCCGGTCAGGTTGCCCGCCATCGAGTTCACGCTGTCGGTCAGGTCGCGCCACGTCCCCGAGACGCCCTTCACGTCGGCCTGGCCGCCGAGGATGCCCTCGGTGCCGACCTCGCGGGCCACGCGGGTGACCTCGCCCGCGAACGAGCTGAGCTGGTCGACCATCGTGTTGACGGTGTTCTTCAGCTCCAGGATCTCGCCCCGGGCGTCCACGGTGATCTTCTGCGACAGGTCGCCCTTGGCGACGGCGGTGGCCACCTGGGCGATGTCGCGCACCTGGGTGGTGAGGTTGCCCGCCATCGCGTTGACGCTGTCGGTCAGGTCCTCCCAGGTGCCGGACACGCCGGGGACGACCGCCTGGCCGCCCAGCTGCCCCTCGGTGCCCACCTCGCGGGCCACCCGGGTCACCTCGGAGGTGAACCGCGACAGCTGGGCCACCATGCCGTTGAACACGGTGGCGATCTCGCCCAGCAGCCCGTCCGCGTCCCCGGCCAGCTTGGTGCTGAAGTCGCCGTCGCGCACCGCGGTCAGACCGGCCAGCAGCAGGCGGAGTTCGGCCTCGCCGATCTTCGATCGGTCGGCCACCGGCTCCTGCCGCGAGTCCCGGGACGTCGTCGAGCCAGCCATCGAAAGCTCAGCCTCCTAGAGTGCCCCGCCGTTCGGAGGGGCAACCGATCAAGCGCACGGGCCACCCGGGTGAACAGTGCGGACGCATCTCGCCCGGGGCCCCGGGCGAGGCTACCCCAGCCGCGCGAACGGCGGGAAACCCCCAGTTCGGAGCAGGTCGCGGACGGAGCTTCCGCGCCCTCGGCCGGGGAGCGCGCCCTCGACCGGGGAGCGCGCCCTTGGCCGGGGAGCGTGGCCTCAGCCGGGGAGCGCGGCCTCGACCGGCGAGCGCGGCCTCAGCCGGGGAGCGCGGCCTCGACCGCCACCGGCTCGCCGCCGTCGGCGGGCGCCACGGCGACGCGCAGCAGGTCCGCGGTGGCCGCCGCGGACAGCCGCAGGGTGCCGCCCGGGGCCCCGGCGAGGGCCCCGGCGAACGCCTCCCCGCCGGCCGCCGCCGCCGACCGGGCCGCGGCCTCCGGGACGCCGCACTCCGCGAGCCAGGCCGACAGCGCCTCCCGGGCGGCCGGCAACCCCTCCGGGCGGGCGGGCAGCGGCAGCTCCAGGCGGCCCGGGTGCCGGTAGAGCAGCACGGCCACGTCGTCCTCGTAGCCGTCGGCCGGGCGCAGCAGCCCCGTCACGTGGTCGGCGAGCCCGGTGACCGGCAGGTGCGCGCCCGCCACCACCGCGTCGGCCGCCGCCGCGATGCCCTCGGACAGGCCGGCCCGCCGCCGCTCGACCAGCCCGTCCGTGTAGAGCAGCAGCGTGGAGCGGCCCGGCAGGACCACCCGGGCCTCGGGCCGCGGCCGGCCGGTGCGGACCGCCAGCGGCAGCGAGCGGCCCCCTTCGAGCAGCACGGTGCCGCCGTCGCCCCGGACCAGCACGCCCGGCGGGTGCCCGGCGCTGGAGTAGCGCAGCTCGCCGGTGGCCGGGTCGAGGACGCCGCAGAAGACGGTGGTGCAGACCGCGCCCGGAACGGTCGCGGCGAACGCGTCCAGCGCGGCCAGCGTCCGGGCCGGGCTCTGGTCCTGCAGCAGCAGGGCCCGGCAGGCGCTGCGCAGCTGGCCCATCACGCTGGCCGCGCTCAGGCCGCGCCCGACGCAGTCGCCGACGATGATGCCGGTCCGGCCGTCCGGCAGCGGCACGGTGTCGTACCAGTCGCCGCCGACCTCCAGCGGCGGGGTGGCCGGCTCGTAGCGGACCGCGAAGTCCGCCGGCAGCCGGTCCGGGCCCAGCAGGGCGCGCTGGAGGGCGAGGGCGGTCTCGCGCTGCTGGTCGATCCGCCGGAGCCGGGCCAGCCCCTGCGCGAGCCGACCGCCCAGCAGGGCGAGCAGCAGCTCGTCCTCCCCGGTGAAGGGCCGGTGCTCGCCCAGCTCGACCGCCAGCACCAGCGGCCCGCCGGGGTGCTCCATCCGGACGCCGGTGCCGGCCGGGCCCGCCGCCGGGGTGAGGACGGGCGAGACGGCCAGCTCCGCCAGGTGGCGCCGGGCCTCCTCCGACAGTTCGGAGCCGTCGCCGGCGGTGGTCAGCCGGGGCGCGGCGCCCGCGTGCTCGAAGCGGGCCGCCACCACCCGGCGGGCCCGCCACAGCCCGCGCAGCTCCTCCAGGGCGCGGGCCAGCGCCTCCTCGGCGTCGCCGGCCCGGGCCAGGCAGTCGGCCAGCGCGGCCAGCGCGCTCTCCCGCTGGACGGCGTAGTACTCGGCCGTCACGTCGCGGAAGGTGCCGACGGTGACGGTGCGCCCGGTCACCGGGTCCGGGACGCGGTTGAAGGTGGAGTGCGTCCAGATCCGGTGGCCGTCCCGGTGGACGGCGGGGACGGTGGCGCTGCTGCGGTCGCCCGTCATCGCCCCGGCCAGGGCGTCGGCGGACTGCTGCCGGGCGTCCGGGTCGCCGACCCCGTCCGCCCACCACGGGTGCGGCGGACGGTAGGGCAGCCCCTCGGGGCCGTACCCGAGCACGTCGGCGAAGGCCGCGTTGACCTGGACGATCGCGCCGTCCTCGTCGCAGACGAAGAAGGCGTCCTGGAGCGAGTCGACCAGCCCCTCGCTCCACCGGGTGTGCTGCTCGCGCAGCCGGGCCAGCCGCAGCGCCGCGCGCACCCGGGCCAGCAGGTCGGCCGCGGCGAAGGGCTTGACCAGGTAGTCGTCCGCCCCCGACTCGAAGCCGTCGAGGGCGTCGTCCCGGCCGGCCCGCGCCGACAGCAGCAGCACCGGCAGGACGGCCGTGCGCGGGTCGGCGCGCAGCGCCGCGACGAGTTGCAGGCCGTCCGTGCCGGGCATCATCACGTCGCTGATCACCAGGTCGGGGGCGGCCGAGCGGACGGCGGCCAGCGCCCGGTCGCCGTCGCCCACCGCGGTGACCCGGTGGCCCGCGCCGCCCAGGACCCGGGTCAGGTAGTCGCGCATGTCGGCGTTGTCGTCGACGACCAGGACGTGCGCGCCGCCCTCGGCGGGCTGCACCGCCGCCCCGGCGTCCGGCGCGTCGGCCGGCTCCCAGCGGGCGGCCTCCTGGAAGAACGGCTCGGCGGCGGCCGCCCCGGCACCGGCCTCCGGCGCGCGGTCGGCCGGCGCCGCCGGGAGGACGGCCGCCGGGGCCAGCGGCAGGCTGACGGTGAAGGTGCTGCCGCGGTCCGGCTCGGAGTCCGCGGTGATCGTCCCGCCGTGCAGGTCGACCAGCTCCTTGACCAGCGCCAGGCCGATGCCGCTGCCCTCGTGCGAACGCGCCCGGCCGCCCTCGACCCGGTGGAAGCGGTCGAACAGGTGCGGCAGCTCGGCGGCGGGGACGCCCACCCCGGTGTCCGCCACGCTCACCAGGGCCCGCCCGTCCCGCTCGCGCACCCGCACCCGGATCGTGCCCTCGAAGGTGAACTTCAGGGCGTTGCCGAGCAGGTTGAAGACCACCTTCTCCCACAGGCCCGGGTCCACCAGGACCGGGGCGCCGAGCGGCGCGCAGTCGACCTCCAGGACCAGCCCGGCGCGCTGCACCGCCGAGCGGAACACCGAGGCCAGCCCGGCCGTCACCCGCGCCAGGTCGACCGGCTCCGGGCGGGCCCGCATCCGGCCCGCCTCGATCCGGGAGAAGTCCAGCAGCGTGTTGACCAGCCGCTCCAGCCGCAGCGCGTTGCGCCGGACGGTCTCCACGTCCTCGCGGACGTCCGGATCGGCGGCCAGGCCCCCGGCCTCCGGCCCGGCGTCCGCCAGCCGCTGCCGCAGGGCCTCGGCCGGGCCCGCGATCAGCGTCAGCGGGGTGCGGAACTCGTGGCTGATGTTGGAGAAGAACGCGGTCTTCGCCCGGTCCAGCTCGGCCAGCTGCTCGGCCCGCCGCTGCTGCGCCTCGTGGCTGCGGGCACTGGAGACGCCCGCCGCCAGCCGGTCCGCCACCAGGTCGACGAAGCCCAGGTGGGCGTCGTCCGGCGGGCGGTAGCGGTTGAGGCCGACCACCAGGAAGCCGCTCGGCCCGCCGCCGCCCTCACCGCCCAGCGGCACCACCCGGGCCTCCCGGGGCGGCTCCTGCCACGCCCCGCACGGCAGGTCGGCGAACGGGCCGTCCGCCAGCGGCACCGTCGACGCCCCGCCCCGGCGGGCGGCGTCGACCGGCCACGGACCCGACCCGTCCGGGCCGGTCAGGGCGGGCGCGGCCGGGTGCCCGGCGGGCATCCCGGAGGAGGCGGCCAGCCGGGCGCCGCCCCCCTCCTCGAACAGGTACGCCAGGGTGAAGGGCAGGTCGTACGGGTTGCGGGCGAGCTGCCCGGCGGCGAAGGCGAGGAACTCCTCCTCGGTGCGCACCGTCCCCGGGGTGGAGCCCAGGTCGCGCAGCGTCGCCATCCGGCGCTCCGCGACCACGCGCTGGGTGTCCTCGCTGACCACGCACAGCACGCCGACCACCTCGTCGGCCTCGTCGCGCAGCGGGCTGTAGGAGAAGGTGTGGTAGCTCTCCTCGGTGTACCCGGAGCGCCGCAGCCACAGCAGCAGCGCCTCGTCCCAGGTCGCCTCGCCCTCGGCCAGCACGTGCTCGATGCGCGGACGGGCGTCGTCCCAGACCTCCGCCCACACCTCGCGGAACGGGCGGCCCAGCGCCCACGGGTACTTGCCGCCCAGCGTGTCCCGGCGGTACGCGCCGTTGCACAGGAAGGTCAGCTCCGGACCCCAGGCCAGCCACATCGAGAACCGCGAGGACAGCATCAGGTCCACCGCCGAGCGCAGGCTCTGCGGCCACCGCGCCGGATCGCCCAGCGGCGTCGCCGCCCAGTCGACCCGCGCCAGGTCGGCGCCCACCACCGGATCGGCGCCGAACACGCCCCGCGCCCGCTTCCGCGCCACCGGGCTCCCTTCCTCCGCCCCGGCGCCGCCGGACGCGGCACCGTCACCCAATTGTGCCGGGTCACGGCCCCGGCCCCGGACGGATGCCCGCTCCCGGGCAGGGCAACCGTCGGCCCCGTCCGCACGGTTGGCTAGCATGACCGCCATGACCGACCACACCCCAGGGCCGCCCGGAACGACGGTGCTGCACCTGCGCGGCGACCTCGACCACGACAGCGAGCGCGAACTCGCCGCCACGGTGGACGCCGCCGTCGCCCGCAGCACCGGAGCCCTCGTCCTGGACGTCTCGGGGGTCACCTTCGCCGACTCCTCCACCCTGCGGACCCTGGTCCTGGCCCAGCAGCGGATGGAGGCGGCGGACGGCGCGCTGGTCCTGCTCGGACCGCTCGGGCCCGCACTGCGGCGCCTGCTGGAGATCACCGCCACCGACGGCTACTTCACCGTCGCCGACAGCCTGCCGCTGGCCCTGGCGGCGGCCGGCGAACTCCTCCGGCGTGACCCGCACGACACCGGCTCCGGCTGACCCGGAGCCCGAACGCGCCGCATCATCCGCCCCTCGCGGGGCACAAGCCCTCAGATCCCTCCGCCCGGCCTCGCCGGCCGGCACGACCGTGCCGTAGACGATTGAGGTCGCCATGCCCCACCGAGAAGCCCGGCCGCCCACCCTGGCCGCCGCCGCTCCCGCCGCCCCGTTCGCCCCGGCGGTGCACCCCGCCCCGGCCGAGCCGTCGCCCGGGTACGCGCGCGAGCCCGCGGCCGGATCCGCGCCCGAGCCCGTGGTCGTGTCCGCGCCCGAGCCCGCCCCGCGCCCGTGCGGACGGCCGGGCAGGCCCGCGCCGCCCTGGCCCGGCTGCTGGCGGCGGCCGGACACCCCGGCGGCCGGGCGCTGGCCGACGCGCAACTCGCGGTCACCGAACTCATCGCCAACGCGCTGCACCACGGCGGCGGCCTGACCCGCTTCGACGCCCGGCTCGGCCCCGGCGGCACCGAACTGGTCGTCGACGTCGAGGACGGCGACGACCGCCACCCCGTCGTCCAGCCGCTGCACGACCGCGACCCCGCCACCACCGGCGGCCGCGGCTGGGCCATCGTCCAGGCCCTCGCCGCGACCTGCCACGTCGTGCCGCTGCCCGCCGGGGGCAAGCGCATCCGGGTCACCTTCGCGCTCTGAACGCCCCGCGCCCGGTGCGCCGGAAAAAAATCAGAGGATTCGATCGGTGACGGCAGGTCAGACTGGGCACATGGACACCGACCGCCGCCCGCTGTGGCAGCCCTTCTCCGAGACCGCCACCCAGCAGCCGCTGCGCCCCCGCGACGGGCAGCGGCCCGCGCCGGCCACCGCCTCGCCCTTCCTCGAACCCGGCCCGGCGGCCGAGCTGCCCGCGGCACCGTGCCCCGCCGCCGCGAGCCCGACCGGCTGCCCGGCCGACCCCGCCGACCCCGCCGACCTCACCGGCCCCGCCGACCCGGCCGGGCCGGTGTCCGCCGCCCGCTCACCCGGCGAACGCCACCCGGCCCGGGCGGGTGTCCCGCCCCGCCGCCAGGTCGGCCAGCACCTCGCGGGCCGCCCGCGCCCCCGACGCCAGCGCCCCCTGCACCGAACCGGTGGCCCGGTGGTCGCCGCACACGTACCGGCCGGGCGCCCACCGGGTGCTGCGGGTCAGCGGGTGCGGGGCGGGCATCGCCGGCAGCGCGCCCGGAATCCGGTACGCGGCCAGCGGCTCCCAGCCCGAGGTGTCGCACTCGTACAGCTCCGCCAGCCGGGCGCGCACCGACCGCTCCTCGGCGGTGACGCCGAGCACCGAGGTCGACACCAGCGCCAGCCCCGGCGGCGCGCAGCCCGGCACCACCTCCGAGAGCACCACCGAGTTCAGCACCCGGCGCCCGCCGTCCACCAGCAGCGTCGGAGCGGCCAGCGGGCTGCGCTCCGCGGCGTGGTAGAAGGTCGTCACCGCGCGGGTCGGCGGCAGCGGGAAGCCGGGCAGCAGCGCCGCGGCCGCCCCCGGCTCGGTGGCCACCACCACGCGGCGCGCCGCCAGTTCCCGGCCGTCCGCCAGCAGCACCCCGCCCTCGTGCACCCCGGCGACCGGGGCCTCCAGCTCCAGCACCCCCGGGGGCAGCAGCGCGGCCAGCGCGGCCGGGACCGCCCCGATGCCCGCCGCCGGGAGCGCGAGCGTGCCGCGCACCATGCTGCGCCAGTACAGGTGGAACACCCGGGCGGAGGTGGTCAGCCCGTCCTCCAGGAAGACCCCGGCCAGGAACGGCCGCAGCACCCCGTCGACGGTCGCCGTCGAGACGCCCGCCCGGCGCAGCGCCGCCGCCGTCGACACCTCGCGCCCGCGCCGCAGCAGCGCGGCGGGCAGCAGGGCGTCCCGCACGGTCAGCGCGCCGAGCACGGCCGCGTCCCGGGCCGGCAGCACCCGCCCGCCCAGCAGATCGCCCGCCAGGCCCGGACGGCGCAGCGGGTCGACCACCAGGCGGCGGCCCGCCGGACCGACCAGGGCGAAGCCCGGGGTGAACGGCCGCAGGCGCAGCGGGCGCAGCGCGAGGCGGCGGCGCACCTGCGGGTAGGAGGTGTTGAACACCTGGAAGCCCCGGTCCAGCCGGAAGCCGTCACGCAGGTCGGTCCGCATCCGCCCGCCCACCGCGTCCGCCGCCTCCAGCAGCCGCACCCGCCCCCCCGCCGCCGCGACGTCCAGCGCACAGGCCAGACCGGCCAGCCCGGCCCCCACCACCGCCACGTCCACCGCACCGTTCGTGTCCACCGCGCTCCTCCTGCCCTCGGCTGCCTCCGGCTGCCTTCGCTCTCCGGCCGGTACCCATTCGGAGCGGGCCCGGCGGACGGATGGGACGGCCCGTCCGGCCCGCGGCCCGGCTACCGTGGAGGGCATGGACGCGGAGCGCGGCGCGGACCGACCCGGTCCGCGGGAACGGCTCGGCGCGGCCCTGTTCGCCAAGGTGGCCGGGCCGCGGGGCCCGGCCGTCCGGCAGCGCATCCACGGCACCCCGGGGCCGCGCTGGTTCGGCCCGGACCGGCCGATCCGGACGGTGCACGGCGACGCCTCGATGTTCGTCGGCGGGCTCGCCGCGCTCCTGGTCCAGTCGCTGCACCCGTCGGCGATGGCCGCCGTCGCCGCGCACTCCGGCTACCGCGGCGACCCGTGGGGCAGGCTCCAGCGCACCAGCACCTTCCTCGCCGTCACCACCTTCGGCACCGCGCGGGACGCGCAGGCCGCGGTGGACCGGGTCCGCGCCGTGCACGCCCGCATCCGCGGCACCACGGCGGACGGCCGCCGCTACCGGGCCGACGACCCGCACCTGCTGGCCTGGGTGCACGCGGCCGAGACCGACAGCTTCCTGCGCGCCCACCAGGCGTACGGGGCCGCGCCGCTCGATCCGGCGGGCTGCGACGCCTACGTGGCGGACACCGCGGAGGTCGCCGCCGCCCTCGGCGTCGAGGAGCCGCCGCGCAGCCGCGCGGACCTCGACGCGGTGCTCCGCTCCTACCGGCCCGAACTCGCCAGGACGGCCGAGGCCCGCGAAGCCGCCCGCTTCCTGCTGCTGCACCCGCCGCTGCCGTGGGCCGTCCGCCCCGCCTACGGCGCGCTGGCGGCCGCGGCCACCGGCCTGCCCGCCCCCGAGCACCGGGCCCTGCTGGCCTGCCGGCCGACCCGCTCACCGCCGCCGCGGTCCGCCCGCTGGGCCTGGCCGTGGTGCGGGCGATCCGGTGGGCGATGCCGGTGCCGCGCGAGCTGGCCTGAGCGGCCGGGCCTGAGCGGTCGGGCCGGTCGGGCCTGAGCGGTCGGGCCGGACCGGGAGGAATCTTTTCGGACAAGCCGGGCATACGGAACTGCGTCAGTGACGGAACGATGGCTCAGGAGGCCGTGATGGGCATGGGTGACAAGGTCAAGAACACCGGCGACAAGCTCAAGGGCACCGCGAAGGAAGCCACGGGCAAGGCCGTCGGCAACGAGCGCCTGGAGGCCGAGGGCAAGGCCGACAAGGCCAAGGGCGACCTCAAGCAGGCCGGCGAGAAGGCCAAGGACGCCTTCAAGGACTGATCAGCCGACCGCCCCGACCAACCGGAGGGGGCCCGGACCGTTTCCCCGGTCCGGGCCCCCTCCGCCGTCGCTCCGGCCGGTCACAGCATGTCGCGGCGGTGCTCCTCCACCACCACCTCGTCCACGCCGCGCCCGAGGTAGCGGCGGCGGCCCAGCACCCGCGCGTACACCACCACGCCGATCAGGCCCGCCGCCATCAGCACGACGCCGACCACCGTGAGGTTGACACCCGCCAGGTGCCAGTGCACGCCGAAAGCCAGGATCGCCCCTACCGCCAGCAGGATGATGCAGCCACCGAGTCCCATGATCGCCTCCGTCACCGAGTCGCCTCGCCCCTCGACCGGGGCCGCCCGGCGTCTACCCCCGACCCGCCGGAGGATTCCCGCTCCGCGCCCGCACCCTGACGCCGCGTCGGCCGCCCGGCCGCCCGGCCGCCCGGCCGCCCGGCGCCCGGTTCCCCGGGCCGGGGGCTGGTTCAGGCCCCGGTCGGGTGGCGGGTTCAGGCCCCGGCCGGGTGCCAGGCGGCGAGCAGCACGGTGGCGTCGTCCCGCAGCCGGTCGCCCTGGTGCGCGGTGACCCGCCGGACCAGCCGGCGCAGCGCCTCCGGGGCGGGCAGGCCGTCGGCCATCGCCCGGGAGACCACGTCGACCAGCCGCTCCTCGCCGAACGGGACGCCGTCCGCGTCCCGCCCCTCGGTCACCCCGTCGGAGTGCACCAGCAGCTGGTCGCCCGGCTCCAGGCGCGCGGTGTGCACGGTCGGCGCGGTGCGCGGGAGGCCCTCGGGCAGGCCGAGCGGCGGGTGGACGGGGCGCTCCAGGGCCCGGGGGACGATCCGGCCGCGGCGGATCAGCAGCGGCGTCGGGTGGCCGCAGTTGATCCAGGACAGGGCGCCGGTGTCGAGGTCCAGGTCGGCGATCACGCAGGTCAGCAGGCGGTCCGGGATCCACCGGGTGAGCGCGGCGTCGACGGCCCCGGCGATGTCGGCCAGGGTGCCGCCGGTCCGGCGGGTGGAGCGGCAGGCCGCGACGGCGACGGCGCTGGACCCCCCGGACGCCAGGTCGTGGCCCATCGCGTCGACCATGGTCAGGTGCAGGTGGCGGTCGGCCAGGTTGTGGTCGAAGGCGTCGCCGCCGATGTCGTAGGCGGGCTCCAGCACCGCGCTGGAGGTGACCCGGCGGCTGCCGATCGTCCGGGGCGGCAGGAACGCCCGGACCAGCTCGGCCTGCAGCGTCATCGGCCGACGGCGGCCGGTGCGCACCAGCAGGTCGCTGAACGGCGTCCGGGCGGCGATCAGCAGCGCGGTCGCGTCGGCCAGCGCCCGGCAGGAGGCCAGCCGGGCGCCGTCGAGCACCGGCGCGGTGACCTGGAGCACCCCCAGGCGCCCGATGCCGTCCACGAGCGGCACCCAGCCCACCGCGCCGACACCCGCGCCCGCGTCGGTGCCGGTGCCGGTGCCCGCCTCGCCGCCGGTGCAGGTGCTCTCGGTGCGGTAGGCGCGGCCGGCCAGCGAGTTGTCCACGTCCAGCACCCCGGGGCCGGACGGGCCGGTCAGCGAGGGGTCCTCCGGCGGGACGGGCAGCGCGGTCAGGCACTTCTCCTGCACGTCGGCCAGGTAGATCCAGGCACCGGTCAGGCCCAGCCGCCGGGCCGCGTCCCGCACCAGCCCCGGGACGTCCCGGGGCCCGGCCCGGTGCGAGCCCTCCAGCAGGCCGAGCACCGCGGCCCCGGCCGCGGCCTCCTCGTCGTGGCCCATCGTCGGTCACCTCCGCCGTCCTCGGCCCCCGCGCTCGTCCCACCCTCCCGAACCTCGGGCGGGTCCGCCCGGTGGGGCGGTCGGCCGGAGCGGTCGGTGGGACGGTTGGTGGGGCGGCGGGACGGCCGGGCGGGGGCTCAGGCCGGTACCGGGACCGGCTGCCGCGCCGCCGGGCGGAGCAGCCCGGCCCGGGAGAGGCGGTGGACGGCCGCCGCGCAGGCCAGCCCGGTGGCGGCCAGGACCAGCCACGGCAGGTACAGGGCGTGGTGGCGGACCCCGTGGTCCCACAGCGCGCCGACGCCCAGGTTGCCGAGCGTGATGCCGAGCCCGGAGACCGTGTTGTACAGGCCGTAGTGGGTGGCGACCAGGCGGCCGCCGGAGAGCACCACCACGGTGTCCATCTCGAACGGGTAGACCACCGCGCCCGCCGCCGCCAGCACCGCCACCGCCACGCCCAGCGCCGCCAGCCGCAGCCCCGGCCCCGCCCACGGGAACGCCGCCAGCGGCAGGAAGGCGGCCCCCATCGCGGCCAGCCCGCGCACCAGCGCGGCGGACGGCGTCCAGACCCGTCCCACCCAGCCGGTCAGCCGCAGCTGCCCGGCCACCGCGACGGCCGCCGAGACGGTGAACAGGCCCGTGGTGACCGCGCTCCCGCTCCCGCCACCGCCGTCGAGGGCGAGCCCGGCGGCCAGCGGGAGCGCCAGGTAGACCTGGAAGGTCAGCACGTACGAGCCGATCATCGCCCCCGAGAACAGCAGGAACGGCCGGTTCGCGACCACCGTGCGCCACTGCGCGAGCACGCCCTCGCCCCGCTGCTCCCGCGGCCCCCGGTGCGGCGGCAGGGCCCGCCACTGGAGCACGGTCAGCGCCGCGAAGACCGTCGCGGCCACCGTGCACACCGCCGCGAAGTCGACGGCCAGCAGGGCGAGTCCGACCAGCGGGCCGAGCAGCATGCCCGCCTGGTAGTACACGTTGAACACGGCGAACGCGTCGATCCGGCGCTCACCCGCCTCGGCGGCCAGGTACGCCCGCACCGCCGGGTTGAACAGGGCGCCCGCGAAACCGGTGGCGGCGGACGCGGCGAGCAGCGCGGGCAGCGAGTCGACCCGGCCGAGCAGCGCGAACCCGGCGGTGCGCAGCAGGCACCCGGCGATGATCGGGCCGCGCGGCCCGAAGCGGTCGGCGAGCGTCCCGCCGACCAGGAACATGCCCTGCTGGGAGAGGTTGCGCACGCCCAGCACCAGGCCGACCGTCCAGGCGGCCAGCCCGAGGTCGTCGGCGAGGTGGGCGGCCAGGTACGGCATCAGCATGTAGAACGCCAGGTTGATGGCGAACTGGTTGGCCATCAGCAGCCGGGCGGTGGGGCCGAAGGAGCGGGTCTGCCGCCACAGCGCCCTCACCGGGCGGCCCGGCCGGTCGGGGCGGGCGCGGTGCGGGCGGGTACGGTGGCGGCGGGCGCGATCGGTCGGTCTGCGGTCGGCGGGTCGGTGGTCGGCGGATTGGCGGTCGGCGGGTTGGTCGTCGGCGGGTCGGTGGCCAGTGGGTCCAGGACGGTGCGGCAGCGCGTCCAGCGGGTGACGGTGCGCTCGCCGGGGTGGGTGATCTCCTCGGGCCGCTCGGGCGGGCGGTGGCCGAGCAGGCCGCGCTCGCGGCACCACCCGTCGTCGAACACGGTGCCGACGTAGCGCTGCGGGCCGTCCGGGAAGACCGCCGCGATCCGCTGCTCCGGGCCGCCGTCGGCGGCCAGCCAGCGGGCCACCAGGGCGACCGCGCCGACGCTCCAACCGCCGCTGGCGTAGCGGGAGGTGGCCAGCGCGCGGGCCGCCCAGACCGCCTCCGGCGCGGCCACCCAGTGCACCTCGTCGAACAGGGCGTGGTCGACGTTGCGCGGGTGGATGCTGCTGCCCAGCCCGCGCATCAGCCGGGGCAGCGCGGGCTGGCCGAAGATGGTGGACCCGGTGGTGTCCACGCCCACCACCCGCAGCGCGGGGAAGCGCTCGCGCAGCACCCGGCCGACGCCCGCCGAGTGCCCGCCCGTCCCGACGCTCACCACCAGGGTGTCGACCCGCCCGAGCTGGGCGGCCAGTTCGAGGGCCAGCGGCCGGTACGCGGCCACGTTGTCCGGGTTGTTGTACTGGTCCGGGCACCAGGCACCGGGGTGCGCGGCCAGCAGCTCGCGGACCCGGTCGCGCCGGGCTCGCTGCCAGCCGCCGACCGGGTGCGGGGCGTCCACCACCACGACCTCGGCGCCGTGCGCGGCCAGCAGCCCCGTCATCAGCGGCTCGATCTCCGGGTCGGTGACCACCGTGACCGGGTGCCCGTAGGCGACCCCGGCCAGCGCCAGGCCCAGCCCGAGGGTGCCCGAGGTGGACTCCACGATCCTTGCTCCGGGCCGCAGTTCACCCCGCTCCCGGGCGGCGCGCACCATGTGCAGCGCGGGGCGGTCCTTGATCCCGCCGGGGTTGCGGCCCTCCAGCTTGGCCCAGAACCCGCGCCCGGGCCCGGTGAACGGGGCGCCCACCCAGAGCACGGGCGTGTCGCCCACCAGCCCCGCGGGGCTGTCGGCACGGCGGGCGGCTGATCCGGCGGCTGATCCGGCGGCTGATGCGGCGGCTGGTCCGGAGTCGGGAACGGGTGCGGCGGGCCCGGCCGGGGGTGCGGCGGGGGAGGGGCAGGGGACGACGGTACTGGTCATGGCAGGGCGCTCCTGCGGTCCGCGCCGCCGTACGGGCGGGCGGGACCGGTGGGGTGGGTGACGGGACGTCAGGACGCCGGTGCGCCGGTGCACCTGGTCACCGGCCGGGTCGGGGGCCGGTCCGGTCGGGACACGGGCCGCCAGGGACACCGGGGCGTCGGGGCATCAGGACACGCGGGGCGTCAGGACGTCGGGACACGGCGGCCGCGGCGCGTGCCGGTGGGCACGGTGGCGCGGCGGGGCCGGTCAGGTCCGCCAGACGCCGAGCGCCGCTCTGCTCCGCCCGACCGCCGGGCCCGGGCCGTCGTCCGGGGCCGCCGTCGCAGCCGGTCCCGCCGGGGCGGGGGCCGGAACGGGCGTGTCGGCTCCGGCAGGTGCGGCGGGCGGGTCCGTCGGCTGACGGTCCGTCACCGGCTGGTCGGTGCCCGCGCACCGGGCCTCCTGGTGCCCGGTGTCGTGCTGCGGGTGGTCCAGCGGCGCGCGGCCGTGCGCGGCGGCCGCCGGGAGGGCGTCGGCGGCGGGCGCCGACCAGCCCGCGCCCGCCAGCGGGCCGTGCGCGCAGCCCAGCACGTGCAGCAGCGCGGCGAGCAGGACGACGATGACGCCCACCGGCCTCCGCCCGCCGCGCACCGCGTTCCGTCCCGTCATGTCGCCGAACGTACCCGAGCGGACACGTAAGGTGCGCGTCAGTCGCTGTGCGAATCCAGCCCGCGCGACGGGCCCTCGGCGGGCGGCGCGGGCCGTGTGGCGAGGGGCGACCGGGCGCGGACGAATCGAACGGCGCGGGCGCGGCGGCCGGTCGGCCCCGGCGCGGCACCACGCGGCACCACCCGGAGGGAGCAATCGGGGCGGCGGCCGGACCGGGACCGCCGGGAACGGCGTCGTCGCAGGTCAGTGCGGTCTTATCGCCGTTGAAAACCGTCATCGGTGCAGCCTTTGCCAAGGTGCGCGGAGGTGCGCTTCACTTCCCCGGGTCGAACGACCGGCCGGGGAGAACGGGAGGCGGAGCCGCATGGGCGCCGAGCACGACCAGCACGACCGTGACCAGTACGACCGTGACCAGCACGGCCACGGGCACGGGCACGACGGGCACTCCCACGGGGTGTCGGCCGACGCGGACCGCCGGTGGCTGGCCATCGCGCTCACCCTGATCTGCGGCTACATGGCGGTCGAGGTCGTCATCGGCCTGGCCGCCGGATCGCTGGCCCTGCTCTCGGACGCGGCGCACATGCTGACCGACGCGGCGTCCATCGTGCTGGCCCTGGTGGCGATGCGGCTGGCCGCCAGGCCCGCCGGGGGCGGCTTCACCTTCGGGCTCAAGCGCGCCGAGATCCTCTCCGCCCAGGCCAACGGCCTGACCCTGATCCTGCTGGCCGCCTGGCTGACGTACGAGGCGGTGGAGCGGCTGGTCAGCCCGCCCGAGGTCACCGGCTCGCTGGTGCTGTACACCGCGCTCGCGGGCATCGCGGTCAACGTCGCCGCCGCCTGGTGCATCTCCAGGGCCAACCGCACCTCGCTGAACGTCGAGGGCGCCTACCGGCACATCCTCAACGACCTGTTCGGCTTCGTCGCCACCGCCGTGGCCGGCCTGGTCGTGATGACCACCGGCTTCGCCCGGGCCGACGCCATCGTCTCGCTGGTCGTCGTGGTGCTGATGGTCAAGGCCGGGTACGGGCTGCTCAAGGAGTCCGGCCGGATCTTCCTGGAGGCCGCCCCCGCCGGGGTCGACCCCGGGGCCATCGGCGACGCCATGGTGGCCCGCCCCGGCGTCGTCGAGGTCCACGACCTGCACGTCTGGCAGATCACCTCCGGCCAGACCGCGCTCTCCGCGCACGTCCTGGTCGCCCCCGACCGGGACTGCCACGCGGTGCGCGCGGAGATCGAGCACGGGCTCGCGCACGCCAACGGCATCACCCACACCACGCTCCAGGTCGACCACGTCGCCGCCGAACTGCTCACCGTCGGCGCCCCGCAGGCCGCGGGCGGCCACTGCGCCGAGCCGCACGGCGCCGTCCACCGCGAGCAGCCCCACGGGCACTGACCGCCCGCGGTCGGCCCCGGCGCCCGGTGCGCCGGGCGCGTACGCAGGGTGAGCGGGCGCATGCCCCGGAGGCAATCGAACTGCCTGACGGACCGTCAAATTCCGTTCTACCGGTGGTTTCGCCGAAGTGAACAATCCGAAAACGGTCTACCGCGATTACATTCCGTCAGTATGCTGGTCACTGTGCGGCGACTTGGCCGGGCGGACGCCGGGGGAGGCGCAATGGGGAGGCGCGGGACGACGCGCGGCAGGCGGGTCGCCGCCATGCCCGTCGCCCTCCTCGCCGTGCTGCTCGCGGCCGTCCTCGCCCTGCTCACCGCCGGGCCCCCGGCCCAGGCCAGGGCGCCCCGCCCGCCGGCCTCCGCGGCCGCCGAAGAACACCTCGAGTGCAAGTACCAGCAGGAGGCGCAGGCCCCGGCCGGCCGCTCCGCCGCCCGCCACCGGGGCAACGGCGGCCCGCCCGCCCGTTCCCAGGCCCGCCCCGACGACGAGACCGCCCCCGGCGCCCCGTCCGCCCCGGGGGCCGCCGACCCCGCCCCCTCCGGCGGCGGGTCGAGACCGGGCGCGCTCGCGCGCCTCCAGGTCTTCCGCTGCTGAGCGGTCCCGCGAACTGACGGAGACCGGCAGCACTCCGGCCCGCCCGCCGCTTACCTGCCCACGACCGGCCTGTCCGTGACCGGCGTGCTCACGATGGGCATGCCCGGGACCGGCCTGCCGGTGACCGGCATGCCGGTGGTGACCGGCATACCCGGGACTGGCACGCCTGGGATCGGCATGTTCGGGACCGGCACACCCGGCACCGGCCTGTCCGTGACTGGCGCGCTCGTGATGGGCACGTCCGTGGTCGGCCTGCCTGCGATCGGCTTGTCCGTGACTGGCCTGGCCGCGACGGGCACGCCCGTAACCGGCTTGTCCGTGACCGGCTTGTCCGTGACCGGCCTGGCCGTGATGGGCACGCCCGCGGCCGGCCTGCCTGCGATCGGCTTGTCCGTGACCGGCCTGGCCGCGATGAGCACGTCCGTGACCGGCACGCTCGCGACCGGCGCGCCCCGGCCGTCCGGCCCGGAACCCGCCGTGGCCCGGTTTCGGTGGCGCCCCGGTCCCGGTGGCGCCCCGGGCCCGTCGGTGGTCCCGCCGACCCGTCAGTCCGCTCCGCTGCCCGAAGACAGCAGCGCCCGCCCCGGCCGATGCCGGGCGGGCGGAAGGAGACCCGATGCGACACCCCGTGCACCACCACGTCCACGTCCACGCCCTCCCGGACCGGAAGGCCCGCGCGCTGTGAACCTCAACCCGAACCCCGGCCCCGAGCCCGTCCGCGCCACCGCCTTACGCGGTGCGCTCGCCCACTGGCGCCAGGACCTGCCCGCCTCGCTGGTGGTCTTCCTGGTCGCCGTCCCGCTGTGCGTCGGCGTCGCCGTCGCCTCCGGCGTGCCCGCCGAACGCGGGCTGGTCACCGGCATCGTCGGCGGCCTCGTGGTGGGCCTGCTGCCCGGCAGCAGCCTCCAGGTCAGCGGCCCCGCGGCCGGTCTGACCGTCCTCGTTTTCGACGCCGTCCAGCGCTTCGGCCTCGGCGCGCTCGGCGTGCTGGTGCTCGCCGCCGGGCTGCTCCAGATCGCCATGGGTCTGCTGCGCACCGGCCGCTGGTTCCGGGCGATCTCGCTGTCCGTCGTGCACGGCATGCTGGCGGGCATCGGCCTGATCCTGATCCTCGGTCAGCTGTACGCCGTCTCCGGCCGCACCGCGCCCGGCAGCGGCGGCGGGAAGATCGTCCACCTGCCCGCGCTGCTCGGCGACTGGTTCACCGGCGCGGCCGCGACCACCGCGCTGCTGATGGCCGCCGCGACGGTCGTCCTGCTGACGCTGTGGAAGAAGCTGCCCGCCCCCGTCCGCGCCGTGCCCGCCCCGCTGGCCGCCGTCGCCCTCGCCGCCGCGGCCACCGCCGCGTTCGGCCTCGACGTCCCCCGGGTCCGGGTCGACGGGCTGCTGGACGCGGTCGCCCTGCCCACCGGCGACGACTTCGCCGCCGTCACCGGCGCCGCCGGGCTGGGCACCGTGCTGGCCTTCGCCCTGATCGCCTCCGCGGAGAGCCTGTTCAGCGCCGCCGCCGTCGACCGGATGCACCACGGCCCGCGCACCGACTACGACCGCGAACTCACCGCCCAGGGCATCGGCAACACCCTGTGCGGCCTGCTCGGCGCCCTCCCGCTCACCGCCGTCATCGTCCGCAGCGCCGCCAACGTCCAGGCCGGTGCCCGCACCAAGGTCTCCCGCGTCCTGCACGGTCTGTGGCTGCTGCTGTTCGCCGCCCTGCTCCCGGCGGTCCTCGGGCTCATCCCGCTCGCCGTCCTCGGCGGCGTCCTGATCCACGCGGGCGCCAAACTCATCCCGCTGCGCCCGCTCCTCGCGCTGTGGCGCGAGCACCGCGGCGAACTCGTGGTCCTCGCCGTCACCACCACCGCGATCGTCCTCACCACCCTCTTCGAGGGCGTCCTGATCGGCGTCGCCCTCGCCGTCGCCAAGAGCGCCTGGCAGACCTCCCACCTCCACATCGAGCTCACCGACAGCGGCCCCGACACCCCGCTGCGGGTCCGCCTCAGCGGCAACGCCACCTTCCTGCGGCTGCCCCGCCTGCTCGACACCCTCGAATCCCTCCCGACCGGCCGTCCCGTCGAACTCGACTGGACCGCCCTCCGCCACCTCGACCACGCCTGCCGCACCGCCCTCCACACCTGGGCCGCCCGCCACACCGCCCACCAGGACACCCCCGTCACCTGGGAACCCCCGCTGACCGTCACCACCTGAGGGGGCGGAGCGGCCCCGGCCGGAGCCCGGGGAGAATGGCGGGAGGAGGCGACACCGGGGCCCGGGGAACGGCGGGGCCGTGGTGCCGCCTCCACCGGTCGGCCGATCCACCCGTCGGCCGATCAACCCGTCGGTCGATTCGGTCGATTCGGTCGATTCGGCCGATCCGGCGGGGAACGGCCGGATCCCGCTCTTTCCAGCCCCTGCCGGTGGGCCGACCATGACGGCAGGGGGAGAGGTGTCGCCATGCGGGAACGAGAAGCCCCGGTGTCCGTCGAAACCGTTCCGCTGTCCGTGGCGCAGCGTGCTCTCGGGGCGGTTCCGGAGACGCGATCCGGCGGCCCCGTCCGGCACCTGGCGGTCGACGTCCGGCTGCCCCGGGAGGCCGACGAGCGGGTGGTGCGGCTCGCGCTGGGCGCGCTCGCGGCCCGGCACGCGCCCCTGCGGACCACCGTCCCCCCGGCGGGCGTCGAGGGGCTGCCGGTGCAGCGGGTGCACCGGCGGCTGCCGCTGGACCTGCGGGTCGTGGAGCTGGGGATGATCCCCGAGCGCGACCGCCCCGGCCTGGTGGGGCGGTTGGCGGCGGGGGCCGCGCAGCGTCCGTTCGACCTCGGCGCCGGCCCGCTGTGGCGGGCGCTGCTGCTGCGCGCCCCGGCCCGGGGGCACCTGCACCTGGTGGCGCACCGGCTGGTCTTCGACGGGCACTCCGCCGCCGTGCTGCGCGCCGAACTGGCGGAGACGGTCGCGGCGGCCCTGGCCGGGAGACCCGCCCGGCTCCCGGAACTCCCCTCGCAGTACCCCGACTTCGCGCTCCGGCAGCAGAGCGCCGAGGTGCGGGAGCACGCGCTCGCGCACTGGCGGTCCCGGCTGGCCGGGGCCCCGGACACCGCCCCGCTGCCGTGGGACCGGCCGCCCCCGGCGGTGGCGGACCTCCGGGGCGCCCGGCGGGAGTTCGCGCTGCCGGGTCTCGTCCCCGAGGTCCGCCGGGCGGCCCGGCGGGCCGGGACGGACCCCGCCCTGGTGCTGCTGGCCGGGTTCGCCGCGCTGCTGCACCGCTGGGGCGGCCGGACGGACCTGCTGATCGGCGTCCCGGCGGCCGACCGGCCCCCCGAACTGCGCGGCCTGATCGGCTGCTTCGAGACCGTCCTGCCGCTGCGGGTGCGCGTCCCGCCGGACGCCTCCGGCCGGCGGCTGCTGGACGAGGTGCGCGCGGTCTCGGCCGACGCGCTCGCCCACCGCGACGCCCCGCTGGACCTGCTGCCCGGCGTCCCGCCCGTCCGGGTGGCGTTCACCGCGGACCCGGTCGCGGACCTCGCGGGGGCGGTCGGCGGGACGTCCGGCCCGCCGCACCGGCGGGCGGCGGGCGCGGAACACCGGGACGCCGCCCCGCGGTTCGACCTCGCGCTGGCGCTGACGGAGCGCGGCGACGGCTACCTGGGCCGCTTCGAGTACCGCACCGCCCTGCTCGACCCGCGGACGGTCGACCGGCTGGTGCTGCACTGGCGGGCCCTGCTGCCCGCGCTGCTCGCCGACCCGGACCGGCCGGTCGGCGAGCTGCCCGCGACCGGCGGGTAGCGGAACCGGAGCCCCCGCCGCCGGGCCGGGAGGGACGGGGTGCACAATCGTCGCGACAGGAGTCGGTCGGGGGTCGGTGAAAGGGCCGTGGAGTGCCGTACGTCGTCGTCAGCGCGCTCAGCCACGACGGGGTGGTCAGGGACCACAACGAGGACAGTCTCGTCCTGGGGCCGTGGACGCTGTGCGCCGCCTCCACCGACAGCCCGCAGTCGATGGTCTTCCCGCTCGGCGACACCCCGGTGGTGGTCGCCGTCGCCGACGGCCTCGGCGGGCACCCGGCCGGTGACGTCGCCTCCGCGCTGACCGCCCGTCACCTCGCGGCGGCCGGGCCGCGGCTGCGCACCGAGCGGGAGGTCACCGACGAACTGCGGGCCTGCCACGCCGTCCTGCACGCGGCCGCCGACGCCGACCCCGGCCTGGCCGGGATGGCCACCACCGTCGCCGGGGCCGCGTTCGGCGCCGATCACGTCCTGGTGTTCAACGTCGGCGACAGCCAGGTCTACGCGATCACCCCCGACCGCGGCGACGGCCTCGGCCTGCGCCTGCTCAGCACCGACGACAGCCCGCCGCCCGCCCCCGGCCGGCGCACCAGCCACCTGGTCACCAGCACCCTCGGCGGCCCCACCGCCCCCGAGGACCTCCACCCCCACCTGGTTCGGCTGCCCGTCGAACCCGGCGCCCGCTACCTGCTGTGCACCGACGGCCTCACCGACCCGGTCGCCCCGGAGGACCTCGCCGCCCTGCTCACCGAGGCCGAGGCGGAGGCCGACGGCGACCCGCAGGGCGACGACCAGCGCGCCCTGGTCGACCTGTGGCGCGCCGCGATCCGGGCCGGCGGCCCGGACAACGTCACGCTCGCCCTGGTCCGCATCGAGGACTGACCCGGGGACTGATCAGGGGACTGACCCGGAGACTGCTCCGGGGCCGGGCCCCGTCGGCGGCGACCGGCACCCGCCCGGGTGAGTCCGGCCGGGGACCGTGTGAGTGGAACCGGCGCCGGGAACCCTCGTGCGGTGATGAGCGAGATCACCGTCCACGTCGACGGAACCCCACGCCGGCTGAGCGTCGACACCCGTACCACCCTGCTCGACGCGCTGCGCGAGCGGCTGGGGGTGACGAGCCCGAAGAAGGGCTGCGACCACGGGCAGTGCGGCGCGTGCACGGTGCTCTCCGGCGGCCGGCGGGTGCTGAGCTGCCTCACCCTGGCGGTCACCCAGGACGGCGCCCGGGTCGTCACCGCCGAGGGGCTCGCCGCCCGGGAGCGGGACGGCGGCGGGCGGTGCGCCGACGACGCACTGCACCCGGTGCAGCAGGCGTTCATCGACTGCGACGCGTTCCAGTGCGGCTACTGCACCCCGGGGCAGGTGGTCTCCGCGGTCGGGATGCTCGACGAGTTCGCGCGGGGCTGGCCGAGCGCCGTCACCGAGGGCACCCGGCCGCCGCGGCTGGACCGCGCCGAGGTGGCCGAGCGGATGAGCGGCAACCTGTGCCGCTGCGGGGCCTACGTCAACATCGTGCCCGCCGTCCGGCAGGCCGCAGCGGCGTCGGGTGCGGTGGCGTCGGGTGCAGTGGCGCCGGGTGCGGCGGCGTCCGGCACGGCGGCGCCGGGTGCGGAGGTGGCCGGGTGAAACCCTTCGACTACCGGAGCCCGGTCGACGCGGCGGCGGCCGTCCGCAGCGTCGCCGGGAACCCGGCCGCGGTGTTCCTCGGCGGCGGGACGAACCTGGTCGACCACCTCAAGCTCGGCGTCGTCGCCCCCGACCTGGTCGTCCACGTCGCCGACCTGCTGCCCGCCGGGATCGAGGACCTCGACGGGGGAGACCTCCGGATCGGCGCGGGCGTCCGCAACAGCGAACTCGCGGCCGACCGGCGGGTGCGCGAGCGGTTCCCCGTGCTGTCCCAGGCCCTGCTGTCGGGCGCGTCGGGCCAGTTGCGCAACATGGCCACCACCGGCGGCAACCCGCTGCAGCGCACCCGGTGCGTCTACTTCCAGGACGTCACGACGGCGTGCAACAAGCGGGAGCCCGGCTCGGGCTGCTCCGCCGTCGGCGGCTGGACCCGCCACCACGCCGTCCTCGGCGCCTCCGAGCACTGCCTCGCGGTCCACCCCTCCGACATGGCCGTGGCGATGGCCGCCCTCGACGCCCGGGTGCGGGTGCTGGGGCCGGACGGCGAGCGCACGATCCCCTTCGTCGACCTGCACCGGCTGCCCGCCGACACCCCCGAACGGGACACGGTGCTCGAACACGGCGACCTGATCACCGCGATCGACCTGCCGGCCCGACCCCTCGCCCGCCGCTCGGCCTACCGCAAGGTGCGCGACCGGGCCTCGTACGCGTTCGCCCTGGTCAGCGTCGCCGCGGCGGTGGAGGTGCGGGACGGGGTGATCACGGACGCGCGGGTCGCGTTCGGCGGCGTGGCCCACGTGCCGTGGCGCGCGCGCCGGGCCGAGCGGGTGCTGCGCGGCGCCCCGGCCACGGAGGAGACCTACCGCGCCGCCGCGGACGCCGAACTCGCCGACGCCCGCCCGGTCGACGGGCCGGACGGCGGCAACGCCTTCAAGATCCCGCTGCTGCGCCGCACCCTCGCCGCCACCCTGCGCGGACTCGTCCGGGAGGACGCCCGATGACGTTCATCGACGCACCCGTCGCCATCGGCCTGGACCTGCCCCGCCGGGACGGCGCGGCCAAGGTGCGCGGCACCGCCGTCTACGCGTACGAGACGCCGGTGGAGAACGCCGCCTACGCGCACCCCGTCCAGGCCACCGTCGCCCGGGGGCGCGTCACCGCGCTGGACACCGCCGCCGCCGAGGCGCTCGACGGCGTGCTCGCGGTGCTCACCCCCGCCACCGCGGAACGCCTGGCCTCCACCGAGGACCGGGAGCTGGCGGCCCTCCAGGGCGACGAGGTCGCCTTCCGCGGCCAGGTCGTCGCCCTGGTCGTCGCCGACAGCTCCGAGACGGCCCGGCACGCCGCCGCCCTCGTCCGGGTGGCCTACGCGCGGGCGGTGCACGACAGCGGGCTGCGGGCCGACCGCGACGACCTGTACGCGCCCGAGCGGGTCAACCCGGACTTCCCCACCGACACCGTCGAGGGCGACGTCGCGGCCGCCACCGCCACCGCGGCGGCGGTGGTCGAGCAGACGTACACCACCGCGACGTACCACAACAACCCGATGGAGCCGCACGCCACCACCGCCCGGTGGGAACCCGGCACCGGCTTCCTCACCCTGTGGGACTCCACCCAGGGCGTCCACCCCGCCCGGAGCGTCGTGGCGTCGGTGTTCGGCCTCGACGAGGCGAAGGTCCGGGTCGTCAGCCCGTACGTCGGCGGCGGCTTCGGGTCGAAGGGCACCCCGCACGTCAACGTGGTGCTCGCCGCGATGGCCGCGCGCGCCGTCCCCGGCCGGCCGGTCCGGCTGGCGCTGACCCGGCAGCAGATGTTCTCCCTCGCCGGCTACCGCACCCCCACCATCCAGCACTGCGTCCTCGCCGCCGAAGCCGACGGCACGCTGACCGCCCTCGCGGTCGACGTCGTCGAACAGACCTCGCGGATCAAGGAGTTCGCCGAGCAGACCGGCGTGCCCTCCCGGATGATGTACGCCGTCGCCAACCGGCGCACCACCCACCGCCTCGCCGCCCTCGACGTCCCCGTGCCGTCCTGGATGCGCGCTCCCGGGGTGTGCCCCGGGATGTTCGGGCCGGAGGTGGCGATGGACGAACTCGCCGAACGCCTCGGCCTCGACCCGGTCGAGCTGCGGATCCGCAACGAACCCGCCACCGACCCGGAGACCGGCAAGCCCTTCTCCAGCCGCAACCTCGTCGGCTGCCTGCGCGAGGGCGCGGCGCGCTTCGGCTGGAGCGGGCGCGACCCGCGGCCCGGCGTGCGCCGCCGCGGCGACTGGCTGGTCGGCACCGGCGTCGCCGCCTCCACCTACCCGGTGCACCGGATGCCGGAGTCGACGGCGGTGATCCGGCGGGAGGGCGACCGGTACGTCGCCGAGATCGGCGCGGCCGACCTGGGCACCGGCACCTGGACCACGCTGGCGCAGATCGCCGCGGACGCGCTCGGTGCCCCGGTCGAGCGGGTCGAGGTCCGGATCGGCGACACCGACCACCCGGTGGCGACGGTGGCGGGCGGCTCCTCGGGCACGTCGACCTGGGGCTCGGCCGTGGTCGAGGCCGCCCGCACCTTCCGCGCCAGGTACGGGGCCGAGCCGCCGGACCGGGCCGAGGCGTCCGGCTCCGTCCGGCCGGTGGACGACCGTTGGGCGATGCACGCCTTCGGCGCCCAGTTCGCCGAGGCCCGGGTCCACCTGGACACCGGGGAGATCCGGGTGCCGCGCCTGCTGGGCGTCTTCGCCGTCGGCCGGATCGTCAACCCGCGCACGGCGCGCTCGCAGTTCGTCGGCGGGATGACCATGGGACTGTCCATGGCGCTGCACGAGAACGGCGTCCTCGACCCCCGGACCGGCCACGTCGTCAACCACGACCTCGCCGACTACCACATCACGGCCAACGCGGACGTCACCGAGGTCGAGGCGCACTGGCTCGACGAACACGACCCCCACGTCAACGCGATGGGCACCAAGGGCATCGGGGAGATCGGCATCGTCGGCACGGCCGCCGCGGTGTCGAACGCCGTGTGGCACGCCTGCGGCGCGCGGGTGCGCGACCTGCCCGTCACGCTGGACAAGCTGCTGCCCGCGCTGGAGGACCTGCCCGTCCCGGAGGACCCGTCCGGGCGGTGAACCGCCCGGACGGCGGCGGCGCCGCTCAGGCCACCCGCCGGGGGCCGGTGGCCTCGCGGCTCTCGGCGCCGCCCTCGTCGTCCTCGTCGTCCTCGTCCTTCTCGCCGGGGAGGTGGACGTCCTTGACCGCGATGTTCACCTCGACGACCTCCAGGCCGACCAGGCGCTCCACCGCCTCGATGACGCTCGCCCGCACGTCCTTCGCGACCTCGGGCACCGGCACGCCGTACTCGACGACGACCTCCAGGTCGACGGCGGCCTGGCGCTCGCCCACCTCGACCTTCACCCCGCGAGTGACGCTGCTGCCCCCACCGCCCGGGACGCGGTCACGCACCGCGCCCAGGGCCCGGGACATCCCGGCCCCCAGCGTGTGGACGCCCGCGACCTCGCGCGCGGCCGTACCGGCTATCTTCGCGACGACGCCGTCGGCGACGCTCGTCTTCCCCTTGCCCTCGGGCGCCGCGTCCGCGCCGGGGCGGGAGCCGCCCGGCTGGGACTGCGACGGGCTCCCGGGGGAGCGGACGTTTCCCGGATCGACCATGACGGCCTCCTGTGTGCTGTCCCGGGCGAACCCGGTGCGGGCGGCCGGGCGCGGCCGGTCCGCCGGCGGAGCGGATGGGTGCTGCGGGCACCGGACCGCCGGGGAGCACCCGGCCGGTACCGCGCCTGCCCGCAGACGGGGAGAAACCCCTACAAAAAACCCTAGGCGCTTTCCCGACTCCCGTCCTTCCGTCCCCCGCGGGCCCGCCCCGCCCGCCCTCTTCCACCCCGGCCCGCCCCGATTTCCGAAAAGGTTTGATGCCGAATCAAAAACCCGGCGAGCATGGAGGACGCGCCTTCGGCCCACCCCATCGTGATCGACCTCCAGGAGCACCGCGTGAGTCAGACCGGCATCCGGCCCCCCGACGGCCATCGGGAGGACACCGCCCCGGACCGGCGCCCCCGGCCGGTGCGGCGGGGGCTGCTCCCGGAGCCCGGCCCCCGGCGCAGGCTGGCCCTCGGGGGCTTCGTCAACCAGCTCGGCACCGCGGCCTTCCTGGCGACGGCGCCGCTGTACGCCCTGCGGGTGATCGGCCTGCCGATCGGGCAGGTCGGCCTCGCCCTCGGGGCCGCCGGGGTGGTCGGGCTGCTCGCCGGCCCGCCCGTCGGGCACCTCGCCGACCGCCGCGGCCCGCGCGGCGTCTTCCTGGTGACCCTGCTGGTCCAGGCCGTCTCGATGCTGTCGCTGCTGTGGGCCCACTCGTTCGCGGCGTTCGTGGTGTCCATGGCGGTGACCGACCTGGCCGGTGCCTCGGGGGGTGCGGCGCGCGGCCCGATGATCCGCCGGTTCGGCGGCGACGAGGTGCCGCAGTTCCGTTCCTACCTGCGCTCGACCGCCTTCCTGGCCAGCACCTTCGGCGCGCTGGCCGCCGGTGTGGTGATCCAGCTCGACTCCGGCTCCGCCTACCGCGCGCTGATCGTCGCCAACGCCCTGACCTTCGTCGGCTGCGCGGCCGTCATGTTCGGGCTGCCCGGGCTGGAACCGCTGCCCGGGGCGACCGGGTCGAACCGGTGGCTCGCGCTCAGGGACAAGCCGTACATGGCGTTCGTCGTGCTGGACGGCGTCCTGTGGATCCAGGGCGAGGTGGTGACCTACGCGCTGCCGCTGTGGGTGGTCCTGCACACCCACGCGCCGCGCTGGTTCACCGGCGTCGCGCTCGCCGTCAACACCGTGATGGTGGTCCTCCTCCAGGTCCGGACCAGTCGCGGGATCAGCGGGGGCCCGATCGCCGGCCGGGCCACCCGGCGCGCCGGGCTGGCGTTCCTGGTCGGCATGGCGGTCATCGCGACGGCCCCGGGCCTGCCGGGCTGGGCTGCCGCGGCGGTCGTGGCGGCGGGCGTCGCCGTCCACACCACGGGCTCGCTGTGGCACGCGGCCGGGTCGCTGGAGCTGCGGTTCCGGCTGGCCCCCGCGCACGCGCAGGGACAGTACTCCGGCGTGTTCGGCATCGGCACGGGCCTGTGCTACACCGTCGCGCCGGGCCTGCTCGGCCTGCTCTGCCTGGGCTGGGGCGCCCCCGGCTGGCTGGTGATGGGCGGGGTCTTCGTCGCGGCCGGCCTCGCCATGCCGTTCGTGGTCCGGTGGGCCGGGCGGTCCCGGGAGCTCGGCGCCTGAGCGGGCGGACCGGACCCGGGCCGACCCGGAGGCCCGGCCCTCGCGTACGGACGCACCGGGGGCCGACCGGCCGGGGCGCGTCGGGGCGTGTCGGGGCGTCGCTCAGGCCGGGGCGCGTCGGGCCGCGTCGGGTCGCCGCTCAGGCCAGGCCGAGCGCGGGTAGCACGGCGGACTCCACGTACCGGGCCAGGTAGTCGGCGTCGGCGGGCCGTCCGGCGATCAGCGGGCGGATCCGGGTCATGCCGAAGAGCATGCCGGGGACGAACTCCAGCGCCGGGTGGTCGGCCGGCACCTCGCCGCGTTCGACCCCGCGCCGCAGCACCGCCTCCAGCGCCGCCACCTCGGGGGCCACCACCGTCTCGCGCACCGCGTCCCGCAGGTCGCTGTCGGTCATCACGGCGTAGCCGAGGGCCTGGAGCAGGCTGGTGTCCCGGTCGGACCACGCCCCGGCGGCCGCGGCCACCAGGCGCAGGTCGCCGGCCAGCGAACCGGTGTCGATGCCGGCGCAGCGCGGCTGCCGGCCGGCGCGCAGGGCGGCCGCCACGAACTCGGCCTTGGTCCGCCAGCGCCGGTAGAGCGTGGACTTGCCGCAGCGGGTGCGGGCGGCCACGCCCTCCATGGTCACGGCCTCGTAGCCGTGGGTGCGGATCTCGTCGAGCACGGCCTCGAAGAACTCCCGCTCGCGCTCGGAGGAGATCTTCGAGCGGGCCTGGACGGCGGTCGGTCCGGCGTCCCGGGCGGGCTGGTGCGTCATGCCTTCCCCATGGTGTCGGTGCAGTGGCAGGCGTATGTACACTACCCAAACGTATCGATACGCGCCCGTATCGATACGTGGGCGTATCGGCACTCGCGAGCGGTCCACGAGCACGGTCCGCCAGTAAGGGGGGGAGGGTTGCGCGCGCGTACGGAACCCGGCAGCACACCCGTCACACCCGCTGCGGCACCGGACGGAGGGGCCGGGGGAGGGGCGGCCGGGGGAGCGGGCGACGGGACGGCCAGGCCCCCGCTGCTGCGGGAGCTGCTGCTGGTCATCGGGCTGTTCCTGGTCTACAAGTTCGGCCGGCAACTGGCCATCGGCCACACCGCCACCGCCTTCCGCAACGCGGACCGGGTCTGGGACTTCGAACGCGCCGTCCGCCTCCCCGGCGAGGGCGCCGTGCAGTCGCTGCTGCTGCACGACCACACCGTGGTCCAACTGGCGAACGCCTACTACGCCACCGTCCACTTCCCCGCCACCGTGCTGTTCCTGATCTGGCTCTACCTCCGCCGCCCCGTCCACTACCTCTGGGCGCGCCGGGTGCTGGCCGCCGTCACCTCGGTCGCCCTCGTACTGCCGTTCGCCTTCCCGCTCGCCCCGCCGCGGATGCTCTCCGCCAGCGGACTGCAGGACACCGCCCGGCTCTACGGCCCCTCGGTCTACGGCCCGCCGACCGCCGACCACCTCTCCAACCAGTACGCCGCGATGCCCTCGCTGCACTTCGGCTGGGCCCTGATGGTGGCGATCGGTCTGATCGCGGCCACCCGCTCGCGCTGGCGCTGGCTCTGGCTGCTGCACCCGCTGGTCACGCTGACCGTGATCGTCGGGACGGCCAACCACTACTGGCTGGACTCGATCGCCGCCACGCTCATGTTCCTCCTTGCCTTCGCCCTCGTCCCCGGCCCCGCCCGCACCACCCCGTCCGCCGCCGTCCACCGCTGCCCGACGGTGCGCATCCCGCGCCAGGCCGGGCCGACGCCGGGCGAGCGGATGTCGGGCGAACGGGTGCTTGGCGAACGGGTGCTTGGTGAGCGGGTACTTGGTGAGCGGGTACTTGGTGAGCGGGCGCCGGACGGGCCGCAGCGGCCGTAGCGGGTCGCAACGGCCGCCGTCCCGCGCCGTGTCGCAGCCCCCGGCCGCATCCGCGCTCTGGTGAACTCTCGGAAGGACCCGGTAGGCCCCCGCCCGGAAAGACCCCCGCCCCGGCGGCCGGGACCGGGCCGACCGCCGGGGCCGGACCGGCCGCCACGACCGCACAGGAGCGCCCATCGACAGCCAGCCCGAGGACGACGACCCGGATTCGGCCCCGATCACCCGCGCGGTGGCACTGGCGGCCGCCGTCCTGCTGTACGGGCTCGTCGTCGGCCTGCAGTACGGCACCGCCGACTGGCACCTGCCCTCCGTGCTGGTCGTGGTGCCCGCGCTCCTCGCACTCGCCTTCGGACCACCGGTGATCATCGCGTCCGCGCTGTTCGCGGTCGGCACCCGCTGGGTGTTCGCCGCCGCCGAGCCCGGACGCACCGGCGCGGCGGTCGGGACCACCGTGGTGATCCTCGGCATCGCCGTGCTCGGCTGCTTCGTGGTCCGCCGCCGGGAACGCTCCGCGGCCCGCCTGGTGAGCGTCGCCACCGTCGCCGAGACCGCCCAGCGCGCCGTGCTGCGCCCCGTGCCCGCCACCGTCGGGCCGTTCCGGACCGCCGCCAACTACCGGGCCGCCGCCCGCTACGCCCGGATCGGCGGAGACCTCTACGCCGTCGCGGACACCCCGGCCGGGCTGCGCGCCCTGATCGGCGACGTCCGGGGCAAGGGCCTGGACGCGGTGGCCACCGCCGCCGTCGTGCTCGGCGCCTTCTACGAGGCCGTCCTCGACGCGCCCACCCTCGACGCGCTCGCCGACCGGCTCGACGCCAGCCTGTCCCGCTACCTCACCGATCCGGAGTCCTTCGTCACCGCGTTCCTGCTGGAGGCCGCCCCCGACGGCACCGCGCGCGGCCTCTCCTGCGGCCACCCCGCCGCCCTGCTGCTGCGCGACGGGGCGGTGTCCGAACTCCCCGCCCCGATCGGCCTCCCGCTGGGCCTGCGCACCACCGCACCCGGCTCCGAGCCCGAGCCCGAGCCCGAGCCCGGCCCGGCCCCCGCCACCCCGCTGCTCCCCGGCGACACCCTGCTGCTGTACACCGACGGGCTCAGCGAGGCCCGCGACCGGGCCGGCGACTTCTACCCGCTCCCGGACCGGCTGGCCGCCTGCGCCGGGCTGCCCCCGCAGGCCCTGGTGGACCGGTTGCAGCAGGACGCCCACGACTTCGCGGGCGGCACCGGGGACGACACGGCCCTGCTCGCCCTGGCTCTCCCCGCCCCGCCCCGGCCGTCCGCCGGAGCGGCGGCACCCGACTGAACCCGCCGCCGACCGGGTGGGCGGCCTGGCCGGGTGTCAGGGGGTGAGCGTGAAGGTCAGGCTGGCCCCGGTGGCCAGGCACAGGCCCGAGGTGGTGACGGCCCTGACGTTGATCTTGTAGGTGCCGGGGCGCGGGTAGAGGTGGGTGGCGTAGGTCTTGCGCACGTCGGGGGAGCCGGTGCCGTTGGTGTCGGTGTAGGTGGTGGTGCCGTCGCCCCAGTCGGTGGTGAAGGTGAACGTGCAGCTGGTCCACCCGCCGGACGAGGTCAGCTCGACGGTCGGGTCGTCACTGCTACAGGTCGCCTCCGAGGTGAACACGCAGCGGGGGCCGTGGGACTTGGTCCGGGACGGCGCCGGGGTCGGGGACGGTGACGGGGGCGGGGTGGACTTGGGCTTGGGCGTCGGGGTGGCCGCGGCCTTCTCGGCGGTGCCGGGGGTGGTGCCGCTCGGGGTGGTGCCGCTCGGGTCCGGGCTGGTCGGGGCGGGCGTGCTGGGCGTGCCGGGCGCGGTCGGGGTGCCGGAGTCCGGTGCCGGGCCGGGGCTGTCGGAGCCGCCGGTGCCGCCGGGCGAGCCGGAGAGCGCCGACGAGCCCTGGGTGGTGCCCGAGGACGAGGTGTCCGGCAGTAACTGCACCGCGGTGGTCGCACCGGTGACCAGGAGCACGGGGACGAGCAGCGGCACGAACCGCCGGTACCGGGGGCGTTCCGGCTTCGGCTGCGGGCCCGCCACCCGCAGCACGCGCGTCGCCGGGTCGGCCGCCGGCCCGGCGGACCGCCCGTCCGGCGCCTGGTCCGGCGCCCCGCCCGGTGCCCCGTCCGCTGCCTGGTCCGATGTCCCGTTCGGCGTCCCGTCCGGTGTCCCGTTCGGCGGTCCGGCCACCGGGACGGGCCGGGCGGCGAAGGCGGACCTGGCGCGGAGCGTGCCCATGACCGGCTCGGGCCAGTGGACCTCCTCGGCGGGCGACGGGCCGTGCTGGGCGGCGAGCCGGACCAGCCGGTCGGCGCTCGGGCGGGCCGCGGGGTTCTTGTCCAGGCAGGCCGCGACCGTCTCGGCGAGGTCGGGGGAGAGGCCGTGCAGCGCGGACAGGTCGGGTTCGGTGTGGATGACGCGGTACAGCATGTCGACGCCCGAGCCCTCGCCGAACGGCGGGCGGCCGGTGGCGGCGTGGGCGATCAGCGCGCCGAGCGCGAAGACGTCCGCGGCGGAGGTCAACTCGCGGGTGCCGCCCGCCTGTTCGGGCGCCATGTAGGCGGGGGTGCCGAGCACCGTGCCGGTGCGGGTGAGCCGGCTCTGGTCGGCCGCGCGGGCGATGCCGAAGTCGATGAGCGTGGCGCCGTCCACGGTGAGCATGACGTTCGAGGGCTTCAGGTCCCGGTGGATCATCTCCAGGCCGTGCACCACCCGCAGCCGGGACGCCGTCTCCCGCAGCAGCAGCCACACCCGGGCCACGTCCAGCGGGCCGCCGTTGACCGCCAGGACCCGGTCCAGGGTGAGGCCGGGCACGTAGGCGGTGGCCAGCCACGGGGGCCGCGCCTCCCGGTCGGCCGCCAGCAGCGGCGCGGTGGCCTCCTCGGGCAGCCGCGCCAGGTTGTCCAGCTCGTGGCCGAAGTGCCGCCGGAAGTCCGGGTCCTCGACGAACGGCGGCAGCACCTGCTTGACCGCCGCGTACCGTCCCCCGACCACGCCCAGGTAGACCCGGCCCATGCCGCCCGCCCCGAGCCGCCCCAGCAACGGGATCGAACCGATCGTCCGTGGGTCGTCCCCCTCCAGCGGACCCGCCCCGCTGCCGGCCGGGTCGAATCCGGCCCCGCCCGCTCCCCCATGCCCTGTCATGACTGCGCATGCTAGCGAACGACGGTGTACGCAGCCTCACTTGAGGGCTGCGCACTCACCCCCCCGGGAGCGGACGTCTCCACGGACAGGCCGAGGTGGTCCCGGAGCGCGTCCCGGCCGGTCCCGGTGAGGGCGACGGCGCGGCCGGTGCCGATCCGGGTGATCCAGCCGGAGTCGAAGGCGTGGCGGCACAGGGCCGCACCGACGGCGCCGGCCACGTGCGGGCGGCGCTCGGTCCAGTCCAGGCACGACCGGACGGGCGGCCGCCGGGCGGTGGACGGCAGCACGATGCCGAGGTCGGCCAGCCAGGCGGCCCCGTCGCCGGTGAGCGTCGGCCCCTGCTCCCAGTCCAGCAGCCCCCGTTCGGTCATCGCCTCGGTGACGGCCACCCCGAGGGCGCCCGCCAGGTGGTCGTAGCAGGTCCGGGCCCGGGCCAGGGCCCGGCTCCGGCCGGCGGCGGGCAGTGAGCGCGGCGCGGTGGTGCGGCGGGGCGCCATGGCGGCGAGGGTCTCGATCAGCCGGGCCGTCTCGGGGTCGGCGAGGCGGACGTAGCGGTGGCGGCCCTGGCGCTCCTGGGCGAGCAGGCCCCCGCCGACCAGGAGGTTCAGGTGCTCGGTCGCGGTCGAGGCGGCCACCCCGGCGTGGCGGGCCAACTCGGTCGCGGTCCAGGCCCGGCCGTCCAGGAGCGCCAGGCAGAAGCCCGCGCGGGTGCCGTCCGCCAGGAGACCGGCCAGGGCGGCCAGGTCCGGGCCTTCCGGGTGCGTGTCGTGGTTCCTCATCGTGGTCCATCATCCACCGGCGATCCTTCGGCGACGGCCGAAGGGTCCCCGCCCTACGGTCGACCCCCATGAACACCGGAACACCCAGCAGCACGCCCCACGACACGCCCCACGACACGTCGGCCGCTCACGTGGCCATCGAGCCGAGCATCCTGTACTTCGGCACGCCGGTCGTCCTGCTCTCGACGGAGAACGAGGACGGCTCCGCCAACCTGGCGCCGATGTCCTCGGCCTGGGCGCTCGGCCAGGTCGTCGTCCTCGGCCTGGGCCCCGAGGGGCAGACCGCGCGCAACCTCCTCAGCCGACCCGATCTCGTGGTCAACCTCCCCGCGCCCGCCCAGTGGCCGGCGGTGGAGCGGCTGGCGCCGCTGACCGGACGCACCCCGGTGCCGGTGGACAAGCGCGGCGCCTTCCGCTTCGAGCCGGACAAGTTCGCCGCCGCCGGTCTGCGCCCGGAACCCTCCGAGCTGGTCCGGCCGCCCAGGGCCGCCGCCTGCCCCATCCAGTTGGAGGCCCGCGCCGCACGGGTCCGACCCGATGCCTCCGGGGCCTTCCTCATCGCCGAAGCCCACGTCCTCAAGGTCCACGCCGACCCGCGCCTGGTCGTCCCGGGCACCCAGCACATCGACCCGGCCGCGTGGAGCCCGCTGATCTACAACTTCCGCCACTACTACGGACTGGGCCCCGAACTCGGCCGGAGCTTCCGCTCCCAGACGCCCGGGCGCAGCCGCTGACCGCCCGCGGAGACGCGCACCGCGCCCAGCCGGGCGGGGCGTCCGAGTGAACGGCTCCCGGCCGGACCGGGCCTGACGTCGAGTCAGGCGGACGGTCCGGCGGGGGCGTCCACCGGGAATTCCGGGCGCGAGTTCTGCCGGGACGGTTGACCAGATTGAAGTGGCCATGGCACTTTCGTCCGGCGCGGGCGTGCACCGACCGGTAGCACGTCTGCGATCCCCCACAAGGAGAGCCATGTTCAAGAGATTCGCCGCCGCACTCGGCGCGGGCACCGTCCTCGCCGGCGCCCTCACCATCGGTGCCGCTCCCGCGCAGGCCGTCCAGGCCGGCGACCTGACCTCCACCATCGCGCTGAGCAACTGCTCGGCCTCGCTGGTCCGTTACCCCTCCTCGGTGGACACCGACCGGGCGCTGATGCTGACCAACGGCCACTGCCTGCCGACCATGCCGGCGGCCGGCGAGGTCATCCAGAACGTGAACTCCAGCCGCAGCGGCACCCTGCTCAACTCCTCCGGCGCCTCGCTCGGCAGCGTCCAGTCCGACAAGGTGCTGTACGCGACGATGACCGGCACCGACGTCGCGCTCTACCAACTCACCGACACCTTCGCCTCGATCACCTCCAAGTACGGGGCGACGGCGCTGACGATCAGTGACACCCACCCGGTCGACGGCTCCTCCATGTACATACCCTCCTCGTACTGGAAGCAGGTCTGGAACTGCTCGATCAACGGGTTCGTCGGAACCCTGCGCGAGGACACCTGGACCTGGCGCGACTCGCTGCGCTACAGCGCGGGTTGCAACACCACGCACGGCACGTCCGGTTCGCCGATCGTCGACGCGACCAGCCGGAAGGTCGTCGGCATCAACAACACCGGCAACGACGACGGTGCCATGTGCACCTTGAACAACCCGTGCGAGGTGGCCGCGGACGGCACCACGACGGCCACCAAGGGCCAGAGCTACGGTGAGGAGACCTACTGGTTCACCACCTGCCTGGGCACCGGCCGGGTCATCGACCTCGGCGTCAGCGGCTGCCTGCTGACCAAGCCCGCCGGTGCGGCCGTCTCGGTCACCAGCCCGGGCAACCAGTCGACGGCGGTCAACGGTTCGGTCAGCCTGCAGATCGCGGCCTCCGGGGGCACCGCGCCGCTGAGCTACTCGGCGACCGGGCTGCCCACCGGCCTGTCGATCAACGCCTCCACCGGCGTGATCAGCGGCACCGCCACCGCGGCCGGCACCTACAACGTGACCGTCACCGCCAAGGACGCCGCCAACAAGACCGGCACCGCCTCCTTCACCTGGACCGTCACCTCCGGCGGCGGCACCGGCTGCACCCCGGCCCAGCTGCTCGGCAACCCCGGCTTCGAGACCGGCACCGCCGGCCCCTGGACCGCCACCTCGGGCGTCGTCAACAACTCCTCCTCCCAGGCCGCGCACGGCGGCTCCTGGAAGGCCTGGCTGGACGGCTACGGCTCCGCCCACACCGACACGCTCTCGCAGACCGTCACCATCCCGGCCGGCTGCAAGGCCACGCTGAGCTACTGGCTGCACATCGACACCGCGGAGACCACCACCTCCACCGCCTACGACAAGCTCACCGTCACCGTCAACGGCACCACGGTCGCCTCGTACTCCAACCTCAACAAGGCCACCGGCTACACCCAGAAGACCGTCGACCTGTCGGCCTACGCCGGCCAGAGCGTCACGGTGAAGTTCAACGCCGTCGAGGACGCCTCGCTGCAGACCTCCTTCGTCATCGACGACACCGCCGTCCAGACCGGCTGAACCCACTGACGGCCTGAACGGCCGAACCCACTGAACGGCCGAACCGCCCGACCGCCCGGTCCCGGACCGGGCGGTCGGGCCGTCGGTCAGGCGGGGGACTCTTCGGGCGGGTCGGGGAGCAGGGCCGGGACGGGGTGCGGGCGGCTGTCGGGGCCGATCGCGACGAAGACCAGGCGGGCCGTCGCGACGTCGGTGACCGGGCCGGTCAGGTTCCAGCGCTCCGAGGTGACGGCCACCGAGACGTCCATGGAGGTGCGTCCGGCGCGTTCGACCCGGGCGTGGACGGTGAGCAGGTCGCCGGCCCGGACGGGGGCGAGGAAGGACATCCCCTGCACGGAGGCGGTGACCGCGGGAACGCCCGCGTGGCGACCGGCGGCCGCGGCGGCGGCGTCGTCGATGAGCTTCATCACCACGCCGCCGTGCACCGTCCCGTAGAGGTTGGTGTCGTGCTCGCTCATGATGTGGGCCAGCCTGACGGCGGACTCGGCCGGGGTGCGGGCGGGGGCGGGGGTGGTGGTCATCGGGCGGTCACCCCGGATCGGGCGGGTCGGACGGCGTGCTGCACGGAACTCTCCTTCGCGAGTTCGCGGACCCGGGCACGCGGACGGGGCGGCCGGACCGGTGAGCGTCCGCCGTCGCCGCCGCCCGCCCTCGGGGTCGCGGTGGGGCCGCGGACCACCGTGGTCCGCGGGCAGCGGCAGGTCTTCGGACTCGCGGGCACGCCCACCCCGTGAGGAGGTGGACTCCTACTGGCCGTCGCTTCCCGGGCCCGTGCGGGCCCAGTGCGTATGACGGCGGTCGTTCCCGCTCACCGCTGCGGGGCAGTCCCGGATTCCCACCGGGTTCCCTCTTGCGACGCACCCGCCCTGGAGGGGCGGGGCGAACCGGCTGCGCTCGCCACTCTACGTCCACCGCACCGCCCCGGAGGCCCGGGGGTGGTCCGGGTTCCGGCAGGTCGCAGGCGTGCGGTCGGCCCGGGGCCGGGCTACCGGGGTGCGGCGGAGAAGTGCACCGGCGCCTCGAAGGCGGCCCGGCGGGCGGCGCGGCGGAAGACGGCGAGCACGGCCGGGCCCGCGAGCAGCACGGCCAGCGCGGTGGTGACGGCGCGTCCGGTGTCCCAGCCGAGCGAGGTGGCCAGGTCGAACAGCAGGTAGCGGTGCCACTGCTCGGTGAAGGGCAGGCCGGGCAGGTAGGCGATCGAGCTGTGCGGGTCGAGGGAGAACGGCCAGAACGAGAGGTTCAGCAGGAAGCCGAACAGGTAACCGGACAGCGCCCCGTACCCGGCCAGCAGCAGCACCTCGGCCCGGCCGCGCAGCCGGGGCAGCAGGCCCGCGACCAGGCCGACGAAGGCGCAGCCGAACATCTGGTACGGCATCCACGGGCCGACGCCGCCGGTGAGCAGCGCGGAGGCGAACAGCGAGGTGCAGCCGAGGGTGAAGCCGAAGCCGGGGCCGAAGACCCGGCCGGCCAGCACGAGGAGGAAGAAGACGGTCTCGACGCCCGCGGTGCCGGCGCCGAGCGGGCGCAGCCCGGCGTTGACGGCCGAGAGCACGCCCAGCATGGCCAGCGCCTTGGCGTCGATGCCGCCCGAGGCGATCTCCGAGACCACCACGGCCAGGATCAGCACCAGCAGCGCCCCGAAGATCAGCGGCGGCGCGTACGCGGACCCGAAGCGGCCCGGCGCGACGACGAACGGCCAGGTGAAGGCCACCAGACCGGCGAAGGCGGCGCCCGCGATCACGGCCCGGGCCCGGAGCGGGATGCGGACGGCCCGGACGGCCCGGGCGGCGGCGCTCATCGGGCCGCCTCCGGGGCGGGGAGGGCGGCGGCGCTCATCGGGCCGCCTCCGGGGCGGGGAGGGCCGCGGCCACCTGGCGGACCGTCAGCCACGGGAGCGGGGCGAGCACCTTGGCGGTCTGCGGGGCGAAGACCGGCGAGGCGGTGAGCACGGCCGGGGCCGGACCGTCGGCGACGACCTCGCCCTCGGCCATCACCACCACCCGGTCCGCGGCGGCGGCCGCGAACTCCACGTCGTGGGTGGCGACCAGCACGGCCCGGCCCTCGGCGGCCAGCCGGTCGACGATCGCGGTCAGGGCCTCCTTGGCCGGGTAGTCCAGGCCGCGGGTGGGCTCGTCGAGCAGCACGACGGGCGGGGCCGCGGTGAGCTGGACGGCGAGGACGAGGGCCAGTTGCTGGCCCTCCGACAGGTCGCGCGGGTGCAGCCGGCCCGGGATGCCGGGGGCGAGGGCGTCGAGCAGGGCCCGGGCGCCCCGGCCCGGCGCGGGCCCGGACTCCCGGTCGGCCTGGGCGAGTTCGGCGTCCACCGTGTCCAGGTACAGCAGGTCGGACGGCGTCTGCGGGACCAGCCCGACCAGCCGCCGGGCCGCCGCCGCGGGCACCCGCTTCGGGTCCCGCCCGTCCACCCGCACGGTGCCGCCCTGCCGGGCGCCCGAGCCCTGCAGCGCCCACAGCAGCGAGGACTTCCCGGAGCCGTTGCGCCCCATCAGCGCCACCACCTGCCCGGCCGCCAGGTCGAGCGAGACCTCCCGGACGGCGACCTGCCGTCCGTGCCGGACCACCACCCGTTCGGCGGTGAGCACCGTCTCCCCGGCGGCGCCGGTGCGCCGCGGCGGCGGCACGGGACGCGCGGAGAGCCGCTCGCGCAGCGGCCCGGCGGCCCGGCGGGCGTCGCGCACCGACAGCGGCAGCGGGTGCCAGCCGGCCAGTCGGCCCAGCTCGACGACCGGCGGGGCGATCGCGGTCGCGGC
Organism: Kitasatospora sp. NA04385; assembly: GCF_013364235.1. Lineage (NCBI taxonomy): Bacteria > Bacillati > Actinomycetota > Actinomycetes > Kitasatosporales > Streptomycetaceae > Kitasatospora > Kitasatospora sp. NA04385. The sequence continues at coordinate 386,677 of NZ_CP054919.1, read as the reverse complement.
GAACAGCTCGGCGGGCGGCCCGTGCCGGACGGTGCCGTCCCCGGGCAGGTACGCGACGCTGTCGGCGTACTGCACCACCCGCTCCAGCCGGTGCTCGGCCAGCAGCACGGTCACCCCCAGGTCGTGCACCAGACGGGTGATCGCGGACAGCACCTCCTCGGCCGCGGTCGGATCGAGCGCCGAGGTCGGCTCGTCCAGCACCAGGACGCGCGGGTGCGCGGTGAGCACCGAGCCGATCGCCACCCGCTGCTGCTGGCCGCCGGACAGCTCGTGCAGCGCCCGGTGCCGCAGCTCGGCCAGGCCCAGCAGGTCGAGGGTCTCCTCCACCCGCTTGCGCATCACCTCCGGCGGGACGGCCAACTGCTCCATCGCGTAGGCGAGTTCCTCCTCCACCGTGTCGGTGGTGAACCCGGCCAGCGGATCCTGCCCCACCACGCCCACCACGTCGGCGAGTTCGCGCGGCGGGTGGTGCGCGGTGTCCCGCCCGTCGACCGTCACCCGGCCGTGCAGGGTGCCGCCGGTGAAGTGCGGCACCAGCCCGTTCACCGCGCCCAGCAGCGTCGACTTGCCGGAGCCGGTCCGGCCCACCACCAGGCACAACTCGCCCTCCGGAACGGTCAGTCCGACATCCCGGAGGACCGGCTCGGACGCGCCGTGGTACACCACGGAGACCTGGTCGAAACGGATCACTCGGACACCTCGGAGAGTTCGCGGTCGGCGGCGGGGCGCGGGGACGGCCGGGCGGGGCGCGGGGACGGCCGGGTGGGGCGCGCGGACGGCCCGGCGGGGCGGTCGGCGGGCGGCCCGGCCGTCCCCGCGCCCCCGCCGCCCCGGCCAGCAGCAGGGCCAGCGCCGGGACCGGCGGGAGGGAGGGCCAACTCAGCGGGTACAGCGAGGGGTTGAGGTCGGTGGCGGCATAGCCGACGGTGACGCACAGCAGCACGGCGGCGGCGACACCGCACCCCGCCACCCCCCACTCGGCGCCCCGCCACGGATCGGGCCGGTACGTGGTGCGCCGCACCCGCCGCCCGCCCAGCGCCAGGCCCGCCACGCACAGCGCCGACCCGGCCGCCAGCCCCGGCAGGCCCAGCCAGGCCGGGGCCGTCCCGTCCAGCAGCCCGTACAGGCCGGTGCACAGGCCGCCCATGCCCGACAGCAGCAGCGCGCCGGTGAGCCGCCGGGAGGCCCGGGTGGCGGTGCCGGAACGGCCGTAGCCGCGCGAGTCCATCGCCGCCGCCAGGTGCAGCGAGCGGTCCAGTGCGTCGCTCAGCACCGGCACCGCGATCCCGCGCAGCGCCCGCAGCCCGCCGGTCTGCCCGGCCCGCAACCGCCTTGCCCGGCGCACCCGTTGGACGCTCGCCACCAACTGCGGGGCGACGCTCAGCGACACCGTCACCGCCACCCCCAGCTCGTACAGCGCGCCCGGCAGCACCCGCAGCGCGCGCTTCGGATTGGCCAGCGTGTTGGCCGCGCCGATGCAGCACATCAGGCACGCCAGCCGCAGCCCGTCCACCGCCGAGGACAGCACCGCCTCCAGCGACACCGGGCCGCCGATCTCGATGCCCGCGTACCAGGCGGGGGTGGGGAGGTGCGGCAGAGTGAGGATCACGTGGTCGTCCGGCGTCACCCCGGTGGCGAACACGCACCGGAACAGCACCCGGATCGCCACGATCGTCAGCGCCAGCCACAGGTAGTACCGGAAGCCGCGCGCCCACGGGGCCTCGGTGCGGCGCGCGGTCACCACGAAACCCAGCACCGCCAGGACCAGCAGGAGCAGCAGCGGATTGGTGGTCCGCGACGCCGCTGTGCCCAGCGCCAGCGCCCACGCCCACCAGGCCAGCGGGTGCAGGTCGCGCGGGATCCGCCGGCCGGAGTCGACCGCCTCGCGCGGGCTCACTCCTCGGCCGGCCCGTCACCGGCCGCCCGGCGGCGGCGCACCGCCACCACCGCCGTCGCGGTGCCCAGCGCGGCCACCAGCGCCACGCCCGTCACCACCGGGGCGATCGAGCCGGAGGAGCGGCGCGGGGCGTCCCCGAGCGGGGCGGCGTCCATCGGGGCCGGGGAGGTGCCGCTCGGGGCGGGCGACGGGGAGCCGGTGGGCGGCGCGGAGGGTGAACCGGAGGGCGCGTCGGAGGCGGTCGCGGCGGCGGACGCGGAGTCCGACGGGGCGGGGGAGGGCGGCGTCTCGGCGGCGGGGTCGGTGGGTGGCGCCCCGTCCGAACTGCCTCCGGTGCCACCGCCGTTGCCGGTGCCGCCGTTCTTCGGGGCGCCGGTCGCGGCCTTCGTCGCGCCGCCCCCGGTGCCGCCACCGCTGCTGGTGCCGCCGCCACCGCCGGTGCTGCCGGTACCGCCGTTCGTGCCGGAGCCCGAAGTCGATCCGCCTGAAGTCGAGCCGCCCGGAGCCGAGTTGTGGGCGCGCACCGAGTCGGGCGAGAAGGACGGGCCGCCGCGGGTGCCGCCGATGTCGGTCTCGCCGAACACCCAGGCATCGACGCCGCCCGGCACCGGCTTGTAGCTCATCGCCCCCAACTGGCTGTAGGACCAGGTGTTCTGGCCCGGATCGGCGTGCCAGTACGACCAGTACGCGGTGGCCGGCGGGGTCAGCACGCACTTCTCCTGCTCGGGCGGCGGGAACTGTTTGCCGCCCTGGTAGCCGCTGTACCCGATCCGGCAGATGAAGCCCGGGCCGTCGTGCTGGGTGCCGGTGGTCTTCCAGCCGCCCTGGTTGAGCAGTTGGTAGCCGGTGGTGGGCGTGCTGCCGCAGGCGCGCAGCACCGGGCCGCCCCAGCGGCCGAAGTCGATGGCCAGCACCACGTTCTGGCTGGTCGTGCACTGCTCCATCGGCAGCGCCGCCGCCCGCGCGGGCGACGGGGCCAGCCCGCCGAGCGCCACGGCCAGCACCGTGCCCGCCGCCGCGCCCAGCCGGGCCGGACGGGCCAGGCGCCCGCTCACCTGCTGCCCCCGTCGGCCTTCGTCCGGCGCCGGACCGCGACCAGCACCGCACCGCCGGACGCCGTCAACAGCAGCCCGGGGACGACCAGTTCGAGCGCCTCGGTGCCGGTGAACGCCAGCCCGTCGGAGGTCGAGCCGCCACCCGTCGAGGTGTCCACCACCGTGCCGGGAGCGCCGCTCTGCGAGGGCGCGGCAGAGGCAGAGGGGGAGGGGGACGGCGGCGAGGAGGGGGACGGCGAGGGCGAGGACGAGGGCGAGGGCGATCCGGTCGGCTCCGCGGAGGACGACGGGGACGGGGACGGGGAGCCGCTGGGCTCCGGGGTGCCGTCGTCCAGGTGGTGGCTGAGGGTGCCGAAGGAGCGGCCGGTGGCCCCGCCCGCGGCCTGGGCGGAGGCGCGCACGTCCGAGGTGCGCGGGCCGTCGGCGGCGACCGTGAAGCCGCCGTCCGCGTTCTGCTGCCCGGCCAGGAACTCGGTGGCCCGGGCGATCCGCGCCGCGTAGCTGCCCTGGCGCAGGCTCAGGCCCTGGAGGGCGAGGGCGGCCGAGTTGACCGAGTCGCCCGCCGTGCCGGGGAAGCCGCCGTCCGGCAACTGCTGGGCGGCCAGCCAGGCCAGCGCCCGTTCGACGGCCCGCTTGCTCTCCGGGTCGTCCAGCAGGTCGAGCGCCATCGCCGCCATCGCGGTGGAATCCACGTCCGGGGTGCGGGAGTTGGGGATCAGGCTGGGCCAGGAGCCGTCCGCGTTCTGCAGGCCGCGCAGGTAGCCGGCCGCGGGCCCGGCCTGCTCGGCGTGCCCCGCCCGGACCTGGGCCAGCACGCCGAGGGCCTGCGAGAACACCGACTGCGCCCACTGGTAGTTGCCGGGCCCGTCGCAGCCCGCGTTCGGGTCGGCGTGGTCGCACACCAACTTGTCCAGGGCGGCGATCAGGTCCTGCCCGCCGAAGTTCCGCGGATCGCGCCCGACGATCTCGGCGAGCAGCGCTTCCTTGCCGATCGAGCCGCCGCCCGCCCACTCGGTGCCGATCGCCGACCAGTCGTTGACGGAGCGCTCGGCGCCGTCCTTGCCCTGCCCGTCCAGGAAGTCGGTGATCCGGCGCAGCGCCGCGTCGTCGCTCCCGGTGGCGGCGAGCGCGTACGCGGTGTCGATGGTCAGGCCGAAGTCGGCGAACCCGGAGTCCGGGAAGGCCTCGTAGTAGTGGCCGTCCAGCAGCCGGGCGGGGGCGGTGAGGTAGGCGCCGGCCTTGGCCAGGTCCGGGGTCCAGGCGGGCTGCGGGGCGTCCGACTGCCGCAGCACGGTGGACGGGTCGGTGCCGGTGAAGGCGAGGACGGCCTGCTCGGTGGCGGGCGCCTCGGAGTCCGGCGCCCACTCGTCCGGGCCGAGGCCGCCGTCGCCGTTCTGCCGTCCGGTCAGCCAGGCGGTGGCCCGGTCCGCCTCGGTGGTGCGGCCGGCCGCCCGCAGGGCCTGGGCCGCGGCGGCGGTGGAGAAGGTCTCGGGCGAGCCGCCCGGGTAGGGGAGGAAGGACCCGTCGGCCTGCTGCTGGGCGGCCAGCCAGGCCACCGCGCGGTCCAGGACCTGCTGCCGCCCGCCCGCCAGGTGCAGGGCGAGCACGCCCTCGGCGGTGGACAGCGGATCGGACTCGCAGTACTGGCCGGGGCGGATCAGCGTCCCGGCGAAGCCGCCGTCGCCGCACTGCACCCCGGCGAACCGGTCCAGCACGGCGGGCGCCGGGACGACCCCGGCGCGGGCCAGCGCGATCACGCCGAGCGCCTGGTTCCACGGGTTGGCGGCGCCCTGGAAGTCCCCGGCGGCGCTGCACTGCCCGGCCCGGCCGGCGGCGTCGCAGACGTGGTCGGTGAGCGCGGCGATCAGGTCGCGGCCGCCGAAGGAGCGCGGGTCGTGCCCGGTGGCCTCGGCGACCAGGGCCAGCATCGCGGCGGCCCGGGCCCCGGGCACGGCGTCGGCGGACGTGCCGTCCGGGAACAGGAACGCGTCGGCGTGCGCGGCCAGGTACGCGGTGACCCTGCGCAGCGCGGCGTCCTGGGTGCCGGAGCCGGCCAGCGAGAGCGCGGTCAGCGCGGTGCGCGGGAAGTCGACGGTGTCGTCGGCCGGGTTCACCATGTGGTCGCCGTCGGTCAGTCGGCCGGCCAGCCAGGCCGCGGCGGCGGCCGGGTCGGCGGTGCGGGCGGGCGGGGTGCTGCTCGGGCTCGGGCTCGGGGACGGCGACGGGCTCGGGTCGGCGGGGGAGGACGACGGGGACGGGCCGGTGGTGTTCTTCGCCCGCACCTCGTCCGGGGTGAACCGCGGTCCGCCGCCGCCCCCGTCCAGGTCGGTCGCCCCGTACACCCAGGCTTCGACCTCGCCCGCCTTCGGCCGCTGCCCGTCCGCGCCGAAGCGGCTGTACGTCCAGGTGGCGGCGCCGGGTTCGGCGATCCAGTACGACCAGTAGGCGGTGGCCTGCGGGGTGGTGGTGCAGGGCTCGGTGGCGGCGGTCGGGTACCGGGTGCCGGTGGCGAACGCGTCGGTGCCGATCCGGCAGACGAAGCCGGGGCCGTCGTGCACGGTGCCCTCGGTGGTGAACCCGGCGTGGTGCAGCAGGTTCATGCCGGTGCTCGGGTGGGCGTCGCAGCCGCGCACCAGGCCGCCGCCCCACGGGGAGAAGTCGACCGCGACGATCGCGCCGGTGGTGGCGGTGCACTGCTCGATCGGGTCGGCGGCCGCCGTGCCCGGGTGCCCGAGCAGCAGGGTGCCGGTGCTGGCGGCCGCGACGAGCGTGGCGAGCAGGACGGCGGCCGGGCGGCGGCCGAGGGTTCTGGACGGGTGCGTGCTGGTGCTGCTGTGACTGACCCTCACCGGTGACTCCCTGATCGGGTCGTGGCGGGGTGTGACAAGGCAGCGGACGGCGGACGGGCCCCCGTACCGACTGCGCCGTAGTCCGCGACGACGCATGTGGTGCTGACGAACCCCCGGCCGCAGGCATTCCGGCTCCCCCGTCGCACGGACGGGGCCACGGTTGCGGGTCAGCGCCGGATTCGGACCGGCTTCCCCTGACTGCCGAGGTGGAAAACCCGTTCATCAGACCACGCGTTCCGCAGGGGAGTCAACGAGTGGTCAGGAGGCCGGAGCCGCGCGAGGGGCGCGGGGGAGCGCGGGGCGGGGGCTCGGACGTGGTCTGCAAAGAGTCCTTCGCGGAAGGAAGTTGACGGTACGTCGGAGCTGCGGCGCCGGGTCGGCCGGCTCGGCGGTGTCGGGTACGTCACCTGTCGGCGGCGGTCTCCGTGGGGTACGGTCCCCGGTGGCCGCGCAGGGGAACCCGGTGGGAATCCGGGACTGACGCGCAGCGGTGAGGGGCCTCCACGCGCCCGAGTCCGAATGCCTGCCGGCCGTGCACCACGAGCGAAAGCCACCCACGCGATCCGGGCGGCGGCCGCCCCGAACTCCGGCCGGACGCCCGCGCGCCCGGCGGTGGAACGGGGACGCGTCGGCGCCCCGACCCAAGGAGTCCGCCGTGACCGCCGCGAACCGTCCCGCCGCCCGCACCGCCCGGGCGCCCCGCACCGCCGGACCGCCCGCACCGCCCGGACCGCCCGCACCGTCCGGGCCGCCCGCCCCGCCGCCGTCGTCCTCGCCGCGGGCGCGCTGCTGTGCACCGCCGTCCCCGCGCAGGCCGCCACGCCCACCCAGATCGCCACCTCGAAGACCAACGGCGTCGCCTACCTGAAGACCCTGCAAGCCGCCGACGGCAGCTACGTCACCTCCGGCGGGCTGTCCAACGAGTGGGCGTTCAGCGCGCTCGCCGCCGCCGGGACCGCCGCCGTGGACGTGCTGCCCGGCAGCGACCCGGCCAAGAACGCCCGCACCGTCTACCGGGGCCAGCTCGCCGCCGGCACCTGGCCCGGCGGGTCCCCGGTGGTCACCGACTACGAGCGGGCCATCCTCAACTCCTACGCGGCCGGCATCGACCCGGCCCGGGTCGGCGCCGGACGCAACCTGGTCGCCGACCTCGCCGCCTACTGGCAGAGCGCCGAACCCGGCTACTGGGGGCCGTCCGCCAACTTCAACGGCACCGTCTTCGGCCTGCTCGCCCTCGGCGGCGCCCGCACCCAGGCGGGCGGGCAGCGCGTCCCGCAGGCCCTGCTCGACGCCACGGCCGCCGCCGTCCGCGCCAACCAGCACACCGACGGCGGCTGGAACTACAGCAAGGCCGCCGGGAACCCGACCGAACTCGCCAAGACCTCCGACATCGACATGACCGGCGCCGCGATGGCCTCGCTCTGCGTGGCCGGGGTGCCGAAGACCGACAGCGCGATCACCTCCGCCGCGAGCTTCCTGTCCGCCAACCTGAACGCCAACGGCTCGTTCGCCGCCATGTGGGGCCCCAACACCGACTCCAACGGCTGGGCGGTCTCCGGCCTGAACGCCTGCGGCATCAACCCGCAGGGCGCCGCGTTCACCAGCGGCAGCGGCAAGACCCCGGTCGACTACCTGATCTCCCTGCAGTTCAACCCCGGCGGCGGCTTCAAGTACCAGTCCACCGACACCACGCCGTCCGCGTACGCCTCCGTGGACGGGCTGCGCGCGGTGGCCGGCGCCGGGTTCACCGCCGCCCCGCCCACCCCCGTCACCTCCGGCGCCCCCACCTGGGTCGCCACCTCCGCGTTCACCTCCGGCACCGCCGCCCGGGTCGCGCTCACCGTCGACGACGGCACCGGCAGCCTCAAGGTCTGCGCCGTCACCCTCACCCCGACCGGCACCACCACGACGCTCGGCGCCGTCCTGGACGCCGCCGCCACCGCCACCCCGAGCGGCTGCGTCACCTCCGTCACCCCCTCCAGCGGCACCGGCACCGTCACCGCCGTCAACGGCACCGCCAACGCGGGTGCCAACACCTGGAAGGTCCGCCTCGACAACGGAACCTCCACCGCCGCCACCCGCGCCACCACCGTCAACGTCGGCGACACCGTCGCCCTGCGCTACGGCAGCTGATCTCCGGCGAGGCCGGGCACGGGCGGGGGCACGACGGACACACCACCTGCTCCCCGCGCCGGCCCGTCCCCGGCCGTCCCCGCCGCGGACTAGCCGCCCCGGAGGGCCGGTTCGCACCCCGCGTGCGGGGCACGGACCGGCCCGTCGGCGTTCTCCGGGACGGGGGAGACCGGTCCGGGCGGGGCCGGCCGACCGGCCGCCGCGGCCACCCGTACCGCGTCCGCGCTGGCGCGGACCTCGTGCACCCGCACCGCCCACGCCCCGGCCAGTGCGGCCAGGGTGCTCACCGCGGCCGTCGCGTCGTCCCGCTCGTGGACCGGGCGGGGCGCGCCGGTCGCCGGGTCGGCCAGCAGCTCGCCCAGGAAGCGCTTGCGGGAGGCCCCGACCAGCACCGGGCGGCCCAGCGACCGCCAGGCGTCCAGCGCGGCCAGCAGCGCCCAGTCCTCGGCCCGGGAGCCGGTGAAGCCCAGCCCGGGATCGACCAGCAGCTGCCCCGGGTCGACGCCCGCCGCGACCAGGGCGTCCAGCTGCCGGCCGACCGCCGCGACCGCCCGCACCGCCGCGCCGCCCGCGGCCGGGCGCTGCCGCTGCTCGGCGGGGCCCCGCCAGTTCATCACCACGAACGCCGCCCCGTGGCCGCCGCCACCGGGCCATCGCCGGGTCGGCCCGGCCGCCGCTGACGTCGTTGACCAGCCGCGCCCCGGCCGCCACCGCCGCCTCGGCCAGGCCCGCCCGCACGGTGTCCACGCTGACCAGCACCCCCTCGGCGGCCAGCGCCCGCACCACCGGCAGCACCCGGGCCCGCTCCACCTCGGCCGGCACCCGCACCGCCCCCGGCCGGGTCGACTCGCCGCCCACGTCCACCAGGTCGGCGCCGGCCGCGACCAGGGCCAGACCGCGGGCGACCGCGGCCCGCGCGGACGGCCACCGGCCGCCGTCCGAGAACGAGTCGGGAGTGACGTTCACGACGCCCATCACCGCGCACCTCCCCCATTCCGGAATGCCCGGAAGAGCGCCCGAAAATACTCCTGAACCACTCATTCGTCTCCTCCCGGCCCGCCCGTTCGGCGGAAATGAACCGGCCATTTCGTATCACATGTCGGACAGTGGCAGATCATTCCGCCGACGGCTCGTTAGCATTCCGTCATGACGCTGGGATCCTCTTCCATCCGGACCGACCGTGCCGCCACCGTCGCCGAACTCCTGGCCACCGGACGGCGCTCCTACTCCTTCGAATTCATGCCACCGCGCAGCGCCGAGGCCGAGGCCGGCCTGTGGGCCGCGATCCGCCGCCTGGAGGCGCTGGCGCCGACCTTCGTCTCGGTGACGTACGGCGCCGGCGGCTCGACCCGGGGCCGCACCGTCGCCGTCACCGGGCGGATCGCCCAGGAGACGACGCTCACCCCGGCGGCCCACCTGACCGCCGTCGGGCACAGCGTGGCCGAGCTGCGCAACATCCTCGGCCACTACGCCGACCAGGGCGTGCGCAACATCCTCGCGCTGCGCGGCGACCCGCCCGGCGACCCGCTGGGCCCCTGGCACCGGCACCCCGGGGGCGTGGAGTACGCCGCCGACCTGGTGCGCCTGATCAAGGAGTCCGGCGACTTCTGCGTCGGCGTGGCGGCCTTCCCCGAGCAGCACCCGCGCTCCCCGGACCGGGCCGCGGACCTGCGGCACTTCATCGCGAAATGCCGCGCGGGCGCCGACTACGCGATCACCCAGATGTTCTTCGAAACGGACGGCTACCTGCGTTTCCGGGACGACCTGGAACGCGCCGGATGCGCGACGCCGATCATTCCGGAAATCATGCCGGTCACCACGGTCCGCTCGCTGCGGAGAATTCCGCAGCTCAGCACGGCCGTGATTCCGTCCCGCCTTTCGGACGCGCTGGAGCGGAACGAGGGCGACCCCGCCGCAGTGCGGGCGATCGGCATCGAATTCGCCACCGAAATGTGCCGGAGGCTGCTCGCCGAGGGTGCGCCGGGAATCCATTTCATGACCATGAACTTCTCCACGGTCACCACGGAGATCTACCGCAACCTCGGGCTGCCCGGCTCCGGCTGACCCCCTGCGGCGCACCCCGCCCCGCCTCCCCGGGAGCCGGTGGAGTGGCGGGGCGGGGTGCGGCGGGTCAGTCGGCCAGCTCGGCGCGCAGGGTGCGGGCGGCGGCGACCAGGCTGTCGATCGAGGCGCGGGTCTCGGGCCAGCCGCGGGTCTTCAGGCCGCAGTCGGGGTTGACCCACAGGCGTTCGACCGGGATCGCGGCGAGCCCGGCGCGCAGCAGGCCGAGCGCCTCCTCGGTGCTCGGCACGCGCGGGGAGTGGATGTCCCACACGCCCGGGCCGACCTCGGCGAGGTAACCCGCCTCGGCCAGTTCGCGGGCCACCTGCATGTGCGAGCGGGCGGCCTCCAGCGAGATCACGTCGGCGTCCAACTCCTCGATGGCGCGCAGGATGTCGCCGAACTCGGCGTAGCACATGTGGGTGTGGATCTGGGTGTCGGCGCGGACGCCGGAGGTGGTGAGGCGGAACGCGTCGGTGGCCCAGTCGAGGTAGGCGGGCCACCCGGCGCGGCGCAGCGGCAGGGTTTCGCGCAGCGCGGGCTCGTCGACCTGGATGACGGCGGCGCCGGCGGCTTCCAGGTCGTTCACCTCGTCGCGCAGGGCGAGGGCGACCTGCTGGGCGGTGTCGGCGAGCGGCTGGTCGTCGCGGACGAAGGACCAGGCGAGCATGGTGACCGGGCCGGTCAGCATGCCCTTGACCGGGCGGTCGGTCAGGCCCTGCGCGTAGGCGTACCAGTCGACGGTCATCGGCTGCGGGCGGGAGATGTCGCCGGCCAGGACCGGCGGGCGGACGTAGCGGGTGCCGTAGGACTGGACCCAGCCGTGCCGGGTGGCGAGGTAGCCGGTGAGCTGCTCGGCGAAGTACTGCACCATGTCGTTGCGTTCGGGCTCGCCGTGCACCAGCACGTCCAGCCCGGCCTGCTCCTGGTACGCGATCACCGCGCGGACCTCGGCCTCCATCCGCTTGCGGTAGTCGGCCGCGTTCAGCCGTCCGGCGTTCAACTCGGCCCGGGTGGTGCGCAGTTCGGTGGTCTGCGGGAAGGAGCCGATGGTGGTGGTGGGCAGCGGCGGCAGCTGGAGGCGGGCGCGCTGGGCTTCGGCGCGCTGCGGGTAGGGCTGGGCCCGGCTGGTGTCGGCGTCGGTGACGGCGGCGGTGCGGGCCCGGACGGCCGGGTCGCGGGTGATGGGGGAGGTGGTGCGGGAGGCCAGGTCGGCGCGGTTGGCGGTGAGCCGGGCGGTGACGGCGTCGGTGCCCTCGCGCAGGGCGCGGGCCAGCAGGGCCACTTCGGCGGCCTTCTGGCGGGCGAAGGCCAGCCAGCGGGCGATCTGCGGGTCGAGGTCGCGTTCGGCGGCGGCGTCCAGCGGGACGTGCAGCAGCGAGCAGGAGGTGGCGACGTCCACCGTGTCGGCGAGGCCGAGCAGGGTGCCCAGGGTGGTGAGGGACTTGCCCAGGTCGTTGATCCACACGTTGCGGCCGTCGACCACGCCCGCGACCAGCCGCTTGCCGGGCAGCCCGCCGAGGGCGGCCAGGTCGTCCAGGTTGGCGGCGGCGGGCCCGGTGAAGTCGAGGGCCAGGCCCTCGACGGGGGCCTTGGCCAGCACCGGCAGGGCTTCGCCGAGCCGGTCGAAGTAGGAGGCGACCAGCAGCTTCGGCCGGTCGGCCGGGGCGCCGAGCTCCCGGTAGGCGCGGGCGGCGGCGTTCAGCTCGGCCGGGGTGCGGTCCTGGACGAGGGCGGGCTCGTCCAGCTGCACCCAGGCGGCGCCGGCCGCCCGCAGGTCGGCCAGCAGCTCCGCGTAGACCGGCAGCAGCCGGTCCAGCAGGGTGAGCGGCTGGAAGTCGGCGGGCGCGTCGGGCGCGGGCTTGGCGAGCAGCAGGTAGGTGATCGGGCCGACCAGCACCGGGCGGGCGGCGTGGCCGAGCGCGAGCGCCTCGCCGAGCTCGGCGACGGCCTTGGCGGGATTCGCGGCGAACACCGTGTCCGGGCCCAACTCGGGCACCAGGTAGTGGTAGTTGGTGTCGAACCACTTGGTCATCTCCAGCGGCGGTGCCTGCTGGGTGCCGCGGGCCATCGCGAAGTACCCGGCCAGCGGGTCGGCGGCCACCGCGGCCCGGTGCCGGGGCGGGATCGCGCCGACGGCGACGGTGGTGTCCAGCACGTGGTCGTACAACGAGAAGTCGCCGGTGGGGACTTCCTGGACGCCCGCCTCGGCGAGCTGCTTCCAGTTGCTCCGGCGCAGGTCGGCGGCGGTGGCCAGCAGGGCTTCCGCGGTGACGGCGCCCTTCCAGTAGCCCTCGATCGCCTTCTTCAGTTCCCGGTTGCCGCCCTGGCGGGGGTATCCGTGAACGGTTGCCGCGGCTACGGACTTCGTAGTCAAGGGGACTCTCCTCGCGAGCCTTGATCCTGGGGCCGGTGCACAGGAGGGCGCGCGGGGGTGGCGAGACCGGGCGGGGTGCGGCGCCGGAGCGCGCGTGCCCGCCGGGTGTCCGTGCCGACCCGCCCTCGAGGTCACCGGCTACCGGGTGCGAACGTTCGCACCCGGGCAACGGGCAGGTCTTCGGACTCGCGGGCACACCCGGGGGATCGAGATCGTTCCCGGGCACCTACTGGCCGTCGCTTCCCAGACCCTCCCGGGCCCAGTGCGTATGACGGCGGTCGTTCCCACTCACCGCTGCGGGGCAGTCCCGGACTGGCCGTTAAAGGCGTCACCGGGTTCCCTCTTACGACGCCCCGCCTGGCGGACGGGGCGAACCAGTCGCGCCGCCAGTGTAGAACGGACCGGGCGGATTCCGGCGCGAACTCCCGAACCCGTCCGATCCGTGGGACGGGTTTCGGACAGGACGGGCTCGGTCGGATCGGGTTCCGGACAGGACGGGCTCGGTCAGGACGGGCTCCGGACGGGACGGCGGTCGGGTTCAGCCGTCGGTGCGGCGCAGCAGGTAGCTGTCCATCAGCCAGCCCTTGCGCTCGCGCGCCTCGGCCCGCAGCGCGGCGATCCGGTCGGCGTGCTCGGCCAGCGGGCCGGAGACCAGGATCTCGTCCTCGGTGCCCAGGTAGGCGCCGTAGTGGATGTGCACGCCCGCCGGGTCGATCTCGGCGAACGCCCCCTGCCCGTCCAGCATCACCACCGCGTCCTCCGCACCGGGCCCGAAGCCCTCGGCGGCCAGCCGCCGCCCGGTGGTGATCCGCACCGGCCGCGCGGTGCGGGTCAGCGTGGTGCGGTGCCGGGCCGCCAGGACCGACACGCTGCTGATCCCGGGGACCACCGTGTAGGCGAACCCGGTGCGTCCGCGCGCCAGGATCCGGTCCAGCACGGCGGTCACGCTGTCGTACAGCGCCGGGTCGCCCCACACCAGCAGCGCACCCGTCCCGCCGTCCGGGACCTCCTCGGCCACGGCCCGCTCCACCAGGTCCGCCCGCCGCTCCCGCCACTCCTCCACGGCCTGCGCGTACGCGGCCGTGCCGCGGTCCCGGGCCGGGTCGACCAGCTCGACCACCCGGTGCCCGGGACGGCCGTGCTCGGCGATCATGTCCCGCCGCAGCCGCATCAGGTCCTGCCGTTCGGCGGGCTTGTCCAGCAGCAGGAACACGTCGGTGCGGCCGATCGCCTTGACCGCCTCCAGGGTGAGGTGGTCGGGATCGCCCGCACCGATGCCGATGACCAGAAGAGTGCGCATGGCCACGATTGTGCCCCCACCGCACCCGGCCGGCCGTCAGGGGGCCGGGTCGTACCGGTGGAAGCCGCGCCCGCTCCGGCGGCCGAGCAGGCCCGCCTCGACCATCCGGGACAGCAGCGGGGACGGGGCGTGCAGCGGCTCCTTGTCCTCGTCGTACATCGCGCGGGCGATCGCCTCGACGGTGTCCAGGCCGATCAGGTCGGCCAGCGCGAGCGGGCCCATCGGGTGGGCGCAGCCGTGCACCATGGCGGCGTCGATGTCGGCCGCGTCGGCGTGCCCGCCCTCGGCCATCCGGATCGCCGAGAGCAGGTACGGGACGAGCAGCGCGTTGACCACGAAGCCCGCCCGGTCCCGGGCCCGGACCACCCGCTTGCCGAGCACGTCCCGGGCGAACTCCTCGACGCGGTCGGCCACTTCGGGCGCGGTGTGCAGCGACGGGACGAGCTCGACCAGCGGCATCACCGGCGCCGGGTTGAAGAAGTGCAGCCCCAGCACGCGGGCGGGGCGGCCGGTGGCGATGCCCAGCCGGGTGACCGGCAGGGCGGAGGTGTTGGTGGCGATCACCGCCTCCGGGTCGGCCAGGACCTTGTCCAGGGCGGCCAGCAGGCGCAGCTTCAGCGGCTCGTCCTCGGGGACCGCCTCGACGGTCAACTGCCGGTCGGCGAGGGCGTCCAGGTCGTCGGTGAACAGCAGGTGCGCCCAGGCGTCGGTGCGCTGCTCCGCGCTGATCCGGCCGCGGTCGGCGGCCCGGTGCAGCGAGCGGTCGATCCGGCGGCGGGCGGCGCGCAGCCGGTCGGGGCCGTCCTCGCAGACCACGGTGTCCAGGCCGGCCCGGGCGAACACCTCGGCGATGCCGGAGCCCATCTGCCCGGCGCCGAGCACCGCGACCCGGCGCAGCGCGCTCACCGGGCCACCGCCGGGGCCGGGGCGGTGGTGCGGACCAGGTGGCGGGCGTACGCGGCGGTGGTGAGGAAACCGGGCAGCTGCTCGCCGAGCGCGGTCTCCGCCAGGATCCGCACCGCGTCGTCCACCCGCGCCGGGTCGGCGCCCTCGGCGAGCAGCGCGGCCCGTTCGCGGTCGATCAGCCGCCGGACGGTGCCCGGGGTGGCGAGCGAGCCGCCGGTGAGCCGGGTGCGGTGGTGCTGCCACTGCCAGAGCTGGCAGCGGGCGATCTCGGCGGTGGCGACGTCCTCCATCAGGCCGAACACGGCGACCGCGCCGGAGCCGCCCAGCCAGGCGGTCAGGTAGCGCAGCGCGACGGCGGCGTTGGCGCGCATCCCCTCCTCGCTGGGCAGCCCGGCGGTCAGCCGGTGGACGGCCAGCAGGTCGGCGGCGGTGACGTCGACGTCCTCCCGGGTGCGCTCCAACTGGTGCGGTCGCCCGCCCAGCACGGCGTCGAAGGCGGTGCGGCAGGTGTCCACCAGCGCGGGGTGCGCCACCCAGGAGCCGTCGAAGCCGTCGCCGGCCTCGCGCTCCTTGTCGATCCGCACCCGGGTCAGCGCGGCCTCGTGGGCCGCCGGGTCGCGCTGCGGGACCGCTGCGGCCATGCCGCCGATCGCGTGCGCGCCGCGCCGGTGGCAGGTGCGCACCAGCAGGTCGGTGTAGGCCCGCAGGAAGGGCTGCGTCATGGTGAGGGTGGCCCGGTCGGGCAGCACGAACCGCGGCCCGGCCTGGGCGAAGTTCTTGATCAGCGAGAACAGGTAGTCCCACCGCCCGGCGTTCAACCCGGCGGCGTGGTCCCGCAGTTCGTAGAGGATCTCGTCCATCTCGAACGCGGCGGTGACGGTCTCGATCAGCACGGTGGCGCGGATCGTGCCGTACGGCAGGCCGAGCGCGGCCTGTGCGAAGGTGAACACCTCGTTCCAGAGCCGGGCTTCGAGGTGGTTCTCCAGTTTGGGGAGGTAGAAGTACGGGCCGTGGCCGCGGTCGATCTGGCGCTGCCCGCAGTGGAACAGGTGCAGGCCGAAGTCGACCAGGGCGGCGACGGTGGGGCGGCCGTCGATGAGCAGGTGGTGCTCGTCCAGGTGCCAGCCGCGCGGGCGGACCACGACGGTGGCGAGTTCGGCGGCGGGCTTGAGCGCATACGCCTTGCCCCGGGCGTCGGTGAAGTCGATCCGCCGGTCGAGGGCGTCGATCAGGTTGAGCTGGCCGGTGACCAGGTTGTGCCAGGTCGGGGCGGTGGCGTCCTCGAAGTCCGCCAGCCACACCCGGGCGCCGGAGTTGAGCGCGTTGACGGTCATCCGGCGTTCCGGCGGGCCGGTGATCTCCACCCGGCGGTCCGCCAGCCCGGGCCCGGCGCCGGCCACCCGCCAGCTGTCGTCGGCCCGGACGGCGGCGGTGCCGGGGAGGAAGTCCAGCGTGCCGCCGCTCGCCAACTCGGCGGCCCGGCGGGCGCGTTCGGCGAGCAGGGCGGTGCGGCGGCCGGCGAAGACCTCGTGCAGGCGGGCCACGAACTCCAGGGCGGCCGGAGTGAGGACCTCCTCGAAGCGGTCCTCGGGCACGCCGAGGACCTCGATGCTGGTCTCGGTGCGGCTGGTCGGGCTCATCCGGTACTCCAGGGGCAGTCGGCGGGGATCGGGGGGTGGGGCCCGGGGCCTCGTCCCTCAACGAGGCCCCGGGCGGGGCGGGCGGCGGCCGTGGAGCCCCCGCGTCCTGCCGGGGCGGCCGCCGCGGGGCGGATCAGTGGAACTGCTCGGCCTCGGTGGAGTCGGCCAGCGCGAGCGTCTCGGCGTGCGGGTTGAGCGCGGTGGAGACCAGGTCGAACCAGCCGGTGCCGACCTCGCGCTGGTGCTTGACCGCCGTGTAGCCGTCCGCGGCGGACGCGAACTCGGCCTCCTGGAGCTCCACGTACGCGGTCATGCCGTGCTCGGCGTAGCCGCGGGCCAGCCGGAACATCGAGTGGTTCAGCGCGTGGAAGCCGGCCAGCGTGATGAACTGGAAGCGGTAGCCCATCGCGCCCAGCTCCCGCTGGAACTTGGCGATCTGGTCGTCGTCCAGCGCGGCCTTCCAGTTGAACGACGGCGAGCAGTTGTACGCGAGCATCTTGTCCGGGTACTCGGCCTTGACCGCCTCGGCGAACTCCCGCGCCTGGGCGAGGTCCGGGGTGCCGGTCTCCACCCAGAGCAGGTCCGCGTACGGGGCGAAGGCCAGGCCGCGCGAGATCACCGGCGCCATGCCCGGCTCGACCCGGTGGAAGCCCTCCGCGGTGCGCTCGCCGGTGCAGAACCGGGCGTCGCGCTCGTCCACGTCGCTGGTCAGCAGGTTCGCCGCCAGCGCGTCGGTGCGGGCCACGACCAGCGTCGGCACGTCGGCCACGTCGGCGGCCAGCCGGGCGGCGTTCAGGGTGCGCACGTGCTGGGCGGTGGGGACGAGCACCTTGCCGCCCAGGTGGCCGCACTTCTTCTCGGACGCCAGCTGGTCCTCGTAGTGGACGCCCGCCGCACCGGCCGCGATCATGCCCCTGGTCAGCTCGAAGGCGTTCAGCGGGCCGCCGAACCCGGCCTCGGCGTCCGCGACGATCGGCACCAGCCAGTCCGGGCCGTCCTGGCCCTCGGCGGCGTCGATCTGGTCGGCGCGCAGCAGCGCGTTGTTGATCCGGCGCACCACCTGCGGCACCGAGTTCGCCGGGTACAGGCTCTGGTCCGGGTAGGTCTGCCCGGCCTGGTTGGCGTCGGCGGCGACCTGCCAGCCCGACAGGTAGACCGCCTCCAGCCCGCCCCGGACCATCTGCACCGCCTGACCGCCCGTCAGCGCGCCCAGCGCGGGCACGTAGTCGCGCTCGTGCAGCAGCCGCCACAGCCGCTCGGCGCCGCGCCGGGCCAGCGTGTGCTCCTCGCGCACCGAACCCGACAGGCGCACCACGTCCTCGGCCGTGTAGGTGCGCTCGATCCCCGCCCAGCGCGGCTCGGACGCCCAGCGCGCCTCCAGGGCGGCGGCCCGCTCCCGCTGCTGCTGCCGAATGGACTGCGACATGATCCGCTCCCGAGGGTCATGGGGCCCGACGAGGGTGCCCCTGCGAAGGGTGTGACGATCCTCACCGCGCGCGGCGGGAGGGCGGCCGGAGGAGTCCGGACGGCGGTCCGGCCGTACCGGTCGGCTGCTGTACGGTCCGGTCGTTGCTGGGCCGTTCGGCGGCTGTTGTGCCGTTCAGCCGTTGCCGCGCCGTCCGGCGGCTGCTGTGCCGTCCGGCCGCACCACGACTCTGGCAGCGCGCCGACGGCCCGTCACCACTGGACGGCTGCCGAGAACTGCGAAGATCCGCGCGGCTTTCTGCGAATCCTGCGAACCCCCGCGAAGGCGGCGACCGGCTAGGCTGCCCGGACGGCGGGAGGGGACACCATGGGCAAGACGTACGCGGGCGCGCGGCTGCGCCGACTGCGCGAGGAACGCGGCCTCAGCCAGGCCGCGCTGGCCCGGGCCCTCGACCTGTCGCCCAGCTACCTCAACCAGCTGGAGCACGACGCCCGCCCGCTCACCGTCCCCGTGCTGCTCCGCCTCACCGAGGAACTCGGCGTCGAGGCGGGCTACTTCGCCCCCTCCGACACCGCCCGGCTGAACACCGAACTGCGCGAGGCGATGGCCGCCGAACTCGCCGCCGGACGCCTCACCGCCGGAGACCTGGACGACCTCGCCGCCCGGCTGCCCGCCGTCGGCCGCGTCCTGCTCGACCTCCAGCGCACCCGCCGCGACACCGCCGAACAGCTCGCCGTGCTGGCCGGCGACCGCGGCCTGCCCGAGCCCGAGACCGCCCGCACCCCGCACGAGGAAGTCCGCGAGTTCTTCTACCGCCGCACCAACTACGTCCACGAACTCGACCTGGCCGCCGAGCGGTCGGCAGCCGACACCGGACTGCGCCGGGGCACCGCCCACAGCGCCCTGGCCGAGCGGCTGAGCAGCGCGCACGGGGTGCGGATCACCACCTCCGACGGCCTCGGCGACCGCCTCCACCGCTACGACCCCGGCACCCGCGTCCTGCACCTGGCCCCCGGACTGCGCCCCGGCCGGCAGGCGTTCCGGATGGCCACCGAACTCGCCCACCTGGAACACGGCCCGCTGCTGTCCGAGCTCGCCGCCCAGGACAACCCCGAGGGCTCCACCGCCTTCGCGCTCACCCGGATCGGCCTGGCCCACCACTTCGCCGCCGCGCTGATCCTGCCCTACGCCGCCTTCCACGCCGAGGCCGAGCGCTCCCGCTACGACATCGAGCACCTCGCCGACCACTTCGGCGTCGGCTACGAGACGGTCTGCCACCGGCTGTCCACCCTGCAGCGCCCCAGGCTGCGCGGCGTCCCGTTCAGCTTCGTCCGGGTCGACCGGGCCGGGAACGTCTCCAAACGGCAGTCCGCCACCCCGTTCCACTTCTCCCGCACCGGCGGCACCTGCCCGCTGTGGAACGTCTACGACGCCTTCGCCGCCCCCGGCCGGGTGCACGTCCAGGTCGCCGCGATGCCCGACGGCCGCCGCTACCTGTGGACCGCCCGCACCGTCACCCGCTCGCCCGGCGGCTGGGGGCGCCCCGGCAAGACCTTCGCCATCGGCCTGGGCTGCGAACTCCGGCACGCCCACCGCCTGGTCTACTCGGCCGGCCTCGACCTCGCCGACCAGGCCGCCGCCACCCCCATCGGCCTGGGCTGCAAGGTCTGCGACCGCCCCGCCTGCCCGCAGCGCTCGGCCCCGCCGCTCGGCCGCCCGCTCGCGGTGCGGGAACGGAGCAGCAGCTTCGTCCCGTACCCGATGGCGGACCGGCCGGACGACGGGGCCCGGTGACCAGGCCCGGTGACGGCGCGTCGAGCGCCTCGTACTCCGGCAGGACTTCGGCGTCCCGCCCGAGCGGCCGGCGGCGGTCGGCCGGTCAGCCGGTCCGCCGGTCAGCCGGGTGCGGGGCGGGCGGCCCGGTCGGTGAGGGTGCGGAGGTGGACGTGGACGGTCGCGGCCTCGGCTCCGGTGAGGTCGGCGATCACGTCGATGGGCAGGGCGAGGACGGTGTGCAGGAGGAGGGCGTCCTGCTGGTGCGGTTCGAGGTGGGCGGTGGGGCGGAGCCGGGTGGGGTCGGCCAGGGCCCGGACGTGGTCGCGGACCGCCTGCCAGGCGCAGGCGGCGGGGCTGGAGGTGGACAGGATCTGCGGCCAGGTCTCGGCGAGGGCGTCGAAGGCGTCGTCGATGGCGCGGTGGGCGTCGGCGGCGTGCAGCAGCAGTTCGGCGTAGCGCAGGTAGTGCCGGCGGTGCAGGTCGTGGAGGGCGGTCAGGTCGAGGCGTCGGTGCGGGCGGGCGCGGTGGGCAGGCATGGCGGTGGCCCCTCGGGTCGGGCGGGGCGGGCAGGGGCGGTCGGTGTCAGGGCGGGCTCGGTCTCGTCGCCCATCGGGGTGCGCGGGTGCGGCGTGGGACGCGGATGGGCAGGCCGGAGGGCGTGTAGCCGCCGAAGGGCAGGTTCGCCACCGGGCCGTTCTCGTTGAGCTCGTGCACGGTGAGTCCGTGGGAGTGCAGGAAGTTGCGGTCGCCGCTGGTGAGGGTGTGGAAGCGGGGCCGGGCCGCCCCGGTGGCCGTGTCGGGGGCCGGCGCGGGGGCCAGCACGCTGACCCGGAAGCTGACGGTGGTGGATTTCCTGCGGGCTTCCTCGAAGCCCGGCATGTCGGCCCCCTGGTACCAGGACCGGGGGGTGGCGATGGTGTCGCCGCGCTCGGCCCGGTTCCAGGCGGCCACCCACTCGGTTTCCCGGCGGCCGTCGCCCATGGCGCGGACGAAGGCGAGGATGTGCCGGAGGTCGGGGACGGCTTCGGCGCGCAGGATCGCGCCGAGGCTGCTGGCCGGCAGGAGCCAGCCGCCGCCGTCCGTGCGGCCGGCCAGTTCCTGGAGCTGGGCGAGCGAGGGCTGCCCGCCGCGGGCCCGCAGGCCGATCATGGCGCGGCGCAGGTTCACGTAGTCGGAGATCAGGCGTGGTTGGGTGGCCAGGACGTCGTACCACTTGGCGGCGATGTCCCCGCCGAAGGCGTCCGCCTGTGCTTCCTGGCGGCACCGGTGCTCGGCCCAGCGGGCGTTGCGCCACAGGCGGCGTGCGGTGCGCAGGTCGGCGCCGCAGATGCGGGCGTAGGCCTCGGTGAGTTTCCAGGTGGGTACGGTGCGGCCGCTGCAGGCCCGGGAGAGGGCGGTGGAGGTGTAGTCGCTCTGCTCGGCCATCGCCGCGTAGGTCAGGCCGCGGACCTGGCGTTGGGCGCGGAGCCACAGCGCCAGGTCCGCGAGCTGCCTGGTGGAGGCGACGACGGCTTTCTCATGCCGTCCCACGGTGGGTCAGGCGCGGTCGGCCGTCGGGGTGCCGGGTGCGCGCAGGCCGGTGACGGCCCGGCGGGCGGCGTAGGTGACGGTGCCTATCAGGCCGGTGATGGCGATGTTCGGCAGCCCGGCGAGGGCGAGGGCGCCGGCGGTGAGGACGATGACGACGACGACCAGGGCCTCGGCGACCGTCAGCGGCCGCCCGACGGGACGCGGGGCCGGGGCGGGGCCGATGGACGCCGGAGGAGTGGATGTGCGCATGGGTGTGCCTTTCGTGGACTTCGCGGGCTTCCGTGAGCAGCAGTCGCGCCCGCGAGCGGACGCGACTGTGGACTGCACCAACACGGTCCGGCGGGGCTTCCCGACCCCGTGCGCCGAACCGGTGTGATCCTCTCACCGGTGACACACCGCTCACAATCCGTATCCATCGCCGCAGGGGTTTTGATTCCGTTTCCACCACCGTGCCACCCCTGAAAGAGCACGCGCGGGCCGCGGAAGCGTATCTACGGCCCGGTATAGCCGCAGGTCATTGATGGACACGGGACAGGATTCATTCATTTTCGACCGAGCCGCATTGCCGACCCCGGCGAGGGAATGACACCCTGGCAACAGCGCGACCTTTCGGCCACGGCCGGAGCTTCCCTGGCGCAGTGGCTGCACCACGAACAAGGGAACTGGGCATCACCGCGACTTCCCGCGCGGCGCCCGCGAGGGTGGCACGCCTCAGGGCGGAGCCACCCTTCGCTTTTCCCGCTCGGCGGTCGGCGGTCGGCGGTCGGACGCCGGAGTCGCCGGGGCGCGGCCGGCATCCGGCCCTGCACCCGATGGGCAGCTCGTCCCGGCAGGGCGAGCTCCTCGCGGACCTCGCTGAACCGTGCGGAACGCCCGTGGAGTTCTGGCCGAGTGCCTCCGACCGGCTCCGCCGACGACCCCAGTACGCGTGGAGCGGGGGGCAGTGGTGCGTCCGCAGACTTCAGCCGCGACGACGGGAGCACCCCCCCGGTGTCCCGGTCAGGAGTCAGGAGGTCGGCGGCGCGTAGTGGCGGGCGAGATCGGTGGCGAGGTCGCGGAGGCGGTCCCTGGCCTCGGCGGGGCCGTGCACGGTGACGGCGCTCCCGAACGGCAGCAGGGCCCGCACGTCCTCCAGGTGCAGGAAGCGGATCGTCACCCTGCGGCCGTCGAAGGCGTCGTCGTGGTCGCCCGGGACGAGTCGGCGGCCGAAGATGCGTTGCGCCCGCCCGATCTGGTGCAGGTCGATGGTGGCGCTGACCTCCACCGCGTGGTCGTGCTCCCACTGGTCCACGAGCGCTGCCGTGACGGTGGCCAGGGTCTGGCCCGTGCGCAGCCGTCGTGGCCGGTCGACTTCGTTCCACGTCGTGATCCGTTCCAGCCGGTACATCCGCGGCACTCGGGCACAGTCGGCGATGAGGTACCAGACGCCGGCCTTGGCGAACAGGCCGTAGGGATCGACGACCAGGTCGCGCCGGGAGGGGGAGCGCGCGCTGTCGTACCCGATCCGCAGCCGGCTGCCCCGCCGCACCGCGCCGATCAGCGGGGCCGGAGCCGCGCCGGACGCCGCTGCCTGACGCCAGGGGCGGCTGTCCACGTGCACCACCTCGGTGAGCGGCAGGAGTTCATGAACCCGACGCGGCTGTGCGGCGGCGATCTTGGAGAGCGCGCGGCGGCTCTCGGCCGAGGCGTCGAGCTCCGCGCGCTGCTTGTCGTCCAGCCCGGTGAGCAGCAGGTGGTCACGCTCGTCCGGTGTGAGCCGCGCGAGGTCGAGGCCGGACCCGGGCACCAGGGCCACCCCTCCGAAGCGGCCCCGCTGTGCGGTCACCGGCAGGCCGGCGTCACGGAGCCAGTTGAGGTCCCGGGTGATGGTGCGCAGCGACACCCCGAGCGCGGAGGCGAGTTCCTGCGTGGTGGCACCCTGCCTCGATTCGAGGAGCAGCATCAGGTGGAAGAAGCGGTCCGGGGTCACGTCCTCGATCTTCACAGGAATTGCGACACGATGCGGCGCATATTCCGGCCAGGCTGGTGGCCGTGCGACGACGACCTGTCCGTTCGCCGAGCGGGTGCTCCCACGCACCCCTGATCCAGAGAGGTGCTCGCGATGAGTGACCGCACGACCGACGCCGAATCGCCGGTGCTGCACCGCCCGGGCGCTGCCGAGTACGACGGGCACCGGGCCGGCTTCCAACTGCGGGAGCAGCACCGGCCGGCCCTCGTGGTGGCGGCGCGGGGCGTCGGTGACGTGGTGGCGGCCGTCCGGCACGCCGCGGACGCCCGCATGCCGATCGCGGTTCAGGCCACCGGACACGCGCTCGCCGGACCGCTGGCCGGCAGGGGCGTGCTGGTGTCGACGCGGGGGATGGACGACGTCGACGTCGACCCGGACGCCGGCACCGCGCGGGTGGGCGCCGGAGCGCGGTGGCGCGACGTGATCGATGCCGCCGCGCGCCACGGCCTGGCGCCGCTGTCCGGGAGCCTGCCCGGCGTCGGCGCGGTGTCCTACACGCTCGGTGGCGGCATCGGGCTGATGGCCCGTCGCTACGGCTTCGCCGCCGACCACGTCACGCGCCTGGAGCTGGTCACCGCCGACGGCTCCCTGCTGACGGTCTCGGAACACGAGGAGCCGGACCTGTTCTGGGCGCTCCGCGGCGGTGGCGGGAGCTTCGGCATCGTGACCGAGTTGGAGATCGCTCTGATGCCGGTCGCCGAGCTGGTCGGCGGCGCTCTGGTGTTCGACCTGCGCGAGACGCCCGACGTGGTCCCCGCCTGGTTGCGCTGGACGGCGACCCTGCCCCCGGAGACGACCTCGGCGTTGACCGCACTCGGGTTTCCCGGTCAGCACCTGGCGCACGTCCAGCTCGCCCACCTCGGCCCGCCTGCGGAGGCCGACGAACTCGTGGCCCCGTTGCGGGCGTTGAAGCCCGTGCACGACAGCCTGCGGAAGATCCCCTACCAGCAGTCGCACACCGTGTTCGGCGAGCCGGACCAGCCGCACGCCTATCTCGGCGACAACGTCCTGCTGCGGGCGGTCGACGAGGAGCGCCTCCGCGACGCCGTCGCCGTCTCGGCGCCGGACCATCCGCTCCCCGCCATCCTCACGGTCCGCCACCTCGGAGGGGCGCTGTCGGCTCCGCCGAGGGTGCCGAACGCAGTCAGCCACCGCGAGGCGCAGTACCTGCTGTGCGCGGTCACCCCGACGGCCGGGCCGGACGCGGAGCGGGCGCGGGCGCTGCACGGTGAACTGTTCGCCGACTGGTCCGCGGACGCCGTGGGCAGCTCGCCGAACTTCACTTTCGGACGCCCCGACCGGCGCACCGCCGCGGAACGGTTCGACGCCGCGCACCGTGACCGACTGCTGCGCCTGGCCCGCAGGTACGACCCGGCCGGACTGCTGCACCCCAGCTTCGTCATCGCCTGACCACCTCCTACGAAAGGCCGGCCCATGGGCCTGGTTCACGCTCGGATCGGCGAGCACCGCCGGTGGTTCGCCGGCCTGATCGCCTTCCAGTCGGTCAGCGTCGCCGCCACCCTGTACCTGCCGGCGATCAATGCGGACCTGATCGACAACGGTCTGCTGCGCACCGACATCGGACACATCCGGACAGCCGGCGGGTGGATGCTGATCGCCAGTGTCGTCCAGTTGCTCGCGGCGGCACTGTCGTCCTACGCCGGAACGCGGGCGGCCACGAACGTCGTGCACGACCTGCGGTCGGACGTCTACGACAAGGTCGCGACCTTCTCCAACCGGGAGCACCAGGACTTCGGAACGCCGACGCTGATCACTCGCAGCACCGACGACCTGCAGCAGATACAGGCCTTCCTGCTCACCTTCGGCACGGTGGCGGCCGCCGCGCCGCTCACGGTACTGGGCGGGGCCTGGATGGCCTTCCGCACGGATACCGGGCTGTCCCTCGTCGTCGTCGTGGCAGTCGTCCTGCTGGGTGCGGTGCTGGGGGTGGTCCTCCGCCGGATGGCACGGGTGTCGCGCCGGATCCAGGACCGGCTGGACGCCGTCAACCGGGTCCTGCGCGAGCAGTTGACGGGGCTCACGGTGATTCGCGCGTTCACCCGCGAGCGCTTCGAGACCGAGCGGTTCGGGCTGGAGAACGAGGAACTGGCGGTGGCGACCCGGTCGATGGGGCGGCTGAACGGGACGTTCGTCCCGGCCGTCATGCTGGTCACCGATCTGTCGATCCTGGCCGTGGTGTGGTTCGGCGGCCACCGGGTTACGTCGGGACGTCTGCCGATCGGCGGTCTGACCGCCTGCGTCACCTACCTGGTCCTGATCCTCGGGGCGGCCATGACGGCCGCCTCGGCGGTGATGCTGCTGCCCAGGGCGATGGTCGCGGCGGGACGTATCCGGGCGGTGCGGGACTCCGCCCCCGTGCTCCGGCCGTCGGGCCGCCCCACCGGCCCGGTCCCGATCCGCGGGGGGCTGGAGTTGCGCGGTGTCACGCTGCGGTACCCGGGCGCCGCCGCCGACGTCCTGTCCGGCATCGACCTGGCGGTCGAGCCCGGCAGCACGGTGGCGATCGTCGGATCGATGGGCGCCGGCAAGACGACCCTGCTCTCCGTCGTCGCGGGGCTTCAGGACGTGACGTCGGGATCGGTCCGGCTGGACGGCGTCGATCTGCGCACCATGGATTCCTCCGGGCTGCGCGGTCACCTCGCGATCGTTCCGCAGCGTTCGCTGCTCTTCCGGGGGACGGTCGCGAGCAATCTGCGGCTGGCCCGGCCGGACGCCACGGACGCCGAGCTGTGGGAGGCCCTGGAGGTCGCGCAGGCCCGCGAGTTCGTCGCCGCGATGGACGACGGGCTCGAGTCACCGATCGTCCAGGGCGGAACGAACGTCTCCGGCGGCCAGCGGCAACGGCTGTGCATCGCCCGCGCACTCGTTGCCGCCCCCCGGCTCCTGCTCCTCGACGATCCGGTCTCGGCGCTCGACCCCGAAACGTCCGCGCGACTCCTGGAGGCGCTGCGTACGGCCACGGCCGACACGACGGTCCTGCTGGCATCGCAGCGGACGACCGGCATCCGCGACGCCGAACGGATCGTGGTGCTCCACGAGGGCGGCATCGTCGCCGACGGGACGCATCCGGCCCTGCTGGACAGCTGCCGGACGTACCGGGAACTGGTGGCCGCGCAGGACACGATCGGGGCATCGGCATGAGCCGCCGGAAGCGTGGACACGGCGAGGACGGCGCGGGCAGCGAGGACGGCGCGGGCTTCGCCGCGACGTCGCGCCGGCTGGCGGGCCTGTTCCGGCACGTCCGGGTGTCGGTGGCCGGGTCGCTCGCCCTGGCTGCGGCCGGCGTGCTGGCCAATCTGGCCGGCCCGCTGATCTGGGGCCGCGCGATCGACGCGGTGCTGGCCGGCACCGGCTTCGACCACGTACGCAACCTCCTGCTGACGGCCGCCGGCCTGTACGTCCTCGGCGCCCTGGCGGGATTCGCCCAGCAGTACACGCAGAACAGCGCGATCGCCCGCGTCGTGCAGACCCTGCGCGACGACGTCGAGGAGAAGCTCAACCGGCTCCCGCTCCGCTACCTCAACGGCTCTTCGCGCGGTGAGCTGCTGTCACGGATGACCAACGACATCGACAACATCGCCAACTCGCTCACCCAGACCCTGACCCAGGTGCTCTTCGGCCTGCTCACCGTCGTCGGCGTCCTGGTCATGATGCTGGGCATCTCCCCCCTGCTGACCCTGCTCGCACTGGTCCCGGTGCCGCTGACCCTCGCCGTCGGAACCCTGACGGCGAAGCGGAGCCAACGGCTCTTCGGCGACCAGTGGCGACTGACCGGAGAACTCAACGCGCACATCGAGGAGTCCTACTCCGGCCACGAGCTGGTCACCGTGTTCGACCGCGCGGGCGCGTTCCGCGAGACGTTCGCGCACCGGAACGCCGAGGTGAGGGAGGCGAGCCAGCTCGCGCAGTTCACCTCCGGCCTGCTCGCCCCGCTGGTGCTGTTCATCGGAAACCTGGGGTACGTCCTGCTCTGCGTGGTCGGTGCTCTGCGGGTGGTCGGCGGGCAGTTGACGCTGGGCGGCGTCGTCGCGTTCGTCCAGTACTCGCGGCAGTACTCGCAGCCGCTCGGCATGCTCGCCTCGATGTCGAGCCTGTTCCAGTCGGGCATCGCGTCGGCGGCCCGCGTGTTCGCCCTGCTCGACGAGCCGGAGGAGGCCCCCGACGGCCCGGGACGGCTGCCGGCCGTCCGGCCGCGCAGGATCGCCTTCGAGCAGGTGTCCTTCGGCCACGGCCGCGAGCTGACGATCAAGGGCCTCGACCTGGTGATCGAGCCGGGACGGACCGCGGCGATCGTCGGAGCGTCGGGCGCCGGGAAGACGACCCTGATGAACCTGCTGATGCGGTTCTACGACGTCGGCGGCGGGCGCATCCTCATCGACGGCGAGGACATCGCCTCGGTGTCACGCGACGCGCTGCGCTCCGAGATCGGGCTCGTCCCCCAGGAGCCGTGGCTGTTCAGCGGCACCATCCGCGACAACATCGGCTACGGGAGACCGGACGCCACGCCGGAACAGATCGAGCAGGCCGCCCGGGTCTGCGGTGTCAGCCACATCGTGCACGCTCTTCCGCACGGGTACGACACGATGGTCGACAGTGCGGACGAACGCCTGAGCGACGGCGAGCGACAGTTGATCTGCATCGCGCGCGCGTTCATCGCCGACCCCGCCGTGCTGATCCTCGACGAAGCCACCAGCGCGGTCGACGCCCGCACCGAACTCCTCCTCCAACGGGCGACCTCGCGCCTGCGGCACGGCCGCACCTGCCTGGTGATCGCCCATCGGCTCTCCACCATCCGCGACGCCGACGTCATCGTCGTGCTGCGGGACGGCCGGATCGCGGAGCAGGGAACACACGCCCAGCTCATGCGGGCCGGCGGCGAGTACCACCGGCTCAGCCGGCACCAGTCCCACGCACCGACCGCCGTGCCGGCGCCCGGCCGGTACTCACAGCGATGAGGAGCACACGCGATCCCCGACCTACCGATGACGCCGGACCGGGCGCGCCTGGCTCGTGCGGGAGGAGACCCGTGAGCACAGAGCCGACACCCTCCGCCGACGCTGCCCCCGGCTCCCGGCCCCCGGCCCCCCGCTCACGGACACCGAGTGGGCCCTGGCCGCCGTCTGGGCCGAGGTGCTGGAAGCACCGCACGTCAGTGTGGAGCAGAACTTCTTCGACCTCGGTGGCCACTCCGTCCTGCTGCACGCGGTTCTCGACCGGATCACCACCCGTCCGGGCATGAACCCCCCCGCTGATCGAACTCTTCCACCATCCGACCGTCCGCCATCCGACCGTCCGCAGCCTGGCGGCCCACCTCGACGGGCACGTCCCGGGGCCGGAGACGGGCGGATCGGCCGGCCGACCACGTTCGGGGAGGGGGAGCGGCATGAGGAGCCGCGTCCACGGCGACGCCACGGCCCAGCAGGAGGACGACAGTTCGTTCGTCGCCGTCATCGGCATGGCGCGCCGTCACCCCGGGGCCCCCGACCCGGGAGAGTTCTGGCAGAACCTGGTCCGGGGCACCGGGGCTGCTCAAGTACCCCGAGTGGTTCGATGCGGGGTACTCCGGCCTCTCGCCCCGGGAGTCCCACATCATCAGCCCTCAGCACCGGGTCTTCCCGGAACGCGCGGTGGAAGGCGCTGGAGGACGCGGGCTGCGACCCGGAGCCCTTCCCGGGGGCCATGGGCGTCTACGCGGGCAGCACCGACACCTCGTACGCGGAGGCCGTCCGGTCCCGCCGCGAGGAGCTGGGCTCGTTGACGGACACGGAGATCCTGGCCGGCAACACGCCGCACTACCTCGCCTCACGGGTCGCCCACAAGATCGGTCCACGCGGCCCCGCGGCGGCGCTCCAGGCAGCGTGCACCACCTCACTGGTCGCGGTCCACTGGGTCGCACCGTCGGCAGTGGTCCGGAAAGTTCGGTGACACCGTCCCGATCCCGCCTCCCTCCGACTTCGGCCTCACCACAACGAGCCTGCTCCGCTACACAACCTGAACTTGTAAGGGGCCATCCCCGCGGGCGCGGGGAGCAGACCGGTCGAAGCCCGAGGCGTACCGCGAGGTCGGGGTCATTCCCGCGGGCGCGGGGAGCAGACGGTGCTGGCCGGCGATTTCGTCGCCGTGCAGGGGTCATCCCCGCGGGCGCGGGGAGCAGGGCTGGATCGAACTCAGCGGCGCCGACGGCCTGGGGCCATCCCCGCGGGCGCGGGGAGCAGCGCTGCGAGAGCTGGGCATCGGTCAGCTGATTGGGGCCATCCCCGCGGGCGCGGGGAGCAGTCTTGTTGACCTGCGGTGTTATGTGCTGGTGGGCCGGAAATTTACCAGCTTCAAGGATTCGGGCATTGGTGACATTAGGCCACTTTCTTTCCTAGGGTGGGCTGGTGGTCCTTCAGCGCGTGGAAGGGGTGGGGCTCAGTGGTCGCCTGGTTGTGTACCGGGAGGCTGGCGTGTGCCGTGGCGGTGGTCGGTCGTTGTGGGTGGTGCTGTGGAGGTGTCAAGGGGCGCGGTGGTGCGGGCGCATGTTCCCACGGCCCTCCGACACCACAGCCGCCGGCCCCGCACGGACACGGGGCAACAAGGCACTGTCCCTAGGCCGCCCGTGCGGCGGCCGGACCACCCTAATGGCGCTCTTTGAATTTGGCTCTGGCCGCAGTTTTGGGAATGTCCAAGTTGCAGAGATCGGTGCAGGGGCGTTTTTCGTGGGATGCCATGCCCGGCTTCGGTCACGGCATGGCGGCAGGGGTGTTGGGTTCGGGAGTCTTGTGCAGGAGTTCGCGGTCGGTGCAGTAGCTGCCCGGGTCGTCCACGGTGCACAGGACGTATTCGCCGTGGATGCGGAAGACGCTCAGGTCGAAGTAGCAGTCCACCAACTTCCCGAAGGTGGCGGATGCCGCCTGCCCTTCTGTGGCGCTCTGTTCGCTGACGAAGGCGCCGGATTCGCGGCGGACGTAGAACATCCAAGTGCCGTCATGTTCGCACGGGGCCGTGCCCGGAATGCCGTCAGCGGCGGCCTGGTGGTCCGGTCCCAGGTGCAGCGTCAGGCCGTAGCCGTTCTTCCAGGTTCCGAGCATGTCGTTCTGGCCGACCACGACTTCGTCGGGACGCTGGTCGCCCAGCACCAAGCCGACACATCCTGCCGCGATCAAGGTCAGTGGCTCAAGCAGAACCACAATCAGGACCACGGCGACGGGCACAGCCCACCGCCAACGCACCGGCGTTGCCTTCTTGAACACGGCCACCTGTCCTGTTCTGTTCAACGTGCGCGAACGTACCCGGCCGACAGCATGAAAAGGCAGGCCGATCGACCGAGAGCGCCTCATCATGGCATCAGATTTGAACACGTTCAACCCGATGTGTTGCCCTGATGACGGCGGGAGCCCCGGACTCTGCCGATCGGGTGTCGCGGCCCAGGCTCTGCTGCGGATGGCGATCCGTGGGGAACGGATCTACCTGGAAAATCGCGGCACACCAGGTCGTCGGTGTGAATGCAGGATCGTTTCGCTTCGGGATGACTTTGACGTGGCTCTCGATTCGATCGAAGACGTGCTGTTCCCCGGAGTCGATGTTGAACTGGAGCGGGTGACCGCCGGGTTGGACCTGGTGCTGGTCGAGGTCGCCGCGTGCGGTCCAGCCGTCCGCTGCCCGGATTGCGGGATCCGAGGGCGGCGGGTCCACTCCACGTACTGGCGCACGGTGGCTGAACGCCCTCTGGCAGGGCGGAAGTTGCTGATACGGCTGCGCGTGCTCCGGTATTTCTGCGACCGTCTCCGGTGCGGTCGGCGGACGTTCGTCGAGCAGGTCCGGGGACTGAGCGAGCGTCACCTGCGCTCCAGCACCGGGCTGAAGGAGTGGCTGCGGGCCGTCGCCGTCGAACTCGGAGGCCGCGCGGGCGAGCGGCTGTGCCGCAAGCTCAGCGTCGCGGTCGGCCGCACCCGGCTGCTCGGGCTGTTCGAAGCGCCCGAAGTGCCCGAGCGAGCGCTGCGGGTGCTGGGCGTCGACGAGTTCGCCTTCCGCCGGGGCCGCACCTACGGCACTCTGCTGGTCGACGTCGAGACGGGCCGCGTCGTCGACGTCCTGCCCGACCGGACCTCGGAGACCTTCGCTGCCTGGCTGCGCGAGCACCCCGGTGCCGAGATCGTCTGCCGCGACCGTGCCAGCGCCTACAGCCGGGCGATCAAGGAGGCCGTGCCGGAGGCGACCGAGGTCGCCGACCGCTGGCACCTGCTGCAGAACCTGTCCGCCGCGGTCGAGAAGACCTGCCACCAGCACCGCGTCTGCCTGCGCAAACACGCCGAGCAGGAGGTGCCTCCCGAGCCGCCGGCGATCGACCTGCCGGTCCTGCAACTGCCCCGCACCCCGATCGTCGAGCGCACCCACGACCGCTGCGCGGACGTCCACCGCCTGCTGGACCAGAAGTGCACGATCAGTGCGATCGCCCGCCACCTGGGGCTCGACCGCAAGACCGTCCGCCGCTTCAAGACCACCCCGCTGGACGAACTCCTCGCCTCAGAAAGGGAGTTCGGCGCGAGCAAGCAGGGGCTGCTCGACCCGTTCAAGCCCTACCTGAACAGCCGGTTCACCGCCGGGTGCACCACCGCCCAGCAACTGTTCCGCGAGATCACCGAACGCGGCTACCGGGGCAGCGTCCTCGCTGTGCGCCGCTACGTCGCCTCCCTGCGCGAGGGCACCGCCGAACCCGTCCGCGCCGACATCCCCAGCCCCCGCCGGATCACCTCCTGGATCACGCGGCCGACCGGCACCCTCACCGAGCGCCAGCAGGACAGGTTGCTGGACGTCAGGATCGCCTGCCCGGACATCGCCCGCGCTTACGACCTGGCCCGCTGCTTCCACGACCTGATGACCAACCGCCTCGGTGCCCTCCTGCCGGACTGGATCGACCAGAAGGCAACGTGAACCGGGTCAAAACACTCAAAAGAGCCATGTACGGCCGGGCCTCCTTCCGACTCCTCCGGATCCGGATCCTCACCCGACCATGAAGATCACGTGATCAGTCATCAGCCGCAACGAGGAGAGTCAGGGCCTGCCGATCGTCGTCGATGGCAACGAACTCGTGGAACTCGTCGTGCACGCCGCCCCAGTCGTGGAAGGCATCACTGCCCAGGTCTCGGAGGCAGTAGAGACGGCCGGCCGAGTTCACCGTCGCACGGAGCGTCGCATCGAGTGCATCCTCCAGCGAGTTCGGGAGGCCACCGCACTGCTTCACCCACTCCTCCAGCACCAACGCGGTCCTGTCGCGGCTGACCGGCTGGTACTCGTCGGGGCTGATCACGTTGAGCCAGTACGGTCCGTGTCGGAGGCCGTCGGGGTCGACACCACCTCCGGCGTAGTCGTCACGGAACTGCTCATGCGCGACAACAGCGGTGAGCAAGTCCGGGTCCTGGCAGTCTCGCGCGAACCGGAAGAACTTCAGATCGACCCAGCGGAAACCGTGACCTCTGCCATCGGGGAAGAGGTGGTCGCGAAAGTTCACGAAGGTTCGTTCGACGAAGTCGAGCTCTGCCACCCGGCCACGCTACCCCGATGAAGCTCGCCAGGGCGGCTTCACGAAACTTCGGTCAGAGCCAATTTCGCGGATCCTCATCATCCCCGCGGGCGCGGGGAGCAGTGACATTAGGTCACTTTCTTTCCTGGGGAGGGCTGGTGGTCCCTCAGCGCGTGGACGGGGTGGGACTCAGTGGTCGCCTGGTTGTGTACTGGGAGGCCGGCGCGTGCCATGGCGGTAACCGGTCGTTGTGGGTGGTGCTGTGGAGCTGCCAAGGAGCGTGGTGGTGCGGGCGCATGTTCCCACGGCCCCCCGACACCACAGCCGCCAGCCCCGCACGGACACGGGGCACAAGGCGCTGTCCCGAGGCCACCCACGCGGCGGCCAGGACCATCCTCGCAGTGCGTGTGCGACGCCGAGCGCCGAATGACCGTCTCGGGGCCCCAATTGGCCAGATGTCCCCGCTAAGGGCGGCCGAGGGTGCGGTGGGTCCAGCCGGCGGCCCGCCAGCGGGCGGGGTTGAGGGTGCCGCGGCCGTCAATCACCCGCGGGGCGGCGACGCGGGTGGCGAGGTCGGCCGGGTCGATGCGGGTGAACTCGGGCCACTCGGTCAGGTGCAGCAGTAGGTCGGCGTTGTCGGCCGCCTCGATCGGGTGATCGGCGTATTCGAGCTGAGGGTGGGCCTTGCGGGCGTTGTCGAGGGCTTTGGGGTCGAAGACGGTGACGGTGGCCCCGGCCTGGTGCAGGGCCTGGGCGACGGCGAGGGCGGGGGAGTCCCGGGTGTCGTCGGTGCCGGGCTTGAAGGCGGCGCCCCAGACGGTGATCCGCTTGCCCTTGATCATGCCGTCCAGTTGTTCGCGGGCGAGGTCGACCATCCGCTCGCGGCGGCGGTTGTTGATCGCGTCGACCTCGCGCAGGAAGGTCAGGGCCTGGTCGGCGCCGAGCTCGCCGGCGCGGGCCATGAAGCCGCGGATGTCCTTGGGCAGGCAGCCGCCGCCGAAGCCGAGGCCGGGCCGCATGCCCCGGCGGCCGATTCGGGCGTCGTGCCCGAGGGCCTCGGCCAGCAGCTGGACGTCGGCGCCGGAGGTCTCGCACACCTCGGCCATCGCGTTGATGAAGGAGATCTTCGTGGCGAGGAAGGCGTTCGCGGCGGACTTCACCATCTCCGCGGTGGCCAGGTCGGTGACGATTACCGGCGTGCCGGACTCGATGATCTTGCCGTAGGCCTGGCGGATCACGGCTTCGGCCCGGGTGTTCTCGCCGGTGAAGCCGAGGACGATCCGGTCGGGGTGGAGGGTGTCCTCGACCGCGTGGGACTCGCGCAGGAACTCGGGGTTCCAGCAGACCTCGACCTGGTCGCCGGCGGGGGCGAACTCGCGCAGGATGTCGATCACCTGCGGGGCGGTGCCGACCGGGACGGTGCACTTGCCGACGATCACGGCGGGGCCGGTCAGGCGGGGAGCGAGCCGGCGGACGGCGGAGAACAGCGGGCCGAGGTCGTAGGCCATCTCGCCGGGCTTCTGCGGGGTACCGACGCCGATGAAGTGCAGGCCGGCGAAGGCGGCGGTCTCCGCGTAGGAGGCGGTGAACCGCAGCTGCCCGCTGGCGGTGTGCTTGGCCAGGAGCTCGTCCAGGCCGCGCTCGAAGAACGGGGCCCGGCCCGCGTTCAGGGCGGCGACCTTGTCGGGGTCGATGTCCATGCCGAGGACCTCGTGGCCGAGTTCGGCCATCGCGGCGGCGTGGGTCGCGCCGAGGTAGCCGCAGCCGATGACGGTGAGCTTCACGAACGGTGTCCTTCCGGAAGGGATGGAGCCGCCCGGCCGGCGCCCCGCCCCTCTCGGAGGACGGGCGTCAGGCGGGCCGGGCGGCGAGGTAGCGGTGGATGCCGTGGCGGATGAACGGCGGGATGGTCAGGACGGGCAGGTGCTCGGAGGCGAAGAACTGGAGCTTGACGCCCTCCGCGAGCGGCAGGGCGCTCTCGTCGCCGTCCCAGGTGCCGACGAAGAAGGTGATGGTCTGGCCGGAGCCGACGCTGTCCTTCGTCTCGAAGAGCTTGGCCAGGCCGTCGACGGCCAAGCCCGCCTCTTCGTCGAGTTCGCGGACGATCGCTGCGGCCGGGTCCTCGCCGGGGTCGCAGCCGCCGCCCAGCAGGCTCCAGTGATCGGGCCAGGCGATGCCGGCGATGTCGTCGCGCAGGTGCAGCAGGAGCTCGCCGCGCCGGTTGGTGATGATCGCGACGGCCCCGCGCGGCTCGGCCCCGCGCGGTTCGGCGGCGGACGGCTCGTCGGGGAGAGTCTGGGAGTCCATTCCCTCACCGTAGTGAGCCGACGGCCCGTCATATCACCGCCACCGGATGGTCGTTGAACCAGGACGCGGCCATGAGCGACTGCATCCGGGTCCGGTCGAACCGCCCGCCGGGCCTCAGTCCGCCGGCCAGCAGCGGCCGCAGCGAACGCGGGGCCTGGTCGAGAGCGGAGCTGATCTGCGCGGTCGCCCAACCCTCCAGTGGGCCGCTCAGCCAGCTCGGGACCGGGGAGGCGAAACCGAGCTTGTCCCGGCTGCCCCAGACCTCCCGCGGCAGGCCGAGGGACTTCGCCGCGTCCCGCAGGATCCGCTTCCCGGCCGCCGGATCGCCGATCTTGTGCTTGATGGGCAGCTGGTAGCAGAACTCGACCAGGTCCCGTGCCGGGAACGGCGAGCGCCGCTCCAGCGCGAACACGGAGGCCAGCTTGTCGCTGGTCATGACCAGCGGGCGCCAGGCCGTGGCCAGGCCCGCGAGCGTCAGCCCCCGGGCCAGGTCACCTTTCGCCCGCCGGAGCGTGTCGGCGACGACCTCGCGAAGGCACCCGTCCGGATCCTGCCTGCGCAGGATGAGCCGGACGATCGCCTCAGCCGGCTCCAGCGGCTCACCGGCCGGGTGCAGGAGCTTGGAGGCCAGCGGCCGGTAGGACTCCAGCCCGGCGCCCAGCACCGCCTGCGGTCCGAACAGGACCAGCACGTGGCGGACGTAGCCCATCAGGAACTCGTCCGGCCCCAGCCCGCCCACCACGACCCGGATGCCCCGCTCGGCGATCGCCCGGTAGGCCATGTGCGCGGAGAACGTGGGCGCGTTGCCCATCGGGTAGTCCAGCGCGTGCATGATCTCCGGCAGTGCGCGGGCGAAGTCCTGGGCGGTCGGCTCGATCACCATCAGTTCGGCACCGATGTCGCGGGCGACGACGGCCGCGGTCGCGGACTCGTCCAGGCGGTCTTGGCCGGGGTAGCGGACCGTGATGCAGACCTGCGGGTGCATCAAGTAGGCCAGCACGGAGGAGTCGAGCCCGTCCGACAGCAGGAGCGCGAAGTCGGAGCCGGGTGACCGCAGCGGGACGCGGTCGGCCAGCAGGGTGGAGATACGGGCGAGCGCGGTGCGGTAGTCGCCCTGCCAGGGCTCAAGCCCCTCCAGCGCCCACCAGGTCTGCTGGGCCAGGGAACCGGTGGCGACGTCGAAGGCCAGCAAGGTGGCCGGCGCGAGGAGTTGGATGCCCTGGAACGGGGTGTCGACGCCGGCCGGCGTTTCGATGCTCAGCATCTCCGGGCGGACGACCAGCGGGGCGGTGCCGTAGCCGGTCAGCGTGGTGACCTCGGAGGCGAACGCGAGCCGCCCGCCGTCCAGGCGCCAGTAGAGCGGCTTCTCGCCGAGCCGGTCCCGCGCGAGGAACAGCCGGCCCTCGCGCGGGTCATAGACGGCCAGCGCGAACATGCCGTCCAAGGCGGCCAGGCAGGCCGGCCCCATCTTGGCCCAGGCCCGCAACACCAGGTGGGCGTCGCTCTCGCCGGGCTCCAGCGGGATGCCCCAGGCAGCGGCGACCTGCCGGTAGTTGTAGATCTCGCCGTTGAAGGTCAGGACGACGCCGCTGGCCGGGTCCTCGTAGGGGCCGGACCGGGCGGCAGGGTCGACGATCAGCAGGGTGTTCATGGACAGCACCGCCCGGCCGTCGGCCGAGATCAGGTGCCGGGTGCCGTCGGGGCCGCGGTGCCTCTGAGCGATCCCCATCGCGGCGACGGTCGTCTGGTGGCGGGCGGCGTCAGCGCCGGCCAGTCCTGCGATTCCGCACATCTGGTTGTCACCCCCGAGCGTGAATCGGTGGAGGCCCCCGCCGGACGGTCTGTGGTCCGGCCCGGCGGAGGCCCGGGGCATCAGACAACCGCGTCCGGCCGGGCCGGGGCAGGGCTCGCAAGGGGGCGCACAACGCGCGAAAGCGGTTCACCGCGAGCAGCCAAGGCAATACCCTCGGTGATCCGGCGTCGCCTGCCGGACGTACGACTTCTCGTGCCCAGTCACGTACGACTTCCGTGCAGAGCCGCGCGGACGGATGAGGGGGACGCTGTGGCGTCGACCACCCGCCGGGCCAAGCCGCCGAACGACGCGCTGGCCCGGATGATCGACAAGTGCGACGGGGCCAGCCACAAATCGCTGGCCCACCGGGTGAACCAGCTCGCCGTTGAGGCCGGGCTGACCACCAACTACACGCACACCTCGGTCGCGAACTGGTGCCGCCGGGGCATGGTCCCCGACTGGCCGGTGCCCAGGCTGCTGGCCCGAGCGATCGGCGAACGACTGGGCCGGCCCGTGCAGTTGGCGGAGATCGGTATGGCGGATGCGCAGACACCCGACGCTGCAGTGGGGTTGGATTTCCCGCGAGATCCCGCCGACGCCGTGCGCGTCGCCACTTCGTTCTGGAGCACTGTGGACCGCCGCGACTTCCTCACCCGAACGGGCTTCGCCGTCTCCGCGTTCGCCACCCCGGTCACCCGCTGGCTGGTCACCCCCGCCGACGACGATGCCGCCCATCGCGGCCGCGGCCGGGTCGGCGCCGCCGACCTCGCCGAACTGCGGGAGGCCGCCGCCGACGCCCGGCGGTGGGACTCGAAGTACGGCGGCGGGAACTGGAAGGCCAACTCCGTCACCGCCTGCCTGCAAGAGCGGGCCGTGCCGCTGCTGAACGGCTCGTTCGGCGACAACGTGGGACGCGAGCTGTTCTCGGTGACCGCCGAACTCTCCCGCCTGGCCGGCTGGACCGCCTTCGACGTCGGCCAGCACGACGCCGCCCAGCGGCACTTCATCCAGGCCCTCCGCCTCGCGCGGGCCGGCGGCGACGTCGAGCTCGGCTGCTACGTCCTCACCACGATGGCGATGCAGACCCTCCTGAGGGGCTTCCCCAGCGAGGCCATCGACATGACCCAGGGCGCCTTCCAACGCGCCAAGAGTGAGGCCGCCCCGCGGGTGCTGGCCTTCACCAAGCTGATCGAGGCCCGGGCCCACGCCCGCGACAACAACGCCAGGGCCGCCTCGGCCGCCCTGGCCGCCTCCGAGAGCCTGCTCGACCAGGCCCGCGACGGCGTTGGGGAACCCGCCTGGATCGACTTCTATCACCACGCCCGGCTCTCCGCCGACGCCGCCGAGATCTTCCGCGACCTGAAGAACCCCAAGGCCGCCCTGGCCTGGAACGCCCAGGCCGCGGCCATGCAGCCCGGGATGTTCACCCGCTCGGTGGGCATGCGGCTGGCGATCGTCGGGACCGCCCACCTCCAGGACCGCGACCTGGACCACGGGCTCAAGCTCGGCAACCAGGCAGTGGACGTCCTTGCCCGCGTTCAGTCGACCCGCGCCCTGGACTATGTCCGCGAGTTCAATGCGGCCCTTGCACCGTGGCGCCGGGAAACGGCCGTACGGGAGTTCCTCAACCGCACCCGCACCGAACTCGGCATGGCGGCCTGACGCAACATCGCCAGCCGATCCTGGCGCCATTTCGACTGGAGCGCCATCCACTCCCATGGGATATAACCACCATCTCCGCGGATGCGGGGAGCCGAACCTCGGCTCCGAGGCGACCGCCGTTGTCCAGGGGCCATCCCCGCGGGCGCGGGGAGGACGCTCACGAGCCGGTTCCGGGGGTCGCCCTGGACAGCTGACCCCCGCTCGCACAGGGAGGACCTCCACCCGTCTGCCGAAGCGGTGAGAAAGCAGGTGGTCCTGGTGGACCTACTGAAGCCGCAAGACGTCGGGAGCACGATCCTCGAAGATCTGGACCAGCCAGTCGAAGACAGTCGGCCCGCGCTGATCACGTGCCGCAGCCAGGTCCGCACTGACAGCAGGGCGATTCGTGGGGTGGCATCGTGAGAGACGAAGTTCCAGCTGGCGAGCCGTCTCCGGGTATCCGAGATGCTCACGAGAGGCCTCATGGTCCCGCCACTCGACCGTGTAGTCATCGTCGTCAGGCTGCCCGAAGCCACCGCTGAGGCAGTCAGCGAAGGCATCGAGGTTCCTGCCGAAGTAGCCTCCAGGGCCGTTGATCGCTTCGCCCATGAGCCGCCAGAAGTCTTCGAGCGTCCTGACCCGGGTGCCATCCAACACGTATACCGCCGTCACAGCCCGCAGGATATGGGCAGAACCCTGCTCGCGCGGGGAGCAACAGGAACTGGCGGCATGAACACC
Source organism: Kitasatospora sp. NA04385 (assembly GCF_013364235.1). Taxonomy (NCBI): domain Bacteria; kingdom Bacillati; phylum Actinomycetota; class Actinomycetes; order Kitasatosporales; family Streptomycetaceae; genus Kitasatospora; species Kitasatospora sp. NA04385. The sequence continues at coordinate 347,718 of NZ_CP054919.1, read as the reverse complement.
ACCGACCCAGGACCATCCCCGCGGGCGCGGGGAGCAGCAGCCGGCCAGCTTGCAGACGTAGCGGGACGTGGGACCATCCCCGCGGGCGCGGGGAGCAGCCCACACGCGCGCGAGCGCGTGAGTCGTAACGGGGGCCATCCCCGCGGGCGCGGGGAGCAGAACGAGGAGGTGGCCGAGGCCGTGCGCGAGCTGGGACCATCCCCGCGGGCGCGGGGAGCAGATCGCCGCGCCCCGGAGGTAGCCGTCCCACGCGGGACCATCCCCGCGGGCGCGGGGAGCAGGATGTAGTCTTCTGCCTGACGCTCCCCACCTGCGGACCATCCCCGCGGGCGCGGGGAGCAGCGGACCTGCGGATTCGTCCCGCTGGTGGCCCCGGGACCATCCCCGCGGGCGCGGGGAGCAGTCTTGTTGACCTGCGGTGTTATGTGCTGGTGGCCGGGAATCCGCAAGCTTCAGGGATTCGGGCATTGGTGACATTAGGTCACTTTCTTTCCTGGGGCAGGCTGGTAGTGCTTCAGCGCGTGGACGGGGTGGGGCTCTGCGGTCGCCTGGTTGTGTGCTGGGAGGCCGGCGCGTGCCGTAGCGGTGGCTGGTCGTTGGGGGTGGTGCTGTGGAGGTGTCAAGGAGCGCGGCGGTGTAGGCGCATGCTCCCACGGTTCTCCGACACCACGGCCGCTAGCCCCGTACGGACAGGGGCAACAAGGCACTGTCCCTAGGGCGCGTATTTGGTTGTGATCATTCTGGGAAGTTGTCTTCGCGGTGCGGTCTGATCCGGTAGACCGTGTTCCGTGACGCGAGTGCAACTATCAGATGCAGAGTGGGAGTTCATCGAGCCGTACCTCCCGATCGGCGAGTACGGCCCGTACCCCGAACAACTGCGCCGGCAGTTCGAGGGCGTGATCTGGCACTTCAAGACCGGCAGCCAGTGGCGTGAGACGCCGAGGGAGTTCGGCGCCTGGTCGACCGTCCACAACCGGTTCCGGCAATGGCGGGACGCCGGCGTCTTCGAGGCCCTGCTGGAAGGCGCGATCGCGGAGGCCGCCAAGCGGGGTGAGGTGGACCTGTCGCTGGTCAGCGTTGACTCCACCACCGTCCGGGCCCACCATGACGCCGCTGGGATACACCTGGACCCCGACACGCTCGCCGATCTGGAGAAGGCCGCCGAGGAAGCGGAGAAGGCCCGCCAAAAGGGGGCAGCTCGGAGGGACAAGACGGGCAGGGCGCCACAGACGACCCGGAGCAGGACGAGCGGCGGCGTGTCCGGCGCAGGCGAAAGCTCCGGCTGAAGGCTGCCCTGCTCGGGCGGTCCAGGGGCGGTCAGACCAGCAAGGTCCACGTCGTCGGCGAGCGTAAGTGCCGCCCGCTGGTGCTCGTTCTGACCGAGGGGCAAGCCGCCGACAGCCCGCAGTTCATCCCCGTGCTGAAGAAGATGCGGGTTCGCGGGCCGGTCGGCCGCCCCCGCACCCGACCCGACGCGGTCGCCGGAGACATGGCCTACTCGTCCCGCGACAATCGCTCCTACCTGTGCAAACGCCACATCAAAGCGGTCATCCCGGAGAAGAGGGACCAGGCCGCCAACCGGAAGAAGAAGGGCAGCGGAGGCGGTCGTCCCGTCAGCCATGACGCCGAGCTCTACAGAGAGCGGAACACCGTCGAGCGCCTGATCAACAAGCTGAAGGCCTGGCGGGGCATCGCCACCCGGTTCGACAAGAAGCCCGAGAGTTACCTCGCCGGCCTCCAGTTTCGCGGCGCCATGATCTGGATCAAGGACCTCACCAGAGCCACCGCTTGATCACGACCAAATACGCGCCCTAGGCCGCCCGTGCGGCGGCCGGACCACCCCCGCGCGGTGGGGGAACGGGCTGGCAGCGGCAGCCGGGGCCAGCGAGCCTAGGGGTCATCCCTGCGGGCGCGGGGAGCAGGTCGTGGAGCACTACGGCGGCCATCCCGCCGAGGGACCATCCCAGCGCGGGCGGGGAGCAGTGGGCCTCGAAGGTGCGGCGCCGGATGACGCAGGGACCATCCCCGCGGGCGCGGGGAGCAGGCGAATTCGACCCGGCCGCCCTCGGTGACGTGGGGGACCATCCCCGCGGGCGCGGGGAGCAGCAGAACCAGTTCGCCAAGCTGCCCGGTGTTCGGGGACCATCCCCGCGGGCGCGGGGAGCAGCACCGACTGCTGGCCCCGTCCTGCCCGGCCCTGGGACCATCCTCGCGGGCGCGGATGGTCCCGGTGTTCTGGTTCAGGTGAGTTCGCGGCGGGTGCCGTCGGCGATGGCCTGGAGCTTGTCGGGGTTGGCCACGTTGTGGATGGCCGAGATGCGTCCCTCCGGGTCGAAGTCGAAGGTCATCGTGGCGACCACGCGGTTCGGGCCGCGGAAGACCACACCCGGGCCGCCGTTGATCGAGGTGAGTTCCGCCCGCATCTGATCGGGTGTGACGCCCTGGTAGGTCGCGGTGCCGAGTGCGGCGAACCAACCGGCCACGGTTTGAAGGCCTACGACCGGCTTGAGGGCCTGGCGGACCTTGCCGCCGCCGTCGGTCCACAGCGTCACGTCCGGGGAGAGCAGTTCCATGAGGGTGTTGATGTCGCCGCCGGTCGCAGCGGCGAAGAACCGCTCGGTGACGTCGCGCTGGCGGGCGCGGTCCGCGGGGAAACGGGGCCGGCGGGCCCGGACGTGTTCGCGGGCGCGGTGCGCGGCCTGCCGCACTGCCGTCTCGGAGCGTTCCACCGCCTGCGCGATCTCCGCGTAGCTGAAGGCGAAGACCTCCTTCAGCACGAAGACCGCGCGCTCCAGGGGGCTCAGCGTCTCCAGGACGACGAGCAGGGCCATGGAGACCGAGTCCGCCGCGGCGACGTTGTCGGCGGTGTCCGGGCCGGTGAGGATCGGTTCGGGCAGCCACGGCCCGACGTAGGTCTCGCGCTGGTGGCGGGTGGAGCGGAGCCGCTCCACCGCCAGGTTGGAGATGATCCGGGTCAGGTAGGCCTTGGGGTCGGCGACCTGGGATCGGTCGGCCGCCGACCACTTGAGCCAGGCGTCCTGGACCACGTCCTCGGCGTCGGCTGCGGAGCCGAGGAGGCGGTAGGCGACGGAGAAGAGCAGGGTGCGGTACTGCTGGAAGGCGAGTTGCTCGGGGTCGGCCTGCTGCGGCTGGGTCACTTGGCGCTCCGGATCCGGGTGTAGCGGCCGCCGTGCGGCCAGAGGGCGCCCGAGGCGGGCATCTTCTTCATGCGGGCGAAGGTCGGCCACGGTGCGGCGGTGACCGTCTCCTTGTACTTCGCGGCCCGCTTGCCGGTCAGCACGATCCGGCGCGGGCTGTCGTCCGGATGGGTGAACTGTACGACGCCGTCGTTCCGACCCAGGCTGACAGGGGTGTGGTAGTAACCGAAGCGAAAGGGCTTGGGCTCCTTGCCGGCCAGCACCCGCAAGATGGCGAGGGCCGCGTGCACGCCGGTCGGCATGCCGCCCTGGCAGGTCCCGTGCATCACGCCGTAGCCCTGCCGGATCGCCGCCGCATCGCCCACCGCGTAGACATCCGGGTGCGAGAGCGAGCGCAGGGCGCCGTCGGTGACCACCCGGCCGCGCTCGTCGACGGTCAGGCCAGCGGCGGCGGCCAGCGGCGAGACGCGGGTGCCGCTGGTCCACAGCACTACGGCCGCCTCGACGCCGGTGCCGTCCGCGAGCTCGACGCTGTCCGCCAGCACCTTGGCCACCTCGACGCCGCTGCGCACCTGCACGCCGAGCCGGGCCAGCGCCGCGTCCAGGTGGGCCTTGGCCTTCGGGTGCATGCTCGCACCCGGCTCCCCGCGGCCCAGCAGCACCACCTGGAGCTGTGGGTACTGCTCGGCGATCTCCGCGGCAGCCTCGATGCCGGTGAGGCCGCTGCCGCCGACCACGACGGTCCCGCCGCCGAGCCGGGCCAGCCGGTCGGCGAGGAGGGCGGCGTCCTGCGCGCTGTTGAGGGTGTAGGCATGCTCGTCCACGCCGGGGACCGTGATCGTGTCCGCGACGCTGCCCAGGCCGTAGACCAGGGTGTCGTACCGCAGGATGCGGTCGTCGTCGATCCGGACGGTCTTCGCCGCGGCGTCCACCGCGGTGACCCAGCCTCGGACGAACTCGGCTCCGGTGCCGTCCAGCAGCGCCGGGATGTCCATCTCGGCCGTCTCCTGACCGGTGGCGGTCATGTGCAGCCGGAGCCGCTCGGTGAAGGTGTCGTACGGGTTGACCAGCGTCACCCGCAGGTGCCCACGCTTCCCGGTGCGGGCTGCCAGCTGGATCGCGGCGGAGAGCCCGGCATAGCCGGCGCCCAGGACCAGGACTTCGTGCCGTCGTGCTGCTGCAGCGTTCATCGCTCTGCTGTCTCTTTCATGTCGGTCGTTCCCGCCGTGCGGACGACCACCAGACGCAAGCTCCCGTTCCGTTCGTGACATGGGGCCCATGTGACCCGCGTCACCTTGCGCAGGGGGAGGGGGCGCGCGGTGCCGGTCGACGAGTGTCGCGACTCGGCCGGGACGGCGTCGTGATCATGGCGGTCAGCTTCGATCTGACCGGTTGTGGTGTCCGGCCGGACACCACAACCATTCGCGTCAGGCCGTCGGGGCCGCAGTGCCGAGGTGCCGGGTGAAGGACCGGACCGCACTATCGGCCTCGAAGCGGGGCAGCTCCTTGTGCTTGCCCGAGCCCACGTGCAGGGGCTTCTCCGCCGAGGCGAAGGCGTCGAACAGCGCGAGACCCTCCTCGCGCGAGATGCGCCCGTCGTCCCACTGCAGGTCGAATTCGACGGGAATGGTGATCTGCTGTGCGTAACCGGCCAGCCGGTCTGGCCAGTGCTGGCCGAAGACCTCAGCCGTGATTCTCGGTTCGGCCGCCACGAACGGCACGCCGATCGCGGTGCTCATGTTGATGCCCCAGAAATCGGTCGGGCCGTCGGCGCCGATCTCCGGGCGCTCCCGGAGGGCGTCCAGGAGCGCCCGGTACTCGGGCACGGCGAGCTTCGCCAGGTGGTCGTTGTAGCGGATGACGATCGGGCCTTCCGGTTCGCCGGCCGTTCGGGCCGTGAACAGCGCGGTGATCTCCGCCTCGTCGTGCTCCGTGCGCGGCCGGTCGCCGTGACCGGGCACGTCGATGACCGCGACGTGGAAGCCGTAACCGTTCACGGGCAAGCGGGCGCGGCCAGCCATCGCAGGGTGCTTCTTGTGGTTGCCGCCGCCTTGGCCCATCAGGTGTTCTTCCTTGATCGGGAGTTACACCGATGACCGTACAAACCCTCCGTATGGCGAGCGGCGATGGGCCCGCCGACCAGCCACGATGGCGACGGCGGGCGATCCGAGGCCACGACAGCCTCGACCGTTACACAACGTCACCACCGGATATGAGACAGAGCCGTTCTTTTGCAGACCCTAAACGAGCGGTCAAACCTCATGGGGGTCTCTGCTACTCGATCTTGACTGGGTGTGTTCGGCAGCTGTTGCCGATACGCGCATGGCCGGTCTTGCCGGGGGTGGGGGCCGGGTTCGCGGAAAACCTGTTGAGGGGCTGGTCAGCGGTCGGCAGGCTTGGGCGGTGATCCGTACGCTGACCCCCAGCGATCTGAGCTGGGATGACGTGGACCCTTCCCGATACCCCTTCGACGCTGCCGCGGTGCACCAGGTGGTGCACTCTCTCGGGCCGGCCTCGCATGTTCCCCACCGTGTCGATCTTTCCTCGGCCGACCGGGCAATGACTAGCCGGAGGCTCGATGAGGGTCGCGCGTGGGCCGACGCGATGTCCCACGCCCTCGTCGAGCACTACGGCCGCTGGAGCGTGGGCTGGCGTTGGGCGCACGACGAAGGCGATGTGGGCGGCGGGCCGGTGGGGAGCTGGTGCTGTCCCAGGGACTCGATCACCATGCCGCAAGAGACGCTGGCCCGGGTCGCCTCCGCGCTGTCCGAGTGGCGTGCGTGGCTGGAGAGCCTCGCCGGACGCTTCGACGCGTACCCGCTGGACCTCTCCTCGGTCGGCGAGCAGCGAATCCTTTGGGAGCGCGCCGCACACCACCTGATCCTGCAGGTGACCGACCGCACGGGCTGTGGCAGCGGTTGGCACGGGCACTGCCGCCAGGTACTCACCTGGTTCCTCACGCACTGGGGAGTCGAACCCTCGGTCGCACGGACCATGGTGGACCAGGCGATCGGCGGACGGTTCAAGAGCTGGACCGGCCCTGACGTGCTGCTGGTCGAGGAGGTCGCGGAGCGGCTCTCGTTGTCGCTGCGGCCGGATCACGGCGAGTGGTCCGACCCCCCTCCCGCGCGGGACCACCTGCAGAGCTGGCTCACGATACGCGCGACCGCCCCCTGGCAGAAGTGCCCCGTCAGCGACAGCGGACCGGTGACTGCAGCACGGGACGGTGCGGCCGACGACATCCGGACCTTCGACCACGCCCTGGACCCCGCCCGTGCCCAAGGCATGCTCGCCGCACTCGACCTGGCGCGGACCGACGCGGCCCGCGGCGCCGCACTCGACTTCGAACTCCTCCGCGGATGGCAGCAGCACGTCCTGGGCACCAACCAGCCGCCACCCTTCCGCAGCAGGCCGGCATTCGCCAAGGAAGGCCGGGAGCGCTACGGCATCGGCCCGGACACCCGCGCCCGGATGGACTCCTGTCTAGCCGAAAGCTCCCCCGGCCTCGACGATCCACTGCCCATCACCGCCCGCGCCGCCCGCGCCTACCTCGACGTCTGCTTCTTCCATCCCTTCGACGACGGCAACGCTCGCGCCGCCTTCCTCGCAGCCGTCTTCGTCCTGGCCCGCGAAGGCATCACGCTCCACAGCGTCCCACTGCTGCGGCGCGTCTCCTTCGAGGCTGACGACCCGCGAGATGGCCCAACTCTCGCCTACTACATCAACATGCTCATAGAAGAGACCCGCCGTAACTCGGTTCCTCCCCAGCAGGGGCGGTAGGACGGACGGCAAGATCCCCCGATGCCCCGGTGGAACAGCCCAACCGGGCCGGTCAAGGTCACCTGGCAAAGGTCAAAGCGTTGTCCTCCGTCAGGTGATCTTGACCGGCGCGGTTGAACGGCCGTTGGTGCGGTCGGTCCGTGAACGAGCTGCCGGAGAGCGTGGACCGCGACATCCTTGACCATCGAGTCGTCCAGGCGATCATGTTGATCCAGAGGGCGACCGGCTGCACGCTCCGCGAGGCGATCGATGTCTTCGCGGAACGGTACGAGGAACTTCGCCGAGACCAAGACCAACGTCGCACTGCTCGGCCCGCCCGGCGTCGGAAAGACCCGCATCGCTATCGCCCTGGCAGTGGCTGCCTGCCGGGCCGGCTTCACGATCTACTTCACCTCGCTGGACGACATGGTCCGCCAGCTCAAGGCCGCCGACTCCATCGGACGCCTGAGCCGCAAACTGCACACCTATCTGCGGTCGCGCATCCTCGTGCTCGAAAAGGTACGAGAAGGTCTCGATCATCCTGGCCTCGAACAAGAGCTTCAGAGAATTCGGACAGGTCTTCGGCGACGAAGTCCTCGCCACCGCCATCCTCGACCGGCTCCTCCACCACTGCGACGTCCTCCCGATCAGCGTCCCCAGCTACAGGTTCAAGAACCACCTCACTTGACGGCGAAGCCGGTGTCGCCTGACCGGTCTGACCGGCACTACTCGCTTCGAGCCCTATTGACCTCAGCGGCCAGCACGGCGGTCCCGTGCAAGTGCGTGAAGTACTTCGTGGCGTATTCGTCATCAGCAATGGACGGAAGGATCGTTCCAAGTTTCGCAGTGCGTCCCTGCAGGATGTCCCGGTGCCGGGCATCCAGGGGGCCGTCCAAGGCCGACGCGATACAGCCGGCGAGCGTTGAGTCCATCATCACCACGCACTCACCCTCGGGCTCTCGCAGGTAGAAGCCCGGAGGGAAGGGCATGCCCCTGAACTCGCCCCACAACTGTGCCAGCTGATCCAGATTTGCTTCCGCCATGCCCCCGATCATGCCCTACGGCCAGGAGTCACGGGAACGGGTTCTGCAGGCAGCCCTGCACGTTCACTTGTACCGGAACAGCAAGGGACCATCCCCGCAGACGCGGGAAGCAGGGTTCGGATTCTGCCGCCGACGAGCCAGCGGTGGGGCCATCCCCGCGGGCGCGGGGAGCAGGTGATGCCGAGGACGGTCAGCAGGAGCCGGGGGGCCATCCCCGCGGGTGTGGGGAGCAGGAGCTTTGTGGACAGTGTTGTGGAGGTGTCAAGGAGCGTGGTGGTGCGGGCGCATGCTCCCACGGCCCTCCGACACCGCATGGGGTTGCCCGGTGGGTGGCCCTTGCCGGTGTTGTGCCCAAGGGTTGTTCCTGCGGATGCGGATGTGGGGGGCAGAGGACGGCTGACTTCTGCGGGTGAGTGAAGTGCGTCTCGCGGAGCGAGTAGCCTCGCAGCAGAGAAGAGAGGGAGTGCCGCTATGAGTCAGCCGGTGCATGACGGAGTCGAGCTTATCCCCCGGCCCGAGCAGAACCCGGCCGCGCTCAAAGCCGCCCTGGCCGTTGTTGCCGCGGACCGCCTCCCTGAGATGGTCGACGGGCAGACGAAGGCCATGGCCGAGGCCATCACCAGCGGCAGCGTCCAGCCGATCCGTGCCTTCGTCGCGCACTGGGCCGCCGTGGTGGAGATCGAACGGCACCCGGCAACCGCGCGGGCCTACCACCGGGCGAACTACCTCGCCAACCACGCCGGCACCGTCCAGGAGTGCAGGGAGCACGCCACCGTCGTCGCCGAGGTCTACCGCTCCGCCTACGCGGCGGTGAACGGATGACCTGGAGCTGGGAGTACCTGCCCAGCAAGCAGCACGTCACCGCCGGAGCGCCGGCCGACTTCCTCGCCGCTGTCGAGCAGAGGGCGGCCGAGCTCGTCCGTGCTGCCGAAGCGCTCTACCTGGACGGGACCACCTACCAGGGCAGCGGCGAGCCGATGCACTACCTCGACGTCGCAGGCGGCCTCCTCGCCTACTACGTAGTCCCACGCCTCGAACTCGTGGTCCTCTGCCAGATCACACCACCACCAGCCCTCTGACCACACATCCACGCCTCCGGTAAACCGGAATCGAGAGCCGCCCCGCAGAAGCGGGGAGCAGGAGCCGACGGCGAGCAGGGACCAGCGGGTGAGGGGGGCATCCCCGCGGGCGCGGGGAGCAGCTGCTGACCAGAACCTTGTCGGCGCGCCAGAGGGGGCCATCCCCGCAGGCGTGGGGAGCAGCCCTCCAGGCCGACGACGGACTTGGATCGGGAGGGGCCATCCCCGCGTGGGTGGGGAGCAGGGCCACTTCGAGCCGTAGCGGTCCGTGATGTAGGGGTCATCCCCGCGGGCCCCGGTGTTGTCGAGTGGTCAGGCCCGGCCGAGGTGGAACACGGTCACGGTGACCGTCTGGTCGTGGACCTCGTACTGGACGCGGTAGAAGCCCACCTGGACCCGGTAGATCCCGCTGATCCCGACCGTGAAGGCGCCCGCGGGCCTGGGGTTGTCGGCGAGCAGGTCGACGGCCTGGAAGACCTGCTCGATCCCCGCCCGGTCGCCGACGGCGTACTTCTGCGCTACGGCCAGGGCCTCGGGCTCCCAGACGATGCGGTAGGTCACGAGGCCTCTCCGAGGACCCGGCGGCGGGCCTCATCATGGGGAACGGCCGTCCCGGTCTCGCCGCGGGCCTTGCGCGCCAGGTACTCGGCGGTGGCCCGGTAGTACTCCAGCTCCTCCAGCTCGGCCGGGCTGATCAGGACGGCCATGGTCTGGCCCCGGTCCGAGAGGGCGATGTGCTTCTGTTCGGCGCTGACCTGCCGCGCCAGGGCCCCGAGCTTGTTGCGGGCCTCAGTGATCGGATAGGTATCCATGCGTCGAATCTATCAGTAGTGCGCACTTACGCGCGGAATACCGCAGTATGGGCCTGCGGCGCCTGGGCACTGGGCCGCCCCCGAAAACAGGGTGAGCCAGTTGACTGCTGACGCGCTCGGTCCGGACGTGGGACCAACCCCGCGGTCGCGGGGAGGACCGGTTCAGCAGGGCTTCGTAGGCGGGCCTCCAGCGGCAGACCCCCGCAGGCGCGGGGAGCAGGTAGAACCGCCAGGCGCTCTCACGTTCTGGCAGGGGCCATCCCCGCAGGCGCGGGGAGCAGGTCGCCCCAGACGACGCACCCCCCGACACGGCGGGGCCATCCCCGCGCGGGCGGGGAGCAGCTGATGGAGCACGGCTACGACCCCAACGGCGCGGGACCATCCCCGCGCGGGCGGGGAGCAGTTGGTGAGCGACCGGTTGTCGCCGTCGCGGCCGGGACCATCCCCACGCGGGCGGGGAGCAGGGCCTGGTTGGGGTGGCGGTGGGCGCGGTGTTGGGGCCATCCCCGCGCGGGCGGGGAGCAGAGCGTGGGCACCCCGTTGAACTGGACGGTGCTGGGGCCATCCCCGCGCGGGCGGGGAGCAGTCCTTCGTCGCGTCGAGGGCCTGCAAGAGGGCGGGGCCATCCCCGCGCGGGCGGGGAGCAGGCCTGTGCGGCGCTGGTATTCGGCGAGGGCGCGGGGCCATCCCCGCGGGGGCGGGGAGCAGCCTTGTTGACCTGCGGTGCTATGTGCCGGGGGAGCGGAAGTCTGCAACTTTCGAAGATTTGGACATAAGTGGCATAGCTTCCTTTTCTATGGTCGAGTGGGGGTTTTCAGGGCGCGGGTGCAGTTCTGTGGTGCGGCCGTCGGGTTTCGTGGCGAGCCGATGTTGTCGCAGTGTCGCTGTGCCTGTCGTCGGGGTGCAGGGATCGGCTCGATGTGTGCGGGGAGTGGTTGAGGCTGTCTTCGCGGCCCTTTGGGTGGGTTTGTTGCTGTGGAGGTGTCAAGGGGCGGTTGAGCGGGGCTGGATGGTCCCACGGCGGTATGACACCGGGCGGGGGTCTCGGCCATCGGTGTCGGGTGTCGGGGGCCGTGCTGTCCGAGGGGTTCCGCCCCCCCCCCCCCGGGGGGGGGCAGCGGCGGTGTGGTCGGGCGGCTTCTTCCGGGTGTTGCCATACCTGGCGGTCTGGGGTGGGATCGCCCGGTGCGGGGCTTTGGAGGGGGAGAGTTTCCCTGGTCGGGCCCTGTGCGGGGTGGTGTGTCGGCATCTGTGCGTGGGGTGTCGGGATTTCGTCATGGGAGGGGGCATGGCCGTCGGTGGTCCATATGATCGTCCGTCATCTCCGGGTGCTTGCCGGGGTCGTGCGGTGCGGAGAGAGGTGGGCGGGTGGGCGGCGGGTTCGATCTGCGGTCGCGGTTGTCGGCGGGGGCCCGGAGTGTGTGGGCGAAGCACGACAAGGACGGTGAGGGGTGGCTGCCGTTGTGGTGCCACATGCAGGACAGTGCGGCGGTGGCGGGGCTGTTGTGGGACTTCTGGGTGCCGGATCGGGTGCGGGCGCTGGTGGGCGGGGTACTGCCGGAGGGGGAGGTGGACGGGCGGCGGTTGGCGGTGTGGCTGGCGGGGGTGCACGACGTCGGGAAGGTGACGCCGGCGTTCGCATGCCAGGTGGACGCTCTGGCCGACCGGATGCGTGATGCGGGGTTGGAGATGCCGTACCGGGCGGGGCTGGGTGCGGATCGGCGGCTGGCGCCGCACGGTCTGGCGGGGCAGTTGCTGCTGCAGGAGTGGTTGAAGGAGCGGCACGCGTGGCCGGGGAGGGTGACGGGGCAGTTCGCCGTGGTGGTGGGCGGCCACCACGGCGTTCCGCCGGAGCAGGTGGCGCTCCTGGAGTTGGACGGGCGTGCGGAGCTGTTGCGGACGCCGGGCGGGAGCGAAGAGGTGTGGCGGAGGGTCCAGGGGGAGTTGCTGGACGCGTGTGCGGCGGAGTTCGGGGCGCAGGGGAGGCTGGGGCACTGGCGTGGGGTGAGGTTGCCGCAGACGGTGCAGGTGGTGCTGTCCGGGTTGGTGATCATGGCGGACTGGATCGCGAGCAACCCTGATCTGTTCCCGTACTTTCCGCTGGAGGCCGGGTTCGACGGCGGGCGCCGGGTGGCGGCGGCGTGGCGGGGGTTGGACCTGCCGGGGCCGTGGCGGCCGCGGGTGCCACAGGAAGACGCCCAGGTGTTGTTCGCGTCGCGGTTCGAGCTGCTGCCGGGGGCGGTGGTGCGGCCGGTGCAGGCGGCGGCGGTGGAGATGGCGCGGGCTATGCCCGAGCCGGGGCTGCTGATCGTGGAGGCGCCGATGGGGGAGGGGAAGACGGAGGCGGCGCTGGCGGCGGCGGAGGTGTTGGCGGCGCGGGCCGGTGCGGGCGGGGTGTTCTTCGCGCTGCCGACGATGGCGACGAGCAACGCCATGTTCCCGCGGCTGCTGGGCTGGCTGGACCGGTTGCCGGTCGAGGGCGGCGAGCGGCTGTCGGTGCTGCTGGCGCATTCGAAGGCGGCGCTGAACCGGGATGCCGCCGAGTTGCGGGCCCGCTCGCGGCAGCGGGTGGCGGCGGTGGACGTGGACGGTGCGGAGCGGGTGCCGAAGGTGGGTGAGGAGGGGGCGGGGCCGGCGGAGCTGGTGGCGCACCAGTGGCTGGCCGGACGGAAGAAGGGCCTGCTGTCGTCGTTCGTGGTGGGGACGGTCGACCAGTTGCTGTTCGCCGGTCTGAAGGCCCGCCACCTGGTGCTGCGTCATCTGGCGGTGGCGGGGAAGGTCGTGGTGATCGACGAGGCGCACGCGTACGACACGTACATGAACGCCTACCTGGACCGGGTGCTGGGCTGGCTGGGTGCGTACGGGGTGCCGGTGGTGGTGCTGTCGGCGACGCTTCCGGCCGCGCGCCGCCGGGAGCTGGCGCAGGCGTACGCGGGCGTCGGCGAGGGAGATGACGGGCGGTTCGCTGCTGTGGGGCAGGCGCGGGAGTATCCGCTGCTGACGGCGGTGTGCGCCGGGCACGATCCGCTGCTGGGGCGGCCGGCGGCGTCCGGCCGCGGGGGCGAGGTGCGGTTGGAGCGGCTGGATGACGACCTGGAGGTGCTGGCGGACCGGCTGGAGGCCGAGCTGGAAGGAGGTGGGTGCGCGCTGGTGGTGCGCAACACCGTCGACCGGGTGCTGGAGGCGGCCATGGTGCTGCGGGAGAGGTTCGGGAACGGAGCGGTGAGCGTCGCGCACGCCAGGTTCATCGACACCGACCGGGCCGAGAACGACAGCGCGCTGCTGGAGTTGTTCGGCCCGGACGGCTCGCGGCGACCCGGGCGGCACATCGTGGTGGCCAGCCAGGTGGCGGAGCAGTCGCTGGACGTGGACTTCGACCTGCTGGTGAGCGACGTGGCGCCAGTGGACCTGCTGCTGCAGCGGGTGGGGCGGCTGCACCGCCACCGGCGCCCGGGCCGACCCGCGCGGCTGCGGGAGGCGAGGTGCCTGCTGACGGGCGTCGACTGGTCCGCCGCGGTACCCGCGCCGGTGCGCGGATCGGAGGCGGTGTACGGGCGGCACGCGCTGCTGCGCGCGCTCGCCGTGCTGCACCCCTACCTGGAGGAGGGACGGAGCCTGTCCCTGCCCGGTGACATCAGCGCCTTGGTGCAGGCGGCGTACGGGGACGGGCCGGTGGGGCCCGTGCAGTGGGCGTCGGTGCTGGAGGAGGCGCGGCTGGTCCACGAGCAGCTGCAGGTGAAGAAGGCGCGGGCGGCGGATGTGTTCCGGATCAGGGAGGTGGGCAAGGACGGCCGGTCGCTGATGGGCTGGCTGGCCGGGGGAACGGGTGATGCGGACGACACGCGTGCCGGGCTGGCCCAGGTGCGTGACAGCCCGGAGAGCATCGAGGTGGTCGTCGTCGAAGAGTTGGAGGACGGCTCGCTGGCGACGGTGAGCTGGGCGGGCGAGGGGAGGGGAGGTCTGCCGCTGCCGACCGGTTCGGTGCCGTCGCCGAAGGCGGCGAAAGCGGCGGCGGCCTGCGGGCTGCGCCTGCTGGCGCGCTTGGCAAAGCCGTACATTATTGACCGGGTAATTGCCGAACTTGAGCGTTTCTACTTCGAAAGTTGGCAGGTTAAGGAAAACCCTTGGTTGGCAGGCCAGTTGATCCTTCCGATCAGGCCCGGTTGTCCGACCCTTCTGGCAGGGTTCCGACTCATGTACACCCGTGAGAACGGACTCGAGGTGTCGAGTGCCGACGCATGAGCGCACCCAAGTCCTGGATGGAACAGCAGTGTTCGACCTGACAGGGCAGGCGTGGATCCCGGTCCTGCTGGCCGGCGGCCGCGAGAGCGAATTGTCACTGCGCGAGGTATTCGAGCAGGCGCAAAGAATCAGGCGACTGGCCTGCGAACTCCCCACCCAGGAATTCGCCCTCACCCGCCTGCTGCTGGCCATCGCCCACGATGCCCTGGACGGCCCGGGCGACACCGAGGAATGGGCCGACCTGTGGGAGGACCCGCAGGCGCTGCACCCGGTGCTGCCCTACCTGGAGGAATACCGGGACCGCTTCGACCTCCTCCACCCGCGCACGCCGTTCTTCCAGTGCGCGCAGCTTCGGACCGGCAAGGACGAGGTCTTCCCGCTGAACCGGATCGTGGCGGACGTGCCCAACGGCAACCCGTTCTTCACCGCGCGCTTCCCCGGCGTCGAGCGCATCACGTTCGCCGAGGCCGCCCGCTGGGTCGTGCACGCCCAGGCCTACGACACCTCGGGCATCAAGACCGGCGTGGAGGGCGACCCGCGGGCCAAAGCGGGCAAGGCCTACCCCCAGGGCCCGGCCTGGGCCGGCAACCTCGGGGCGGTGCTCGCCGAAGGCACGGACCTGCGCGAGACGTTGCTGCTGAACCTGATCGCGGCCGACCACTGGAGCACCGTCCACGGCGACCTGCCCGCCTGGCGCCGACCGCCCGCCGGCCCCGGCGCGGCCGACGACCTGGCCTTGCGTCCCACCGGCCCGCGCGACCTGTACACCTGGCAGTCCCGCCGCATCCGGCTGCACGCCGACCACGACGGTGTGCACGGCGTCGTCCTCACCTACGGCGACCCCCTCGTCCCTCGGAACAAGTTCGGCACCGAGCCCATGACCGGCTGGCGGCGCAGCCCTGCGCAGGAGAAGAAACTCGGCCAGTCGCCGGTGTACCTGCCCAGGGAAGTGGACCCGGCCCGATCGGCCTGGCGCGGTCTGGGCTCGCTGATCGCCTCCGCTGCCCCGTCCCAGGGCGCGGCCGCAGACCCTGCGCCGGAACTGAGGCCGGGGCTGGTGCACTGGCTGGCCCGGCTGGAAGCGGACGAGATCCTGCCCAAGGGGCGCCGGATGCGGCTGCGGACCTTCGGCGCCGTGTACGGCACCCAGCAGTCGGTCATCGACGAGATCGCCGGCGACGCGGTGGCGTTCGCGCTGGTCGTGCTGAGCGAACGGGACTCCCGTCTGGGCGAGACCGCGAAGATCGCGGCCACCGACGCGGATCTCGCCGTCCGGGCCCTGGGCGACCTGGCCTCCGATCTCGCACGGGCGGCAGGCAGCGAGTCCGAGACCCCCAAAGCGAGCGCACGGGACGCCGGATTCGGAGCCCTCGACGGCCCCTACCGGCTCTGGCTGGCGGCCATCCGCGACGGCGACGACCCGGCCGCGCTGCGCACCGACTGGCAGCAGCAGGCCCGCCGGATCGTCTCCACCCTCGCCGACGGCCTCATCGCCCAAGCCGGAGACACCGCGTGGGCGGGACGGACAGTGGTCACCAAACAGGGCGAGGCCTGGCTGAGCACCGACTCCGCCGACCTGTGGTTCCGCAGCCGCCTCAAGCGCGCCCTGCCGCTGGCCCACCCCACCACCCCGCAGCCCGATCCCACAGACCGCCCTCCGGCACCCCTCGCCCCCGGTACCTCCGACGCCCCGGTACCCGCAGACCCTGACACCGCCCCCGACAGCGAAAGGGCGACCGCATGACCACCGCCCCACCAGCCACCGTACAGCGCCGCCGCGTGCTCGGCCCGGTCGGTACCCTCGCCGGCAGCGAGATCGGCCGCCTGCAGAAGGGCTACCTGGACGACCGCCCCGACGCCGTCGCCGCCCTCGCCCGGCTGCGCCGCGGCGCCGGCAAGGACACCTCCACCATCCCCGACCTGTGGGGCCTGCTCGACAGCGACACCCTCCACGCCGACCCGGCATTGCACCAGGACGCCGCACACACCGCCCTGTACACGGCCGCGACCCTGTACGCCTTGCACCAGCAGTCCCGCGGCACCCGCATGCACCGGCCCGGCGGTGACGAACTCGGCACCGCCGTACGCCGCCTGATGCCCGGCGGCGACATGGACGAGCCGACCCGCAAGCGCTTCGTGCGGGCCGGATCCGCGGCCACGATGCCCGTCCTGGCCACCCGCCTGCGCGAGATCGTGCTGCTGCTGCGCCGCGGAGACTTCGCTCTCGACTACGCCCTGCTCGCCGAGCAGCTCTACCAGTGGCAGCAGCAGCCGTGGGGGCCGGACAGCATCCGGCGCTCCTGGGGCCGCTCCCTGCACGCCCACCGCGCCAAGCCCGCCAGCGGTACAGCCTCCGATACCGACAGCACCGCCGACACCGACGAGAACAAGGACAGCGCCCAGTGAGCAGCCGCATCATCCTCGACGTGCACGCCCTGCAGAGCGTCCCGCCGAGCAACCTGAACCGGGACGACACGGGCGCGCCCAAGACCGCGGTGTACGGCGGCGCCACCCGCGCCCGGGTCT
This sequence comes from Kitasatospora sp. NA04385, assembly GCF_013364235.1. Classification (NCBI taxonomy): domain Bacteria; kingdom Bacillati; phylum Actinomycetota; class Actinomycetes; order Kitasatosporales; family Streptomycetaceae; genus Kitasatospora; species Kitasatospora sp. NA04385. The sequence continues at coordinate 331,099 of NZ_CP054919.1, read as the reverse complement.
CCAGCCAGTCCTGGAAGCGCGCCACCCGCCGCTACTTCGACACCATCCTCGACCCGGCCGAGCTCGGCGTGCGCACCAAGCGGGTCGCCGAACTCCTCGCCGAGCGCATCACCGAGCTCGCCCCCGGCACGGGTGAGGCCCAGGCGCTGGCGCTGGCGGCGGAGGTGCTGCAGACCGCGACCGGTTCGAAGATCGAGCCGCCCAAGCGCAAGGTCGAGCAGGCGAAGAAGAACGGCGGCGACGACCCGGCGCCCGAGTCCTCCTACCTGATGTTCCTCAGCGCCCGCCAGCTCGACCACCTCGCGGCCCTGGCCGTCGAAGGCGCCGCCGACATCAAGGCGTTCTTCAAGGACAAGGACGCCAAGGCCCGCGCGAAGAAGATCGCCGACGGCCGGCACTCCGTCGACATCGCCCTGTTCGGACGGATGGTCGCCGACTCCACCGACATCAACGTCGACGCCGCCGCCCAGGTCGCCCACGCCATCGGCGTGCACCGCAGCGAGACCGAGTCCGACTACTTCACCGCCGTCGACGACCGCAACACCGACGCCGAACCGGGCGCGGGCATGATCGGCACCGTCGACTTCAACTCCGCCACCCTCTACCGCTACGCCGCCCTCGACGTCGACCTACTGGAGCGCAACCTCGGCCGGGGCCTCGACCAGGACGAGGCGCCCGCCACCCCGGTGCGCCGCGCCGTCGAGGCGTTCCTGGAGGGCTTCGTCTCCTCCCTGCCCACCGGCAAGATCAACACCTTCGGCAACCACACCCTCCCCGACGCCGTCCTCGTCACCCTGCGGACCTCACGTCCCGTCAGCTTCGTCGGCGCCTTCGAGAAGCCCGTCGCCCCCGACGCCGACGGCGGTCACCTGGAGCCCGCCTGCGCCCGCCTCGCCGACTACGTCCCCGAGATCGAACGGGCCTACGGCGACGACGACGCCCAGACCTGGGTCCTGCGGGTGGGCCCCGCCACCGCCAAGCTCTCCTCCCTCGGCCAGGAGACCCCGCGGCTCTCCGGCCTGGTCACCACCGTCGGCGCCGCCGTCGCCGCCCGCCTGGAGCAGCGCGGATGAGCGTGCTGGCCCTGCAACTGGCCGGCCCCCTGCAGTCGTGGGGGGCCACCTCGCGCTTCGCCCGGCGCACCACCGAGAACGCCCCCACCAAGAGCGGCGTGATCGGACTGCTCGCCGCCGCGCTCGGCCTCGAACGCGGCGACGATGCGGGGCTCGCCGAACTCGCCGCCCTGCGCTTCGGCGTCCGCATCGACCAGCCCGGTGCCCGGCTGCGCGACTACCAGAGCGCCCAGCACTTCGACACCGGCGAGTCGATGCCGCTCTCCGAGCGCTTCTACCTGGCCGATGCCGTCTTCGTCGCGGCCGTCGAAGGCCCGGCCCCGCTCATCGAACGCCTCTACACGGCCGTCCGGGCCCCCGTCTACCTGCCCTACCTGGGGCGCCGCTCCTGCCCGCCCTCCCGCACGCTGGACCTGCACGACGACCGGAGCGTCCACCACGACGGCGACCTCGAAGCCGTCCTGGCCCGACTGCCCTGGCGTGCCTCCGCCTGGCACCAGCAGCGCCACCGCGACCGCACGAGCGTCGACCTGACCGTCCTCGCCGAGATCCCGCCAGGTAGCAACCCCGCCGCGTCCGTCCAGGGCGACGTGCTGCGCGACCAGCCGCTCAGCTTCGACGTCCGCCACCGCCGCCACGGCCTGCGCACCGTCCGCACCACCACCGTCACCGTGCCCAACCCCCGTGCCAGGCCACGGTCCACCGCTGCCGTGCCCGCCCACGACCCGACGACACACCTGGAAAGCGCCTGATGTACCTGACCCGCTTCCGCTTCAACACCGCGCGCGCGGGAGCCCGCCGACTGCTGTCCTCCCCCCAGCACCTGCACGCCGCCGTCATGTCCGCCTTCCCCGAGATCCTCCCCACCGCCCCCGGCCCGCGCGTCCTGTGGCGCACCGACCACAACGCCGCCGCCGAAGTGCAGTTGTACGTCGTCGGCCCGTCCCGCCCCGACCTCACCCACCTCGTGGAACAGGCCGGCTGGCCCGCCGCAGCCGCCACCGGCACGGCCGGCTGGCAGACCTACGCCTACGCCCCGTTCCTCGAACGCCTCGACAAGGGCACCGCCTGGAACTTCCGCCTCACCGCCAACCCCGTCCACCACGTTCGCACCAAGGACGGCGAGCCCACCAAGCGCACCGCCCACCTCACCGCCCGGCACCAGATGCAGTGGCTGCTCCAGCGCCAGGACGCGGGCGGCTTCCGCATCCTGGCCAAACCCGCCGAGCGCCGGCACACCGAACACGGCGACGAACACCAACTCGCCGTCCACGGCCAGCGCAGCCTCGCCTTCTCCAAGCACGGCGCCACCGGACGCGTCACCCTCACCGCCGTCACCTTCGACGGCCGCCTCGAAGTCACCGACCCCGACGCCCTGCGCGCCGTACTGACCGGCGGCCTCGGCAAAGCCAAGGCCTACGGCTGCGGCCTGATGACCCTCGCCCCGATCGGCTGACCCCGTGAGCACCGTCAGCCGCCGACCGGCCAGCAGCCCGCGCGAACTCGCCCGCGCCGCCGACCGCATCTCCTTCCTCTACCTCGAACGCTGCACCATCCACCGCGACGCCAACGCCCTCACCGTCGAAACCGCCGACGGCACCACCCACATCCCCTCCGCCACCATCGGCACCCTGCTCCTGGGCCCCGGCACCCGCATCACCCACCAGGCGATGAGCGTCCTCGGCGAAACCGGCGCAGCCGTCGTCTGGACCGGCGAACACGGCGTCCGCCACTACGCGGCAGGCCGCTCCCTGTCCCGCTCCTCCGCCCTCGCCGAAGCCCAGGCCCTTCGCTGGGCGAACCAGCGCACCCGCCTGGACACCGCCCGGGCCATGTACCGCCTGCGCTTCCCCGGCGAAGACCCGGCGGGCCTCACCCGACGGCAACTCCTCGGCCGTGAAGGCGACCGCATGAAGGACTGCTACCGCGCCGAAGCCGCCAGAACCGGCATCCGCTGGAGAGGACGCCACTACACTCCCGGCGACTTCACCTCCGGAGATCCCGCCAACCAGGCCATCACCGCGGCCGCCCAAGCCATGTACGGCGTCTCGCACGCCGTCATCGCCGCACTCGGCTGCTCACCCGCCCTCGGGTTCGTACACTCCGGCCACGAACTCTCCTTCGTCCTCGACATCGCCGACCTCTACAAGACCGACGTCGGCATCCCCGTCGCCTTCGACGTCGCAGCCGCCTCCCCCGAGGACATCGGCGCCCGCACCCGCCGCGCCCTGCGCGACCGCATCCGCGAACTGCGCCTGCAGGAACGGATCGTCACCGACATCCGCAACCTGCTCGCCGTCGAAACAGCCACCGATGACGAGGACACGGTCACCCTCCAGGCCGACCACGGGCAACACGTCGCCGCCGGAGTCAACTACGGGGAGGGCAACTGGTGACCGTCATCGTCCTCACCAACTGCCCTGTCGGACTACGCGGCCTGCTCACCCGCTGGCTCCTGGAGATCTCCGCCGGAGTGTTCATCGGCTCTCCGACCGCACGCGTACGGGACGTCCTCTGGGCCGAAGTCCGGCAGCACGCGGGCCAGGGCCGGGCCCTCCTGATCCACACCTCGAACACGGAGCAGGGTTTCACCTTCCACACCCACGACCACGCCTGGAAACCCGTCGACCACGAAGGCCTCACCCTCATCCACCGACCGAACACCACCGCAACACCGGCACCCGGTCCCGCAAAGCCGGGCTGGAGCACCGCGTCCAAACTGCGCCGTTTCGGAAGACGCTGAACGACTGCTGGAAGAGCCTGGATTGCATGTCCGTTATGCCGGAATCAGCGAAGTTTGCAGTTTCACGCCACATCGCCAGGTAAACCCACAGGTCATCAAGACTGCTCCCCGCGCCCGCGGGGATGGTCCCGTTGACGGTGATCGAGTCGTCGTACCGACCCACTGCTCCCCGCGCCCGCGGGGATGGTCCCTTGGCCGAGGCGCTCACCCACACCGCGGCCGACTGCTCCCCGCGCCCGCGGGGATGGTCCCTGCGCAGGTCGCGACACCCTTGGACGGGTGTCCTGCTCCCCGCGCCCGCGGGGATGGTCCCCTCACCCAGAGTCCGGTCCGCAGGTCGCTGTCCTGCTCCCCGCGCCCGCGGGGATGGTCCCGTCGTTCGCTTGCCCTCGATGGCGCGAAACGACTGCTCCCCGCGCCCGCGGGGATGGTCCCACCCTCACCGGCACCCAGTTCCTCACCTACTGCTGCTCCCCGCGCCCGCGGGGATGGTCCCCGTCCTCCCACGACTTCGGGGTGACCTGGAGCCTGCTCCCCGCGCCCGCGGGGATGGTCCCGCCTGTACCGAACCACCCGGGGGAGGGGTTGACTGCTCCCCGCGCCCGCGGGGATGGTCCCTTGCGCTAGCGTTCCTCTCGGGTTCCCGCGACCTGCTCCCCGCGCCCGCGGGGATGGTCCCAGTTCACCTGACTCTCCCTGCCGGTTGCCGGGCTGCTCCCCGCGCCCGCGGGGATGGTCCCATCACCTGCGGGATCAGCAGCGTGCTGTCGGCCTGCTCCCCGCGCCCGCGGGGATGGCCCCGGCTGCCGACCAGCACCTTGAGTTTGATCCTCTGCTCCCCGCGCCCGCGAGGATGGTCCCGACCGGCCCGTCGACCAGCACCTGCCCGCCCGCTGCTCCCCGCGCTCGCGGGGACGGTCCCCCGGTCGTGACGCCTGCGACGACAACGATCATCGCTGCTCCCCTTCGTCGGACGCTGGCCAGGGGACGACCAGTGACGGCACGGCCCCTGCCTGAGGACGCCGCCAGGGTCGTCCTCGGGCATGTCCCACCAGCCTCCCAGCCTTTGTTGCTTGTCGTTGGCGCGCATGCCTTCGGGTGATTGGGGCACGCGAGTCGCATGAATCTCAAGGTGATCACGAGCCTCAAGCCCAGGGCGGCGAGTTCTCTGAAGCGCGTCGAGCAGGCCGTCGCTGAGCACGCCGGTACCCGCCGTCAGCTGGATGCGGCCCTTGCCGAGGCCGTGGCCGCCGGGGTGGGCGAAGAGCAGCTGCGCGAGCTGGGCCAGTGCGAGCCCGGCCCCATGGACGTCACGCCTCCAGTGAGGCGGACCTGCCCCTCGTCCGGGCGATCTGACGAGCCCTGTGAGGGTGGACGGGCCTAGGCCGTGTATCGAAAGTGGCTGGTGGCGAGCCGTAGGTCATGCTCGTCGAGAACCAAGTCGCTGTTTGTATCGCGAATCTGCGATGGTGTCCGTCATGGATTCCGAGCCGTGTACTGATCTCTCTCGTCACTATGACCCAGGGGGTGGGTTGGCTCGGTTCGCGGGTCGGATGCTTGTGGTCTGTCCGCGATGTGGGGGCCGCGCCTTCGTGATCCCTCGGCCAGGCCTTGCTGATCCCAGATACTTCAGCGAGCTCCTGTTGAGCTTGCTCTGCTTTGACGGACACCCTCGTTGTGGTGGTCAGGCCACCGGGACGTTCTCGTAGTCGGCGGGACTGCGGTAGCCGAGGCTGCTGTGCAGCCTGCGTATGTTGTACCGGCCTTCGATCCACTCGAAGATCGCGGAGCGGGCGGCCGTCCGGCCCGGCCACAGTCGGTCACTGATCAGTTCCCGCTTCAGGGTGGCGAAGAAGGACTCAGCGAGCGCGTTGTCCCAGCACTGCCCGGTGCGGCCGGCCGGCAGACGGACTCCGAAGTCCATTGCCAGCGCGGCGAATTCACGACTGGTGTACTGACAGCCGCGATCGGTGTGGAAGATGGCCCGGCCCGATGGACGGCGGGTTCGGCAGGCTGCCCGTAGGGCGTCGGCGACCAGTTCGGTGCGCAGGTGGTCGGCGGTGGCCCAGCCGACGACGCGACGGGAGGCGATGTCGATGACGGTGGCCAGGTAGAGCCAGCCCTCCTCGGTCGCGATGTACGTGATGTCGCCGCACCAGCGCGAGTCGAGACCGGTCGGGTCGGGCCGGAAGTCGCGCAGGACCAGGTCCGGTCGCATGACGGCGTTCGGGTCCGGGGTGGTGGTGCGGTGGCGCCGACGGCGGTGCCGACCATGGAGGCCGGCCTGGCGCATCAGGCGGGCGACCCGGCGCCGTTCGCACCGGTCACCGGCCTGTTGGAGCTGGGCGTGGACGCGCGGGGCTCCGCAGCCTCCCCGGGAGTCCGCGTGGATCCCGGTGATCTTCTCGGTCAGCTCGGTGTCGCGGACCGCGCGGGGACCTGGTCCGCCGTTGCGGCGGGCGTAGAAGGCGGCTCGGGAGACCTGGAGCAGTTCACACGCTCGTTTGACGTTGTGGCCTGCCTGCTTCTCCGCCTCGATGAACGGGTGGACCGTCACCGGGTCTCCTGCGCGAAGAAAGCCGTGGCCGCTTGAGGATCTCGACGTCCCCGCGCAGCCTGCGGTTCTCCCGCCGCAGTCGGGCCAGTTCCTCACGCTCGTCGCCGGTCAGGCCCTCGCGTTCGCCGGCGTTGACCTCGGCCCGGCGCACCCAGTCGCGCACCGCGGTCCCGGTCAGGCCGAAGTCCTCCGCGACCTGCCCCACCGACCGGTCACCGCGCCGACACGGGTCGACGATCTCCGCCTTGAACTCCGGCGTGAACGAGCGCCTGGGCCTCGGCTTCTTCCCCATGCTCTCCATGATGGACATCATCCCTCCGGGGCCGAGGCCCCTGATCAGGAGTGTCCGTCAAAGCGGATCAAGCCCGTGTTCCAGCCGCGTCGTCTGGCTTGTGGAGGATGCGGTGCCGTCGCCGACTGGAAACCCGAGGTGCAGGGGGCTGGGCTGGTTGGCGCGGTGCTGGGTGGTAGTGAGGATCCGTTCTTCCGGCTGCCGCTGTGGCTTCAGACCCGTTGCGTGGGTCAGATCCTGTGGGCCTACAACGAGGATCACGTCGATGAGCTGTCCGCCTATGCCGGTGCGTACTTGCGAGAGCGCGGCGTAGCGCGGCCGACGATGGCGATGTTCGCTCGGCTGCCGGCGTGGATGAAAAGGTCGGACAATCGGTCGGAGGTGCTGGCCGGCCTGGAGACGCTGCGCGCTGGCGAAACGGACGGCACCTGCCGACCGCTCCGATGCCGCGCACGGGCGCGGTGACCGCCCACGAGCGCGCAGAAGTATGTACTTCCGGGGCGGCCCCTATGAGTTTTGAAGAGCCTGGTCACAGCCATTCGTTGATGGCGGCGATGAGGATCGTCGCCTCGTAGCGAACCGCGAGCTTGTCATATCGCGTTGCGACGGCCCGGTGCCTTTTGAGGCGGTTGATCCCGTACTCGACCGCATGACGCTCACGGTAGTCAGCCTTGTCGAACTTCGGCGGTCGATCGCCGCGGGAGCCGAGCTTTTGACGGTTGCGCGCCTGATCGGCTTTGTCGGGGATGGTGCAGCGGATCCCGCGGCGGCGCAGGTAGGCGCGGTTCTTGCGGGAGGCGTAGGCCCGGTCCGCCCGCACACGATCGGGGCGGACCCCTGGCCGACCCGGTCCGACACGGGGCACGCGGACCCTCTCCAGAACAGCTTCGAACTGCGGCGAGTCCCCGCACTGCCCAGCGGTCACCACGATCGACATGGGCTTCTTACCCTGCTCCACTGTCAGGTGGAGTTTGGTGGTGAACCCGCCGCGCGACCTCCCCAGCCCGTGGTCACCGGGCTCGATGAAGACACCGCCCGGCGGTTCCTTCTGCAGGTCGCCGTGCTTGCGGGCTCCAGCCGCATGCTGATGCGCGCGGCAGACCGTGGAGTCGACGCTCAGATCCCATGTGATCGCCCCCTTCGCGTCGGCCAGGGACTGGAGCCGGGTGATGATCCGCTGCCAGGTCCCGTTTCGTTGCCACCGACGGAAGAGGTCGTAGACCTGGCTCCACGGTCCGTACTCGGCGGGGATGTCCCGCCACGGAACGCCGGTCCGGACACGGAACCGTATGCCGTCGATCAACTGCCGCCGAGCCCAGAGCGGCGGTCGCCCCGCCCTGGCGCCCTTCGGCAACAACTGCTCCAGCACCGCCCACTGCTCGTCTGTGAGATCTCCGCGACCCATGAACCATGATCATCCACAGTCCAAGATCCACTTTCGGTACACGGCCTAGAAGGCGGACTCGGTCCGGGCCTCTCTCGTCCCGCCGTGGCCCCCGTCCTCGTCGGCGTCACCCCGCACCGGTGAAGGTGCGCCCTCCGATGCCCGCGCGCTCCGTGCCGTGGCGAGCGGGCCTAGATGCTGTGCGGCGCTGTCCAGCAGGCCGAGGTCGGCCTTGGTGTGCGCGATGGCGGCGTCGATCAAGACGGCGACCAGTGGCTCGTTGGCGTGGGAGCGGCGCTGCCGCGCCAGGCCCGCGAGTTCGGACAGGTACGTCTGCCGCTGCGACTCGATCAATTCGGCCAGGGCCTGCGGGCCCAGGGTCGACGCGCCGAGGAGCTTCAGGAACAGTTCGTCGCGGAAGCCGCCGACGCGCACCCAGGCGCTGGTCGCCCACGAGCGCAGCTCGGCCTCGCCCGCCTCGGTGAGCGTGTAGAGGTTCTTGTCGGGCCGGTCGGTCTGCGTGACCTGCGAGCGTGAGACATAGCCGTCGCGGACCAGCCGTTCGAGGATCTGGTAGAGGTGACCGATGTTCAGGCCACCCCACTGCGGGCCGATGGCCTCCTCGAAACGGGCCTTGAGTTCGTACCCGTGACTCGGTCGCCGGGTCAGTAGCGAGAGCACGGCGTGATGGAGCGGCATGTACGTCCCTTCTGCATTGTGACAATATATCGTTGCATTGGCACAATGCAGGGCGGCGACGTGCGCGCCGCGAGGGACGAGGGCGAGGCGGCATCCATGGCTGTGAGGGTGGCTTTACGCGGGGTGAGTCGTCGGTATCCCGGGCTGACCGCTCTGGACGGGGTGGACTTGGAGGTCGCGGCCGGCGAGGTGGTGATGTTGACCGGGCCGTCCGGCGCCGGTAAATCCACCGTCCTGCATGTCATAGGTGGCATGGACCAGCCCGACGAGGGACACGTCGAGATCGACGGTGCGGAACTCGCGCGCCGGGACCTGGACCGTCACCGGCGGCGCATCGGCTTCGTCTTCCAGCGCTTCCACCTGCTGCCCGCGCTGACCGCACTGGACAACGTACTCGCCCCCGTCCTGCCGCGCAGAGTGGACTTCGACCGGCGTGCACGCGGTATGGAACTGCTCGAAGCCGTCGGCCTCGACCAGCGGGCCGACGCCCTGCCTTCGCAGTTGTCGGGCGGTCAGCAGCAACGGGTCGCCGTCGCACGCGCGTTGATCAACCGACCGGGTCTGCTTCTGGCGGACGAGCCCACGGGCAACCTGGACAGCGTCATCGGACGGGAGGTCATCGACCTGCTGATGTCGCTGCGCGAGCGGTACGGGATGACGATGCTGATCGCCACGCACGACGCGGAGGTCGCCGCCAACGGCGACCGGGTGGTGCGCCTGCAGGACGGCAAAATCGTCTCGGACCAGCGGATCACGCCGTCCTGCGACGTGCTGCAGCGGCTGGGGGGCCTGCGCCCGTGATCACGGTGATCCTCGATCAGCTCCGGCGGCGGCGCGGGCGCGCGCTGGCCCTGGCCGCCGGAATCCTGGTGGCGGCGACCAGCTTCACCCTGCTGACCGCGACGGTGAGCACGAGCCAGGCCGCGACCGTGGGCACCGTACGGGACAACGCGCGGTCCGCCTACGACATCCTGGTCCGCCCGCCCGACTCGCAGACGGATGTGGAGCGGCGGAGCGCACTGGTCGCGCCCAACTTCCTGTCCGGCACGTTCGGCGGCATCACCACGGAGCAGTACAACCGCGTCCGCGGCATGGCCGGCGTCGACGTGGCCGCGCCGGTCGCCAACATCGGCTACCTCATGGTGGCGAGCACCGTCACCGTGGACGTGTCCCGCTTCCTGGACGGCCACGCGTCCCGGCAGATCCTGCGCATCAGCCCCACCCTCACCTCCGGACTGGGCAGTTACCGCACCTCGGACGAGTACGTCTACCTCACCCGCTCCCCCCTGACGTCGGGATCGGAGTCGGACGGCCTCTTCGAGTCCGACACCCTGGAAGCGGGCGACGCGGACAAGAACACCGAGGGCTACCGGATCAACGGCAAGTACGACGTCTGCTTCTACTTCAACCAGGACAAGACCGGAGGGCAGCAGTTCGGCCTGAACCTGCCATTGAAGCCGAACATCATCGCCGAGGACCTCAGTGACAGGTCACCGTTCGATCCGGACCTGAGTTCACGGATGAACTGCCAGTCCGGCCGGGACAAGGCCACCATCGACATCCCGGTCAGTTATCCCGTTCTGCTCTCCGCCATCGACCCGGTGGCGGAGGACCGGCTGGTCGGCCTGGGCAGCACCATCGCCTCGGGCCGGATGCTCAGCGAGCAGGACAAGCCACGGGAGGTGTCGGGCGCCGAGAGCATCCACGGACAGCGCGACATCTACATCCCGGCGCTGCTCAGCGACAACCCGCTGACCACCGGCACACTCGACGCCACCGTGGAGCGGCTCGACGTCGGCGACCCTGCCGAACTGCCCTCCAAGCTGGGCAACCCGGCGGCGCACAGTTTCGTCCAGAGCCTGCGCGGCACCCCGGTGGGCACGACCCGGGTCGACCTGAGCCAGGGCTACCGCAGGGCACTGAACGTGGATTCGTTCGACACCGGTGTCTACTGGACGGTCGGTCCGGTCACATACCGCCCGACCCCCAACGGCGATCTGGCCGCGCAGCCGCAACCGCCGCAGAAACCCGGCCTGTGGATCACCAACTCGAACAAGCAGCCGTTCGGCAACGTTCCAGAGGAGAACCACCAGGGCGTCCAGTACCGGGAGGTGACCAGCCACACCTCCACGGACTGCATCGGACTGGGTACTTGCGACGGTGTGGACTCCGGCCGCCTTCCCAATCCCTTCGTCCGGCTGGTCGGCCGCTACGACACCGGTCAACTTCCCGGCTTCTCGCCCCTGTCCGAGACTCCGCTGGAGACCTACCAGCCGCCCCAGGTCACCGGCGCGGACAGCGCGACCCGGGCGAAGCTCTACGACAAGCCGCTGCTACCCGACCGTAACCTAGGCGGCTACATCAGTCCGCCGCCCACCATGCTGACGACGATGGACTCCATCACCGCACTCACCGAGAGCCGTCGGGTCCCCAGCCTCCAGGACAAGGCGCCGCTCAGCGCGATCAGGATCCGGGTGGCCGGAGTGACCGGCGTGGACACCGCCTCCCGGGCGCGGGTGAACGCGGTGGCCGGGAAGATCCGTGCCACCTACCCCCTGCTCCAGGTCGACGTCACCGTCGGCAGCTCACCCGCCCTGCGGACGGTGGTGCTGGCCGACTCCGCACAGGTGACCGAGCGTTGGGTCGCCAAGGGCGTGGCCCTGCGCATCCTCAGGGCTGTGGACACCAAGAGCGCGGTGCTCTTCGTACTGGTCCTCGTCGTGTGCGCACTCTTCCTCGGCCAGGCAGCGCTGGCCTCGGTGCGCTCGCGCCGCACCGAGATCGGCACGCTGCGCTGCCTCGGTTGGAGCGGCGGCGAGGTGCTCCGCCTGGTCCTCGGTGAACTGGTGGTGATCGGGCTGGCCGCCGGGGCCGCGGGCGCGGTGCTTGCATACGTGCTGGGCGGGGCGCTGGGACAGCCCGACGCCGGCGCCAAGTCGCTCCTCGTACTCCCGGTGGCGCTTCTGCTTGCCACGGCGGCGGGCCTGATCCCCGCCTGGCTTGCCACCCGGCTGGGACCGATGGAAGCCGTCCGGCCCCCGGTGACGGCGGCCCGCCGCGCGCGTCCGGTGCGTTCGGTGGCCGGACTGGCCGCGCTCAACCTGCTGCGGGTGCGGGGCCGCACGCTGCTGGGTGCGGCGGGGCTGGCGCTGGGAGTAGCCGCCTTCACGGTGCTGCTCGCCCTGACGCTGGCCTTTCGGGGCGAGGTCGCCGGGTCGTTGCTCGGCAGCGCCGTGGTGGCTCAGGCACGCGGGGCGGACTACCTCAGCGTCGCCCTGTCCCTGGTGCTGGGAGCCGCCGGCGCCGTCGACGTCCTCGTCATCTCGCAGCGCGAACGCGCGGCCGATCTCGCGGTGCTGCGAGCGACCGGCTGGACCAATCGGGAACTGGCGAAGCTGACCCTCTACGAGGGAATCGGCCTGGCCCTGCTGGGCGGCCTGTCGGGCGCGGTGGCCGGTCTGGCCGGGGTGCTGGCCCTCGGGCGGGGCGTGCTGCATGGACACCTGTTCACGGTCACCGGCGCTGCGCTGCTGGCCACGCTCGCGGCGACTGCCCTGGTGGTGGCAGCCCTGGCGGTACCGATCCGGGGGCTGTCCCGGATCAGCGCCGCCGACCTGGCCGCAGCGGACTGAGCCGGCGGAGGTCATGGGCGCTCCTCGATGCCGGGAGACCCCAGCCGTGAATACGGCTGGGGTCTCCCGGCATCGAGGATCTCCGCGGCCGTGGTCCCCCTTCCGCCGAGTTCGCCTTCGGCGTGCTCGGCGACCTGCTCGGCCGCAAGCTGCTGATCGCTGCCGACTCGACGGCGGCGGCGCTGGCCCGGACCGTCCAGATCCTCTGAATGGGCACCACGCTGGACGGTCTAGTGACCTGAGCCGGGGATTCGCTGGTGGTAGGCGGCGACCTTGTCGAGGATTTCGTCGGCGGTCTTGGTCCAGATGAACGGGTGTGGGTTGTCGTTCCAGTCGGTGAGCCAGGTATCGACGCACGCCCGGTCGCAGCTCTTCTTCGGCCGCGCGGAAGTATCACCGGCCATGATCCGCATCGTAGGCGCGGCTGGTGACGGCCCCCGGCCGGACCCGCCCCCGCCGCCGCGGCGGGGACCGGGACCGCGCCGCCCTCCCGGCCCGGAGCCCTTGGGAGCGTGCGGGCGTGCGGAGCCGACGCGGGTTCCCGGCGGGCCGTGGCCCGGGTCGCCGGGCGGGGGTTGGAAGGGCATGAACCCTCTCCACGACTCCCTGCGCTTTCCGCCGCCCTGCCTCGACTCCTACCCGGCTGACCTCCGCTCGCGCAGGGAGGACTTCGTGACCTGTGGTGTTGTGACGGTTTTCCAGTTTCTTTGCTGTGTGTGGCTGTTGGGGTGTCAAGGAGCGGTGTGTGGGTGCATCGTGCCATGGAGGTACGACGGGAGAAGGAGTTCATCGTGGCCGGGCCGGCGAGGCCGAACAGACTCCTGCGGGTGCGAGCAGGTTGAGGGGTGTGTTGGTGGGTTGTGGGGCATGGGGTGGTGGCCTGGGTTTGGGGTGGGAGGATGGCGGTATGGCCGAGTTTCGTGTTCCTGAACGCCACGCGCAGTTGTTGGAGTTCGCGCAGAGCCTGACGCCTCCCGCTGGGTGGAAGGTCGAGGTATCGGGTGATGAGATCATCATGATGGCCGGGCCGTCGGTGATCCATCAGCGGAACCTGCTCATCGTGCGGGAGCAATTCGACGCTCACCGGCCGGTGGGGCTGATGCCCAGCGAGAACACGGATCTGGTTTCGCCGAACGTCGGCAAGCTCCGCAACCCGGACCTGACGTACATCCCGGTGTCAGTAGTGGAGCTCGGCGGGAACGAGGTGCCGGCGGAACTCGCCGAGATCGCCGTTGAGATCGTCTCCGTGTCGAACCCCGAGAACGACCTGGTCGGCAAAGTCCGCGACTACCCCCTGATGGGCATCCCCCTCTACTTGATGGTCGATCCGCGCGAGGGCACGGTCGTCCTGTTCTCCGAGCCGTCAAACGGGTCGTACCGTCAGCAGTGGACCGGAAGGTTCGGTGACACCGTCCCGATCCCGCCTCCCTTCGACTTCGACCTCACCACAACGAACCTGATCCGCTACACCACCTGAACCTGCAGAGGCCGTCCCTGCGGGCGCGGGGAGCAGGCCGTCACCTCCCGCGTCGGGTGATTCGTGCTGGGGCCATCCCTGCGTGGGCAGGGAGCAGATCGCGCAGTTTTTCTTCGGGATCGCGAAGTGGGGACCATCCCCGCGCGCGGGGAGGACTGCAGGCCCTGCCCTGCCGTTCTATGTCGCCGCGACTGACTCCCACTCCCGCGGGGACGGTGGGGTCTCCTCCAAGACCATTCACCGGACCGTCGGCTGACCCCCGCTCGAGCGGGGAGGAGTTCATCGGGTCGTACGAGAGCCAGTGCTCCGCCGGGTTCGCGAGCCATTGCTGGTCCGTCCGTGGCAACGATGTACTCGCCCGCAGGCCGGATCTCCGGTGACTTCGGGAGCCACTGATGGAGTGCTCCTGCGGGTGGCGCGGGCGCGACGGGCGGCAGAGGCGTAAAGGCTCCTTGACGCTTCGGTCACGTATAGGCACTCTCGACAGACACGGCCCTCGTGCTCATCATCGGCCACCGAGTCCGCCCCCACCATCACGCCGGACGACGTGGCTGCCGTGGCCCGCATCATCACCGAACATGGGCAGGGACAATGGGGTCGTACGCCACCACGCTGATTCCCCTCAGCGTCCTGCTCGGGAGCGTGGGCTGGGTCTACCAGGACGCGTCGGCCCGTGCCAGGCGCGGATCTCCCGTCTACTTCTCGGCGGGAGCGATCGAGCTGAGCAAACCCGCCACCTGGGCGCTCGGCTGCTTGTGCCTGTGGGTCGTCCTCCTGCCGCTCTACCTCACCTGCCGGCGGCAGGCCGGCTGAAAGCCGGTACGACGGCCGAACGGCCCATGGCCGCGGATGTGCTGAACGCGGCGCGCCAGGCGCATGGCTCCCAATCTCACCGGAGCCCAGGTGGCTCCCGAACCGGGCGAAGACGTGGCTCTCGCCAACCTCGGAGAAATCAGTGCCAGTCTGCCTGCTCGGCTGACCCCCGCTCGCGCGGAGAGGACTCAGCCTGCTCCTCGCCGCGTTCGCGCTTACCGCGCTGTAGGCCGGGCCGCTGCGAGAGGATGACCCCGTGAACGAGCCGTCCGAGTTCAGCAAGGAAGTCGCAAGGCTGACCGATGCAGTGCACAACCTGGCTGCCACGCAGGCCACCCCGGTTGACGCGATGCGCGAAGTGCAGGGCGTCATGCTGTTCGGCATGCACGACGACCTGGTACAGCTCGACGGTGAACTCGACAACATGTATCCGGAGGCGTTCGAGTGACCGCCGCCCTGCTGGCGTTCCTGCGCGAACGCCTGGACGAGGACGAGCGCGACCCGGGCGGATGGAGCCCGGCACGGGTCCTGGCCGAGGTGCTGGCGAAGCGGGAGTTGCTGAACGCCTCCAACGCGAACTGCCCGCTAGCCTGCCGCGCCGAGCACACCTTCAGCGGCTCGTGCAGCCTCCGCTGGATGGGCCCCCTCCACGAGGACGAGCACACCGGCGAGCGCTGGCTCGTCGACGACACCGGAGCCCGCCACACACCGCCCCCCGCCATCACGGAATGGGTACTGCGACTCCTCGCACTGCCCTACGCCCACCACCCCGACTACCGGCGCGAGTGGGCACCTGGGGCGTGACGGCCACAGCTCAACAACACCGCCCACACACCATCCACGCGCCCGCCAGGGTATGCGACATAACCAAGCAGACCGTCGTCACGAAGCGCGGCGCCAACCACGGCGGCTGACCCCCGCGTGCGGGAAGATCCGCTCAGTACGCCGACGAGCCCTCTCCGCGACGGCGGATCCCCGCTCGTGCGGGGACGACGCTCCGCCCCGCGGTGCTGGCCGTAAGCCGGCCGGCTGACCCCCGCTCGCGCGGGGAGGACCGCTGCGTGGCGGCGAACGGCGTGGCGCGCTGCTTCATGGCGCGACGGGCACAACGGCTGGTCGTAGAGCTTGGGTTGGGGTGACACGGTGCCGGGGCGCGGGTTCTCCCGAGGGTCGTCCGGGTGACCCGCAGCGGCTTCGCCCACCACGCCTGCGCCCGGTCCGCGACGATCAGGGCCATGCCCATGAAGACGCCCCTGACCGCGGCCGAGTACGAAGACTTCGGCGCGGTTCTCACCGGGGTCCGCAACGAGTTCCTCGAGCGCCGCGTCCGGCTGGAGAACGCCTACGCCCGTACCGGGCCGGACGCCGCCGCGGCCCGGCTGCTGAAGAAGGCCATCGACGCGCTCGATGAAGCCCGGTGCGAGCTGGACCGGCAACCTACTACCCGGGCACTGACGGGGCCGTGGTCGTGCGCCGCGAGAAGTTCCAGGGCCTCATCATGGCCGACACGGCCCCTGAGAGTCGACCACCCGGCCCGGCTACGGCCCGTACGCGGTCAGGCCCGGCGTCACCACGTTCGGGTAGCCGATCGTCTTCGCCGCGCCGTTCAGCGCGCACCGATCACCCTTTTTCCCCGGGGCTGGAAAGTCACCGCCCCGGATGCAGGCTGGTACCGCAGCACCCCGCTGTCGACCGTGAACGGCCACGGCGACACCTCGCCGCGCGACACCGACCGCTCCACCCCCCGCGCCGTCGGCAGCTCGGCCGACGGCCCGTCGTCGCTGTTCGCACTCACGATCCACATCACGATCGCCGCGCTGAACGCGACCACGTAGCCCCGACCCGTCCTCGGCTTCCCTGCCGCCATGCGGCCCCTCCCTTGAGACCGGACAGCGTAGAGCTGCACCGCCCTTGCCAGCCACCGGCCCAGGCAGCGCCATATCCCCGGCCCTGCCGTCGACACGGGCGTAAGGGCGAGGCGAACTCACACCTGCACAACACTGCTCCGGCCCGCCAAGGACGTGGCGCCCATCAGCCGCGCGATGTCACGCGGGTCGCTGGTGACGATCGCGACCCGGCCTTGCCGCTTGGCCGCCACCGCCACGACCAACGAGTCGATGGTGCAGTCCTTCCTCGGCCGGGCCTTGTCCAGCACCTGCGCAGCTTCTTTGGCCAGCCCGGCGTCAACCGAGATGACCGCCTCCGCCCCCAGCGTCTTCAGGTACCGGTGAACGTTTGTGCACCGCACTGAACCGCCCTGCAACGCCTCCGTCAATGTCACCGACGCGAGTACCACTTCGAAGTTCTCCGCCAGCGCTTTCTTTAGCGCCTGCGTCACCTTCACGTTCTTGGCCGGATTGGCCATGCAGTTCAGCCCCTGGCAGTCCAGCACCGCGAACCCAGCCGGCTGAGGGATCACTCTTCCACGGGCCACTGCTTCTCCACCTCCGCGTTGGCCTGGGCGACGACATCCGGAGGCACCGGCCCAGCATCCTGCTCGAGCTGCTCGATCAGCTCGGCCAGCCGCTCCCGCTGCACATGCTGGTTGACCACGGCCGCCACGTACTCGACGGCGAGCTCCGGGCCCACCCACTCGAGCAGGTTCTCGGCAACCGCTGGCGGCAGCACCACGCTCAGCCCCACCACCCCGACCGCACCCGCGGTCTCCGCCGCTTCCGGGAACAGAGGCTCGGTGGCCAGAGCCGACGGCTCGACCTTCCGGCCCTCCGCCTTCACCGTTTCCACGTACGGCCCCGTGCCCATGGACGTTGCCGTCCCCTCGATGTGGACACCAGCGAGGGCAGCACCGCTGGGGACAGCCACGTCGCGCATCAGCGCCTCGGCCCGGGTGTCGAACTCGGCGGGCCCCTCCGCGGGTGGCCCTTCAACGGCCATCACGCCGAATTGCTTGGACTCAGCCGCGAGCACCCCCGCCACCGTGCCCGCGGCCAGCTGCATCAGCTCCGGCCGCCGCTCGGGTGGCACCTGGTCGAACAATCCCGCAAACCAGGCCGAAATATCCGAAATGCCAGTATCTCCTGCCATGGCCCGAGCGTACCCAGACCTCACCGCACCCGCGCCCCGGCAGCAGCCTGGCCACCGCCGGGGCGCCGCTTCACGCCCCGGCCCGGCGCAGCCTCATCGCCTCCCGCTGCCGCCGGCACTCCTCGTTCGGGGCGTCCCCGTCGCCGACCCCACGTGCCCAGGACGGCGCCGGGATCCGCTCCCCGTCGTCACCGCGCTGCTCGGGCAGCACCGCCGCCCCGGCGGCCAGCGTAGGGAAACGGCCGTGGGCTCCGCCCCGGCCTCCCAGGCGGGCACCCTGATACGTCGCTGCGCCTGGGCGTCCTGCCGCAGCGACGCACACACCCGGCACCCGTGGCCGGAGTCGACCTCAACGTGCTCGTCGCACCGCGGGTCGTTGCACAGCTGGTCCCGCTTCAGCGCCGCCACCAGCGGCCCGACCGGCCCCGCCAGACCTCGGGCGAACAGCAAGGCCGCCCAGTACCGGTCCCACCTCGGCAGCACCCGGAACTCCACCAGCTGCTCCGAGGTACGCTCCCACGGCTCACCGACCGCCAGCGCCTTGAGGACCGCGTCCTGCAGCTTCCTTGGCGGCCGGAGCACCTCCGAGGCAACCCGCAGCCCGTCCGGGAGCAGGCCCAACGCCTGGCGCACCAGCGCCCGCTGAGCAGCGGTCAGCGGGGGCCGCGTCTTGCCGGGGGACTGAGAGTCGCCCCGCGAGCTTCCTCGCCGAAGGCACCGGACGCGGCGGAGCCGCCAGCCTTGCGCGCGCTACTATCTGATAGGTGCCATGCGGGCGGCCAGAGCGCGGCTGACCCTCGCTCGCGCGGGGACGACGGCCACCACCCCTGCTACGGCCTCCAGCGGACCGGCAGACCCCCGCTCGCGCGGGGAGCAGTTGCTCACATGCTTGGCGGACCTCCTGTGCTGGGCCGACAGTGGCGTTACGGCGGCGCTCCGGCCTTGACGGCACGGTAGCCTTGAAACCTGGCCTTTGGGGCGGTGATCTGCTGCGGCGCAGGTCGCTCCGGCCTGGATCGGATGGACCTGGCCGCGGTCGCCGCACATCGTCCTGGGCGCGGCCCGGCATAGGGGCACTGCACCGCCAGCGCGTCAATCCCGCCGCGCCGCTCACCAATCGGCCAGCGCGGGGCGCAGAGCGTCCAGCACCGCGGCGGGACTCCAGCGGGCGGCGGCGCCGGGCCGGGCGGCGAGGTAGTCGGCGTAGCGTTCCGGGCTTCAGCCGTGGGCCTCGGCCAGGTTGGTGGCGAAGTTGGCGAGGTAGGCCGCGCTGGGTGCGTTGAGCTCGGCGTCGGTGAGTGTCCAGGGCACGGTGAAGGTGAGCACCGGGATGTTGTCGATCGCGTCGGGGCACACCAGGGTCTCGTAGCGGCCGGGGCCGAGGGCACAGGTGAGGTCGAGGTCGGTGCCGGTTTCGCGGTGCATCTCCCGGGCGGCGATGTCGGCGAACTGCCCGATGGTGACGAGGTAGGCCGGGGAGGGCATCTCGCCGTCGACCACCGGGTCGTAGAAGCCCATCTCGCCGGTCCACACCGTCAATTCCAGGGCGAAGTAGAGCGTGCCGGGCAGTAGCACCGGCAGCTCTCCGTAGTTACCGCTGTTCCCCGGCCCCTCTGCGTTCCTGACCGAATCTCACTCGCAGTAGCCGATCCATCCGTCGGGCTGGATGCCTGTCCTCATTCCGCTGCCCAGTTCCACGGGCGCCATCAAGGCGGACGCCGCGCCGATGAGGCGCCTCATGTAGGAGTCGGCGGAATTCGCGCCATGGACGCCTTTCAGCTGCCCATAGGCATAGCCCTCGGTCTCCGGTTCCGCGTACGCCGCCCGCTGGTCACGGATCCCTCGTTCCTGCGCGGACTCCCAAACCCCCGCCACGCTCACCGGATCGAAGAACGAGCCGTCGGTAGCGATCGCCCAGCCGCCCCTGAAAGAGGCGAACTCACGATTGTGTTCGTTCCAAGGAAACGCGACCACGCACTGCAACCCCGTCCGCGTATAGCGGGACAACAACGCCTTTCCATGCCAGGTGTGCCAGTAGAACTGGAAGAGAGGCACGCGGCGGCGGGTGGCGAGGTCGAGGAACTCGCGGACCGCGCCGCGCACTCGCTGCGCGTTACGGGCCGCCTCCTCCCGCGCTTTGTCCCGCTCTGACGCTTCCACGCGAGCACGATCCGCCTGCAGTCGCGCATGTTTCGCCGCGGCACGTTCAAGATCCGACATATTAACCCGAAACGGTAAGGTTCGGCGCTCGTTGATCCGGGCGTGACGGATCTGGTGGGGGACGCTCGGTGGCTGTCGCCGAAGCCTCAGGAAGCTCTGCGGATGCGGGCGGTTGCGGCGCTTCGGGCGGGCCGTGAGCGGCACGAGGTGGCCGAACTCTTGGGCGTGACCGTGGAGTCGGTGGACAGTTGGTGGGCCGCCTGGCAGGTCGGCGGCCGGGAGGCTCTGGTGTCCAGGGCCCGCGGCCGGCGGGTGGGCGAGCACCAGCTGCTCGATCCCGACTGTCGGCAGTGCGTCCGGCAGGCCCTGATCGACCACCATTCCGAAGGCCTGGGCCTGGGCGGGCAGTTGTGGACCTGCCCGATCGTCTGCGACCTCATCGCCCTGCTCTACCGGGTGCGGCTGACCGAGCGGGGCGTGGGCAAGTACCTCAAGCGCTGGGGCCTGTCGTTCCAGCGCCCGGACAAGCGCGCGATCGAGCAGGACCCGCAGGCGGTCCGCGCCTGGCGCGAGGAGACCTGGCCCACGATCCGCGCGAAGGCCCAGGAGGAAGGTGTCGAAGCACTGTTCGCTGACCAGACCGGTGTCCGCTCCGATCAGGTGTCGGGCCGGACCTGGGCCCCGCGCGGCGAGACGCCGGCCATGCGGCGCACGGGCAATGCTTCTCGGTCAACGCGATGTCGGCGATCAGTCCGTGAGGCCGGATGTGGTTCACGGTCTACCGGGGATCGTTCACGGCCGAGGTGTTCTGCGACTTCCTCGACCGCCTGAGCAGGCAGTTCGACCGCCTGGTCCGCCTCGTCGTCGACCGGCACTCCGTCCACCGCAGCAAGAAGCTCAGGGCCTGGCTCGCCGGCCACCCCTGACGCATCACCCTGCACCTGCTGCCTGCCTACGCGCCCGAGACCAACCCGGACGAACTGGTCAACGCCGACCTGAAGCGGACCCTACTGCCGGCCTCCCGGGCCCGCAACGCCGACCAGCTCGCCGACGAGGTTCGACGCTTCTTCCGCCGCCGACAGAAGCAGCCGCACATCGTCCGCGGCTACTTCCAAGGCCCGCACGTCCGCTACATCACCGAGGTGCCGGAAATTTAGCGTTTCGGGTCAATACCAGGGCCCCAAGCGCCACCGAATACCCGCCGCCTGGGCTCCCCGAAAATTGGGATTAACCATCCCGACTACGGGTGAAACGCCCAGTGAGCGGGTTTGGCCAACGCCAGAGCGAAAGGGAGGAAGAAGGCTGTGGCTGTCCGGCCGCTGACCGCTCAGTCAGCGGAGGCTGAGTGATCTCCGTTGCCGAACCACCACTCAACCCCATCGATGCCCGCGGCCCACGTATCCATCACCCGCTCGATCGCGGGCAGCCCGATCCTCCGGCTGACAGTGACGACGATGAAGCGCAGGTCTGCCGGTGCCTCAGCCATGCCCGAGAGAAGTACGGTTGATTCTCTGAGCGCCGCAAATGACTCGGGGCTGAAATGCCCAAGACCAGCTGTCTGGATGCACCAGTTATCACCCTGTTCAACAACCTCGAACTGACCATCATCGGCAACCCGCAGCATGTCGCCGGCCGCACAACCAAGCACCATGCCCGGGCTTCCCGCCAGCTCGAACACGTCCGACCGCACCGACCGAGCCGGCAGCACTTCGAACACGGGACGCCCGGACCCGGCGTGACCCGCCAGAAGTCGTATGTGAGTACGGGCGCCGGCTGGGAGCTGAGGTTCGGACGTCATGCGGGTGATCGTCCCACAAGCCTCCGCCAGTGCCCCCGGCCATCCATGATCCGAAAGGTGGGAGGTGGGGAACCCGAGAGAGCAGGTCTGTCCCAAGTACTGAGCGCAGGGTGGGGAGATGCAGGGTTCTGGCTGGAGTTCCACGAAAGGCAGACGCATCCTCAAGTAGGCGTGATCCTGCACCCGGGCAGGATCAGCACGCCCACCGGTCGTATCCGGGCGGGACTTCACCGCGAAGAAGGCTGATGAAGGCACGACCACAGGCCAGCAACGGGTTGGTGGGCAGGTCCACGTCGAACGCCTCGTGATTGCCGCCCGTGCCGAAGGAGTTCGCGAGATCCTTCGGGATGGCCGGAGCCCATGCGAGCAGTCGTTGGACGGCACGCTCCGAGAGACGAAGCGCGAGCGCGACGCGATCGGGGTCCGTTCCAAGGCGCTCGTCCAAGCACGACGAGACGCATCCCATGAAGCCGGCCGTGGCCTGCGCCTCCCAGTCGTCACGGGCGTGGGCCAGCCATGCCGGAGCGTCAGCGACCGCCTTGGCCTCCTGTGCCAAGAGGTACAGCCACACTTCGGCCTGGTAGTCATGGACCCAGAACCCAGAGCCGCGGTAGTCCATGTTCGAGCTGCCCACGCCGCGAGTAGATCACATGGGCCCAGGGGTCTTCACAGAATTCCGGCCAGCGCCAGATTCAGAGAGCACCATCACGGAGAGAAGGCCGCGACCGTCTTGTCCCTCTGGAGCAGACCCCCGTGCCCGGAACCAGTCGCTGAAGCCGAGGTCGGTGGTGTGCCGGTCCGCCCAGCTGCGGCGGAGCGCGGAGACAGTCCAGGTCCCTCCCCGAGGGGGGCGAGGAAGAGCCGGTCGCCTTCGATCGTGTTCCCCCAGACCAGAGCACCGCCTCGGGGAGCAACACCACGTGGGGAACCGTGGGGGCCGCCTCGATCAGATGCCCTTCGTCCTGCCGGACAGGAGCCTCGAGCTGGGGCAAGAGATCGCCAGCGGTCTTCATCCGGTTTCTTGCCCCGCAGGACGGTCCCGCGCCGGAAGTCGGCGCCGCTCACTGCCGCCGATCGGCCGGAGAGTAGCTCCGCGGTCCGACCGACCCTGCAACCGGTGACGACTGTCGTCCTCTGCGCACTTGCCGCTTCGACCGCCGGGTGGGGCCAACTCACCCCGTTACCCCGGGCCAAAAAACGGTTCTGGCTCAACTTCCGTGGCGCAAATGACGATGAGTGACCGTCATCGGTTGAACGCGTCAAGGATCATCTGCACTTCACGGCGCCATTCGCTGGCATCGCTGCTGTCCGTCCAACCTTGTGCAAGTTCGGAGCCACCGCCGAGGATCCGCTGAAGTGCAATGCGTGCCGGTGAGCGCAACGAGGACGGGCCGGAGGCAACGGCTCCTCCGGCCCGTCCTCCAGGTCGATGAGGATCCCGCTGCCAGGAAGTTGGGCGGCAATCAGTGCGGCAGCGGCCACGGCTTCTTGTCCGTCTCCACCATCGACATGGTCGCCGGCACTGACGACCCGCCTGAGCGCGCCTCCCAGTACTGCGGCGAGCTCTTGCGCTGGGAGCCCGCTGAGTCGATCAACGAAATCACCGGCGAGATCACTGTCGAATGGTCCGGTTCCCCACGTTCCCATCATCGACTCCTGGTAGTGCTGATCTGTGTCGGAGGCAGTATGGCACTGCCTACCGACGGCGATATCACGGAGCCATGAGCACCCTCTTGCGAAGAAGCGCGAAGCTGGCGCGTCCGAACATTTGTCGGTTGAACATCTCGATCGGGTTGACGGTTCCTTTGGCGGGGCCGGAGTTCCAGTGGGTGGCCAGCTCCGCGTGGACGGCGTCGTAGTCGCTGCTCAGGCTGATGGCGAAGGAGGTGACCAGGCCGGAGGTGGTGTCGAGTTCGGGGCAGCGAGCGAGGAGCGTCTTGCGCTGGACCTCCTCGTCGGGGGGTGAGCCCGGCGGGGTGAGGGGGCAGCCAGCCGGCGACCTGCCGTGTCGAGGGCGGTGGGGGGCGGCGGTGTCGGCGGCCTCCGCATAGGCGCCGGCCCGGTCGCGGCGAGCGAGGAGCGCAGTCGTTCGGCGCTCTGTGTGTGACGGCGCGTCAGGCCTTCGATCTGCTCGACGAACGTTCGCCGCAGGCACGACCGGTCCGGACACCGGACAGGAGAGCCAGCGCACCCGGAGCGCGAGCACCACCCGCCGTTCCGCGCTCGGTAGATCGGCCAGGAACCGCGGGTAGGAGCCGCACGACTCGACCGGACCCCGCACCCCGGACAGTCGGCCTCGCCGGCGGCCGACCACGCCTCCACCTGCACCACGGAACCGGCGGCCTCCCCCTGGACGACCGCCATCTCCGACACCGACGGGAACAGCAACTCCCTGAACAGGGAGCACGATTGCGTCACGACCGCCGACTGTCAGCCATCCGGAAGCCGGGCCGACGACTTTCAGTCGATCTACGAGTCCGACGAGAGCCGGTGTTCCTCAACGGACCGTCACCGATCACACAAGCTGAGCCAGAACCTCATATGAGAGCCATGGCTTCGGTGTGAACGGGAGCCGGATCTGGACCGTTCGTGGCGACGGTGTACTCGTTCGTGGCGAGCGTTCTCCGGTGAGTTCGGGAACCGCTTCGGCGAGTTTGGGAGCCACTGATCGAGTCACCTGCCGAACCTGGGCGGAATGCCCGCAGGAGGCTGGGCCAGGGTGCCGATAGCTTGTGGCTGCGGGCCCGGACAGCCTCCCTGACAAGCCTCGGCCGGGGCCCGCCTCGATGTCGGAAACGCCTGGTATGCATGCGCGATGGACATTCAGGACGACCGGTTCGACTGGATCGACGAAGAGGAAGGGTTCTACTCGGTCTTCACACTCGTCGAGGGTGTTGCCGAAGACGAGGTGATCCGGCGGTTCGGAGGCGACCCCGGGAACACGCGCCTTCTGGTGACTGACGAGATCTACGATCTTCAACCGAGCCATCAAGACCACCGTGGTCATGTGGGGGTCGGCACCGTGGGCGGGGTGGTCTTCGCTCTGGAGGTCGTCGGCTCGACCGGAGCGGTGCCCGGTGTTCTGCGTGACCTGTCTCGCGGGGGCAGGTGTTTCGGGTTCCTGCTCGACATCAATGGCGACGACTCCGCGCACTACGCGGTCGACGGCGACCTTGTCGTCCACGAGGAACCCTACGGACCTGTCACGCCGCTGAGGGAAGGCGACGCCCGTTGGAATCCCGTCTGGTGCACCGGCTTGATCGATGTCGAGGACCCCACCGAGTTCTGGGGGCCGAAGCTGTTCCTCCTGGCCGAGCGGGTGATGGGCGTGACCGTCGAACGGTCGTGGTTCAGCCGACCGCTGAGAACCGCGGAGATCCCCTACTCCGGGATCTTCATGAACACCCCCGCATGGGACATCCCGTGAACGCCGAACTCCGCTTCCTCTTCTGATCAGCGCCGGAAGGTCGGCCCCGCGGGCGCGGGGAGCAGGGGGTGGTGCGCATCGTCCACTTCCAGGAGATGGGACCATCCCCGCTCGCGGGGGCAGGTGTTGGCGTACGAGTCAACGTGCACCACCTCGTACAGGTGACTGTGTGCCGAAGTTGATGCGGTGACCGGCTGTTGTCGGTGAGCCTACTGTCGTCGGTTCGGGCGGCGGAGGGGCGGTTGACGTGGTGGTGGACTCGCAACGCTGACGTCGTGTCCGAGGAAGCTGGGCGGGTCGGCGAGCGGAAGTGCGGGGCGTGTCGCGAGCGGTTGAGATCGGGCGTGCGGGCCCATGCGGAGTTCTGCTCATCGAGGCGTCGTTCCAGGCGGTGGCGGGTGCGTCGTCGGCTGCGGAAGAGGGTGGCGGCCGAGCTGACCCGTGACGACCAGGTTGCCGTGGCGGTCGCCCCGGAGTTCCTGCGGCGCCCGGCAGTGGTCGCTCGGGTCGCTGCGGCGGACAAGGTTCGGACGGTGGTCGAGGAGTTGACCCGGGACGACCGGGTCGCCGTTGAGGTGACGACCGGCTTGCTGCGGCGCCCGGACGTCGCGTTCCGTGCGATGTCGGACGGTACCGCCCGCCGCCAGGTCAACCATGCCCGGGTCGAGCGCGGCTGGCAGGCCCGCGAGCACTTCGAGCAGACCAGTTCCGTCGCGCCGGCGATCTGCCGCATCGACCGGTCGGCGGAGTTCCTGGACCTGGTCACGGCCTGCCACGCGTTCGTCGCGGCGGCCGGACGGGTCGTCCCGGGCCTGCGTGACCGGCAGCTGAGTGCGGACGAGCAGGCAGTCATCCACGCGGATCGCCGCCTGCCGGGCCACCCTCGGCTGGATCGAGACCGCGGTCGACACCGGCAAGGCCGACGTCGACGGTCAGCCGGCCCGACTCCTGCAGAGCGAGTAGCGGGATGCCCGGCGCGTCCCGGCACAGGTCGCCCGCCGCCGAGCGGCACACCGAAGCCGTCCGGTTCGTGTTCTTCGAAGCGAGGGCGGCCGGTCTGAGGTTCGACCAACTGGCCGGGTGTAGCGAACTGGGAGCGAGCCAGGTGAGGGCGGGCATGGCCTGCCTGCAGGACATCATCGCCGAACGTTCCTGGCCGCCCCCGATCTGGACCAGGGCGGACGGCTGCAAGTTCTGCTCCGGCCCCACCGAGTCGCAGGGCTACGAGGTCGCGGTGATTCGCGAGAAGCTCACCGAAGATCCGTCGCTTCATCACCGGCGTCGTCGCCCCGCACGCCGCCCTCCAGCCCAAGGGCCGATGGATCCGGCACTTGAACACCCAGCTCAACTCCGTCGAGTCCACGCTCGACGTGATCACCGACTACATCGAGGCCTGACCGTCTGGGTCCGGCCGTCCGGCCGTCCGGGCGGCCCCGGGCCCAGATCCCTGCCCATTCCCGCAGGGAGGAGGTGAACGTGGCGCGCCGTCGTTGCCACCCGTCGGACACCCGGGACGACGAGTGGGCCTTCATCGAACCGCCACTGCCGAAGCCAACCTGTGAGAACCCGGCCGGCGGGCGGCCGGAGAGGCACCCGCGACGGGAGATCGTGGACGCGATCCGGTGTGTCGTGGACACCAAGGGCCTGCCCTTCTTCGTCATGGTCACCCCGGCCGACATCACCGACCGCGACGCCGCCAAGGAAGTCCTCTTCCGGCTCCGGCCGATGCACCCCGAGATCACCATCGTCTGGGCCGACTCCGCCTACGCCGGACAACTCGTGGCCCGGGCAGAGAAGTACCTGAACCTCACGGTCAAGATCGTCAGCCGGCCGAAGGACGCGTGGGGGTTCGTCGTCCTGCCCCGCCGCTGGGTCGTCGAGAGGTCGATCGCCTGGGTGATGCACGCCCGCCGGCACGCCAGGGACTGCGAACGCCTGATCCAGCACTCCGAGTCGCTGATCATCTGGGCCGCGACCACCCTGATGACCAGGTGCATCACCCGATGCCAGTCCCGCAGGTCCAGCCAACCGGCCTCACGCGAAGCCCAGCGGGACTGACCGTTCTCGCGGCCATCTCAGTGACCCTGGCCCGGAGCCGTCCGGCCGGGCTGGCCAGCTGTCTGTCCACTCTTCCACGACCACTGTCCAAGCCGCAGTCACCCGGCCGAGGGACGCCTTCACGTATCCGGGCCACGGCTCTACGGCCACGCGACCACGCCGCCTCGAACCTCCAGAGGCTCCAACCGGTCCGACTCGTAGAACCTGGTCCAGCCCACGCGGACCGTTCCCGTGGACGGGCGGTGCCGGTCATCGGCTTTGGCGGCCAACCAGGTGAGCAGTTCACCAGTGAGGTCGAAGTCGTCGGGATGGATCTCCTGCCGGACGGTCAGAGCCCACGGCCCGTTCCACGAATGCTCAGGCCTGACCAGCGCCGAGACGAGCGCCCCGCCCACGTGGACTGCCGCGTCGTGCCGGCCCAGAAGCGGCCTGGGGTCGTCCTCGACGATGAGCCCGTCGCTGCCGTCCTCGACCACGACCGGGAACCTGGGCACGATGCGGAGGGCCTCGGGCTGCGGGCCCAGCCCAAGGTGCCACCGAAGTTCGGCTTCCTCCTGGTCGGACAGGTCCTCGCGCAGGTTCAGGACGATCGAGAGCTCATAGACGCTAGACATGGCAGCACGCTATCGCCCGGGTATGACGCCGCAGGCCACTGCGCGTGGTCACCGCAATGGGGCGGATCGAAAGGAAAGCAGGTACTCGGCACCCACGGTTAGAGTGCGGCACGGTGGGGCCGATTCCGAGGCCGCCAGCACCGGAGAACGGCAGCCTCCCTGGTCTGCTCGGGGGCGGCCACGGACCAACCAGCGTCCAGGCATCGTCGAGGGCCACGAGTGCAGCCAGTCAGCCCGGCCCCACCTCCGACCGAGCCCCTTCGCAGCCCCACAACACCGGTGCACGCAACTCTGTACTTCATGGAGCACGCGGAGGAGTACGGCGACAGCAAGACGCCTCGCTGCCGCTGGTCATGCTGTTCACGTCCTCCCGAGCGAGCGGGGATGGTCCCGCGCTGCCCCTCGGGTGGGATCAAGCCTAGGCTTGCTCCCCCGCGCCCGCGTGGAGTGCAGGGTGGCCCGGTGCGGTCGGTGAAGGCGAACACCCGGTCAGGGAGGTGTTCCAGGACATGTTCGATGCGGTCGAGGTCGGGTCGTTGGAGTTCTTCCGGGTCCTAGTGCTCTGGAAGGTGGTCCTGCGGCGGGCCGGCAGGGTGCGCAGGGTCTCGCGGTCCAGCCGGGTGGTGGCCGTCTGTGCGGCGAAGCCCTCGTTGTCGGGGCTGAGGTGGTGGGGACGGCCTCCCGCGGGGGCGGCCGTGCCCGTCTGGTCGAAGCGGTGGACGACGTCGCGGATGGGGCCGTCGTCTGCCGGAAGTGCACCGGGCGGCCCGTTCCGTGGCGTGCGATGTGTTGCAGTCTGCGGCTCCCGTCCTCGGACGGCCTCCTGGTTCTGACCGGTTCTGCCGCCGAACCTTCGGACACCGGCTGGATGTTGCGGCCGTCCAGCCGGTGTCCGGCACGCCGATGCCGATCCACCGATCCGGTGGACGTTTCCGGTCACAGCGCCAGTAGCGGCCTCGGGGTCAGGGGGCGGTGATGCCCGGCTGGGAGCCCGCGCCGAAGGCCCAGCCTTCGACCTCGCCCGGGGCCGGGTCGTAGCTGCCCGCGCCCAGGCTGCTGTAGCTCCACGCCCCGCCGTGCGAGGCGTGCCAGTACGACCAGTACGCCGACGCGGGCGCGCCGTTGCACGGGTTCGGCAGCACGTTGATCTGGCAGACGAAGCCCGGGAACCGCGGGTGGAAGGCGTAGGAGAACCCGGCGCCGGTCAGCGCGGCCAGCCCGCTGGACGGGTCGCCGAGCGCGCACCCGGTCTGGATCGTGCCGCCCAGCGCGGTGAAGTCCACCACGACGGTGACACCGGTCGTCCCGCTGCACGCCGCCGCGTGCGCGGGCGGCGCGGCCGCGGTCGACGCGCCCAGCAGCGCGGCGGTCAGGGCCGCGGCGGCGGCCAGCGGGGCGAGCGGACGGCGGAACGCGGTGGTACGGAACATCGGACGCCTCCTCGGCGGACGGAACGGGAACGTGCGTGGGGGAGTGGCCGCAGCGGTCCGGGGTCAGTGCGCGCAGGCCGGGGCCGGTGCGGCGGGGCGGGCGCCGTGCGCGCTCAGGGTCGCCAGCGGTGCGCCCGACAGCCCGAGGACGGCCTGCGCGGTGGCCCGGGGCGCGGTGGCCGGGTCCAGCCCGGTCGCGTCGTAGGCGACCGCGCCCCGGTCGGCGGCCGGTGCGCCGCAGCCCGCCTGGAGCGAGCGGACGAAGGCCCGGGCCTGCAACCCCGCCACCGGACGGCCCCCGGTCAGCAGCGCCTGCGCGGCCAGCCCGGTGGAGTTCGCGTTGCCCGCGCTCCCCCCGGCCGCCGCCAGCGAACCGTCCGCGCCCTGGTGCGCCACCAGCCAGGACAGCCCGGCCCGCGCCGCGGCGCCCGGCCGGTCGCCGCCAGCGCCTGCGCGGCCAGCGCCGTCGCGTCCGGGTCGGAGGTGCAGACCGGCTGCGCGAAGGCGACCGGGAACCCGCCGTCCGCGCACTGCGCCCCCGCCAGGTAGCCGACCGCCGTCGCCGGCGCCCCGCCGGGGGTGCGGGCCAGCGCGAGCAGCGCGTACGACTGGCCCAGGCTGTTGCTGTAGTCGCCCCACTGCGAGACGTCCGAGAACCGCCCGGACGGCTGCTGCAGGGCCCGCAGCCGCGCCACCAGGTCGACCCCGCCGAACGAGGCCGGGTCCGCGCCGCGCACCTGCGCGGCGAACGCCAGCTTGGCGGTGGCCCCGGCGTACGACTCGCCGACCCCGTCACCCGCGTACCCGGCCAGGTTGGCCGGCTGGGCGAGCCAGGCGGTGGCCCGGGCCGCCGCGTCGTCGGAGACCTTGGCCGCGGCGAACGCCAGCACCGCGTCGACGGTCAGCCCCTGGTCGGGGTAGGAGACCCCGCCGAAACTGCTCTCCAGGTGGTCGCCGCCCACCAGTTGACCGGCCAGCCAGCCCGCGGCCGCCGCGTCCGGGCGCACGGTGACGGGTGGCGCCGCCGCAGCGGTGGCCGCGGGCAGCAGGGCGGTGGCGAGGGCCGCCGTGGCGAGCAGGACGGCGGCGCGAGCGCGCAGTGACATCGGGTCAGCCTCTCCGGACCCGCGGGGCCGGACGCCCGAAGCGCCGCGCGCACGAGCGCGGCACCGGAGCCCCGACCCGCAGTCCGCGACGGGTGGAAGGTATCGGAAGACCCGGCGACGGGCATTCGGGCTCGCCCACCACCTGCGCGGATGGGCCTACCGTTGCGGGACAGCGCCGGAATTCGACCGGACTTCCCCCACCGCCTGGCGTACAGCTGAACTGACGGGCCATCATCGCGGCGACGCCGACGAACGGTCAAGGGGCCCGACGAACGGTCAAGGAGCCCGACGGGCGGCCAAGGGGCCCGACGGGCGGTCAAGGGGCCGGAGCGCGCAGTGGGGGCGCTCGCGGCCGGGCCGCCCCCCGGACGTCCGCCGTGCCGGAGGGGACCGCGCGGGAACCCCGGCGGAGCCCGCGTTCCGGGGTCTTCGGGAGGAAGCGGAAGGACGCGTGCTGACGGAGCGTGGCGTGCAGGCTACGGTTGGGCTCGTCAGGTGGCGCACGCAGGCGGCAGCGATGTCGGCCGAGCACGGTTGTGGGGGTACGGGGCATGATCGATCCGCTGTCGGTCACGGCGGTCACGGGGGTGCTGGGCGCGGTCGGCTCGGCGGTGGCGGGGGAGGCCGGGAAGTGGGCGTGGGAGTCGGTCGGGAACCTCGCGCAGCGGGTGACCGGGCGCCAGGTCGCCGCCCCGGCCGGGGCGGAGGAGCGGGAGGCCGTCGCCCGGCTGCTGGTCGAGGGGGCGCGCAACGACCCGGCGCAGGCCCGGGCGCTGGCCGCCTGGATGAGCGGCCTGGCCGGCGGCGCCCCGGGCCCGGCGGACGCGGTGCCGCGGCTGCTGCCCGCCTCCACCCGGTACTTCACCGACCGCAAGGGGCCGCTCGCCGAACTCGACAAGGAGGCCGGGCGCAAGGCGGACGGCAGCCCGCGCCAGGTGCTGCTGCACGGCCCGGACGGCATCGGCACCAGCGCGGTGGCCATCCACTGGGGCGCCCGCGAGGCGCACCGCTTTCCCGACGGCCAGCTGTACGCCGACCTGCGCGCGGCCGGGCCGGGCGGCGTGCTGGACCCGACGACCGTGCTGCGCCGCTTCCTGCGGCGGCTCGGCGTCCCCGCCGACCACCTGCCCGCCACCGTCGAGGACCGCGCCGAACTGTTCGCCGCGCTGCTCGCCACCCGCCGCCTGCTGGTCGTCCTCGACCACGCCCACTCCGCCGCCCAGCTCCGCCCGCTGCTCACCGCCGCCCCCGGCGTGCTCACCCTGATCACCGCCCGCCGCCCGCTGGCCGGCCTCGACGCGCTGAACGTCGCCGTCGGCCCGCTCGCCGACAAGGACGCCCGCCGCCTGCTCACCGACCTCGCGGGCAAGCACGCCGTCACCGCCGCCAAGGCCGCCCTGCCCGGCGTCCTGGAGCGCTGCGCCGGGTCCCCGTTCGCGCTGCGCGCCGCCGCCCCCGTGCTGGGCGACCTCGCCCCCCGGGCGCTCACCGACCGGCCGGGCGCCGATCCGCTGGAGGCCGCGACCGCCGACCGCTACGCCCGGCTCGCCCCGAACGCGGCGCTGGTGTACCGGCGTTGCGCACTGCGGCCCTGGCCCGCGATCGACGCCCGGGCCGCCGCTGCCGCCACCGGGCTGGCCGAGGCGGAGGCGGCCGAGGCGCTCGACGAACTCGCCGCCGCCGCCCTGCTGGAGACCGCGCTCGACGGCCGGTACCGCTACCGCCCGGCCGTCCGCCGGCACGCCGAGGCCGCGGCGGTGCGCGAGGACGGCCTCGCGGCCTGCGCCACCGCCGTGCACCGCACCGTCGCGCACCACCTGCGGCTGGCCGTCGGCGCCGACCACGCGGCGCTCCCGCAGCGCTGGCACCTCGGGCCGCTGTACGCGGAGATCGGCCCCGACGGGTACCCCGACGAGGCCGCCGCGCTGGCCGTGCTCGGCGCCGAACTGCCCAACCTGGTCGAGGCGGTGGCCGCCGCCGAGGAGTTCGCCGCCCCCGGGACGGTCTGCCAACTGGTCGAGGCGCTGTGGGCGTTGCAGCTGAAGGCCGGGCGGCACGACGAACTGCTGCCCGCGCTGCGGGCCGGTGCCCGGGCCGCGCTCGCCCCGGGCACCGGCGCCCGGACGGCCGCCCGGATGCACGTCCAACTCTCCTTCGCGCTCGCCGAGTTGCAGGAGTACGACGAGGCCGAGCAGCACCTGCTGCTCGCCGCCGACGCCGAGCAGCGGGACGGCCACCTGCGCGGACAGGCCACCGCCGTCGAGACGCTCGGCCTGCTGCGGCTGCGCCAGTGGCGCTACGCCGACGCGCTGGAGTGCTTCGAACGGGCCGTCGGACTGCTCGACGGCATCGGGGACGCGGACAGCGGGCAGGGCGACCTGCCCCGGGCGCGCGCCCTGCTCGGCCGCCACCGGGGGCGGGCGCTGCGCGGGCTGGGCCGGTTCGCGGAGGCCGCGACCTCGATCGAGACGGCGGTGGCGTTCTTCCGGGGCACCGGCGAGGCGTACAACCTCGCCCGGGCGCTGACCGACCTGGTACAGACCCTGATCGACCAGGGCCGCGGGCCGGACGCGCTGCCGCTGCTGGACGAGGCGGCCGTGCTGCTGGAGCGCGGCGGCGCGACCTTCCACCTGGTGCCGATCGGGGTGCTGCGCGACCTGTGCGTCAACCGGCCGGAGTGACCGTCACCCGGTGAACCGCGCCGCCGGAGCGGACCGTCAGCACCCCCGGCACCGGCCCGGCGGCCAGCAGCGCGGAGGCCGCCGCAGCCGGGTCGATCCCGTCGTCGGCGCCCGCCAACTCCAGTGCGGCGCCCGAGCGGTGGCGGACGGTGCAGGTGGCCGGGCCGGTCACCTGCACCGCCAGCGTGCACGAGCGGTACCGGGACAGCGTCTGCTCCGCCCAGAGCAGCGGCGGGCCGAGCCGGGGATCGGCGGCGGCGCCGTGCCGGACGATCACGTCCGCGAGCGCCAGGGCGCCGGGGTCCAGGGTGTCCTCGGGTGCCACCAGGTGGGCCTCGCCCGCCCCCGCGGGCTCGTAGCGGGCCGCCGCGAAACGCCGCACCTCCACCGCCCCGTCCGCCCCGGTCCGGGTCAGCACCCGGACCGGGGCCGTCACCACGACCGGCTGGTGCGCGGGCAGCGGCAGTCCGTCCAGCAGCGCGGGCCCGGCCGGCTCGGGCAGGCCGAGCAGCCGGTAGAACAGCGACCGCAGCAGGCCCGCCGACCCGCCGGGATCGGAGGACGTCAACTCGGCGGGGCCGGACGGCACTTCACGGGCGGCGATCACCCCCTCCAGCTGCGGGCCGAGCGCCGCGTACGGGTCCAGCTTCGGCGCCGCCCGGACGAACGCCGCGACCTGCGACCCGTCGTCGATCACGGACGGCCCGGTCGCCGCCAGCACCACCGGCGTGCCGATCGCCGCCGCGTAGTAGCTCACCGACCCGAAGTCGCCCACCACGGCGTCCGCGGCGATCAGGGCCTGCCGCCAGTGGGCCACCGGATCGACCAGCGCCACCCCCGCCCGGCGGGCCCCGTCCAGCCACAGCCGGACCTGCCCCGGGCCGTGGCCGTGCCACACGTTGGGGTGCAGCACCACCGCGACCCGGTACTCGTCCAGCGGCAGCTCCGGCAGCCGGGAGAGCAGCAGTGGCAGCACGTCGTCCGGACCGCCGTCACCGAACAGCGAGGTCGGGTTCCAGGTCGAGTTCAGGACCAGCAGCCGCTGGCCGGACCGCACCCCGAACGCCCGGCGGAACGCGTCCCGGCGGGGGAGCGCCGCCAGGATCCGGTCGAAGCACGGGTCGCCGCCCAGCACCGCCGTGTGCGCGGCCTCCGGGCACGCCGCGGCGAGCCGGTCGAGCTGATCGGGGTGCGACAGCACCAGCGCATCGGCGACCGGCTCCCCGCCCTCGTCGAGCAGCCACTCCGGCGACAGCCCGAACACCGGAACCGCCCCGGCTCCCGGCTCCCGGCTCCCGGCTCCCGGCTCCCGGCTCCCGGCTCCCGGCTCCCGGCTCCCGGCTCCCGGCTCCCGGCTCCCGGCTCCCGGCTCCCGGCTCCCGGCGTTGCCAGCTTCTTATTGTAGCCGACACCGTGCGAGAGGACCGCCAACTTCCCCTTGAAGCAGTGGAGTTGGCCGCCGAAGCTGGCGGAGACCACCAGCTCGGGGTCGAGGCCGCGGGCCTGTTCCCAGGGCACGACCGGGAGGCCCAGCGCGGCGAGGAGTTCGGGCAGGCCGGAGCGGAAGGGCGAGCTGCCCGGGCAGGTGGCCAGCAGCTGGACGCGCAGGTCGTCGCGGAACAGGCCGACCACGTCCAGCAGCCGGGTCGCCGCCGTCACGTTGTGCACGACGAGCAGGACCCGGCGGCACCTGCTCCTCGTGGTCCAGCGCGCGGCGTCCGTGCCGACCGGCACCCTGATCCAGTCGTCCGACAAGCCCGCCCTCCGTGATGGCCCCGGTGGCCGAGTGTCGGCCCGCCGGGGCAGCTTAGCGATCATCCGGAGCGGTGCGCCACGCCCGCTCCGCCCGGTGCGGCCGTCGCCGGGTGCTCCGCCGGGACGGAGGCCCCCGACGGGACGTCAGCCGGGCAGGCCCGGGACGACCAGGCCCGATTCGTAGGCGATCACCACGGCGTGGGTGCGGTTCTGCGCGCCGAGCTTGGTCAGCACGTTCCCGACGTGGGTCTTGACCGTCTCCGGGCTGACGGTGAGCGCGCGGGCGATGTCCGGGTTGGAGCGCCCGGTGGCCATCAGCCGGAGCACGGCCTCCTCCCGGGGCGTCAGACCGGCCTCCGGCAGGGCCCGCCCGGAGTCCAGCGGGCGGGCGGTGACCATCCGGCGCAGGTCGGCCGGGAACAGGACCTCCTCGCCCGCCGCGACGGTCCGCACCGCCCGGGCGATCCGCGGCACCGGCAGCCGCTTGAGGACGAACCCGGCGGCTCCGGCACTCAGCGCGGCGGTGACGTGGCCGTCGTTCTCGAACGTGGTGATCACCATGACCTTGGGCGGGTCCGGCACTTCCGCGAGGATCCGCCGGGTCGCCTCGATGCCGTCGCAGCGCGGCATCCGCACGTCCATCAGCACCACGTCCGGCCGCAGCAGCCGGGCCCGTTCGACCGCCTCCAGGCCGTCGGCGGCCTCGCCGACCACGCTGATCCCGGGCTGCGCCGCGAGCAGGACGCGCAGGCCGCTGCGGGTCACCGCGTCGTCGTCGGCGATCAGCAGCGCGACCCCGGCGGCCGGGGCGTCCGCCGGCCCGGGGGGCCGGGCCGGCTCCGGGGCGTTCACCCGGACGTCCGGACGGGGAGGCGGGCCGCCAGGACCCAGTGGTCGGCGCCGTCGGGCCCGGCCCGGAACTCGCCGTCCAGCAGGCGCACCCGTTCGGCCAGGCCCGGCAGCCCGTGGCCGGAGCTCGGGAAGCCCGCCGACCGCCCGCCCCGGTCCCGGCCGGTCCGGTTGGCCACGGCCAGCTCCAGCCCGGCGGCCGAGAGCACCGCTGTGACGCGGACCGGGCCGTCCGCGCCGTGCCGCAGCGCGTTGGTCGCCCCCTCCTGGAGGATCCGGTAGGCCGCCCGCGACACCGCCCCCGGCACGCCCGCCAGGTCGTCCGTCAGCTCCGCCTCGACCTCCGTGCCCGCGTGCCGCAGCCGCTCCAGCAGGTCGGGCAGGTCGGCCAGCGTCCGGGCGGGCGCCGTCCCCGCGGCCTCCTCGCGCAGCACGCCCAGTACGTGGTCGAGGTCCTCCAGCGCGGCCCGGGTCGACTCCTCGATGCTGCGCAGCGCGGCCCGGGCGGCCACCGGGTCACCGGTGAGCACCTCGCCGGCCACCGCCGCCTGGATGGTGGCCGCCGTCAGGGTGTGCCCGATCGAGTCGTGCAACTCCGTGGCCAGCCGGTTGCGTTCGGCCAGCCGCCGTTCCCGCGCCACCGCCAGCGCGAGCCGCTCGGCGGGGGAGGGGCCCAGCAGCCGCGGCGCCAGTCGGCGCAGCACGCTCGACACCGCCGCGCACACCAGCACGGCCAGCAGCACGCACCCCAGGGCCGCCGCCCAGCTCGCCCAGCCGTCCCCGGACCGCACCGTCCGGCCGGAGAACGACAGTTCCAGCTCCCCGCCGAGCCAGCGCCCCGGCAGGGCCAGCGCCGCCAGCAGCAGATTGGCCGTCAGCCCGGCGGCCCAGCCCGCGGCGACGTGCAGCAGCAGCCACAGCCCGGTCCGCCGCCGGTCCGCGACGAACGCCCCGGAGGCCCCGGAGGCCCCGGAGGCCTCGGAGGCCCCGACCGGTGCAGCCGGTGCGGGCAGCGGTACGTCCAGCATCCGGCGGGCCGCCGCCACCAGCACCCGCCGAGTGCTCCGGGCCGTCCCGACCAGCGCCACCAGCCCCGCCCACAGAGCCGCCACCAGCGCGGCCCGCGCCCCGTACGGCCCGGACTCCCACAGCAGCGCGGGCAGCACCGCGAACGGCAGCAGCAGCAGGCTGGCCGCCGCGCCGAGGAACGCGAACAGCGCGCCCGTGTACGTGGAGCCGCGCAGGAACGGCCCGATAGCCCAGGTCATGGACGACAAGTATGGCCGCCGGCCCGCCGCGCCCCCTCCCCCGATCGGGGGAGCCCCGGTTCCCTCCGGACCGGGAGGCGCGCACCGGGCCCCGCGTTCCAGGATCGGTGCGGCCCGGAAGGACCGGGCCGCACCCGGAAGGAGCCCCGGATGGACACCCGAGGAACCACCACGGCAGAACGCAACACCCCGGCGACGGCGACGGCGACCGCGGTCCTGGGCGCGCTGGGCCTGTTCACCTCCCCCGCCGTCGTCGGCGGCCTGCTCGGCGCCGCCGGCCTGGTCACCGGAGCCGTCGCCCTGCACGCCTCCCGCCGCAGCGCCTCCGGCCGCACCGCCCCCGGCCGCCGCCGCGCCCTCGTCGGCCTGGCCCTCTCCCTCGCCGCCGTCGCGGTGTCCGTCCTGGCCGCCGTCCTGCTCGCCTGGTACGCCGACCACACCCAGGAGTGCTACCGCCCCGACGGCCTCCACCAGTACGTCGACTGCGTCCGGCGGAACCTCTCCACGCAGTGAGCGGCCGACCCCGACCGGTCCGCCGTACACCGTCCCGCCGACCCCGGCCGGTGAAGGGGCGGGCGCAGCGTCCGGGCATGGGGGCGGGCGGACCGGGCAGAAGGCCGCCGGGTGCGCGGGAGGCCGACCGCAGGCGGTCGCCGCGCCCCGGACCGGCTCGCGCGGGCGGGCGGAGGCGAACGGGAAGGATGAGCGTCAGTGAAGGGTTTCCGTGGCTTCGTCCTACGGGGCAACGTCGTCGACCTGGCCGTGGGCGTGGTGATCGGAGCGGCGTTCTCCGGCGTGGTCACCGCCCTGGTCCGCGCCTTCCTCACCCCGCTGGTCGGCCTCGCCACCGGCGCGGTGGGCGACTTCAGCCGCCGGACCGTCAGCATCCACCACGTGGAGTTCCCGTACGGCGGCTTCATCGACGCCGTGATCACCCTCCTGCTCACCGCGCTGGTGCTCTACTTCGTGGTCGTGCTGCCGTTCAACAAGCTGCACGAGCGCTTCGCCCCGCACCAGGACGTCCAGGCGCCCAAGCGGGACTGCCCCGAGTGCCTGTCCGCGATCCCCGCCCGGGCGATCCGGTGCGCCTTCTGCACCGCCGAGCTCGCCCCGATGCCCGACCTGCCGTGACCGCCCCCGGCCCGGCGTCGTGGCGCCGCCGGGCGGCCGACGGCCGGCGGGCCGCCCGGGACGCGCTGCGCCACCCCGTGCGCGCGGCCCGCCCGCACCGCGAGTCGGTCGCGCAGACCGTCCGGGTGGCGGTGGCCTGCGCACTGGCCTGGGAGGCCGCGGTGCTGCTGCTGGGCGAGGACGAACAGCCCGTCCTCGCCCCGCTGGCGGCGCTGCTGACCGTCCAGCTCACGGTGTTCCGCACGCTGGCCCAGGGCCTGCGGCAGATCGGCGGCGTCATGCTCGGGGCCCTGGCCGCCCTCGGCCTGCTGCGCCTGGCCGGGGCGGGCTTCGCCAGCATCGGCCTCGCCGTCGCCGTCTGCCTGGCCCTGGGGAAGCTGCTGCGCCTGGGTGAGCAGGCCACCGAGGTGCCGGTCACCGTCCTGCTCGTCCTCAGCACCGGCGCGCCGTACGCTCCCGTCCGGATCGGGGACACCCTGGTCGGCGTCGCCTCCGGGGTGCTGGTCAACCTGGTCGCCGCGCCCCCCACGTACGTCGGCCACGCCGCGCACCGGACCGCCCGGGTCGCGCACCGCCTCGCCGACATCGCCCACGACACCGCCCGCGGCCTGCACGAGGGTTGGGACGAACGGGCCTCCGACGGCTGGCTGCGCCGGGTGGAGGCGGCCGCCCGCGAACTCGACCAGGCGCGCCGGGTGGCCGTCCAGGCCGAGGAGGGCATCCGGCTCAACCCCCGGCGGCTGCGGCAGGGCGCCGATCCGGCGGTCGCGCTCGGCCCGCTGGGCGAGGGGCTCACCTGCCTCGGCCACGTCTGCGACCAGCTCGGATCGGTGCTCCGCGGCCTCGACGACCTGGCCCGCGGCGAGCGCCGGTTCCCGGACGGGGAGCAGGCCCGCGCCGAGGCCCGCGCCCGGGTGCGGCCGCTCGGCGACGTCCTGGAGGCGGTCGGCGACGCGCTCGACGTGCTCGCCCGCATCCAGCGCGACCACGTCCGCGAGCCGGGGCACACCGAGGACCTGACGGCGGCCCTGGAACGCGGCCGCGACCACCACGCCGCGGCCGCCGAGACGCTCCGCCGCACCGACCGGGGCCCGGCCGTCTGGTCCCTGCACGGTTCGATCGTGGACGAGACCCAGCAGATCCTGCACGAGCTCGACCCCCGCCACGGCCCCCACCCGGCCGCCCTGCACCCCCGGCCGCTCCGGCTCCCGGCCCCGCGCCGGACCCCGTCCGAGGGCTGACCCCGCGGCCGGGGCGGCCCGGCTTGTAGGCTCGCAGGGAACAGTTCTGTTTCCTGAAGGGGGAGCCCGGTGCGCGCCCGTCGCTGGATAACCGTGGTCGCTGGAGCCGTCGTGCTGAGCAGTCCGACCGTCGCGCAGGCCCGTGGCGGGGGCGGTAGCCACGGGTTCGGCGGCAGCAGCGGTGGTGGTGGGGGCAGCCACGGCGGCGGCGGCTTCCACGGGTCGACCGGGGTCGGCTTCGGCTACGGCGTCGGGGCCGGCGGCAGCGGGTTCCTCGCGCTGCTGGTGATCGTGGCCGTCATCGTCCTGGTCCTGTGGCTCAGGCAGCGGCGCCGGAAGGCGAAGCAGTCCGCCGACCTGAACACGGTCTCGGACCGCACGGCGCACCGCGCCGACGAGCAGGCCCGCGAGCGCGCCGTCCGGATCGGGGCCCGGGTCGACGCCCTCGCCGAAACCGACCCGAGCTTCGAGCGCACCGCGCTGGAGCAGCGGGCGGTCTGGCTGTACACCACCGCCCAGCAGGCCTGGACCCGCAACGACCACGCCACGCTGCAGCGGATCATGTCCCCCGTGCTCTACGGCAAGTGGGCCGACGGGCTGCGCGACTACGAGTCGCGCGGCGAGGTCAACGTGGTGGAGATCCTCTCCGGCCCGACGGTCGAGCTGGTCGACCTCGCGAACCGCGCGGGCGAGACCAACGACACCGTCACCTTCCGGATCACCGCGACGCTCAACGACTACGTGCGCCGCAGCCACGGCGCGGACGCCACGCGCAAGGACGGCTCGACCC
This sequence comes from Kitasatospora sp. NA04385, assembly GCF_013364235.1. Lineage (NCBI taxonomy): Bacteria > Bacillati > Actinomycetota > Actinomycetes > Kitasatosporales > Streptomycetaceae > Kitasatospora > Kitasatospora sp. NA04385. The sequence goes on along the minus strand of NZ_CP054919.1, from coordinate 291,076 downwards.
GCCCGGTCGAGTACTGGACGCTGCGCAAGGACCGGGCCGGCGAGTGGATCGTGTCCTCGGTGGAGCAGGCGGCCGAGGGCGCGCACCACCTGACCAACGCCATCGAGACCGACGGCTGGGACCAGAAGGAGGTCGCCCGCGAGGCGGTGCTGGAGGTGGCCGGGAGGACCGCGGTCAAGGGCGCGCACGACATCCTGTCGCTCACCAACATCTCCTGGAGCACCGACGCCGACGCGGCCGTCGGCGACCTGAGCGTGCTCGACGGCCGGTTCGACCGGGCGGTCCTGGAGGTCGCCGTCGAGCGGTTCCTCGAGGAGTGGGTCATGAACGACGGCAGCCTGGACTTCACGTCCGTGCGCACGGTCGACCGGACGGTCATGCGCGACGCCCTCGTCAGGTCGGTCACGGTGCGCTCGCTGGTCTCGCGCGAGCCGATCGTCTTCCGGGTCGCGGTCGACGCGGAGGGCGTCTACTACGAGGTCGACCGGCGCACCGAGCAGGTGCTCCGCGGCGACGCCCGCGAGCGCAGGCCGATCACCTTCGCGTTCGACCTGCGGCTGGACGACACCTCGACCGGGACCTGGACCGTGGTCGCCGCCGACGTGGAGTAGGCCGCGCCCCGGGCCCGGCCCCGGCGTGACTCACCGCCGGGGCCGGGCCGGTGCTCAGGCGCAGTCGGCGCCGTTCACGGTGAACCGGGGCGGTGCCGCGTTGCCGCCGGAGTACGTCGCCTGGAAGCCGAAGCCCGCGCTCGCGCCGGGCGCCAGGGTGCCGTTCCACCCGGCGTCCCGCGCGGTCACGGCGGCGCCGCTCTGGGAGACCGTCGCGTTCCACGCGTTGGTGATCCGCTGGTCGCCGGTGAAGTTCCAGCCGAGCGTCCAGCCGGAGACGGTCGAGGCGCCGGTGTTCTTCACCGTCACCGTCGCGGTGAACCCGTTGCCCCAGGAGCTGTCCACCTTGTACGCCACCGCGCAGGACGCCGCGGGCCCCGCGGTGTCGTCGTCCGCCTCGGTCGCCGTGAAGGTCGCCGACCGGACGCCGGGGCCGCCGACCGTGAAGAGCGCGCTGCCCGCCGCCGGGTCCGCGTCCTGCGCCGCGGAGACCCGGACCTGCTGCGCGGTGGACCAGTCGGCGGGGGTGAAGACCAGCGGGGCGGCCGCCGCCGACAGGTCGGGGTCGCCCGAGGTGCGGGTGACCGTCACCGTCACGTTCTGGGCGGGCGCGGCCGAGAGCCGCACCGCGACCGCCGCCGTGCCGCCCTCGGGGACGGTCACCGCCGCCGGGGCCACCTGCACGGCGGGCGTCGCCGGGGCCGCGGGCCGCTCGGCGGCGAAGGAGGCCAGCCAGGCCAGCGAGGCGTTCCAGTTGACCGCCACCTCGTTGGTCGAGTACGAGCCGATGTCGTCGACGTAGCAGGCCGCCGGCGCGCAGCCCGCCAGCCGGGCCTGGGCGACCGGGTCCTGGAGGCCGGAGTTCGGGCCGCCCGCGAAGGAGCCGGCCGGCGGGTGCGGGAGCGCGGCGTCGTTCTGGTGCGCCCAGAAGCGGTGGTGCTCGTTCTCCGCGGCGCGCTCGCCGTAGCCGCTCACGTAGGAGCGGTCCAGGGCGTTGCGGCCCAGCAGGTAGTCCATCGCCTCCAGTGCGCCGGTGCGGTAGCGGGCGGCGCCGGTCAGCTCGTGGGCGACGGCCAGCACCATCGCGTTGTTGGCGATCGAGCTGTTGGAGCCCCACACGTAGCCGTCGGGGGCGAGCGGCACCGCGTAGCCCTGGCCGCCCATGGTGGACAGGTAGCCGTCGGCCGCCGTGGTCAGCAGGCCGCGCAGCCGGGCCAGGTCGTCGGCGGGCAGTGCCACCCCGGGCACGGTGGCCAGGGTGATCCGGCCGAGCGTCGCGGTGCCGCCCCACCAGAAGGCGTCCACCGGCGCGGTGTGCAGCGGCGAGGAGGCGACCGCGTCCCGGTACTGCGACTCGCCGGTGGTGGCGAGGAGTTCGGCCGCCGCCCAGTAGAACTCGTCGGAGACGTCGGCGTCCTCGTAGGCGCCGCCGCCGGTGCTGTCGGTGGCCGGGGCGAGCACGCCCGGGTTGGTCCGGGCGGCCGTCCAGGCGCGGCGGGCCGCGTCCAGGCAGCGGGCGGCGAAGGCGGCGTCGTACGGGGCGTAGACCCGGGCGCACTGGGCGGCGGTGGCGGCCAGGTTGAGCGTGGCGGCGGTCGACGGCTTGTGCAACTCGCGCTGCTGGTCGTCGAGTTCGGGACGGGTCGGCAGGCCGGTCCACTGCGCGTCGTGGATCTTGTGGAAGGCCATCCCGGCCATCGGCCTGCCGTCCGGGACCTGCATCCGCAGCAGGAACTCCAGCTCCCAGCGGGCCTCGTCCAGCACGTCCGGCACCCCGTTGCCGCGCTCGGGCACCCGCAGCGTGGAGTCGCCGAGGGCCGCGTCGCCGCCCGAACGGCGGGCCCGCTCGAAGGAGTTGACCAGCTCCCAGGTCGCGATGCCGCCGTTGACCACGTACTTGCCCTGGTCCCCGGCGTCGTACCAGCCGCCGCGGACGTCCAGCCGGTAGTCGCACACCCCGGCCTGGCACGGCACGCTGGTGTCGCCCTTGTTCGGCGCCACCCCCAGGTGCCCGGCGGGTCGGGCGTACGCGCTGCCGCCCGCGAGGGCCGCGTCGATCGCGATGCCGCTGCGCTGCTGGTAGAAGAAGTTCAGGCTGTCGGAGCGCAGCCCGTCGTACAGCGACGCCGAGATGTCGAACGGGTGGCCGGCCAGGCCGCCGACGGTCAGGGTGAAGCCGGTGCCGGTGCCGGTGTACGCGCCGAAGTCCACCAGGTGGGTGGACTGGCCGGACGCCTGGTCGGCGCCGTGCACGGTGGTGGTGCCGGTCGCGACCTGCGCGCCGGAGGAGTCGCGCAGCTGCCAGGTGAGCGGGGCGGTCGCCGAGCTGACCACGGTGGCCCGCTTGGGGCCGTCCGGGAGGTAGCCGAGCTGGTTGACCCGGACGGGGAAGTCGGCGGGCGTGCCGACGGTCGTCGCGCCGGTACCGGCCGCGCTGACAGTGCCGGCCGCGCTGACGGTGGCGGCCACGCTGACGGTGGCGGCGCCGGCGGCGGCCGGGGCGATCGCGGTGGCGGTGACGCCGGCGGCGATCAGCGCCAGCCCGGTCAGTGCGGCGGCCGCGCGCCGGGGCAGCCCGCGGCCTGGGGTGATCGGAGGCACGGGTGGGAGCCTTCCTGTGGGGGGGAGGGGTGCAGGGAGTGGGGCCCGCTGGGGGTGGGAGCGCTCCCACTCGTCCCCATGAAGCCAGCCCGGCGGTGGGCACGTCAAGAGGCGGTAAACGGAAGCGAGTTGACGGCGGCTCGGGGAGACCGCGGCTCGGGGGGGGCCGGCCCGCAGCGCCGACGGGTCGGGGGCGGGCGCCGTCCGCGCCGGTCGCGACCGCCTCCGTGCGTTCCGGCTGCCTCCGTGCGTTCCGGCCGCCCGGGGCCCGCCGACCCGGAAGGCGCTCAGGCGCGGCGCCGGTTGCTGGCGGCGCGGAGGTGGCCGGTGCGGTCGGTGAGCTCGTCGAGGCGGGCGGCCAACTCGGCCTGGTCGCTGCCCAGGTGGGGGCGCAGGCCGACGAGCGGAGCGAGCAGGTCGGCCGCGTCGGCCGTACCGAGGGTGGCGGTGAGGGCCTCCTGGGCCGGGCGGGCGTCCGGGCCGAGCCCGGCCGCGCCGAGCCGGGCGGCCAGGACGCGCAGTTCGGCGGCGTGGTCACGGGCCCAGCCGGTGACGGCGCGGTCGGCGGCCCGGTGGTCGCGCACCGCCTNGACGCGCTCCGCGCCCGTCCCCGCGCCGTCCGCTCCGGTCCGGCGTAGCCGCAGGTAGCGGTTCTCGGCGGCCTGGCGGCTGGCCACCCCCATCGGATGGGCGAGGTCGGCCCAGGTGGCGCCGCCCGCGCGGGCGCTCTCCACCAGCCCGGCCTCCCAGCCCGCGAGCCGGGCCCGCAGTTCGCGCAGGAGCAGCAGGGCGGCCAGGGCCGGCGCCGGGTCGTCCCCCGCCGGTCGCTGCTCCGGGGGCCCGGGCGTGCCGGCCCGGCGAACGGCCTCCTCGATGGCGGCCAGGGCCGCGACGGCGGCGACCGGCGAAACCGGCGCGCCGGCCTCGCCGCGGGGGTTCTCGGGGGGCGTCGGTCTGTCACTCATGGCGTCATCCTATCGATGACGTCCTGTCTTTGTCATCGGATGGACGACGTGCTACAACGGTTCCAGGTGATGTGCACCGGCACCCTTTGATCCCACAGGAGGTGTTTCGCGATGCTGCTGCGCACCGACCCGTTCCGCGAACTCGACCGTCTCACCCAGCAGTTCACAGGTGCGAACGGCACCTGGTCGCGTCCGGCCCCGATGCCGATGGACGCCTACCGGGCCGGCGACGAGTACGTGGTCCACTTCGACCTGCCGGGCGTGGACCCGGACGCGATCGACGTCGACGTCGAACGGAACATGCTGACCGTCAAGGCCGAGCGCCGCCCCCGCCCGCAGGGCGAGGGCGTCACGTGGGAGCTGTCGGAGCGCCCCCTCGGCGTCTTCTCCCGCCAGGTGATGCTCTCCGACACCCTCGACCCCGAGGGCATCACCGCGGACTACGACCAGGGCGTGCTGACGCTCCGCATCCCGGTCGCGGAGAAGGCCAAGCCCCGCAAGGTGGCCGTCGGCCACGGCGGGGCCCACCGGCAGATCCGCGCCTGACCCCGGCCCGGGCCCCGCGTCCGCGAACACCGCGCGTCGCGGGGCCCGCCGCACGCCCCGACGCGGTGCTCGCCCTCGTGGACGTGCTCTTTGACGTGACGTCCACGGACGGCGCGGGGCTGCGGGCCCTCGTCGCGGCCGGACGGCTCGGTGCCCGGACGGCTCGCTGCCCGGACGGGCGCGGAGTCGACGGCCCCGTTGCCCGGCTCCTGCGGCCCACCGGACCGGGGCCGCCTCGCGAACCCGGCACCGCCCCGCCCACCGGCGCCGTCCGCGCCGTCCGCGCCGTCCTTCCATCCGCAGCCGGGTGGTCGTCCCGCCCCCGCCCGGCGTCCGCCCCCGCCAGCCGCCGCCGCGCCCACCGCGGCGGCCACCCCAGGGAGGTTCCACCGATGACCCGGCACCGCCGCCTCGTCCGGCAGGTCCGCACCGCGGGCCGCTACGCCACGGACGAGGAGGCCGAACGCGTCCTGACCGCGGTCCTGACCCAGCTCGGCGGGCAGCTCGACGGCGAGGAGCGCTGCGCCCTGGCCGCCGTCCTGCCCGCCCGCCTCCGCCGGGTGTTCGCCGACCAGGTCCCGCTGCCCGCACCCATCGGCGCCCCGGCCTTCGTGGAGGCCCTCGCCCACACCCTCTCGACCAGCCTCGCCGCCCGCTGGGACGCCTCCTCGGTCCTGACCGCGCTGGCCGACCTGGCCGGCCCCGACTTCGCCGACCGGGTGCTGGCCCGGCTGCCGCGCGGTTACGCCCTGCTGTTCGGCCGCGCCGACCTGGCGCCCGCGGCCTGATCCCGGGCCCGCGCCGCCCCGGCGGTGCGGGCGGCGGCTCGCGGCGCGGGCGCGGAGCCGCCGCGTCCCGCTGGGGATTGCCGACCGCCTCCGGGGGGAAGCCGCGCGGTACGGCCGAACCCGCTGGTCCCGCCCCGGGGTGACCCGCCCGGCCGCACCCGACCGCACGAGAGACGGACGCGCCCATGACCGCACCACCCACCGGCCACCGGATGCTCACCCTCTACCTGAACAACCACCTCGCCGGCGCCGAGGCCGGCACCCGGCGGGCCCGTCGGCTCGCCCGGACCCGCTCCGGCTCGGACGCAGGGCGCCCGCTGCGGCAACTGGCCGCCGACATCGCCTGCGACGAGGCGTCCCTGCGCCGCCTGATGCGGGAACTCGGCGTCCCCGAACGGCGCCCGTACGCCTGGCTCGGCCGCGCGGGCGAACTGGCGGGCCTGCTCAAACCGAACGGCACCCTGCTGCGCCGCTCCCCGCTGACCGACCTGGTGGAGCTGGAGGCCCTGCGGCTCGGCGTCGTGGGCAAGCGCCAGCTCTGGGCCGTCCTGGCCGACCGCCTCGGCGACGACCCCCGGGTCGACCCGGCCCGGCTCGGCGAACTCGTCGACCGGGCCGACCGGCAGGCCGAACTGCTGGAGGAACTCCGCCTGCGCGCCGCCGGGGTACTGGCCCCCGGGGCGTGACCGCGGCGGGCCCGACCCCGAAGCAGCGGACGGCCCCGCCGAGCACGGACGGCACGCCCCACCCGGCGACCGGGCCGCCCCGGAGGCGGGCGCCGGGGCCGGTGACCGGTCGGCGACGGCGGTGGCGGTGGCGGTGGCGGGTGGATCGGCAGCGCCCGGTGAGTCCGGTGGGCCCGGTGAGTCGGGCGGGTGGGGCGGCGGTGTGCCGGATCGGTGAAGAGGCGGCACCCGTTTCGGGCGGGCGCGGCACGTCGCCGTACGGTGGCTGGAGGGGGCACACCGACAGAAAGGGGCGCGCCTCATCGACAGCACACCGAAAGCCTTCACCATCACCGCCTCCGACACCTACGTGGGGCCGGTGATCGTGTGCACCGGGGAACTCGACGTCCACACCGCCCCGCACCTGGACCGCCAGCTGGGCTGGGCCCTCGCGATCCGTCCCGCCCCGGCGATCCTCCTGGTCGACCTCCAGGAGGTCTCCTTCATGGACTCCACCGGTCTCAACAGCCTGCTCACCGCCCGGCGCGAAGCCGACCGCCACGGCGTCCTGCTCGCCCTCGCCCACCCCGGCCCGCAGGTCACCCGCCTGCTGGAGCTCACCGGGACGGCGGCCCTGTTCCCCCTCAGCCCCCGGCCCCCGCGCCCGCAGCACCCCGACTGACCCGCCCCCCCCGCGCCCCGGTGGTACGGGCCCCGTTCCGACCCGAAGACCCGATGCGGGGACGTCGAACGGACCCGTACCGCGGCGGCTGCCGTAAAATCCGACAAGCGGCCGGTCGGCCGGACGCGTCACCTGTGCACCCTCCTCATCCGAGGCGATCCCATGCCCCCCGCGCCCCCGCGAAGCCCCTTCGACGATCCGGTGCCCGCCCCGGCGGCGCCCGTGGCGACCGCGGGTGCGGCCCGGGCCGCCGTCACCGCGCTGCTGTCCGACACCGGCCGGGCCACGGTGGCTCCGCTGGGCGCGGTCCACCTGGTGGTGACGGAACTGGTGGCCAACGCCTTCCGGCACGCCGACGGCATGACCGGCTTCGACGCCCGCGTCGACGCCGACGGCGCCGCCCTGGTCGTCACCGTGGACGACGGGGACGAACGGACGCCCGTGGAGACCCCCGGCGTCCTGGACGACCCGGCCGCCCTGGGGGGCCGGGGCTGGCCCCTGGTCCGGCTCCTCGCCGCCACCTGCCGCACCGACCCCCGCCCCGAAGGGGGCAAGCGCATCACCGTCACGTTCCCGCTGCGCCCCCGCTGACCCGCGCACCCGGCACGGCGGGCGGTGCCAGGTCAGGCGCCGGCCGCCGCGGCGCTCTCGTCGACCAGGGCCCGCACCCGGGCGAGGAAGCTCCGGACCTGCGGGCCGGGCAGCGGCAGTGCGGCGGCGCGGGGGCGTTCGAAGCTGCGGACGGCGGCCTCGATCAGCGGGCGGAACTCCGCCTCCGTGGCGGCGACCTGCCCGGCCGCCGCGCGCTTGGCGAGCCAGCGCCCGGTGCGGCAGTGGACCACGGAGCGGCAGCCGTTGAGGACCCGGTTGTCGGCGAGGTGCCCCTCGCCGTCGCCGTGCTCGCGCACCGAGGCCCGGACCGCGGCGTACAGGTCCGCCGGGCCGGGCGCCGCGATCAGCTCCGGCGCGGGCGGGCCGTACAGCGCGATCCCGTCCTGGTGGGCCACGGAGCGGTCGATGACGTACCAGAACGACGGCCCCCCGGCCGGGTCGAAGGCGGCCCGGCCCGGCAGGTGGGCGCCGGTGTTGAGGTCCAGCAGGTAGCCGGCCTCCCCGGACGGGACGCGGGCGAAGTCGGCCGGGTAGACGACCAGTTCCAGCCCCGCCGCCGGGCACGGCAGCCGCCGGTGGTCGAGGGCGTCGGCCAGCTCCCGCAGGGTCGCGGCCGGGGGCGGGCCCGCCACGAGGACCGTGACGTCCACGTCGCTGCGGCCGTGCCGGTAGTCGCCGAGCGCGAGGGAGCCGACCGCGACCACCCCGGTCAGCCGGGGGCCGCACACCGCGTGCGTGCGGCGCACCAGCTCCGCCAGGTAGGGCCGCACTTCGGCGGGAACGGTCCGGAACGGCTCGGTCTCGGTGCCCATCCGGCCAGTATGGGCCACCCGCCGGGAGGGACGGCCCGAGGAGCTCCCCGCCCGTCGCCCGTCGCTCCCCGCCCGCCGCCCGCCGCTCCCCGCCTGTCGTCAGCCGTCCGCCGCGCCCCGGCCGGGCGAAACGCCGCCGCCGGGGGCGCTCGGCTCCGGGGTTACCGCTCCGCCAGGTACCGGGCCAGGCACTCGGTGACCAGCAGGTGGTCCTCCAGTTGCGGCAGGCCGGAGACGGTGACCGTTCCGACCATGCCGGTGCCCCGGACCAGCAGCGGGAAGGAGCCGCCGTGGGCGGCGTACCGCGCGGGGTCGAGGTCGAAGGTCCGGCCCCCGGCGCGGTGGCGCTCGCCCACCAGGTAGGAGGCCTCGCCGAAGCGGCGGACCACGGCCGCCTTGCGGCGGATCCAGTCGTCGTTGTCGGCGCTGCTGCCCGGCAGGGCGGCGTGGAAGGCCTGCTGCTCGCCGTGGCGGATGTCGACCGCCACCGGGAGGGTGCGCTCCAGGGCGGTGGCGACGATCAGCGAGCCGAGCCGCCAGGTCTCCGCCAGACCGGCCGCGGGGAGCTGCAACTCCCGGTGCTGGCGCTCCAGTTCGGGGATGCTCGGGCTCACGGCGCGACCACCTGGCCGGTGCGGGAGGAGCGCTGCGCCGCCTCCAGCACGCGCAGCACCTCGACGGCGTCGCCCGCTTCGACCGGGGCGGGCCCGCGGCCGTGCAGCGCCTCGGCCAGGCCCGCGTAGTAGTCCTGGTAGCTGCCGGGCCGGGTCGCCACCGTCTCGACGGCGTCCCCGGCCCGCAGCGAGCCCCAGCGCTCGCGCGGGAAGACGCCCCAGTCCGGGTCCGCGGGGGTGCGGCCCGCGCGCAGCGCGTCCTCCTGCCCGTCCAGGCCGTGGGTGACGTACGCGCCCCGCGAGCCCAGGACGCGGAAGCGCGGGCCGAGGTCGCCCGCGGTCGCGCTCATCCACAGGTGCGAGCGGGTGCCGTCGGCGTGGGTGAGGGCGACGAAGCTGTCGTCGTCGGTGGCGGCGCCGGTGCGGCGCGCGTCCAGTTCGGCGTAGACCCGCTCGGCCGGGCCGAAGAGCACCAGCGCCTGGTCGACCAGGTGCGCGCCGAGGTCGTAGAGCAGGCCGCCGGCCGCGGCCGGGTCGCCCGACTCCCGCCAGGCGCCGGTGAGTTCGGGGCGCCAGCGTTCGAAGCGGGACTCGAACCGGTTCACCCGGCCCAGCCGGCCGGTGTCGAGCAGCTCCCGGACGGTGCGGAAGTCGCCGTCCCAGCGCCGGTTCTGGAAGACGCTGAGCAGCAGCCCCCGCTCCCGGGCCAGGGCGACCAGCCGGTCGCCCTCGGCGGAGGTGGCGGCGAGCGGCTTGTCGACCACGACCGGCAGCCCGGCCTCCAGCGCGGCGGTGGCCAGCGGGACGTGGGTGCGGTTGGGGGAGGCGACCACCAGCAGGTCCAGGCCCAGCTCGGGCGCGGCGGCCAGCAGCGCGTCGGCGTCCGCGAACAGGGCCGCCTGCGGGTGCTCGCGGGCGGCCCGGGCGCGGCGCTCCGGGTCGGCGGTCACCACGGCCACCAGGCGCAGGCCCGGGGTGGTGCTGATCAGGGGGGCGTGGAAGACGGCACCGGCGATGCCGTAGCCCACCAGCCCGACGTTGAGGGGTGAGGAGTCCATGCCCCAAGTTAAACAACAGTGTGGACTAACCGGCAAGCTCCCATAATCGACAGGTGACCACCGACCCGGCCCCCTCCGACGCCCCCGGCACCCCCGCCCCGTCCGACGCCCCCGCCCCGGCCGCCGCGCGCGGCGCCCTCAACCTCGCCCTGCTCCGCGACCGCAACGACGCCGCCGTGCTGCGCGCCGTCCGCGCCGCCGAGGACGGCACCAGCCGGGTCGAACTGGCCGCCCGCACCGGTCTCACCGCCCAGGCCATCAGCAAGATCACCGCCCGCCTGCTCGCCGACGGCCTGCTCACCGAGGCGGGCCGCAGCCACGTCGCGGGCCGCAGCGGCAAGCCCCGCACCCTGCTCCGGCTCGTCCCGGACGCCCGCTCCGCCCTCGGCGCCGAGATCGGCCGCCACGAGCTCCACCTGCTCCGCACCGACCTCACCGGCGCCGTCGTCGCCCGGACCCGCACGCCGATCGACCCGGAGGGCGAGCCCGGCCCGATCCTGGACCGCCTGGCCGCCATGGTCCGCGAACTCACCGCGGACGCCGGGGGCGCGGCGGGCGGCGGCCGCGTCCTCGGCCTCGGTCTGGCCTGCCCCGGCCCGCTCGACGCCCGCGACGGCGTCCTGCACCAGGTCACCGGCATGCCCCGCTGGCACGGCCTCCGCCTGCGCGAAGCCGTCCAGGAGCGCACCGGGCTCCCGGTCCTGGTCGAGAAGAACACCACCGCGGGCGTCCTCAGCCGTCCCGGCCCCGACCACCGCGCCTTCGTCTACCTCGGCGACGGCGTCGGGGCGGGCCTCGTCCTCGGCGGCCGGGTCCAGCGCGGCGCCCGCACCAACGCGGGCGAGTTCGGCCACCAGTGCCTCGACCCGGACGGCCCGCGCTGCGCCTGCGGCGCCCGCGGCTGCCTCGAAGCCCTCTGCCTGGCCGCCCTGCGCGCGGGCCGCACCGACCGGGCCGCCGCCGCCCTCGCCCTCGGCGTCGCCAACCTGGTCCGCCTGCTGGACGTCGAGGAGGTCACCCTCGGCGGCGCCGCCCTGCTCGACGACCCCGAACCCTACGAGGCCGCCGTCCGGGCCGCGCTCGCCGACCGCCTCCCCGACCCGCACTGGCAGCACGTCACCCTGGCCCGCGCCGCCGCGCACGCCGTCCCCCGGGGCGCGGCTGCCCTCGCGCTGTCCCGCCTCTTCGGCTGACGGCGCCCGCCCGCCCGACGGCCGGTCCGCCCGCCCCCCGGCCGGTCCGCCCGACGGCCCGACGGTCCGTCAGTTCGCCACCGGCGGCGGGCCGGTACTGCTCCGCGGCCCGCGCCGCACGCCTCCGGAGCGCTGTCGGTGCCCCGCAGTAGGGTCGGAACCCACCCCGAGGAGGCCCGATGCGCAGCGTCACCTATTCGATGAGCACCTCGCTCGACGGCTACGTCACCGGCCCGGACGGCGGCATCGACTGGGGCCTCCCCGACGAGGAGACCTTCCGCCTCGCCACCGACGAGGTGCGCGCGGCGGGCGTCCACCTGCTGGGGCGGCGGCTGTACGAGGCGATGCTCTGCTGGGAGGACGCCGACTGGGACCCGGGGCTGTCCTTCCCGACCGACGAGTTCGCCGCGCTCTGGAGGGCGCTGCCCAAGGTGGTCTTCTCCACCACCCTGACGGAGGTGCGGGGCAACGCCCGGTTGGCCGCCGGCGGCCTCGCCGAGGAGATCGCCCGGCTGCGGGCCGAACCGGGCGGCGGCGACATCGCGATCGGCGGCGCCACCCTCGTTGCCGCGGCCGCCGCCGCCGACCTGGTCGACGAGTACCGGGTCCGGGTCCACCCCGTCCTGCTCGGCGGCGGCCTCCCCTTCTTCGCCCGGCACGGGCGCCGCGTCGCCCTCGAACTGGTCGAGGCCCGCCCGGTCGGCCCCCGCGTCCTCCACTACCGCTACCGCGTCGCGCGCTGACCGGCCCGGCGGCCCTCCTCGGCGGGTGCCGTCGGCAGGTCGCCCGGATGGCTGAGCAGCCGCCCGTCGCCCGTCGCCAGCAGCAGCCGTCCGGCGTGCCCGGCCAGCGGCCCGGGGGACGGGACGGCCACCGGCGCGGCGAACGGCGCGAACGGCGCCCGGGTGAGCACCGGGGGGCGGGTGAGCAGCCCGTCGGGGGTGACGGCGTGCAGCCGGGCGTGCAGGACGGCGAGCGCGCTCGCGCCGCCGGCCGGCCCCAGCGCGGTCCACGCCGCCCCGGGGAGGTGGGCCGGGCGGTGGTGCAGGGTGTCGTCGTGCGCGGTGACCGCGAAGAGCGCGTTGTCGCACATCGCGAGCGCCGTCGTGCCCGGGGGGACGGCCCCGGCGTCCACCCACGGCGCCGCCCCGGCGACCGGCGCGCGGTGCACCAGCCGGTCGTCCTCGGTCACCGCCAGGAGCGCCAGCGGCACCGGGTGGCAGGCCTCGCGCGGGGCGGTCAGACAGCGCAGCCGGAGGCCGGGGCCGTCCGGCGAGGACGGGGAGGGCGGGCAGGGCGTCCACGGCAGGTTCTGCTCGGACGGCTCGCGGTGCAGCAGGGTCGTCCCGTCCCCGGCCACGGCGAACAGCAGGCCCTCGCAGGCGGCGAGCGCCCGGAGGCCGGGCGCCGGTCCGACGGCGTGCCAGCGGGGCGCGGGCGGCGCGGAGAACCGGTCGAGGACGTTGCGGGTCACCCGGGCCACCGCCGGGTCGTCCAGCGCCCGCCCCCAGTTGATGGTGGCGGCGTTGAACACCGACCCCGCCCCGAGCCGCATGACCCCCATGGTGGCCCACCCGCCCTGCCCGTAGGCGCGCCAGTGCCCCAGGTCGGCGGTGGCGAGGACGGCGAAGGAGCCCGGCGTCCCGTCCCGGCCGGTGGCCCGCGGCACGCCGAGCGACCAGTCGAGTTCGGCCGCGTCCGTCTCGTAGCCCAGCGCGCCCCGGGCGAAGGCGTCGCCGTCCGCCAGCCCGGTGCCCTCGAACACCCAGTGGTCCGCGAAGCGCACCGTGTAGGACTCGCGGCCCATCACCGCCATGCCCTCGCCCCAGGCCCCCGCGCCCCGGCGGAAGCTCACCCCGGTCATCGCGTTCTCGGGGCGGTCGACCGGCGCGCCGGACCACTCCACCGTCGTCCGGGCCGGGTCGGTGGCGGCCAGCGGGTCGCTCGCGGCGTCGCGGTGGCAGACCATGGTGCGGCCGCCGTCCTCCAGCCGGAACTGCCACCAGGCGGTGTTGCCCGCGAAGACCGCGAGGTTCCCGCCCCGGCGGACGAACCCCTCGACGCCGTCCCGCATGCCCGCCGTCCAGTACTCGTCGTGGCCGTTCACGACCAGCAGCCGGTAGGCCGCGAGGAGGTCCGCCCCGTCGTCCAGGTCGAAGCCCGAGCAGTACTCGACCGGGCGCCCGGTCCGGTGCAGCCAGCGCAGCAGCGGCTCCTCCCAGCGCTCCGGCGGCGGGCCCCCGCCGGGCGCGTCCAGCCGGACCCGGGCCGCGCGCCCGGGCTGCTCCGAGTAGTACAGGCTCCGGCCCGGCTCACCGGCCCGGTGGTACGCGCGCCAGGTGGGGAACGGGACGCTCACCAGCACCGGGGAGGCGGCCCCCGGGCGGGCCGCCCGCACCGCGAACCACACCTCGTGCTCGGCGTCCCGCTCCGGCTGCGGCACCTCGGGCCGGTGGTCGTGGAAGCTCGCCCGGTACAGCGAACTCGGCCACGCCGCGGGCACCTCCAGGTCGTGGACGGAGCCGCGCACCTGCGCGACCAGCACCGTGCGGTCCGCCACGACGTCGGTGACGACCACCCGGCCGGTCAGCGGACCGCCGTCGCCCGCCGCCGTCCGGCAGCGGATCCGGCCGCCCTGCGGGCAGGAGGTGGCGTCCGCGCCGACGACCGGCCGGGGGACGGGTGCGGCCGTCACGCGCGGGCCCGCGGCCGGTCGAGCAGCCCGCCCAGGTCGGCCAGCCGCGGCGGCGCACCGGCGGCCGAGGCGACCACCACCTCCTCCAGGGCGCGCAGGTGCGCGTGGATCGCCTCCGGCGGCAGGTACCCGGTGTCGGCGGTCAGCGTGACGGTCAGCTCGGCGTCGTCGCCGGTCAGGTGCAGGCAGTACCGGCAGGCCACCCGGTCCTGGGTGGCCGGGAAGTCGAGGACGGTGCGCCCGCGCAGCCGCTCCAGCTCCCCGGCGTCCGGCGCGCCGCCGGGGGCGGCGCTCCGCTCGGTCAGCCGCATGTCGTTGAAGCAGCAGTACGGGTGGACCTCCGTGCCGCGCTCCCGGGCCAGCCGCGCCAGCAGCGCGTCCCACCCGGCCGGGTCGTAGGACGCGGCCCGGTACCCGGCCAGGGACGCGGCGAACGCGCCGGGGAGCAGGTCGGTGAAGACCGCCGTCCCCGCCGGGTCGTCCGGCAGCGGCAGCACCACCAGGGCGTCCTGCGACAGCGTGCTGACCATGGTGCGGCGGTCCGCCGCGGCCCGGTTCCCGGCGATCGGCATGATCGCCGCCGCCCGGTGCCCCCGGTCGGCGGCGACCAGGGCGGCCGCCGCGGTCAGCAGCACCGAGGACCCGCTCACGCCGTGCCCGGCGGCCAGCGCGTCCACGGCCCGGGGCAGGGCCGCCGAGACCAGCCGGCCGGTCCAGAACGCGGGCGAGCGCGGCGCCGCGACCGGGCGGCGAACATCGTCGGCGGGGCCAGCGCGAGGCCCCGCTCCCAGTGCGCCAGCGCGGCCTCGCCGGCCCGCCGCCGGGCCGGACTGCCGCCGGGCCAGGTCCAGCGGCGTGTCCGGGCAGGCCGGCCCGGCCGAGCCGCGGCGCACCAGCAGCCGCAGGTCGCGCACCAGGACCTCCGCGCCGTGCCCGTCGGACGCCAGGTGGCACAGGGCCAGGACGGCGTGGGTGATCCGCCCGGCCCGGCGCACCGCGCCCAGCCGCACCGGCCACTCCTCGGCGTACCCGAAGCGGTGCCCGGACAGCTCCGCCAGCAGCTCCTCGGCCGTCCGGTCGGCCCGGTCGGGGTCGGGCTCCTCGCGGACGACCAGGTCGAGCCGGCCGTCCCCGTGCAGCCGCTGGCCCGGGGAGCCGTCGGGCAGCTCCGCCAGCCGGGTCCGCAGCGCCTCGTGCCGCAGCACCAGGGCGGTCAGCGCCGCCACCAGGCGCCCGGCGTCCACCGGGGCGCCCCGGTCGGCGAGCGGCAGCACCCGGCCGAGGTTGAAGTAGTGGTCGTTCGGCGCCGTCCGGCCGATCGCGTGCCAGATGGCGCGCTGCCCCCAGGTCAGCGGCGCCGTCCCGGCGCGGCCCCCGGCGAACGGGACGGCGAGCACCTCGTCGCGCACCGCGGCCCCGGTCACGGGGCCCACCGCGGCTGCGCCGCGCCGAGCCGCAGCAGCTGCGCGACGAGCCCGTCGAACCCGTCGGTGTGCAGCGCCCCGTCGCCGAGGTCGAGCAGGACCCCGAACTCGTCCTCCACCGCGTCCGCCAGGCGCAGCAGGGCGAGCGAACCGACCCCGAGCGCGGCCAGCGACTCGGTGGACGCCAGCACCTCCGCCGCGCCGACCGCGCCGTCGCAGGCCCGGGCGACCGACTCGGCGAGCCGCAGCCGGAGCGCCCCGGCGTCCAGGGAAGGGGACGGGGGCGGGGGAGTGCCGGGGGCGCTCACCGGGCGTCCGCCCCGGCGTCCAGGCGGCGGCGCACCGAGAGCGGCCGGATGTCCGGCCAGACCCGGTCGACGTGCGCCGTGCACTCCTCCTCGGAACCGGCGAACCCCTCGGGCCGCCAGCCGGCCGGCAGGTCGGCGCCGTCCGGCCACAGGGCGTGCTGCTCCTCGTCGTTGACGACGACGCGGTAGCGGATCTCGTGGGTCACGGTCAGTCCTCTCGCAGGGCACGGACGGCGGCTGCGACGTCCCGTGCGGTGGGGGTGTCGAAGAAGACGTCCAGCGGGACGTCCACGTCGAGGCGGTGGCGGATCCGGGCGGTGATGGCCGTGATCGTCAGCGAGTGCCCGCCGAGGTCGAAGAGGTCCTCGTCGGGCCCCAGGTCGTCCAGGCCGAGGACCTCGCGCCAGATGTCGAGGACCACCGCGTCGGTGCCGTCCGCCCCGGCCCGCTCCGGCCCGTCCGGCCGCCCGGGGCGGACCGGCTCCGGCTCCGGCAGCGCGGCCCGGTCCAGCTTCCCGTTGGGGGTCAGCGGGAAGGCGTCCAGGACGACGTACGCGCCGGGCAGGACGGCGGCGGGCAGCACGCCCGCCAGGTGCGCGCGCAGCTCCTCCGGGGCGGGGGCCGGTCCGGCCGGGACGACGTAGGCGGTGAGCCGGCGGTCCCCCTCCGGGCCGTGCACGGCCACGGCCGCCCGCGCCACGCCCGGGTGGCCGGCCAACCGGGCCTCCACCTCGCCCAGTTCGATCCGGTGGCCGCGCAGCTTCACCTGGCCGTCGAGGCGGCCGAGGTACTCCAGCGCGCCGCCCGGGCCGCGCCGCACCAGGTCCCCGGTCCGGTACATCCGGCTGCCCGGGGGCCCGTACGGGTCGGGCAGGAACCGGCCGGCGGTCAGGCCCGGGCGGCCCAGGTAGCCGTGCGCCACCCCCGCCCCGCCGAGGTACAGCTCGCCCGCCACGCCGTACGGCACGGGCCGCAGCCCGGCGTCCAGCAGGTACGCGCCGGTACCGGCCAGCGGGGCGCCCAGACAGACCGTGCCGTCGCCGGTGACGGCGGGCTCGGCCAGCGTCGACCAGATCGTCGTCTCGGTCGGCCCGTACACGTTCACCAGCCGCGCGGTGGCCGCGCCCAGCTCGGCGGCCAGCGGGGCGGGCAGCGCCTCGCCGCCGGTGAGCGCGGTCAGGCCCGGCACCGGGCCGGGGAGCCCGGCGTCCAGCAGCAGCCGCCAGCCGCTGGGCGTGGCCTGCACGTGGGTGACCCGCTCGTCCCGCAGCAGCTTGAGCAGGGCCGGGCCGTCCCTGTGCTCCTCCTCCGCGACCAGGACGACGCTGCCGCCGGTGGTCAGCGGCAGGAACAGCTCGACGGCGGAGATGTCGAACGACAGCGAGGTGAGCCCCAGCCAGCGGTCCCCGGCCCGGGAGCCGAGCCGCTCCCGCAGCGCCGCCAGCACGTTGGCCAGCGCCGAATGCGGCACCTCGACACCCTTGGGGCGGCCGGTGGAACCCGAGGTGTACAGCACGTACGCGGGCAGCGCGAGGTCCGGCGCGGGCCGCGGCGCGCGCCCGCCCGCGGCGGCGAGGTCCGCGGCGGCGAGGTCCGCCGGGCTCAGGTCGCCGGGGCCCTCCGGCGTCCGGGTGATCCGCAGCGCGGGAGCGGCGTCCGTACGGACGAAGGCCAGCCGCTCCGCCGGGTACCCGGGGTCGAGCGGCAGGTAGGCGGCCCCGGCGGCCAGCGCGGCGAGCACCGCGACCAGCTGGTCCAGGCCCCGGGGCAGCTCGACGCCGACCAGCCTCCCCGCCCCGGCCCCGTGCCGGGCCAGCGCCGCCGCCGCGCGCTCCACCCGCTCGGCGAGCGCGGCGTAGGTCAGGGCGGTGCCCGACGCGACGACGGCGACCGCGTCCGGCCGCTCGGCCGCGCGGGCGAAGAACTCCTCGGGGACGGTCGCCGGGGCCGGGCCGGTGCGCGCCACCGGCGCCGCGACCTGCTCCCGCAGCTCGTCCGGGCCGAGCAGCGGCAGCGCGCCGAGCGGCGTGCCGGGGTCGGCGAGCGCCCCGTCCAGCAGCCGCGTCCAGTGCGCGACGATCCGCTCGGCACTGCCCGGCGCCAGCGCCGAGCGGCGGTACTGGAGGCTGCCGAGCACCTCGTCGCCGCAGTCGACCAGCTGGAGGTGGAGCAGGTTGCGCGCCGTGCCCGCGAAGCCGATCCACCGCACCTCGGCGGCGACCGGACCGAAGTCCGGCGCGGCGGCGGCCGGGCGGCGCCGGTAGCTGACGGACAGCGGGGCGAGCGCCGTCCGGGGGGTCAGGCCCCGCACGATCCGGCCGAAGGGCGTCGCCCGGTGCCGGTACACCGCCCGCAGACCGGCCCGCACGGAGCGCGCCCAGTCCGCGAACGGCAGCCCGGCGGCGCCCGCGGCGGCGACCCGCAGCGGCAGCTCGTTGACGGCCAGGCCGACGGCCACCGGCGCGCCCGGCGGGCGCAGCGAGAGCTCGACCGCGGTGGTGGGGGCCGGGTCGCCGTAGCGGACGAGCAGCGCATGCCAGGCCGCGGTCAGCAGCTCGAAGCGGGTGACGCCGATCCGGCGCGCCGTCTCGGAGAGGGCCGCGCTGCGCCGCCCGTCGAGCCGGAAGGCGGTCTCGGCGCCGGGCGCGGGCAGCACGCCGCCGTCGGCCGGCGGGACGAGGCCGGGCAGGACGGGGGCGGCCGGGTCCGGCCCGTGGCCGGCCCACAGCGCGNGGGCGTCCGCCAGGTCCTCCGGCGCCGGGTCCGCGGCCGGGTGCACGGCGGCGGGCACCGGCGGGAGCGGATCGCCCCGGTAGGCCGCGGCGAGGTCGCCGACCAGCCGCTCCTTGGACTCGCCGTCGAACACCAGGTGGTGGGCGGTGAACAGCAGGACGTGCCGCTCCGGCCCGGTGCGCAGCAGCGCGAACCGGCACAGCGGACCGGCGAGCAGGTCGAAGGCGGCCGCGCGCTCCTCGGCGAGCCGCGCGTCCAGTTCCCCGGCGGCGCACTCGATCCGGCGCGGCGCGGGCACCGCGACCGTCCGGCCGTCTCCGCCGTCCGGCGCCGGGACGCTGCGCAGGGCCGGGTGGTGGGCGGTGACGGCGGCGCACGCCCGGTCCAGGGCCGGGACGTCGAGCGGGCCGGTCAACTCGACGGCGACGGCCAGGTGGTAGGCGGAGCCGACGTCCAGCGCGTGCTCGGTGAGCCGCAGGCCGTGCTGGGCGGGGGAGGTCGGGAGGGTCACGGGGCGGCCTCACGGGGGTCGGGGTCGAGGGTGCGGCGCAGCTCCCGCTTGAGGACCTTGCCGGCCTCGTTGCGGGGGAGGGCGTCGCGGAAGTGCACGGTGGCGGGGAGCTCGTGGACGGCGAGCCGGTCCAGCAGGAAGGTGCGCAGGGCGGCCGGGGTCGGCTGCCCGGCCCCGGCGGGCACGACGAACGCCGCCACCACGCTGCCCAGGACGGGGTGCGGGACGCCGACGGCCGCCGCGTCGGCGACCAGCGGGTGGGCGTGCAGCGCGTCCTCGACCTGGAGGGTGGAGACCTTGTGGGCACCGGACTTGACGACGTCGCGCTCCCGGTCGAGCAGGTGCAGGAAACCGTCCCGGTCGATCCGGCCGAGGTCGCCCATCCGGGTCCACCGGCCCCGGAAGGTCTCCTCGTCCCGCTCGCCGAGGTAGCCGCGCGGCGCGGAGGGCGAACGCAGCCACAGCTCGCCCGCCTCGCCCGGCGGCACCGGGCGGCCCGCGCCGTCGGTGACCCGAAGGTCTGCCAGCGACGCGGGGCGGCCGGGCGACTGCGGACGGGCGGGGTCGAACAGCAGGGTGACCTGGGCCGGGGCGGCCTCCGTGGACGTGTAGTAGTTGACGATCTGCGCCTTGCCGAAGGCCCGGCTCAGGCCGAGCGCGACGGGCTGCGGCAGCGCCGCGGCGGTGGAGCCGACCAGTCGGACGCCGTCCAGGGCCCCGCTCCCGGCGGCCGCGGCCAGGGCGGGGGAGGCGAGTATCTCGATCGCCGTGGCGGGCACCAGGAACACGCTGCCGACCTCGTGCTCGGGGATCAGCCGCAGGAACCGGGCCGGGGTGAACTGCGGCGCGGCCACGCACCGGGCGTGCGCGTTCAGGGCGTTGACCAGCATGGTCTGGCCCGCGTTGGTGCCGACCGGGAAGGTGTGCAGGAACGCGGCCGAGTGGCGCAGCGGCCGACGGCGCTCGTCCAGCGTGCAGCCGTGCGCGAGGTTCGCGTGGGAGGCGGTGACGCCCTTGGGGGTGCCGGTGGTGCCGGAGGTGTACAGGATCTGGGCGAGCGCCGACGGGTCCGGATCGGGCAGCTCCGGGCCGGGCAGGTCTGGGCCGGGCAGCTCCGGGCCGTCCGGGCCGGAGCCGGTCTCCTCGGTGAGCGTCCGTACGCCCGTCGGCACCCCCGCCGGAGCCCCGGCGGGGCCGTGCAGCAGCAGGCGCGCCCCGGAGTCGGCCAGCACGTGGCCGACCCCGGCGGGCGGCGTCCGGTCGGAGAACGGCACGGCGACCCCGCCGGCCCGCAGCACGGCGAGGAACGCCACCGCGAACTCCGTCCAGCCGCCGGTGCCGTAGCACAGGCCGACCCGGTCCCCGGCGGCCAGCCCGGCCGCGCGCAGCACGGCGGCGAGCGCACCGCTGCGCCGCTGCCAGTCGGCGAAGCCCAGACGCCGTTCGCCGTTGACGATCGCGATCCGCTCCCCGTGCGCCGCGGCCCGGTGGGCGAGCAGGGCGGGCAGGGTGGCCGGGGCCGGGGAGCGGTCGGCGCGGTGCGGGCGCGCTCACGCGGTGCCCCCCTCGGCCCGGCGGGCCGCGGCGGTCCGGGCCCGTTCGCGCAGGCCGACCAGGTCGTCCGGCTCGGCGTCGGGCACGTCGCGGTCGAAGCGGGCCAGCGCCGGGAGCCGCAGCCCGAGGGCGACCAGCGCCATCATGGCGAGGCCGAACAGCACGTACATCAGGGCGATGCCGCGCCCCGGGCCGGTGCCGACGAGCGGGCCGAACACCGGGGCGAGCGCGCCGCCCGGCTCCATCAGCGGGCCGAACACGGCGGAGCCCAGCGGGGCGACGACCCCGTGGCCCAGTGGCAGGGTGGACCAGGCGATGAGGGTGTTCAGGGCGAACACCCGGCCGTGGAAGCGCTGCGCGACCTTGGTCTGGACGATCGTCGCGTAGATGCCGTTGACCAGGGACAGCGCGAACGACATGCCGAACGCCCCGGCCGCCACCACCCACAGGTTCGGGCGCAGCCCGGTGACGGCGCCGGCCACGGCGAGCAGGCCCGCCAGGGCCAGCATCCCGCGCAGCCGGTGCCGCCGCGGCCCGCCCCAGAACCCCATGGCCACCCCGCCGAGCAGGGCCCCGGCGCCGCCCGCGACCGCGACCCGGGCGGCCGCCCCGAGGTCGGCGAAGGCGAGCACCAGCGGGGTGGTGAGCAGGAACAGCGGCGACAGGAAGACGTTCAGCCCGGCGAACCACAGCAGCATCGCCCGGAAGCCCCGGTGGCGCCAGGTGTGGGCGAAGCCGTTGCGGATCTCGGCGACCAGCGACTCCCGCCTGGTCCAGGGCAGCGTGCGCGGGAAGCGCACTGCGAGCAGCACGCCGACGGCGAGCGCGTAGCTGACCACGTCGATCACCAGGATGCCCCGCAGCCCGATCGCGGCGAGCAGCGCCACCGCGGCCAGCGGAACGACGAACTGCGCCGTCCCGAAGGCGAGTTGGACGATGCCGTTGGCGTGCCCCAGGTACTGCTTGGGGACGAGCTGCGGCACGGCGGAGGCGTAGGCGAGCCGTTGGAAGGTCAGGGCGACGGAGAGCACGCCGAGCAGCGCGTACACCTCCCAGGACTGCAGCCGGCCGGCCAGCAGCAGCCCCAGCAGTGCGGCCTGGGTGGCGGCGGCGGTCAGGTCGCCGCCGAGCATCACCGCGCGGCGGTCCAGCCGGTCGACGACCGCCCCGGCCAGCGGGCCGACCAGGATGCCCGGGAGCATCGCGACCACCGCGTACAGGGCGTAGCGGGTCATCGAACCGGTCTGCAGCAGGATCCAGATCGGCAGGGCGAACTCGGTGAGCGCCGAACCGGTGATGGACACCAGCTGGCCGCCGGCCACCAGCAGGAAGCGCCGCATGCTGGGCTGCGGCCCGTCGTCGGCCGGGGTGGCGGGTCCGGCGGCGGTCTCGGCGGTCTCGGCGGTCTCGGTCGTCTCGGCGGTCGTCCCGGTGGTCGTCCCGGCGGCGGGCCCGGTCTCGGCGTGGAACCACCAGGAGTTCTCGGGGCCGGGCGCGGGCAGCGCGCCGGTCGTCCCGGCGACGACGGCGCGGTGCACGCTGGTGACGGCGGCGGCGACCTCGGCCGCGCGGTAGGTGATGAAGAAGTGCCCGCCCTCGTCGAGCACGGCCACGGCCGAGCGCTCGGCCAGCAGCAGCCACTCGCGGTAGCGCTCCTGGTAGAAGTCGGCCGCCGGGTCGCGGTCGCCGACCAGGGAGACCAGCGGCGCCCGCAGCCGGGGCGCGCCGTCGGCGACCTCCGCGATGGCCCGGGTGAACCAGTCCTCGGCCGCCCTGGTGTCCCGGCGCATGTTGCCCACCACGAACCGGACCTGCTCCTCGTCCAGTTCGGAGGTGTCCACGCCCATGCCGGTCAGCCAGTTGGCGTACGTGCGGTCGCCGACCAGCGGTTCGAGCGAGGCGATCTTGCCGAGCGCGGAGAGCACCCGGCTGCGCGGCCGGGCGAACGGGAACTGGGCGCCGGCGTAGACGCCCTCCAGCTCCCGGCCGGACGCCTCCAGCTCGCGGGCCACGCAGACGGCGAGCGCCGTGCCGACCGCGCAGTGGCCGTACACGACGAGCGGGCCCTCGACCCGCTCCCGGACCTCGGCGGCGATCCTGGCCGCCAGCTCGTCGAAGGCCAGGTGCTCCTCGGTCACGCCGAGGTCGTGGCCGGGGACGGCCACCGCCCACAGCTCGGTGTCGGCGGGCAGCGCGTCGGCGACGGGCTGGTAGACGACGGCGCTGCCGCCGCCGTACGGGACGCAGACCAGGGTCAGCCGGCGCCGCTCGGCCGGCACCGCCCGGGTGAGCCGGTGCAGCAGGCCGCGCGGGGCGCGCTCGCCGTCGGTCCGGTCCGCGACGGCCGCCAGCTCGCGGACGGTCCGGTGGGTGAACAGGTCCATCACGCTGATCGGCCGGGCCTCCACCGCGGCCAGCCGCCTGCGGGCCCGGGCGACCACCTGGGTGGCCAGCAGCGAGTGGCCGCCGAGGTCGAAGAAGCTCTCGTCGGCGCCGACCGAGGGCAGGCCGAGGACCTCCGCCCAGATCTCGGCGAGCACCCGCTCGGCCGGGGTCGCGGGTTCGGCGGCCCCGGCCGGGCGGTGGACCCGCGGCACCGGCAGGGCGCGCCGGTCCAGCTTCCCGTTGGGGGTGAGCGGCAGGGCGGGCACGGCGGTGAAGGCCGTCGGCACCTGGTGGTCGGGCAGGCTGCGCCGCAGCGCCGTCCGCAGCGCCGCGTGGTCGGGCTCCTCGGCGCCGTCGGCGACCACCAGGTAGCCGACCAGCCGCTGGTCGCCGGGGCGGTCCTCGCGCAGCACGACGGCGGCGTCGGCGACGCCCGGCTGGGCGCGGAGCGCGGCCTCGGTCTCGCCGGGCTCGATCCGCATGCCGCGGAGCTTGACCTGCTGGTCGATCCGCCCGAGGTGTTCGAGGGTGCCGTCGGCGCGGCGGCGGGCCAGGTCCCCGGTCCGGTAGAGGCGGGAGCCGGGCGGCCCCCACGGGTCGGGGACGAACCGGGCGGCGGTGAGCCCGGGGCGCCGGTGGTAGCCGAGGGCGACGGCGGTGCCGCCGATGTGCAGCTCCCCGGGGGCGCCGGGCGGCACCGGGCGCAGCCGCTCGTCGAGCACGTACAGCCGGGTGTTGTGGATCGGGAGGCCGATCGGCACGCTCTCCAGCGGCCCCGTGCACTCCCAGGCGGAGACGTCGACGGCGGCCTCGGTCGGCCCGTACAGGTTGGCCAGTGCCAGCCCGGGCAGCCGGGAGGTCAGCTCGCGGGCGGCGTCGGGCGGCAGCGCCTCGCCGCTGCACACCACCCGGCGCAGCGTGGTGCAGCGCTCGACGCCCTCCTCGGCGAGGAACGCGGTGAGCATCGCGGGGACGAAGTGGGCGACGGTGACGCCGGCGGAGACGACGAGGTCGCGGAGGTAGCCGCTGTCCTTCTGCCCGCCCGGCCGGGCCAGCACGATCCGGGCCCCGGCGGTCAGCGGCCAGAAGAACTCCCAGACGGAGACGTCGAAGCCGGTCGGGGTCTTCTGCAGGACGGCGTCGTCGGGGCCCAGGCGGTAGGCGTCCTGCATCCACCGGACGCGGTTGGCGATGGCCCGGTGGGTGTTGGGCACGCCCTTGGGGGTGCCGGTGGAGCCGGAGGTGTAGATCAGGTACGCGGTGTCGTCCGGCCGCGGCCCGGCGGGCAGGCTACGGGCCCGCGGCCACTCCGCCGGGTCGTCGAGCAGCAGCACCCGGGCGGTGCAGCCGACCGGCGTCGGCAGGCCCCGCTGGGTGAGCAGGACGGTGGCGCCGCTGTCCGCGAGCAGCAGGGCGCGGCGCTCCGCCGGGTGGTCCGGTTCGACCGGCGCGTAGGCGGCGCCGGAGCGCAGCACGCCGAGCAGCGCGGCGACGAGCTCCGGCGAGCGCTCGGCGCTCACCGCGACCAGGCTGCCGGGGCCGACGCCCTCGGCGGCGAGCCGGGCGGCGATCCGCCCGGCCAGGGCGTCGAGTTCGCGGTAGGTGAGCGCGGGGCGCCCCTCGACGGCGACGGCCACGGCGTCCGGCGTCCGGGCGGTCTGCTCGGCGACCAGGGCGGTCAGCGTGGTGGCGGGGCGGTCGACCGCGGTGTCGTTGAAGCGCTCGGTCTCGAAGGCGAGTTCGGCCGGGGTGAGGGTGTCGAGCGCGGACAGGCGGGTGTCGGGGTGGGCGGCGACGGCCCGCAGCAGCCGGTCGAAGTGGCCGGCCAGGACCGCGACGTCCGGCTCGGCGAACAGGTCGGTGTTGTAGTTGAACGAGCCCCGCAGGCCGTCCGGCCACTCCTGGAGGAACAGCTCCAGGTCGAACCGGGTGCCGCTGGCCCGGACCCCGAACGGCTCGACCTCGAAGGGCAGTTCCACGGCCGCGGAGCGCTGGGTGGCGTAGTTCTGGACGGCCAGCACGGCCTGGAAGACCGGCGGCCGGGAGGCGTCCCGGGCCACGTTGAGCTCGCTGACCAGGTGGGCGAACGGCAGCTCCTGGTGCGCGTACGCCTCCAGGCAGGTCTCGCGGGTGCGGTCGACCAGTTCGCCGAAGGTCGGGTCGCCCCCCAGCCGGGCGGGCAGCGCCAGCACGTTGACGAACATGCCGACGAGCGGCTCCAGTTCGGGTTCCGGGCGGCCGGCCACCGGCGAGCCGACCGCGAAGTCGCGCTGGCCGCTGTAGCGGGCCAGCAGGAGCTGGAACGCGGCGAGCAGCACCATGTACGGGGTGGCGCCGTGCCGGTCGGCCAGCGCGGACAGCCGGTCGAGCAGCGGCCGGTCCACCGCGAAGCCGTAGCCCGCGCCCTCGAAGGTCTGCTGCGGGGGCCGGGGCCGGGAGAAGGCCAGCTGCAGCGGCTCGACACCGGCGAGTTCGCGCCGCCAGTGGGCGAGTTCCGCGGCGAGCCGGTCGCCGCTCAGCCGCTCGCGCTGCCACAGGGCGAAGTCGCCGTACTGCACCGGCAGTTCGGGCAGCGGATCGGGCGCGCCGGCCGCCCGGGCGGCGTACCCGAGCAGCACCTCGCCGAGCAGCACCTCGCTCGACCAGCCGTCGCCGACGCTGTGGTGGACGACGAGCAGCAGGACGTGGTCGTCCGCCGCCAGCCGGACCAGCAGCACCCGCAGCAGCGGGCCGGCCTCCAGGTCGAAGGGGACGGCGGCGGCCTCGTCCACCAGGCGTTCGGCGGCGCGCTCGTCGGCGGCCGCGACCACGGGCACCGGCGTCGGGGCGGGCGGGTCGACGACCAGCAGCGGGCGCCCGTCCTCGGTCGCCGGGTAGCGGGAGCGCAGCGTCTCGTGCCGGGCGACGCTGGTGTCCACCGCGGCCCGCAGCAGCTCGGCGTCGAGCGGGCCGCGCAGCCGCCGGACGACCGGGATGTTGTACGCGCTGGTGCCGGGGGCGAACTGCTCCATGAACCACAGGCGTTCCTGGGCGAAGGAGAGCGGCACGGGCGTTCCGGGCTCCCGCCGGGGCACCGCGGCCGTCCGGGTCCGGTTCCGGGCGGCCAGCCGGCGGCGCAGCAGCTCCCGCTTGGGGTCGGAGAGCGCGGCGGCCGGGGAGGGGACGGCGGCTGGGGCCGGGACGGGAGCGGGCGCGGCGGCCGGGGAAGGCTCGGCCGTGGTGGTTCTGTCGGCGGTGCTCATGGGGTCGGGCGGGGTCCTTCCACGGCGTCCTGGGCGGCCAGGAGTTCTTCGGCGGCGGCGTCGGAGAGGGTGTCGATCTCGGCGGCGAGCGCGGCCTCGACGGCCTCGGCGAAGGCCGCCACGGTGCGGTGGGTGAACAGCGTCCGGAGCGGGACGGCGAGGTCGACCGCGGCCCGCAGCCGGGCGATCACCCGGGTGGCGAGCAGCGAGTGCCCGCCGAGGTCGAAGAAGTCGTCGTGGGCGCCGACCCCGTCGACGCCGAGCACCTCCTGCCAGACCTCGGCCACCAGCTCCTCGGCCTCGGTGCGCGGCGGCACGTGCGCCGCCGACGTCCCGGCGCCGGGGGACGGGACGGGCAGCGCCCGGCGGTCCAGCTTCCCGTTGGGGGTGAGCGGCAACGCGTCGAGCGGCACGAACGCGTGCGGGACGGCGTGCGGCGGCAGCACGGCGGCGAGCGCGGCGCGCAGCGCGTCCGGGGCGGGGCCGGTCCGGCCGCGGGACGGTGTAGGCGGCGAGGACGTCGCCGTGCGCGGCGACGGCGGCGTGCGCCACGCCCGGGCACCCCAGCAGGGCCGCCTCGACCTCGCCGGGCTCGATCCGGTAGCCGCGGACCTTCAGCTGGTCGTCGATCCGCCCGAGGAACTCCAGGGCGCCGTCGGCGCGGTACCGGACCAGGTCGCCGGTGCGGTAGCGGCGGGCGCCCGGCGGGCCGTCCGGGTCGGGGACGAAGGACCGCGCGGTGGCCCCGGACCGGCCGAGGTAACCGTGCGTCAGCCCGGCGCCGCCGAGCACCAGCTCGCCCGGGGTGCCGGGCGGCACCGGGGTGCCGTACCGGTCCAGGACGGCCGCGGTGGTCCCGCCGATCGGCCGGCCGATCGGCGGGCGCGCCCGCCCGTCGGCCGCGCCCAGCTCCCAGGTGGTCGCGATGACCGTGGTCTCGGTGGGGCCGTAGGAGTTGACCACCCGGACGCGGTCCCCGAACCGGGCCCGCCAGGCGGCGACCGCGTCCGGGCGGAGCTGGTCGGCCCCCAGGACCAGCAGCCGCAGCCGCTCCGGCCACGGCGTCTCGTCCAGGTCGGCGACCAGGTGGTGCCAGTAGGGGGTCGGCAGGTCCAGCACGGTGACACCGGCGGCGTACGGCTCGGCCAGCTGGTCCGGGAGCGCGGCGCCGGGCCGGGCCGTCACCAGGACGGCCCCGGCGGCGAGTGCCGGGAAGAGCTCCTCCGCGCTGGTGTCGAAGGCGAGCGTGGCGTACTGCAGGACGCGGTCGTCCTCGCCGATCCCGTAGCCCGCCACCATCCAGGCGACGCGGGCGGCCAGCGCCCGGTGCGGCACCAGCACGCCCTTGGGGCGGCCGGTCGATCCGGAGGTGTAGATCAGGTACGCCGGGTCGTCGGGGCGCGGCCCGGACGGCTCCTCGGACGGCTCCCGGGCGGGGCCGCTCGCGGCGGCGGACAGCACCGGGACCCGCACGTCCACCCCGTCCGGCGCGCGGCCGTCCGGTGTGAGCAGCAGGACGGCCCCGCTGTCGGCCAGCACGAAGGACAGCCGGGCGGACGGGTAGGCCGGGTCCAGCGGCAGGTAGCCGGCGCCCAGGCGCCAGACCGCCAGCATGGCGGTCACCGCCTCCGGGCCCCGGGGCAGGCAGAGCGCCACCACGTCCCCGCGGTTGACGCCGTGCGCCGCGAGCCGGGCCGCCAGGGCCCGGGACGCCGCGGACAGCTCGCCCCGGGTGAGGGAGCCGTCCGGGCCGACGACCGCGGTGGCGCCGGGACGGGCCGCCGCCGCCCGGTCGATGGCCGGAGCACGCCGGAGGCCGCGGGAGGTCCGGGCCGCGGCCCGACTCGGCCAGCCGGGCGAGGTCGGCGGCGTCCAGCAGGGGCAGGCGGTGCACGGGCGTGTCGGGCCGGTCCAGCGCGCCGCGCAGCAGGGCCTCGAACCGGCGGCCGGTCGCGGCGACCGTGGCGCCGCTCAGCAGGTCGGCGCGGTAGCCCAGGACGACGTGCAGGTCGTCCCCGTCGGGGCGGACGTCCATCCCCAGTTCGAACTTGACGGCGCGGTGCCCGCCGTCGACCTCGGCGCAGGTGAGGTCGGCGAAGGGCTGGGCGCCGAGCGCGCCGCCGTCCTGGGTGTGCACGGTGAGCATGGTCTGGAAGACGGGGGTGCGCCCGGTGTCCCGGGCCGGCCGGAGGTCCTCGGCCAGCCGCTCGAAGGGCACCCGCCGGTGGGTCAGGGCGCCCGTCCACTCGGAGCGGGTGCGGCGCAGGGCCTCGCCGAAGGTCGGCGCCGTCGAGAAGTCGGCCCGGAGCACCAGGGCGGAGGAGAAGTAGCCGATGGCGTCCTCGCTGCCGAGGGTGTCGCGTGCGGCGGTCGGCACCCCGACGCAGAAGTCGTCCTGCCCGGTGATCCGGTGCAGCAGGGCCAGGTAGGCGGTGGCCAGCACCATGAACGGGGTGACGCGGTGGGCGCGGGCGAAGGCCGCGAGCTGCGGGCCGAGGCCGTGCAGCACCTGCGTGCGGTAGCCGCCGGTGCTCCCGTCCCCGGCGCTCCCGTCCCCGCCGGTCCGGTCTCCGCCGGTCCCGTCCCCGCCGGTCCGGTCCCCGTCCGCCCGGGGCGTGTCGAGCGGGAGTTCCAGGGCGGGTGCCCCGGCCAGCCGGTCGCGCCAGAACTCCAGGGCCCGGGCCGCCTCGGGGCCGTCCAGCCAGGCGCGTTCGGCGGCCGCGAGCGCCCGGTACGAGGCCGGGGCCGGGAGGGCGGGCCGGGCCTCGCCCCGTTCGACCGCGTAGTGGTGGGCGAGTTCGGAGCGCAGCAGGCCGAGCGACCAGCCGTCGGCGACGATGTGGTGCAGCACCAGGCACAGCAGGTGCTCCTCGTCGCCCGTCCGCAGCAGGTCGGCCCGCAGCAGCGGCCCCGCGGCCAGGTCGAAGCCGCGGTTGGTGAGCGCCGCGAGGGCCGCCGCCCGCTCGTCCTCCCCGGCCTCCCGCAGGTCGACCGGGCCCAGCCGCACCGGCGCCGGTTCCTCCACCACCACCCGCGGCCGGCCGTCCGCCGCGGGGAACCGGCTGCGCAGCGCCTCGTGCCGGGCGGCCACCGCCTCCAGCGCCCCCGCGAGGGCGGCGACGTCGAGCCGCCCGGTCAGCCGGAGTACCAGCGGAACGTTGTAGGCGGCCGTCCCCGGCTCCAACTGGTCGAGGAACCACAGCCGTTCCTGTCCCACGGACAGTTGCTCCGCCGCGTCGTGGGGGACACCGGCGGTGCCGTCAGCTGTGATCGTCAAGTCGACTCCGGTCCGGTGTGGGTGCGCAGTGCCGCCGCGCGGCAGGCGGTGGGACCGCCGGGCCGCGGCGCCGCCGGGCCGTGCGTGGGCGGACGGCTGACGGAACGCGCCAGACAGCATGAGGGGTGAGGTCAGGGCGCTCTCGTGGGGCTGCCGTGACGGCTCAGATGCTAGGGAGGCGCGGACCGCGAGGTCAATGGTCTAAACCATCTCGGGATTTGGAGGAGTTGTGCCCATCGCGCGGCGCGACCACCGCGCGCACCGGCGGCGCCGGGGGTCAGCGGCGGTGGCGCCGGGGGTCAGCGACGGTGGCGGTGGGTCAGGACGGCGTGGGTGGCCAGGCCCAGCAGGAGGCCCCAGAAGGGGGCGCCGATGCCGAACAGGGTCATGCCGGAGGCGGTGGCGAGGAAGGTGACCACCGCGCCGTCGCGGCCCCGCTCGTCGGCGACCGCGGCGGCCAGGCTGCCCTGGAAGGAGGCCAGCAGGGCGACACCGGCGATCACCGCGACCAGGGCGGGCGGCAGGCCGGTGAACAGGCTGACCAGGACGCCGCCGAAGCTGCCGACCAGCAGGTAGAGCAGGCCCGCGGACATCCCGGCCACGTACCGCCGGCGGGGGTCGGGGTGGCTCTCGGGGCTGGTGCAGATCGCGGCGGTGATCGCCGCCAGGTTGACGCCGGGCGAGCCGAACGGGGCGAGCAGCACCGACAGGCCGCCGGTCGCGCCGACCAGCAGCCGGTCGTCGGGCTCGTAGCCGGAGGCCCGCATGATGCCGAGGCCGGGGGCGTTCTGCGAGGCCAGCGCGACGATGGTGAGCGGCAGCGCCAGACCGACGGCGGCGGACCAGGAGAACGCCGGGGTGGTCCAGACGGGGTGGGTGGGGCCGCCGGAGCCGAGGCGCAGCGGCAGCCCGACGGTGCCCGCGGCCAGCAGCGCGCCCGCCAGCAGCGCCAGCGGGACGGCGTAGCGCGGCAGCAGGCGCTTGGCCAGCAGGAAGACGGTGAAGCTGCCCAGCACCAGGACGGGGGCGGCGCGCAGTTCGGTGAAGATGCCCGCGCCGAAGGCGAACAGGATGCCGGCCAGCATGGCGTTGACGATGCCCGCCGGGATCGCCCTGATCAGCCGCCCGAACAGGCCGGTGGCGCCGAACAGCGCGACGGCGACCGAGCTGACCAGGAACGCCCCGACCGCCTCCGGGTACGGGTGGGCGCCGAGGCTGCCGATCAGCAGCGCCGCGCCGGGGGTCGACCAGGCGGTGATGACGGGCGTGCGGGTCCACCAGCTGAGCAGCAGGCAGGTCAGTCCGCTGCCGATCGACACCGCCCAGATCCAGGAGGCGGTGTGCGCCGGGTCCAGGTGCCCGGCGGCGGCCGCGGCGAGCACGACGACCAGCGGGCCGGAGAAGGAGACGGCGATGCACACGAGGCCGGCCAGCAGGGCGGGGACCGAGACGTCCCGCCGCAGCGAGGGCCGGCCGGGCGGCGGGGCGGGGGATTCGACCGGTGCGGTCCTTGCCGGAGCGGCGGTCCGATGATCTGGCATTCGAGCAGTATCCCGTCCCCCCGGCCCCCGCCCCGCCGGAATCGGAGGAACGGCGCTGGCGGCGCAGGACGATTGAGGAGCGGCACCGGCGGCGCAGGACGGTGGAGGAGCGGCACCGGCGGCGCAGGACGGCTGCCGAGACCGGGACCCGGCCCCTCCGTCCGACCGGTACGGCCGGGCCCCGCGCCGCGGTGCCCCAGCGCCCCGGTGCCCCGGTGCCTCAGCCGAGGCCGACCAGTTCGGCGAGCGTCCCGCCCAGCACCCGGTCGCGGACCTCGCCCGGCGCGGTGACCCGTTCCACCAGGGCGCGGGCGAGCACCGGGTCGCCGTACGGTGCGTCCGAGCCGAACAGCGTCCGCTCGGGCAGCTCGCGGACGGCCAGCCGGACCGCGAAGACCACCGGGGCGGTGGACAGTTCCAGGTACAGGTTCGGCGTGTCCCGGGCCAGTTCGACGGCCTGCATCCAGTGCTGACCGCCCAACTGGCTGACCACCAGCGGAACGCCGGGGTACCGGCGGGCCAGCGCCGCCAGCGTCGCCAGGTCCGGCCCGGTGGTCGGCGCGGACCCGTGCACGACCACCGGGAGCCGCCCCAGGTCGGCCGCCGCCCGGAGCACCGGCTCGACCAGCCCGGCCCCGCCCGGCGGCGGCGTCAGCTCGCCGATCCCGTGCAGCCCGCGCCCGACCACCTCCCGTTCCACCAGTTCGGCGGTCGCGCGGGCGTCCAGCCCCAGCGGCACCGACAGGAAGCCGATGAACCGGTCCGGCCGGGCGGCCAGCGCCGCGTCCAGCTCCCGCCAGGCGCCCCGGTACGCCTCCACCGTGGCGGACCGGCCGTCCAGCGCCTCCGCCAGGACGGCCAACTCCCGGCGCAGCGCGGCCAGGTCGCCCGCCCGTTCCGGGTGCGGCCGGGTCGCGAAGAGCACCGCGCGGTCGACCCCGGCCTCGTCCAGCAGCTCCAGGTGCGCCCCGACCGGGTCGTGGACGTGGCTGTGCGCGTCGATGATCACTGGTTCGTTCCCCTCCGTCCCGGCGGGCCCGGAATGCCGCCGCTGGAAGCACTGTTGCGCCCTGACACCATGGGAAGGTCAAACGGGACGGGGGCGGGTACGGGTGCTGATCGGGGAGCTGGCCCGGCGGACGGGCGTCGGCGAACGGCTGCTGCGCCACTACGAGCGGGCCGGGCTGATCCGCTCCGAACGCCGCGCCAACGGCTACCGCGACTACGAGGAGCACACGGTCGAGACGGTGCGCCGCATCCGCGCCCTGCTCGCCGCCGGCCTGCCCACCCGCACCATCCGCCTGCTGCTGCCCTGCACCGACGGCGCGGCCGCCCTGCGCCCCTGCCCCGGCGTCCTGGCCGGCCTCCGGGACCGGCTGGCCGTCCTCGACCGCCGGGCCGACGAACTGGAGGCCGCCCGGCACCTGCTGCGCCAGTCGATCGCCGCCACCGCCCGCCGCCAGGACGACCCCTGACGACCGGTACCGGCCACCGGTGACGGCCACCCGCTCCGCTCGGCCCCGCGGCCCGCCGGGGCGCGGTTCAGCGCGGGCATCCGGGCGCGTACGGGATGCCGGGCGCGGCGCGGGCCCACTCGTCCCGGGTCCACCCGTCCCGGGCGACGTCGCCACCGGGGAGGCCCAGCGCGCTGCTCACGACGTGCGCGCAGGTCAGCACCAGCCGCTCGGCCACCAGGAACCCGACCCCGACCGGCCCTGCCGCCGCGCCGCGGACCCGCACGATCGCCGCCTCCAGCGTCCCCGCGTCGAGGCCCGGCACGGGTTCCGGCGCCGTCACCGCGACGGGTTCGGCTCAGGGCTGCCCTGCGCGGGGCGCCACGTCAGCGACACCTTGAAGTTCGCCTCCGCCGCCGCCGAGGAGACCACCAGGTCCGCCTCCGCCGACATCGTCAGCCCGAACTCGAGCGACACCTCGTCCGGGCGCCGGGCCATCGAGCCGAGCCCCGCGACGAACTCCTCGGCGACCGGGCGGACGTCCGCGAGCATCTCGCCCAGGGACCTGGCCGCCCGCCGGGCCAGCCGGTCGGACCGGGACACCTGCACCAGTCCCTCGTCCTCCGCGATCACCTCCACGTTCACCGTCGTCGTGCCGACCGGCAGCTCCACCAGGTACTTCATCCCCCGCCTCCCCCTTCGTACGGTCCGTGGACCACGCGGCCCGCGCCCTTGCCGCGCGCCCGCCGCCCCGCGTCCGGCATCGTCGCCGGGGACCGGATCACCACCATAGAACCGGTGTTGACTCATCGTCAGGAAAATCGGGGACCCGTACGGGGGGTGCCGGACCCCGCCCGGGGTCCGGCACCCCCCCGGTGCGGGTCAGTCGGGCCAGGTCCCCGTCAGGCGCCGGACGCCGACGGCCCCGCCGCGGTCGATGGCGGCCTTGACCAGCCCGAAGACCGCGCCGTGGAGGGCGGCGGCGAACAGCACCTCACCCCAGCCGTGGTCCTTGTCGGTGGGGTCCGGGGCATCGTCGCTGTGGCCGACCGCCTTCCACACCTGCTTGAAGGCGACGCCCGCGACCATGCCGCCGACGACGCCGAGCGTCAGCCCGACCGGCTTGTAGAGGACCGCGACCGCCTTCACTTGCGCTTCCGGCCGCGCAGCAGGACCAGGACGGCCACCAGCACCGCGGCCCCGGCCAGCAGCGGGACGCGGTTGGCCCGCACCGCCGCCGCGGCACTCGTCGCCTTCTCGCCCACCTCGTCCGGCGTCCGCTCGGCCGCCAGGTGCCCCGCCCGGGCCGCCGTCCTGCGGACCTGCGCCGCGGCCTGGACCGCCTTGTCGAGCACCGGATCGGGAGTCTTCTCCTTGACCAGCCCGGCGGCCTGCCCGGCCTTCTCCCGGGCCCAGTCGGCCGCCTGGGCGGCCGCCCCGGCCGCCTGCTCCCTCACCTCGGCCGCGTGCTCCTTGACCTGCTCCTTGACGTCGGCGGCCTGCTCCTTGACGTGGGCGGCCTGCTCCCTGACGTCGGCCTTGGCCGCCAACGCCTCGACGGTGCGGCCGAGGTCCTCACGGGTGTGCCCGACCTGCTCGGGCACCTGGTCGGTCCGCGCGGGTTCGTCGCTCTGGAACGGCTGGTTCATCGGTGTGCCCTCTCCTCGATCTCGGCGGTGTCGGCCTTCGCGCTGCCGACTGTCTGCTCGGGCGCGGGGACGCCGGGGTCCTCCCCGCCCGTCCGCGCCTACCCCTGAACTCGCAGGTCATCCACCAGCCGCACCGCCGACGCACGACCTCCCGCCGCACACCACCGCGTACGGGCACTTCCACGGGCACTTCCACCGGCACTTCGAGGAGCGGGAACGCGAGGGCCCCACCGGCCGGTGCGGCAGGCCGTTCTGGCAGACTCGGCCGCATGCCCGAGGTCGACAGCCCCTTTCACGAGCACGGACCGCTCCCGGACGTGGCACCGGCTGATCCCGCGCACCCTCTGCACGCGTACGCCGCCCACTACCCCGAGGTGGCGGACGCGGGCTCCCTGCGCGACGCCCTCCAAGCGGTGATGGACCGTGAGGGCCCCGGACTCACGGTCGAGTTGACGTCCTCGCCGGGCTGGCGCCACGTAGCGGCGGAGATCGAAGCCGGCGACCGCTTGGTGAACGTCCTGATGGCGAAAAACGAACGCTGTTTCCTGGTCGACTGCTGGGCCCGGAACGTCCACATGGCTTCGGGCAAGTCGCGGGACCTGTCCGAGGTCGCGGGCGCGATGCGCTCCTGGCACGCAGGCTCCAGGGTGCGCGAACTCACCGCGCAGTGGCCCTTCCTGCGGACCTGGGAGCTGGCCGAGGCCCATGAGCGGGGCGAGGCCGTGCCCGCGCGCTGGGCGATGATGCGCCGGTCCGCCGCGGCGGACACCAGGACCAGGCACGCCGCCGATTGGCGGGACCTGGTCGAGGCGGCGTTCGAGCAGGCGCCGCTGCGCGCCCTGTCCCCGGGGCGGAGCATGTGGTGGTTCACCCTCAGCCGCCGGGCCGAGCCGCCCATCTGCTCCGACTTCCCGCGGACCAGACCGCTCGGCAGCGGCCGCTTCGAGGTGACGTTCGCCGACCGCCGGGTGCAGGAGGTGGACGGGGCGGCGGCGACCGTGGCGGTGATCGTGGAGAACCTCCCCGACGACGCCGTCCCGCTGCCTGCCGGGCCGTGACCACGGTCGTGAGCCGTTGCGGCAGCTCCGACAGCTCCGGCAGTTCCGGCAGTTCAGCCCGCAGGCAGGCTACGCGGGGGCGGTGGCCGGGCGGAACGCCAGGCGGGCGGACGGCTTGTCGAGGACGAGATCGAGGGCGGCCGGGGGGGCTGCGTCCGGGGCCGTGGTGGGGTGGACGGTCAGGCGGGGGTAGCCGTGGCCGCGCAGGTGCCGGTCCCAGTGGCGGACGGCGGCGGCCATCCGTTCGGCCAGCGCGGGGGCGTGCTCGCCGAGGGCGTGGACGGTGAACTCGGCCCCGTCCGTTCCGCCCGCTCCGTCCGCGGTGGGTTCGGGGACGAGGTAGGCGAGTGAGCCGCCCGCGGTGAGCGCCGGGGTGGTGCGGCCGCCGGGCAGCCGGGTCAGGCCCGAGGGCTCCCGGTCCTGGAACAGGGTGCACCCGCCGTGCCCGTGCAGGGTGGTCAGCAGGTGCAGGTGCAGCGAGTCGTACGGCTCGCCGAGCCTGACCCGGACGCCGGTGCGCCGCTCGTGGCCGGGGCCGTGCGGGGCCCGCGCCAGCCCGTCGGTGTCGGGGACGGGGCCGTCGGCGTGCCACAGCAGCACGTCGTCGGCGAGGCGGGTGTGCGGGACCGGGGCGGCGGTGGTGTCGGGGACGAAGCCGCAGCCGATCCAGTCTCCGG
Source organism: Kitasatospora sp. NA04385 (assembly GCF_013364235.1). Lineage (NCBI taxonomy): Bacteria > Bacillati > Actinomycetota > Actinomycetes > Kitasatosporales > Streptomycetaceae > Kitasatospora > Kitasatospora sp. NA04385. The sequence continues at coordinate 255,421 of NZ_CP054919.1, read as the reverse complement.
TGCTGACCAGCCGGTCGCCGTGGCGTTGCAGGGCGAGCGACCAGGTGTGGGTGTGGAGGTCGAGCGGCAGGACCAGGCGTCCGCCGTCGGCGAGTTGCCCGGACCAGGCGGGGGCGAGGTCGCGGGCGGCGTGGGTGACCACGATCGCGTCGAAGCCGCCGCGCGGCACCAGGTGGGCGGGCGCCCCGTGGTTGCCGTCGCCCAGCAGGGCGGTGACGCCGGTGGTGCCGGTCTCGGCGAGGGCGCGGCGGGTGCGGTGCACGACGTGCGGGTCGAGGTCGACGGTGACGACGTGGCCGGAGGGCCCGGCGAGGTGGGCGAGGTAGGCGGCGTTGCAGCCGCCGCTGCCGATCTCCAGCACGCGGGCGCCGGGGGTGACGGCGGCCTGGGCGAGCATCAGGGCCTGTAGGTCCGCCGCCGAGACGGAGCTGGTCGCCTGCCCGTGGGCCCCGCGGCGGGTGACGTACGGGCGGTCGGGGGCGTAGGCGGCGGCGAGGCCCGCCTCGGGCAGGAACCGGTGCCGCTCGACGGTGCGCAGCGCGGCCAGGACCTCCACGGGCAGCCGCGGGTGGGCGGCGGCGACCTGTTCGGTCATCGCGGTGCGGCGCCGGGCGGCCTCGGGGTCGGCGCCCGGCACGGCCGGGGCCGGGGCGTCGTGCGGGTAGGCGGAGATCTCCGGTAGGCGGTTCACGGTGCCGGGCCAGATCGCGTTCAGGGCCTGCGCGGCGGGCGCGAACACCGGTCCGAGGCAGTCCAGGGCGTCGAGGTCGAACCACTCCCAGCGCACGAACTTCTCCGGCTCCCGCACCGCCGGGGTGCCGGTGACGTCGAAGGCGCGCACCACCCCGGTGATCCGCGGCACCCGCTGGGCGTGGTCGACCAAGAGGGTGATTACTGCGGCGCCGTCGGCCTTCAGGCCGGTCTCCTCGGCGAGTTCGCGCACCGCGGTCTCCTCCAGGGTCTCGGCCCGCGCCCCGCCGGTGCCGTCCTCCACCGTGTCGGTCTTGCCGCCGGGCAGTTCCCACATGCCCCGGGCCGACCAGCCGAGCAGCACCCGGCCGCGGCTGTTGGTGACGACGGCCAGCGCCCCGGCGATCGCGAGGTTGCCGGTGGCCGGGGTGCTGCGCTCGGTGGCGGCGGTGTCGCGGCAGGGGGCGCGCAGCACCAGCAGGCCGAGGCCGTCGGCGTCGAGGCGGCGCACGTCCGTCCAGCCGGAGGTCAGGGCGGCGATCTCGTCCTCGTCGAGCGCGATGCGCCTGCGTTCGGCGGGGGTGGTGGCGGTGAGCGGGGTGGTGATCAGCAAGGTCCCTCCGGGGGCCAGCAGGTGGCCGAGCCGGTGCAGGGTGTTCGTCCGGTCGGCCAGGAAGGCTACGGACAGCCGCATCGTGACCAGGTCGTAGGGCCGGTCGCCGAGGAGGTGGTGCAGGTCGGCGACCTCGACGTCCGCCTCCAGCCACCGCACCCCGGCCTCGGGGTGGGCGGCGCGGGCGCGTTCCAGCGCGGCCGCCGACAGGTCGACGGCGTCCACCGCGTAGCCGACCAGTGCGAGGTGGGCGGCCAGGTCGCCCAGGCCGCAGCCCACGTCCAGGGCCCGGCCGCCGCCCTCGGGGGCGGGCGCGTGCTCGGCGAGCGCGGCGATCTCCTGCGGGCGCAGCGCGCTGAAGGCGATGCCGTCGGTGTAGCTCCGGTTCCAGTGCGCGGCGGTGAGAGCAGGTGCGGTCACGGTCTCGGTCCTCGGGTCACGTACGTGCGGGGGCCGGTGGTCGGAACGGGGCGCGCTGCCGCGGCCCGGGTCGGTGGGGAGCCGAGTGGCCGGTGGCACACCCGTCGGCGAGCAGGCGCTCCGGGACGTCGGGCGGCGCGGGCCGGGGCTCCGGTGACGGGCGGTCAGCGGGGTTCCGTTCCCGGCTCGCCGACGGTCGCCCCGGGGGCGGGGGACGCCGGGGCCCGGTCGGTGGCCCGGTGCGGCAGTGGGCGGGCGGTGCGCTGGGCGGTGAGCAGGACGGCCGCGAGGGTGCCGGCCTCGGTGATCCGGCCGTCGGCGCACATCGCCACCGCCTCGGCCAGCGGGACCCAGTGCAGTTCCATGTCGGCCTCGCTGGCCTCCCGCCGGTGCTCGCCGACGGTCAGGCCGGTGGCGAGGTAGAGGTGTTCGCGGGTCCGGGCGCCCGCGGGCATCCGCCACATCGCGGTCAGCGGCTCGATCCGGGCGGCGCGGATGCCGGCCTCCTCCAGCAGCTCGCGCCGCGCGGCCGCCGCCGGGTCCTCGGCCGGATCGCAGCCGCCGCCGGGGCAGAGCAGCAGCCGCAGGCCGCAGACGTAGACGTCCTCCGCGACCAGCGCGACGCGGCCCCGGCCGTCGAGGGCCAGGACGCGCACCCCGTCGACCGCCTCGGTGTACTCGTACGTCCCCGGGCTGCCGTCGGCCCGCCGGACCTCGTCGCGGCGCACCGTCATCCGGCGCCCGCGGTGGACGACGGTCGACGATTGCGTGGTCCAGCCTTCGATCATCTCGGCTGCTCCTTCTTCGGGTCGTGCCGGGCGGGCGGTGGCGGTGTGCTCGGCGCACGGGCCGGGGTCAGGGGAGCAGGGGAGGCGGGGGCGGGTCCAGGCGTTCGAGGTGGCGCTCGCACCGTCCGTCCGGCCGGTGCACGGTCCGGTAGGCGTAGGGCACGGCGCTGCCGTCGAAGACGACGACGCCCTCCTCCACGACGGGCCGCCCGGCAGCGGCGGCGTGCAGCAGGGCGGCGGCGTCCTCCGGCGGCCCGGGCGGTGGCGGCCGCCGGTGACGGCCCGTCACCGCCCGCCCCCTTCCGGGCCGCCGGTCGCGAGCAGCTCCAGCGCCCGGTCCGCGACCTGACGCGGCGCGAGGCCGGTGGTGTCGATCACCTCGGCGTCGGCGGCGAGCCAGTCGGCGAACGCCTCGGTGTAGCGGGGGAGCCGCCCGCGCCGGAACGCGCGGACCTTCGCGCTGCGCGCCTCGTCGCCGGGGTACTCCGGGTCGGTGTCGATGCGGGCGGCGACCGTGTCCGGGCGGGCGTGGAGCAGCAGGTGGCGCAGTGGGACACCGGTCGTGCGGACGGCGTCGTGGATCTCGGCGGCGTAGCTGCGGCGCAGCAGCGTCATCGGGACGAGCACCGGGCGGCCGCCGTTCTCGCGGTGGCAGTGGATGACGAGTTGGGCCACCAGCGGGCGCCAGGCCGGGTTGTCCTGGAAGTCGGCGTACTTGCCGGGGAAGACCTGGCGCAGCACGAAGCCGATCTCCTCCGGGTCGGTGACGACGGCGCCGGGCAGTTCGTTGCGGAGGGTGGTGGCGAGCGTGGTCTTGCCCCCGCCGAAGGGGCCGTTGATCCAGACGATCACCGAAGGCTCCCCTCGTCCTCGTCCTCGGCGGCGGGGGAGGTGGGTGCGGAGCGCGGGCCGGGCAGCCGGGTGGCGTACTGCTCGGCCTGGAGCAGGTAGGCGGCGCGGTAGCCGCCCGCGGCCGGTCGCTCGTCCTCGGCGCCCACGGCCATGAGTTCCTCGTGGGTGCCCTGTTCGACGAGGCGGCCGTCCTTGAGGACGTAGATGAGGTCCGCGGCGGCGCAGGCGGCCAGGCGGTGGGTGATCAGCAGTACGGTCGCGCCCTGGCCCGCCAGGCGGCGCAGGCTGTCGAACGCCCGCACCTCCGCGGCCGGGTCGAGCGCACTGGTCGGCTCGTCGGCGACGACCGGGGACAGCGCCGCCGCGCCGGCCCGGCCGATCTCGGCGAGGACCACCCCCGCCCGCGCCGTACGGTCGGCCCGCCGGGCGAGCCGCCATGCCAGGCGCAGCATGCCGGGGATCTGCCGGGCCACCGCCCACAGACCGGCCTGCACGCCCGCTTCCTCGTGGCGGACGAACCCGGCGTCGTAGCGCATCGGGCCGCCGAACAGCAGCCGCTCGCTCGGGGACGACCCGCCCTCCGCAGCTGCCCCGTGCCGACGCCGTTTCACGCCGGCCCGCCCGCGGCCGCGGGCCGGACGGTGACGGCCTCCGCGAGGGGGTGGCGCAGCGTCAGGTAGTGGGCGGCCGGGTCGAAGCCGAGCTTCTCGTACAGCGGCAGGCCCTCCGGGGTGGCGATCAGTTCGACCGAGGAGCAGCCCCGCTCCTGGAGCGCGCCGACCAGGGCCCGGGTGACGGCCTCGCCCAGGTCCCGACGGCGGTGGCGCGGGTCGGTGACGACGGTGTGGATCCGGCCCCACCGCCCGTCGGGGTAGGCGGGGCCGTCGTAGCCCCGGTAGACGACGCCGATCGCGCACGCCGCCAGCGTGCCGTCCCCGGCATCGGCGACGTAGGCGAGCAGGTGCGGGTCGGTGCCGAGCCGGGCCCGCAGGTCGGCGAAGAAGGTGGTGCGCCAGGCGTCGGTGGCCGGTCGGCCGGTCAGGACGTCGACCCGCAGGCGCAGCAGTTCCTCGGCGTCCTCGGACGTGGCCGGGCGGACGGGGGGCGGTGTCATCGGGCTTCTCCTTCGGGTCCTTCGGGTCCTTCGAGCGGCGGGCGGTGCGTTCCGGGCCGGTCGGAGCGGTGCGTTTCGCATCGGTCAGGGCGGTGGTGCGGACGGGCGGGTCGGGTCACGGGCAGCTCCCAGGACGCCGCCGCCCTGCCGCCCCCGTACCCGCGCGCCGCCGAACTCCACCCCGTACCCTTACCCGGCGGGTCGACCGGCCGCAGCCCACCGAGCGTGCACCGCCTCGGCCTCCGCCCACAGTGCGCGCGGATCCCGCGCAAGGGCCCGCGAGCCGTCGGCCGCCGTGGCCGGTCCGGGCCGGGCAGACGGGACGGGGCGGGGCGTGGGCCGGTGCCGGTGTCAGGGCAGGGTGTCAGCGGACGACGTGGGCGGGCGTGCCGGTGCGCGCCGCGTCCAGCACGGCGAGGGTGAGCTGCGCGTGGCGGGGATCGCTCAGCGCGGCCAACTCGTCGCGGGAGAGCAGGACGACCTCGGTGTGCTCGGCCGGGTCGAGCCGGATTCCGGCCACCTGCTCGGGCGTCAACGCGCCGCCGTGGAAGGCGAATCCGACCTTGGCCGGCCAGCCGCCCCCGGGCTGTTCGAACACGGTGGCCAGCAGCGGCAGCCGGGCCGGGTCGGGCTCCAGCCGGATTCCGGTCTCCTCCGCGCACGCGCGCACCGCGGTGTGCAGCGGGCTCGGGTCGCTGAATTCGACGTCGCCGCCCGCCCATGGGAGGCCCTCGGCCGGGTCGGTGGCGCGCAGCAGCACGGCCCTGCCGTCCTCGGTGGTGAAGAAGACGCTGCCCCACATCGGGGCGGCGGGGGCGGTGGGCGGGTGGGCGGGCAGCGGTCGGTGCCCGGGCAGCGCGGGCGGCCGGGTGGCGGCGTGCTCCCGGATGAGGTGGCGGGTGGAGTCGCGCAGGCGGAGGCGGTGCAGGTCCGCGGGCCGGAACCAGTGCACGAGGACGCCCTCGCGCAGGTCCGCGGTGTCGGGGTGGCCGTCCCAGCGGGCGCTGAAGACCTGGATCGGGACGGCCAGGCCGTGCCGGTCGGTCGTCCACTCGACGGTCAGCGGCTCGACCGGCCCGAGGCTCAACCCGGGCACCTCCTCCGCGAGTTCGCGTCGTAGTGTCGCCTCGATCGTGGCGTCGCCCGCCTCGCGACCGCCACCCAGCAGGCTCCACTCGCCCGGCGCCCAGATGCCGGGGACGTCGTCGCGCAGGTGCAGCAGGTACCCGCCGCGGCCGTCGTGGACGAGGGCGGAGGCATTCACGGGCTCCGGTCGGCCGGTCAGCCCCGCCGCCAGGAGCTTGGCGCGCAGCTCGGGCGAGGAGACCTCGGTGAGCGGGCGCCACTCGGCCCCGGTCACCTCCGCCTCCTGGAGGCGCACGGGCGGTGGTCCGTCGTCGGCGAGGTGGAGGACGAAGCGGAAGTCGTAGTGCCGGTGGGCGCCTTCGCCCTTGCCGGGGTTCGGGTCGATGTCGTTGACGTCGATGTCGACCGGCGTGTCCAGCAGCCCCGGCACCAGGCAGAGCGCCCCGGGCGGGATTCCGGTCTCCTCCGCGACCTCGCGGACCGCCGTCGCCAGCAGGCTGGTGTCCCCGGGTTCGCCGTGCCCGCCCGGGCAGAGCACCAGCCCGGTGGCCCGGTGGTGGACGTGCAGCACGCGCAGGTCGCGGTCGACGACGACGCCGCTGCAGGTGACGTGCGCGGGCAGCGCGGCGCGGCTGGTCGGGTCCGGCACGGCGGCCAGCAGGTCCAGCAGCGGCTGGAGCCGGCCCAGTTCGCCGGGGTGGCGCCGGAGGTAGGCGCGGGTGGTGGCGGCGATCTCCGCGGAGGTGACAGGCAATCAGGGCTCCGTATCCGGTCTCACGGGACGGCCCGACCGGGCGGGCCGGGCGGGCCGGGTCGGCAAGTACCAGCTCTCCATGGCAGGTCGGGAACTCGACGGGGCGGCCGGGGGTCCGATGCTCGGGGATCGGGCAGCCCCCGATCAAGCGGGTTTCCTCCGGGCGTGCCTGGGTCGAAGGGGGCGTTTTCGAGCACCCGGGCGGCGCCGTCCACCGCGAGGTCCGGTCGGCGGGAGCCCCTCGGGCCGGCGGCCGCTTCCCAGCACACAGGCGGCGAGAGCCTGTTCGAGGGCGACTGCCCGCTCGGCGTCCGGGACGGCGCGGGCGGCGCGGGCGGCGGGGCGGACGAGGAGGCCGCAACCGTCGCCGGATTCACCCGTTCGGCTGACAGTGGCCCGGGCGAGGTTTCGGGCGATCGGGGCGTCGCCGTGGCCGCGCCGCGGGCGGTGGGAACGGGGGAGCAGGTCCCGCGATCTCACCTCAGGGATCTCAGCGCGTCGACTTCACAGCCCGGCGCGAACGGGTCGAAGCCGTGCTCGATCAGCCAGCGAACCGCCAGCAGGCTTCGCAACGACCACCACGCGCGGATCACGTCGAGGTCGATGTCGATGTCGGTGCCGTAGCCCGCGAGGACGTCGCCGAGGTGCTCCTCGTGCCCGAGCGTGAAGGTGGCGAGGTCGTACAGGGCGTCGCCCCGGCCCGCCTCGGACCAGTCGATGATGCCGGTGACCTGGTCGCCGTCGACGAAGACGTGCTCGATCTGCAGGTCGCCGTGCGTGAAGACCGGAGTCCACGGCCGGAGCGCGGCCTCGGCGACCTGGCGACCGCGGGTGACCAGGTCGGCGGGCAGAACGGCGTTCGCCAGGAGCGACTCGCACTCGTCGTCGAGTTCCGCCGTCAGCGCGCCGATGCTCCGGCCGGCTCGGCCGGGCCGGGGTGGCAGCGGCGCGTCGTGCAGCTTCCGGATGGCGGCGCCCGCTGCGGCCCACGCCGTCGGCGACGCGGTCGACGGCGCACCGAGGTGCCCGAGCGTCGTCCCCGGGAGGGCGGCGATCGCGAGCACGGGCGGCTTGCACCAGAGGATCTCCGGGGTCGGGACGGGCGCCAGGGCCATCGCCTCGACTTCGGCGTCGAGGCGCGCCCGATCGGCGTCCACCTTCAGGAAGACGTCGCCGACCCGCAGGGTCGCGCGCTCGGAATGGGCGACGAGAACCTCGACTTCATCCATGGCGGCCAGTATTCCGGGCCGGTCGATGACGGTCACCGGGATATCGCGCGGCAGCCGGAGCCCGGCCGGTGGTTCCTGGCGACGACCGAGCGGCCCGCTCCTCGCGCTCGACGTGGACGCCGTCAGCCGGGGCGCGCGATGCCCGGCAGCGGATCCGGTCGTCCGGGGTGCGGTCGTCCGGGGGCGCGGCCGTCCGGGGGTGCGACGGGCGGGCGGCTGTGCTGGCATGGAAGGCAGGCGATGGGGCTCGCCTTCGACCGCGCCGTTCCCGGCGCTGATGGCTCCTGCGGACGGTCCGCCCCCGGCAGCGGGCGGCGGACCCGGACCGGCGGGAGCGGATCATGCCGGATGTGGACGTGCGGTGCAGCGCGCTGGTGTTCAGCGGGACGGCGGTGCTGCTGGTGCGGCGCTCGCGACCGAACGACTGGAGCCTGCCGGGCGGGGTGCCCGGCGCCGTCGAGGGGCTGGAGGAGTGCGCGCGCCGAGAACTGGCCGAGGAGACCGGCCTCGTGTGCCGGGCCGGGCGCGCGGTGCTGGTGGTGGACTCGGTGAACGAGGCGGTGTCGCGCCGGATGCTGGACGTGGTGTTCCGCTACCCGGACGTGGACGAGCGGGCGGCGTGCGCGCTCGCGCCGTGCGAGAGCGGACTGCGACCGCAGCTGGTGGCGCTCGACCAGCTGGCGCGGATCCGGCTGCGGCCGCCGATCGCCGACCGGATCGGTGCGCTGCACCGCGTCCGGCACCAGGTGCCGGAGATCGTCGTCGAGGGCCTGCGCCCCTGGGAGATGGCCGTGGACCTCGGCGAGGACCCGTCCCCGGAGCACCGGTGAGCGCGCACCGCGCCGAACGCCGCCTGTTCGCCGTGCTCACCGGCGACGGCCGGGACGCGCCGTGGTGGCGGGCGGTGAGCCGCCTCGGTGACCGGCCGGCCTCCTACGGCCTCGCCGCCGCCCGGTGCCTGCGCGGCCGGGGCCGGGGGCGCTGGCGGCCGCTGGCCGCGGTGGCGGGCGCGGACGCGGGCCAGGGGGTGCTGAAGCGGGTCCTGGTCCGTCCCCGGCCGCCGAGGTCGGCCTGGCGGGTCCGGCCGCACGGGGCGAGTTTCCCGTCCCGGCACACCGCCCTCGCCGCGGCCGCGGTCGGGCGCGGCCCGGCCGCCGGGGCGGCGGTGGCGCTGGTGGGCGCGTCCCGGATCAGACTGGGCGTGCACTGGCCCGGCGACGTCGTCGGGGGCTGGCTGCTCGGTGCCGGCTGCGCCCGCCTCGCACGCGGCGGCCGTCCGGCTCCCGGGACGGCTGCGACAGCACCCGCGGGCACGGCGTATCCTGACGGTGTTGCACGGCGGTGGGGCTCGCCGTAACCGCAGCCTCGGGCTGCCAACAGTCCCTACCCTTCCCGGTAGGAGAGCTGTGCCCCCGCACCCCTCGGCCACGTGCATCGTCGGCCTGCCGGAAGGTCCGTCACATCCGGTACGGCAGGGACGAGAGCATGGAATTCGACATCGTCGTGGAGATCCCCCGGGGATCGCGCAACAAGTACGAGATGGACCACGAGTCGGGTCGCATCCGGTTGGACCGGATGCTGTTCACCTCCACCCGCTACCCCGCGGACTACGGCTACGTCGACGGCACGCTGGGCCGCGACGGCGACCCGCTGGACGCGCTGCTGCTGACCGGCGAACCGCTCTTCCCCGGCACCTGGGTCCGCGCCCGGGCGATCGGCATGTTCCGGATGAGCGACGAGCACGGGGAGGACGACAAGGTGCTCTGCGTGCCCGCCGGCGACCCGCGCAACGCGCACCTGCGGGACCTCGCGGACGCGCCCGAGCACGACCTGCGCGAGATCCGGCACTTCTTCGAGGTCTACAAGGACCTGGAGCCCGGCAAGTCCGTCGAGGGCGCCGACTGGGCCGACCGCGCCGCCGCCGAGGCCGAGATCACCGCCTCCCTCGCCCGCGCTACCGCCCCGCTGGGCTGACCCTCCCCCCACCCCTCCCTCCTCCGTCAAAGGACCCGCACCGATGGCGATCCACCTCGCGCACGTCCACGCCGCCGAGATCCTCGACTCCCGCTCCCGGCCCACCCTGGAGGTCGTCGTCGGCCTCGGCGACGGCAGCCGGGGCCGCGCCGGAGTCCCGTCCGGCGCCTCCACCGGCGCCACCGAAGCCGTCGAACTGCGCGACGGCGACCCGGCCCGCTACCGCGGCCAGGGCGTCCTGAAAGCCGTCGCCGGGGTGAACGGCGAGATCGCCGACGCCCTGCGCGGCGCGACCTTCCCCGACCAGGAGGCCCTCGACGCCGCCCTGCGGGAGCTGGACGGCACCCCGGACAAGTCCCGCCTCGGCGCGAACGCCCTGATCGGCGTCTCCATGGCCGCAGCCCGGGCCGACGCCGTCCGCGCGGGCGTCCCCCTGTGGCAGCACCTGACGCCCGGGCACGTCGAACCCCGCCTGCCGGTGCCGCACTTCAACGTCCTCAACGGCGGCGTCCACGCCCCCAACCCGCTCGACTTCCAGGAGTTCATGATCGCCCCCCTCGGGGCGCCGTCCACCGCCGAGGCGGTGCGCGCCGGTTCCGAGGTCTACGGCGCCCTGCGCGCCCGGCTCGCCGCCGCGGGCCACGCCACCGGCCTCGGGGACGAGGGCGGCTTCGCGCCCGGACTGCACCGCCCGGAGGAAGCGCTGTCGCTGATCGTCGCGGCGATCGGGGACGCCGGCTACCGGGCGGGCCGCGACGGCGTGGCCATCGCCCTCGACCCGGCCGCCAGCGAGTTCCGCCGCCCCGACGGCAGTTACCTCGTCGACGGGCAGGCCCGGTCGAGCACGGACATGATCTCCTGGTACCGGCAGCTGGCGGACGACTTCCCGATCTGGAGCATCGAGGACGGCCTCGGCCAGGACGACTCCGACGGCTGGGCGGAGCTGACCGGCGAACTCGGCGACCGGGTGCAGCTGGTCGGCGACGACAACCTGACCACCAACCCCGCGCTGATCGCCGCGGCCGTCGAGGCGGGCGTCGCCAACGCCGTCCTGATCAAGCCCAACCAGATCGGCACCGTCAGCGAGACCCTGCACGCGATGCGGCTGTGCCGGCAGGCCGGTTACGCGGCCATGGTCTCCCACCGCTCCGGCGAGACCGACGACACCTTCATCGCCGACCTCGCCGTCGGCACCGGCTGCGGACAGATCAAGTCCGGCGCACCGGCCCGCGGAGAGCGCACCGCCAAGTACAACCGCCTCCTACAGATCGCCGACACCCACCCCGCGCTGCCCCACGGCCTGCGCTGACACCCACCCCGCGCTGCCCCACGGCCTGCGCTGACCCCCGCCCCGCGCCCGCCACCGCGGCGGCACGACCGCGGCGATCCGGGTACGCCCGCCCGCCGTCCGCCCCTGCCGGAGCGCGGCACGCACCGCCCGGCCCGGCCTGCCCCCGGGCCGTCGCAGGAGTGGACCGCCCGGGGCGGGGAAGCCGCAGGTGGCAGCCGTACCGAGGCAAGGGGACGTCCATGGAGCAGGGCAGGAAGACGCCCGACCACCGGGTCAAGGCGCGCGAGCGCTTCGCCCGGCACGAGCGGCGCGGCGAGGCCAGGCTGCCCGCCGTCGTGGCGACGCTGGTGGCGATCGCGCTCTACCTGGCGCTCCCCGAGCAGTTGCTGGTGGGGCCGCGGTTCGTGCTGCCCGGGTTGGAACTGCTGCTGCTGATCCCGCTGATCGCCGTCAACCCGCGCCGGATGACCCGGCAGAACCGCTTCTCCCGCGGCGTCTCGCTGGCGCTGGTCGGTCTGATCGGGTTCAGCAACCTGGTGGCGCTCGGACTGCTGGTCCACGCCATGGTCACCGAACAGGCCGCCGACGGCGGTTCGCTGCTGCTGGCGGCGCTGCAGGTCTGGGCGACCGACATCGTGGTCTTCGGCCTGGCGTTCTGGGAGCTGGACCGCGGCGGCCCGGTGGTGCGCACCCAGGCGGAGCGCTCCGAACTCCCGCTCGCCGACTTCCGGTTCTCCCAGGACGAGAACCACGACACCGTCGAGGAGGTCGCCGACGGCTCCAGCCGCACCAGCGACTGGGTGCCCACCCTGATGGACTACCTCTACATCTCGGTCACCAACTCCACCGCCTTCAGCCCCACCGACACCATGCCGCTCTCCACCCGCGCGAAGGCCCTGATGTCGATCGAGAGCATCGCCGCCCTCATCACCACCCTGCTGGTGATCGCCCACGCCGTCGGCGTCCTCGACAGCTGACCCGGCCGCTGGGCCACGAGACCGGACCCGGCGACCCGCCCGGCAGGGCCGTGCGGGCACACTGGAGGGGACGGGACGGCACGGGCGGCACGGAGCAGGGAAGAGGACGGCTGGTGGTGGAGCATCCGGGCGGGGTGCGGGTGGACGGCCTGCCCGCGGCACTGTCCGATCCGGACCGGCTGCGGGCGGTGGCGGCGACGGGGCTGATGGACACCGGCCCGGAGGAGGTCTTCGACGACCTCGCCTCGCTGGCCGCCCGGATCACCGGCGCGGGCCGTGCGTTCGTGACCCTGGTCGACGCCGACCGCTCGTTCTGGAAGTCCAGCATCGGAGTGGACCTGCCCGACCTCGCCGACCGGCAGGGCCCGCTGAGCGCGAGCTACTGCCCCTTCGTGGTCGGCACCGCCGACGCCTTCGTCGTGGACGACGCCGCCCGCGACCCGCGCACCGCCCACCACCCCGCCACCCACCCGATGCACATCGGCGCCTGGGCCGGCCAGCCCCTCCTCGACGCGGACGGGCACGTGCTGGGCACGCTGTGCGTCATCGACGACGACCCCCGCCCCTGGTCGGACGCCGACATCGCCACCCTGGCCACCCTGGCCCGCTCGGTGTCCGCCGAGATCAACCTCCGCCAGGCCCTCACCACCGCCCGGCACGCCCACCGGCGCTCCGCCGACCTCGCCCGCACCCTCCAGGCCGGGCTGCTGCCCGACGCGCTGCGCACCGTCCCCGGCCTGGAGGCCGCCGCGTCCTACCTGCCCGCCTCCCGACGCGACCGCGCCGACATCGAGGTCGGCGGTGACTTCTACGACCTCTTCCCCACCCACGGGGACAACTGGGGCGCGGTGATGGGCGACGTGTGCGGCAAGGGCGTGCAGGCCGCCCAGCTCAGCTCGATGGCCCGCCACACCCTGCGCGCGGACGCCACCGACACCCGCAGCCCGGCCGTCCTGCTCAAGCGCCTGCACGACGCGATGGTCGCCCAGGGCGCCGACCGGTTCCTGACCTGCGCCTACGCCGCCTTCCACCTCACCGATCAGGGCGTCGTCGGCACTCTCGCCCTCGGCGGCCACCCGCCCGCGCTGATCCGCCGCACCGACGGAGCCGTGGAGCAGCTCGGCGAGCCGGGCACCGTGCTGGGCGTCCTGCCGGAGCCCCACGTCCACCTCACCGACGTTCCCTTCACCCTCGCCCCCGGCGACCTGCTGCTCCTCTACACCGACGGCGCGATCGAGGCCCGCCCCCGCACCGGCACCGCCCCGCGCGAGGCGGTGGCACGCTTTGAGGAGGCCGACCTCGCCCGGGCCCTGGTCGACACCCGGGGCCTGGACGCCGTCGCCACCGTCGCCCACCTCGACGCCGTCCTGGAGGCCCAGCACGGCGGCCGGCCCAGCGACGACACCGCCCTGCTCGCCCTGCGCGCCGCCTCCGACGGCCCGGCCCGCTGAACGCCGCCGGCGGACCGGAGTGGCACGACCCGCCGATGCTTCACGCCCCGCTCCCCGACGCCCACGTCCTGGCCCTGCACGGCAGCGCCGACATCAGCACGGGCGCGAGGGGCTCGAAGCGGACTTCGCCGGGGCCGTGGCCCCCGGCCTGCGCCCGGTGCGGTTCAGGCCGTTCGCGGGGTCCTCCGCCTGCTCTCCCACCGTCGGCTCCGGCGGGTGCCGACGAGGCGGCAGACCACGTAGATCGCGAACGAGACGGTCGTGACGTAGGGGCTGATGGGAACGGAGCTGCCCAGGGCCAGCAGGATGCCGCCCTCGATCGAGACGATGGCGAAGACGACGCTGAGCAGGGGCATCAGGACGGGTGACGCGGTGATGCGGGAGGCGGCCGCGGCGGGCGTGACGACGAGGGTGAGGACCAGGAGCGCGCCGACGACCTGGACCGACAGGGCGACCGCGAGACCGAGCACGATCATGAAGGCGAAGGAGAGGGTGCGCACCGGGACGCCCCGGGCCTGGGCGACGTCCGGGTCGGCGCTGGCGAAGGTCAGCGGGCGCCACATCACCGCCAGTGCGGCGAGGACGACGGCCGAGGTGCCGAGCAGCCAGGCCGTCTGCGGGGTGTCCACCGCGACGATCTGGCCGGTGAGCAGGCCGAACTTGTTGGCCGCGCGGCCGTGGTAGAGCGCGAGGAACAGCACGCCGAGCCCCAGGCCGAACGGCATGAGGATGCCGATCGCGGAGTTGCGGTCCCGGGCCCGCGCGCCGAGGACGCCGATCGCGCCGGCCGCGACGATCGAGCCGGCGATCGAGCCCGCCACGACGTTCACGCCCAGCAGCAGCGCCCCCGAGGCGCCGGCGAAGGAGAGTTCGCTGATGCCGTGCACGGCGAAGGGCAGGTCGCGCATGATGACGAAGACCCCGGCCAGACCGCCGATCAGACCGAGCGCGGCACCGGCGATCAGGGAGTTGCGGACCAGGGCGAGCAGTTCGCCGTAGTTGTCGTAGGCGAAGATCTGGTGCCAGATCCCGTCGGCGAGGTTCATGGGCGGGTTCCTCCAGGCTCGTCGGCGTGGTGCGCCGGGGTGCCGGGTTCGTCGGGGACGCCGAGGACCACGACCCGGCCGTGCACGCGGACCACGTCGACCCGGGTGCCGTAGAGCCGGGACAGCGACGCGGAGGTGAGCACCTCGTCCGGTGTGCCGACCCGGTGGCCGCCCGGTGCCAGGTAGAGCACGCGGTCGACGAGGTCGAGGACGGGGTTGATCTCGTGGGTGACGAAGACCACCGCCGTGTCGTGCGAGCGGCGCCGGGCGTCGATCAGTTCGGTGACGGCCCGCTGGTGGTGCAGGTCGAGGGAGACCAGCGGCTCGTCGCAGAGCAGGACGCTCGGGTCGGTGGCCAGGGCCTGCCCGATGCGCACGCGCTGGCGCTCGCCGCCGGACAGCAGGCCCACCGGGGCGTCGGCGTAGGCCGAGGCCCCGACGGACTCCAGGATCTCGTCGACCCGGCGCCTGATCCCGGCGGTGCGCAGCCGCGGCCCGAAGCGGTGGCCGTCGATGCCGAAGCGCACCAGGTCGCGGGCGCGCAGCGGGGCCTGCGCCGAGAGCGCCGCCTGCTGGGGGACGTAGCCGATCCGTCGGCCGGCCTCGCGCGGGGCGCGGCCGAGCACGGTCACGCTTCCGGCGGACAGCGGCTGTCGGCCCAGCAGGGCTCGCACCAGGCTGCTCTTGCCGGACCCGTTGGGGCCGAGCACGGCCAGGAACTCGCCCGGCCGCACGTCGAGGTCGAGGCCGTGCCACACCGTGCGTTCGCCGTAGGACAGCGCGGCGCCGCGCAGGCTGATCACGGGGACGGTGCCGGAGGCGGCCGGCTCCGCCCCGGGGCCGGGCCGGCCCCGGGGCGCCCGCGGTGCGGGGGCCGTGGCCGGTCGCCTCACTTGCCCAGCGCGCCGGCGAGCGCGTCGACGTTGGCGGTCATCCAGGTCAGGTAGTCCTTGCCCCGGGGCAGGGTCTCGGTGACGGGGACGACGGGGATGCCGGCCGCGGTGGCCGCGTCCTTGACCCTGTCGGTCTGGGGGCCGCTGGTCTGTGCGTTGTAGACGAGCGCCTTGACCTGCTTGTCGCGGTACAGGGCCAGGGTCTCCTGCAGGACCTGCGGGGAGACGTCGTCCCCCTCCTCGATCGCCTCGCTGAACTCGGAGGGGGTCTTGTCGACCAGGCCGGCGGCTTCGGTCATGTACAGCGGCACGGGCTCGGTGATGCCGATGGCCGCGCCGTCGTGCGCCTTCTTGACGTCGGCTTCCTCGGCCGCCAGGCCCTGGAGCTTCGTCTTGAAGTCGTCGGCGTTCGCGGTGAAGGCGGCGGCGTTCGCCGGGTCGGCCTTGCCGAGGACGGCGGCGATCCGGTCGGCGAGCGCGGCCATGGTGGGGAAGTCGTACCAGACGTGCTCGTTGAGCTCCCCGCCCGCCGGGGCGGTCTTGCCGGAGAGGTCGACGACGTTGATCAGCTCGGGGGAGGCGTTGCTGCTCTTGAGCATGCGGTCGACGAAGTCGTCGTAGCCGCCGCCGTTCTCGATGACCACCTTCGCCTTGGACAGGGTCAGCTGGTTCTGGGTGCTGGCCTCGAAGGAGTGCGGGTCCTGGTCGGGGCTGTCCATGATCGAGGTGACGGTGACCTTGTCGCCGCCGATCTGCTTGACGATGTCGCCGTAGACGTTGGTGGAGGCGACCACCGGGACGGTGGAAGCGCCGGGGCCGGTCGAGGGGTTCTTGTCGGTCCCGGAGTCGGACGAGCTGCCGCAGCCTGCCAGCAGGGCGAGGCAGGCACCGGATATCAGGGCTGCCAGGCGACGGGACGTGGGCGTGGGCATGAGTCCTCCAGGACTGGGTGGTGCGGGACTTGTTCGTCGGGGCCGCCACGGGCGGCCCCGGCCCCTCCGGGCAGGCGCCATGCTAGATGAAAATGAATGTCGAAACCATGGTCGATGAGCGTCGAGATGAAAACCGTTGCCAAGTTTTGACCGTCGACGGGGCGGTGCTCGGGGTGGGGTGCGACTGTAGCAAAATGAAATCCATTTTCATGTAGAGTGCTCGCATCAACCTGCCCGGAACGGAGCACCGATGTCCGCCCACTGCCAACTGACCGGCCGCAGGCCGGGATTCGGCAACGCGATCTCCCACTCGCACCGCCGCACCCCGCGCCGCTTCGACCCGAACGTCCAGCGCAAGCGCTACTGGCTGCCCAGCGAGGGCCGCTACGTCCGCCTCACGCTCAGCGCCAAGGGGATCAAGACCGTCGACACCATCGGGATCGAGGCCGCCGTCGCCCGGATCCGCGCCCGCGGGGAGAAGGTCTGATGGCCAAGCGCAGCAAGATCGCCAAGAACGAGCGCCGCCGAGCCCTGGTCGCCCGCTACGCCGAGCGCCGGGCCGAACTGAAGCGGACCGTCGCGCACCCCGCCAGCACGCCGGAGGAACGCGCCGCCGCCCAGGCCGAGTTGGCCCGCCAGCCCCGGGATGCCAGTGCCACCCGCCTGCGCAACCGCGACTCCGTGGACGGCCGCCCGCGCGGCTACCAGCGGGCCTTCGGCCTGTCCCGGATCAACCTGCGCACCATGGCGCACGCCGGACAGCTGCCGGGCGTGCGCAAGTCGAGCTGGTGAGCGCGGTGCCCGCACACCTGCGGCTCCCCGTCGTGGTGGTCGTCGGCCTGCACCGTGCCGAACGCCGCCGCGCCGTCAAGGAGTTGCTCGACGCGAGCATCGGCGCGGTGGTCCTGCACCACGACCTGCGCGACGCCGACCGCGGCGTGGTGCACCGCGAACTGCGGGACGCGGAAGGGATGGTGGACACCGGCGAACTGCCGCTGGTCAACGACTGCCCCTGCTGCGCGGTGCGCGAGGACCTGCTGCCCGAACTGGCCGGGCTCGCCGAAGCCGGTGAGCACGGCCTGGCGATCGTCGAACTGTGGGGCGGCAGCGATCCGCACCCGGTGGTCGAGGTGATTGCCGAAGGGGAGGTGGACGGCCGTCCGATGGCCGAACTGATCGAACTCGCCGGGGTGGTCACGGCACTCGACCCCGACCGGCTGCTCGGCGAACTCTCGGTCTCCGACGACCTCGCCGAGCACGCCGAGCACACCTCTGCCGACGACACCCGAACCCGGGCCGGGGCGCTCGCCCACCAGATCGAGTACGCCACCACCCTCGCCGTCGCCCGCGGCGGCGACACCGGCATCGCGATGCTGCGCCAACTGCACCCCACCGCCCGGCGGGTGGTGCTCGGGACGGGCGAACTGCTGCGGGCCGCACTCGGCGGCTTCGACGTCCCCGCCGCCCGCGACCGGGTCAACCCGGCCCTGGCCCTGCTGCCGCAGCAGGCCGACGACGCGGGTGTGGCCACCCTGGTCTGGGAGCGCCGCCGCCCGTTGCACCCGGTGCGGCTGCACGACGCGCTGGAACTGCTCGTCCCGGCCGCGCAGCGCAGCCGCGGCCGGTTCTGGCTGGCCAACCGCCCCGAACTGATGCTGGCCTGGGACGCGGCCGGGGCCGACCTGGCGGTCGAGGAGTGCGGGCCGTGGCTGGCGGTGCTGCCGGACGAAGAGTGGGAGCACTACCCGCCCGAGCGCCGGGCCGCCGCCGCCCTCGACTGGCACCCGCGGCACGGCGACCGCATCCAGCAACTCGCCTTCACCGCCGAAGGACTGGACGCCGACGGGATCACCGAACTGCTCGACTCCTGCCTGCTCACCGACGCCGAACTGCTCGCGGGCGAGCCGGGCTGGAAGACCCTCCCCGACGCCTTCGCGGACCTGCTCGAACCCGTCTCCTGACCACCCGAATGAACGGAACGAAGGGCCAGACATGGCCAAGCGCCCCGACCCGCCGAGCGAGGCGGGCATCGAGTGCACCGACTACCAGAACACCACCCTGCTGCGGAAGTTCATCTCCGACGTTCGATAGGAGCTCATGATGGCCGTACCCAAGCGGAAGACGTCCCGTAGCAACACCCGCCACCGCCGCGCCCAGTGGAAGGCCGCGGCCCCGCAGCTGGTTCCGGTCACCGTGGACGGGCGCGAGCACCTCGTCCCGCGCCGGCTGGCGAAGGCGTACGAACGCGGCCTGCTGACGCCGTGAGCTGAGCAAGGAGCAGGGGGTCGCAGCTTCGCGCTGCGGCCCCTTGCCGTCTTCGGGTCAGGAGGCGTCGAGCGCGGTGCCGTCGACGACGAAGCCGGTCTGCGGGGAGGAGCTCCCGGTGGGACGCCCGCGCTCCACCGGGGTCGGCGAGTTCCTGACCGTCAGCCCGCGCGGCAGCGTGCGGCGGTCACCCGGCGCGGGCGGCGAGGAGCTGGTCGCCGAGCAGGGTGACGGGGTGGTCGTCCCCGGTGACGGCCAGGACGGTGCGCACCCCCGCCCGGGTCAGGGCCGCGTGCCAGCGCGGGGCGCCGGGCGGGGGTGCGTCGGGGTCGGTCCGGGGGTCGTGCGGGTGCAGGTGGGGCAGGAACGCGTCGCCGACCAGGAACTCCAGGCGGGTGCGCACGGGTTCGTTGAGCAGCAGCCATCCGCCGGGGGCGAGCAGTGCGGTCAGCCGCCGGGCGGCGAGGTCCGGGTCGGGGGCGGCGGCCAGCGCGCCGTCGGCGACCACCACGTCGAACGGGCCGTCGGCGGCCCCGGGCCCAGGCCCGGGGTGGTGCAGGTCGAACCGGGCGTACCGCAGGTGCGGGTGGCGGCCGACCCGGGTGCGGACGGCGGCCAGCAGCAGGTCGGACGGGTCGGTGCAGAGGTAGTCGGCGGCGGGCGCGGTCCGGTCCGCGAGGGCGCGGGTGATCTCCCCGGTGGCGGCGCCGGCGGCCAGTTCCAGCACCCGCAGCGGTCCGGGCCCGGGGTGGTCGGCGGCGATCCGCCGCAGGGCCGCGGCGAGGACGGCGGCGCGGTAGCGGCCCGCGGCGGTCCTGGTCGCGCGGGCGTCGACGATCCGGGTGCTGCCCTTGGGCAGCAGCAGCGCGGCGGCCTGCTGCTCGCCGGTGAGCAGGGCGGGCAGCCGTTCGGCGGCGGTGCGCAGGTGGTCGATGACGGTGGCCGAGCCGAGCCGGCCGGTCCAGGCGTCGGCGGCCGACTGCCAGGCGCGGGCGGCGTCCGCCGGGTGGACCGGCCGCGTCGCGGCGAACAGCCCGCCCCGGCGGGTCGTCAGCCCGTGCCGGGTCAGCTCGGCCAGCCAGCGTCCGACCAGCCGGCGGTGGGCGGGGGCGACCCGGGCCGCGCGCAGGATCTCGGGGAGCGGGTGGCCGCGGCCGGGTTCCTCGAGGACGCCGTCGCGGCGCAGGGCGAGCAGCATCGAGGAGAGCACGGCGGCGTCCAGGCGGGCGGTGAACACCCGGGCCTGCTCGGCGGTGACGCCGATGAGCCGCTTCCAGGCCGCGTCGGTGGCGGCGGTGACGACCTGCCGCAGGTCGTCGTCCGAGGCCTCGGCGTTGCCGCGGGGCGCGCGGACGTGCGCCACGACCGCGCCCAGCGCCTCGACGGCGGCGTACACGTCCTCCTGGCGCGGCTCGGGGCCGACGTGCAGCACCCGGCGCAGGGCGTCCAGCTCCTGGGCGTGCTGATCGTCCAACGCGCTGATCCGCCAGAGCAGTTCCGAGGGAAGGCTCAGGTGGGTGGAGCGCGAGCGGGACAGGTCGGCGAGTAGCTCGGCCGGCGGCCGGGCCGGGTCGCCGTGGACGACCGTGCCGCCGGCGAGCAGGGTGGCCAGGGCCAGTTCGACGCCCAGGCCGGTCGGCGGCAGCAGCACGGTGTGCCGGATCGGCGGCGGGCCGAGGACGCCGGCCCAGTACCGCAGGCGCCGTTCCTCCGGATCCTCCTCGCGGGTCGCCGCCCGGGCGGCCCAGACCCGGGCGGCCACGGCCTGCGACAGCGGGTCGGTCGGTGCCGCGCCGCTCAGCAGTTCGGCGCCGCTGACCGCCCGGCCGGCATCGCCGATCAGCGCCGGGCCTTCGGCGATGCCGCGCAGGGCGGTGATGAGCGGAGGAACGGAATCCACGGCGGACGCTCCGGGGTCGGCGTCGAGGGAGGCACCACTGAACCACGGACCGCACCAGAATGACAATCGTTATCGTATTCACTGAATGGCGGTGCCCGACCTGGCCCGGGTCAGGGACCGGCCGCGATTTCCATCCATGCGCATCTCCGCTGCGGGCCGCGTCGACACCGTCCGGGACGACTCCGGCGAGCGCCTCTTCCGGCACCGCCCCGGGCCCGGCGCATCGCGGTCCGCTCGGGTTTCAGCGACGTCCGCCACACCGTCGAGCTCTCCGGCACCTGCCCGGCCTGCCCGGCCCGTCCGGAGCACTCGCCCGGAACGGGCGCCGCCGAGGCCGTGGTCCGGCCACCGCACGGCGGTCGGACCACGGCCTCGGACTCCGGGCTTCCGCCCGCCGGGTGCGGCGTCGGGTCAGGCGGGTAGGCCGACGGCGCGTTCGCCGCTGCGGCGCTGCTGGATGACGACGGCGGCGACGAGGAGGGCGCCCTGGGCGACGTTCTGCCAGAAGGCGTTGATGCCCTGGACGGTGAGGCCGTTCTCCAGGCAGCCGAGCAGGGCGACGGCGAGCAGGGTGCCGCCGATGCCGCCCTTGCCGCCCTTGAGGGCGCAGCCGCCGAGGGCGGCGGCGGTGATGGCCTTGAGTTCCAGGCCCTCGCTGCCGGAGGTGGGCTGGCCGGAGCCGGTGCGGGCGGTGAGCAGGATGCCGGCGACGGCGGCGACGGCGCCGATCAGGCCGTAGACGGCGATCAGGTACTTGTTGATGTTGATGCCGGCGAGGCGGGCGGCGGTGTCGTTGCCGCCGATCGCGTAGATGTTCCGGCCGATGTCGGTGTACTTGAGCAGCAGGTGGACGGCGACGGCGGCGAGGATGAGGATCCAGACCATCACGGGCAGTCCGGCGATCTTGCCGCGGCCGAGGAAGATGAACACGTCGTCGTTGAGGACGTAGCCCTGGGCGCGGCCGTTGGAGATGAGTTGGGCCAGGCCCTTGTAGGCGGCGAGGCCGGCGAGGGTGGCGATGGTGGGGTTGACGCGCCCGTAGACGATGATGACGCCGTTGAGGACGCCGATCGCGACGCCGACGGCGACGGCGGCGGCCATGCCCGCGAAGGGGTTGGCGCCGCTGGAGGTGAAGGCCATCGCGGAGACGACGGAGGCGACGCCGGCCTGCGAGCCGACGGAGATGTCGAGGCCGCCGCAGATGATGACGACGGTCTGGACGACGGCGAGCAGGCCGGTGATGGTGGCGGCTTCGGCGATGACCTGCATGTTGGACAGGCTGAGGTAGTTGTCGTTCAGCACGCCGAACAGGGCGAGGACGACGGCGAGCGCGCCGATCAGGCTGAGGTTCTGCCCGCCGACCGAGGCCAGCAGGGAGCGGGCGGTGGTGCCGGTGGGCTCGGTGGGCGCCGCCGGCCGGGTGGTGGTGGTCATGAGGTGGCTCCAGGGGCGGGTGCGGTCGTGCTGAGGTCGTCGGCCATGGCGAGGTTGAGGATCTTCTCCTCGGTGGCGCTGGCGCGGTCGAGTTCGCCGGTGATCCGGCCGCCCTGCATGACGACGATCCGGTCGGCGAGGCCGAGGACCTCGGGCAGTTCGGAGGAGATCACCAGGATGGCGACGCCCTCGCGGGCGAGGTCGGCGATGATCTGGTAGATCTCGGCCTTGGCGCCGATGTCGATGCCGCGGGTGGGCTCGTCGAGGATGAGGACCTTGGGTTTGTGGGCCAGCCAGCGGGCCAGGACGACCTTCTGCTGGTTGCCGCCGGAGAGCTTGCGGACCTCCGTCTCGATGGAGGGGGTGCGCACCCGCAGGCGGTCGGT
The DNA here is from genome assembly GCF_013364235.1 of Kitasatospora sp. NA04385. Lineage (NCBI taxonomy): Bacteria > Bacillati > Actinomycetota > Actinomycetes > Kitasatosporales > Streptomycetaceae > Kitasatospora > Kitasatospora sp. NA04385. The sequence goes on along the minus strand of NZ_CP054919.1, from coordinate 233,326 downwards.
GTAGTGCTGGGCGAGTTCGCGCTCTGCGCCGCGCCGTACGAAGCGCAGGCGTCGTAGCCGCTTGAGGACGACGGTGGAGGTGTTGTCGCGGATCGAGCGCTGCAGGAACAGGGCCTGGGCCTTGCGTTCCTCGGGGGCGAGGCCGAGTCCGGCCTCGATGGCCTCGCCGGGCCGTCCGGTGCGCAGCCGCTTGCCGTCGAGGGTGACGGTGCCGGAGTGGACGGGCAGGTCGCCGGCCAGGGCGAGGGCGAGTTCGGAGCGCCCGGCGCCGATCAGTCCGGCCAGGCCGACCACTTCGCCGGCGCGGACCTGCAGGTCGATGCCGTGGACGTCGTCGGTGGTGAGGTCCTTGACGTCCAGCACGATGCGGTCGGTGGCGACGTGTTCGCGGGAGAACATGGCGGACAGGTCGCGGCCGACCATCAGGCGCACCAGTTCGCCGTCGTTGGTGGTGGCGGCGTCGAGCACGCCGGCCAGCGCGCCGTCGCGCAGGACCGCGATCCGGTCGGCGAGCCGGAAGATCTCCTGCATGCGGTGCGAGACGTAGATGACGGCGATGCCCTCGTCGCGCAGGCGGCGGATCAGGGCGAACAGCGCCTCGACCTCGTGGTCGGAGAGCGAGGAGGTGGGCTCGTCGAACGCGATGACCTGGGCCTCGCCGGTCAGGGCCCGCATGATCTCGACCAGTTGGCGCTGGGCGGGGGTGAGCTGGGAGCCCAGCAGGTCGGGGTCGAGGACGCCGGCGAAGCCCAGGCGGTCCAGGTCGGCGCGCACGCGGCGGCGCAGTTCGGCGCGGTCCAGGCGGCGGCCGGCGCGGCGCGGGAGGGAGCCCGCGTAGACGTTCTCGGCGACGGAGACGTGCGGGATGATCTCGGGTTCCTGCGGGATGATGCGGATGCCGGCCCGGCGGGCGTCGGTGGGCGAGCCCAGCGCGACGGGTCGGCCGTGCAGCAGGACCTGGCCCTCGGTGGGCTGGTGGTCGCCGGTGAGGATCTTCAGCAGGGTGGACTTCCCCGCGCCGTTCTCGCCCATCAGGGCGGTCACCTGGCCGGCCGGGAAGTCCAGGGTGACACCTGCCAGTGCCTGGACGGCGTCGAAGCGTTTGACGAGGTTCTTGACGCCGGCGCCGCTGCCGGGGCTGCCGGCGGCGGGGGAGGGCGGCCTCTCGGCGGGTGTGGTCATAGGGCGGGCCTCGCTGGAGAAGTCTGGGCGGTGGGAAGGGCGGAGGGGCCGGTGCGGTCCGCGAGGAGGGACGCGGAGCCGCACCGGCGGCCGTTCGGAGGTCAGCTGCAGGTGGCGCCGGTGCTCTTCCAGGTGGTGGCGTCGACCATGGTGGTGGGGGCGAACGCCTCGGCCGGGAAGTCCTTGCCGTTCTTGAGGCGGTCGTACATGGTCTGGACGGCGAGCGCGCCGACGTCCTTGCCGTTGATGAACAGCGCGGCCTTCATGCCGGTGGGGGTGGTGCTCTGCCAGTCCTTGCAGGCCAGGTAGGCGCCGAGGCCGACGCCGATCACGTCGTCGGCCTTGAAGCCGGCGTTGGCGAGCGCGGTGACGCCGCCCTGCACGTTCTCGTCGTTGCAGCCCCAGACGATCCAGTGCTTGACGCCGGGGTTGGCGGTGACGGTCGCGGCGATCTTGTCCTGGGCGCCGGTGGGGGTGTTGTCGGTGGCGACGTCGATCTTCTGCACCTGGGCGCCCGCACCGGCGTTGAACGCGTCGTTGGCCGCGTTGACCCGGTCGCCGCAGACGGTGACGTCCTGCTTCCAGGCGGAGACGATCCGGGTGTCGGCCGCGTTCCAGCCCGCCTTCTTGAACTCCTCGGCGGCGCGCTTGCCGACCTCGCCGCCCATCTGCTGGCCGGAGAAGCCGATCCGGGGGATGAGCCCGGCCTTGTCGCAGGAGGCCGGGTCCGGGCCGGTGGCGCAGATCTGGTCGTCCGAGGTCAGCAGCGCGACCTTGGCGTCCTTCGCGGTCTGCACGACCTGCGGGCCCACCGCCGGGTCCGGCACCACGATGATCAGGCCGTTGCTCTTCTGCGCGATGGCCGACTGCACCTCGCTGATGGTCTTGTTGGCGTCGTTGCCGAGGTTGACGACCTTCAGGTCGACGCCCAGCTCGGCGGCCTTCGCCTTGGCGCCCTCCGCCTCGCCGATGAAGTACTCCTGGTCGCCCTGCTTCTGCAGGTACGTCATGGAGATCTTCCCGCTGACGGTGGCCACGCTGCCGGCGGAGGAGGTGGACTCCTTGCCGGTGGAGCAGCCGGTCAGGGCGAGGGAGGAGACCAGGGCGGCGGCGCCGAGGGCGGCGGCTCTCCGGGAGGGGGTGAGGGACATGTCGGGCTCCATGAGGGGTGGGATGGTGCTGGGTGGAAGGTGGTACGGAAGGGAGGAGTGGTCGCGTGGCCCGGGCGGCGGCGGTGCCGCGGCGCTCAGGCGAAACGGGCGGACACGCCGCCGTCGACGGGCCAGTCCGCGCCGGTGACGAACCCGGCGAGGTCGGAGAGCAGGAAGGCCACCACGGCGGCGACGTCCCCGGGGGTGCCGAGGCGGCCCAGGATGTGCTTGTCCAGCGCGTCCTGGCGGACCTGCGGGGGGTTCTGGGCGAAGTACTCGGCGAGCAGGTCGGTCTCGATGTAGCCGGGGCTGACCGCGTTCACCCGCACGCCCCGGGGGCCGACCTCCAGGGCGAGGCTGCGGGTCAGGCCCACCAGGCCGGACTTGGCGGCCGCGTACGGGAACATGCCGGGGCAGGTGAGCGAGGCGTGCATGGAAGCGATGTTGACGATCGAGCCGCTGCCCCGGTCGAGCAGGTCGGGCAGGACGGCGCGGGCCACCAGCCAGGCGCCCTTGAGGTCGACGCCGAACACCTCCTCCCACTGGTCGACCGTCATGGCGACCGGGTCGGCGTAGGAGTTGCGGCCGGCGTTGTTGACCAGGCCGGTGGCGGGCCCGAGCCGCTCGCGCAGGGCGGCGACGGCCGAGGCGACCTGCGTCTCGTCGGTGATGTCGCAGGCGGCCGAGGCGGTGTCGGGGCCGAGCCGCTCGGCGAGCCGGGCGGCGCCCTCGCCGTCGATGTCGAGCAGGCCGACCCGGGCCCCGGCGCCGACCAGGGCGGTCGCGACGGCGGCGCCGATGCCCCGGGCGGCGCCGGTGACGAGGACGGTGTGGCCGGAGAGGTCGATCATGTGCTGCTTCCGTTCCGAACGGGGTTCAGGAACTCGCCGAACTCGGCGAGGAACCGGTCGACGCCGGCGGTCTCCTGCGCGTCCAGGGCGCGCGCGGGGCGGCGGCAGTACGGGCTGCCGATCAGACCCCGGCGGAACGAGATGAGCTTCTCGACCGCGATGATCAGCTCGACCTCCTGCATCCAGTACGCGAGGTACGGGACGAGTCGGGCGTGCAGCCGCAGCGCGTCGTCGTGCCCGCCATCGTGCCAGAGGTCCCATATCCGCTGGTAGACCTCGGTGAAGGAGCAGCCCGGCTGCACCCCGGCGATGTCGCGCCGCAGGCCGTCGGCCAGTTGCAGGCCGGCGTAGCCGACGAAGGCGCTCAGCGCGGGGGTGCCGCCGGCCAGGTCCTCGGCGAGGCGGCCGGGCAGCGCGGTCTCGATCTTGACCGCGACCAGGTTGGGGTGCTCCTCGGCCAGCTCGCGCAGCCCGTCGGCGGTGAACGAGGAACCGGTCTGGGCGGGCGCGTACTGGAGGATCACCGGGACGGGGGCGACGGCGGTCAGCACCGCGGTGACGTGCCGGCGGACCTCGGCGGCCGACGGCCCGAGGAAGTGCGGCGGCAGCAGGTTGATCGCGTCCGCACCGGCCTCGACGGCCTCGGTGGCGCGCCGGACGGCGAGCCGGGTGGCGTGGTCGGGGATCGAGACCACGGCCGCCACGTCGGGCCGGGCGCCGGTCAGGTCGAGCAGGCGGCGGGTGAGCAGTGCCCGCTCGGCGTCGGAGAGCTTGTGGAACTCGCTGGCGAAGCCGGGGAACATGACGGCGCTGACGCCGGTGTCCAGGACGTGGCGCACCACCCGGTCGAAGCCGTCGGGGTCGAGGTCGCCGTCGTCGGTGAACGGCACTTCGAGCACCGGCATCACGCCGCGCAGCAGGTGCGCGGCCCCGGGCCGGTCGGGGCCGGTCGGGTCGGTCGGGTCGGTCGCGCTCATCAGAAGGGGGCCTTTCCGGGCTGGTCGCCGCTGCGGCCGACCAGGAAGTCCAGGTCGACGCCCTGGTCGGCCTGCAGGACGCGCTCGACGTACAGCCGGGTCCAGCCGCGCTCGCCCTGGGCGGGAGGGGGCGGGGGCGTCCAGGCGGTGCGGCGGGCGAGCAGTTCGCCCGGGTCGACGTCCAGGTGCAGGGTGCGGGCGGCGACGTCGAGTTCGACGGTGTCGCCGGTGCGGACCAGGGCGAGCGGGCCGCCGACGGCGGCCTCGGGCGCCACGTGCAGGACGACGGTGCCGTAGGCGGTGCCGCTCATCCGGGCGTCGGAGATCCGCACCATGTCGGTGACGCCCTGGGCGAGCAGCTTGGCGGGCAGCGGCAGGTTGCCGAGCTCGGGCATGCCCGGGTAGCCGCGCGGGCCGAGGTTGCGCACCACCAGGACGGTGTCGGCGTCGACCGCCAGCTCCGGGTCGTCGGCGGCGCGCAGGTACTCCTCGATGCTGTCGAAGACCAGGGCCGGGCCGCGGTGGTGGAGCAGTTCGGGGGAGGCGGCGGACTGCTTGAGGACGGCGCCGCCGGGGGCCAGGTTGCCGCGCAGCACGGCGGTGCCGTTGTCGGCGCTCTGGACGGGGTTGTCCAGCGGGCGGATCACCTCGCGGTCCCAGACCTGGTGCCCGGCGAGGTTCTCGCCCAGGGTGCGGCCGGTGACGGTGGGCGCGCTCAGGTCCAGCAGGTCGCCGAGCTCGGCCATCAGGGCGGGCAGGCCGCCGGCGTAGGCGAAGTCCTCCATCAGGAAGCGGCCGCTGGGCATCAGGTCGGCGAGCAGCGGGACGCGGCGGCCGATCTCGTCGATGTCTTCGAGGGCCAGCGGGACGCCGACCCGGCCGGCGATGGCGAGCAGGTGCAGGACGGCGTTGGTGGAGCCGCCGATGGCCGCGTTGACGACCACGGCGTTGGTGAACGCCTCCCGGGTGAGCAGGTCGGAGGGGCGCAGCCCCTCGCGGGCCAGCTCGACGGCGCGGGCGCCGGACTGCTCGGCGAGCTGGGCGCGGCGGGCGTCGGCGGCCGGCAGGGCGGCGGCGGCGGGCAGCGACAGGCCGAGCGCCTCGGTGACGCAGCCCATGGTGGAGGCCGTGCCCATCGTCATGCAGTGGCCGGCCGAGCGGGCCAGGCAGCCCTCGAACTCGTCGAAGTCGTCCTGGGTGATGCGCTTGGCCCGCAGGTCCTCGCTCATCTTCCAGATGTCGGTGCCCGAGCCGACCGTCTTGCCGCGGAAACGGCCGGTGAGCATGGGGCCGCCGGACAGCGCGATGGCGGGCAGGTCGACGCTGGCCGCGCCCATCAGCTGGGCGGGGAGGGTCTTGTCGCAGCCGCCGAGCAGGACGACGGCGTCCAGCGGGTTGGCCCGGATCGTCTCCTCGACGTCCATGCTCATCAGGTTGCGGAACATCATCGACGTGGGCCGCATCAGCGGCTCGCCGATCGACATGGTCGGGAACTCCAGGGCCAGCCCGCCGGCGGCGGTGATCCCGCGGCGGACCGACTCCGCGAGGGTGCGCAGGTGGGCGTTGCACGGGGTCAGTTCCGACCAGCTGTTGCAGATGCCCACCACGGGCTTGCCGCGCAGCTGGTCGCGGGTGAGGCCGAGCTGGCGCATGTGGTGCCGGGCGATGAAGCCCGCCTTGCCGGGGTCGTCCCACCAGGTGGAACTGCGCAGGGGGCTCATGACTGACCGCCCTGGCGGGGTGCTGCGGCGTGCTGTCGGCGCATCGGTGCGCGCCTCCTCGTAGAAGTGCTCGGGTTCCGGACCTCGGAAGGGGGCCGGCGGACGGCGGGTTCCGCACCCGGGGCGGGTGCGGCGGTGGGCCGCCGGGGACGTGGCTTGATCGTGGTACCTGGCAGCTAAGCTGTCAATGCTTCTCTTCATAACTTCTTAGCAGCTAGGCTCGGGGCCCGCTCCGGCACGTTCGAACGAAAGGGGATGTGGCCCCATGACCATCGCGAGGGAGACTCTGAGCGACCTCGTCGTCCGGGAGATCATCGGGGAGATCGCCCAGCGGCGCCTGCGGGAGGGTGACGAGATCCCCTCCGAGGGCGAACTCTCCGAACGCCACGAGGTGAACCGGCTGGTCGTCCGGGAGGCCATCCGGATCCTGGTGGCCCGCGGCGTGCTGGCCTCCAGCCAGGGCCGGCGGGCCCGGGTCGCCGTCCCCAGCCCGGAGGTGCTGGGGCAGATCCTGGAGTTCCGGCTCAACCAGAACTCGATGGACGTGCGCGACCTGCTGGACACCCGCCGGGTGATAGAGGGCGAACTCGCCCGCCGCGCCGCGACCCGGATCGCCGCCGGCCAGGGCTCCGTCGTCGGGGCCGCGCGGGCCCTGGAGGCGATGCGCGCGTCGGCCGAGGACAGCGAGGCGTTCGTCGCCGCCGACCTGGCCTTCCACCGGGCGGTGGCCGAACTGGCCTCCTCCGAGGTCTTCTCGTTCATCCTGGCGGCCATGAACAACGCCCTGCTGGAGGCCCGGCGGGCCAGTTACCGGGGCCGGCAGCGGCGCGGCAGCGGCCAGGACGACACGGTCGAGGCGCACCGGATCATCCTGGACGCCATCGCCTCGGGCGACGCCGAACGGGCCGCGGCGACGATGGTCGGCCACCTGGAGGAGACCAGCCGCGACCTCGGCCTGCTGTGAGCGCACCGCCGCGACGGCGGAGACCTTGGCAACTAGGCTGCTAAGCAGCTATAAGTAAAGGGTCGGGTCCGCCGGTGCACCCCAGCGCTCCGGCGGACCGGACATCCACGCCAGGCCCCCGTGCCCCCGCACCGCGACCGGCCCGCACCGGCCCGTGCCCGTGACCGCCCGCCCGGCCACCCTCCGGCCCCGGCCGCCGCCCCCGCTCCGGCCGCTGCCGCGCCACCACCCAAGGGACCCGCCATGTTCACCGACCTGCCGTACCGGACGATCGCCATCGTGCGCGGGAAGGACCGCGACGCCGCCCTGCGCACGGTGCTCACCCTCGCCGAGGAGGGCATCACCGCCGCCGAGGTGTCGTTCACCACCCCCGACGCCCCGTGGGTGATCGACCGGGCCCGCCGCGAGCTCGGCCCCGACGCCCTGCTCGGCGCGGGCACCGTGCTGACCGCCACCGCCGCCGCCCGCGCCGCCGACGCCGGGGCGAACTTCCTGGTCACCCCCGGCCTGGGCACCGACCTGCGCCGCTCCGCGCCCTTCGCGCTGCCCGTCCTCGCCGGGGCCCTCACCCCGGGCGAGGTGATGGACGCCGTCGAGCACGGGGCCACCGCCGTCAAGCTCTTCCCCGCCTCCTTCGGCGGCCCCGACTACCTCGCCGCCCTGCGCGCCCCCTTCCCGGACGTCCCGTTCGTCCCGGTGGGCGGCGTCGACGCGAGCGCCGCCCGGGCCTACCTGGCCGCCGGCGCGGTCGCCGTCGGCGTCGGCTCCCCGCTGATCGGGGACGCCGCCGACACCGGCGACCTCGGCCCGCTGCGCGCCCGGATCGCCGCCTGGCGCACCGCGCTCGCCGAGGAGGTCGCCGCGTGAGCGCCGCCACCGCGCCCGAGGTCGTCACCGTCGGGGAGGCCATGGCCGCCCTGCGGGCCACCGGGCCGATCAAGCTGGGCCCCGCGATGGAGCTGTCCGTGGCCGGCGCGGAGTCCAACGTCGCCATCGGCCTGGCCCGGCTCGGCCACCGGGCCGCCTGGGTCGGCGCGGTGGGCGACGACGCGTTCGGCGCCCTGGTGCTGCGCACCCTGCGGGCCGAGGGCGTCGACACCACCCACGCCCGCACCGACCGGACCGGGCGGCCCACCGGCCTGCTGATCCGCGAGAACGGCATCGGCGACCTGGCCCGGGTCGGCTACTACCGCACCGGTTCCGCCGGGTCCGCGCTCCGGGACTACGACGTGCTGCCCGCGCTGGACCCCGCCGTGCGGATCCTGCACCTGACCGGTATCACCCCGGCGCTGAGCGAGTCCGCCGCCGAGGCGGTCCTGGCCGCCGCCGAACGGGCCCGCGCGCTCGGCATCCTGGTCTGCCTGGACGTCAACTACCGGGCCCGGCTGTGGAGTCCGGTCCGGGCCCGGGAGGTGCTGCGGCCGCTGGCCCGGTCCGCCGACGTCCTGGTCGCCTCCGCCGACGAACTGCACCTGGTCTGCGACGAGCCCGGCCTCGACGAGGACGGCGCCGTCGCCGCGCTGCTCGCCCAGGGCCGCCGCGAGGTGGTCCTCACCCGGGGCGGCGACGGCGCCAGCGTCACCACCGCCGACGGCACCGTCACCGCCGCGGCCCGCCGGGTGCCCGTCACCGACGTGATCGGCGCCGGCGACGCCTTCGTGGCCGGCTACCTCTCCGCCACCCTGGACGGGCTCGACCCGGCGGCCCGCCTGCACCGGGCCACCGCCACCGGCGCCTTCGCGGTCGCCACCCGCGGCGACTGGGAGGGCCTGCCCGTCCGCGACGACCTCGACCTCCTGGACCGGCCCGCCGGCACCACCCTGCGCTGATCCCCGGAGACCACCCATGGCACCGCAGCCGACTCACCCCGCCGTCCACGCCCCCGGCGACTACGAACTCGCCGAGGGGGCCCGCTGGGTCGACGGCCGACCGGTCTTCGTCGACATCCCGACCGGCCGGCTGTTCGAACTCCCGCCCGACTCCCCGCACACCCCCCGGGAACTGCTGCGCCTGGACGTCCCGCTCGGGGCGGTCGCGCCGCTCGCCGACCGCCCCGGCCACTGGATCGCCGCCGCCGGGACGGGCATCGCCCTGCTCACCCCGCACGGGCTGGTGCGCTGGCTGGCCCGGCCGGAGGACGGCTCCCCGTTCCCGGTCCGGATGAACGACGGCGTCTGCGACCCGGCCGGACGCTTCTGGGCCGGCAGCATGTCCGAAGGCGGCGCCGTCCCCGGCGCGGGCTCGCTCTACCGCACCGACCCGGACGGCTCGGTGCACCGGGTGCTGGGCGGCCTGACCGTCGCCAACGGCCCGGCCTTCAACGCCGACGCCACCGTGCTCTACCTCGCCGACAGCGCCCTCGGCACCGTCCACCGCCTCACCCTCGACCCGGACGGGGAGCCCACCGGGAACGAGGAGTTCACCCGCCTGGCCACCGGCTCGCCCGACGGCATGACCGTCGACACCGAGGGCTGCCTGTGGGTGGCGGTCTGGGACGGCGCCGCCGTCCACCGCTACCACCCCGACGGCGCGCTGCTCGACACCCTGCGCCTGCCCACCCCCCGGCCCACCTCGGTCTGCCTGCGGCCCGAGGGCGGCCTGCTGCTGGTCACCACCGCCCGCCACGGCCTGAGCGGCGACGCCGGCCCCGCCGGGTCGATCCTCGCCGTCCCCGTGGACGCCGCGGCGCCCCCCGCAGCCGCCTTCCGCCTGCACTGACCACCCCCGCACCCCGGGGGAGCCCCACCCTCCGACCGCCGCCGCAGGACCTGCCGCGGCGGTCGGAGGCATGTCCGCATCCGCTCCGAGCAGGGAGTTCGGGCGACGGGAGGCTGCCGGAAATCGGCGCTGCACGGGTATTGCCGCCAGGGACCCGCGTCCCCTATATCTGCTTAGAAGCTTAGCTGCTAGGAAAGGCACTCCGGTGACGCCACCCCGCCCCACCGCCCCCACCTCCGCCGACTCCACCGCCGACGGCCACTTCTCGCGCCGCGCCGCGCTGAAGGGCCTCGCCGCCGCCGGCCTGCTCACCGCCGTTGGGACCGGCGGGCTGTTCCTCGCCGCCCCCGCCGGCGCGGCCACCGCCACCCCCGAGATCCCGCCGCTGCCCGACACCGTCTCCGGTGTCGCCACCCCCCGGGTCCCCCTCACCTCGGGCTGGCGCTACACCACCGCCCCGCCGGCCTCGTTCTGGACCACCGGCACCGACACCTCGTCCTGGGCGCAGGTCAACGTGCCGGGCGAGCCCGCCCTGCAGAGCCAGACCGTCCCCACCGATACCGAGTGCGCCTACTCCGTCAAGGTCACCGTCCCCGCCGACTACGCCGGCCGGCGCGTCATGCTGCGCTTCGACGGCGTCTACAACTACGCCCGGCTGTGGGTCAACGGCACCCTGGTGCGCACCCACGACGGCGGCTTCACCACCTGGTACGCCGACATCACCTCGCTGGTCACCCCCGGCCAGCAGGCCACCGTCACCCTCGGCGTCACCGACAAGCCCACCAGCATCGCCGGGCAGTCCAACTACGCGCACCACATCATCGGCGGCATCCTGCGCGACGTGACGCTGGTGGCGCTGCCGGCCGCCTACCTCACCCGGCTGCACGCCGACACCACCTTCGACTCCTCCTACACCAACGCCACCCTCACCGTCACCGCCGCCGCCGCGCTGCTGCCGGCCGGCGCCAGCGGCACCGTCTCGCTGACCCTGACCGACCCCGACGGCCAGCAGGTCGCGCTCTCCCCGGCCGGCCTCACCGTCAGCGCCACCGCGCCGCAGGCCTCGGTGGCGATCCCGGTCACCGCCCCGCGCAAGTGGGACGCCGAGCACCCCAACCTGTACACGCTCAAGGCCACCTTCCAGGCCCAGGGGCAGACCCAGACCGTCACCCGGCAGATCGGCTTCCGGCAGGTCAAGGTCCAGGGCAACCAGCTGCTGGTCAACGGCAAGCCGGTGCACCTGCTGGGCGTCTGCCACCACAGCATCACCGAGACCCTGGGCCGCTCCACCACCCCCGCCCAGGAGGAGCAGGCCGCCCGCCTCTACAAGGAGGCGAACTGCAACTTCATCCGCACCTCGCACTACCCGCCGACCCCCGCGCTGCTGGACTGGGCCGACAAGCTGGGCCTGTACGTCGAGGTCGAGGCGCCGGTCTGCTTCCAGCAGAGCACCGTCGACAACTCCGCCTACACCGACCAGTACATGGCGCAGTACGCCGAGATGCTGGAGCGCGACCGCAGCCACGCCTGCGTGGTGGAGTGGTCGGTCGGCAACGAGAGCGGGATGGGCACCAACTTCGCCCAGGAGAACACCTACTCGCACCAGACCGACCCGTCCCGGCCCACCGTCTTCGAGGACATGGGCCAGTCGAACGGCGGCACCCAGACCGACGTCTACAGCGGCCACTACCCGACCCTGACCAACTCCAACGGCAACGCCAACCAGCCCATCCAGTACGGCGAGTTCGCCCACGTGCCGTGCTACAACGTCGGCACCCTGCGGGCCGACCCCGGCGCCCGGGACTTCTGGGGCCACAGCATCGCCAAGCACGCCCAGAAGTTCCGCACCACCAGCGGCGTGGTCGGCGGCGCGATCTGGGCCGCCATCGACGAGGTCTTCCACCTCGACTCCGGGCCGGTCGGCTACGGCGAGTGGGGCGTCATCGACCTGTGGCGCCGCCGCAAGCCGGAGTTCTGGCTGACCAAGAAGGCGTTCTCGCCGGTCCGGATCACCGACGGCGTGCTGACCGGGCTCACCCCCGGCGGCGCGATCCCGGTGCCGGTCACCAACTGGTACGACCACACCGACCTCTCCGAACTGACCATCACCTGGCAGATCGGCAGCCGCTCCGGCACCCTCACCGGCGTCAGCGTCGCCGCCCGGCAGAGCGGCACGCTCACCGTCCCGGCCGGCGCCTGGTCCGCGGGCGACACGCTGCGGCTGACCTTCGCGCGCTCCGGCGCCGTGGTCGACGACTACAGCCTGTGGCTCAACTCCCGCACCACGCCCGCTTTCACCGCGCCCGGCGGCACCACCCCCACCGTCCAGGACGCCGACGGCCGGATCACCGTCACCGGCGTCGACACCCCCTTCAGCGTGGTCTTCGACAAGGCCACCGCGCGCCTGGTCCAGGCCACCGCCGGCGCCGCCACCGTCCTCACCGGCGGCCCCGACCTGATCATCTCCCGCACCACCCCCGGCCAGTGGACCGGCAGCTCGGCGAGCGTCACCACCACCGGCGGCCAGGCGGTGGTCACCCTCACCGGCCAGTTCGGCCCGGTCAACACCACCATCAAGGTCTCCATCGACGGCCGGGGCCTGCTCACCACCACCTACACCATCGCCAACCCGCCCGCCGGCTCGCCCAGCGACGTCGGCATCCGCTACACCCTCCCCGACGGCACCGACACCCTGACCTGGCAGCGCGACGCCCAGTGGACGGTCTACCCCGCCGACCACATCGGCCGGGCCACCGGCACCGCCACCAAGAACCGCGCCTCCGGCACCGACGGCTACCGCACCGAACCGACCTGGCCGTGGTCCCAGGACACCCACAGCTACTTCCTGTTCGGCAAGGACAGCCCCGCCCACTGGACCAACGACTTCCGCAGCACCAAGGCCAACGTCCGGCTCGCCAAGGCCACCGCCGGAGCCTCCGGCCCCGGCGCGCAGGTCGAGTCCGACGGCAGCGACTCGGTCCGCCTGGAACCCGCCGCGCCCGTCGTCATCGACGACTCCTCGTCCCAGATCGTCTACACCGGCGCCTGGACGCACGCCGACCCGTCGAGCGGCTACAGCAACGGCGACCTCTTCTCCACCGAGTCGTTCAGCAACGCCACCGGCGCCAACGCCCAGCTCACCTTCACCGGCACCGGCGTCGGCCTCTACTCGGCCCGCGCCAACAACCTCGGCATCGTCAAGATCTCCATCGACGGCACCCAGGTCGCCACCGTCGACCTCTACGGCCCCGGCAAGACCCCGGGCGTACTGGTCTTCCGCAGCGCCGCCCTCCCGTACGGCGAGCACACCGTCAAGGTCGAGTGCACCGGCACCAAGAACAGCGCCTCCAGCGGCACCTACGCCCTGATCGACGGCTTCAAGGTGGTCAGCTCGATCATCGACGACGCCTCCGGACAGGTCACCTACACCGGCGCCTGGACCCACGGCGACTCCTCCCAGGGCTGGACCTCCGGGGACCTGGCCCGCACCGAGTCGTTCAGCCGGACCGGCGGCGACACCGCCACCGCCGCCTTCCGCGGCACCGGCATCCGGGTGATCGCCCCCAGGAGCTCCAACCAGGGCATCGCCGAGATCTCCGTGGACGGCGGCGCCCCCACCCAGGTCGACCTGTACGGCCCCGGCAAGCAGTTCGCCCAGACCGTCTTCGAGAAGACCGGCCTCGCCGACGGCCCGCACACGGTCAAGATCAAGGTGACCGGCACCAAGAACGCCTCGTCCGCCGACACCTACGTGGTCCTCGACGCCTTCGAGGTCGTCACCCCCGACCCCTACGCCGCCCTGCCCGGCGTCAACCTCGTCATCAGCTCCAAGCTCAACTACCCCGACCTCGCCTGGGGCAACTACACCGACCCGGCGATCAGCCTGCCCGCCAACTACAGCGCCACCGCGAAGCTCCGGCTGCTCGGCTGACGCACCCTCCGGCCCCCGCGCGTTCGGCGGGGGCCGGGTCCGGGGGCGGCCCCGGTGCCGGAGGTGTGAGCGGCGCTTCCCGGTCGTCTATCCTTCGGGGACCAGCTGTTCGGGAGTTCGGGAGGGAGGGCGACGATGCCGGTCACGGACGAGGCGATCGAGAAGATCAAGTCGATGATCACCAGTGGGGAGCTCGCCCCCGGTGCGCGTCTTCCCAAGGAGGCCGACCTGGCGGAGCGGCTGGGGCTGTCCCGCAACTCGCTGCGGGAAGCGGTGAAGGCCCTGTCGCTGATCCGGGTCCTCGACGTGCGCCAGGGGGACGGCACCTACGTCACCAGTCTGGAGCCGGGCCTGCTGATGGAGGCGCTCGGCTTCGTCGTGGACTTCCACCAGGACGACACGGTGCTGGAGTTCCTCGAGGTCCGGCGCATCCTGGAACCCGCGGCCGCCGCCATGGCCGCGAGCACGATGTCGGAGGAGGACCTGGCGGGCCTGCGCGGGCTGCTCGACGAGCTCGGCGAGGACCTCACGCTGGAGGAGGTCGTGGCCAACGACCTCGAGTTCCACCGGCGGATCGCCGTGGGCTCGGGCAACTCGGTCCTCTGCTCGCTGATCGAGGGCCTCGCCGGGCCGACCGCCCGCGCCCGGATCTGGCGCGGGCTGACCGAGGAGGGCGCCGTGCGGCGCACCCTCGAACAGCACCGGGCCATCTACGACGCGATCGCGGCCCGTCGGCCCGACCTCGCCGAGTCGTGGGCCCGCGTGCACGTCGCGGGCGTGGAGCAGTGGCTCCGCGGGACGCTCGGGCCGGCCGCACCCCGTCCCTGAGGGTTCCCGAGAGTTCCTGAGGTTTCCCGAGGTTCCTTGCGGCGGAGCCGCCGCCCTGTCCTCCGGGCGGCGCCCGATTCCCCGTAGCACCCGTTTCCGGTAGCACCGTTTCCGCCGCCCGCGCGCCACGAAGGCCGGGCCGGCCGGTGAGCCGACCGCGTCCGCGCGACCCTCGGCGAATCATCGGATCACTTCGCCGGTCCGGTGCGGGCCGTGGTGGCCGGAAGGGTGGCGACGCCGTCGTCAACCGGATCGTTGCAATCCGCGCGCACCTGACTCTTGCCATGACATCGGATGTATCAGCACACTGTGGGGGCGTAAACCCGGAGTTTCCGGCTCATTACCTGATCATTGATCAGATGATTGTGCGCAAAACCGAGAGGAACCACCGTGGCAAAGATGCCTCCCATGTCTCCTGACGGCGACCGGCCCCGACTGTCGCGCCGTGACCTCCTCCGCTTCGGTGGCGGACTCGGTGCGGCCGTCGCCCTCGCCGGCATCCCCGTCTTCACCGCCACGGCCCGGGCCGACGCGGCCAGACCGGCCGGGCTGTCGCTGGTGCCCGCCGCCGACGCCACCACGTTCTGGTACGCCTCGGCCGGGAACGAGTCCAAGATCATCGAGGAGGGGCTGCCGATCGGCAACGGCCGGATCGGCGCCCTGGTCACCGGCGACCCGGCCAACGACGCCCTCTACATCACCGACGCCTCGCTGTGGACCGGCACCCTCAACGCCTCCCTCACCTCCTCCGGCCAGTTCCCGTACGACACCACCAACTTCGGCACCATGAGCCTGCTCGCCAAGGCGTACGTCAAGGTGCCCGCGCACACCGCGGCGGCGGTGGGCGACTACCGCCGCCGGCTCGACCTGAGCAACGGCTACGTCTCGGCCAGCTACACCCTGGGCGGGGTCACCTACCAGCGCGAGGCGTACGCCAGCCACCCCGACGACGTCGTGATCGTGCGCCTGACCCAGAGCGGCGGCGGCACCTACACCGGCAGCGTCGCGCTGAACGGCACCCACGGCGAGAGCACCACCGCCGACTCGGCCGCCAAGACGGCCTCGTTCTCCGGCGCCCTGGGCAACGGCCTGAAGTACGGCGCCGTGGCGGCGGTCAGGAGCACCGGCGGCACGGTGTCGGTGAGCGGCGCCGAGGTCACCTTCACCGGCTGCTCCGAGGTGGTGATCGTGCTCTCCGCCGGCACCAACTACGTCCCGGACCCGGCCAAGGCGTTCAAGGACGCGGCCGTCGACCCCAAGGCCGTGGCCACCGCCAAGGCCACCTCGGCCACGGCCGTGACGGGCACCGCGCTGCTGGCCACCCACGTCGACGACTACCGCAAGCTCTACGAGCGGATGACGGTCAGCCTGGGCACCTCCACCGCCGCCCAGAAGGCCATGGCGACGCCCGCCCGGCTCGCCGCCCGTGCCGTCTCCGGCGCCGCGCCCGACCCCGAACTGGAAGCGAGCTACCTGCAGTTCGGCCGCTACCTGACGATCACCGGGTCGCGCACCGGGCTGCCGACCAACCTGCAGGGCCTGTGGTTCGACAAGAACAACCCGTCCTGGATGGGCGACTACCACACGGACATCAACGTCCAGATGAACTACTGGCTGCCCGACCGGGCCGGCCTGTCCGAGTGCTTCGTGCCGCTGGCCGACTACTGCCTGTCGCAGCTGTCCTCGTGGACCACCCAGACCCAGCAGCTGTTCAACGACCCGCGCAACGGGTTCCGCAACACCAGCGGCAAGGTCGCGGGCTGGACGACCGCGATCTCCACCAACATCTACGGCGGCATGGGCTGGTGGTGGCACCCCGCCGGCAACGCCTGGCTGTGCAACTCGCTGTTCGAGCACTACGAGCACACCCGGGACGCCGCCTACCTCGCCAGGATCCACCCGATGCTCAAGGGCGCCTGCCAGTTCTGGGAGGCGCGGCTGATCACCACCACCGTCACCGAGAACGGCGTGAGCCGGCAGGTCCTGATCGACGACAGCGACTGGTCGCCCGAGCAGGGCCCCAGCAACGCCAAGGGCATCACCTACGCCCAGGAGCTAGTCTGGCAGCTGTTCCAGAACTACCGCGACTCGTGCGCCGCGCTCGGCCTCGACGCGGCCTACGCCACCACCGTCGCGGACCTGCAGAGCCGGCTCTACCTCCCGCAGGTCAGCCCCAGCACGGGCTGGCTGGAGGAGTGGATGACCGACGCCAACCTCGGCGAGACCACCCACCGCCACCTGTCCCCGCTGGTCGGCTTCTCGCCCGGCGACCGGATCACCCACGACCGCGGGCCGGTGCCCACCCTCATCGGCGTGCGCAACCTGCTCACCGCGCGCGGCATGCAGAGCTTCGGCTGGGCCACCGCCTGGCGGGCGATGTGCTGGGCCCGGCTCAAGCACGCCGACAACGCCTACCAGCTGATCCTGACCGTCCTGAAGCCGTCGGTGAACTACAGCAACGGCGCCTCGATCAACCTGCTGGACATGTACTCCTTCGGCACGTCCTCCACCCTCCAGATCGACGCCAACTACGGCACCCCGACGGCGATGCTCGACATGCTGGCCTACTCCCGGCCGGGCCTGGTCGAGCTGCTGCCCGCCACGCCGTCGGCCTGGGGCACCGGCAGCGTGCGCGGCCTGGGCCTGCGCGGCGGGTTCACCCTGGACATGGACTGGAGCGGCGGCCAGGTCACCTCGGCGACGCTGCACAGCACCGGCGGCACCTCGACGAGGGTCAAGTTCGGCACCTGGAGCCAGGCGGTCACCATGGCCAAGGGCGGCTCGGCCACCCTCACCCCGCCCGCCAAGGCCACCACCTTCCTGCTCGTCAACCGGCGCAGCGGCAAGGTGATCGACGTCCCGGGCAGCTCGACGACGGCGGGGACGGGCCTCATCCAGTACACCCGCAGCGGCAGCGCCAACCAGCGCTGGAAGCTGACCGACCTGGGCTGCCGCGTCTACACGCTGGCCAACGTCAACTCCTCGCTGCTCGCCAGCGTCAACGGAGGAACGAGCGCGGACGACGCCACGATCATCCAGTGGACGAACGGCGGCAGCACGAACCAGCAGTGGATGCTCACCGACACCGGCGACGGCTACGTCAAGATCGTCAACGTGCGCAGCGGCAAGGTGCTGGGCGTCCGCGGCAACTCCACCGCCAACTCGGCCGTCATCGTCCAGCAGACCGACACCGACGACCTCAGCCAGCAGTGGAGCATGGTGGCCGTCTGACCACCCCGACCGGGCGGGGCGGTCGTTCATCCGCCGAAGGCGGCCGCGGGGGACCGCCACTGCGGATCGGGAGGGGGGAACGGACAAGGGCCCCCCGGCGGTCGGGCGAGGCGTCTGGCGCCTCGCCCCTTCCGCCGGGGAGCCCCGGTGGTCACCCGAGCCGGATGCGATCGCCGTCAGCCGGTCGCCGCAAGGCCGTGGTCGCGCCAGCGCTTCGTCGTCGCCGGCCCGTCGGCCTGGCTGACGCGGCCGCCGCGCCGCCGTTCCAGGGCGACCGGGTGCGCCGCGTGCAGCAGCGCGGCGCAGATGGCCGCGTCCGGGCCGGCGGCCCATTCGACGAAGCAGTGCCGGCCCGCCCGGCCGTCGTCGTAGCGCACGGGGAGCGTGACGATCCAGGGCGCTTCCCGCACGGGCTCGGTTCGCGGCGCATCGGGCGTATCGGCGGGAGCGCCGGCCAGGTACGAGGCGCCGCCTGGGGACGAGAGGAACATGCTCGGCTCCGAGGGGTGTGTCGAATGCGGTGCGTGTGCGACTCACCCGAGCCGCCGATGGACCACCCCTGGATAATATTCGATATACCATTTTGAGCGCAAGGGTTCGAGCCCGCGGCGCGCGGGCCGGTCCGGGCCCGAGGGTGGACTTCCGGCCGGCGCGTGCGTCCGCGGTTTCCTCGAGGCCCTGGGCGGTGACCTGCTCGTTGAAGTCGTACCGGGTGGTGGTCCCCATGGGCGGGGCGGGGTCCCGCGGGCGGTCGGCGGGTGGGGTCAGGTGAGCGGCCGGTCCGGCAGGGCCGCGCCGGTGGGCGCCTGCTGGGCGACCGGTGTGCCGTCGGCGGTGGAGGAGGCGGGGTCGTCCAGGGCCTTCCCGCCCGCGGTGAGGGTGTGGATGCCGCTCGACGGGCCTCCGTAGACCTCGAATTCGTGGAGTGAGTAGCCGTAGGCGGTGCCGCGCTGGGTGCCGTACATCCGGATGTAGCGGCCGGTGCCGGTCAGGCCGGTGAGGTCCTGGACGCCGCCCGTCCCGGTGGTGGTGGTGTAGACGGTGCGCCAGGTGGCGGCGTCGTCGGAGAGCTGGATCTGGAAGGACTTCCCGTACGCGGCCTCCCAGCGCAGGACCACCCGGTTGACGGTTCGGGTGGAGCCGAGGTCGACCTGGAGCCACTGCGGGTCGCGGTAGGCGCTGGACCAGCGGGTGGCGCCGTCGCCGTCGGTGGCGGAGGCCGCGGGGAAGTCGGCGGTCTCGGTGCTGGAGGCGGTGGTGGGGCGGTTGCGGGCCAGGTTGCCCGGTTGGGAGAGGCCGGGCCAGGCCGGGTTGTGGCCGACGGCGGTGACGATCGGGGTGAAGGCGGCGTAGTCGGCGGCGGGCTTGGGGGAGCCCCAGGTCTGCTGGGCGAGTCCGCGCAGCGGGTAGGTGATGCCGGCGGCGATCTGCTCCTCGGTCTCCGCGGCCGGGTTGTCGCACCAGACGTGGAGCAGCGAACCGGGGTTGCGGGTGGGGTCGTCGAGGGTGGTGCCGCCCTGGAACAGGTCCGGTGTCCAGGTCTCGTACATCCACCTGGTGTCGGGTTTGGCGCCGCCGAGCACGTAGTAGGTGGGCGTCCAGGACTCGTTGGCGACGGTGTGTCCGGCCGCGGCCAACTGCTGGGGCGTGAGGCCGTAGTCGTACCAGTACTCGACCAGGATGTCGGCGTTCGGGGTGACGGTGCCGTCGCCGGACTTGATGCCGTCGTTCCACATCCGGGTGGTCTTGCCGCCCGCCCGGACGAGGGCGTCGGACCAGTTGACGAAGCCGTAGTAGGCGTCCTTGGCGGTGGCGTTCGCGCCGTAGCTGGCGCGGGCGTAGGCCAGCAGTTGCGGGTACTGGCCGTAGTCGGTGACGTACTCGTCGGCGCCGATGTGCCAGTAGGGGCCGGGGAAGAGCGGCAGGTACTCGTTGATCAGGTCCTTGACCAGGGTGTACGTGCCGGGCAGCGAGAGGTCGATGAATTCGGCGCTGGCCGCGCCGGAGCTGTTCCTCAGCTTCAGTTCCGGGTGGGCGGCGAGGACCGTGTTCATGTGCCCGGGGGTGTCGATCTCGGGGACGATGGTGACGTGGTACTTCTGTCCGAGGGCCACCAGGTCGGCGATGTCCTGCTTGGAGTAGTGGTCGGCGGAGACGATCTCCGGGTGGGTGGAGCTCTCCAGGCGGAAGCCGAAGGTGTCCGACAGGTGGAAGTGGAAGTAGTTGAGCTTGAGGTAGGCCAGCTCCTTGATGTGCTGCTTCACCCAGTCGACGGTGAAGAACTTCCGGCCCTGGTCGATCATCAGGCCGCGCTCGGACTTGGTGGGCCAGTCCACCGCGGTTCCGGCCGGTACGGTGGCCGACCGGTGGAGGAGTTGGAGGACCGTGCGGGTGCCGTAGAAGGCGCCGGTGTCGGTGGCCGCGCTGATCGCGATGCCGGTTCCGACGGTCATCCGGTAGCCCTCGGCGGGCAGTGCGCCGTCGCCGAGGGTGAGCGCGATGTCCCCGGCGGCGGCCGGGCCGGTGACCACGCTGACCGGGCGGCCCTCCAGGGCGCCGAGGTCGTCGGCGAAGGTCGCCGCCTCGTCCGCGAGTCGGCTGCGGTAGGCCGGATCGACGACGATCCGGGTGGCCGCGGTGACGGTGAACGCGCCGCTTGCGGCGGTCCACTGGCGCAGCGCGGGAACGGTCTGCGGGACGCCGGTCGCGGCGTTGGCGGGTGGTGCGGCGGTGAGTGCGGGCAGCACCAGGGCGGCCGCGGTGCAGAGGGTGGCGAGCAGGACGGACCGGATGCGCATCGACGCCTCCATCGGTGTGGACCTGTCGGCTTTGTCGGTGAACTGCCCACCAGTGCAGCCTAGTTGGCGATTCGCGTCAATAGATGCTCACAGAGTGCGATTTCCGCGCACGAATGAGCATGCGGCCCAGCTCGGCTCCCGTTTCATCGCCGGGTATTTGCATAATTAATCACAAGCGCTACGGTGGTGGCGTGACCGAGAAGACCTGCCGAAGATTCCAGGGCCGGGTCGCCCTGATCACCGGTGCCGCCAGCGGCATCGGTGCCGCCACCGCGCGACGACTGGCCGCCGAAGGGGCGGCCGTCGTGGCCGTCGACATCGCCGACGCCGCCGGGGAAGCCGTGGCCGAAGCGATCAGGAGGGAGGGCGGCCGGGCCGAGTACCGGCACGGCGACGTCACCTCCGCCGCGATGTGGGACGCGCTGGCCGCGCACGTCGCCGACCGCTACGGACGGCTGGACGTGCTGCACAGCAACGCCTACGCCGTCGTCGTCAAGCCCGCCCACGAGCTCACCGAGGCCGAATGGGACACCCAGCTGGGCGTGACGCTCAAGGCGTCCTGGCTGGCGGTCCGGGCCTTCGCCGGGGCGCTGCGGGACACCGGGGGCTCGATCGTGCTCACCTCGTCCGTCCACGCGCTGGTCGGCCTGCCGGGCCACCCCGCGTACGCCGCCGCCAAGGGCGCGCTGTGCGCGATGGGCCGTCAACTCGCCGTCGAGTACGGCCCGCAGGTGCGGGTCAACACCGTCCTGCCCGGGCCGATCATGACCGCCGCCTGGGACCGGGTGGACGAGGCGGGACGGGCCGACAGCGTCGCCGAGACCGTGGCCAAGCGCTTCGGCCGGCCCGAGGAGGTCGCGGCGGCCGTGGCCTTCCTCGCCTCCTCGGACGCCTCCTACGTCACCGGCGCGAACCTGGTGGTGGACGGCGGCTGGTCCGTGGTCAAGGCTTCCTCGTGACCGCGCGGTACCGCCCTGCACGGGCGCGCACGACCACCCCGCGCACCGCGACCGGAGGAGAGCGATGAACCGGCCGGCCCGAGGACTGCACGGACAGGCCGTCGAGATCATCGGCGAACGGATCCTGCGCGGCGTCCACGCCCCGGGCGACTCGATCTCCCCCGACCAGATCGAGCGGGAACTCGGGGTCAGCAAGACCGTCGTGCGCGAGGCGCTGCGGGTGCTGGCGTCCAAGGGGCTGATCGACTCCCGCCAGAAGCGGGGCACCTTCGTGCGGCCCCGCTCCGACTGGAACCTGCTGGACGGCGACCTGCTGCGCTGGCAGGGCCTGGGCACCCCCGACGCCGCCTTCCTCGACAACCTCGGCGAAGTCCGCGCCATCGTCGAGCCGGCCGGCGCCCGGCTGGCCGCCGAGCGCCGCGACGAGGCCGACCTCGCCGCGCTGGAGGACGCGCTGCGGCAGATGGCCGCCGCGGGCGACGACGCCCAGGCCGCGGTCGAGGCCGACCTCGCCTTCCACCGCGCGCTGCTGGCCGCCGCCCACAACGAACTCCTCACCCGGATGGAGGTCGTGATCGAGGCCGGCCTGCGGGTGCGCGACCACCTCGTGCACGGCTCCGACCACGGCTCCGACGCCGTCCCCGCCCACCGGGCCGTCCTCGACGCGGTGCGCGCCCGCGAGCCGGAGGCGGCCGCCCGCGCCGTCCACGCCCTGCTCGCCCAGGCCGCCGCCGACCTCCACCACCTGACGGACGAAGCCGCTCGGAGAGAGCCCGAATGAAGATCACATCACTGGAGACGTTCCTCGTCGCCCCGCGCTGGCTGTTCCTGCGCATCGCCACCGACGAGGGGATCACCGGCTGGGGCGAGCCCGTCGTCGAGGGCCGCGCCGAGACGGTGCGGGCCGCGGTCGGCGAACTCGCCGACTACCTGGTCGGCGCGGACCCGCTGCGCATCGAGCACCACTGGCAGACCCTCACCAAGGGCGGCTTCTACCGGGGCGGCCCGGTGCTCTCCAGCGCGGTCGCCGGCATCGACCAGGCCCTGTGGGACATCGCCGGCAAGGCGCACGGCGTCCCCGTCCACCAGCTGCTCGGCGGCCACGTCCGCGACCGGGTCCGGGTGTACGCCTGGATCGGCGGCGACAGCCCCGCCGACGTCGCCGAACTCGCCCGGGCCCAGGTCGAGGCGGGCTTCACCGCCGTCAAGATGAACGGCTCGGCGCAGCTGCGCCCCATCGACACCCCGGCCCGGACCCAGGCCGTCGTCGACCGGGTCGCCGCCGTTCGCGAGGCGATCGGCGACGAGCGCGACGTGGCCGTCGACTTCCACGGCCGGATGTCCACCGCCATGTCCCGGCGGCTGCTGCCCCTGCTGGAGCCCCTGCACCCGCTGTTCGTCGAGGAGCCCGTCCTCCCCGAGCACTCCCGCGACCTGCGCAGCCTCGTCGACTCGACCTCCGTCCCGCTGGCCGTCGGCGAACGGCTCTACTCCCGCGCGGACTTCCGCGACGTGCTCGCCGCCGGCATCGCCGTCGCCCAGCCCGACCCCTCGCACGCCGGCGGCATCTCGGAAGTCCGGCGCATCGCCGCCCTGGCCGAGACCCACGGCGTCACGATGGCCCCGCACTGCCCGCTCGGCCCGATCGCCCTCGCCGCCAACCTCCAACTCGCCTTCGCCACACCGAACTTCCTCATCCAGGAACAGAGCCTCGGCATCCACTACAACCAGGGCAACGACCTCCTGGACTACCTGCTCGACCCCGAGCCGTTCCGCTTCACCGACGGCCACGCCGCCCGGCCCACCGGCCCGGGCCTCGGCATCGACATCGACGAGGACGCCGTCCGCCGCGCCGCCGAGACCGGCCACCGCTGGCGCAACCCCGTCTGGCACCACAGCGACGGGTCGTTCGCGGAATGGTGACGAACCAGCCGGTCACGGCCCGCACCGACCTGCCGCACGGCGGCCGCTGGACCTCCCTGCGGGCCGGCGGCCGCGAATGGCTCTGGCACCGCCCCGACCCGGCCCGCGCCACCGCCCGCCCCGGCGACGCCTTCGTCGACGCCGGAGGGCTGGAGGAGTGCGTCCCGACCGTGCGCGGCACCCCCGACCACGGCGACGCCTGGTCCCGCCCCTGGCGGCGCGACGGCGGCACCGACCTGGTGGAGTGCCCCGACTTCAGGCTGCGCCGCCGCGTCGAGAGCGGACCGGCCGGGCTGCGCGCCGGGTACGAGCTGCGCGCCGAGCCGGGCTACCGCTTCGTGTGGGCCGCCCACGCGCTGCTCGACCTCAGCCCCGACGCCCGCCTCGGCGCGCCCGAAGGCACCGCGACCCGGCTCTTCCCCGAAGCGGCCCGGCTGCTGGAACAGCCCTGGCCCGTCGGCGCCCGGCACGTCACCGGCCGCTGGCCCGCACCTCGCGGCCTGCGCCTGGACCGGCTCGGCCCCGACGACGGCACCGCCGTCGGCGCCGTCCTCACCGGCTGCCCGAGCGTGACCGTCACCGACGGCCCCGACACGCTCACGATGTCGCTGCGCGCCGACCCCGGCGTCCCGCTCTCGGTGGCGCTGTGGCGCAACCTGCGCGGCTCCCCGGCCCCGGCCCCCTACCGGAGCATCGGCGTCGAGCCCATGCTCGGCTCCGTCTTCGACCTCGCCGAGGCCGGACCGGACGAGGCCGCGGTGGTGCCGCCCGGCGGGACGCTGCGCTGGGAGCTGCGGATCACCGCGACGAGCGCCGGGACGGGCGCCGGAACGGGTGTCTGAACGGGCCGCCGGAACGTCGACCGGCCCGGACCGGCCTCCCTCCGGAGGCGGGGCCGGACCGGTCGGGTGACCGCTAGGGCAGTTGCCAGCGCTGGTTGGCACCGCCGTTGCAGGTGTAGACGACCAACTGGGTGCCGTTGGTGGTGCTGTAGGCCGGATCGTCCAGGCAGATGCCGGGCGAGGCCGCCGGGAGCGCGCTCTTCAGCGTGCCGTCGGGCTGCGGCTGCCACTTCTGGTTGGCACCGCCGTTGCACTCCCACAGGACGACCTTGGTGAGGTTGGCGGTGGCGGCGCCGGACACGTCCAGGCACAGGCCGTCGTGGCTCAGCGCGCCGTTGGCCCAGACCCACTGCTGGTCGGCCCGGTCGGCGCAGTCGCGGAGCTGGGCAGGGTTGCCGTTGTCGTCGGCGTTCGTGGCGCTCACCGCACCGGCGCCGACGCACTTGCCGGCCAGCGCGGAGGCGATCCGGCCGGAGTGCGCGGCGGCGCCGGGGCCGGGCGTGACGGCGAAGTTGTCGAACTGGTCGGTCTGGTAGCCGCCCACGCCGAGCCCGGCCTGGCCGCTGGGGTAGGTGGAGTCGCTCGCGCTGCCGAGGACGGTGCCGTCCACCCGGGCGGTGAGGGTGGAGCCCTGCACGGTCAGCGCGATGGTGTGCCAGTGGCCGGTGCCGAGCGCCGCCGTGGTGCCGGAGGCCAGGGTGGTGGTGTGCCAGCCCAGGTCGGTCTTGACGATCGACCAGGCCCCGGTGTCGCCGACCCGCAGGTGGTAGCCGTCCAGGCCGTTGTTGTTCTTGCCCTGCCGCATGACCCGGCCGAGGACCTCGACGGTGCCCGGCTGCTCCAGCAGGACGTCGGTGGCGACGGTGTAGTCGCTCCACGCGGCGTCGCCCAGGAAGGTGTAGGGCGCGTTGTAGGGCTCGTCGGTCCAGCGGACCGGCGTCGCGGGTGCCACCTGGCGCAGGCAGGAACCGGCTCGCCCGCCGCCGCACGCGCTGCGCTGGAAGGCGCCGTTCATGTCGGTGAAGTACTTCGGCGAGGTGGTCGTGGCGGCGGTCTCGAAGCTGTCGCCGTAGGGCAGGGACAGCTGCCCGCGGGGCGGGGAGGCCGCGGTGCCCTTGGCGCCGGCCGGCAGGGTGGTGGTGAAGGTGTAGACGCGGCCGGGCTGGAGGGTCGCGCTGTAGTGCCCGCCGGACGGGGTGATGTCGGGCTGCCGCACGAACCAGTCGGCGGGGTCGGTCGAGTTGACGTCGGTGGCCCACACGTGGACGGTGCCGCCGGAGAGCCCGCCGGTGGTGGCGATGTCCACGCTCTGCGGTGCCCCGGCGTCTACCGTCTCGACGACCGTGGTGTAGTCGGAGCCGTTCGTCGACTTCAGCGTGGTGTAGCTGCCGTTGGCGCGGTTGCCGCCGAGGTAGCCGCTGGCGGCGTCGAGGTACTGCCAGCCGGGCTTGGTGAACTGGGTGGTCTGGGCGGTGACCCAGGTCGTCCGGCCGATGTCGTACTGGCCGGACCAGGGCTGGTCGGCCACCGCCATGCCGGTGAAGGAGAAGTTCAGGTTGGGGTACGCCGAGCCGATGAGCGGCCAGTTGATGTACGAGGTCATCCGGCCGTCGATGTAGTCGCGGTTGATCGCCCGGGCGACGGCCGGGGCGCTGGTGTCGTAGTGCTCCGACCCGTTCTCGGAGGCCCAGAGCGGTTTGCCGAGCGACTGCGCGGTCGCGTTCGAGGGGCAGGAGGTGAAGGAGCCGCCGTAGCCGCACGCGTAGTGCACGCCGACGATGTCGACCGCCGACTTGAGGCCGGGGTTGGCCGCCATGTCGTTGGCGACGGACCAGTTGTTGTCGCCGCCGACGATCTTGACTGAGGCGTAGCCCTTGTCGTTCAGCGTCGTCCTGAGCTTCTGGTACCAGGAGATCGCGGTGCTGTCGCCGCCGTAGTAGCGCTCGTTCCAGCCGCCGAGGTAGTCGATCGCCAGGTGGTGCTGCTTCGCGCAGTCCAGCCACTTCGTGAGGTAGGTGATCGCGTTGTCGGTGTAGAAGTAGTTGCTGCTGGGGTTGACCCAGCCGGGCGCGCCCCAGGACAGGCCGGCCAGCTTGACGTCGGGGTTGCGGGCCTTGGCCTGTTCCATCAGCCACCACTCGTAGCCCTGGCCGCAGTCCACGGTGTCGGCCGTGTGCATGTGGCTGGCCTCGGCGCCGTCGGTGGAGTTGGTGTCGCCGCCGATCTCGACCTTGAGGATCTGGAGGTCGGCGCCGTAGCCGGGCTTGAACAGGTAGTCGAGGAGCTGGCCGCGCTGCGGTTCGGGGTAGTCGGCCAGCAGGCGGGAGTTGCCGCCGCCGCCGCTGATGGCGCCGATGCCGTCGAAGACCCGGCCGCCGCCGTTGCCGTCCGCGGTGATCGTCGTGCTGGTGGCGGCCTCCGCCGACTGCGGCGCGACGGCGTTCAGGGTCGCGGCGGCGAGGACCGCGGCGGTCAGGGCGGCGAGCCGTCCGACGTGCCGGTTGCTGGTGAGTAAGGCGTTGCGCATGGGGGTTCCCTTCCGGGGTGGACGGTCAGGGGAGGTGCAACGGGCCGGGGGTGGGGGGAGGTCAGGAGGCGGGGCGGTCAGGAGGCGGGGCGCAGGTTCCAGACCTGGTTGGTGCCGGAGTTGGCGCGGTACTGGATGACCGCGGCCCCCTGCCCGGTGGCCCCGCCCGAGACGTCGGCGACCAGGCCGCTGGCCAGGTTGACCAGCTGGTACGAGGTGTTCCCGGGCGAGGAGTACGCGCCGGCGGCGTTGAACGCCCACTGCTGGTGGGCCGCGCCGGTACAGGTCGACTGGTCGAGCTGGACGGCCTCCGTCGGGACGGACCCGGCGGGCACCTCCAGGCACTTGCCGCTGCGCAGGTTGGTGAGCGTGTAGACGTTCCCGCCGACCCGGGTCAGCGCCCACTTCTGGTTGGCGCCGTTGTTGCCCGGCCACTGGATGACCTTGCCGCCGTCGGCGGTGGAGTTGTCGCTGACGTCCATCAGCAGCCCGCTGTTGGCGCTGCTCAGGGTGGACGTCCCGGTCGGCGGGTTGGTGGAGCCGGTCCAGGTGCCGGTCGCCGGGTCCAGGCTCCAGGCGTTCTGCCAGCCGACGGCGACGGTGGTCCCGCTGATGGTCATCGGCAGCCAGATCGACGGGGAGGCGCCCAGGTCGGCGAGGTTCCAGCGGTCGGCCGCGTAGACGTAGGTGGTGCCCGCGCTGCCCTGGACCGGGACGATGTTGGCCGTCTGGCTGTCGTAGGTGCGGGTGCCGACCGGGGTGAAGGTGCGGAACGGCTCCCAGGGGCCGGTCAGCGACGGCGCACTGGAGTAGACGTTGTCGTTGGTGCCCCAGCCGGTCAGGTGCGATCCGAGGAGGTAGTACCGGCCCCCCGCCTTGACCAGCGCCGGGGACTCGAAGTCCTCGCCCTGGCCGTTCTGGCCCGGGAAGAGGTGCACGGTGCTGTCGACGCCGAGGTAGTCGGCGGAGAGCCGGTCGATCCGCAGGCCGTTCGCCCGGTCCTCG
This sequence comes from Kitasatospora sp. NA04385, assembly GCF_013364235.1. Lineage (NCBI taxonomy): Bacteria > Bacillati > Actinomycetota > Actinomycetes > Kitasatosporales > Streptomycetaceae > Kitasatospora > Kitasatospora sp. NA04385. The sequence continues at coordinate 205,718 of NZ_CP054919.1, read as the reverse complement.
GTGAGCAGGTAGCCGGTGCCGTCGGTGTCCTGGAACAGCCCGATGTCCAGGCTCATCTGGCCCAGCGGGCGGAAGCTGCCCCGGTAGGTGTAGGGCCCGCACGGGGTGCTGCTGGTCGCCACGCCGACCTTGCGCTCGCCGTAGCCGCGGTCGTCGATGTGCAGGTACATCACGTACGTCTTGGTGGCGGCGTTGTAGAGGACCTTCGGGCGCTCCACGATGCGGTTGGGGCCGAGGTCCCCGCTGCTCTGCCGGCCGAGCGCCGGGCCCTGCGGGGTCCAGTGGGCGAGGTCGGTGGAGCTGTAGCAGGCGATGCCCTGGAAGGAGGTGTCGGCGGAGGACTCGCCGGTCTTGTCCTCACCGAAGCCGTACCAGGTGGAACCGGCCTTGACGATGCCCAGGCCGTGCAGTTGCAGGGGCGCGTCGGCGGTGTCCGTCCACGCCTGGCCGGGGGTGAACTGGACGGGTGCGGCCTGGACGGGTGCGGCCCGGGCCTCGCCCGCCGGCAGGAGCCAGGCCGGGACCGACAGCAGGGCGGCGGCGAAGAGGCCGGCGACGCGCGGCCTGCGCGGTGCGTGCGCCGCGCGTGCTGCGCGTGCTGCGCGTGCTGCGCGCGGGAGGGGTGTCGAGAGCACAGCGGATCTCCCCAAAACTGAACAATCCTCAACAGGTTGGGTGCATTCTTGAACATGCACCTGCCGCCTGTCCAGATGCGCGTAAAGTCGGCTTCAGGCAGCCGAGTTGTGCGCTCTTGGTGTCACGCTGCAAGCCTTGAAGATCGCCGAAGCCCTACACTTGCGCGAGATTAAAACGTTTGAATGTGCTCGTTTGTGATCGATCGCGTTCAGATGGCGGTCGCTTCGAGGGCGGGGCGGGCTTCACCCGCCCTCGACGGCGTCATCAGGAGGTGACGTGGTTGGCCCAGAGCGACGGGTCGTCGACGTTGTCCTTGGTGACCAGGGGCGAGGGGAGCTGGTCCTCCAGGCCGTTGGGCAGTTGGACGATGGTGGAGTCGTGGTCGGTGGCGCCGGGCTGGAAGGTCTTGCCCTCGGCCGCGGCCTCGGCGTAGTACAGGGCGTACTTGGCGTACAGGTCGGCCGGCTGGTTGACGGTCGCGTCGATGTCGCCCTTGCGGATCGCGGCAAGCTCCTGCGGGATGCCGTCGTTGGACACGATCGTGATGTGACCGGGCTGCCCGGCGGGCTTGAGCAGGCCCTTCTCGCGGAGCAGGTCGAGGGTGGGCTGGAGGAAGACGCCGCCGGCCTGCATGTAGATGCCGTTCAGCGCGGGCCCGGCGGCCAGGGTGGAGCGGAGCTTGGCGGCGGCGACGTCGCCCTTCCAATCGGTCGGCAGGACGACGACCTCGATCCCGGGGAACTCGCGCTTCATGCAGGCGGCGAAGGCGGTGGAGCGCTCGTAGCCGTTGATGGAGTCCAGGGAGCCCTGGAGTTCGGCGACCCGGCCCTTGCCGCGCAACTGCTTGCCGAGGAACTCGCACGCCTGGGTGCCGTACGAGCGGTTGTCGGTGCGGACCACCATGTACACCTCGCCGTGTTCCGGCTCGGTGTCGACGCTGACGGCTTGGACGTTCGCGGCCAAGAGCTCATTGAGCGTCGCCTCGGTGGTCATGGTGTTCTGCGGCGCCATGACGATGGACTTGGGGTGCTTGCTCTCCATCGCCCGGATGTTGGCGGTGAACGTCGCCTCGTCGCCGTTGGACTGGGTCGGTGGCAGGACGTTCAGGTGCTGGTCGGTGATCTCCTGCTGGACGTACTTCGCGTACGCGCGCCAGAAGTCCGAGTCGGCCCGGGGGATGTCGATGCCGATCTGCGGGCGGTGGCTGTCCGGATCGGCGGCGTCGCCGCCGCAGGCGGTGAGGCAGCCGACGAGGAGCACGGTGATGCCGCCCGCGCGGGTGGTGAGGATGGTTCGTCTTTTCATCGGTCGGACCGTCCGTCCTGGGTGGGAGCCCTTTGCGTCAGTGGGGGAGCGGCGGGGCCGGCGGCCAGCCAGTCCTCGACCGCGGCGACGTGCACCGCGCTGGCGCTCGCGGCCAGGGCGGCGTCGCGGCCGGCCAGCGCCCGCCAGATGGCCTCGTGTTCGAGGTGGGCCTGCTCGCGGGCGGCGGCGCCCCCGGCCGGAGGGCGCGGGAGGGTGCCGCGCACGATGCGCAGCCGCTGGGTGTGCGTGGAGAGGATGCCGAGCAGGGTGGACAGGACCGGGTTGCCCACCGCGTCGGCGATGGTGCGGTGGAACTCGATGTCCAGCTCGATGAACTCCTCGATGCCGTCGGCGGCGGCGCTCCGGTCGAGGACGTCCCGCAGGGCCCGCAGGTCCTGGTCGGTGAGCCGGCCGGCGGCGAGAGCGGTGGCCGGCGGTTCCAGCAGGCGCCGGACCTGGAGGAGCTGCCGGGCGTTGCGCCCGTGGGAGACGTCGGCCGCGAAGGCCATGGTTTCGAGCAGGAGGTGCGGTTCGAGCCCCGAGACGTAGGTGCCGTCGCCCTGTCTGGGGACCAGGATGCGCATCGCGGTGAGGGCCCGGACCGCCTCGCGCAGGGAGTTGCGCGACAGCCCGAGCTGGTCGGCGAGGTCGGCCTCGTTGGGGAGGCGGGCGCCGGGCGGCAGGCTGCCGGAGACGATCATCTCCTTGATCCGCTCGATCGCCTGGTCGGTCACCGCCATGGCGGACTCGCCTCCTGGGTTCTGGTCGGCGTGCGGTGGGTGGGGGAAGGCGGGGGGTGGGGGAAGGCGGGGGAGGGGAGCCGGAAGCGGTGCGACCGGCTCCCGGCTCAAGGGGTCGCACCGCTTCCGGCGGTCTTCGGGCGTCCGGCCCCTCCTACTCCTGCTTCTCGCCGGAGGCGAAGCGGGAGATGATCAGCGCGACGATGATGATCGCGCCGTTGAGGAACTGGTTCCACAGCGGGGGGACGCCGGCCAGGGTCATGACGTTGACGACCAGCTGGAGGGTGAGCACGCCGGTGAGGGCGCCGAAGAGGGTGCCCCGGCCGCCGTTGAGGCTGACACCGCCGATGACGGTGGCGGCGAAGACCTGGAAGATCCAGCCGTTGCCCTGGTCGGCGGAGATCGACCCGTAGTGCCCGGTGTAGAGGACGCCGGCGAAGGCGGCCAGCAGGCTGCCGAGGATCAGGACGATCCAGGTGATCCGGTCGACGCGGATGCCGGCGGCGCGGGCGGCCTCGGCGTTGCCGCCGATCGCGTACAGCGAGCGGCCGTGGCGCAGCCAGGCGAGCGCGCAGCCGCCGGCCAGGAACAGCAGCGCGCAGATCCAGATGGCGGCGGGCGCGCCCAGCCAGCTGCTGCGGCCCAGGTAGGTGAAGGAGCCGGGCAGGTTGACGATCGACTGGCCCTGGGAGATGGCGACCTGGAGGCCGCGCAGCAGGGTGAGCGCGCCGAGGGTGACGATGAAGCCGTTGAGGCGCAGCTTCAGGATGAGGAAGCCGTTGACCGCGCCGATGAGGGCGCCGACCGCCAGGCAGAGCGGGATGGCCGTCCAGGACGGGAACAGCCCGAGGCCGTTGAAGCGCCCTCCGTGTTCGGGCAGCACCAGCCAGACGGCGATGACCGGGGCCACGCCGATGGTGGACTCCAGCGAGAGGTCCATCCGGCCGGCGATCAGGATCAGCGCCTCGGCCAGCACCAGCAGGCTCAGCTCGGTGGCCTGCTGGCCGACGCCGAGGAGGTTGTCGGAGGTGAGGAAGGCCGGTGAGACGGCGAAGCCGATGACGCCGAGGACCAGCAGGACCGGTACCAGTGACAGGTCGCGGTAGCGGACGAGGTCGAAGCGGCGTCCGGCGGACCCGGTGGCGGCGGTGGCCGGGTGCGCGCGGAGGTCAGTGGTCGGGGTCATGGCGTTCCTTCGGGTCGGTCGGTCCGGCCATGCCCTCCATGGCCGAGACCAGTTGTTCGTCGCTCCAGCCGTGGGTGAACTCGGCGACGACCCGGCCGTGGAACATGGCCAGGACGCGGTCGCAGACCCGCAGGTCGTCGAGTTCGTCGGACACGATCAGGGCGCTCTTGCCCGCGTCGGCGACCTCGCGGACGGTGCCGAGCAGGGCTTCCTTGGACTTGACGTCGACGCCGTTGGTGGGGCGGATGGCGATCAGGACGTGCGGCTCGGTGGCGAGCGCGCGGGCGATGACGACCTTCTGCTGGTTGCCGCCCGACAGGGCGGAGACCGGGGCGGAGGCGCCGGGGGTCTTGATGTCGAGGTCGGCGATCATCCGCTGGGCGAAGGCGCGGGTGCGCGAGGGCAGCACCGTCCCGAACGGCCCGAGCTGGTCGGTGACGGTCAGGGTGGCGTTCTCGGCGACGCTGCGCTGCGGGATCAGGCCCTGGATGTGCCGGTCCTCGGGGACGAAGCCGATGCCGGCCGCGAGGGCGGCGGGCACGCGCCCGGTGCGCACCGGCCGGCCCGCGACGTTGATGGTGCCGCTCTGCGGGCGGCGCAGGCCGGCGATGGTCTCGCCGAGCTGGACGTTGCCGCTCGCGGCGGCGCCGGCCAGGCCGACGACCTCGCCGGCGCGCGCGGTCAGCGAGAAGTCCTGATAGGCGCCGGCCAGGCTCAGCCCGGCGACGTCCAGCAGCGGGGCGCCGTCGGAGCGCGCCCGTCCGGTCACCGACCAGGCGGGTTCGGTGCCCCGGCCGCTCTCGCCGGTCATCGCCTCCACCAGGGCCCGCTGGCCGAGTTCGGCGACCGGCGCGGTGACGATGTGCCGGGCGTCGCGGTAGACCGTGACGGTGGTGCAGAGGTCGTAGACCTCCTGCAGGTGGTGGGAGATGAACAGGAACGCGACGCCCTGCTCCTGCAGCGAGCGCAGCTTGTCGAAGAGCCGCTCGATGCCCCGGGCGTCGAGCTTGGCGGTGGGCTCGTCCAGGATGATGAACCGGGCGCCGAAGGACAGGGCCCGGGCGATCTCGACGAACTGGCGCTGCTCGACGGTCAGGTCCTCGGCGCGGGCGGCCGGGTCGACGTCCACGCCGTACTCGGCGAGCAGTTCGGTCGCGCGGACGCGCAGCCGCTTCCAGCTGATCGGGCGCAGCGCGCCGCCGCTCTGCCGGTCGAGGAAGAGGTTCTCGGCGACGGTCAGCGCGGGGATGATGGTGGAGCGCTGGTAGACGCAGGCGACGCGGGAGCGCCAGGCGGCGGTGTCGCCGGGGGCGGGCGCGGGTTCGCCGTCGAACCGCAGGGTGCCGGTGTCCGGGGCCTGGAGTCCGGTGAGGATGGAGACGAGGGTGGACTTGCCCGCGCCGTTGCGGCCGACCAGGGCGTGCGACTCGCCGGGCGCGACCGAGATGCGGGCGTCGCTGAGGGCGACGGTGGCGCCGAAGCGCTTGCTGATTCCGTCGGCTTCGACGACGGGGCCCCGGACGGGGCTGGGGTCCGCCATGGCGGGGGGTGTCCTTTCCGCGGGTGGGTCCCGGGGGCGGCGGCCCGGTCAGGGGGTACGGGCCGCCGCCCCCGGGGGTCTCGGTGGTTACTGGCCGACGTTGTTGCCCCACAGGCTCTTGTCGTCGACGTTCTCCTTGGTCACCAGCGGGGCGGGGAGCTGGTCCTCCAGGCCGTTGGGCAGCTGGATGATGGTGGAGTCGTGGTCGGTGGCGCCGGGCTGGAAGGTCTTGCCCTCGGCCGCGGCCTCGGCGTAGTACAGGGCGTACTTGGCGTACAGGTCGGCGGGCTGGGAGATGGTCGCGTCGATGTCGCCCTTGCGGATCGCGTCGAACTCCTGCGGGATGCCGTCGTTGGAGATGATCGCGATGTGGCCCGGCTGGCCGACGGGCTTGAGCAGGCCCTTCTGCTGGAGCAGGGCGAGGGTGGGCTGCAGGAACACGCCGCCGGCCTGCATGTAGACGCCGCCCAGGTCGGGGTTGGCGGCCAGGGTGGACTGGAGCTTGGCGGAGGCGACGTCGCCCTTCCAGTCGGTGGCCAGCTCGATGACCTGGATGTCGGGGAACTTCTCCTTCATGCAGGCGGCGAAGGCCTCGGAGCGGTCGCGCCCGTTGATGGAGCTGAGCGCGCCCTGGAGTTCGGCGACCTTGCCCTTGCCGCCGAGCTGCTTGCCGAGGAACTCGCAGGCCTTGGTGCCGTACGCCTTGTTGTCGGCGCGCACGACCATGTAGACGTCGCCCTTGTCGGGGCGGGTGTCCACGCTGACCACCGGGATCTTCTTGGCGGAGAGCTGGTCGAGGGTGGAGGCGATCGCGCCGGTGTCCTGCGGGGCCATCACGACGGCCTTGGCGCCGGTGTTCTGGAAGACCTGGACGTTGGCGACCAGCTTGGTGACGTCGTTCTGCGAGTTGCTCACCGGCAGGGTGTGCAGGCCCTGGGCGGAGGCGTCCTGCTTGACGTACTGGGCGTAGGAGTTCCAGAAGTCGGAGTCCGCGCGGGGCAGGTCGATGCCGAGGGCCGGCTTGCCGCCGGCGGCGGCGGAGTCGGACGCGCTGCCGCGGTTGCACGCCGTGGCGGTCCCCGCCAGGAGGACGACGGCGACGGCCGCGATCGCGATTCTGGAGGAGCGAGGCTTCATGGTGCTGATCTCCTTGACTGGGGTGCCCGGGCCCCTGCTGCGCGAGGGGGAGTCGATGCGGCGGGAGGACCGTGGGCCGTCCCGGCGTGGTGAGGCGGAGGCGCCGGCTTCCCGGCCGGTCCTCCTCCGCGAGGGGGCCGGTTCCCGGGGACAACGAGCCGGCGCCGGATCGCACGCCTCCCGCAGTCATCGGATGGCCTGCGGTTAACGAGGACGATACGAGGCCGGTACCTGACTGACAAGAGGAAACCTCGGATGAATCTCAACCGTGACAACCGGGTGTCCAAGCCGTGCCCGGTCGGCGCGGGATCCGGGCGGCGAGCTGTGCATATGCCCTGCGGGGACGGCAGTCGGCCTCACGCTTCCGATAAACATCGGAGGACTTCTTGCGGTGGCGCGACCGTTCCTCGTATGGTCAAGCGACACGGATTGATCCGATGTATGTGCCGACGAGGTGTCATGGCCTCCGGAACAGCGTGAGGAGACGGAGCATGAAGCTACTGCGAGTCGGGCCGGTGGGAGAAGAGGTTCCGGCCGTCCTCGACCAGGACGGGCGGGCGTTCGCGCTCTCGGGCCTGACGGGTGACATCGACGGGGCGTTCCTGGCCTCGGACGGGATCGGGCGGGTCCGGGCGGCACTGGCCGCCGGGGAGCTTCCCGCTCTCGACCTGACCGGCCTGCGGGTCGGTGCTCCGGTGGCCCGGCCGGGGAAGGTGGTCTGTGTCGGGTTGAACTACCGTGACCACGCGGAGGAGACCGGGGCGGCCGTGCCGGCGCGTCCGGTGGTGTTCATGAAGGACCCGTCGACGGTGGTCGGTCCCCGGGACCGGGTGCTGATCCCGCGTGGTTCGGTCAAGACGGACTGGGAGGTGGAGCTGGCCGTCGTCATCGGTCGTGAGGCCCGTTACCTGGACTCGCCGGCCGACGCGCCGTCGGTGGTCGCGGGGTACGCGGTCAGCCACGACGTCTCGGAGCGGGAGTTCCAGCTGGAGTACTCCGCGCAGTGGGACCTCGGGAAGTCCTGCGAGACCTTCAACCCGCTGGGCCCCTGGCTGGTCACCGCGGACGAGGTCGCCGATCCGCAGGACCTCGGTCTGCGGCTGTCGGTCAACGGGCTGGTCCGCCAGGACGGCAACACCAAGAACATGATCTTCGAGGTGAACCACCTGGTCTGGTACCTGAGCCAGTACATGGTGCTGCGGCCCGGCGACGTCATCAACACCGGCACCCCCGCGGGCGTGGCCCTGGGCCTGCCCGACACCCCCTACCTGCGCGAGGGAGACACCGTCGAGCTGTCCATCGACGGCCTCGGAACCCAGCGCCAGACCTTCTCCGCCGCGTGAAAGGCCCCGAGTTGTCAACGAACACCGCGCGGATCACCGCCGTCGACACCTACGACATCCGCTTCCCCACCTCGCGGGAGCTGGACGGGTCCGACGCGATGAACCCCGACCCCGATTACTCCGCGGCCTACGTCGTCCTGCGCACGTCGGCCGGGGGCCACGAGGGCCACGGCTTCACCTTCACCATCGGCCGCGGCAACGACGTCCAGGTCGCCGCCATCGACGCCCTGCGCGGGCACGTCGTCGGACGCTCCGTCGCCGAACTGTGCGCCGACCCCGGCTCGCTGTACCGCGACCTGATCGGCGACAGCCAGCTGCGCTGGCTCGGCCCCGAGAAGGGCGTGATGCACATGGCGATCGGCGCCGTCGTCAACGCGGTCTGGGACTTGGCCGCCAAGCGCGCCGACAAGCCGCTGTGGCGACTGCTGGCCGACGCGGACCCCGCCTGGCTGGTCTCCCAGGTCGACTTCCGCTACCTCACCGACGCGCTGACCCCCGACGAGGCGCTGGAACTGCTGCGCAAGGGCAAGCAGGGCGCGGCCGACCGGGCGGCGGACCTGCTGCACCGCGGCTACCCCGCCTACACCACCTCGCCCGGCTGGCTCGGCTACAGCGACGAGAAGCTGGCCCGCCTCGCCCGGGAGGCGGTGGCCGACGGCTTCACCCAGATCAAGCTGAAGGTCGGCGCCGACCTGGCCGACGACATCCGCCGCTGCCGCACCGCCCGCGAGGCGGTCGGCCCGGACATCCGGATGGCGATCGACGCCAACCAGCGCTGGGACGTCGACGAGGCGATCGAGTGGACCAACGCGCTCGCCGAGTTCGACCCGTACTGGATCGAGGAGCCCACCAGCCCCGACGACGTGCTCGGGCACGCCGCCATCCGGCGCGGCGTCCACCCGGTCAAGGTCGCCACCGGCGAGCACGTGCAGAACCGGATCGTGTTCAAGCAGCTGCTCCAGGCAGGGTCCCTCGACGTCCTCCAGCTCGACTCGGCCCGGGTGGCCGGCGTCAACGAGAACCTCGCCATCCTGCTGCTCGCCGCCAAGTTCGACGTCCCGGTCTGCCCGCACGCCGGCGGCGTGGGCCTGTGCGAGCTGGTCCAGCACCTGTCGATGTTCGACTACGTCGCGCTGTCCGGCACCACCGAGGACCGGGTGATCGAGTTCGTCGACCACCTCCACCAGCACTTCCTCGACCCGGTGGCGATCGACGGCGGCTACTACCGGGCACCCACGGAGCCCGGCTTCTCCGCCACCATGCACCAGGCCACCATCGACACCTACACCTACCCCGACGGCGCCTTCTGGGCGGCCGACCTGACGGACCGGGAGGACCGCGCGTGACCACCGACCTCGACGGGCTCACCGCCCTGGTGACCGGCGGTGCCTCCGGTATCGGCCTGGCCGCCGCGCAGTTGCTGAGTGAGCGCGGTGCGGATGTCGCCGTGCTCGACCTCGACCCGTCCGCCTTGTCCGTGCCGCTGCGGGGTTTCACCGCGGACGTGTCGGACGACGCGTCCGTGCGGGCGGCGGTCGCGGCGGCGGCCGAGGCGCTGGGCGGGATCGACATCCTGGTCAACAACGCGGGCATCGGCGCGGCCGGGACGGTGGCGGACAACGACGACGCGCAGTGGCACCGGGTGCTGGACGTGAACGTGCTGGGCATCGTCCGCACCACTCGGGCCGCGCTGCCGCACCTGCGCCGTTCCGCTTTCGCGTCGGTGGTCAACACCTGTTCGATCGCTGCGACGGCCGGGTTGCCGCAGCGGGCGCTGTACTCGGCGAGCAAGGGGGCGGTGCTGTCGCTCACGTTGGCGATGGCCGCCGACCACGTCCGTGAGGGCATCCGGGTCAACTGCGTCAACCCCGGTACGGTGGACACCCCGTGGGTCGGCCGGCTGCTCGACGCCGCCGACGACCCGGCGGCCGAGCGCGCCGCGCTCAACGGCCGCCAGCCCACCGGGCGCCTGGTCGCCGCCGCCGAGGTCGCCGCCGCCATCGTCTACCTCGCCTCCCCCGCCGCCGCGTCCACCACCGGCACCGCCCTCGCCGTCGACGGCGGCATGCAGGGCCTGCGCCTGCGACCGGAGCCGCGCCCGTGAACCCGCACCGCAACCGGCTCGGTCGCACGGAGGTGCGGGTCACCGAACTCGCCTTCGGCGCCGCCGGCATCGGCAACCTGTTCACCCCGGTCACCGACTCCCGGGCCGAACAGGCCGTCACCGCGGCCTGGGAGTCCGGCGTACGGTACTTCGACACCGCCCCGCACTACGGCCTCGGCCTGTCCGAGCGCCGGCTCGGCGCCGCGCTCCGCGCCTTCCCCCGGGACGAGTACACCCTCTCCACGAAGGTCGGCCGCCTGCTGGAGCCCGCCCCCTTCACCGGCGGCGACGACCTGGCCAACGGCTTCGCGGTACCCGCCACCCACCGCCGGGTCTGGGACTTCAGCGCGGCCGGCGTGCGCTCCTCCATCGAGGCGAGCCTCGACCGGCTCGGCCTCGACCGGATCGACATCGCCTACCTGCACGACCCCGACGACCACGCCGAACAGGCCCTCACCGAGGGCTACCCCGCACTGGAACGCCTGCGCGCCGAAGGCGTCCTGGGGGCGATCGGGGTGGGCATGAACCAGGCCGACCTGCTCGCCCGGTTCATCCGCGAGACCGACGTGGACGTCGTCCTGCTGGCCGGCCGCTACACCCTGCTCGACCAGCGGGGGCTGACCGGGCTGCTGCCGCTGGCCGAGCAGCGGGGCGTCGGCGTCGTCATCGGCGGAGTCTTCAACTCCGGGCTGCTCGCGGACCCCCGCCCCGGCGCGACCTTCGACTACGCCGAGGCGCCCGCCGAGCTGCTCGCCCGCGCCACCGAGCTCAAGGCCGTCTGCGAGAAGCACGGCGTACCGCTGCGCGCCGCCGCCCTGCGCTTCCCGTTCGGGCACCCGGCCGTGGCGAGCGTCCTGGTGGGCACCCGCAGCGCCGACGAGGTCCGGGACGCCGCGGCCATGCTCCACCGCACCGTCCCGGCGGCGCTGTGGACGGAGCTCAAGGACCGGGGCTTGCTGCCGGCCGACGTGCCCGTCCCGCCGGAGTAGACCCGCTGCCGACCTGCTGTAAACCCGCTGCGGCCAACCCGCCTCCGAAGTAGGCGAGTTGGCCGCAGCGGGGAACCCGGCAGTGCCTCAGCGCCGGTGCCGGCTCTGCGGGCGGCGGTTGCGGACGACCAGGAAGACCCCGGCGCCGACGCCGACCAGCACGATCCCGACGACGCCGACCGAGAGGTCGGCGCCGGTCTTGGCGAGGCCGGACGCGGCGGCCCCGGTCGCCGCGGCGGTCGGCTGCCCGGCCGCCGCCGTGTCGTCGGAGGTCGCGGGGTCGGCGATGAAGGTGTCGGCCGGGTCGCTGGCGTCCTCGCCGGGGCCGATGCCCGACGGGGACGCGACGGCGGAGGCGGTGGGCGTGCCGGGAGCGGCCGCCGACGCCGCCGGAGTCCGGGACGGGTGTCCGGCGCCGCCCGCGGTGGAGATCCGCAGCGTCGCCTGCCCGCCGTCGATGCCGACGACCTCGACGCGCAGCCCGCCACCGGCGGTCTGGAACGCCTCGCCGGGCGACCAGTACTCGTTGCGCACGCCGTCGCGGCCGGCGGCCGTGGGCACCAGCGTGGTCGAGGTGCCCTTGCCGATGTAGCGCAGGATGCGCACGCCGTAGCCGCGCCGGAACTTCGTCCCCTCCTCGTCGACGACGCGACCGCCCGGGTCCTCCAGGCCCTTGTCCCGGTCGACCGGTCGGCTCAGCTCGACGTAGAAGGTGCGGCCGGTGCCCGGGTCGGTGGCCTGCACCGCGACGAGCCCCGACTCGTTGTCGCGCGCGCTGATCGTCACCTGCTGGTCGGCGCCGGCTCCCTGGACCACCCGGTAGCGGTCCGCGCCGAACCAGCCCAGCCGAATGCGGTTCGGGCTGGAGAGCGGTTTGAGCATCCACGCGCGCGACCTGCCCTGGACGTCCCAGGCGTCGCCGTACTCGGAGTTCTTGCAGTTCCCGTTCTCGCCCCAGGCGGTGCCCAGCGAGCCGTCGACGGTGCCGGTGGGGCAGACGAGCAGGCCGGCGTGGCCGAAGCCGAGGTTGTGCCCGAGCTCGTGGGAGTAGGTGGCGCCGCTGCCGAGGCCGGGTACGTAGACCGCTCCGCCGCTGTCGGGGCCGCCGGTCACCGAGCCGGTGGCGTTGCCGCCGCCGGTGCAGTTGCCGACCGCCACGATCAGGTGCTTGCGCGGGCCGCCGGTGAAGCCGACCGCCTTCGCCACCCGCTCGCGGGCGGGCCCGCGATCGCCGTCGCAGGTGCCGAGGCCGGGCACCCAGCGGGTGGTCTCGATCGAGAACTCGATGTTCCCGTCGGACTCGTCGCTCCACAGCTCCGCCGCGGCCGCCACGCCCTTCTTGACCTCGGCGAGGTACGCGGCGCCGCCGTCGCCGGGCTGGGGCAGCGACGGATCGGTGGTGACCGCAATGGTGATCGGATGTTTCTTGTCGGCCGCCACCGCCCCGGGGGCGGCTATCGGGGCGATCGCGAGGCCGGCCGACGACGCGACGACGAGCGCTGACAGCGCCGTGCGACGGGCCCGGGTGCCGGCGAGCGACAGGGGGGAAGGACGGGACACGGAAGCTCCTGGTCGAACGGGGGGACGTCGCAACTTACCAGAAGCCCCCATAGCTGACGAAGCGTGACAAATCAGGGGGAAACGGCGGAGCCCGCCGGGCGGGCCGCAGCGGCACACGGTTGCCGCACCTGCCGGGCGACGCGTCGGACCCGGCCGCCGGTCGGTGGCCGACGGGCGCGCTCTCGCCGAGCGCGACCGCACAATGGTCGGATCTCTGGGCAGCCGCGCGCCCCTCGGCGATCGGCGATCGCGTCGACCGATCGGCCCGCGTTCCGGTTGTACCAGATCGCACAATTATGCACAAGGATGTGCCGTGGCGGCAGCCCGTCACGCCGACCGGTGGACGTCCGAGGCGGCGTCCGGCCATCCGGCCCGCTCGGCCGGAAAGGCGGTCAACTAACCTCATAGCAAGGCCCGTTGGTCTACGAAGAGATCGACGGGGACCGGCTCGCACCTCCCCGTCGCCTTGAACGCCCGTCGTCCGGCTGGTGAAACTTCGGCCAATTCGAAGCCGAGGGCTTGTTCTTTCATGTTCAACTCATGTGCAATGGCACAAAACCTGGCAGGGGTGCAGACGGCACCCCCTCGTCGCGGGCCTGCCGCCCCCCTCCGGCGCCTCGCCCTGCCCGAACGAACCCCCACCGTCGGTGACGTCACCCGGTCGCGCAGCGCGATTCGCCACGACAAGGAGCCAACCATGCTGAACAGGAAGTCGGTGATCGCGTCCGGCCTGGCGGGCGCGCTCGCCCTGGCCGCTGCCGTGCTGGTGGTGGACGCCCGCCCCGTCGGCGCCGCCACCGGGCTGCCCAGCCCGGACCACGTGGTCGTGGTGGTGTTCGAGAACCACGCGCACAACCAGGTCATCGGCAGCTCCAGTGCCCCGTACATCAACCAACTCGCCCGCACCGGGGCGCACTTCACCAACGCCTTCGGCATCCAGCACCCCAGCCAGCCGAACTACCTGCACCTGTTCTCCGGCTCCAACCAGGGCGTCGAGGACGACTCCTGTCCGCACACCTTCGGCACCGACAACCTGGGCGCCCAGCTGATCGCCGCGGGGCGGACCTTCGCCGGCTACTCCGAGGACCTGCCCGCCACCGGCTCCACCGCCTGCGGCTCGGGCAAGTACGCGCGCAAGCACGCGCCGTGGGTCGACTTCACCAACGTGCCCGCCTCGGCCAACAAGCCGCTCACCGACTTCCCCACCGACTTCACCCGGCTGCCCACCGTCTCCTTCGTCATCCCGAACCTGTGCGGCGACATGCACGACTGCTCGGTGGACACCGGCGACACCTGGCTCAAGACCCACCTGGACGCCTACGTCCAGTGGGCCAAGACCCACAACAGCGTCCTCATCACCACCTTCGACGAGGACAACTTCACCAGCGTCAACCAGATCACCACCCTCATCAACGGCCAGCCCGTCAAGCCCGGCGACTACGGCGAGCAGATCAACCACTACAGCGTCCTGCGCACCATCGAGGACATGTACGGCCTGCCGCACGCCGGGGCCGCCGCCACCGCCGCCCCGATCACCGACATCTGGGGCACCGGCCCCGACAGCCCGGTCGTCTCCGGCGGGACGTACCAGGTGAAGCTCTCCTCCGGCCAGGCGATGGACGACCCCGGCTCCTCCACCGCCAGGGGCACCCAGCTGATCGTCTGGCCCGCCACCACCGGCGCCAACCAGAAGTGGACCTTCACCGCCAACGGCGACGGCACCTACCAGCTCAAGAACCAGGCCTCCGGGCTGTGCGCCGACGACTCGGACGCCTCCACCGCCCCGGGTTCGAAGATCATCCAGTGGACCTGCAACGGCAACGCCAACCAGCACTGGTCCGTCGTGCCCAGCGGCTCCGGCTACGCCCTGGTCAACCAGCGCAGCGGCCTGGCCGTCACCGCCGGCGCCGCCGGCAGCGGCTCCCCGCTCACCCAGCAGGCCGGCACCGGCGGCTCCCTCCAGTCCTGGACCTTCACCCAGGCCGGCTGAACCGACCATGTACCTCACCGGCGTGCGGGCCGACGCCTCCCTCAAGGGGGGCCCGGCCCGCCGCGTCCTCACCGGCAACGTCCTCGCCCTCGGGCTGGTCAGCCTGGTCACCGACGTCTCCGCCGAGATGGTGTCCTCCGTGCTGCCCGCCTACCTCGTCCTGGGCCTGCACCTGTCCGTCGCCCAGTACGGCGCCGTGGACGGCCTGTACACCGGCGCCACCGCCCTCACCCGGCTCGTCGGCGGCTACGCCGCGGACCGCTTCCGGCAGCGCAAGGCCGTCGCCGCGGTCGGCTACGGACTCTCCGCCCTCGCCAAGTTCGGCCTGCTGTGCACCGGCAGCGCACCCGCCGCCATCGGTGCCGTGCTGGCCGCCGACCGCACCGGCAAGGGCCTGCGCACCGCGCCCCGGGACGCCCTCATCACCCTCTCCGTCCCCGAGGAGCGGCTCGGCCGCGCCTTCGGCGCGCACCGCGCCCTGGACAGCCTCGGCGCGTTCGCCGGACCGATCGTGGCACTCGGCGTGCTCGCCCTGGCCGGGGGAGCGGGCCGCTCCTACGACGCGGTCTTCGTCGCCAGCGCGTGCTTCGCCCTGCTGGGCATCGTCCTGCTCGCGCTGTTCGTCCGCGACCGGCGGGACCCCCTGCCGCCGGAGGCCGTCTCGCCGCGCGCCGCCCTCCGCCTGCTGGGCCGGGGCCGGTTCCGGGCGGTGTGCGCGGCCGCCGCGCTGCTCGGAACCGCCACCATCGGCGACGGGTTCGTCTACCTGGTCCTCCAGCGCCGCGACGACCTGCCGGTCACCGCGTTCCCGCTGCTGGCCGTCGGTACGGCGCTCGCCTACCTGCTGCTGGCGCCGCCCCTCGGGCGGCTCGCCGACCGCGTCGGGCGCCGCCCGGTCGCGCTCGGCGGCTACGCCGCCCTGCTGGCGGTCTACCTGCTGCTCGCCACCGGGCACGGCTCCCCGTGGTGCGTCCTGCTCCTCTACGGCGCGTTCTACGCCGCCACCGACGGCGTGCTGATGGCGATCGCGGGCCCGCTGCTGCCTCCCGAACTGCGCACCAGCGGGCTGGCCCTGGTCCAGACCGGCCAGGCCATGGCCTACCTGCTCTCCTCCGCGCTGTTCGGCCTCGCCTGGCAGTCCTGGGGCACGGCCCCGGCCTGCCTCGCCGCCGCCGGGGCCGCGGCCGTGGCCCTGGCGGCCTCCATCCCCCTGCTCGAACGCTCGAAGGACGTGCGCAAGTGAAGTGGCGCATCATCGCGGCCCTCGCCGCCACCGCGGTGCTCGCGGCCGTCGCCGTCGGCTACATCCTGCTGCGGCCCCCGCCCGCCCCCGGCGGTGGCGGCGCCACCCTGGACGGCCCGGGACTGCTCGTCCGCGACACCGCCACCGGGCACCTCGCCGTCCAGCGCCCGGACGGCAGCCGCCAGGGCTCCGCGCTGCCCTGCGCCCGGGTCTACGCGGCCGCCGGGACCGGCGTCTGCCTGCGGGAGAGCCCGGAGTCCTACCAACTGACGGTGCTGGACCACGACCTGAAGCAGCTGCGCAGCATCCCGCTCAACGGCGTCCCCAACCGGGCCAGGGTCTCGCCGACCGGGCGGATGGTCTCCTGGACCGTCTTCGTCGCCGGCGACTCCTACAACGGCGGCCACTTCTCCACCCGCTCCGGCATCCTGGACACCGGCACCGGCACCATCGTCGGCACCCTGGAGGACTTCACCGTCGACGGCCGGCCGGCCGCGGCCGACGCCAACTTCTGGGGCGTCACGTTCGCCCGGGACGACAACACCTTCTACGCCACGATGTCGACCGGCGGCCACCGGTCGCTGGTCCGCGGCGACTTCGCCGCCCGCGACCTGCACCCGCTCAAGGACGACGTCGAGTGCCCCTCGCTCTCCCCGGACGGCACCCGCATCGCCTACAAGAAGATGCTCCCGGACGGCAGCGGCTGGCGCCTCACCGTCCTGCGGCTCTCCGACCTCGCGGAGACCCCGCTCGCCGAGTCGCGCAGCGTCGACGACCAGGCGGCGTGGCTGGACGACGCCACCGTCGCGTACGGGCTGCCGCACGGCGGGGGCAAGGGCGCCGACGTCTGGGCCGTTCCCGCCGACGGCGGCGGCGCCCCCCGGCTGCTGGCGCACGACGCGGAGTCCCCCGGCGCGCTCGGCTGAGCCCCCTGACGCGGCGCGTCCGGGGCGGCAGCCCGCCCGCCCCGACCACTCGATAACGGGACGGCTTCGAACCGGGCCCGCCGCGTCACAGGTCTTGACGTGCACGTGAACAGAGCGTTGCCTATGTGCATACCTGATTGATTGCGTGTCTTTCTGGTTCGTTGTGTTGCTTTTTGGTCGAACGACGGGCATCGCTCGGAGCGCCGCAGGACGCGCTCGCGAACACCCGGAACCTCGCACCGGCACCATCCACCCTCGCGCGCGCCGCCGGTACCCCGCCTGCGGCCGCGCCACACCCTCAAGGAACGACATGTCCGTACTCCCCGCCTCCCCGCCCGGACGCAGGGCCCGGCGCTCGTCGGCGCTCGCGGTCTCGGTCGGCCTCTGCGCGGCCCTCGTCCCCCTCGCGGTGGTGGGCGGCGCCGCGCCGGCCGCCGCCCAGGACAACGGCGCCGCGCTGACGCCGCCGATGGGGTGGAGCAGCTGGAGCAGCGTCCGCTACAACCCGACCGAGGCCGGCATCGAGGCCCAGGCCAAGGCCATGCACGACAACGGCCTGATCCCCCACGGCTTCACGTACGTCAACGTCGACGACTACTACTACCTCAAGACCACCACCGACGTGGACGCCTACGGCCGGTGGAAGATCGACCCCGCGAAGTTCCCGAACGGCATGAAGCCGGTCGGCGACTACGTGCACGGCCTGGGCGAGAAGTTCGGCATGTACCTCACCGCGGGCATCCCGGTCGCGGCGTACAACCAGAACACCCCGATCGAGGGCACCGCGTTCCACGCCCGGGACATCGTCTCCGACACCACGAAGTTCGAGAACAACTTCGGCCCCGGCCGCAACGGCATGTACTACATCGACTACGCCAAGAACCCCGCCGCCGCGCAGGCGTACCTCGACTCCTGGGCCGACCTGCTGGCCTCCTGGGGCGTGGACTACATCAAGCTGGACGGCGTCGGCACCTGGAACGCCCCCGACGTCCAGCACTGGTCGCAGGCCCTGAACCAGACCGGCCGGACCATCCACCTCGGCCTGTCGCTGGCCCTGGACGTCAAGTCCGCCGCCACCTGGCGGCAGTACTCCAACAGCTGGCGCACCGACGGCGACCTGGAGTGCTACTGCGGCACCAACGGCAGCCCCTACCCGCTGACCAAGTGGGACAACGTCGCCAAGCGCTTCGCGGGCTCCCCGAAGTGGGCCGCCTCCAACGGCCCCGGCGGCTGGAACGACCTGGACTCGCTGGAGATCGGCAACGGCCCCGCCAACGCCGGGCTCACCCGGGACGAGATGCAGACCCACATGACCCTGTGGGCGGTCACCAACTCCTCGCTCCTGCTCGGCACCGACCTGACCGCCATGGACCCGACCGACCTGGCGATGCTGAAGAACGACGAGGTCATCGGCGTCAACCAGGCCGGCCGCACCGCCCGCCCGGTCGACCAGCTCACCCAGCAGCAGACCTGGGTCACCCCGAACCCGGACGGCAGCTACACCGTCGCCCTGTTCAACCTCGGCTCCTCCGCGGCCGACGTCACCGCCCGCTTCGCCGACCTCGGCTTCTCCGGCTCGGCGACCGTGCGCGACCTGTGGACGCACACCGAACTCGGCTCCTTCTCCGGCTCGTTCGGCGCGGGCCTGAACGCGCACGCCAGCCGCCTGCTCAAGGTCACCCCGGCCGCCTCCGCCACGTACACCTCGGTGCGCTACCACCTGGTCAACGCCGCCACCGGCCAGTACCTGGACGTCTCCGGCGGCTCGACCGCCGACGGCGCGGGCCTGGTGCCGGCGGGCGCCAACGGCGCCACCGACCAGCAGTGGCAGCTGGCCCCCACCGGCGACGGCTACTTCAGGATCGACAACGTCAAGAGCGGCCGGCTCGTCAACATCCCGGGCCCGACCACCGTTCCCGGCACCCAGCTGATCCAGTACCACGACGACCACCACGGCAACTCGCAGTGGAAGCTGACCCCGACCGGCACCGGCGCCTACACCGTGACCTCCCGCTACGACGGCCAGAACATCGCCGTCTCGGGCGGGTCGGTCGTCCAGCAGACCGCCGCCGCGGGCAGCACCGCCCAGCAGTGGACGCTCGTCCCGGTGCCCGTCGCGGGCGTCGCGTACAAGCTGGTCAACGCCAACAGCGGCGGCCGGCTGGACGTCGGCGGCGCCTCCACCGCCAACAGCGCCGGCCTCGTCCAGTGGCAGGACAACCAGGCCGCCGACCAGCAGTGGACGTTCACCGCGCAGGGCGGCGGCTCCTACAGCGTCACCAACGTCAACAGCGGCAAGTCGCTGAACGTCCCGGGCTCGACCACCGCGGCCGGCACCCAGCTCGTCCAGTGGCCCTACGACGGCAACGCCAACTCCCGCTGGACGCTGGTCGACGCCGGGCCCAACCTGGTCCGGCTCAAGAGCGTCTCCGACGGCCAGCTCGTGGACGTCGACAACGGCTCGCTCGTCAACGGCGGCAAGGTCCTCCAGTGGCCCGCCGGCAGCGGTGACAACCAGAAGTGGAGCCTGGTCTCCCCCTGATCCGCGCCCTGATGCGCGAAACGGAGCGCCCCCGGCCGGGTTGACGGCCGGGGGCGCTCCCGGGTGTGCTCCACCCGGCGGTGCGTCAGGTGCTCGGGCCCAGGACGCGGATCTCGGCGGCGGAGGACCACGGGCCTCGGCCGCCGGCCTCGCTGAGGGCCCGCAGCCGGACGTAGCGGGCGGTGCGGGCGGTGAAGTCGACGCGCTTGGGCAGGGCGTCGTCCGCCCAGGTGCCGCTGGCGGCCGGGGTGTTCCAGGTGGTGCCGTCGGTGCTGGTGGAGATCTCGTACTGGCCGATGCGGCCGTTGGGGCTGCCGTCCTGGCGGGGGAGGTAGAACAGGCCGCTGACGGACCTGGCGGAGCCGAGGTCGAAGCGGATCTCGTGCGGCAGCGGGGCGGCGCCCCCGCTCCACTTGGTGTGCCACTTGGTGGAGAGCACGTCGTCCAGGACGTTGGCGGCGGCGCCGTTCTCGGCCGAGGTCTCCTGGCTGTCGACGGAGGAGACGGTGGCGGGCAGGGCGCCGACGACGGCCGGGTCGCTGATCGACTCCTGGCCGTTCTCGGCGTGGCCGGCGAAGCGGCGCAGGAAGGCGTCGGCGGTGTCGGCGGTGGCGGTGAGGTCGTACCAGCGGCCGGCGGCGGTGAGGTCGAGCGTCTTGGTGGCGGTGGCGCCGGCGGCGAGCGGGAAGGTCCACGGCCCGTCGGTGCGGTGGGCGTTGGGTGTGACGGTGACGGTGCAGGCGGCGGTGCCGCTGTTCTTCATGGTGAGGGTGAGGGTGCCGCCGGGGCCGTCGACGGCGGCGGTGACCTCGGGGTTGGCGTTGCCGCCGGTGGTGGCGGTGACGCGGTTGCCGCGGAAGCGGCGCAGGAAGCCGTTGGCGCCGATCAGGGAGAGGTCGTAGGCGCCGGTGGGGGTGCCGGAGACGAAGTAGTCGGTGAGCGTCTTGCCGGCCTCGACGGTGTGCCGCCAGGGGCCGTCGGTGCGGTAGGCGTTGGCGTACAGGTAGACGCACTGGCCGGCGGCGCCGGTGTTGGCCATGTCGATGTAGAAGGTGCCCGGGGTGACGCGCCCCTTGGCCTCGAAGGCGTACGGGATCGGGCGGGCCTTGCGGTGGCCGGCCTCCTGGAGCTGCACCGACTGCACGGCGGGCACGGTGGGCGCGGGCAGGGTGGAGCACTGGGTGGCGGCGTTGGCGACGTAGCCGCTGGTGTCGGGCAGGGCGGGCCAGGCGGTGGTGGTGGAGGTGAAGTCGAAGGCGGAGGTGAGGTCGCCGGTGACGGCCTTGCGCCAGGGGCTGATGTTGGGTTCGGCGACGCCGAAGACCTTTTCGCAGAAGCGCAGGATCGAGGTGTGGTCGAAGACCTCGGAGCAGACGTAACCGCCGCGCGTCCACGGGGAGATGATCGTCATCGGGACGCGGAAGCCGAGGCCGACCGGCTTGCCGCCGGAGATCTCGCCGGTGGTGGCGACGGTGGACAGGCCGTCGGTGCTGGAGGCGGGCGGGGCGGGCGGCGGGACGTGGTCGAAGAAGCCGCCGTTCTCGTCGTAGTTGAGCAGGAAGACGGTGTTCGCCCACACCTCCGGGTGGGCGACCAGCTTCGCCAGCAGCCGGGCGGTGAGGTCCTCGCCCGCCGCGGGGCGGTAGTTGGCGTGCTCGGACAGGGAGGCGGGGGCGACGATCCAGCTGACCTGGGGGAGCGTGCCGGCGGCGAGGTCGTCGCCGAACGCCTTGACGAGGTCGGGGACGGTGGCCATGCCGCGGTCGTACAGCGGCTGGCCGGCCTTGGCGTTCTTGAACGGCGCGAACCAGGCCAGGCCGTTGTCGTCGAAGTTGTCGCTCTGCTGGTAGACGCGCCAGCTGACGTTGGCGGCCTGGAGGCGTTCGGCGTAGGTGGTCCAGGTGAAGCCGCCCGACGGCACGCCGTTGTCCATCGTGTTGCTCTGGCCGACCGAGCCGCCGTTGGTGCCGGTGAACAGGTGCAGCCGGTTGGGGTTGGTCTGGGTCAGGGTGGAGGAGAAGTACTGGTCGCAGACGGTGAAGTTGTCGGCCAGCTGGTAGTAGAAGTCCAGGTCGCCCCGGGCGAAGTGGCCCATCCCCAGGCCGGGGGTGCGGGCGGTGTTCCAGCCGTCGTACCGGCCGCCGTTGTACATGCCCAGGTCGGTGGGCCAGTTCATGGCGGGCGCGGAGGCGCAGACGGCGCTGGTGGCGGCGGTGTTCATCCGGAACGGCAGGATGTACCCGTCCGGGTGGGTGGTGGACGGCTGGTACCAGACCGGCTTGCCGCCGGGCAGGTTGACCGCGTTGCGGTCGCCGAAGCCGCGCACGCCGCGCAGCGCGCCGAAGTAGTGGTCGAAGGCGCGGTTCTCCTGCATGAAGACGACCACGTGCTTGACGTCGGCGATCGTGCCGGTGCCGGCCGGGACGGGGGTGGCCAGCAGATCCCGCAGGACCTTGGGGAGCGCGCCGGTGGCGGCGACACCGGCCACGCCGGCGGCGCCGCCGAGGAAGGCGCGGCGACTGACATCGGGCCTCGGTTCGTCCACCATGAGCGGGTTCCTTTCAGCAGGGGGGGGAGTGCGGCGCCGGGTGCCCGGACGCGTCGCGCTGCGGCCGACGGTGCGGCGATCCACTGTCGGATTCTGTGCAAGCTGAACGGCAAGGAGGGCCGTCGGCGCGGATTCCGGTGCGGATATGGCGCAGATATGAACGAAAGTCAACGAAACAAACCACATGACAGCGGCGTGTCGGGCCGGTGTCAAGGGGTTGGACAGAGACAGGGGTTGGACAGAGACCGCGCCCGGAAGCGGCGGGCGACGGCCGGTGCGCGAACGGAGGCCCCGGGACCGGCAGGAGGCCCCTTCGGCGGGCCGCCGCCGGGGTACCCTGCTGTTCCGGACGGATGCGACCGCATCCGCGCGTGCGGAGAAGAGGCATGACCGTGGCGGACCAAGGACTGCTGGCTCCTCAGCGCCGGGCGCTGATCATGGAGTCGGTGGCCCGCCACGGCGCCGTCCGGGTGGTCGAACTGGCAGCCCAGATGGGGGTGTCGGGCATGACCGTGCGTCGTGACCTGGACGCGCTGGCCCGCGAGGGAGCCCTGGCGAAGGTGCACGGCGGCGCGGTGGCGCTGGGCGAGACCAGGGCGGACGAGCCCGGCTTCGAGGTGAAGTCCTCGCTGGAGTCGGGGGCCAAGGCCGCCATCGCGGACGCGGCGGCGGCGCTGGTGCGGCCCGGCAGCGTGATCGCGCTGTCCGGCGGGACGACGACGCACGCGGTCGCCGAGCGGCTGCTGGAAGTGCCCCAACTGACGATCGTCACCAACTCGTTGGCCGTCGCCGGGGTGCTGTCGGCCGCCGCCGCGCAGCGCGCCGGCTCCCCGGTGCTCCTGCTGACGGGCGGGACGCCCACCCGGTCCGCGGCCCTGGTCGGTGCGATCGCCGACCAGGTGCTCGCCTCGCTCCACGTGGACCTGTCGATCCTGGGCGCCCACGGCGTGTCCGAACGGGCCGGTCTGACCTCGCCCAATCTCGCCGAGGCGCAGACCAACCGCGCACTGATCGCCTGCGCCCACCGGGTGGCGGTCGTGGCCGACCACACCAAGTGGGGCACGGTCGGGCTGAGCGGATTCGCGCGCCTGGACGAGGTCGACTGCTTCGTCACCGACGACGGCCTGCCCGCGCAGGCGCGCGCGGTCCTCGCCGAGGCGGTCGGCGAACTCGTCGTCGCACCGGTCTCCCGGGGCTGACCCGGCTTCACCCCGCCCTCCGTCGAGGCGGGTTCGCTGCCCACGGACCGATCGGCGCCGTCGGGCTCCCCGCCGGACGGACACACCCGGCACCGAACCCCGAAAGCCCGAAGGCCGGGGCCCGACACCCGAAGTGTCCGGCCCCGGCCCTTTTCAGGTCAGGCGTACGTCCGCCAGCGCTGGCTGGCGCTGCCGTTGCAGGTGTTGATGATCAGCTTGGTTCCGTCGGCGGTGGCGCCGCCGGTGGTGTCCAGGCACTTGCCGAGGGCCTTGAGCTGGCCGGTGGCGGGCGTGTACGTCCACTGCTGGGCGCCGGCGCCACTGGCGCAGCTGTACAGCTGGACGGCGGTGCCGTCGGCGCTGGAGCCTCCCCGCACGTCCATGCACTTGCCGACGGCCTGGATGGTGCCGCCCCGGGGGTAGGACCAGCTCTGGGCCGCGCTGCCGTTGCAGCCGTACACCTGGAGCGCGGTGCCGTCGGCGCTGTTGCCGCCGGTGATGTCGATGCACTTGCCGCTGGTGGCCCCGAGGGTCGGCCCGGCCGGCGGCACGGCCGGCGCCAGGGTGGCGGCGGACAGGGTGATGTTGCCGTTGCTGCCGGAGTAGGAGGCCGTCTCGACGTACTGCACGGTCAGGGTCTGTCCGGCGGACAGCGCGGCGAAGGTCAGGTCCGCCACGCCGTAGGCGTTGCCGGAGGGGGAGTCGAAGTACCCGGTGTACGGGGCCGTGCTCCCGTCACTGAGGGAGGCCGTCAGCTTGCCCTTCGCCGACCACGCGCCGAGGTAGAGCCGCAGCCGCTGGGGGACGGTCGAGGCCGGCACGGTGAGTTGGAAGCCGTTGCCGACGGACCTGACGTAGACCCCGGTGGCGGTGGCGTTCGCCGACGCGGTGGGGGTGGCCCCGGTCCAGCTGTAGGTCACCTGGCTGTCGGTGAGCTGGACGAGCGGGTTGGTGCCGACCACGCTCAGGTTGCTGATCGACTGGCTGACGCCGCCCTTGTGGTCGAAGCCGCCGGTGCCGTTGAGGCCCCAGTGGGCGAAGTCGGTGGTTCCTTCGGCGGCCAGGTCGACGTTCCCGGCGGGCTGGGTGCTGACGGAGGCGGTGAGCGCGCCGCCGGCGGGGCTGCCGGCGGGGGCCAGGGTGTAGCTGCCGCCGCCGGTGGTGGTGAAGGTGTAGCGGTCGCCGGCCGAGGTGGTGGCCACGGTGGCGCCGCCGGCGTCCTTGACGGTGAGGCCGGAGCCGGGCCAGGGGTTCAGCACGGTCACCGGGCCGCCGGCGTTGTCGGCGGCGAGCGAGACGTTGGAGACGGTGGTGCCGTTGTAGTCGGCGCTGACCAGGAATCCGCCCTTGGCGCGCAGGTTGCTGAAGTGCGCGGGCCGGTTGGCGGGGTAGTCGGGGAACAGTCGGATGGTGCCGTTGACGGACTGCAGCAGCATCGCGTTGATCGCGTCGGTGGCTCCGACGGCCTCCAGGCCGCCGCCGCCCTGGGCGACGCTCAGGTTCGGCTGCATGTCGGCCGCGATCACGCTCTTCATCTGCGCGAAGAGGGCGTCGGCGGGGTAGCCCATCTGGGCGGCGATGCCGAAGCTCTTGGCGAAGTTGTTGCCCTGGGTCCAGGAGTTCATCGCGGTGAGCGTGTTGATCGCGGTCTGGCGCGCGGCGGCCGGGGAGTCCAGGTCGAGCTGGTCGAACGGGTGGATCCACTCGAGGTTGCACACCGTGCGGCCGAGCAGCGCGGAGAAGGCCCGGTCGTAGTCGCTGGAGTACACGTTCTGCCCGTTGTACGTCGTGGTGGCGTAGGCGGGCAGGTGGTCCAGGATGTCCTGCCACGCCGGGCGCAGCGCACCGTCGACGCCCAGGGACTGGCTGTAGGAGATCGCCGACTTGAGGATCAGGTTGACGGCCGCGAGGTCGACCGAGTCGTCGCGGGCCCAGTCGCCCTCGTAGGCGGCGCCCATCAGGTGGTACTTGCCGTCGGACTGCTTGGCGCCGAGGTAGTCCTGCCAGAACTGGGCGGTCTGCTTGACGAAGGGGTAGAGCGTCTGGCCGAGGTAGGCGCTGTCGGGGCTGTACTCCTGCTTGTAGATCATCGGTACGGCCGCGTAGCTGGCGTCGGAGGGCTGGTTCCACCAGGTCTTGCTGGAGGCTGAGCCGGCCGGGCCGATCCCCACGGGGTAGAGGTAGCCGTGGGTGGTGTGGGCGAGGGCCGCCTTGAACTGGCTGCTGTAGGCCGACCCGCTGACGGGGATGGACTGGGAGCCGGCCAGCAGCGCCGCGCCGGTGTTCTGGAAGTCCGTGATCGACTTCACGTAGGGGTCGACCAGGTCGACGCGGTTGCTGGAGAACGTCCCGTAGTAGGGGGCCTGGACGTTGTAGTTGAGGTGGTAGTCGCCGTCCCACGCGGGGGTGTCGTTGGTGGTCCAGGCTCCCCACAGGCCCGGGGCGTTGCTGCCGCTGCGGGCGGAGCTGCCGAGCAGGTACTGGGCGCCGTAGTAGTACTTCTCCATCGTGGTGTCGTAGACCCGCACGTTGGACTTGAGCCAGTAGTCCTTCCACCAGGCCTGGTGTCCGGCGAGGAGGGTCGCGACGGACGAGTCGGTGAGGCCGGCGACCGCGCTCTGGGCGTCGGCGGCCGAGGTGGTCGAGTTCATGCCGCCGTTGACGGAGGAGACCAGCGTGACCGTCTGGCCGGGGCTGACGCTGAACGCCGCCGTGGAGGTGCCGGTGGAGGTGGTGCTGGTCGTCGCCGTCGCGTTGAGGACCCGGGTGGCGACCGCGGCCCTGGCCACCCACTGGCTGCCCGCGTCGCTCTGGGTCGAGCGGGTGGCCCACAGGGTGGAGCCGCTCACCCCGGAGGCGGCCGGGTAGGCGCTGTTGCTGCCGTCCGTCCAGGTGTCCACGTTCAGCGCCACGGGGCCGGAACCGCTGGTGGTGAGCTTGGTGACCAGGATGTCGCCGGTGTCGGAGGTGAAGGTGACCGCGTGGACCGGCGCGCCGTTGATGACGAGGTCCGACGTCACCTGGGCGTTCAGCAGGTCCTGGGTCTGGCTGTAGGCGGTACCGGACGTGGCGCCGCCGGCCGGCGCCCGCAGGGTCAGGCCGCCGAGGGCGACGGGGTGCACCCCCTTGCCGGTGGAGTTGTTCCAGAAGTCGTTCTTGGCCAGGTAGAACTTCAGGCTGTGGCTGTCGCCGCCGACCTCGGCGCCGAGGTCGCCGTTGCCCAGCAGCGGGCCGCCGGGGAAATACGAGGTGACCTGGTTGGTGGGGGGAGCGCTCCAGGTCGCCGCCAGGGTGGGCAGCAGGCTCTGCAGGGCGGCCCAGTCCGAGCTGCTGGACGAGGCCGTCGCGGCGTCCGCCCGGCCGGTGGCCGGCAGGACGAGGGCGGAGACGACGGTCAGCGCGGCGGCCGTGAGGGTCGTGAACCGGGCTCTCCCGGGTCTGGTGCGTGGTGCCATGGCAGTGAGGGTCCTTCCGGTGGTGGGGGAGCCGCACGGTCGAGCGGGTGGTGCACCCGCAGCCCCGGTGCGGGCGGGGCGGCGGGAGTCCTGGGGAGCGGGTCAGAGCTCGACCACGCCGCCGGCGCGGCGCGCGCGTTCGGCGGCGAAGACCACCCGGTGGCTGGCCAGGCTGGCGTCGATGCCGGAGACGATGAGCTCGGGGCGGCCGCCCTGCAGGGCGTCGAGGAAGGCGTTCAGCAGCGCCCGGTCGCCGCCCGCGTGGCCCTCGGCGGCCGACGACCCGTCGACGGAGGTGTCGTGGACGGTGCGGGTCTCGGTGCGGAAGTCGTAGACCTCGATGTGGCGTCCGTCGCCGGTGAGTTGGCCCCGGGTGCCGAAGATCTTGGTGTGCCGGTTCTCCAGCGGGGTGAAGGCGGTCAGGGTGAAGGACGCGGTCACGCCGCCGTCGAACTCCAGGTTGACGACCTGGTGGTCGGGGACGTCGTTGTCGCTGTGGTAGACGCAGCGCCCGTACGGCCCGTCGGTGAGCGCGTCGGTCACGGCCTGCTCGGTCAGCTCGCCCGCGGTGACGACCCGGGTGAAGTACTGCTTGGTGCCGCCGTTGCGCAGGCCGTCGCGGTAGAGCGTGGTGGCCGAGTAGGCGCAGGTGTCCTGGAGCGGGCAGGACACGCACCGCTCGGTGGCCCCCGCCGGGGCCGCTTCCGGCCGGAAGTGGCTCAGCGACCCGAAGGAGCTGACCTTGGCCACCCGCCGGCCCACGATGTCGGCGAGCCAGTCGATGTCGTGGCAGGACTTGGCCAGCAGCAGCGAGGACGACTCGTCCTCGCGGCGCCAGTTGCCGCGCACGAAGGAGTGGGCGAAGTGGTAGCTGCCGATCGGCTCCAGGTGCTGGAGGGAGACGACGTCGCCGATCACGCCTTCGAGCAGCAGCTGCTTCAGCTTGACGGTGTAGGGGGTGTAGCGCATGACGTGGCACACCGCCAGGGCGGTGCCGTTGCGCCGCGCCGCCTCGGCGATGGCCTCGCAGTCCGCTTCGCTGGTGGCCATCGGCTTCTCCAGCAGGATCTGGTAGCCCAGGTCGGCCAGCGCGACGGCCGCCGAGACGTGCTCGGCGTCCTGGAGCGCTATCAGCGCGACGTCGGCCAGCCGCGGGCGGGTCAGCAGGTCGCGCCAGTGGGTGAAGCGGAGTTCGGGGTCGATGGCGTGCTTGGCCGCGAAGACGTCGCGGACCCGCTCGCGGGGCTCGGCGACGACCGTCACGCGTGCGACGTCGGGCCGTTCGGCCGCCAGGTCCGCGTAGGCGGCGCCCCGGGCGCCGGCGCCGAGGACCGCCAGGGTCAGCGGGCGGCCCAGCGGGCGGCTGAGGTCGCCGGTGATGAACGTGTCGGGCGTGGCCCGGATGGTGGGGTTCAAGTGGGGCTCCGTAGAGAGGTCGAGGCGTGGCGGGGGCTGGACGACGGCCGGTCAGCCCTTGGTCGCGCCGCCGGTGAGGCCCTTGACGAAGTGCTTCTGGAAGGCGAGGTAGAAGACCAGGACCGGCAGGGTCGCGAGGAACATCAGCGCGAACACCTGGCCGAAGTCGCTCTGGTGCTCGCCGATCGCCCGGTAGATGCCGACCGTGACCGTGGTGCCCTCGGCCGGTCCCAGCAGGATCAGCGGGTTGAGGAAGTCGTTCCAGACCCACACCCCGAGGAAGATCAGCACGCTGGCCGAGGCGGGCCGCAGCAGCGGGAAGACGACCTGCCAGAAGGTCCGCAGCCGGCCGGCCCCGTCCAGGGCCGCGGCCTCCTCCAGTTCGAGCGGGATGGTCTTCACGAAGCCCATGAAGACGAAGACGCCGAACGGCACGTAGTAGCCGACGTTGACCAGGACCAGGCCCACGACCGTCGTCATCAGGCCGAGCGAGCGCAGGACCTCGGTGACCGGTTCGAGGATCACCGCCGGCGGGATCATCAGACCGCAGAGCAGGATCGCCAGCGCGGCCTTGGCCCAGCGGCCCCGCGACCGCGCGAGGTAGTGGCCGAGCATCGCCGAGATCACGGTCACCGCCACGATGGAGATCGCGGTGACCTCGACGCTGTTGACCAGGCCGTACCAGAACAGGTGGTCCGGGCGGGAGGTCACCTGCCGGACGGAGTCCAGGGTCGGCGGGACCGGCAGGCCCACCGGGTGCGCGGTGATGTCCTGGCCGCGCTTGAACACGTTGATCAGCACCACGTACAGCGGCAGGAAGAACACGGCCGTCACGAAGGTCGCGACGAGGGGCCGCACCCACGAGGTGGTGCCCGTTCTGTTCGGGGCGCTCACAGGGAGACCTCCCGTCGTTGCAGGACGCGCAGGGCGAGGACGGAGACCACGGCGATGACCACGAGCATCAGGGTCGCCATGGCCGCGCCGTAGCCGACGTGGTTGCCGGTGAAGGTGGTCTGGACGACCTGGAAGGCGATGGTCGAGGTGGTCCCGTCGCCGGGACCGCCGTTGGTGAGCACCTGGATCTGGTCGAACGCCTTGAACCCGGTGATCAGCAGCATCACGGTGTTGATGGTCACCGCCGGCGCCAGCATGGGCCAGGTGACGTGCCGGAAGCGGGCGAGCCGACCGGCGCCGTCGATCTCGGCGGCCTCCAGGAGTTCGGTCGGGACGCCGGCCAGGCCGGCCAGGTAGACCACCACGCAGAAGCCCAGCACCTGCCAGGTGATGATGAACGCGACCGAGTACAGGGCGATGTCGGGATCGGACAGCCAGCCCGGCGGGTCCGTCACCCCGAGGCCGCGCAGCAGGGTGTCCAGCAGGCCGTCGTCGGCCAGGATCGCCTGCCAGATGACGGACACCACCACCGAGGACAGCACGACCGGGGTGAAGAACACCGAGCGCAGGAGGTTGTAGAGCCAGCCCGGCCGGTCGAGGAGCAGCGCGATGGCCAGCCCGAGCGCGTTGGCCGCGACGGTCACGATGACCGTGACGATCACGGTGTTCCCCAGGGCGTTGGTGAAGTCGCTGTCCTGGAAGAGGCGGGTGTAGTTCCGCAGGCCGATCCACGAGGTCGGCGGGTTGGCGGGGTTGCGGTTGGTGAAGCTGGTCGACACCGTCATGGCGATGGGGACCAGCACGAAGGCGAGGTAGACGAGCAGGCCGGGTGCGCCGAACGTCAGGAAGTGCAGGGCCTTCGCCGAGCGGCGCCGGCCGGTCGCCCGGCCGGTCGCCCGGCCGGTCGCCCGGCCCGTGCCCGGCCTGCGGCCACCGGAGCCGGTGCCCGTCCGGCGGGCCGTTTCCGCGGTCATGTGGGGAATCTCCTGGTCTGCTGCTCCCCGGGCGCCCTGGCGCCCGGGGGCGCGCTCGGCGCCGCCCCTGCCCGCCGGCAGGTCGGTGGGGGTGGCGGGGCGTGTCACTGGGTCGCCTTGGTCCAGGCGTCGTCGAGGAACGCGCCGAACTGGTCGGCGTTCTTCCGGCCGTTGATCAGGTCGGCGACTCCGGCCGCGGCCTTGTCGGCCACGCCGGCCGGCATCGAGCCGTCGCCGGTCTCGATGGAGAAGGAGTCGACGATCGCGTTCTTCGCGACCGCCTGCTGGTAGACGTCGACGGTCGCGTTGTAGACGGGGCCCATGTCGGCGGGCGGGGTGTAGCCCTTGATGGCGATGATCGAGCCGTCGGTCTTCACCGAGTTGTCCAGCGAGGTCTTGTCGAGCATGAAGGCCAGCGCCCACTTCTTGGCCAGGTCGACGTTGGCGGCCTTCGAGGAGACCGACATGCCGCCGCCGGTGTAGGCGGGCAGCACCAGCGAGCCGTCGTCGCTGGGCCAGGGGAAGACGCCGATGTCGAAGTTGGGCTTCTTGGCGTCGGCGGAGGCCGCGAACCAGGAGCCCATCGGGTACATCGCTCCCTTGTTGTCGCGGAACGCCTGCTCGCTGTCGGCGTAGGAGCGGGACAGGCCCGAGGTGTCGATGTAGCCGTTCTTGGCCAGGTCGGCGACCTTGTTGACGGCCTTGGTGAACGCCGGGTCGGTGAACTCGGTCTTGCCGGCGGCCTTCTGCGCGAGCCAGTCCGGGGTCGCCTTGTAGGTGTCGGTGGCCACCGTGCCGATCAGCGGGTACATGTCGGCCCAGGTGTCCTTGCCGCCGCCGCCGACCACGAACGGGTTGATGCCCTTGGCCTTGAGCTTGGCGCTGTCGTCCACCAGCTCCGCGTAGGTCTGCGGCGGGTTGGTGATGCCGGCCTCCGCGAAGTCGGCCTTGTTGTAGTAGACGAGCGGGATCGGCTGGGTGTTGTAGGGCAGCTGGTAGATCTTGCCGCCGATCGGGTTGGAGTGCGGCGAGACGAAGTCGGCGAGCTCGGTGTCGGTCCAGGAGGCGAGTTGGCCGGCCTGGGCGAAGCCGTTCGGGGACACCGCGATCATGATGTCCGGCAGCTGACCGGAGGCGGCGAGCTGCTTGGCGTAGCCGGCGCGGTCGGCCGACGGGGCGACCAGCTTCTTGATGGTGACCCCGGGCACCTGGGCCGAGGCGCGGGCGATCGCGTCGTCCCAGTACTTGGCCGTGAGGTTCGGAGTCTCGAAGGTCAGGAAGGTCAGGGTGACCGAGCCGCCGGCCCGGTTGGCGCCGTCGGAGGAGCCGGCGGTGCACCCGGACAGGGTGAGGGCGGCGACCAGGGCGGTGGCGGAGAGCAGCGTTCTTGTACGCACGGGGGTTCCTTCCCGGGCCCGCGAGGGGGCTTGGGTTCAGGTGGCAGGGGGTCGTGCAACCGGTGCGGCCGGCTGAGGGCGGGCGCTCCGTGTGGGGGTGGGGCGTTCGGCCCCGGGTACGGTCGGTGATCACATAATGTTTTTTGAGTCATTGACTAAAAAAACATGCTAGAGTCTGTTCCGCACTCAACGCGGATGTCAAGGGGGCAGGACATGGGACGATCGGCAGGCGGCGACCGGATGCTGCTGCAGCGGATCAACACGGTGGCTGTGCTCCGCGCCCTGCACACGTCCCGGCAGATGACCCTCAAGGAACTCGGCGAGGCGGCCGGCGTCTCCCGCAACACCGCGGAGGACGCCGCCCTCACCCTGGTCGGGGCCGGCCTCGCCGAGGAGTTCGTCCCCCAGGCGGAGGAGCGGCCGGTCGGCCGACCCGCCAAGTGGTACCGCTTCCGCTCCGAGTACGGCCACGTCGTCGGCGTCGACCTGGCGGTCCACGAGGTCAACGTGCTCGTGACCGACCTGGCCGGGACGGAGCGCGCCCGCCACCACGGCCCGCTGGACTCCCGGGCGTCCGCCGACGAGCGGGTCCGGGCGGCCCGGGAGGCGATCGGCTCGGCCCTCGACGCGGCCGGGATCGGGGGCGGTCAGGTCCTGGCCGTCGGCGCCGCGACCAGCGGCATCGTGGGGCGGGACGGACGGGTGTCCCACAGCAGCCGGCTCTCCCAGACCACCGGGTACCCGCTCGCCGAGAACCTGGCCGTGCTGCCCGGCGTCCCGGTCCTGGTCGGCAACGACGCCAGGCTCGCCACGCTCGCCGAACGGTGGCACGGCACCGGCCGTGAGATCGACAACTTCGTCAACATCGTCGCCGGACGCTACATCACGTCCGGCATCGTCCTGAACGGTTCGGTGCTCCAGGGTGCGCACGGCGCGGCCGGCGAGATCGGCGTGCTGGCGGAGTCCCGCTGGCAGGCGGCGCTGGACGCCATGGACGGCTGGCCCGAGGACCGCAGGAGCACCCTGCGGGCCGCCGCCGCCGGAGACCCCGGCGCCCGGGCCCGCATCGACGAACTCGCCGCGCACCTGTCCGTCGGCATCGCCGCCCTGGTGCTCAGCGTCGACCCCGAGTGCGTCATCCTCTCCGGCGGCCTCAGCCGCGCCGGGCAGACCCTGCTGGACCCGCTGCAGAGCTACCTCGACGCCAAGACCCTCGTCCCCGTCCCCATCCTGCTCTCCACCCTCGACCACGACGCCGTCGCCCTCGGAGCCGTCCGGCTCGCCCTCGACCACGTGGAGCGGGAACTGTTCGACACCGACTCCGCCCGGCTCCTGGCGGCACTCGCCTCCTGACGCCCCGGAGCGCCCCGGCCGCCGCGCGGCCGGGCGGTCAGGCGGACGGCGGCACGATGCCCGGGTCGTCGAGGACCCGCTGCGCCCCGGCCTCGGCGGCGCCCAGCAGGGCGGCCTCGGTGCCGAGCGCCGACATGGACACCGAGGTTCCGCCCAGGCCGGGGACGACGACCCGCCGGTCGACCTCGGCCTCGATGACCGGCAGCATGTACGGGGACAGCAGGGTGGGGTAGCCGCCGATGACGACCCGTTCGGGGTTGAGGAAGTTGATGACGACCGAGCTGCCCAGCCCGATCCAGCGGGCGGTGTCGCGGATTCCGCGCAGGGCCCGCGGGTCGCCCGCCTGGGCGCGCCCGGCGACGGCCAGCGCGGACTCGCGCGGGGAGCGGACCGCGTCGAGCAGGTCCGGGGCGGCGGCCCGCAGCAGGGCGTGGATGCCCACCAGCGCCTCCAGGCAGCCGCGCCGTCCGCACAGGCACCGCTGGGTGGCGCCGGCCAGCGGGATGTGGCCGATGGCGCCCAGGAACCCGCCGACGCCGCGCGGCAGCAGGCCGTTCATGAACAGGCCGGCGCCGATCCCGGTGGTGATCTCCAACCGCACCGTGCTGTCGGACGCGGGGCCGGGGTCCAGGCGGGACTCGGCCAGGGTCGCCATCCGGGCGACGTTGTCGACGAACACCGGGACGGAGCCGTCCTCCAGGTGTTCGGACAGCAGGCCCGTCGTGTCGACGTCCTGCCACCCGAGGCTCGGGGAGCTGACCACCCGTCCGCCGTGGTCGATGATCGCGGCCAGCGCCACGCCGACGGCGTACACGGTGCGGCCCCGGGCGCGGGTCGACCGGCACGCCTCGTTGACGAGTCGGCACAGGTGCTTGAAGACCTCCTCGGGCGGGTCGTCGGGGCCGATCGGGTGCTCCCGGGCGGACAGTTCGGTCCGCCCCAGGTCCGAGACGCGGACCTGCACCCGGCCGGTGGTGATCTGGGCGGCGACCAGGGCGACCGCCGAACCGTCGAGGTGCAGCATGGTCGTGGGACGGCCCGGGCCGGACGCCGGGACGGACGTCCCCGCCCGCACCAGCCCGCGCTCGGCCAGGTCCGCGACCAGGCGCGCGATGACGGGCTTGGTGAGCCCGGTGACGGCGGCCAGCCGGCCGCGCGAGGTCGGCCCGTGGTCGTAGAGCTGCCGCAGCACGGCCGACATGTTCTGCCGCCGCATCAGGTCGAGGTTGACGGAGGACGACCGGCCGCCGAGGGTCTCGGCCGCCGGTCGTCCGGTCGCTGGATTGGTGGGCATCGGGCTCGTCTGCTGTCCTCGTGGCGTCAAAGGTCTTCGGTCGTCAGGGTGAAGCTCGCCGTGCAGTGCCGCCGCAGCGCCTCGTCGTCGACGTCGACGCCCAGACCGCTGCCCCCGGGCAGCCGGTAGGACCCCCCGTCGCAGGCGAGGGGTTCTCGCAGCAGCGTCTGCGCCAGGGCGAACTGCGTGGGCTGGTACTCCATGACGACCAGGTTAGGCGCGGCGGCGGCCAGGGCGAGGCCCGCGGCGATGTACACCCCGAGCCCGACCCCGAGGTGCAACGCTATCGGGGTGTGGAACGCCTCCGCGAGGGAGGCCGCGGCGGCGCACTCGGTGAGGCCCATCCGGCCGACGTCGGGCTGCAGCAGATCCGCGGACCGCCGCACCAGGCGGTCCCGGAAGTCGTACCTGGTGCGCAGCTCCTCGCCCACGGCGACCGGCGCGACCAGGGCGGCGGCCACCTCGGCCTGCCCGTCGGCGTCCTCGGGCGCCACCGGGGCCTCCAGGAACCCCAGCCCCATCGGCTCCAGCCGGCGCCCGAGCCCGATGGCCTCCGACGGGGTGTAGCGCCAGTGCGCGTCGACGTGGATCTCCGCGTCTCCCCCCAGCCCCGTGCGCAGCGACTCGAAGACCCGGACGTCGTGGTCGATCCCCTCGCCCAGCGCGAGCTTGAACCGGTCGAAGCCCCGGTCGCGCCACGACCGGGCCCGGTCCACCCGCTCGGCGTCGTCCCGGGCGGGCAGGCCCGAGACGTAGCAGGGCACGTCCGCGCGGTGCCGGCCGCCGAGCAGCGCGTGGACCGGGACGCCGAGCAGCTTGGCCTTCACGTCCCACAGGGCGATGTCGCAGGCCGCGAGGGCGTCCAGCTGGTAGCCGTTGAGGTGGCCCCGCTCCCGCATCCCGTCGTAGCCGGAGCGCCAGGCCGCGCCGGTGTCCATGACGTCCGCGCCCAGCAGGAACGGCCCGATCAGCCGTTCCACCAGGGCGGCGCACACCTCGGGCACCAGCGGCGCCTGCGCCTCGCCCCAGCCGACCGTCCCGTCCTCGGCGGTGACGCGGACCAGGAACGTCTCGGTGTTCAGCGAGTACAGCGAGCGGTAGGAGCGGTGCCGGACGTAGTCGCCCCGGCGCAGGGCGGAGGCGTCCGCGTCGTGGCCGCCGAGGTAGGCGGCGTCCTTGACCTTCAGTACGTAGCCGCTGACCTGGGTGATCTTCATCGTGCGCTCCGGACGGGGTGGGGGAGGGACAGCTCGTCGGCGAACTCGGCGAGGAAGCGCTCGACCGAGGCGGCGGCCACGGGGGAGAGCGCCCGGTGCGGGCGGCGGCAGACGGGGGTCGCGATCAGCCCCCGGCGCCACGCGATGACCTTCTCGACGGCCACCATGGGCTCCTGGGTGGTGGCCCAGCCGACCAGGTGCGGCAGCAGGCCGGCGAACCGGCGGGCGGCGGCCCGCTCGTCCCCGCCGGACCAGGCCCGCCACACCGCCAGGTACAGCTCGACGAAGCTCGAACCCGGCTGCACCCCGCACGCCCCGGCCCGCAGTGCTTCGAGCAGGAACAGGCCGCCGCTGCCGGCCAGGCACGCCACCGCGGGCTCCGCGGCCCGCAGGTCGGCGATGAACTGGCCCGGGGGGCGGGCCTCGACCTTGACGGCGACCAGGTTCGGGTGCTCCGCCGCCAACTCGCCGATCACCGCCGGGGTCAGCCGCGTCGCCGCGTCCTCCGGCGCGTACTGGAGGAGCACCGGCGCCGGTGCCACGGCGGCCAGCAGGGTGTGCAGGTGCTCGCGGACGTGGTCGGCGGAGGGCGCCGGGAAGTGCGGCGGCAGCACGTTGAGCGCCCCGGCCCCCAGGTCCAGGTAGGCGCGGGCCTGCCGGACGGCCACCGAGGTGGCGTGCGCGGTCACCGACGCGATCACCGTGACGCCGGGGTGCGCCCGGGCGGCGGTGACCAGGTCGCGGCTCAGCAGCAGCCGTTCGGCGTCGTCGAGTTTGTAGTACTCGGAGGCGAAGCCGGGGAACATCACGGCCGGGACGCCGAGCCCCATGACGTGGTCGGCCAGGGCGGCGAACGAGCGCCGGTCCACCTCCTCGTCCTCGGTGAACGGCGTCGGCAGCACCGGGACCACCCCGGTCAGGGCGGCTGCGGTCGGGTCGGTCATCGTGGTCCTTCCTGCGGCGCGCTCGCGCCGGGGGTGCTCCGGGGGCCGTCCGCCGGAGGGGTCAGCCCGTCCGGTACCTGCCAGCGCAGGGCCGGACGGACGAGGCTGGCACCGAACACCAGGGAGGCGCCGCCGTCGACGACGAGTTCGGTGCCGTTGACGAAGCCGGCGTCGTCCCCGGCCAGGAACGCCACGGCCGCCGCGACGTCGTCGGGCCGGCCCAGCCGGACGGAGGGGGTGGCCGCCGCCATGGCCTCGTCGTCGGCGGGCGTCTCCCCGGTGCGCGGGGAGCGGATGTACCCGGGGCTCACCACGTTGCAGCGCACCCCGAGCGGCCCGTAGTCGACCGCCAACTGCCTTGTCAGCGCGACGAGTCCGGACTTGGCGGCGGTGTAGGCGGGCAGCCGCGGGCCGAACACCCGCTGGTGGATCGAGGCGACCGAGGTGAGGGAGGCCCGTCCCGCGGCCACCAGGTGCGGCAGCGCGGCGCGGGCGCACAGCGCCGCCGACCTGAGACAGGTGTCGACGGTGAGGTCCCACTCGTCCATCGAGATCGCCGTCAGCGACCCGCGCCGGGTCAGCCCGACGGTGTTCACCAGGGTGTCGAAGCCGCCCCGGGCCGCCGCCTCCGCCATCAGGGCGGCCACGGCGGCCTCGTCGGTGACGTCCGTGCTCCGCGGGGTCACCCGGGGGTCGGCTCCGAACAGGCGCGAGAGCCGGTCCGGATCGGCGTCGGCGCACACCACGTGCGCCCCGGCCGACAGCAGCCGCCGCACGACCGCCGAGCCGATGCCGCCGGCGGCCCCGGTGACCACCGCCGTTCGGCGGCTCCGGGCCGGGGCCGCCGTGCTCTCCCGGGGCACGTGGCTACCCCTTCACCGGGTCGGCGAGGAACTGCCCGTCCCGGACGCCGTCCGCCTCGGCGGACGCGGGCGCGCCGGCGGTGAGGAAGGGCGCGGCGACGACGAGCACGGTCGCGAGCAGGTAGGCCGAGGCGAACACGAACATGGCGTGCAACTGCATCCGTTCGAGCAGGTACGGCACGAAGGCGACGTTCGCGGCGATCGCCAGCCGGCAGCCGAACTGGACCACGCCGACGCCCGCGCCGCGCAGGCGGGTGGGGAAGAGCTCGGTCTGCCACACCCAGGCCAGGGCCACCGGCCCGGCCCAGTTGGCGGCCGTGAACAGCAGGTAGCAGGTCACCAGCACGGCGTGGTTCGATCCGGCGGTGGCCATGCCCAGGCCGAACGCCAGCGTCAGCAGCGAGCTGACGATGCCGTAGGCGCGGCGGCTGTAGCGGTCCACCAGGGACAGGCCGACCAGCAGGCCGGCGACGCCGGTGACGAAGCCCAGCAGCGAGAACTGGAGCGAGCGCGACGCGCCGAACCCGGTGCTGGTCAGCACCAGCGGCCCGGCGACGGTGGTGATGGCGCCGCCGAACCCGCTGCACGCCATGAACAGCGCGATGGCACCCGTCCGCGCGCCCTGGCGGCCGGTGAACAGCTCGCGGTAGCGGCGGGCGCGCTTCGGCGCGGCCCCGGCCGGGTCGAGCCCGAGCCGGGCGTAGACCTCCAGGGCCTCCTGCTCGCGGCCCTTGGCGCGCAGCCAGGCCGGCGACTCCGGCAGCGACTGGCGGGCCAGCAGGATCGCCAGCGCCGGTACGGCGCTCAGGCCGAACAGCCACCGCCAGGTGTCCGGCCCGGCGCTGTCCTTGATGGCCAGGGCGATGGCGACCGAGACGATGGCCCCGCCGAGCCAGTTGAGGTTGGGCAGGATGCCGGTGAAGCGGCCCCGGGTCTTCGGCGGGCTGATCTCGGCGAGGAAGGACGTGCTGGTGGGCACGTCCATGCCGACCCCGATGCCGATCAGGACGCGGGCCAGGAACAGGATCGTGACGTTCGGTGCGAACGCCGCCAGCAGGGCGGCGCCCACGAAGAGCAGCAGGTTGACGACGAAGATGAGCCGGCGTCCGAACCGGTCGGAGAGGTCGCCGAAGACGGCGGCCCCGAACGCGGCGCCGATGAACGCCGCCGCGGAGAGCCAGCTCACCTGGAAGGTCGACAGGTGGAGGGCCGGCTTCAGCGAGAGCAGCGCCGCGCCCATCACCAACAGGTCATAGCCGTCCACGAATTCGCCGAAGGCGACCATGGCCGCCGCCCGGCGGCGGATCCGGGGCGCGGCGGTATCCGCCCGCGGTGCGGGGACGGGTCTGGCCGGGTTGTCGTTCATCGTGGGCTCCCAGGTGCGGTGGAACGGATCGTGCGCTGCGGCGAAATTAGAACAGCGAAGACTTAAATGTCTCTCCCCGGGTGACCCGCTTCACGAACTGTTCATAAACCGCCGCCGCCCGCCGCACCGCCCGCCGCGCGCCGACCGGGCGGACCGCCGCTTCCCGCCTCCGCCGCAGGTGAGCGGGCTGAACGCGCGGGCGGCGGCCGTCGGCCGCCGCCGAGCGCGATGCCCTCCGCCCGGCGTCCTACCGGGTGTCCCGTCGTTGACAGCGGGATCGGGCCGGGCCCTAATTGGGTTCGCCGCGCCGAGAAACACCCGGCGATCCGGCTCACCGCCCCTCGTCGGAGCCGGCCCTGCGCGCCGCGCGCACCGGAACGGGCCGCTCCCGTCGCCGCTCCCGCCGCCGGTCCGGCCCCGGCTTCGGCCCCGGAGCCCACCACCCCGATGACGCATCCTCAGGAGGCACCGTGACCACCTCGACGTCCGAACCGCGCCGCGGCGGGAGGAGACGCGCGGGCGCACCGCTCCTGCTCGCGCTCGCCCTGGCCTCGGCCTCCGCGCTCGTCCCGACCGGCGCCGCGCCGAGCGCCGCCGCGACCACCCCGCCGCTGCCCGCCTCCGACCCCGCGAACGCCGGGGGCTGGGTCTACTCCGACCACTACTCCGACGAGTTCGACCAGGCCGCCCTGGACACCGCCGCCTGGGAGAAGCTCCCGCTGACCTGGCGTCAGGCCTGGCGCTGGGACGACGGCGACGCGGCGGTCTCCGACGGCAGCCTGAACCTGACCTCCGAGTACGCCCCCGACGACTCGTTCAACCAGACCGTCCAGGGCTGGACCAGCGCGCCGTCCGGCGACAGCTACTCCGACCAGGCCGACTACGTCACCACCCAGGTCCACCGCACCGGCGGTTCGGCGCTGGTCCAGCACAACTACTACAGCTTCCACATCGTCGACCGGCAGACCTTCGCCAACCTGCCCGCGGGCACCTACAACCTCGCCGTCCAGGTGAAGTCCACGGGCACGCACACGGTCAGCCGCCTCGTCGTGACCTGCGGCGGCACCACGACCACCACCCCCGTCCCGGACACCACGACGGCCTGGACCCAGCTGAAGGTCCCCGGCGTCGCCGTCGCGGCGGGCGCCGACTGCACGGTCGGCGTCGAGAGCGCCTCCGACACCGGCGCCGAACTGGACGTCGACGACACCTGGTTCGGCGTCACGGGCACGACGGCCAACCTGCTGGCCAACCCGGGCTTCGAGACCCGGACCAGCACCCCCTACCGCTCCGGCGGCGTCAAGAGCCGCGACACCGTCAAGTACGGCTACCTGGAGGTGGGGATGAAGGCGGGCAGCGCGGACCCGGGGACCTGCCCGGCGTTCTGGCTGTACAACGTCGACCAGGTGTGGGGCAACGAGATCGACATCGAGGAGGTCGGCGAGGCCGGCCCGGCGGTCGACCAGGTCGACCTGAGCACCCACCAGTGGAAGTACCCCGGCTTCACCGGGCAGTCGAACACCGCCGGGAGCGTCACCGCCTCGTCCAGCGTCCGCTCCTCCTTCCACACCTACGGCCTGGAGTGGGGCCCGGGCTACCTGAAGTGGTACGTCGACGGGGCCCTGGCCCGGACGTACAGCAACGCCCAGTTCGACCAGAGCGGGCTGCAGGTCTTCCTCTCCCAGGGGATGCGCCCGCCGTACTCGGACTCCTCGCCGCCCCTCACCACCGGCCTGCCCAGCACCAGCCGGTTCTCCTACCTCCGGGTCTGGAAGAGGGCCCGGCTGCCGATCCCGGCCACCGACACGGTCATCGGCGTGAACGGGACGCAGACTCCCGGCGACGGCATCGGCGAGGACCTGTTCCGCTACAGCGGGAACTGGACGTCCTACATCGGCCCCGGCGGGGTCGTCACCCAGCGCTCCTACCACGCGGGCGACTCGTTCCGGATGACCTTCTACGGCACCGGGGCCGCGCTCAAGGGCATCCTCGGCCCGGCCCAGGGCAGGGCCCTGGTCTCGGTCGACGGCGGCGCCCCCACCACCATCGACGACTACGCGGCCACCCCGGTGATCGGCGAGCTGTACACCGTCAGCGGCCTGGCCGCCGGCCGCCACACCCTCACCGTCACCGTCACCGGGCAGAACGACCCGGCCGCGCAGGGCCCCTGGATATCCGCCTCCGGCATCGACGTCCTCAACGGCTGACACCCGGGGCCCCGCCGACGGCGGACCCGTCCCGGCGGCGGACGGCGTGCGGCGGCGGCCGGAACGGGTCTCCGGAGGGGGAGGGGCCGCGCGGGCGTGGTCGGCGGCGTAGCCGGTGGTGGCGCTGGCGGCGAGGGTGGACGGCAGGGCGGTGCCGGCCCACCGGCGGTGCACCGCGCCCTTGCCGGCGTGCGCGCGGGCCGCCACCGCGTCGATCGACAGGCATCCGTGGCCGATCTCGGCCGGCAGTTCCGGTGCGGCCCGGCGCAGCTCGCCGTCCCGGGGCGGGGACGCTCCGGCCACCGGGGCCGCAGGCGGTGGGGCGGGGTCGATCGGGTCGGCCAAGTCGGTTGTGGATTCCTGTTATGGCGGGGCGCCCCGCGGATCTCCTATGACGCGGGTGTGCGGGAGCGGACTGCTCCCGCCCCCGACCGGTCCGGCCGCCGTCCGGCGCCGGGATCCGCAGCCCCGCCGATCGTGCAAGGAGATCCACCCCGATGGTTCAGCGCCCTCAGCCGACCCGTCCCGCGACCGCCGTGTCCGCCCCGCTGCTCGCCGCCCTCACCGCGGGCGCCCTCCTGGCCGGCCCCGTCCTGCTCGCCGCGCCGGCCGCGGCCGCGCCGGAGCCGTCGAGCGTCGACCACCACGCCGTGGTGCTGGTCAACTTCCGCAACAAGGCCCTCACCGACGCCGCCAAGACCCGGGCCGACGCCGTGCGGAACTTCTTCGGCACCGGCAGCACCTCGCTCGCCTCCTACTACGCCAGGAACTCCGGCGGCCGGATGAGCGTGGTCCCCGCGAAGGGCGACGGGGTCTTCGGCCCGTTCACCATCGACATGGACGACTCCGCCGCCTGCGACAGCGGGAAGATGAACGAACTCGCCCGCAAGGCCATCCCCGGCGTGCCGTTCGACCACATCTCGGTGGTCTTCCACTCCGACTTCTGCTCCGCCTGGTGGGGGCTGGGCTCGGTCTCCGGCCCCAACAGTTGGTTCCACGAGGGGGCCGTCGACGACGGCGCCGCCATCATCCACGAGATCGGCCACAACCTCGGCTTCCAGCACCAGGAGCGCCAGGTCTGCCCGGCCGGCACCTTCACCACCGCCTGCACCGCCGACGAGTACAGCCACCGCACCCCGATGGGCGGCGGCGGCGAGAAGAAGGGCCTCAGCGCCCCCGAACTCCTCTCGCTCCAGTGGCTCACCGCCCAGCAGACCACCACCCCCACGGCCAGCACCAGCGTCCACCTCACCCCGCTGCACGCCCCCGGGACCGGCGGCACCCGCGCGATCGACCTCCCGCTCGGCACCGGCGGCGACCGCGTCGTCGTCGAGTACCGCACCCCCGACCCCGGCACCCCGGACGCGGACGTGCCCCAGGGCGTCGCCGTCTACCGCGTCACCAAGGGCAACTACAAGGACGCCGTCATGATCAGCAACACCGCCCAGCGGGAGAAGGCCGCCAACAACTCCCTCGACGCCGACGGCCCGGCCCTCACCGACGACGCCGCCCACCTGTCCGTCAGCGTCGTGGGCACCAGTGGCACCGGGGCCGACATCCGGATCCGGCTCGGCGCCGACGCCGCCCCGAAGACCACCGCCCCGGTCGCCGCCAAGCCCGCCACGACGGCCGCCAAGCCCACCGGCACCGCCGAGTCCGCGCGCTCCGGCGCCGCACCGGGGCCGCTCTCGGCCGAGTACCCCGACCACCAGGCCGCCGATCCCTCCAGCAACGCCCCCGCCCCCACCGCCCCCACCGCGGCCACCACCGACGGCCGGGGCCTCGCCCAGACCGGCGGCGGCGGTTCCGCGCTGCCGCTGACCCTGGGTGCCGTCGCCGCCCTGCTGGTCGGTGCCGCCCTCTTCCTCGTCAACCGCCGGGGCACCGGCCGCCGGGCCCGCCGCTGAGGGCCGCCCCGGGCTCCGGCCGGTCCGGTCCCGGCATTCCACCGGACCGGCCGGAACCCGGGATGCGCGGCTGCGGGCTGCGAGCTGCGGACCCGGTCAGTCCGGGCGGCGGGCGCGGTGACGGATGGTCAGCAGGGCTGCTCCTGCGGCGAGGAGGAGTCCGGCCGTGACCAGGACGGGGGTGAGCGGAAAACCGGTGGCGGCCAGGCGCCCGGTGGTGGGGGCGGTGGCGGCGGCCGGTCCGGGGGTGGTCGCCGGGGCCGGGGCCCGGGTGCCGGTGGCGGAGGACGAGGGGCGGGGCGAGGTCGCGCTCGCGCTGGGAGTCGCGCTCGGGCTCGCCGTTGCGCTTGCGCTTGCGCTCGGGTTCGCGCTCGGGCTCGCCGTTGCGCTCGGACTCGGGCTCGCGCTCGGGCTCGCGCTCGCGGAGGGAGACGGCGACGGCGAGGACGACGGCGACGCCGAGGGGGAGGGGCTCGGCGGGTCGCCGGGCAGGGTGATGGTGGAGGTGTCGATGTCGCCGACGGCGAAGGTGTAGACGGAGCTGTCGCTGACGCGGCCGGTGCCGTTCAGGTCGGCGCTCCAGGTGAAGGTGAGGCGGTAGACGCCGGGCTCGGTGAAGGCCCAATTGGCGTGCTGGTGGGTGTTGCTGGGGACGGGGTAGGCGGCGGGGAGCCCGGCCCGGCTGTCGAGGACCGGCTCGGCCTCGCCGAACGGGGACCACTCCCAGAGCACGACGTCCCCGGGCCCGTCCACCGCGTCCAGCGCGAGCGTCAGGTCGCCGGTCACGTCGTCGGGGGTGAAGGACTGGGTGCTCCAGCCCGCCCAGATGACGGCGGGGTCCTGGGTCTGCGGGATGCAGTAGACGGTGTGGCCGGGGGAGCCCAGGAACTCGAACCCCGTGGTGTCGTCGGTGAGATGGAGCGCGCCGGCCTCGGTGAGGTGCAGGATCACGGACTCGGGGGTGCGCCAGACCGGGGCGAGGGCGTCCCGGTCGTCGAGCAGCAGGCTCTGGAACGCGCCGTCGGCGATCCGGGGGGACACGGCGTCCACGTGGCCGGAGTCGATGACGGTCCGTTCGGTGCGGACGGGTGCCTCGACGGTGGCGGACACGCGCTGGACGCTTCGAGGTCGCGGGGTCGAGGCGTCGGCCGCCGGAGTGGCCGCGGTGCCGGCGAGGAGGACGGAAGCGGCCAGGGTGGCGACGGAAGTCAGTTGGATCGCAAGGGACTTGGGGCCTTTCACGGGGCCCTTCCTTTCGGTGCGGCGCCGGATGGGCGGAGCCGGTCGGGGCGGGAGGAGGCAGACCTTATCCGATATGAACATCGTTTCCAACTTGCGCTTCAGGTCGCGACCCGTCCCTTGCATATGAAAATGAAAATGGTTACCGTTTGCGCCGTCGAGCCCAACGAGGGCTCCGTGCAAGGAGGTTCCGTGCGTCATCACGCCCGCCTGCTCGTCGCCGCAGGCGCCCTGATCGCAACGTTCGCAGCGGCCGACCCGGCCTCCGCCACCTGCCCGGCCGTGCTCGACCACGGCCACGTGGACGTGGTCGGCCTCGGCTACGAGAACGGCCACCTGGAGATCGGCGTCCACGACGAGAGCGGCGCCGAAGAGGTCGAGTACACCCCCGAGGACGTCCTGCTGAAGGCCCTGCCCGCCGCCCGGACCACCGTGCCGGCCGGTTCCGCGTACGGCTTCCTCGGCACCGCCGGGACGCCGGTGTGGATCCTGCCCGAGGTGCAGAACCCGGACCTGCTCTGGGCCGGGTTCGGCGCGGAGGAGCTGAACGCGGGCGACTTCAGCGACGACGCCGTCCACGTGCGGTTCCTGTCCGTCCAGGGCCCCGGCAAGGTCGCCGTCTACACCGACGACGTGTTCGGCGCGCCCGAGACCGTGCTCGTCGACAGCGGCGACGGCCTGCCCGACACCGTGACCCTGCACGCCGGCGACCACACCCACGCCAACTGGGCCTTCTCCAAGCCCGGCACCTACACGCTGAAGGTCAAGGCGGACGCCAAGCTCGCCGCCACCGGAAAGACCGTCAGCTCGCGCACCGTCACCTACACCTTCCAGATCAAGAACTGAGGACGGCCGCCATGCGCGCACCCACCAAGGCACTCGGCTCCCTGCTGCTCGCCGCCGCGCTGGTCACGGGGGTCGCCACCTCCGCCAGCGCCACCACCGTCACGCTCTCCAGCGGCCACGTCGACGTGCTCGACATCGACTACAGCGGCGGGGCGCTCACCCTGGACCTGCTCGACTCGACCACCGCCACCGCGGTCGACCGCGCCCCGGCGGACGTCGTGCTGAACGTCCCGCTCGCGGCCAAGCACACCAACGTGCCCACCACGCCCGCCTGGTCGTTCCTCGGCACCGGCGGCACCGCCTGG
The DNA here is from genome assembly GCF_013364235.1 of Kitasatospora sp. NA04385. Taxonomy (NCBI): domain Bacteria; kingdom Bacillati; phylum Actinomycetota; class Actinomycetes; order Kitasatosporales; family Streptomycetaceae; genus Kitasatospora; species Kitasatospora sp. NA04385. Next base: position 161,053 of record NZ_CP054919.1, on the reverse strand, counting down.
ATCCTCCCGCAGAGCCAGACGGCGGGCCTGCTCTGGGCCGGCTGGAACGCCACCGACGTCCCCGCCGGCGTCTTCCAGGGCAACCAGGTGCAGTTCCAACTCACCGCCGTCAGCGGCCCCGCCGGGTTCAGCGTCTACACCGCGGCGGGCAGCACGCCCACCAAGCTCGTCGACAGCGAGGACGGCCTGCCCGACACCGTCACGGTCGCCGCCGGGGCGCACACCCACGCCAACTGGGGCTTCGACGCGGCCGGGACGTACGTGGTGACCTTCAAGGTCAGCGGCGTCCTCGCCTCGAACGGACAGACCGTCACCTCCGCCGCGCAGCAGTACACCTTCCACGTCCTGAACGCCTGACCCCGCGGGCGGCCGGGGCCGGACCAGGCCCGGCCCCGGCCGCCCATAGCCCATAGCCCATAGCGCATAGCCCACAGCCCATAGCGCATAGCCCACAGCGCGCAGCCCGACGACCCAGGAGTCGCGACCAGCATGAAGAGTTCACGGGCCGCCCGGGCGGCGGCGGCCGGATCGGCCCTCGCCGTCCTCTGGGCCGCCGGCGGTGCGAACGCCGCAGTCCCGGAGGCGCCGGCCGGTGCCGCCACCTCGGCCGGTGCCGCCGACCTCGTTCTCGCCCTGACCGGGGCCGGCCTCGACCTCGCAGTCGGCGCCCCCGCACCCGCCACCGGCACCCCGGACGCCGATGCCCGCCTGCTCACCCTGGGCCCGGCCGACCAGGCCGCCGTCCCGGACGGCGGCCCGCCTTCCTCGGCCGGCCCGGCACGCCGCTGTGGCAACTCGGTGCGCGCGGCGGGCCGGACGCCCCGCACTGGGACACCGCGGCCGTCGCCGCCGCGGACCTCGCGCCGGCGGGCCTGTCACTCTCCCTCAGCCGGGTGCGGGGCGCCGGTGCGGTGATCCTCTACTCCACCGGCCCGGAACGCCCGGGCGGACCCACCGGCTCCGACACCCCGGTGAAGAGCGGAGGTTCGGACGCCACCGGGCCGTCCCTGCTCTTCGACAGCGCCGACGCGCTGCCCGACACCGCAGCCCTGGCCCCCGCCGCCCGGGGCGGCCTGGTCTGGGCGTTCACCAGCCCCGGCGCGTACGACTTCGACCTCACCGCCGAGGCGGCCCTGCCCGGCGGGGGAGCGGCGGCCCGCACGGTCCACGTGCACGCCACCGTCGCCGAGCCGCCCGCCGCACCGACACCCGCCACCCCCGAGCCACCCACCCCCGAGCCACCTGCTTCCGAACCGTCCACCCCCGAACCGTCCACCCCGGGGCCCTCGGCCGCCGCGCGCGCGGTCCCGTTCTCGGTCGCCCGGGCCGCCACGGCCGCCTCGCTGCCCGGGGCGGAGATCGCCACCGCCCCCGTCACCATCGGCGACGGCCACGTGGACGCGCTGGCCGGGCAGTGGGTGGACGGGAAGCTGCGGCTGCTGTTCAAGGACAGCCGCAGCCCGGACGCCGTGGTCTGGCGCGACCCCGCCGCCGTGACGGTGCACGTCGCCGACGCGGCCCGGCAGCAGGTCCCGGCCGGTGCGGCGTACTCCTTCCTCGGCGCGCCCGGCAGCACCTTCTGGCTGATCCCGCAGGTGCAGAAGTCCGGTGTGGTGTGGGCGGGTTGGAACACCGAGGCGCTCACCTCCAGCCCGCTGTCCGGGCCGCTGGAGCTGGCGCTGACCGAGGTGAGCGGCCCCGGGCAGGTCGCGATCTGGCAGACGGCCGGTCTCGGCGGGGCCACCGTCCTGTACGACAGCCGCGACGGCCTCCCCGACCGCCGTCCGGTCGACCTCGGCGTCCACGCGCACGCCAACTGGGGGTTCAGCGCGCCCGGCACCTACCGGCTCACCTTCGCCCTCGACGGGCACCTCGCCACCGGACAGGCCGTCACGGACACCCGGACCTTCACCTTCACCGTCGGGGACGGTCAGAGCGAGGCCCCCACCGCGTCCACCGGCGCGAGCCCGACCGGCACCGGCAGCGGAAGCACGACCGGCAGCGGCACCGCCACCGGCAGCGCGGCCACCGGCACCCGCCCCGGCAGCGCGGCGACCGGCACCGGCGTCCCCGGCGCGCTGGCGCAGACCGGTTCCTCCGCCACCGTCCCGCTCACCGTCTCGGGCGCGCTGCTGCTGCTCGGCGGCGGCCTGATCACCGCCGTCGGCCGCCGACGCGCCAAGCCGGACGCCGGCCCCGACGACCACCGCCCCTCGACCGCCCGGAGCGACCACCGATGAAACGGCCCACCGCCCTGCTCGCGGCCGGCGCCCTGCTGCTCGGCGCCCTGACCGCCTGCGGGCCGAAGGACGCCCCCGGCACGCCCGGCGGCAGCGGGCTCCGCGTGGTGACCACCACGGAGATCCTGGCGGACCTGGTGCGCCAGGTCGGCGGCGACCGGGTCCGGGTGGACTCGATCGTCCCGCCCGGCGGCGACCCGCACTCCTACGAGCCCACCCCCAGGGACGCGGCGAAGGTCGCCGAAGCCGACGTGACCTTCACCAACCACCTGCTCCTGGAGGAGCACGCCCTGATCAAGACCATCGACGCCAACGCCCCCGAGGACGCGCCCAACGTCTCGCTCGCCGAGGCGGCCGAGGCGTACGGCGCGCACGTCATCCCGCTGGTGGAGAACATCGCGCTGGACGTCCCGTGGCTCGGCCTGCGGGTGCTCGGCGAAGGCGCGGCACGCGGGGCGACCCGCTCCTCCGACGTGCTGCTCTCCGCCACCGAGGTCCAGGGCCCCGGCCACCTGGTCGCCTACCTCACCCAGTCGCTCGGCCAGCCGCAGGTGTACTTCGACTCCGGCGACGGCCTGGACGAGAAGGACACCACCTCGCTGCCGCCCGCCGCCCACACCCACCTGAACTGGGCGTTCACCGCGCCCGGCGTCTACCGCCTCACGCTGCGCGCCCGGTTGAAGAACCCGCAGGGCCCGCCGAGCGAACTCGGCACCGGCACCTTCACCTTCGCCGTCGGCGTCGACCCGCACGGCGTCGCCCGCCCGCAGGACACCGTCATCGACGAGGGCCACACCGACCTGACGGTCAACCTCGACACCGGCGCGCTCTCCGCCTACACCGACCTGCGGGCCGGGGACGGACGGCAGGAGGAGCTGCCGCCCGACCAGGTGGTCATCGACGTCCCGAACAAGGCCCTCGACCAGGTGCCCGACAACCCGGCCTTCGCCTTCCTCGGGCCGCCCGGCACGCCCGTCCACCAACTGCCGCAGGCCGTCCTCGGCAAGCACGTCCACGGGGAGATCGACCCGCACCTGTGGCAGGACGCCGAGAACGCCAAGGCGTACGTCCAACTGATCCGGGACACCCTGGCCCGGCGCGACCCCGGCGGGGCGGCGCTCTACCAGGACAACGCCCGCCGGTACGGGGAGGAGCTGGACGCCCTGGACGCCTACCTGTCCGCCCAGGTGGCCCGGATACCCGCCGACCGCCGGCAGCTGATCACCACCCACGACGCCTTCGGCTACCTCGCCGAGGCGTACGGACTGAAGGTCGCCGGGTTCGTCGTCCCCAACCCGGCGCAGGAGCCCGGCGCGGACGACGTGCGGCGGCTGACCACCACCATCCGCAACCTGAAGGTCCCGGCGGTCTTCATGGAGCCCAACCTCGCCCAGCGCGCGGCCGTCCTCACCCAGGTCGCCGAGGACCAGGGCGTGCGGGTCTGCACCCTGTACGGCGACGCCTTCGACGCGCACGTGCGCCACTACACCGACATGATGCGCCACAACGCCGACGAACTGCTCTCCTGCCTGGGCGGGGGTGCCCCGTGACCGCCGCCCGCCGCGCCGTGCGCGCCCTCGCCGCCGCCCTGGTGGCCGCGTTCCTCACCGCGGGCCCGTCCGTGCCCCCCGCCGCAGCGGCCGACGGCGACGCGCCGACCGTCATCGCCGACGGCCACGTCGACCTCGGGCCGCGCTTCGACCAGGGGCGCTGGACCATCGGGATCCGGGACGACAGCGGCCCGGCCCCCGTGTGGCGCGACCCCGACCACGTGGTGCTCCAGGCCGTGGACGCCGCCGCCGTCACGGTGCCGGCGGACCCGGCGTTCGCCTTCCTCGGCACCCCGGGCGCGAAGGTCTGGCTGCTGCCCCAGGTGCAGCAGCCCGGCGTCCTGTGGCCGGGCTGGAACAGCCAGGACCCGAGCGTCCTGCACGCCGTCGACCGCGAGGTCACCTGGCGGTTGGAGTCGGTCCGCGGCCCCGGACGGTTCACGCTCTTCCTGAACGGGAGCTTCGGCACGCCCGAGCAGGTCTTCGACAGCGCTCGGCCGCTGCCGCAGGAGACCGGCATCGAGACCAACAGCCACGTCCACGGGAACTGGGCGTTCACCGCCCCGGGCAGCTACCTGCTCGGCATCCGGATGACCGCCAGGACCCTGGACGGGCAGACCCACGACGCCGCCGCCGTCCTCCACTTCTCGGTGGGCCCGCAGGACCCGCGCTCGGCCCTCCCGGCCGCGCCGGACACCCCGGCGGCCCCGGTGGCACCGGTGGCGGCCCGGACGGCCCGACCGGCGTGGTCGGGCCGGGCGGTGGCCGCCCTCGCCGCAGCCACGGCGGTGCTGGCAGTGGCGGTGGTGGCAGTGGCGCTGGTGCGCCGCCGCGCGAAGGGAAGCGGAAGTGACTGAACGTCAGATCGCCTTGGAAATCAGCGGGTTGGGCGTCATGCTCGGCGGCCGGGAGGTCCTGCACGACGTGGACCTGACCGTCCGGGCCGGGGAGCTGGTCGGCCTGATCGGGCCCAACGGCGCGGGCAAGACGACCGTGCTGCGCGCCGTCCTCGCCCTGATCCCCGCCCGGGCCGGGACCGTCACCCTGGGCGGCGCGCCCGCCGAGCGGCGGCGCGGCAGCGTCGGCTACGTGCCGCAACGCCACGAGTTCGCCTGGGACTTCCCGCTCTCGGTGGAGAAGGCCGTGATGAGCGGCCGGGTTCACCGGATCGGCTGGCTGCGCCGCCCGGGCGCCGCGGACCGCGCCGCCGTGGACGAGGCGCTGGAACGGGTGGACCTGACCGGCCTGCGGCACCGCCCGATCGGGGAGCTCTCCGGCGGCCAGCGCCAGCGCGTCCTGGTCGCCCGCGCGCTGGCCCTGCGGCCCGGACTGCTGCTGCTGGACGAGCCGTTCACCGGGCTCGACGTGCCGACCCAGGACCTGCTGACCGCGCTCTTCGCCCGGCTCCGTGAGGAAGGAACCGCCCTGCTGATGACCACGCACGACCTCCCGGCGGCGGCCGACGCCTGCACCCGGCTCTGCCTGCTGAACCGGACCGTCGTCGCCGACGCCGCCCCCGGCGGCCTGCGCGACCCGGAGGTCTGGCTCCGGACGTTCGGCGTGACCCGCACCGACCAACTGCTGCACTCCCTGGGGGTGCAGCGGTGAACACCGTCCTCGCCTTCCTCACCGACCCGTGGCAGCACGTCTTCATGCGGCGGGCGCTGCTGGTCGCGGCGATGTCCGGCGTCGTCGCCGGGGTGATCGGCAGCCACGTCGTGCTGCGCGGCATGGCCTTCATCGGCGACGCCGTCTCGCACGCCGTCTTCCCCGGCGTCGCCATCGCCTTCGTCCTGCACACCAGCCTGGTGCTCGGCGGCACGGTCGCGGGCCTGGCCACCGCGCTGGCGGTCGCCGTCTTCTCGCAGAACCGGCGGCTCAAGGAGGACAGCGTGATCGGCGTGTTCTTCGCCGCCGCGTTCGGCCTGGGCATCGTCGTCCTCAGCACCGCACCCGGCTACAGCGGCTCGCTGGAGTCCTTCCTGTTCGGGCAGATCCTCGGCATCAGCGACGGGGACGTGCTGACCGTGGCGGTGGCGGGGACGGCGCTGGTCGCGGTGGCGCTGCTGCTGCACAAGGAGCTGGTCGCGGTCAGCCTGGACCGGGAGAGCGCCCGCGCGCTGGGCCTGCCGGTCCTGCTGCTGGACGCGGTGCTCTACGCGCTGGTCACCGTGACGGTGGTGATCTCGCTCCAGGCCGTGGGCAACGTCCTGGTGCTGGCCCTGCTGATCACCCCGGCGTCGTGCGCGCGGCTGCTGACGGACCGGATCGGCGCGATGATGCTCCTCGCCCCGGCGATCGGCGCGCTCTCCTCGCTCACCGGCCTGTACCTGTCGTACGCCTGGAACCTCGCCGCGGGCGGGCTGATCGTCCTGGTGGTGACGGCGGTGTTCCTGCTCTGCTGGGCCTTCGCCCCGCGGCACGGCCTGCTGGCCGGCCTGCGCCGCCGCCGCACGGCCACCGCCGCCGTCCGCGCCCCGGGTTGACCGGGCCCCGGGTTGACCGGGGGCGGCGGGGCCGACCGGCCCCGCCGCCCCCGGCCGACCGCTTACGAGGTGGGCGGGGTGGCGAAGGGGGCGCTCCAGGTCTGGTTGGGCTGGTGGCTGCCGCAGGTGTAGGTGGCGACGGTGGCGCTGGTGTTGGTGCCGAGGCCGGTGCCGGCGATGTCGATGCAGACGCCGCTGGCCTGGCGCAGCTGGCCGGACCGGTTGTAGGTCCACGTCTGCTTGGGGTCGGAGCCGTTGCAGGCGGCCAGGGTGAGGCCGGAGGAGGCGCCGGAGACGCACAGCCCGCTGTTCTGGTAGGAGGCGATCAGGCCGTCGGCCCGCCGGGTCCACTGCTGGTTCGAGGTGCCGTGGCAGGCGTAGAGGGCGACCTTGGTGCCGGTGGTGGCGCCGTTGTAGGCGTCCAGGCAGAGCGGGCTGGCCTGGAAGGCGCTCTGCACGCTGGTGATCTGGCCGGTCGGGACGGCGGCGCCGCAGCTTCCCGGGGAGATGCGGTAGGCGGCGTTGTCGTGGCTGCCGATGGTGGTGGTGAGGGAGCCGGTGGCGCTGGAGTCGGTGTGCGTCCACAGGTCGCGGACGGGGTGGGCGCAGGAGGAGCCGGGGAAGCCGATCCGGCCGAGGTCGAGGGTGTAGCTGGTGGCGGTGGCGTTCTTGTTGAGGACGACCACGGCCCGGCCGCCGTCGGCCAGCGGCTTGACGACGACGTCGATCCCGGCGGTGGTGGAGGCGTTGTCGCGGGAGGCGAGGTAGCCGCCGGCGCCCAGCGCGTCCTGGTCGACGGCGATCAGGTCGGCGTTCTTCAGGATGCCCAGCTGCGGCGCGTAGGTGGTCGGGTCGGCGGCCATCTTGCGGACGTCGGTGCTGATCATCAGGGGGGAGCCCATCGCGGACCAGAGCGCGAACTGGCTGCGCTGCTCGGCGAGGGTGAGCTGGTTGTTGTCGCCGATCAGCAGCATGTCGGCGTCGTTGGCGTTGCCCGGGCCGTTGTAGCGGGCCAGGCCGACGGTGTCGATGAAGTTCTGCAGCACGCCGCCCTCGTACCGGGCGGAGGCGTCCGGGGCGTCCCACGCGGAGGTGGTCGCGCTGTGCCAGACGCTGATGTCGGGGCTGACCCGCCACATCTGGCCGAGCCCCCGGACCCAGTCCATCGTCTCGTACTTGGCGGCGGAGGTCGGCCCGTAGCCGGCCGGCGCCGACTCGTTGAAGAGGATCTTGCGGTCCTTGTTCGCGGTGGCGGTGCCGAGGGCCTGGGCGAACGCGGTGAACTCGGTCTGCCGGTTGGTGGAGTTCGTCCCGCAGTTGTCGAGCTTGATGGAGTCGACGCCCCAGTAGGCCAGGGAGTTGGCGTCGGCCTGCTCGTGGCCCATGATGCCGCCGGGCACGCCCTGACAGGTGTTCACCCCGGAGGTGGTGTAGAGGCCGGCCTGCATGCCCTGGCCGTGCACGTAGGACGCGTAGTCGGTCAGCTCCCAGTCGAAGCCGGGCTGGCTGCTGCCGCCCCAGGTCGCGGCGCCGTGCAGGTAGCCGGCGGAGGTCCGCTGCATCCAGCAGTCGTCGACGGTGAGGTTGGTGTAGCCGGCGGCGACCAGGCCGGTGTCCTTCATCGCCTTGGCCTGGTCCTGCATGAACTGCTGGAAGGAGTAGCCGGTGCGGGTGCCGTCCAGCCGGGCCTGGGCGGCGCAGGTGAAGCGCGCCCAGTTGTTGAAGCCCATCAGCGGTTTGACGCCGACGGGGGTGCTGGTGTTGGCGGCGACCGGGTCGGCCTGGGCGGCGGGCGCGCCGCCGGCGGCGAGTGCGGCGGCGACGAGGGCTGCCGTCGTCGCGGCCGAAGCCGCTCTCCTGCTCCACTTCACGGGGGATCTCCTGCCGGGTGCGGGACGGGCCGTTCCGGTGCGCCGGGCGGGCCCGAGGGGGCGTGCGGCATGACGGCGGTCTCCTGGCGGTCGGGCCGCCGACGACGACGGAGCACGGGGGGACGCCGGGGGACCGGAGACGGCCGCCATCCACTTGGTGAGCAAAGGTGATTGATTAGCGGTTCAATCGCGCACCTTTGCGCAAACTGTGCTGGCGGTGGAGGCCCGTGTCAAGGGAGCCCGCAATCGCGGCCGAGGGCTTGACGGCCCTCGGCCGCCGCGCCGGACACCGCCGGACGCCGCCGAGCGGCCCGAGCGGGTACGGACGGCCCCCGTCACATCTCGCGCAGGCCCCAGGGCGCGCCGTAGGCGTTGAGGAGGTCGAGGAAGGGGCGGGGCGCCAGGGCCTCGGGGCCCTGGACGCCGGTGGCCTTCCAGACGCCGGTGGCGAGCAGTTCGAGGGCGATCACCGGGTTGATGGCGGTCTGCCAGACGACGGCCTGGGAGCCGTACTCGGCCATCGTCACCTCGTTGTCGGCGACGTGGTAGAGGTACACCTCGCGCGGGGCGCCGTCCTTGGTGCCCTTGACCCAGGTGCCGGCGCAGGTCTTGCCGCGCATCCGGTCGCCGAGGGCGGCCGGGTCGGGCAGGCAGGCGGCGACCACGTCGCGCGGGGAGACCAGCGCGTCGCCGACCCTGACGGGTTCGGTGCGGTCGAGGCCGAGCTTGTGCAGGGTGCGCAGGACGTCGATGAACTCCTGGCCGAGGCCGTACTTGAAGGTGACCCGCCGGGCGTCGACCCAGCGCGGCATCAGGAGCACCTCCTCGTGCTCGACGTTGACGCACTCCACCGGGCCGATGCCCTCGGGGAAGTCGAAGACCTCGGGCTCGCTGAACGGCGGGGTGGTGAACCAGCCCCGCTCCTTCTCGTAGACGACGGGCGGGTTGAGGCACTCCTCGATGGTCGTCCAGATGGAGAACGAGGGGGCGAAGTCGTAGCCGTCGACGGTCAGGTCGGCGCCGTCGCGGACGCCCAGCTCCTCGATCTCGTCGAACAGCTCGTCGGCGGCGTAGCGGGCGAACACGTCGGAGAGCCCGGGCTCCACGCCGATCCCGACCAGGGCGAGCCGCTCCGCCCGCTCCCAGTCGGCGGCCAGCGCGAACTGCTCGTCGCCGAGCTTGACGCCGGTCAGCTCGTGCGGCCGCTCGGGGTGCGGGCGGGAGAGCGACATCGCCATGTCGAGGTAGTGCACGCGGGCCGAGAGGGCGGCGCGGAACAGCGGCATGACGAAGCGCGGGTCGGTGGCGTTGAGCAGGACGTCGCAGCCGTGCCGGGCGAGGAGTTCCTCGACCGCCGGCTGGTCGGAGGCGTCGACGCGGGCCGAGGTGAAGCGGGCGTCGTGCGCGGCGGCGGCCACGGCGCCGGCGCGCTCCCCGTCGTAGTCGGCGACGACGAAGTGCTCGAAGAAGTCGCGGCGGGCGGCGATGCGGGTGATGGCGCCGCCGACGCCGCCGGCTCCCACCAGGAGGATGCGCATGCGGGGGTCTCGCTTTCGGTGTCGGTCCTCGGCGCGGAGGACGCGGGGGAGGGGGCGCCGCCCGGCCCGGTGAGGGTCCGCGGGCCGAGCGGCGCGGGGGGAAGGGCGCGGGGGAAGGGGTGCGGGGGGGTCAGGACCGGCGGTGCACCGGACCGCCGTCGGCCGCCGGGCGGACCCGCGAGCGGGCCCGGGAGGCCGCCCACGGGCCGTCCGGTCCGTACCGCCGGACGAGGTGCGAGGGGCCGTCCGGGCCCAGCACCACGAGGTCGGCGCGGCCGGGGGCGAAGGAGCACGCGGTGGCGGCCAGGCCCACCGGGTGCCCGGCCGGGCACCCGGTGACCGGGAGGTCGGTGACGGGGCCGCCCGCGCCGCCGGGGCGCAGGGCGCGCAGGCGCCCGTCCCTTCCGGCGGTGATCAGGTGCAGGGCTCCGTCCCGGTCCGCGAACGCGGTGTGCGCGACGCCGGGCACCGGCGGCGTCCACGGGGGCCCGGCGGCGGGCGGCACGTGGTGGACGGCACCGCCGGCCTGGACCAGCAGGTGCACGGCGCCGGGCCGGCCGGGGTCGGGGACGAGCGTGGCCGCCTCCGCCTCGCCGTCGGTCGGCACGGTGCGCAGCGTCCGCCAGTCGAGCACGGGGTAGCGGGCCGGGTCGGCGGTGAGGTGGGCGACGCCCCCGCCGGGCAGCGGGACGGCCGCGTGCAGGGTGCCGAGGGGGTCCTCGGCGAGCGCGACGGCTCCGGCGGCCCGGACGGGCAGGACGCCCTCGTGGGTGAAGCCCGGCCCGGGGCTCCAGCGGTAGCGGTGCACCTGCGGGCCGGAGCGGGCGAGCACCTCCAGGTGGTCCGGGCCGTGGACGCTCTGCGCGATCCGGGCGTCGTCGAAGCGGTGGCCGGCGGCGAAGCGCAGTCCGCCGCTCCAGGCGCCGGGTGGCGGCCCGGTCTCGGGCGGGGGCCCGTCGGCGGGGTCGTTGTTGTGCCAGAAGACCCAGAGTCCGTCCTCGGCGTCGGGGGCGACGAGTTCGAAGTTGCCGCGCAGGCCGTAGCGGCTCTGGGTGAGCGAGGGGAGGCCGCGCAGCGGTGGGAACGGGACGTCCGTCGTGCCCGGCACCGGTGGGGAGGGATGAGGCAGGGGCATGGTCCGGCCTTCCGGTGAGGGAGGAGGGGAGCCGTGGTGCGGTCGAGACGCTAGCCGACGCAAAAACGCGCGTCAATGAGCAGAAGTGAGCAAGAATTTCGATGCACCGATTGACATTGCTCGTTTCTGCGCGAAATCCTGGGCCCGGATCGGAGCGTCACGCACAGACCACCGACAGCACCGCGCACCGCGCACCACGCACCACGAGGAGAAACCAATGAGGTTCGTCCGAGCCCGACTCGACGGCCGCACGGCGGCCTTCCTGCTCACCGGGGCCGACGGCGCGGGCCCCGCCGCCGAGGCGGTCGAACTCGCCGCCCCGGCCGGGCCCGACCCGCTGCTCGCCCTGCTCGCCGGGCCCGGCCCGGCCGGGCTGCGCTCCGCCGCCGAACGGGCGCTGCGCGACGGCGCCCGGGTGGCCGCCGCCGACCTGGAGGTGCTCGCCCCGCTGCACCGCCCCGGCAAGATCATCGCCATCGGCCTCAACTACCACGACCACACCGCCGAGACCGGCCTGGAGCCGCCGAAGGTTCCGCTGACCTTCGCCAAGCACTCCACCTCGGTCACCGGCCCGGGCGCCCCGATCACGGTGCCCGCCGGGCTCACCGAGCAGGTCGACTGGGAGGCCGAACTGGCCGTCGTGATCGGCACCGCCTGCGGCCCGGCCCGCCGCGGCACCGCCGCCGACGTCTTCGCCTACACCGTCGCCAACGACGTCTCCGCCCGCGACCTGCAGTTCTCCGACCAGCAGTGGACCCGGGGCAAGTCCCTCGACACCTTCTGCCCGCTCGGCCCCGAACTCGTCACCACCGACGAGATCGACGACCCGTACGCGCTGCGGATCTGGACCGAGGTCAACGGCGAGACCATGCAGGACGCCTCCACCGGTGACATGATCTTCAAGATCGACGAGCTGCTCGACTTCGTCACGGCCGGCACCACCCTGGAGCCCGGCGACGTCATCCTCACCGGCACCCCGCCCGGCGTCGGCGGCTTCCGCACCCCGCCCGTCTACCTCCGCGACGGCGACACCGTGACCGTCGGCGTCGAGGGCATCGGCACCCTCGCCAACCCCGTCGTCCGCACCCAGCCCTGAGCCCGCACCCCACCCCCGGGAGCCCTCCCATGCCCACCTCCTCCGAGCGGCGGACCCTCGTCCTGATCGGCGCCGGCAGCGCCGTCTTCACCCGCGGCCTGCTCGCCGACCTGATCGGCGCCGACGACCTCGGCGACTGGGACATCCGCCTCGTCGACGTGGACGAGACCGCCCTCTCCGTCGCCCACCGCCTCGCCGGGAAGATGGCCGAGGCCCGCGGCGCCCGGCAGCGGGTCCGCGTCAGCGCCACCACCGACCGGCGGGCCGCGCTGCCCGGCGCCGACTTCGTCGTCACCTGCGTCGGCGTCGGCGGCCGCACCGGCTGGCTGCTGGACGACGAGATCTGCCGCCGCCACGGCGTCCACCAGCCCGTCGGCGACTCGATCATGCCCGGCGGCATCTCCCGCCTGCTGCGCACCACCCCCGTGATGGTGGACGTCGCCCGGGACGTCGCCGAACTCGCCCCCGACGCGCTGTTCTTCAACTACAGCAACCCGATGACCGCCAACATCATGGCGATGACCACGTACGCGGGCGCCTCCGTCGTCGGCCTCTGCCACGGCATGCACCACATCCAGCGCGAGCTGGCCGAGTTCATCGGCAAGCCGCTGGAGGAGACGTCCACCCTGTACGCGGGCATCAACCACCTCACCTTCATCTACGACTTCCGCTGGCGCGGCGCCGACGCCTGGCCGCTGGTCCGCGAACGCCTCGACGCCGAACTCGCCCTCCCCGCCGACCCGGCGGACATCGGCTCGATCTTCAACGAGGGCGTGAAGGCCTGGCACAACCCCTTCTCCTGGGAGCTCTTCCGCCGCTACGGCGCGTTCCCGGCCGCCGCGGACCGGCACGTCACCGAGTTCTTCCCCGAGCGCTTCCCCGGCGGCCGCTACTACGGCAAGACGCTCGGCGTGGACGCCTTCTCGGTGCCCGAGATCCTCGCCTGGGGCGAGGACCGCTACCAGGGCATGCGTGCCCAGGCCGACGGCGAGGTGCCGCTCGACGAGAGCGTCTTCCACCGCTCCAGCGGCGAACAGGAGCAGCTGATCGGCATCATCCGCTCCGTGCTCGGCGACCGCCGCGACATGTTCTCCGTCAACGTGCCCAACAACGGCGCCGTCCCCGGACTGCCGGACGACGCCGCGGTGGAGGTCCCGGCGGTGGCCACCGCCCGCGGCCTGCGCCCGATCGCGGTGCCCGACCTCTCCGCGCCGCTGACCGCGATCCTGGCCCGCCGGCTCTCCTCGGTGTACCTCGCGGTGGAGGCCGCCATGACCGGCGACCGCGACCTGGTCGTCGAGGCGATGATCGCCGACGGCGCCGTCACCGACCCGGACGCCGCCGCCCGCCTCACCGACGACCTGCTCGCCGGCCAGGCCCGCCACCTGCCGGGGTTCGCGTGAGCGCCGACGGGGCCCGGCGGCCCCTGCGCAGCGCCGGCTGGTTCTCCGACCCCGGCAAGACCGGCATCATGCACCGCTCCTGGCTGCGCGCCGAGGGCCTGCCCGACGACTCCTTCGACGGCCGCCCGGTCATCGGCATCGCCAACAGCTGGTCCGAGCTGACCCCGTGCAACCTGCACCAGCGCGAGCTGGCCGAGCACGTCAAGCGCGGCATCTGGCAGGCCGGCGGCGTGCCGTTCGAGTTCCCCACCACCTCGGCGGGCGAACCGCTGGTGCGCCCCAGCGCGATGCTGCTGCGCAACCTGATGGCGATGGACCTGGAGGAGACCCTCCGCGGCAACCCGCTGGACGGCGTCGTGCTGCTGGCCGGCTGCGACAAGACCACGCCCGCCTACCTGATGGGCGCCGCCAGCGCCGACCTGCCCGCCCTGATGGTCACCGGCGGGCCGATGCTGAACGGCAAGTACCGCGGCCGCGACATCGGCTCCGGCACCTCCGTGTGGCGCTTCACCGAGGAGCACCGGGCCGGCCGGATGACCGACGGCCAGCTCGCCGACGCCGAGTCCTGCATGGCCCGCAGCAGCGGCCACTGCATGACGATGGGCACCGCCTCCACCATGGCCTGCCTGGCCGAGGTGCTCGGCATGCAGCTGCCCGGCTCGGCCGAGCTGCCCGCCGCGGACTCCCGCCGCAGGACGCTCGCCCACCGGGCCGGCCGGCGGATCGTCGAGATGGTCCACGAGGGGCTCGCCCCGTCCCGGGTCCTGACCCGGGCCTCGTTCGAGAACGCGGTGCGGGCCAACGCCGCGCTCGGCGGTTCCACCAACGCCGTGCTGCACCTGCTGGCCCTGGCCGGCCGGGTCGGCGTCCCGCTGGAGCTGGACGACTTCGACGCGCTGGTGCGCGACGTCCCCACCCTCGCCGACCTGATGCCCTCCGGCCGCTTCCTGATGGAGGAGTTCGCGTACGCGGGCGGCCTCGGCGCGCTGGTGAACACGCTCGGCCCGCTGCTGGACGGCTCCGCCGCCACCGTCACCGGCCGCACCCTGGCCGAGAACTACGCGGACGCCGAGTGCTTCGACCGCGAGGTCATCCGCCCGCTCGACAACCCGGTCAAACCGGCCGGATCCGGCATCGCCGTGCTGTACGGCAACCTCGCCCCGGACGGCGCCGTCCTCAAGCAGTCCGCCGCCTCCCCGGCCCTGCTGCGCCACCGCGGCCGGGCCCTGGTCTGGGACAGCCTGCAGGACTACCTCGCCGACGCCGACGACCCCGGCCTCGACGTCCGGCCCGAGGACGTCCTGGTGGTCCGCAACGCCGGACCGCGCGGCTACCCCGGCATGCCCGAGGTCGGCAACCTGCCGCTGCCCGCCCGCATCCTCAAGGCGGGCGTGACCGACATGGTCCGGATCAGCGACGCCCGGATGAGCGGCACCTCCTACGGGACGGTGGTCCTGCACACCGCCCCGGAGGCGGCCGTCGGCGGACCGCTCGCGCTGCTGCGCACCGGCGACACCGTCGTGCTCGACGTACCGGCCCGCACCCTGGACATGGAGGTCGACCCGGAGGAGCTGGAGCGCCGCCGCGCCCAGTGGCGGCCCGCCGAGGTGCCCGACACCGACCGGGGCTACCTGCGGCTGTACGTGGAGAACGTCGAACAGGCGCCGCGCGGCGCCGACTTCGGCTTCCTGCGCGGCAAGTCGCCCGCGGGCGTGCCCAAGCAGGCGTTCTGAACCCGCGCCCCGCCCGGGGCGCGCCCAGGGCCCCGGCCGGACGGCGGCACCACGCCCCCGGCCGGGGCCCGACGGCGGGCCAGGCGACCCTCCGGCCCGCCCTGCCGCATGTCCGCCCTCCCGGGCCGCTTCACACCCTACGGAGGGACCATGACCCGCGACGACCGCCCGGACACGTCCTGGTGGTGGGCGCGACCGGCGTGCTGCGCCCCGCCGCGACGGCGCTGGTCCGGCGCGGGCACCGGGTGTCGGCGCTGGCCCGCCGGCCCGGCCCGCTGGCGGACTTGGCCCGGGAGTGCGGCGACGCCCTCCGGCCGCTGGCCGCCGACGTCGCCGACCCCGGGCTGCCGGAGGCGCTGGACGCGGCGCGCCGCGCCGCCGGGCCGTTCACCGGCGCGCGCCTGTACCGCCCCGACGCCCCCGCCGGGGCCGTCGCCCGGCTGCTGCGCGCGGTGGGCGCGGGCGGCCCGGCCGTGCTGCTGCTGACCAGCGCGTGGGCCGCCCCGGACGCGGGGCAACCGCCGTTCCCGGCGGCCCGGCGGCTGCTGCTCGGCTGGGCGGCCGGCCCCGGCGGCCCGCGCTGGCACACGCCCGAGGAGATCTCCGCCGGCGCGCTCGCCCGCTTCGACGGCCCTCCGGGGGACGCCGTGCTCGGCGCGGTCCGGCCGTGGCCGGAGCGGCCCGCGTGACCGGGCGGGCGGGGGCCGCCCTCGGGCGGCGCACGGTGTCACCGGCTGTGAGGCCGGGCGGGGTACCGGTCATAATGAGTGCCCGCCCGGACGGGGACGGACGTTCCGGCGCGGCCGGCAGGCGGGACAGGAGCGCGGGGAGATGACGACGATGCTTGGCGCCGAGCGGCGGAAGCAACTGGTGCAGCTGGTGCACGGCGAGGGGGTCGCCCAGGTCGGCGAGCTGGCGCGCCGGCTGAAGGTCAGCCCGTCGACCATCCGCCGGGACTTGACCGACCTGCAGTCCGAGGGGCTGCTCGCCCGCACGCACGGCGGCGCGGTGGCTCCGGAGGGCACCGAGGAGCCGGTGCGGCAGCTGCGCAGCAAGGCGTTCTCGATGGAGAAGCAGCGCCTGGGCCGGGCGGCGGCGGCCCACGTCGCGCCCGGATCGACGATCATGGTGACGGGCGGCACCACGACGCAGGCCATGACGGCGTTCCTGGTGGACGTCCCGGAGCTGACCGTCGTCACCAACTCGCTGACCATCGCGGTCGCCCTCTCCGAGCACGAGCAGGTCGACGTGGTGGTGCTCGGCGGCTACCTGCGGCACAGCGAGATGTCCCTGCTCGGGCACCTGACCCGGGAGGCGCTGGACGAGCTGAGCGTCGACATGGCGTTCGTCGGCACCTACGGCGTCGACCGGCGCGGCCTGACCGGCGCGCACGTCGAGGAGGCCGACACCGACCGGTTCCTGCTGCGCTCGGCGGCCAAGGTCGCGGTGCTCGCGGACAGCAGCAAGTTCGGGGTGCGCGGGCCGGTGCGGATCGCCGGGCCGGAGCGGATGACGTACCTGTTCACGGACGTCGACGCGCCGGCCGACGAGGTCGCCGCGCTGCGCGAGGCGGGCGTCACGGTCGTCCAGGTCTGACGCGGTCCGCGCCCGGCGCCGGTTCCGGTGGCCGGGCGCGGACGACGGGAGGACGCACACCCGAGGGTGTGCGTCCTCCCGTCGTCTCCGCCCCCGGGGTCACTGCGGGGCGGCGATCTCCTGCTCGGCGGCCGGGCGCCACTCGGCCCAGACCCGGTCGGGCGGCACCCCCCAGCCCTCGGCGAGGGCGCGGGCCGCGCCAGCGCGGCCGGCGGCCGCCGCCGGGCGGGCCTGCCGTGCAGGACCGCGAGCAGCCAGGCGGGCAGCGGGCCNGCGCCGCTGACGGTGGCGGTGACGGGGGTCAGGACGGCGATGACGGCGTCGGGCGGCAGCCCGAGCCCGTCGGCGACGGCCCGGCACAGCGCGCCCAGCCGTTCGGGGTCGCGGCCGTCGGCGGCCGCCGGTGCGGTGACGTGGACGATCGGCACGGCGGGCCCCCGCTCAGACCAGCTGCACGGAGCGCGACAGGTGCGGCGGGGTGTCCGGGTCGCGCTCGGCCGCGGCGGCGAGCCGCAGGGCGAGGCGGTGCACGGCGACGAGTTCGGCCATCGCGTCGGACTCCGGCTCGACCAGGGTCGCGCCGGTGCCGCGCACCGCGTCCGCGACGACCGGCGGCACCGGGCTGAGCGACCACACCAGGGTGTGCGGCCCGGCCACCGAGATCGGGCCGTGCTGGTACTCCCAGAGCGCGTACGCCTCGGTCCAGACGCCGGCCGACTCGCGGCACTTCAGCGCGGCCTCCTGGGCGACGCCCACCGTCCAGTTGGTGCCGAGGAAGACGAACTGGGTGTGCCCCGGCTCGGGCAGCGGGCGGGCCAGGGCGGCTCGGGCCTGGTCGGCGACGCCCCCGGGGGTGAGGCCGAGCGAGTGCCGCAGCACGGTCAGGACGGTGCTGGCGAAACGCGTCTGGACGACCGACACCTCGTCCGCGTAGTCGAGCAGGACGACCGCGCCGCAGGCGTCCGCGATCGGCGACCCGGGGGTGCCCACGACGCCGACGACCGGGTTGCGCCCGGCGACGCGCTCGATCACCCGCAGCACGTCGGTGGTGGTGCCGGAGCGGGAGATCACCAGCACGGTCTCGTCCTCGCCGATCCGGTCGAGTTCGGAGGCGATCACGGCCCGGGTGCGGCCGAGGCCGGCGCTCTCCCGCAGCCGGGCGTAGGCGTCGCCGACGTAGTACGAGGTGCCGCAGCCCACCACGAGCACCGGCGTGCCGGGCGCGGGGAGCGCGGCGTACGCGTCGGGCCCGGCGGTCAGGGCCCGCTGCCAGACGTCGGGCTGGGTGGCGACCTCGCGGGCGGTGATCGTGTCGGGGATGTCGAGGGGCACGGTCATGGTGTTTCTCCAGGTCGGGAGGGGGGGAGCAGGGGCGCGGCGCGGGCGGCCGACGGGGGTCGGCCGGTGCGGCGGGGTCGGTCAGTGCAGCGGGGCGCGGGGCAGGGCGGCGGCGAGCGCCGCCGCCTCGGCGGGCCCGGCGTGGCGGCCGGTGCCGCCGAAGCCGAGCACGGAGACCGAACCGCAGGCGGCGGCCCGGGCCAGCGCCTCGTGCGGGTCGGCGCCGTCGAGCAGGCCGGCGATGAAGCCCGCGTTGAAGTTGTCGCCCGCGCCGGTGGTGTCCACCGGGGCGAGGGGGGTGGTGGTGACGCGCCCGGCGATCGCGGTGCCGCCCGAGGCGGCGGACCGGTCCAGCACGGCGGCGCCGGTGGCGCCGAGCTTGGCGGCGATGCCGGGGCCGAGGCCGCTGACGGCGCGCAGCAGTTCCGCGGCCGGCGCGGCCGGTGCGGTGCCGGGGACGAGGGCGGCGGCGATGTGCCGCAGCTCCTGCTCGTTGGGGAGCAGCCAGCGGACGGCGCGCAGGGTGTCGGCGAGGCCGCGGGCCCAGGTGCCGGCCGGGTCCCAGCCGGGGTCGAGGGAGGTGGTGGCGCCCCGGGCGGCGAGGGAGTCGAACAGCGCGGGCAGGCCGGGGCGCAGGGCGTCCTGCAGGTAGTAGGAGCTGACGTGCACGTGGCGGGCGCCGTCGAGCAGCGCCCCGGGCACGTCGGCGGCGGCCAGGTCCGGGATGGTGCCGGGGAAGGTGAGCAGCGCCCGGTCGCCCCCGGTGCGGTTGAGCACGACGGTCATGCCGGTGACGCGGCCGGGCAGGCGGCGGCAGGCGGAGACGTCGACGCCGCGGGCGGCGAGTTCGTCGAGGACGAACGTGCCGAGCGGGTCGTCGCCGACGACGCCGGCGAAGGCCACCCGCAGGCCGAGCGCGGCGGCGGCGGACGCCGTGATCGCCCCGGAGCTGCCGAGGGTGAGCGCGGCCCGGTCGACCAGCTGTTCCGCCTGGCCGAAGGCGGGCAGGGTGTCGCCGCAGTCCGCGACGACGTCGGCGTTGAGTTCGCCGAGGACCAGCAGGTCGCAGGAGGGGCCGGGCAGGGGTCGGCCGGGCATGGGGTGCACCGCCTCGTTTCGGGGGCTCGTACGGTGGGTGGGGGCGCCGCGGGTCGTGGACGCACGGTGTTCGGTCGCTCACCGGTGAGCAGTCACGGATGAGCAGATCGGCCTGGATGACGACGCTAGGGAGCCGAATGCCCGCGAGTCAAGCTCAAATGAGCAAAAGTAAGCATCTTCTGCGCGCTATTGACTGATTGCGGTCGAGCGAACTAGAAATCTCGCAGCCGCCTCCTTCGGCGGCCGTCCCCCACCTTCACGGCCCAAGGAAACGCGATGTCCCTCACCAGGCGTGCTCTGCTGGCCGGTGCCGCAACGGGCGCCATCGGGCTCGGCTACGCGCGGCGCTCCGGATTCACCGGCACCACCGACAGCGGCGACGGGCGTACCACGCTCACCTTCGCCACCTGGGGCAGCGACGCCGAGCTCGCCGCGTTCCGCTCCCTGATCGCCGAGTTCGAGCGCACCCGCCCCGGCGTCCGGGTGCGCCTCCAGGTCGAGCCGTACGCGCAGATGTTCATCGACATGGACGCCCAGCTCCAGGGCGGCCGGGCACCCGACCTCTTCCGGTGCGACTACATGACGCTCGGCATGTACAGCGGCAGCGGCCAGCTCCTCGACCTGTCGCCGTACTTCACCGAGGCCGAGCGGGCGGCCTTCCTGCCCGCCTTCTGGGCCGCGGTCTGCCAGGACGGCCGGCCGTACGCCGTCCCGCACCACACCGACACCACCGCCGTGCTCTACCGCAAGGACATGTTCGAGGCCGCCGGGATCACCTCGGTGCCCGCGCGCCTGGAGGACGCCTGGAGCTGGGAGGAGTTCGACGAGGTCGCCCAGCGGCTCAAGGAGAAGCTCCCGCCGGGCGTCTACCCGTTCTCCTACGACTGGCAGCAGGGCGGCGCCTACCGCTGGCTGACCTGGCTCTTCGCGGCCGGCGGCCGCCTGCTCGACGACACCCTGGACGCGCCCGCCGTCCCCTCCCCGCAGGCCCGCAAGGCGATGGACTTCACCCAGGGCTTCTTCCGGCGCGGCCTGGTCCCGCCGAACAGCGGGGTGAAGAGCTACGGCTACCCGGACTCCCTGTTCACCTCGGGCACCGTCGCGATGGCCTTCGCCGGCGACTTCATGCTGCCGACCATCGCCCCCGCCCTGAAGGACGAGCTGTGGGGCGCCACCTTCCAGCCCCGCGACGTCGCGGCCGCCACCGACCTCGGCGGCAACACCGTCGTCGTCACCCGGCACACCGAGCGGGCCGAGCTGGCCGTCGACTTCGCCAAGTTCCTGGCCACCCCGGCCGCCATGCGGGCCTTCTGCGAACAGACCGTCGTGCTGCCCACCCTCGGCGACCTGCTGCACGCCGACTTCTCCTACGCGGTGCGGCCCGACCTGATGGACGTCTTCTTCGAGCAGGCGACCGTGCTGACGCCCGCCATGACCGCCCAGACCGGCGTCGCCGCGTTCGGCCGGATCAACGCCGTCCTCCAGGACGAGCTGGAGGCCGCCTTCGTCGGCGGCCAGTCCTCCGAGGCGACCGTCGAACGGATCGCCGCGGGCACCCGCAAGGCCCTCGCGGGCTGACCTCCCCCCAGATCGGAGCGACCATGGCCACCACCGTGACCGGAGAAAGACGCCGCACCCCCGCCGCCGTACCGGGCCGGCCGCCGATGGCGGAGCGCCTGCGCGGCCGGAGACTGCGCGAGTCCGCGTCCGCCTGGCTCTTCCTCGGCCCGAACCTGCTCCTCGTGGGCGTCTTCCTGATCGTCCCGTTGGTGCTGGCCTTCGTGCTCAGCCTGCGGGAGAGCAGCGGCTTCGACGCCGGCAGCTGGGTGGGCGCGGCCAACTACCGCACGCTCTTCGCCGACCCGGTGTTCTGGCGGTCCTTCCTCAACACCTTCGTCTTCTGCGTCTGCACCGTGCCGGTGGAGATGGCGATCGGCCTCGGCGCGGCGGTGCTGTTCAACTCCGTCCTGCCCGGCCGGATCCTGTGGCGCACCCTCGTCTACCTGCCGATGGTCATCTCCGGGGTCGCCACCGCGCTGATCGGCACCCTGATGTTCGACGAGAACATCGGCTTCGCCAACAAGCTGCTCACCCAGTTCGGCCTGCCCGCCATGGCCTGGCAGACGAACGGCACCTGGGCGATGCTCTCCATCGTGCTGGTGACGCTGTGGACGCGCGTCGGCTTCAACATGGTCATCTACCTGGCGGGCCTCCAGGGCATCTCGCCCGAGCTGTACGAGGCCGCCCGGCTGGAGGGGGCCTCCGGGTGGCAGCAGTTCCGGCTGGTCACCGTCCCGATGCTCGGCCCGTCGACGTTCTTCCTGCTGATCATGAACGTGGTCTTCTCGTTCCAGGTCTTCGACACCGTCTACGTGCTGACCCGCGGCGGCCCGGGCCACGCCACCGACGTCCTGGTGACGTACGCCTACCACAACGGCTTCGAGGTGCGGCAGCAGGGCTACGCCGCCGCGATCGGCATCGTGCTGTTCGTCGTGGTGATGGTCTTCACCGCCCTCCAGTGGAAGTTCAGCCGCAACCGGGACACCGTCGGCTGACCCCCGCCCCGCCCGCCGCCCGCCCGCCCGTCCGCCCCCGGAAGGACACCCTCCCCCATGGCTCCCCCCGCGAGGTCCCCCCGTGCCCCCGGCCGCCGCCCCGTCCCGGTGGTCCGCACGCTGCTCGCCGCCGCCGTCGGCCTGGTGATGCTGCTGCCGCTGTACTGGATGGTCCTCACCGCGTTCTCGCCGCTGACCGACCTCTACTCCACCGGCCCGCACTGGTGGCCCAGCGCCCCGACCCTGCACAACTTCCGGACGGTGCTCGCCCTGCCGACCGGCACCTGGCTGATGAACTCCGTCGTGGTCACGCTGTGCGTGGTGGCGCTGACCGTCACCGTCAACCTGCTGGCCGGCTACGCCTTCGCCAAGACCCGCTTCCGCGGCCGCAGCACGCTGTTCCTGGTGCTGGTCGGCACGATGACCGTGCCGCTCCAAGTGCTGATGGTGCCGCAGTTCAAGATGGTCGGCGGGCTCGGCCTGTTCGGCACCTTCTGGGCCGTCATCCTGCCCGCCTCCTCCGCGACCTTCGGCATCTTCCTCTCCCGGCAGTTCATGCTCGCCATCCCCGACGAGGTGATCGAGGCCGCCCGCTGCGACGGCGCCGGCCAGTTCCGCACCTTCGTCTCGGTGGTCCTGCCGCTCAGCAAGCCGCTGATCGCGGTGCTGTCGCTGCTGACCTTCCTCAACCAGTGGAACGACTTCGCCTGGCCGCTGACCGTCCTCAAGGACCACGACCTCTACACCCTGTCGGTCGGCCTGCTCTTCCTCCAGGGCCAGTACACCTCCGACTACGGCGCGATCATGGCGCTCGCGCTGATCAGCGTGCTGCCGATGGTCGTGATCTTCCTCTGCTTCCAGCGCTACTTCGTCCAGGGCTTCGCCCGATCGGGAATCAAGTGATGAGCCAGCACACCGCACACGCCGCCGACGGCCCCGTCCACTACCTCTCCACCCTGTCCTTCCCCGAGCCCTGGCTCGACGCGGTCCGCGCCGTCTCCCCGCGCCTGGTGGTCGAGCAGATCACCGCCGACCGCCCCGAGGACGTCCCCGCCGAGGTCTGGGCCCGCACCGACGTCCTGCACACCGGATCGGTCTTCCCCGAACCCGGGCAGGCCCCCCGGCTGAGCTGGATCCAGCTCGACACCTCCGGCGCCGACCACCTGCGCGGCACCCCGGTCTGGGACAGCCCGGCCCCGATCACCTCCATCGGCGGCATCTCGCCCGTCCCGATGGCCGAGTACGTGATGATGATGGTCCTCGGCTTCGCCCACCGGCTGCCCCGGCTGATCGCCGTCCAGCGGGAGGGCCGCTGGCCGAGCCTCGCCGAGCGGTGGGACACCCTGATGCCCCGCCGGCTCGCCGGCGCCACCGTCGGCGTCGTCGGCTACGGCCGGATCGGCCGGGAGATCGGCCGGCTCGCCGCCGCGCACCGGATGACCGTGCTCGGCCTCAAGCGCGGCACCGCCGCCCGCACCGGCGAGTTCTTCGGCGCCGCGCACGGCGAGGACCCGGCCGAGCTGTACACCCCGGACCGGCTCCACGAGTTCCTCGCCCGCTGCGACTACCTGGTGCTGACCTGCCCGCTCACCGACGAGACCCGCGGCATGATGGACCGGGCCGCCTTCGACGCGCTCAAGCCCGGCGCCGTCCTGATCAACGTCTCCCGCGGCGGCATCGCCGACGAGGACGCGATGACCGCCGCGCTGCGCTCCGGCCGCCTCGCCGGCGCCGCCCTCGACGTCTTCGACACCGAGCCGCTGCCCGCCGGACACCCGCTGTGGACCGAGCCCGGCGTGATCGTCAGCCCGCACGTGGCCGGCTTCGCGCCCGACTACGAGCAGCAGGTGCTCGACCTCGTCACCGGCAACCTGGCCCGCCACCTCGACGGCCGCCCCCTGCTGAACCTGGTGGACCGTGTCCGCGGCTACTGACCACCTGCTGAGCCCGCAGCGCCGCCGGGTCGTCCTCGGCTACCTGCGCAGCCAGGGCGCCGTCCAGGTCGCCGAACTCGCCCAGGCGCTCGGCATCAGCCCCTCCACCGTCCGGCGCGACCTCCGGGAGATGGAGGACGAGGGCCTGCTGGCCCGCGTGCACGGCGGGGCCACCCTGGCCGCCGCCGACCTGGAGGCCGACCAGCCGGCCCGCGCCGCCGAGCACCGGGACCAGAAGCGCCGGATCGGCGCGGCCGCCGCCGCCCTCGTCCAGGACGGCACCACCGTCCTGATCAGCGGCGGCACCACCACCGAGACGATGGTGGGCCACCTCGCCGAGCGCGAGAACCTCACCGTGATCACCAACTCGCTGGCCATCGCCCACGCGCTCTCCCGCCACCCCCCGATCGCCGTGGTGGTGCTCGGCGGGTTCCTGCGGCACCGGGAGAAGTCGCTGCTCGGGCACCTCACCGAGCAGGCCCTCGCCGAGTTCCGGATCGACCAGGTCTTCACCGGCGCGTTCGGCGTCGACCTGGAGGTCGGCGTGACCGGGGCCGACGTCCGCGAGGCCCGCACCGACCGGACGCTGATCGAAGCCGGCGGACGGCACGTCCTGCTCGCCGACGCCGGCAAGCTCGGCCGCCGGGGCCCGGTCCGGCTCGCCCCGGCCGCCCGGATCTCCGCCCTGGTCACCGACGCCGAGGAGGCGCACCCCGTCCGCCGGGGCCTGTCCGCCGCCGGGGTCCCGGTGATCGCGTGCTGACCGCGCCGTCCGCCCCCGTCCTGGCCGTCACCCTCAACCCGGCCCTCGACCTCACGTACCGGGTGGCGGAGCTGCGGCCCGGCCTGGAGTACCGCCCCGGCGCGGTCGGCGCCCGCGCCGGGGGCAAGGGCGTCAACGTCGCCCGGGTGCTGCACGCCCTCGGCCTGCCGGTGCTCGCCCTCGCACCGGTCGGCGGCGCCCACGCCCCCGACTGGCGGGCCGACCTCGCCGCCGCCGGCGTGCCCGCCGAGACCGTCCCGATCGCCGGGCAGACCCGCCGCACCGTCGCCGTGGTCGAGGACGACGGCCGCACCACCGGCCTGTGGGAGCCCGGGCCGCGGCTGACCCGGGACGAGTGGGAGCGCGTCGCCGACCGGGTCCGCCGGCTCGCCGCGGGCTCCTCGGTGGTGGTGCTCTCCGGCAGCCTGCCCGGCGGCCTGCCGCCCACCGCCTACGCCGACCTGGTGCGGCACTGCCACGAGGCCGGCGCCCCGGTGCTCCTGGACACCTCCGGCCCGGCCCTGCGCGCCGCCCTCGCCGCCGGACCGGACCTGGTCAAGCCGAACACCGCCGAACTCGCCGAGTACCGGAGCGCCGAGCCCGGCGGCCGCGGCCACCGGGACGACCCGGCGGCGGACCCCGACCGCGACGCCGCGCTGCTGCTCGACCCCGACCGCGCCGCCGTCCGCGACGCCGCGCTGCTGCTCGACGCCGGCGCGGCCGCCGTCGCCGCCTCGCGCGGCGCGGACGGCCTGACCGCCGTCGCCGGGGCCGCGCCTGGCACGCCGCGCCCCCGGCCGTGCTGCGCGGCAACCCGACCGGCGCCGGCGACGCCGCCGTCGCCGCCCTCGCCGTCACCCTCGCCACCGGAGCGGCCTGGCCCGAACGCCTGCGCCACGCCGTGGCGCTGTCGGCCGCCGCCGTCGCCGCGCCGCTGGCCGGCGACGTCGACCCAGCCCGCTACGCGGACCTGCTGACCCGCACCACCGTGCGCGACGGCGGCCCGCTCCCTCCCCGCCCCCGCACCCGCACCCGCACCCCAGGAGCAGCGCGCGCATGACCCTCGTTCCCACCGCCGACCTCGTCTCCCGCGCGGCTGCCTCCGGCACCGGCGTAGCCGCCTTCAACGTCCTCACCCTCGAACACGCCCGGGCGGTGGCCGAGGCCGCCGAGCAGACCGGGCTGCCCGCGATCCTCGCGGTCAGCGAGAATGCCGTCCGCTACCATCGGGCGCTCGCCCCGCTGTCCGCGGCCTGCGCCGCGACCGCCCGGGGCAGCGGCGCCGACCTCGCCCTGCACCTCGACCACGTCGAGGACTTCGCCCTGGTCGAGCAGGCCGCCGCGCACGGCTACGGCTCGGTGATGTTCGACGCCTCCCGGCTGCCGCACGACGAGAACGTCGCCGCCACCGCCCGCGCCGCCCGCCTGCTGCACGCCCGGGGCCTGTGGCTGGAGGCCGAACTCGGCGAGATCGGCGGCAAGGACGGCGTGCACGCCCCGACCGTCCGCACCGACCCGGCGGACGCCGCCGCCTACGCCTCGGCCACCGGGGTGGACGCGCTGGCCGTCGCCGTCGGCAGCTCGCACGCGATGACCGAGCAGTCGGCCCGGCTCGACCACGGCCTGATCGCCGCCATCCGCGCCGCCGTGCCCGTACCGCTGGTGCTGCACGGCTCGTCCGGCGTCGCCGACCCCGAGCTGCGCCGGGCGGTCGCCGCCGGAATGACCAAGATCAACATTGGGACGCAGCTGAACGTCGCCTTCACCGGCGCCGTCCGCGCGCCCCGCGGCGGCACCTTGCCGGTCGACCCGCGCCGCTGGCTCGGGCCCGCCCGCGACGCCGTCGCCGAGACCGCCGCCCGCCTGCTGACCGTGATCGCCGCGCCCGCCGCCGTCCCCGCTGCCGTCCCCGCCGCCGTCCCCGCCGCCGTCCCTGTCGCCGGGAGCGCCGCCCGGCCGTCCCGCGCCTGACCCCGTCCGCACCACTCCCGGAGGCCACCATGACCCCCCGACCTTCCCCCGTCCCCGACGCCCGCGCCGTCCTCGACGCCTGCAACGAGCGTGTCCTGGAGCGCGAGGGCATCCCGATGTTCCTCGCCTTCCGGTTCGACGGGGACGGCCCCGCCGCCGACGAACGCGCCCGCGCCGAGGGCGCCGCCCTCGCGCCGCTGATCGCGCACTACCGCGAGGCGCTGTCGCCCGGCTGCGCCGACGACGACCAGGCCGCCCTCATCGACGTCCTCCAGGTCATGGCCATCGCCCACTTCGAACCCCAGGACACCCCGTGAACACCGCCAGCGACATCAGCTTCGCCGAGGAGGAGCGGGCCTTCGCCGAAGGCCGCTTCCTGCGCGTCGTCAACTACCACAACACCCCCGCCGCGGACGGCGAGCAACTGGAGGCGGAACTCGCCGCCTACGCCCGGCGGTACTCCGCCGTCAGCCTGGACGACCTCGACCGCTTCCGCACCACCGGCCGCTGGCACAAGGACCGGCCCGGCCTGATCCCGGTCTTCTACGAGGGCTACCGCAACAACGCCGAGGTGGCCGCCCCGCTGGCCGAGAAGGCCGGCCTGACCGCGTGGTTCTTCATCGCGACGGGCTTCCTGGACGTGCCGGTGGCCGAGCAGTACGACTTCGCCGAGGCGCACGAGATCGACCTCGTCCCGGAGGACGTCCGGGGCGAGCGCCTCGCGATGACCTGGGACCAGGTCGCCGAGCTGAGCGAACGGCACGTCGTGACGCCGCACACCGCCAGCCACGAGGAGACCGCCAACATCCGCACCCCCGAGGACTTCGAGCGGGAGATCTTCGCCCCCAAGCGGAAGATGGACGCCGTCACCGGCCAGTCCGCGGGCTGCTTCGCCTTCCTGCGCGGCACCTCCCGGCAGCACAGCCCGGACCACGACGCGGCGCTGCGCGACGCGGGCTACCGCTACCTGTTCAGCAACACCATGGTCCAGCACCTGGGCTGAGCCGGGCCGCCCGCGGCGGGGCGGCGGCGGACGGCACCGCGGCCCCGCCCCCGGCCGGGCGCGCGGCGGCCCTCGTTCCCCCGCCGCGGGCCGACGCCGCCCGGACGGAGGAGGACCGCCGGGTCGTCGAGGAGAACATCGACGCCCTGACCGGGGCCGGACTGTTCCGGCCGACCGCGCAGGGCGTCCGCCCGACCGAGCACCGGGGCGAGGCGCTGTACCGCTCGGCGTTCGTCCCGGCCCTCGCGCTGGTCCTGGCCGGGCCCCGACTCGGCCTGGCTCGGTCGGCCCCGTCCGCTGCGGGAGTCCCTCTTCGGCTCCGCGCGCGCCGCCGGCGACCTCGTCCTGGGCGGCGTCCTGCTCCGCCACCCCGGCATCCGGTGGGTCTTCACCCACGGCGGCGGCGCGCTGCCGCTGCTCGCCGACCGGATGGAGCCGTTCCGCACCGCCCCGGCCGGAACCACCCCGGACCCGGGCACCCCCACCGTCCAGGAACAGCTGCGCACCCGCTGGTTCGACACCGCCGGCACCCCCTTCCCGCACCAGGTCCCGGCCCTGCTCGCCGCGTTCGGCCCGGACCCGGTCCTGTACGGCAGCGACTCCTGCTGGACGCCCGCCCCGGCCGCGGCGGCGCAGATCCGCAGCATCGACACCGCGCCCCCGCCCACGGCCGCCGACACCTGGCGCGCCCTCACCACCCGCAACGCGCACCGACCGCTGGGCCGGCTGACGGCCCGCCCGGCCCGTCCCCGGCCGTCGCCGCTCCCGCGCCCCGGGTTTCCGGAGGCGCGTTTCCCCGCGTGATCGGTCGTCACCGCCGGGGTGTGATCAGCCGACGTGTCCGGTCGGATGAAAGGGTTTTCCCTCGCGCTGACCCGAACTCCGGTGCGGTGGGCGGAGTTCGCCGCGGAAAGCCGGGGCCGTCCGGGGGCGGCCCCGGTCAGGTGGTGGCGGTGGTGCGGCGCAGTTCGAAGACGTCCTGGTTCAGCGGGCGTTCGTCGGCCGGGGCGGGGGGCGCTCCGGCGGGCTCGGCGGGCTGGGGCTCGGGCGCGCTGCGGAAGTCGAAGAGGTGGCGGTCGACGTGGTCGAGGGCGAGCCGGACCGCTCCGAGGGCGACCGTCTCGGGGCCGAGTCGGGAGGCGCGCACCTCGGGCGCGTCGAGGCAGAGCCGGCCCAGGTGGTGGCGCATGGGCCCGGCCAGGATCTCGCCCGCGACGGAGATGCCGCCGCTGATGACCACGAGGTCCGGGTTGACGGTCAGCACCATCGCCGCGGTCCCCTGGGCGTAGGTGCGGGCGAAGCGGTCGACCCGCGCGACGGCGGCCGGGTCGCCCTCGGCGGCGGCCGCGAAGACCTGCGCGGTGTCGGCCTCGCCGCGCAGGTCGGCGAGGTCGCTGCCGTCCCAGCCCAGGATGGCCAGTCCGGCGATCTCGCCGGCCGCACCGGTCCGACCGCGGTGCAGCCGGCCGCCCAGGACGAGGGCGGCGCCGGTGCGGTGGCCGGTGAGCAGCTGGATGAAGTCGTCGGTGCCCTGGGCGGCGCCGCGCCAGTGCTCGGCGAGGGCGGCGAGGTTGGCGTCGTTCTCGGCGAAGGCGGGGCAGCCGAACCAGCCGGACGCCTCCTCGGCGAGGTGCAGTCCGTTCCACTCCGGCAGGGGAGTGGACAGCCGCACCCGCCCGCTGCCGTCGACGATGCCCGGCACGCCGACGCACAGGGCGCGGAGCCGGGTGGCGGGGTGGTCGGCGAGCAGGTCGGCCGCGGCGCCCCGGACGGCGGCCAACCGCCCCTCCCCGGCCGGTGCGGCGTCCAGGGCGGCCCGCCGGGTCTCGATCAGCCGGCCGTCGAGGTCGGCCAGGACCAGCAGCACGGAGTGGGCGCCGACGTCGACGCCGAGCACGTGCCCGGCATCGGCCCGGAAGCGGTGGCGCCGGGCGGGCCGCCCGATGCTCTTCCCGGGGGCGACCTCCTCGACCCAGCCCAGCCGGGCCAGGTCGTCGAGGACCTGGTCGACGGTCTGCCGGGAGAGCGAGGACGCCTTGCTGATCTGGCTGGTGGTCATCGGCTCCCGGCCGCGCAGGGCGTGCAGGACGGCCTCCAGATTGAGCCGCCGCAGCACGGCGGGATCGCCGCCGACGAGTGCTTGACCTCTCACTGCCTCTCCCTTCCACCGGCCGCCCCAGCGCGGCCCGGGCCATCATAGGACACCCCCGAGCACATATGCAGGATAGTTACGAAAGAACCCTGCTGAACTGTTGACGTCGCACTTCACGGCTTCCTACGATCCTGCCAACCCCTTAAGCAAGAACCCTTCAATAAGGGTCGCACCCCCACCGAGGAGCCGGCCATGCCGTCGTCCACCCCCACCCCCGGCCGCAGAGGCCCCCGCCGCCCGGCCCCGGCCGCCTGTGCCGCCCTGCTCGTGGCGGGCCTGGTCAGCGCCTGCGGCACCCCCGGCAGCACCGCGGCGAACTCCTCGGCCGACACCACGGCCGTCTCCACCGCGATCCCCACCGACAAGGTCACCCTGTCGGTGCTCAGCTCGGACACCTCCGAGACCACCAAGGCGCTGAGCGCGGCGTTCGAGAAGAAGCACCCGAACGTCACGGTGGACTTCCGCTTCACCGGCGTCGACAGCTACGACACCAGCCTGGACCTCACCCTCGGCTCGGACAGCGCGCCCGACCTGGCGCTGCTCAACAAGCTCGGCAACACCGCCAAGGCCGGCCTGATCCGCAACCTCGACCCGTACGTCGACGCCTACGGCTGGGACAAGACCGTCTCGGCCAGCGAGCTGGGCCAGTGGCGCGCCGACGGCCAGGGCAAGACGCTGGGCGTGGGCAAGCTCTGGGCCGCGCCGGCCGGCTTCTCCCTGGTCGGGGTGTACTACAACAAGGACATCGCGGCGAAGCTGGGCATCGAACCGCCCAAGACCCTCGGCGAGTTCGAGCAGGACCTGGCCAAGGCGAAGACCGCGGGCGTGCTGCCGATCCAGATGCCCAACATGCAGGGCCAGTCGTCCTACCTCTTCCAGGCCCTGACCAACACCTTCCAGGGGCCGGGCAAGAGCACCGAGTGGGCGTTCGGCAACCCCGGCAGCACCATCGAGAACGTCTCCGCCACCCGCGCCGCCCAGCAGGTGGCCGACTGGGCCGAGCAGGGCTACCTGCCCAGCGGCGCCAACGGCACCGACGGGGCCGCGGCGATGAGCGCCTTCACCAAGGGCGAGGGCCTGTTCATGTTCGACGGCAACTGGGACGCGACCGCCGTCGACAAGGCACTGCCCGGCAAGGCCGGCTTCTTCACCCTGCCCGGCGAGAGCGCCGACGCGCCGTCGACCGGCGTCGGTACCTCCCTCGCCTACGCCATCCCCAGCAAGGCCAAGCACCCGGACCTGGCCGCCGCGTTCCTCGACTTCATGACCACCCCCGAGGCCGCGGCCATCGAGTTCGGCAGCGGCTACATGCCCGTCGCCCAGGCCGAGACCGTCAAGACCCCCGACAACAGCATCCTCAAGGACTACGCGGCCGCCTGGGCCGCGGTCGCCAAGAGCGACGGCCTGGTGCCGTACTTCAACAACAGCACCCCGACCATGAACGACACGCTGACCTCCCAGGGCCAGCAGCTCGTCGCCGGCAAGACCTCGCCCGCCGACTACCTCAAGGCGCTGCAGGACGACTGGGAGAAGGGCCACAAGTGACCGCCGCGCACCAGCCGGCACCCCGGACCGCCGCCCCGGCCCCAGCCCGCACGCAGCGGGTCGGGGCGGTACCCGCCGCCCGCACCGGCCGGCGGCGGGGTCCCCGCCGCCAGCCGGTCGCCTACCTCTACCTGCTGCCCGCCCTGCTGCTGTACACGGCGTTCGTCATCGCGCCGTGGCTGCACACCCTGGAGCTGTCCTTCTACCGCTGGGACGGCGTCACCGCCGGGGTCTGGACCGGGCTGGACAACTACCGGCAGGTGCTCACCGACCCGAAGCTGACCGCCTCGCTGTGGCACGCGCTGGGCTTCATCGGCTTCTACACCGTGCTGCCGATCGCCGCCGGCCTGGTGCTGGCGGCCGTCATCGGCCGGGCCCGGCAGGGGCGAAACTTCGCCGTCTCCCGCACCGTGCTGTTCCTGCCGCAGATCGTCCCGCTGGTCGCCGTCGGCGTCATCTGGCGCTGGATGTACGCCCAGGACGGCACCGTCAACCAACTGCTGGACGCGATCGGCCTGCACTCCTGGGCCAGGGCCTGGCTCGGCGACTTCACCTGGGCCTACGTCGCGGTCGGCCTGGTCGGCAGCTGGGTGATGCTGGGCCTGTGCCTGGTGCTCTTCCAGGCCGGCATCCAGAAGATCGACACCAGCCTCTACGAGGCCGCCCGGATCGACGGCGCCGGGCCCGTCCGGGAGTTCCTCTCGGTCACCCTGCCCGGCCTGCGGGCGGAGATCGGCGTCGCGGTCACCGTCACCGTCATCTCGGCCCTGGCCAGCTTCGACGTCGTCTACGTGACCACCGGCGGCGGCCCCGGTGACACCACCACCGTGCCCGGCCTGCTCATCTACCGACTCGCCTTCACCGGCGGCGAGGTGGGCACCGCCTGCGCCCTGGCCGTCGTCCTCAGCCTGCTGATCTCGCTGGTGGTCCTGGCCATCGGCCGCCTCACCCGGGAGCGCGCATGAGCCGCACCGACCGCCTGACCGGCCGCGCACTGCTGGCGGTCTTCTGCGCCGGCGTCCTGATCCCGTTCGCCGCGCTCCTGCTGGCCGCGCTCAACCCGCCCGGCACCCCGCTGTCCGGCCTGTCCCTGCCCGAGCACCCCACCCTGGCCGCCTTCGGCCGGGCCTGGTCCACCGCCGGGTTCGGCCGCCTGCTGGCCAACAGCGCCATGGTCGGCCTCGGCGTCGTCCCGCTCGCCCTGTTCTGCGCGACGCTGGCCGGCTACGCCTTCGCCACCATGCGCTTCCGGGGCCGGGAGGTCATCTTCGGCCTGCTGCTGCTGGGCCTGACCCTGCCCTACGAGGCCGCGGTCGTCCCGCTCTACTACGACCTGCGCTCGCTGGGCCTGACCGACACCCCGGTCTCGCTGATCCTCGCCCTGGTCGGCCTCTACATGCCGTTCGGCGCGTTCTGGATGCGCCAGCAGTTCACCGCCCTGCCCAAGGAACTGCTGGAGGCGGCCGCCCTGGACGGCGCCTCCAGCTGGAAGGTGCTGTGGAAGGTCCTCGTCCCCTGCGTGCGCCCGGCCCTGACCACCCTGGGGCTGCTGTACTTCCTGTGGGCCTGGAACCAATTCCTGCTGACGTTGATCCTCATCCAGACCCCGGAGAACCGCACCGCCCCCGCCGGCCTGGCCTTCTTCGTCGGCGCCCACACCACCGACGTGCCGATGCTGGCCGCCGCCACCCTGATCGTGATCGGCCCCGTGGTGCTCGTCTACCTGCTCTTCCAGCGCAACTTCGTCGCCGGCATGGTCTCCGGAGCCGTCAAGGGCTGACCCCGGCCCGCGTCACTCCGCACCACCCCCGGCCCGCGCCGCGCCGCGCCATCCCCTCCGGCCCGCGCCGCGCCGCACCGTTCCGCGCCGCCCCGGGGCGCAGCACGCCCTCCCGCGCCCCCTGACCCAAGGACCCGTCGCCATGACCCCTCCCATTCGCCTGCTGCTGGTCGGAGCGGGCAACCGAGGCAGCACCTACGCCGGTTACGCCGCCCGCACCGGCCGCGCCGTGGTGGTCGCGGTCTGCGAACCCGACCCGGAACGCGCCGCCCAGGCCCGCGCCGCCCACCCGGACGCGGAGATCCTGCCCGACTGGCGGCCGCTGACGGAGCGGCCGAAGCTCGCCGACGCCGTGGTGATCACCACCCAGGACGCGGCCCACGTCGACCCGGCCGTCGCGTTCGCCGGGCTCGGCTACCACATCCTGCTGGAGAAGCCGATGGCGACCAGCGAGGACGACGTCCTGCGCATCATCGACGCCGTCGAGCGGGCCGACGTCATGCTCGCCGTCTGCCACGTCCTGCGCTACACCCCCTACACCCAGGCCCTCAAGCGGATCGTCGACTCCGGCCGCCTCGGCGAGGTCGTCAGCGTCGAGCACCTGGAACCCGTCGGCTGGTGGCACCAGGCGCACTCCTACGTGCGCGGCAACTGGCGCCGCGAGGCCGACGCCACCCCGATGCTGCTCGCCAAGTCCTCCCACGACCTGGACTGGCTCTCCTACATCGTCGGCCGGCCGGTGCGGCGGGTGTCCTCCTTCGGCGGCCTGAAGCACTTCCGCGCCGAGCAGCGCCCCGAGGGCGCCGCCGACCGCTGCCCGGACTGCCCGATCGAGGCGTCCTGCCCCTACTCCGCCAAGCGCCTGTACGTCGGCTGCCTGGGCGACCCGGACCGCGAGCGCTGGCCGCTGTCGGTCGTCACCCCCGCCCGCACCGAGGAGGGCGTGGTCGAGGCGCTGCGCACCAGCCCCTACGGCCGGTGCGTGTACGCCTGCGACAACGACGTGGTGGACCACCAGGTGGTCAACCTGGAGTACGAGGGCGGCGCCACCGCCTCCTTCACGATGACCGCGTTCACCGAGTACGCCCAGCGCAAGACCCGGATCTTCGGCACCCACGGGCAGTTGGAGGGCGACGGCGTGCAGGTCACCCTCACCGACTTCCGCACCGGCGCCAAGGAACTGCTGACCGTGGGCCTGGAGGGCGCCGACGCGGGCACCGGGCACGGCGGCGGCGACGAGCGGCTGGTCGACGCGTTCCTGGACGCCCTCGCCACCGGCGACCGGGCCCGGATCCTGTCCGACCCGCGCACCAGCCTGGAGAGCCACCTGGTCGCCTGGGCCGCCGAACGCGCCCGGCACCGGCACACCGTCGAGCCGATCGGCAGCCGCTTCCCGGTCGGCGCCCCGGCCGCGCCGGCCCGCTGAGCCGAGCCCGCCGAGCCGGCCCACCGAACTCCGCCCCCACCCGCCGCCGGCGTCCACACCGCCGGTGGCGGCAGCGGACCGCGGCACCCCCGCCGCACCCCGGACGGCACCGACCGCCGCCGGACGGGACCTGCCCCCACCCGAAAGGACTCGACGATGAGGACTACCGCAAGACGCCTGCTCACCGGCCTGGTGGCCACGGCCACCGCGGCCGCCGGCCTCGGCGCCGCCGTCCCGGCCACCGCCGCCCCGGCCGCCGCGCCGGTCGTGTTCTC
Organism: Kitasatospora sp. NA04385; assembly: GCF_013364235.1. Classification (NCBI taxonomy): domain Bacteria; kingdom Bacillati; phylum Actinomycetota; class Actinomycetes; order Kitasatosporales; family Streptomycetaceae; genus Kitasatospora; species Kitasatospora sp. NA04385. The sequence goes on along the minus strand of NZ_CP054919.1, from coordinate 126,565 downwards.
GCCCGCCACCATCGCCCCCACCCCGTACCTGGGCTGGAGCAGCTGGAGCCTGCAGGCCACCACCTACCCGGGCGTCAACCCGCACAGCTGGTCCAGCTGGCTCAACGAGGACCACATCCTCCAGCAGGCCAACGCCCTGGTCTCCACCGGCATGGCGGCCGCCGGCTACAAGTTCGTCAACATCGACGCGGCCTGGTACGCCGACATCGACCGCAACCCGCACTTCGACGCCTACGGTCGGCTGGAGCAGGACACCACCCGCTTCCCCGACCCGATGGCCACGGTGGTGAACAAGGTCCACGCCCTCGGCCTCAAGCTGGGCGTCTACGACTACGCCGGCATGGCGAAGGAGGCGTACGACCTCAACGCCCCCGTCTACGGCACCACCCACGGCTGCACCACCCGCAACGCCGTCCTCAAGGACTCCTCCGGCGCCCCCGTCGTGCTGCCCAGCGGCTGGAACAACGCCTACGCCCTCGACATGTCCGCCGGCAACCCCTGCGGCTACGAGTACATCTACTCGGTCGCCCAGAAGCTCACCGGCTACGGCATCGACTACCTCAAGCTCGACGGCGTCACCCCCTCGGGCACCTCGGGCACGGTCGCCGACCTGACCAGGAGCAGCTACTACGAGGTCGCCGGCTGGCGCAAGGCGTTCGACGCCCTCGGCTGGCAGGGCCACCTGGAACTGTCCTGGGCGATGCGCAAGGACGAGGCCCCCTACTGGCAGCAGAACGCCACCGGCGTCCGCACCCAGGGCGACGTCGAGTGCTACTGCAGCACGCTCGTCGACTGGAACCACGTGGTCTCCCGCTTCACCAGCGCCCCGGGCTGGGCGCCCTACACCAAGCCCGGCTTCTTCCCCGACCTGGACTCGCTCGACGTCGGCAACGGCGCGATGGACGGCCTGACCGACGACCAGCGCCGGACCGCCACCACCCTGTGGTCCATCGTCAACTCCCCGATGTACACCGGCGACGACCTCACCAAGCTCGACTCCCTCGGCCTGTCGCTGCTCACCAACCCGGAGGTCATCGCCCAGAACCAGCAGGGCCTGCCCGCCAAGCCGGTCAGCCAGGCCACCAACCAGCAGACCTGGTACGTCAGGAACAAGGACGGCAGCTACACCGTCGCGCTGTTCAACCTCGGCTCCAGCTCCGCCACCGTGACCGCCGACTGGGCCGACCTCGGCCTGCGGACCGCCCAGTCGGCCGGCGTCCACGACATGTGGACCCACACCGACCTCGGCGCCGGCACCGGAAGCTTCAGCGCCACCCTGCCCGCCTACGGCTCCCGGCTGCTCAAGCTCACCCCCGACGGCCCGGTCGCGCCCAGCGGCCCGATCACCGGCCTGGCCGGCAAGTGCGCCGACGTCAAGGGAGCCGTCTCCACCGACGGCACCGACCTCGACCTGTGGGGCTGCAACGGCGGCGCCAACCAGACCTGGACCGTCCCCGGTGACGGCACCGTCCGCGCCTACGGCAAGTGCATGGACGTCCGGGGCGGCGCCACCGCGGCCGGTACCAGCGTCCAGCTCTACACCTGCAACGGCACCCCCGCCCAGTCCTGGACCTACCAGGGCGACCGCACCCTGAAGAACACCAAGTCCGGCCTCTGCCTGGACGTCGCGGGCGCGACCAGCACCAGCGGCACCCGACTGGACATCTGGCCGTGCACCGCGGCCGCCAACCAGCTCTGGAACCTGCCCACCTCGTAGGGCGGGCCGTTCCCGTGCTCCGGTTCGGGCCGGAGCACGGGAACGGGCTCACCTGCCGATGCGCCGCCACTGCTGGCCGGTGCCGCCGTTGGCGGTCTGCTGCTCGATCGTCGCGCCGTTGGCCGTCGAGTCGCCGGTGACGCCCAGCACCTTGCCGCTGCGCAGGCAGGTGACCACGACGTAGCCGTCGCCGGTGTCGGTGAGCTTCCACTGCATGTTCGTGTCGTGCAGCGACTGCCACTGGATCAGCTTCGCGCCGTCGGCCGACCCGCCGCCGCTGATGCCCAGCGCCAGGGCGGGGGCGGTGTGCGTGGTGCAGATCTCGTACACGCCGCCGCCGACCGGGGTGAACAGGAACTGCTGGTTCGCCGCGGAGCTCGGCGTGTACTGGATGACCGGGGCGCCCGCGGCGGTCGAGCCGCCCTGCACGTCGAGCGCCCGGCCGGACTTGCGGTTGACCAGCTGGAAGACGGTGTGCTGCGCGGGCGGCGCGACCGTCACCGACCCGGAGGCGGGGACGGTCACCTGCTGGCTCCAGTCGCCGTAGGCGAGCGTGGTCGTCCGGCCGGCCGCGCCCCGCACGGTGGCGCCGGTGACCTGGCCGGACTGCCAGCGCAGGTCGAGGCTGAGCCCGCCGCGCAGGCCCAGCCCGGTGACCGAGCCGCTCGCCGCCCACGCCTTGGGCAGCGCGGGCAGCAGCTCGACCCGCCCGGGCCGGGACTGCACCAGCATCTCGACCATCGCGGCCGGGGTGCCGAAGTTGCCGTCGATCTGGAAGATGTAGCCGCTCCCGTAGCGGTACATGTCGAACAGGTTGATCGCCGTGCCGGCGGCGGCGGTGCCGGTCGGCTTCAGCACCGAGGTCACCAGGTCGTACGCCTTGTCGGCGTGCTTCAGCCGGGCCCAGCACAGGGCCCGCCAGGCGCTGGCCCAGCCGTAGCTGGCCAGGCCCCGGGCCTCCAGCAGCTTGGTGGCGCCCCGGACCAGCGTGTCGGGGGAGTCCTGGAGGTTGATCCGGTCGCCGGGGAAGAGGCCCACCAGCGGGGACAGGTGGCGGTGGGCGGTCTCGCCCAGATTGCCGTCGCTCATCCACTCCTCCAGCCAGCCGCTGGTGGCGCTGACCTGGGGCAGGTAGAGCTTGGCGCGCAGCCCGGCGACGGTGGCGGCGTAGGCGGCGTCCCGGCCGAGCTTGGCGGCGGCGGTGCCGTAGTGGCCGAACAGCTCCCAGACCAGTTCCTGGGCGTACGTGATGCCGAGGGCGTCCTCGGGGCCGTGCTCGGGCGACCAGTCGTGGTCGTCGACCAGCACCTCGCGGCCCGCCACGGTCGTCGTGACCAGCCGGGACTCCCAGAACTCGCAGGCGCCCTTGAGCAGCGGGTAGATCCGCGCCAGGTGGGCGTCGTCCAGGGTGTACTCGTAGTGCTCGTAGAGCGAGTTGCAGATCCAGGCGTTGCCCGCGGGGTGCCACCACCAGCCGTCGCCGCCCCAGATGTTGGCGCTGATGCCCAGCGTCCAGCCGGCGACCCGGCCGGAGGTGTTGCGGAAGCGGTTGCGGGAGTCCTGGAACAGGTTCGCGGTCGTCGCCTGCCAGCCGGGCAGCTGGGCGAGGCAGTAGTCGGTGAACGCGTCGAAGCACTCGGGCAGGCCGACCCGGTCGGGCAGCCAGTAGTTCATCTGCAGGTTGATGTCGGTGTGGTAGTCGCTGAACCACGGGGGCTGGTTGCTGTCGACCCACAGGCCCTGGAGGTTGGTCGGGAGGCTGCCCCGGGAGCCGGTGATCGTCAGGTAGCGGCCGAACTGCAGGTAGGCGGCTTCGAGTTCGGGGTCGGGGGCAGAGCCGGCGGCGGCCCGTGCGGCGAGCCGGGCCGGGGTGTCCAGCGCTCGCTGGGCGGCGCTGGAGGCGCCGAGGTCGACCGTCATCCGCCCGGCCAGGGACCGGAAGTCGGCCACGTGCGTGGCGAGCAGCGCCGAGCCGGCGACGGCGGCGGCCTGCGCGGCCTTGGCGCGCGCGACGGTGAGCGGCACCAGCGCGGTGTCCTTGTACTGGACGGAGGCGTCCGCCTTGTAGTTCGTGCCGCCGGAGAGCACCAGCACGACCTCGGTGCACCCGCTGAACGTCACCTTCGTGCCGGTCGCGGAGACGGTGCCGCCGGTGCCGGCCGCCCTGACCAGGGCGGCGTACGCCAGGGCGTTGGGCAGCGCCGCCGCGAACGAGGCCTCGGCGGTGCCCGGGTTCGAGGTCACGCTCTCGCCGCGCGTCCCGGCCAGCGTCAGCGAGCCGGTGTAGCTGCCGCCGCCGCTCTGGGTCAGGCGCACCACGATCACGTCGTCGGGGTGGCTGGAGAACACCTCGCGCCGGTAGGTCGTCCCGCCGAGCTGGTAGGTGGCGGTCACCAGGCCGTTGCTCAGGTCGAGGGTGCGGCGGTAGCCGCTGATCGCGGACGCGGTGTGGGCGGGCAGGTCGAGGTACGCCTTCGCCAGCATCCCGAAGCTGCCGAAGCTGGATTCCGCGTAGGGGAACTGCCCGTCCGACTGGAGGGCGGCGTTGGCGTGGCCGGTCCACAGCGTCGCGTCGGAGAGGATCAGCACGTCGTGGGACGGGTCGCCGGTGACCAGGGCGCCGAGTCGGCCGTTGCCGATCGGCAGGCCCTCCTCGATGATCCTGCCCTCCGTGCCGGGGCCCGGGTACCGGAGGGTGACCGCGTCGGCCTCCGGGACGAGCGACAGGGTGCCGGGCCGGGTCACGGCGGCGGCGGCCGGGGCGAACTCCGGCAGTGAGGCGAGGGCGAACAGGGCGCCCGCGGCGGCGGACGCGCGCAGCAGTCCGCGGCGCGACAGCCCGTTCGCGTCGGCGGGGGGCGGGGTGGGGGAAGGACGGGACATGGGGGTGCGGCTCCTTCGACTGGACCGTCGGACTCGGCGGCAGGACAGCAGTGCACCGGCATCCACGCGGCCCGTCAAGGGATCGGACAGCATTTCCTATAGGGAAAAGGTGGGTTGTTGTCGGAGATGCGGGGTAATCTCCCGTCCGGAGGCGCAGAGCTGGGCATTTTTCCTATGGGATTTCAAGGGGTGGCGCGGTCGGGCCGCAGCACCGGGGGCGCTGGCCCGCGCCTCGCTAAACTTCCGGTGGCCGAACGAGCAGTGACCTGAGGAGACCCGGATGCCGGCGCATGACCCGCTCGTCCACGACGACCGGGCCGGGGCGGGCAGCCCGGATCCGGCACCGGTCCGCCAGCCGTTGGCGGACAGCGTCTACGAGGACGTCAAGGCCCTGATCATGGACCACGAGATCGCCCCGGGCGCCCGGGTCGGTATCGAGGCGCTCTCCCGACGGCTCGACGTCTCGCCGACCCCGGTCCGGGAGGCGCTGGCCCGGCTGGAGTCCGACGGCCTGGTGGTCAAGCGCTCGCTCTCCGGGTACCGGGCGACCGAACTGCTCACCCGGCAGGGCGTGGAGGAGCTGTTCGAGATGCGGCTCCTCCTGGAGCCGCGCGCCGCGGCCCTGGCGGCGGTGAACGCCGACGAGCCCCAGCTCGACGCCATCGAGGCCATCCAGGAGGAGATGGAGGCCCACCCCGGCCCCGCCGGGCCGTACGCGGCCTACCGCGGTTTCGCCGCGCTGGACCAGCGGTTCCACGACGCGGTCGCGGTCGCCGCCGCCCGGCCGCTGCTCCTGGACGCGGTCGAGCGGCTCCACGCCCACCTGCACGTCTTCCGGCTCAGCAGCCTCCCCTTCGAGGACGACCCGACCCTGGCCGAGCACGAACGGGTGGTGCGCGCGATCCTGCGCCGCAACGGCGAGCGGGCCGCCGAGGCGATGAAGGACCACCTCGCCCGCAGCCTGGAGCGCCAGCTCAGCCGGTTCGAGGCGCGCTGACCGGCCCGCCCGCAGCTGCGGGCGGGCCGGGCGCCTACCGTCCGGCGGCGGGCGTCGGGCGGGCCGGGCGCCTACCGTCCAGCGGCGGGCGTCGGACGGTAGACCCGCCGGGCGGTCCCGGCCCACACCTCCTCCCGCTCGGCGGGGGAGAGCGCGGCGAGGAGTTCCCCGGTGGCCGACACCACCTCGCCGTAGCCCGCCGCCAGCGTGCTCACCGGCCAGTCGGAGCCGAACATCAGCCGCCGGGGCCCGAAGGCGTCGAGCGCGGTGTCGGCGTACGGCCTCAGGTCGCGCACGCTCCACGACCCCCAGTCGGCCTCGGTCACCAGGCCGGAGAGCTTGCCCACCGTGTTCGGCAGCGCGGCCAGTTCGCGGATGTGCCCGGCCCACGGCTCGGTGGCGCCCGACGCGATCGGGGGCTTGCCCAGGTGGTCGAGGACGAAGGTCAGGCCGGGGACCGCGGCCGCCGCCCGGACCGCCGCCGGCAGTTGGTGCGGCAGGACCAGCAGGTCGTAGACGAGCCCGGCCGCCTCGACCGCGCGCAGCCCCCGCAGCACCTCCGGCCGGGTCAGCCAGTCCGGGTCCGCCTCCCCCTGGACCTGGTGCCGGATGCCGCGCAGCAGTCCGCCGCCCGGCAGCGCGCGCAGCCGGGCCAGCTCGTCGGCGACGCCGGGCGAGGTCAGGTCGGTCCAGCCGACGACCGCGCCGATCAGGGAGCTGTCCGCGGCCAGGGCGAGGAACTCGGGCGTCTCCTCGGCCACGGTGACGGTCTGCACCAGCACGGTGGCCGCCACCCCGGCACCGCGCGCCTCCGCCTCCAGCTCGGGCCGCAGGAACGACCGCCGCAGCGGCGCGAGGGCGGGCCCCTCGATCCACCCCTGGTCGCGGACGGCGAGGTCCCACAGGTGGTGGTGGGCGTCGATCACGGTCATGTCGTGCACGGTCATGTCGTCCTCCTCGCGGGCACCGGCGCACCGGCCGGGAACGGCTCCTGTGCGCACAGGCTCTCCCACCCGGCGCCGAAGCGGCCGACGCCGGCCTTCCGGGCCGCGTCCGGGCACAGCGGTTTCACGTGGTCCTCCTGGTGGGGTGGTCTCGGGGATGTCGGGGGTCTCTGGGGTCTCGGGGGCGCTGCGGACCGGCGGCCTACTCCATGAGGAACACCTGCTCCATCAACGCCCACCACTCGCCGGCCCCGGCCCCGGCCAGTGGCCGCTGGCAGGGGGCGGTGAGCCGCCACCAGTCCCGGGTGGCCGGGTCCTCGGCCACCAGCGCCAGGTCGGCGGCCAGGTCGTCGCCGTGGTACTCGAAGTAGCTGAACAGCCGGTCCCCGAACAGGTGGATCGAGTAGTTGGCGATGTGGGAGCGCCGCAGCCGGTCGATGACCGGCGCGGGGACGGCCCGGTGCAGTTCCCGGTACTCCGCCTCCTTCTCGGGCCGCAGGCCGATGACCTGCGCGACGCGCTTCACGAGGCCGCTCCCTTCGCAGCGCCGGCCGGAGCCGGGCGGTCGTGGATGACGCGGATGATCCGGCCGCTCATCCGGTCGTAGTCGTGGTCGTTGGCCACCTCGCCGCGCACCCGGTGGCCCGCCATGACGACGACCCGGTCGGCCAGGGTGACCATCTCGGCGAGGTCGCTGCTGATCAGCAGGATCGGCAGCCCGCCGCGGGCCAGCTCCCAGATCAGCTCGTGGAACGCGTGCTTGGTGCGCACGTCCACGCCGACGGTCGGCTCGTCCACGATCAGCAGCCGGGTGTCGGCCGCCAGCCACTTCGCCAGGCTCACCTTCTGCTGGTTGCCGCCGGACAGCTCGCCGGCGTTCTGCTCCAGGCCGGAGATCCGGATGCCGAGCCGGTCCACCAGGTCCTGCGCGACCTCCCGCTCCTTGCGGGAGGAGACGTAACCGAGGGCCTTCGCCAGCTTCTTCCACACCGTCACGGTGATGTTGCGGTGGATGGGCTGCTCCAGGAAGACGCCCTCCTCCTTGCGGTTCTCGGTCAGGTAGCCGATGCCGTACCGGTGCAGCGCCTGGCGCGGGGAGCCGATCCTCGCGACCTCGCCGTACACCCGGATCTCCCCGCCGGTGACGCGGTCGAGGCCGAGGACGGCCTTGACCAGCTCGCTGCGGCCGGCCCCGACCAAGCCGTAGAGCCCGACGATCTCGCCCGGGCGGACGTCCAGCGAGACGTCCCGGTGGCCCGCGGCCGTCGAGAGCCCGGCGAGCGAGAGTGCCGGGGCGGCGGAGGCGTCCACGGTGCGCGGGGTCATGTCCGCCACCGTGTGGGCGCGGCCGACCATGAGGGCGACCACCTCGTCCTGGGTGTGCTCGGCGAGCGGCGCCGACTCCAGCACCGAGCGGCCGTCGCGCAGGACGGTGACGGTGTCGCAGATCGCGAAGACCTCCTCCAGCTTGTGGCTGACGAAGACCACGCACGTCCCGCGGGCGGTGAGCCGCCGCACCACCTCGAAGAGGTGCTCGGCCTCCTGCGGCGAGAGCGAGGCGGTCGGCTCGTCGAGCAGCAGCACCCGGCTCTCGGTGTGCAGCGCCTTGGCGATCTCCACCAGCTGCTGCTGGGCCACCGACAGCTCCCGCACCGGGAGGTGCGGGTCGAGGTCCAGCCCCAGTTCGGACAGGCAGCGCAGGGCCGGGGCGGTCATCGCCTCGCGGTCGATCAGGCCCCGGCGCGAGGGCGGGTCCTGCAGGGTGATGTTCTCCGCGACCGAGAAGCCGGGGATCAGGTTGCGCTCCTGGTGGACGACGCCGATGCCGGCGCGGGCGGCCTCCAGGGGCGAGCGCGGGCGCAGCTCCCGCCCGTCCCGCAGGAGCCGGCCGCCGTCGGGCGGGTGCACGCCGGTGATCACCTTGATCAGGGTGGACTTCCCCGCGCCGTTCTCGCCCAGCAGGGCGTGCACGGAGCCGGCGGTCAGCCGCAGCCGGACGCCGTCGAGGGCGCGCACGCCCGGAAAGACCTTGACGACGTCCTCGCACTCCAGCAGGACGTCCTGCGACCCGGACCCGCTCATCGTGCGCCTCCCGTCTGCGGCAGGGTGCCGCCGGCGGACGCGGGCGGTGCGGGCGGTGCGGGCGGTGCGGACGGTGCGGGCGGAGCGGGCGGAGCGCCCGAGGGCTCCTTCCCCCGCTGGGCGACGCGGGCCTGGTGGACCCGGCCGCCGACCACGGTGCCGAGCACGACCAGCCCGATCAGGAAGTTCACCCAGCTCGGGTCGAGCGAGTACTGCGCCCGGGCGGTGTCGATCAGGCGCATCACGAACGCCGCCAGCACCGTCCCGAGGACCGCCACCGAGCCGCCGGTCAGCGCGACGCCGCCGATGATGGGGGCCGCGAAGCTGGGCAGCAGCCAGTCGCCGCCGACGCTGCGGTTGACGCCGGGCAGCGAGGCGGTGGCGGTCAGCGCGGCGATGCCGACGAGCAGCCCGGACAGGGTGTGCGCGAGCACGATCTGCCGGTCGGTGGAGATCCCCGACAGCCGGGCCGCGAGCGGGTTGCCGCCGGCGGCCAGCAGCCGCCGTCCCGGGACGGTGCGGTACATGAACGCGGCGAGCAGCGCGGCCGCGGCGAGCGCCGTCACGAAGACCAGCGGGACGTTCAGCGGGGCGGCCCGGCCGAGGTCGCGCAGGCCGGGCGAGTAGCCGTCGACCGTGCGCGTCCCGGAGAGCCGGTACTGCGCCCCGAGCAGGATGGTCATGACGCCGAGCGTGACGATGAACCCGTTGATCCGGGTGGCGACCACGAACACGCCCGTCCCCAGCCCGATCAGGGTGGCGGTCAGCACGCCGATCAGCACGGCGAGGCCGGCGGGCACGCCGCTGTCGGCCATCAGCACGCCCATCAGGCAGGCGGTGAAGCCGCCCAGCGCGCCCACGGCCAGGTTGAGCTGCCCGACGCACAGGGCCACCATCTGGGCCAGCCCGATCAGGACGGGGGTGGCGAGGTACTGCAGGAACGTCCGGACGGAGGGCCCTTCGAAGAAGGTGCCCGAGGACGTGACGCCGAGGGCGGCGTAGCCGACGAGCACCACGCCCAGCAGCGTCGTCGTGGTGGAACGGGAGAAGCGGCGCAGCGCGGGCAGGGCGGCCGCCCCGCGCCCCTGGAACACGGTCATGTGGAGCGCACCACCTTGCGATAGGACACCACGGTGCGCACCCGGTCCGCGGACAGGGCCAGCAGCAGGACGCAGCCGAGGTAGATGTTGAGGCTCTCCAGGCCGACGCCGAGCAGGTCGAGACCCTTGCGGATCACGCTCACCAGCGAGGTGCCGAGCAGGGCGCCGAGGACGGAGACGACGCCGCCGGTGAGCAGCGTCCCGCCCAGGACCGCGCCGAGGAACGAGGGGAGCATGAAGTCGTCGCCGATGGACGCCCGGAAGGTGCCGGTGCCGACGGCGGCCGTGAACCCGGCGAGCGCGGCGAGCAGCCCGGACAGCGCGTGGGCCAGCACGATCCGGCGGCCGGTGGGGATGCCGGACAGTTCGGCGGCGGCCGGGTTGGCGCCGGTGAGCAGCAGTTCGCGGCCCATCCGGGTGCGGGCGTACAGGAAGCCGAGGCCGAGCAGGGCGAGCAGGGTGAACTGGGCGATCTGCGGGACGGCCGCGGAGCCGCAGACCCGGTCCAGGCAGACGTCGGCCAGCGAGGCGGAGCGCAGTTCCGCCAGCCCGGCGGGGCGGGTGGTGAACGCGGCGTTCTCGGTGAGGGCCGAGTAGAGCAGCGAGACCAGGCCCAGCAGGACGAAGTCCACGGCCAGCGTCACGACGAAGGAGTTCACCCCCGTGCGGGCGATGATCCAGCCGGTGGCGGCCCCGACGGCGCAGCCGGCCGCCAGGCACAGCAGCAGCCCGAGCACCAGCGGCAGGCCGAGCCGGTCGTAGCCGAACCCGGCGAAGAACGCGCCGAAGGCGGCCATCCGCCCGACGGCGAGGTTCATGTGCCCGATGGAGAGCACCGTCAGCTGGGCCAGCGCCACCACGGTGAGCGTGCAGACGTCCCGCAGCAGCGGGAAGAGCACCAGCTTCTCGTTGAAGAACGCGGGCCGCAGCGTGCCGAACAGCGCGGCGAGCGCCACGACCAGGACGAGCAGGCCGAGCCGCTGGTTGACCCAGAACGGCAGCCGGTGCGCGGGCCGGGCCTCCTCGGCGGGCTGCTCCGCCCCGGTGCCGGGCGCGGTGGCGGCCGTCTTCACGCCACCCTCCGCAGGTCGAGGGCGTCCAGGTCCCAGTCGATCCCGATGCCGGGCTCGTCCGGGGCGACGGCCAGCCCGTCCCGGACGGTCAGCTCGGTGCGGGTGACCGCGCGCAGCTGCGGGATGTACTCCACGTACGCGCCGTTGGGGACGGCGGCGACCAGGCTGACGTGCAGCTCCATCAGGAAGTGCGGGCACACCTCGACGTTGAAGGCCTCCGCCAGGTGGGCCACCTTCAGCCACGGGGTGATGCCGCCGACCCGGGCCACGTCGACCTGCACGATCGAGGCGGCGCCCCGCTCCAGGTAGTTGCGGAACTGCATCGGCGCGTACATCGACTCGCCGACCGCGATCGGCACCGCCGTCGAGCGGGCGAGCCGCGCGTGCCCGCTGACGTCGTCGGCGGGCATCGGCTCCTCCAGCCAGTACGGGTCGTACGGTTCGAGGGCGGCGGCGAGCCGGACGGCGGAGGAGAGCGACTGCGACTGGTTCGCGTCGGTCATGAGGTGCAGGCCGGGCCCCACCGCCTCGCGCACGGCGCGCAGGCGCTCGGCGTCCTCGGCGGCGCGCGGCTTGCCGACCTTGATCTTGACGCCGGAGAACTGCGCGGCCTGCGCGGCCAGGGCCGACTTCACCAGTTCGTCGGTGCCGAGGTGCAGCCAGCCGCCCTCGGTGTCGTAGACCGGGATCTCCCGGCGGTGGCCGCCGGCCAGCCGCCACAGCGGCTCGCCGGCCCGCTTGCAGCGCAGGTCCCACAGCGCGGTGTCGATCGCGGCGAGGGCGAGCGAGGTGATGGCGCCGGTGGTGGTGGCGCGGGTCAGGCCGAACAGCCCCTGCCAGAGCCCCTCGACGTTGCGGGCGTCCTTCCCGGCCAGCAGCGGCAGCAGGTGGTCGCGCAGCAGCGCCAGGACGGAGCTGCCGCCGGTGCCGATCGTGTAGGCGTAGCCGGTGCCCGCGAGGCCGTCGGTGGTGGTCAGGGTGACGAGGATCGTCTCCTGCTTGACGAACGACTGCACCGCGTCGGTGCGGTCGGTCTCCACCGCGATGTCGGCCAGCAGGGCCGTCGCGCTCGTGATGATGGTCATGCGTGTGTGCCGACTTTCTGTCGTCGTGCCGGGAGGGTCAGCCGCAGGAGAGGTACTCGTCGGCGAACTGCTTCTTCAGCTCCGCGGTCTTGGCCTTGCGCGCCTCGTCGTAGGTGTCGACGTTCTCCTTGGTGACGACGAAGGAGCCCGAGTCGACGACCTTGCCGGGCTCGGCCATCGCGCACTGCTTGCTCTGCAGCAGCGCGAGCGCCCAGGCGCCGATCTTCGCCTGGCCCACCGGGTTCTGCACGACGGTGGCGCTCACCGAGCCGTCCTTGATCGCGGAGAGGATCTTGGCGTCGTCGTCGATCGCCACCACCTTGACCTTCGCGCCGGACTCGTGGACGGCCTCGGCGGCGGCGACCGCCGGGTTGTACGCGGTCGAGACGATGCCCTGGATCTGGTCGCCCTTGGCGGCCAGCAGGTCGGCCACCGCCTTCTGCGCGGTCTGGAGGTCCTTGTCGATGTCGGTGGTGGTCTGCAGCAGGGTCACCTTGCCGCCGGTCTCCTGCACGGCCTTCTGCACGCCCTTGATCCGCAGCTGCGTGTTGGCGTCGACGTTGTTGCCGGTCAGGTGGACGAGCGTGCCCTGGCCGCCCATCGCCTCGATGGTGGCCTGGGCGGCCTTGTAGGCGGCGACCTCGACGTCGGTGGAGAGGCAGAAGTCGGCCTCGTTCTTGCCGCCGGCGGGGCAGGAGGCGAGCGACGCCACGGCGAAGCCCTGCGACTTGAGGTCGGCGAAGGTGGTGTTGATGTCGGTGGGCGAGACGCCGAAGACGCCGAAGGCGTTGTAGCCGCGGGCGGCGAGCGTCGAGAGCAGGTTGTTCTGCTTCTGCTGGTCCCACTCGGAGGTCTCGTCGTAGGTGACGTCGCCCAGTCCGAGGGACTTCTCGGCGTCGGCCCCGGCCTGCTTCCACGGCTGGAAGTAGGGGTGGGCGCCGCCGGGCACCAGGGCGATCTTGGTCTTGGAGCCGTCGGCGAGTTCGGCGGAGCCCTTGCCGCCGTGGGTGGCCGCGCCGCCGGTCGGGGCGGAGGTGTCGGCGGACTTCACGGTGCAGGCCGTCGAGGCGAGGGCCAGCAGGGTGAGGGCGGCGGCGGCGGACACCGCGGATCTACGGAAGGTCATGGCGATTGCCCCACTCAAATCAGATAGGATTCTGCTGCCGTGATGCTGTGGGAGTGGAGGGTGCCCCGTCAAGACCCGTGCACCAAGTGCTTGAGAAAAACGGGCATCGTTCCACCTCGATCCACTGGCCCGGTCGGCTTCGGGTCGGCCGGCGCCCTCGTGGCGGGTAGCGCGCCGGGGCTGAATCGTGTTGAATCAGATAGGATTCTTGACCTGAAGGGGGGTGTCATGACGGCGGACATCGTGGGGCCGACGGCCAGACGCGGGATGGTGGGGGACAGCGTCTACGAGGCCGTGAAGGCCATGGTGATGGACCACGTGATCGAGCCCGGTGCGCGGGTCGGCATCGAGTCGCTGTCCCGGTTGCTCGGGGTGTCCGCCACCCCGGTGCGCGAGGCGCTGGCCCGCCTGGAGTCGGACGGCCTGGTCGTCAAGCGCTCCCTGGCGGGCTACCGCGCCACCGAGCTGCTGGACCGGCGGGGCGTGCGGGAACTCTTCGAGATGCGCCTGCTGCTGGAGCCCCGAGCCGCCGCCCTGGCCGCCGAACTGGTCGACGACGACGCCCTGGACCGGATCGAGGCCCTGGTGGAGGAGATGCAGGGCATGCCGGACCAGGGGCGCGGTTACGCCGTCTACGGCCGCTTCATGGTGCTGGACCAGCGGTTCCACGACGCCCTCGCCGCCGCCTCGGGGCGCACCATGCTCGCCGCCGCGGTGGAGCGGCTGCACACCCACCTGCACCTCTTCCGCCTCAGCCCGGTCACCGGCGGCGGCCCCGCCACGGCCGTGGAGCACGGCCGGATCCTGCGCGCGGTGCTCCGGCGCGACCCCGTCCGGGCCGAGGCGGCCATGCGCGAGCACCTCGAACTCAGCCTGGAGCGGCACCTCGGCCGCTACGGCGCCGGCGCCTGAACCGCAACGGCCGCCCCGGACGCCCCAGCGGGGCGCCCGGGGCGGCCGGGTGCCGTCAGGACTGCGGCTCCTGGTCGGTCAGGTAGGCGTCGAGCCACCTGCGGGCGGCGGTGACGTGGACGTACGCCGCGCACTCGGCGCCGTGGGCGTCCCCGGCCTCGATCGCGTTCAGAATGTTCTGGTGGTGCTGGATCGTCAGGTCGACCGCGTTGTCGCTGACGATGCCGCCCCACACGCGCAGCCGCACGGTCTTGCTGGACAGCCCTTCGAGCAGGCTGATCAGGGTCTGGTTGCCGGTGGCGCGGACGATCTCGGCGTGGAACTCCAGGTCGCTGTGGACCAGGTCCTCGATCGAGCGCTGGGAGCTGTGGTGCTCGAAGGCGGCGCGGATGCGGGCCAGGCTCTCCGGGGTCGTTCGGGTCACCGCGAGCCGGGTGGCCACCGGTTCGAGGAGTTCGCGCACCTCGATCACCTCGCGCAGCGTGTCGTCGCGCATGACCTCCACGGCGAAGGAGATGCCCTCGAGCAGCTGCGCCGGTTCGAGCGAGCTGACGTAGGTGCCCGACCCGTGCCGGACGTCCAGGACGCGCATCTGCTCCAGGACTCGGACGGCCTCGCGCAGCGAGTTGCGGGAGACGCCGAGCCGCTCGGCGAACTCGGACTCCTGGGGGAGCCGGTCCCCGGGCAGCAGGCTCCCCTCGATGATCAACTTCCGGACTTCGGCGACCACGCCGTCGATGACAGCCACTTACTCTCCCCTCCTGCGCACCCGCTGTGTCGTTGTGCGCGCGGACCGCGTTCGCACGATGAAGATTGTAGCAAGTTCTCCGATGACTTCATCGACAGACGTTGACACTGGCGACACGAAGGTGTCACATAAGCGCTTAGCGTGCACAAGAGATCGGAGAACTCCCTCTCGGGTGGCACCCGGTTCACCCCGTCTCCGAGGAAGAGAACCTTATTATGAGAGCCAGATTCGCGGCCGCACCCCTCCTCGCCGCCACCAGTCTCGTACTCGCCGCGTGCGGCGGCCCGGGCGGCACCAAGGCCGCGGTGGAACAGCAGGCTTCCGCCCCGATCACCATCTGGGTCGACGACACCCGCACCAAGCCCGCCCAGGACTACGCCTCGGCCCACCCCGAGCTGCACGCCACCGTCAAGTCGGTGGACAACACCCACGGCAACATCTCGGCGCAGATCGCCCTCGCCGTCAAGGCGGGCAAGGACGTGCCCGACGCGGTGTTCCTCAGCTACCCGGACGAGCTCGCCACCATGGTGGTCAACCCGGTGAACTACGCGCTGCCGCTCGACGACGCGGTCGGCGCCGACGTCCTGAACAAGTTCGCGAAGGGCTCCACGGCGGCCTGCACCTTCGACGGCAAGACCTACTGCCTGCCCAACGACCTGGCGCAGACCGTCCTCTACTACAACACGACCCTGTTCACCCAGTTCGGCTACACCGTGCCGAAGACCTTCGACGACTGGCTGGCGCTCGGCAACCGGGTCGCGCAGGAGCACCCCGGCTACTCGCTGGGCTCGGTGAACAGCCGGTACGGGCTCAACGGCTACTACGGCTCCAGCGGTTGCGAGTTCAACGCCTCCAGCAGCCCGACCTCGGTCACCATCGACGTGAAGTCGACGGCCTGCACCCGGGTGAACGACGTGGTCGGGCCGCTGCTCGCCAACAAGACGCTCTCCACCCTCGACCCGTTCGACGCCGCCTACACGCCGGTCGTCAAGGAGGGCAAGCTGCTCGCCACGATCTCCCCGGCGTGGATGGGCGAGTACGGCATCAAGCCGAACTCGCCGGACAAGGGCCAGTGGGCGGTCGCGCCGATGCCGACCTGGCCGGGCGCCGCGACCAACGCCTCGGGCACCGCGGGCGGCGGCATCTGGGTGGTGTCGGCCCTCTCCAAGAACCGGGCCGCCGCGGCCGAGTTCGCCGCCGGCATGGCCACCGACCCGGTCGTCCAGACCGCCTCGCCCAGCTACCCCGCCGCCACCGAGGCCGCCGACGCCTGGCTGGCCAAGGTCGCCAAGGACGACTGGTACGCCGAGGACCCCTCGGCCGTCTACCGGGACGCGGCGGGCAAGATCTCGCCGACGCTCGGCTTCGTCCGCTTCCAGGTCCAGGCCGAGGACGCGTTCAACGCGACCGTCGTCAAGAGCCGGGGCCAGGACATCGGGGCCGCGCTGACGGCCTTCGGCGAGCAGCTGACCAAGGCGGCGCAGTCCGCGAGCTACACGGTCAAGGGCGAGTAGCGGATGCCACGGCGCACCACCGCGGTGCGGGGCCGGCTCCGGCGCCGCACCGCGGGCCTCTCCTTCGTCCTGCCCTACCTGGTCTTCCTGGTCCTGTTCGGGCTCGTGCCCACGGTCTACGGCATCGCCACCTCGTTCTCGGTGACCCCCGTCATCGGCCCCTCGTACACCAGCGCGACGGAGAACTACTCGGCGGTCCTCAGCGACTACCGCACCGCCCGGGCCGCCGGGAACGTGGCCCAGTACCTGCTGATCTGGCTCCCGACGATGCTGGTCGTCGTCTTCGCCCTCGCCCTGGCGATGGACGCGCGGCGCACCCGCTTCGCCGCGCTGACCCGGTTCGTGTCGTACGTCCCCGGAGCCGTCACCGGAGCCGCCGCCGCCCTGCTGTGGCTGTTCATGTTCTCGCCCGGGGTCAGCCCGGTGGGCGCGCTGCTGCGCCCGTTCGCCGACGACTCCGGCACGGTCGTCCGGGACGGCACCCTCCCGCTGATCCTGGCCGTGATGGGCATCGCGGCCGGGGCCGGCGGCTGGATCGTCCTGCTCTACGGCGCGCTGACCGACATCTCCAAGGAGGTGCTGGAGGCCGCCGAGCTCGACGGCGCCCGCGCCTGGCACGTCGTGTGGCACATCAAGCTGCCGATGCTGCGCAGCTACATCGGCTTCATCTTCATCGTCTCGCTGGCCAACGGCTTCCAGGTCTTCGTCGAACCGCAGGTCCTCGGCGCGGGCGCCCGGGGCCAGATCGACAGCGCCTGGTCGCTCAACCAGCTCGTCTTCTCCTACGCCACCGGCGAGTCCAACTACGGCCGGGCGTCGGCGCTCTCGGTGCTGCTGTTGATCGTCACGGTGACGGCGGCGGTCGTCGTGGTCAAGAAGACCCGCTTCTACTCGAAGGGGGAGGCGTGAACACCGCACCGTCCTCCGGCCGTCGCCACCGGGGCCTCTCGGCGGGCTCCTTCGGCCGCAACGCGCTGCTGGCGACGACCGTCCTGTTCTTCGGCATCCCGATCCTGTGGCTGCTGCTGGCCCCCACCAAGACCCGGGACCAGCTCAACGGCGACCAGCCGCTGTCCTTCGGCAGCCTCTCCAACGTCGCGCACGCCGGATGGCACGTCTTCGACTACAACGGCGGGATCTTCGCCACCTGGCTGGCCAACTCGGCGGTGATCAGCGTGAGCACCGTCGTGCTGACGGTGCTCACCTGCGTGCCCGCCGGCTACGGCCTGGCGAAGTTCTCCTTCGTCGGCCGCACCACCACGCTGTTCCTGACCCTGGTCACCATGATCGTGCCGCAGGCCGCGCTGATCCTGCCGCTCTACCTGGAGATGTCCGCGGTCAACCTGACGAACACGCTGTGGGCGGTGATCCTGCCGCTGTCCTTCTACCCGTTCGGCGTCTACATCGTGTACCTGCACGCGGCCGCCTCGATGCCGGACTCGCTGATCGAGGCGGCCCGGCTGGACGGGGCGTCGGAGTGGGCGATCTTCTTCCGGATCTACGCGCCGATCGCCCGGCCGGCCATCGCGATGGTCTCGTTCTTCTCGTTCGTGACGGCCTGGAACACCTTCTTCCTGCCGTACATCATGAACACCGATCCGGAACTCGCCAACGTGCAGACCGGCCTGCAACTGCTCGTCCGCAACACCAACGCCCTGGGCGGCGCCAACTTCACCGGCATCCCCGTGCGCGAGCCCGAGGTCGCGCTGGCGGCCCTGCTGTCCATCTCCCCGATCCTGCTCATCTTCCTCTTCGCCCAGCGCTTCCTGGTCGCCGGCCAGAAGGCCGGAGCGGAGAAGGCGTGAGCCCCCAGAAAGGCCCGAGCCCCGTGATCACTGACGTCCGCACCCTCTGCGGCACCCGGCTGCACAGCCGGGAGGACCAGTGGGTGACCGACCGCTACCGCAGCGTCAAGGCCGACGTGGCCGTCGTCGTCGTGGAGACCGACGACGGCGTGACCGGCGTCGGCGAAGCCTGCTCCTACGGCAACCCCCGGCAGATCGCCGACTGGGTCCGCTGGTACCGCGACAGCCTGGTCGGCGCCGAACTCGACGACTTCTCCGTCGTGCCCCGCCCCACCGGGACGGCCCTGGAGCACGCCGTCGGCTCCGCCCACGACTTCGCCGTGGCCGGCATCGACTGCGCCCTGTGGGACGCCCGGGGCCGCGCCGCCGGCAAGCCCGTCGCCCGACTGCTCAACCCCGACGCCGCGACGGACCCGGTCGACGTCTACGCCTCCGGCGGCGTCCGCTACGACTGGCACGACGACCCGCGGACCCTGATCGCCGACGTGCTCGGCTACGTCGACGCGGGCTACCGCACCGTCAAGTTCCGGCTCGGCACCGCCTGGCACTGGGACCGGATCACCCCGGCCCGCTTCCTCGCCCTCTACGACGAAGTCCGCGACGCCGTGGACGGCCGCGCCGCGCTGGCGGTCGACGCCAACAGCCGACTCTCCCGCGCCGAGGCCCGGGTCCTCGCCGAGGGCCTGTCCGAGCGCGGCGCGCTCTGGCTGGAGGAGCCGATCGCCAAGGACGACCTGGCCGGGTACGCCGAACTGAACCAGGCCGTCCCGCTGCGGATCAGCGGCGGCGAATCGTTCACCACCATCGAGCAGTTCCGCCCGTGGATCGAGAACGGCTGCTTCGACATCGTCCAGCCCGACGCCGGGGTGTGCGGCATCACCGAGGTCATGCGGGTCGGACGGATCGCCGCCGCCGCGGGCCTGTCGCTGATCCCGCACTCCTGGCACAACGGCCTGATGCTGATGGCCAACGCCCACGCGGTGGCGGCGCTGCCCAACGCCCCGATGGTCGAGGAGTGCATGGTCCAGGGCCCGCTGCGCTGGGGCGTCGTCCAGGGCGGCTCGCCGGTCAAGGACGGCCGGGTCTCCGTGCTGGGGTCGCCCGGCCTCGGCGCGGACGTCATCGACGGCCTGGAGGAGCAGTACCCCTACGTCGAGGGCCACTACAGCGTCGAGGTGTACCGGTGAGCGGCGCCGCTCCCGACGGAGCGGTCCACCCGGTCGCCATCGGCCCGGACGGCATCCCCGAGTACCGGATCGAGGGCGCCTGGACGCTCCCGGTCCGCGGCCCGGCCGTCCCGCCGCTGGACCCCGGCCTGGTCGAGGCGTTCGCCACCGTGACCGCCGCCACCGCCTCGGCCAAGCTGCACCAGATGGGGATCACCAAGACCTTCCTCCAGGGCCCCCGCACCAACAAGCCCGGCCGCCGGATCGTCGGCCGGGCGGTCACCCTCCAGCTCATGCCGATGCGCGAGGACATCTACACCGACGCCGGCGTCACCCAGGAGTACGTCGAGCGGGCCACCGCGCTCTGGGCGGTGCTCGACTTCATCGAGCCCGGCGACGTCCTGGTCGTCCAGGCGCACGGCTCGCTGCGCAGCGGCGTGGTCGGCGAGATGCTCGGCACCCACCTGCTCAACCGCGGCGGCCTGGGGCTGGTGGCGGACGGCGGCATCCGGGACTCCGCCAAGCTCGACCTGCTCGACCTGCCGATCTGGTCGCTCGGCCCCACGCCGCACTACGCCTCGCAGGGCGACCTGCTGCCCTGGGGCTACCACGTGCCGGTCGCGGTGGGCGGCGCCCTCGTCCTGCCCGGCGACCTGATCGTCGCCGACGACGACGGCGCGGTCGTGGTGCCGGTGGCCAAGGCCGCCGAGGTGGCTCGCTCCAGCGCGGTGCACGAGGCGTGGGAGGACTTCTCGCGGCAGAAGCTCGCCCTGGGCGGCGCACTGCGCCGCTACTACCCCCTCGACGAGGTGGGCCGCGCCGAGTACGAGGCGTGGGAGGCCGCCGGGCGGCCTCCGCTCACCTCCTGACCGGCCCTCACGCCTACACGCCTACACGCCTACGCCGGAGCGGCGGGCCCCGTGCCCGCCGCTCCGGCGTACTGGCGCGTGCGGTCCATCGTCCAGACCGCCGGGAGGAGGGCGTCCGCCTCCTCGTCCTGCTCCAGCAGCGCCGCGATCGTGGCGTCCCACTCCGGGTCGATCGGGCCCAGCGCGACGATCCGCTCCACCATGGCGTCGTAGCCCCGCTCGGTCTCGATGCAGTGGAACAGGCTGCGCCCGTCGCGCCAGATCCGCCAGCTGACCACCCCGCACGCGCGCAGGGCCTCGAACACCGGCTCGGGGATCCGCGCGTGCACGGTCTCGTACCGGGCCTCCAGGCCGGGCCGGAGCCTGGTCCGCCGTCCGGTGACGTGGGTGCCGCCGCTCGGGCGGGTGGTGCCGGGAGTGCTGTCGTCCATCGTGCTCGGTTCCTCTCCGTCTGTGCTGTCCGTGCCGTGCGGGTCGGGACGCGCCGGTCCCCCGCGCGGGCGGCTGCCCGCGCGGGGGACCGGCGGTCGCCTACTTGACCGGTCGGACGGTGAATTCCATGTTCCCGACCTTGCTGCAGGTGTACTGGATGAGGTCGGCCCCGTCCGCGGTGCTGACGCCGTACACGTTGAGGCACTTGGCCGAGTTGGCGTTCACGATCTGCTGGTAGCCCTGCTCGGTGTCGCGCAGGTTCCACAGGAAGTGCGGCTGCGTGGAGCAGGTCCACTGGTAGACCGGGGCGAGGTCGTCGGTGCGCTGGCCGGCCACCGCGAGGCAGAGCCCGGTGGCGAGGTTCTTGATCTGCACCGTGCCGCCCGCCTGGGGCAGCAGCGCCCACTGCTGGGCGGCGCTCGCGGTGTCGGTCTGCTGGGTGGTCTGCGCCGCGCTCCCGTTCGCACCGACGTCCTTGCCGCTGTGCCGGGCGACCAGGGTGACCTTGCCGGCCGAGGCGCTGCCGCACTCGGGGGCGATGGTGCACCCGGTCAGCCAGGTCGCCTGGCCGGACTCGTAGGCGCCCTGGTCGGGGGCGCTGCCCGTGTAGCCGTCGGTCACGCCGGCGACCGGCGTGCCCGCGTCGATCGCGGGCGATCCGGCGGCCGGGGCGAAGTCGTTGGCCGCGAAGTTCCGGTAGCCGGGGTTCGGGGTGTTGGCACCGGGGTTCTGGCTGTACGTCGTGGCCAGGTCGTTTGACTCGTTCGGCGTGCCGCCGGCGATGTAGGCGTACGACTGGTTGGCCGGCTTCTTCCCGTCCAGGATGTTGTTGCGGGCGGTGGTGTTGGCGACCTGCGCCGCCGTGGCGTAGTAGTTGAAGATCGTCGACTGGTTGGGCGTCACCACGGTGTTGTTGGTGTACGTGCCCGTCAGGTACGGCAGCGGGTGCCCGGCGGACCAGCCGCCCTGCGCGATGCCGTAGCCGCCGACCGAGTTGGCGCCCAGGCCCCAGAACACGTTGTGGTCGACGTTGACGTTGATGGTGCCGTTGTCGAAGTGCAGCCCGTTGCCGACCTGGGCCGGGTTGTGGATCGTGTTGTGGTCGATCCGGCCGCCGAGCGAGGTGTCGCAGCAGACGTAGATCGCCCCCAGGTCCTGGCCGATCTTCGCGTAGTCCGACATGTCGTTGTAGGCGATCCGCAGCTCGTAGCCCGGGTTCGGGTAGGCGTTGGTGTTCAGGTTGATCATGTCGCGGCCGGTGGAGCGCAGCGTGTTGGACACGATCGCGGAGGCGCGGATGCCGTCCTCCACGGTGACGGCCGCCGCGTACGAGCCGTTGTAGGCGATGTCGGTGATCAGGTTGTTCCGCACGGTGTGGCCGGTGCCCTTGAGCGAGACGCCCGCCCCGCCGGAGTACTGGATCCGGCTGTCGACCAGGGTGTTGCCGGTGCCGTGCAGCCGGATGCCGCTGTCCGCGCGGTGGTTGCCGGCGTAGATGCCCGCGTACGGCAGGTCGGTGTGGTACTGCGTGGTCTGCCACTCGGACAGGTACTTGGCGCTGATCCCGGCCAGGGTGATGTTCGAACTGGCGTCGTCGGTGCGGACGGTGGTGCCGAACAGCCCGATCCCGGTGACGGTGATCGAGCTCCGCCCGGCCAGGTCGAAGCCGTAGTTGCGCTTCTTGGCGGTGACGTCCTGCGGCGCCTGGCCGTTGGCGGCCCACATGAACAGCTGGTGGCTGCCCGCGTCGTAGAACCACTGGCCGGGCGCGCGCAGGAAGGACTTCTTGCCGACCAGCCGGAAGTCGGGCGAGGCGCCGCCGATCATGACGTGCGAGTCGCTGTTGGGGAAGGACAGCTGGAGGGTCTTGTTGGTGCCGTCCAGGGTGCCGGAGGTGACGGTGCTGGTGGTGGTGACCCAGGAGCCGGCCAGCTGGACGGTGGCGCCGGTCAGGTCGCCCAGGGCGGGGAAGCCCGAGTAGGTGAGGCTGCCGGTGCCGGTGGAGGTGCAGGGGGCGGTCGAGCAGGTGCCGCCGCTGGTGCGGGTGCCGCTCCAGCCCGAGGTGATGTACGAGGTGCCCCAGACACCCGCCGCCGCGGCCGGGTAGGCGGCCTCCGGCACCACCGTGCCGCCGGTGAAGACCTGGTTGGCCCACAGGTCGGTGTCGGCGGGGTCGACGCTGCCGCTGTACGGGGCGGCCGGGGTGCCCGCGAGGGTGACGGACGCCTTGTAGACGCTGCCGGAGTCGAGGCTCCAGCCGGTCACCGGGTCGGTGCCGTCGACGGTCACCTGGGCGCCGGGCGCCGCCTCGAACCTGATCGGGGCCGTCGCGGTGCCCGAGGTGGGCGGGGTGACCGTCTCCCGGTAGACGCCGGATTGGATCCGGCAGGTGTCGCCGGGCTGCGCGAGGTCCGCGCAGTGCTGGATGGTGCGCAGCGGCGTCTGCTCGCCCCCGGCCGCCGAGTCGCTGCCGGTCGGTGCGACGAAGTACACCGCGCCGACCGCCTGGGCGGGCTGCGCGGCGAGCCCCACCACCGTCGTCGAAAGCGCCATCGTGGCGGCTGCCACGACGGCGGTGGTCATACGTCTGAGCATGCTCACTCCCGTGTTGCCGAGTCGTGTCGGCAACGTAACGAGCAAGTTCTCCCATGTCTATGGTTGCGACAGCATCAATAATTCGCACATGTGCGGCAAATGCCGCACAAACTGGCCAAAGTTCTGTGATGAATCTACCGGGCTATCGTGCGGCGGGCGGCTCGGAGGGGGCCACCGCGCCGCCGCCGTGCCGGGGGGCCAGGCCCTCGGCCGCCAGGGCGTCCCAGAGCCCGGCGGGGATCGGCGCTCCGAGCCGGGCCACGTTCTCGCGGACCTGCCCGGCGCTGTCGGCGCCGACCACCACGGCCGCCACCCGCGGGTCGAGCAGCGGGTAGCGCAGGGCGGCCGCGGGCAGCTCCACGCCGTGTGCCGCGCAGACCGCCTCGATCCGGCGGGCCCGGGCGAGCACCTCCTCGGGCACCCGCCGGTAGTCGAACGTGGCGTCCGCGCTGGGGGAGCGCGCCAGCAGCCCGCTGTTGAACACGGCGGCGGCGACCACCGCCGTGCCGTGCCGCTCGCAGGCGGGGAGCAGCTCCGGCAGCGCGCTCTGGTCGAGCAGGGTGTACCGGTTCGCCACCATGACCACGTCGGCGAGGCCGGTTTCGACCGCGGCGGTCAGCGCGGCCGGGTCCATCGACCCGACGCCCACCGAGGAGACCAGGCCCTCCGCGCGCAGCTCGGCCAGCGCCGCCATGCCGTCGACGGCGGCCCGGGGGTCGCCCGAGTGCTCCGGGTCGTGCAGGTAGAGGACGTCCACCCGGTCCAGCCCCAGCCGGTCGAGCGAGTCCGCCAGGCCGGCCCGGATGCCCTCCGGGCCGAAGTCCCAGTGCCGGCGCAGCCGGGCCGGCACCACGAACCCCTCCGGGTCGCTCGACGCGCCGTCCCAGTCCGGGTCCGGCCGCAGGAGCCGCCCGACCTTGGTCGACAGGACGAACTCGTCGCGCGGCTTGGTCGCCAGGAAGCGGCCCAGCCGCCGTTCGGAGAGGCCGAGCCCGTAGTGCGGGGCGGTGTCGAAGTACCGCACGCCCGCCTCCCAGGCGGCTTCGAGCACCTGCTCGACCTCCTCGTCGGAGCGCGCCCGGAACATGTTGCCCAGCGGGGCGCAGCCGAGGCCGAGCGGCGGTCCGGGGTGGTCGGCGGCGGGGGTGAGGCGGTGGACTGCCATGGGCCCTCCCTGGGCTGGGGCGCGTGGTGAAGCGAGATGTAGGATCTCTTCGCGGGTCGACCGGGGCGGTGCCGTAGTCGACGTGGCGGCGGGTCTCCGCAATCTACCTCACCAAAGCTGGCGGAGTCGTCGCCGTTCCGGCGTTTTCGAGGTGATCGGCGTGCGGGGTGGAAGGTGCCGACTGGGCGGAAAGAGATCCCATGACTTCTTGCGCTCGCCTGGAAGCGGAGCTAGATTCGCCCCGTTCGTTCGGCATCGAGGGAAGAAGTCTGACGTGAAGCTGCTGCGCATCGGACCGGCGGGAGAGGAACGCCCGGCGGTACTGGCCGAGGACGGCCGGCTGCTGGACCTGTCCGGTGTGGTCCCGGACTTCGACCGGGACTTCTTCGCCACCGGCGGACTCGACCGGGTGCGCGCCGCCGTCGCCGCCGGCGGCCTGCCGGAGGCCGACGCCGCCGCCCGGGTCGGTGCTCCGGTGGCCCGGCCGGGGAAGGTGGTCTGTGTCGGGTTGAACTACCGTGACCACGCGGAGGAGACCGGGGCGGCCGTGCCGGCGCGTCCGGTGGTGTTCATGAAGGACCCGTCGACGGTGGTCGGCCCCCGGGACCGGGTGCTGATCCCGCGCGGTTCGGTCAAGACGGACTGGGAGGTGGAGCTGGCCGTCGTCATCGGTCGTGAGGCCCGCTACCTGGACTCGCCGGCCGACGCGCCGTCGGTGGTCGCGGGGTACGCGGTCAGTCACGACGTCTCGGAGCGGGAGTTCCAGTTGGAGTACTCCGCGCAGTGGGATCTCGGGAAGTCCTGCGAGACCTTCAATCCGCTGGGTCCCTGGCTGGTCACCGCGGACGAGGTCGGCGATCCGCAGGACCTCGGTCTGCGGCTGTCGGTCAACGGGCTGGTCCGCCAGGACGGCAACACCAAGAACATGATCTTCGAGGTGAACCACCTGGTCTGGTACCTGAGCCAGTACATGGTGCTGCGGCCCGGCGACGTCATCAACACCGGCACCCCCGCCGGCGTGGCCCTGGGCCTGCCCGACACCCCCTACCTGCGGCCCGGCGACGTGGTCGAGCTGGGCATCGACGGGCTGGGGGAGCAGCGGCAGACCTTCGTCCCCGCCGACCACGAAGGCCCGGGCGCCCCGGAAGGCGCGGCGGCATGAGCGGGTTGGCGGGCCTGCGCGCGGTGGTGACCGGCGGTGCCTCCGGTATCGGCCTGGCCGCCGCGCAGTTGCTGAGTGAGCGCGGTGCGGATGTCGCCGTGCTCGATCTCGACCCGTCCGCGCTGTCCGTGCCGTTGCGGGGTTTCACCGCGGACGTGTCGGACGACGCGTCCGTGCGGGCGGCGGTCGCGGCGGCGGCCGAGGCGCTGGGCGGGATCGACATCCTGGTCAACAACGCGGGCATCGGCGCGGCCGGGACGGTGGCGGACAACGACGACGCGCAGTGGCACCGGGTGCTGGACGTGAACGTGCTGGGCATCGTCCGCACCACTCGGGCCGCGCTGCCGCACCTGCGCCGTTCCGCTTTCGCGTCGGTGGTCAACACCTGTTCGATCGCCGCGACGGCCGGGTTGCCGCAGCGGGCGCTGTACTCGGCGAGCAAGGGGGCGGTGCTGTCGCTCACGTTGGCGATGGCCGCCGACCACGTCCGTGAGGGCATCCGGGTCAACTGCGTCAACCCCGGTACGGTGGA
Organism: Kitasatospora sp. NA04385; assembly: GCF_013364235.1. NCBI lineage: Bacteria > Bacillati > Actinomycetota > Actinomycetes > Kitasatosporales > Streptomycetaceae > Kitasatospora > Kitasatospora sp. NA04385. The sequence goes on along the minus strand of NZ_CP054919.1, from coordinate 100,658 downwards.
CACCCCGTGGGTCGGCCGGCTGCTCGATGCCGCCGACGACCCGGCGGCCGAGCGCGCCGCGCTCAACGGCCGCCAGCCCACCGGTCGTCTGGTCGCCGCCGCCGAGGTCGCCGCCGCCATCGCCTACCTCGCCTCCCCCGCCGCCGCGTCCACCACCGGCACCGCCCTCGCCGTCGACGGCGGCATGCAGGGACTGCGCCTGCGACCGGCCGTTTAGGCCGCGTCCGGCCGGAAACACACGTCCCCCCTGGCCGAGCGGGCCAGGGGGGACGTCGCGGTCGAGGGTCAGACGTTCTCGATCCAGAACTCGATGGTGTTCGGCTCCATGGTGATGCTCAGGCCCGGCCCCTGGCGGGTCGCCTGGAGCACGTTGTTCTCGGCCAGCGGCTGGGTGTGCGGGCTCCACCGGTAGCGGTGGCCGGTGAAGGTGCGGGTGCTGCCGGTGTCGATGGTGAAGGTGTAGGGGGCGGCGGTCGCGGTCTTGGCGTTCGGCACCCGGTAGGTGAGGGCGAAGACGAGCTTGCCCTGCGGGGTCTTCCAGGCCATGATCCGCTTGTCCACGTACGGCTTGCCGGTGGCCGGGTCGACCGGCTCGTCGACGTGGTGGCGGACCGAGTTCCACGGCAGGTACTGCACGAAGCCGCTGATCGCGTTCCAGACCGGCGGGTTGTAGTCCCAGTGGCCGGTCTGGATGTTCGGGTACTTGCCGAAGTCGCCGTCGTCCTGGGGGCGCCAGATCCCGAGGCCGTAGCCGACGGAGGTGTCGGTGTAGGTCGGCTTGAGGGCGTGCAGCCAGAACCAGGTGGGGGAGTTGGCGAACACCATCCAGTTCATGATCGACTGGGCGGTGTCGACCGTGTGCTCGTAGTTGCCGGTGGTCGAGCCCTCCCACTCGAACTCGTCGTTGAAGACCGGCTTGCCCAGCGCGTTGTCGAGGTAGTAGGACGGCGCGGTGATCAGCTTGTCGGCGGACTGGCTGGTGTAGTGGTGGGTCCAGGCGTCCACGTACTGCACCGCGGCGGCGTCGCCGCGCACCGCGGTGCCGAAGGCGCCGGACTGGCCGTCGCGCGAGTCGACGTGGATGGTGACGCCGGGGAACGCGGCCCGCACCTTGGGCGCCACCGCGGCGAAGGTCTGCCGGTAGGAGTCCCCGGTGTAGCCGCAACTGCCGTACAGGCGGTTCCAGTTGCCGGGCTCGTTCTGCAGGCCCCAGAAGCGCACCGGCAGCCCGCTGTCCTCCAGGTACTTCAGGTCGCGCACCACGGAGTCGCCGAAGTCGTTCAGGAAGCGGGACTTGTCGCCGTTGTACTCCGGGTGGGTGGTGGTGAACTTGGGGTCGAAGCAGGCGAGGGTGCCGTTCATCAGGCTCTGGGTGGACTTCCAGTACGGCGCCGGGGTGAAGTAGGTGGCCGCCAGGCCGTCCAGCTTGGCCTGGGTGTGCATCTCCAGGAGTTCGGCCATCTGCGTCGACCAGCGGCCGACGATCTGCTTCCGGTCGGCGGAGACGCCGCGCAGCCAGAGCCCCTGGCCCAGTCGGCAGTACCGGAACCCGTGGTCGCTGCGGCCGGCCATCAGGATCTTCTGGTAGAAGCGGGTCCGCTCGGCGGCGGTCAGGTCGTGCGGGGCGCCCGAGATCACCGGGTCGTTCGGGTCCATCGTGTTGTTGGTCGCGCCGATGTGGTCCGACTGGATCTCGAAGCCGAGGCCCAGGATGGTCTGCCGGGCGCCGCCGGCGTCGTTCCGGATCCGGTAGGGGTACGGGCCGGTGGAGGTGGTGGAGGTGCTGGCGCCGGCCCGGGGCGCGGCGGTGATGCCGAGGGCGGTGCCGGCGCCGGCGGCGGCCAGCAGGCCCAGCATCCTGCGCCGGGTGGTCGGGGAGTGGTGCTGCGGTTGCTCGGTGGCCATGGGTCCGCTCCTGGGAAGGGGGGGGGGGGCGGGGACGTGTCTCCCTGCGCGCCGCGGCCCGACCGGGGCCGGGGACGGCTACGGGCGGCGCCCCGTCCGAGGACGGCCGCCCGGCAGGGGGTGGGATGCGAGGTGCGGTGTTGGGTCATTCGTGACGCGGCCCGGAGGGCTGGAGGGCGCGGCCGGATCGGCCCGGCCGCGCCCCGGCCGGCCTCCGAGTGCGGCGGAGCCGGCGGGCGGCCCGCGCCGAACGAGTCCGGCGCGGGCCGCACAGGTGCCGGCCTCGCTGGCCGTCGACCCTCACCCAGGTTCGGGCGCGGCACCTGATGGATATACGATATCCGTTTATCCGGAAACGGGAAACCCTCGTCAACCGCGCCCGATCGCGGGAGAACGGGGGAGGGGGCGTGGAACGGCGGCCCGATCGCCTACGGTGTGGGCATGGGTACCTGGGCGAAGTCGCTGCCGGCGGTCAAGAGCAAGGCCGACCTGGCCTACGAGAGCCTGCACCGGGCGATCGCCGACGGCGATCTGAAGCCGGGCGAGCGGGTCAACATGGACGAGCTGTCCCGGGCGCTCGGGGTCAGCAAGATCCCGATCCGGGAGGCGGTCAAGCGGCTGGAGTCCGACGGGCTCCTGATCACCAGGCCGCACGCCGGCCCCGTGGTTGCGGGGGTGGACGCCGCCGAGATGCGCGGGGTGTTCCTGGCCCGGGAGGCGATCGAGGCACTGGTCGCCGAACTCGCGGCGGCCCGGATCACCGAGGACCGGCTCGCCGAACTGGAGGACGTCCAGGCCCGGATGGGCGCGGCCCTCGAAGCCGGGGCCACCGAGCGGATGGCGGAGCTGAACTCCCGCTTCCACGGCGTCCTCGCCGAGGCGGCCGGCTACCGGGTGCTGGCCGAGCTGACCGACCAACTGCTGCTGACGGTGCGCCGCTACCGGGCGGCCGCGCCGCTGGACACCGGCAGCTGGGAGGCGGTGGTCGCCGAGCACGAGGCGCTGCTGACCGCGCTGCGCTCGCGCGACCCCCGGGCCGCCGCCGACGCCGCCCGGGCGCACATCCGCTCCCAGGCCGACCAGGAGCCGGTGGTGATCCGGGAGGGCTGATCCGGGCCCCGGCCCGGGTGCCGCCGGTTCCGCGCGGCGTGTCCGGATCGTTGCGGTGGGTTTGTTGAGCCTTGGACAGTGGGTGGGATATCGCATACGATTGACCGATGGGTGAGAACAGCTGGGCGAAGTCGCTGCCGGTGGTCAAGAGCAAGGCCGACCTGGCTTACGAGACCCTGCACGGGGCGATCGCCCGGGGCGACCTCAAGCCGGGCGACCGCGTCAACATGGACGAGCTGTCCCGGGTGCTGGGCGTCAGCAAGATCCCGGTCCGGGAGGCGGTCAAGCGCCTGGAGTCCGACGGGCTGCTGGTGGCCCGGCCGCACGCCGGGGTCACGGTGGCCGCCGTGGACGTGGCCGAGATGCGCGGGGTGTTCCTGGCCCGGGAGGCGATCGAGGCGCTGGTGGCCGGCCTGGCCGCGGAGCGGGTGACCGACGGCGCCCTCGCGGCGCTGGAGGGCGCCCAGGCGGACATGCGCGCGGCCCTGGCGGGCGGCGAGCTGGCCGCGATGGCCGAGCTGAACTCCCGCTTCCACGGCCTGCTGGCCGAGGCGGCCGGCTACCGGGTGCTGGCCGAGCTGACCGACCAACTGCTGCTGACGGTGCGCCGCTTCCGGATCACCGCGCCGATGGGCGAGCGGGAGTGGGCCTCGGTCGTCGAGGAGCACGAGGCGCTGTTGGCGGCCCTGCGCTCGCGCGACGTGCGGGCCGCGGAGGACGCCGCCCGGCTGCACATGCGCGCCCAGGCCGACCACGAGGTCGCCGTCGGCGCCTGAGGACGGGTGCTTGGCGCCGGGTGCCTGAGGACGGATGCCTGAGGACGGGTGCTTGGCGCCGGATGCCTGATGCCGGGTGCTTGAGGCCCGGACGTCGAAGGGCCCGCCGCTCCGACTCCCCCGAACGGGGAGCGGGCCGGCGGGCCCTTCGACGTGGCCGACGGCCCGTCAGGCGTCCAGGGGTGGCAGGCCCAGGCGTTCGCGGTGGGCGTCGCGGAGCAGGCTGGCGGGGCTGACCAGGCGGGCACCGGCGTCCAGGACGAGTTCGGAGCCGGTGAGCAGCGCGGCGGCGGGGCTGAGGGCGAGGGCGACGGCGTCGGCCACCTGTGCGGCGTCGGCGACGGTGCGCAGCGGGTTGCTCTCGCGCAGCCGGGCCAGGTCCTGGTCGGCGCGGGCCCCGAGGCGGGCCTCGGTGGCGGGGGTGCGGACCCAGCCGGGGGCGAGGGTGAGGAAGGTCAGCCCGCGGTGGCCGTAGTCGACGGCCAGTTGCCGGGTGAGGGCGGCGATGGCGCCCTTGGCGGCGGCGTAGGCGGGCAGGCCGGGTGCGGCGGTGCGGTGCAGGACGGAGCCGATGGTCACCACGGTGCCGGTGCCCGCGGCCAGCATGGCGGGCAGCACCTCGCGCACGCACAGGAACACCGAGGTGAGGTTGGCGTCCAGCACGTGGTGCCACTGCTCGTCGGTGGTCTCGTGCAGCGGCGCGCCCTCGGTCAGGCCGGCGCAGGTGACCAGGGCGTCGAGGTGGCCCAGCCGGCCGAGGGCGGCGGCGACCGCGGCGCGCACCTGGGCGGGGTCGGTGGCGTCCGCGTGGTGCATCCCGACCCCGTCGGGGCCGGCGCCGGCCAGGTCGAGTCCGGCCACCTGCCAGCCGTCGGCGAGCAGGCGGGCGGCGACGGCGCGGCCGATGCCGCCGGCCGCGCCGGTGATGAGGGCCGTTCTGGTCATGAGGGGGGCCTTTCGGGCGGCGGAACGAGGGCGGACGGGCGGGATCGGAGAAGGAACGTATACTATATCTGAAATCCCGTCCGAGTTCTGGAGGCAGGCATGCAACCGGATGACCTCATCGAGAGCCTGCGCGCGCGCCGGCTCCTGGCCATCGTCCGGGGGACCGACCCGGACGCGGCGCTCGACACGGTCCTGGCGCTGTTCCGCGGCGGCGTCACCCTGGTGGAGGTGTCGCTGACCACCGTCGGGGCGCTGACCGTGATCGAGCGCGCCCGCGCCGCCCTGGGTGAGGGCGCGGCGCTCGGCGCGGGCACCGTCCTCACCCCCGCCGACGCCCGGGACGCGGCGGCGGCCGGCGCGTCCTTCGCCGTCACCCCCGGCGTGACCGCCGCGCTCGACCAGGCCCGGGAGTCGGGCCTGCCGGTGCTCGCCGGAGTGGCGACGCCCACCGAGGTGGCGCTCGCGCTGGCCGAGGGCGCCACCGCCCTCAAGCTCTTCCCCGCCTCCCTCGGCGGCCCCGGCTACCTGAAGGCGCTGCGCGACCCGTTCCCCGCCGCGCACTTCGTCCCCGTCGGCGGTGTCGACGCCCGGGCCGCCGCCGCGTTCCTGGCCGCCGGGGCGCTGGCCGTCGGCGTCGGCGGCCCGCTGATCGGCGCCGCCGCGCACCCCGGCGGCGACGCCGGACTGCCCGGCCGGATCGAGGAGTTCCTGCGCGTGGTGGAGGAGGAGCAGCCGTGCTCGACGTCGTGACGCTCGGGGAGGCGATGGGCGCGCTGCGCGCCGACCGCCCGCTGCACCTGGGCGGTTCCCTCGACCTGACGGTGGCCGGCGCCGAGGCCAACGTCGCCATCGGGCTGGCCCGGCTCGGCCACCGGGTGCGCTGGGCCGGCGTCGTCGGCGCCGACGAGTTCGGCCGCCTGGTGCTGCGCACGCTGCGCGCCGAGGGCGTCGACCTCGCCCACGCCCCGGTGGACGACCACGCGCCCACCGGCCTGGTCGTCTTCGAGCCGCGCACCACCGACCTGACCCGGGTCGTCTACTACCGCACGAACTCGGCGGGCAGCCTGCTGTCCGAGCGGCACGCCGCCGCCGCGCTCGCCGAGGGCGCGCACGTGGTCCACCTGACCGGCGTCACCGCCGCCCTGGGCCCCGGCCCGCTGGGCGCCGTGCGGTACGCCGCCGAGCAGGCGAACCGCACCGGCGCGGTGCTCTGCCTGGACGTCAACCACCGCGCCCGGCTGTGGTCGGCCCGGGACGCCGCCGAGGCGCTGCGCCCGCTGGCGGCCCGCGCCACCGTGCTGGTCGCCTCGGACGACGAACTGCACCTGGCCGCCCCGGCGGCGGCGGACACCGAGGCCGCGCGGGTGGAGGCGCTGCTGGAGGCGGGCGTCCGGGAGGTGGTGGTCAAGCGCGGCGCCGAGGGTGCCGAGGTCTTCACCGAGGACGGTGCCACGTCCAGGGAGGCGGTGCGGGTGACGGTGCGCGACACGGTCGGCGCCGGCGACGCGTTCACGGCCGGCTACCTGTCGGGCCGACTGGACGGCCTGCCGGTGGCCGACCGCCTGGAACGGGCGGTCTCGCTGGGCGCGTTCGCGGTCGCCGGGGCCGGCGACTGGGAGGGACTGCCCCTGCGGACCGAGCTCGGACTGCTGTCCGCCCCGCCCGGCACCGCCCTGCGCTGAGCGCCGCCCGGCGCTGAGCACCACCCGTACCGAACGGAGGAGTCGCCGATGCGCGAGGACCACTGGCGGCCGATCGGTCCGGCCCGCCACCAGCTGGCCGAGGGCGCGCGCTGGCACGGCGGGCGGCTGTACTACACCGACCTGCTGCGCGGGACGCTGCACGCCTGGGACCCGGCCCGGCCGGGCCGGGTGCGGACGCTGGCCGACCTGGGGGTGCCGCTGGGCGCGGCGGCCCCGGTGGCGGGCCGTGCGGGGGAGTGGATCGCCGCGGCCGGGGACGGGATCGTCCGGCTGGGCCCCACCGGCCCGGTGCGCTGGCTCGCCCGCCCGGAGGCCGGCGCCGACCGGCCGCGGCGGATGAACGACGCGGGCTGCGACCCGGCGGGCCGGTTCTGGGCCACCAGCATGGCCGCCGACGCCGCCGAGGGCGCGGGCAGCCTGTACCGGGTGGACGCCGACGGAAGCGTGCACCGGGTGCTGGAGGGGCTGACGGTGCCCAACGGGCCGGTCTTCGCCCCGGACGGCACGGTGCTCTACCTCGCCGACAGCGCCCGGGGCGAGATCACCGCCCACGCCCTCGATCCGGCCACCGGGGAGCTGGGCGCCGCCCGGCCGCTGGTACGCCTGCCGGAGCGCCAGGGCCGCCCCGACGGCATGGCCGTGGACGCCCTGGGCCGCCTGTGGGTCGCGGCCTGGGGGTCGGGGACGGTGCGCTGCCACGCCCCCGACGGCCGGCTGCTGGGCGCTTCGGCCGTCGGTACGCCGCACGTCAGCAGCGTCGCCTTCGGCGGCGGGCGGATGTTCGCCACCACCGCCCGGCACCGCCTGCCGGAGCCGGACGCCCTGGCGGGCGCGGTACTGGCCCGGCGCTCGGAGGTGGCCGCGCCCCCCGCCGCCGCCTACCGGGACGGCGCCGGGACACGAAACGGAAACATCGACGAATCACCTCTGGACCGCATTTCGTATATCGCATACGTTGGCTTGCATCAGCCGCCCCCAGTCGGTGGGAGAACCCCGTGACCACCACAGCACACCCCGGAAGCACCCACGTGAACAGCACCTCCAGCGCCACCACCCGGCGCACCATGGCCGCCGCGACCGTCGGCACCGTCATGGAGTGGTACGACTTCAACCTCTACGGCCTCGCCTCGGCGCTGGTCTTCGGCCCACTCTTCTTCGGCTCCAGCTCGACCGGCGCCACCCTGGCCTCCTTCGCCACCTTCGGCGTCGGCTTCGCCGCCCGCCCCATCGGCGGCATCCTCTTCGGCCACCTCGGTGACCGGATCGGCCGCAAGTACGTCCTGCTGATCACCATGCTCGGCATGGGCATCGCCACCACCCTGGTCGGCGTCCTGCCCACCCACGCCACCGTCGGCGTGTGGGCCCCGATCCTGCTGGTCCTGCTGCGGATCTGCCAGGGCATCGCGGTCGGCGGCGAGTTCGCCGGCGCGACGCTGCTCACCGTCGAGAACTCCCCCAACGGCAAGCGCGGCCTGTTCGGCTCCATCCCCGCGATGGGCACCGGCGCCGGCTCCGTCCTGGCCACCGCCGTCTTCGCCCTGGTCGCCCTGCTGCCCGACCACGCCTTCCTCACCTGGGGCTGGCGCATTCCGTTCCTGCTCAGCTTCGTCCTGGTGCTGTTCGGCATGTGGCTGCGCCGGGGCATCAAGGAGACCCCGGTCTTCACCGAGCTGGCCGACCAGGCCGAGACCGTCCGCTTCCCGTTCCTGACCGTCGTCAAGGAGCAGCCCGGCGCCGTCCTGCGGGTGCTCGGGATCACCGCCTCCGGCTTCGTCTGGGCCTACCTGATCCAGGCGTTCGGCCTCTCCTACGCCACCAAGAACCTGGGCATCCCCAAGTCGACCATGCTGTGGGCCGCAGCCCTGGCCGGCGCCCTGGAGATCGTCACCATCCCGTTCTGGGGCTGGCTCTCCGACCGGATCGGCCGCCGCACCATGGTCGCCATCGGCCTGGGCTGCACCATCGCCTACGCCTACCCGTTCTTCTGGCTGCTGGGCACCGGCAACACCGCGCTGGTCTTCCTGGCACTGGTGCTGGCCGTCCCGATCTGCAAGGACATGGTCTTCGGCCCGCAGGCCGCCCTGGTCGCCGAGCAGTTCGACGCCCGGGTCCGGTTCAGCGGGGTCAGCGTCGGCCGCGAGTTCGGCGGAGCGATCTTCGGCGGCACCACCCCCTTCATCGGCGCGGCGCTCGTCGCCGGCACCAATTCCATCGCCCCCGTCGCCCTCTACGTCGTGGCCGGCTGCCTGATCACCGCGGTCGCCGTCTTCAGCGGCCGCGAGACCTCGCGCGGCGACATCCTCGAACACGCCTGACCCGTCCCGCCCTCCCGACGGAGGGCGGCCCGCATCACCTCCCGCAGGAGAGAGACCCGTGAGCACCCAGCCGCTGCGCATCACCAAGGTCGAGGCCCTGGCCCTGTCCGCCAGCTTCGACGACCTCTACGACTCGCCCGAAGACGTGCCGGACTGGCTGCGCTACCCCGCCTCCAGTCACCTGGTCCTGCCCCGCCGGGGCCAGTACGCCACCCTGGTCAAGGTCCACACCGAGGACGGTAGCGTCGGCATCGGCGAGGCCTACGGCCTGCCCTCCCCGCAGGTCACCGCCACCGTGGTGGCCACCGTGCTGGCCCCGCTGCTGATCGGCCAGGACGCGCTGGCCACCGGAGCGATCTGGGAGCGCCTCTACCAGGGCCAGGCGGCCGGCGGCCACAACCGCGGCTTCTACCTCGAAGCCCTGGCCGGCGTCGACCTCGCCCTGTGGGACCTGCGCGGCAAGCTCGCCGGACAGCCCGTCCACCGGCTGCTCGGCGGCCCGATCCGGGAGACGGTGCCCTGCTACGCCAGCCCCGTCGCCCTGCACGCCGACCCCGAGGACTCCGCCCGCCAGGCGCTCGGTTTCGTCGATGCCGGCTTCAAGGCCCTCAAGGTCAAGATCGGGCGCGGCGAGCGCACCGACCGGGCCCACCTGAGCGCGGTGCGCGCCGCCGTCGGCGAGGACGTCGAGATCCTCACCGACGTCAACTGCGCCTACGACCTCGACCAGGCCACCCGGGTCGGCGCCGTCCTGGCCGACCTCGGCATCTCCTGGTACGAGGAGCCGCTCCAGGTCGACGACCTCGCCAACCTCGGCGAACTGCGCCGCCGCACCGGCCTGACCGTGGTCAACGGGGAGACCCACTTCACCCGCTTCGACCTGCGCGAGTCCCTGCTGAACCGGGCCATCGACGTCTTCATGCCGAACGTGGCCCGGTGCGGCGGCATCACCGAGGCGATGCGGCTGTCCGCGCTCGCCTCCGCCTTCCACGTCGACATCGCCCCGCACGGCGTCGGCTCCGGCGTCAGCCTGTGCGCCGCCCTCCAGCTGTGCGCGGCCACCCCGAACCTGCGCACCTACGAGTACAACCGGCTGCCCAACCCGATCCGCGAGGCCATCCTGCTCAACCCGCCGAAGTTCGCCGACGGCGTGCTGACCGTGCCCACCGGCCCGGGCCTGGGCTTCGACCTCGACGAGGACGCCGTCGACCGCTACACCGTCGCCCGCTTCTGACCCCGGTCGCGGACGCGGACACCCGCAGTACCCCGTCGCCTTCCCCCCACCCACCCTCCGGAGGTAGACCATGGCCCTGCCCGAGCCGAGCGGGATCAGCCGCCGCTCCATGCTGCGCGGCGCCGCGACCGTCGGCGCCGGCGCGGCGCTCTCGCCCCTGCTCCACCTGTCCCCGGCCGCGGCGGCCACCACCGCCGCCACCTCGGGCAGCTACACGATCCGCTTCGACCAGGCCGCCAAGCAGACCATCCTCGGCCTGGGCTTCGAGATCCAGTCCGACTCGATCGGCTCGGGCAACAACGGCCTGCCGGACACCGTCAGCGGCGTCCCGCACGACCTCACCGCCTCCGAACTCACCCGGTTCTACCAGCAGATGCTGATGGGCGGCCGCTCCGACCGCGGCTTCCGCTACTGCCGGCTGGCGATGGGCCTGTACTACCGGGGCCTGGACTCCACCCGCAAGCACATCCAGGACCGCTTCGCCGGCCAGGGCGCCGGACTCGCCGACATGATGAGCCGCGCCCACATCGAGGGCACCTCGGTCGAGTACTGGTCGCCCGCCCCGGGCTGGAAGTCCAACGACTCCTACATCGGCGGCCACCTGGCCTCCTTCGACCCGCAGTTCCTGTCCGACTTCGGCGACGCCCTGGTCGGCGACCTCGACCACCTCACCGCCCAGGGCATCCCGGTGTCGATGTGGGGCCTGCAGAACGAGCCCCGGTTCTCCACCGGCTACTCCTCCTGCGTCTACACCGCCGACCAGTACCTGGCGACCTTCAAGGCCGTCGCGCCGAAGATCAAGTCCAAGTACCCGAACGTCATGGTCACCGCCGACAGCCTCGACGGCTGGGGCGGCGCCATCGGCCAGGCGATCACCCAGGACGCCACCGCGCTGTCCTACGTCGACGCCTGGACCTACCACCGGATCGGCTACGACTCCGACTACCAGATCGACCACGACTTCCGGGTCGGAGCGTCCGGCAAGACGGTCTTCAACAACGAGTTCGAGTACCTCGACAACAAGACCTCGGACGTGCGGACGGTCAACACCGCCCAGTCGATCATGAACTGGATGGTCTTCCAGAACGCCCCCACCTGGTTCTGGCTGCACGCCCTCAAGCCCACCACCAACGCCGAGGCGCCCGGCTACTCGCTCGGCTTCTGGCGGCCGCCGAACGACACCGACTTCAGCCGCTTCCCGAACATCCCGGTCGGCCACTGGGACTTCAACCCGCAGAACTGGAACGCGGTGGCCGGCTTCGTCAAGTACCTGCCGTGGGACTCCGTCCGCTACGGCGTCGACGAGTCCGCCGTCCTGCGGGACCAGCGGATCATGGCCTGGAAGACCCCGGCGGGCAAGCCCGTCTTCGCGATCACCAACCGCTCCACCACCGACTCCTTCACCTACACCGTCGACACCCAGACCGCCGCCGCCTTCGAGGGCCACCGCTACGGCCCCTCGACCAACAACCAGTCCCTGGGATTCAAGACCGGCCCGACCCTGACCGTCACCGTCCCGCCGCTGTCCATCGAGTTCTGGGTCCGCACCCCCTGACCCGCCCCCCGCCGCCCCGGGCCCCGGCCCGGGGCGGCCCCGCAAGCCGCGGCGGTGCCCACCGCCCCCGCCCTGACGGGCGGTGGGCGCCGCCGCACCCACCGAGCACCACCCCGGAGGACACCGTGTCCTGCTTCTCCACCGCCCCTGCCGCCGGAACCGCCTCCGCCGCTCCGTCCCCGGGCGCGCCGACCCCGTCGGCGCGCCCGCCGCAGGTCTGGGGGCCGCCGTGGATCGTCACCCTGCGCACCGCCCTGGGCGACGGACGCACCGGCCTGCGCGTCTCGGCGCACTGGACGCCCACCGCCGCGGAGGCCGTCGCCGCCGCCGGCCGGCAGGCCGCGCTGGCGGGCGCGCCCGGTACGGGGGAGCGGCCCGAGGTCCGCCGGTGGGAGCCGGGCGGCCTGCTCCGTTCCCCCGCCGCCACCCGCTGAACGGGACCTGCCGCCCCGCCGCCGGGCCCGCTGCCGGGCCCGCTGTCCGTCCGGACAGGCCGTCGGCGCGGCGGGATCCCAGAATGTAGGGGTGAGCGAGCACGGGAGACCGCGGTGGGCCCGGTTGCCGCGCAGTCTGGCGACGCGGGTGTTCCTGCTGCAACTGGTGGTGATCGTGGTGCTGGCCGGCGCCGCGCTGGCCGCGCTGGTGGTGCAGGCCCGCCAGCGCACCACGCAGGAGGCGTACGACCGCTCGATGTCGGTCGCCGAGTCCTTCGCCAACGCGCCCGGGACGCGCGCCGCGATGGAGTCCGCCGACCCCAGCGCCGTCCTCCAGCCCGCCGCCGAACAGACCCGGATGAAGGCGGGCGTGGCGTACGTGGTGGCGTTCGACCCCAACGGCATCCGCTGGTCCCACCCCGACCCGAGCCTGATCGGCGGCCACGTCTCCGGCGCGTTCGCCCCCGCCTTCAGCGGCGAGCCGTTCCAGGAGACCTTCGACAGCACCCTGTTCGGCCGGGCCGTGGACACCACGGTCGCCGTCTTCGACCCCGCCGGGAAGCCGGTGGGCCTGGTCTCGGTCGGCATCCAGGTCAAGAGCGTCCAGGAGCACCTCCAGGCGCAGCTGCCCGTGCTGTTCGTCGCCACGGGCGCCGCCCTGGTGCTCGCCGCCGGCGGGTCGGCCCTGGTCAGCCGGCGGCTGCGGCGGCAGACCCACGGACTGGGGCCGGCCGAGATGACCCGGATGTACGAACACCACGACGCCGTGCTGCACGCCGTCCGCGAGGGCGTCGTCATCACCGGCGACGGCCGCCTGCAACTCGCCAACGACGAGGCCCGCCGCCTGCTCGACCTGCCCGCCGCGGACCCCGCCCCGCGGCTCGACGCCCTCGGCCTGCCGCCCGACCTCGCCGCACTGCTCGGCTCCGGCCGCACCGCCACCGACGAGGTGCACCCCGTCGGCGAACGGCTGCTGGCCGTCAACCAGCGCCCCGTCCGCCGGGCCGACCGCACCGACGGCGCGGTCGCCACCCTGCGCGACACCACCGAGCTGCGCACGCTGGCCGGCCGCGCCGAGACCGCGCACCGCCGCCTGGACCTGCTGTACGCCGCCGGGCTGCGGATCGGCACCACCCTCGACGTCACCCGCACCGCCGAGGAACTCGCCCGCGCCGCCGTCCCCGAGTTCGCCGACTACACCACCGTCGAACTCCTCGAACCCGTACTGGAGGGGGCCGAACCCGAACCGGGAAGCCTGCGGGTGCGCCGCACCGCCCGCACCGGCGTCCGCGACGAGTTCCCGCTGTACCCGCTCGGCCACCCCGTCAGCACCGCCCCCGTCTCCACCATCCCCGCCGACCTGGCCGCCGGCCGGGCCCTGCTGATCGACCTCGCCGCCCGCGACGACTGGTGCGCCGACCCCGACCACGCCCGCGAGCTGCTCGACTTCGGCCTGCACAGCCTCGTCTCGGTGCCGCTCCAGACCGGCGACCTCGTCCTCGGCGTGGCCAACTTCTGGCGCGCCGAGCAGCAGCCGTTCACCGCCGAGGACCTCGCCTTCGCCGAGGAACTCGCGCTGCGCGCCGCCGTCTGCCTGGACAACGCCCGCCGCTACACCCGCGAGCACGCCACCGCCACCGCGCTCCAGCGCAGCCTGCTGCCCGGCGAGCTGCCCGCCCACAGCGCCGTCGAGACCGCCTGGCGCTACCGGCCCGCCGAGGCCGGCGTCGGCGGCGACTGGTTCGACGTCATCCCGCTCTCCGGCGCCCGGGTCGCGCTGGCCGTCGGCGACGTGGTCGGCCACGGCGTGGCCGCCGCGGCGACGATGGGCCGGCTGCGCACCGCCGTGCACAACTTCTCCGCCCTCGATCTCGAACCGGACGAACTCCTCGCCCAGCTCGACGAGTTCGTCACCCGCATGGACCCGACCGCGGACGGCGGCGCGGCCACCGGCGCGACCTGCCTGTACGCCGTCTACGACCCGGTCACCGGACACTGCGCGATGGCCTCCGCGGGCCACCCGCCGCCCGCGCTGCTGCACCCCGACGGCACCGTGCACGTCCCCGAACTGCCGGTCTCCCCGCCGCTGGGCACCGGCACGGCCCTGCCCGCCGAGACACTCGACCTGCGCCTCGACGAGGGCACCCTGCTGGTGCTGTTCACCGACGGCCTGCTCCAGCAGCGCCGCCGCGACACCGACGAGGCGTTCGACCTGCTCGCCCGCGCCCTGGCCGGCTCCGACGGCACCCCCGAGGGCGCCTGCACCGCGGCCCTGGACGCCCTGCTGCCCGAACGCCCCGACGACGACGTGGCGCTGCTCGCCGCCCGCACCCGCTGCCTGGACCCCGACAAGATCGCCGAGTGGCACCTCGAACGGGACCCCGCCTCGGTCTCCCGGGTCCGCACCGAGGCCGCCGCCACCCTGGAGCGCTGGGGCCTGGAGCACAAGGTCTTCGCCACCGAGCTGATCATCAGCGAACTCGTCACCAACACCATCCGCTACGGCACCGAGCCCGTCCGGCTGCGCCTGCTCTGCGACGACCGGCACCTGATCTGCGAGGTCGCCGACGGCAGCAGCACCTCCCCGCACCTGCGCCGCGCCGCCGACACCGACGAGGGCGGCCGCGGCCTCTACCTGGTGGCCCGGTTCTGCGAGCGCTGGGGCACCCGCTACCTGGCCCGCGGCAAGATCATCTGGGTCGAGCAGGCGCTCGCGGCGCAGGAGCCACCCGCCGAACCCGACGCCGACGCCCTGCTCGACCAGTGGGGTGACCTGTAGGAACGGCGGGCGGCCCCCGCGAGCGCGGACGTGGCCGCGGCGACGCACGTGCCGCCGCGCCGCAGCCCTGGGCGCCCTGCCAGGTGGACACCCCCCGGCCCTCCGGCGGAGGCGGACGGGCCCCGGACGCGGGGGAGCGCCCCGTGGGCCTCACGTCCTCCTCGACGGACGGCGCCCTGCGGGGCGCCCTGCGGGATCGTCGGCCGCCGAGGTCCGCCGGACCTCGGAGCATCAGCGGGCCGAATCACCCGGTCGGCCTGCCGGGCGGCGGGCCGGGGCCGGGGCCGGTGCGGGGCGGCGACGGCGGTGGGCCGGGGCGGCTGGTACGGGGCGGCGACGGCCGCGAGCCGCTCGGTGCGGGCAGGCCCGGCGAGCAGCGCGAGGGCCTGTCCGGAGGCCGCCGTCTCCCCGCCCGCAGCGGCTCGTACGCCCACGCCGACCCGCCGCCGTCCCCCGCACCCGCGTCCGGGACAGCGCCACCGGCCCCGTCCCGCGGGCCTCCCGGGCCCGCCCGGCGGCTGACCGCAGCCGCGGCGTGCCCGCAGCCGCGCCGCGGCGCATCCTGGCAGGAGGTACGCGCCCGAGCGTACGCGCCCGAGCCCGGAAGGGGAGACGCCCCGTGGACTCTCCAGCAGCCCCCGCCCCCGCCCCCGGCCCGGATCCGGCCGGGAGCCCCGCCCCCGTGACCGCCGCGGTCCTGCTCGACCCGTCGGGCGCCGTCACCTGGTGGTCGCGGACCGCCGCCGACCTGTTCGGCGCCCGCACCGCCGACCTGCGCGGCCGACCGGCCGCCGAGCTGCTCGGCCACCCGCTGCCCACCGGCACCGCCCCCGTCGAGGGCGCCCGGCTGCGCCTCGCCGACGGCAGCCGGTGCACCGCCGACCTGCACCTACTGCCCGCCGGCCCGCCCGGCGGCGGCGCGCTGCTCACGATCACCCCGCAGCCCGCCGACCCGGCCGAACCCCGGGACGCCCTGCTCGCCCGGGCCGTGCTCCAGCAGGACCGCATCGCCACCGCCTACCTCGACCGGGGCCTGCGCCCCGTTCGGCTCAGCGCCGCCTTCGACGCCCTGCTGGTGACCGGCCTGGGCACCGGCCCGGACGGACAGGACTGGCTGGAGCGGCTGCGCACCCCCGAGGGCGTGCCCGCCCGGGCCGCCTGCGCCCGGGCCGCCCTCGACGGCACCGCCGTCATCGGGGTGGAGCACCGCCTGGACGAACAGCGGGTCTTCTCCCTCACCTGCTTCCCCGTCGACGGCCCCGACGGGCGCCCCCGCGGCGTGGCCGTCGTCCTGGTCGAGCTGCCCGCCACCGCCGGCCGCGCCCGCCTCGGCCTGGCCGAGGCCTACCGCCGCGCCGCCGAGATCGGCGGCTCCCTCGACGTGGTCGGCGGGGCCCGCGAACTCGTCGACGTGCTGGTCCCGGCCCTCGGCGACCTGGCCGCCGTCGACTTCCCCGACACCGTCCTCCAGGGCCGCGACCCGCAGCTCGGCTACCCCGGCGTCCAGGCGTCCGCGCCGCGCCGGGTCGCCGCGAAGGCCGTCGAGGGGCGCTGGCCAGCCCCGCTCGTCCAGGTCGGCGAACCCGTCCCCAGCGTTTCCGACCGGCCGGAGATCGCCGCCGTCGCGGTCGGCGGCGCCCTCATCTTCGACCCGGACACCGCCCGCTACGCGCTGGGCGGCGACCCCCGGCTGATCGCCGCCCTCGTCCCCGAGGGCATGCGCTCCGCGATCGGCTGCCCGCTCTACTACCGGGGCCGCCTGTTCGGCTACGTCATGGTCTGGCGCACCACCACCCCCGAACCCTTCGACGACGCCGACGTGAAACTCGTCCAGGACCTGTGCGACCGCACCGCCCTCGCCCTCGACAACGCCTTCCGCTACACCCGCGAGCACGCCACCGCCGTCGTCCTGCAGAACAGCCTGCTCCCGCCGCCCACCACCGACACCACCACCGCCTGCGAGAGCACCGGCGCCTACCGGCCCGCCGACGGCACCCTCGGCGTCGGCGGCGACTGGTACGACGCCTTCCCGCTCTCCTCGCTGCGCACCGCCCTGGTCATCGGCGACGTCACCGGGCACGGCCTCCAGGCCACCGCCACCATGGCCCGCCTGCGCACCGCCGTGCACACCCTCGCCGAACTCGACCTCCCGCCCGACGACCTGCTGATCCGCCTCAACGACCTCGTCCAGCGGATGGCCGCCGAGTCCGACGAGCCCGACACCGTCGGCGCGACCTGCCTGTTCGCCGTCTACGACCCCGTCGACCGGGAACTGCACACCGCCAGCGCCGGGCACCCCCCGCCGCTGCTGCTGACCCCCGACGGCACCGCCCGCTACCTGCCCCTGGACCCCGGGCCGCCGCTCGGCGCCGGCGACAGCGCCTACGAGGTCCACCGCACCGTGCTGGAACCGGGCAGCCTGCTCGCCCTGTACACCGACGGTCTCACCGGCCACGACCCGGACGCCGCCATGCCCGGCCTGCTGACCCGGCTGCCCGCCCTCGCCCCCGCCGCCCGCCCCCTGCGGGCGATCGCCGACGACCTGCTCGCCGCCCGCCCCGCCGCGGACCACCCCGACGACGACACCGCCCTGCTGCTCGCCCGCACCCGCGCCGTGCTGCCGCAGGACGTCCTCACCCGGCGCTACACCGACCTCGCCGACGTCCAGCGGGCCCGCGCCGACACCGGGGCCCAGCTCGCCGCCTGGGGCCTGGACCACCTCGCCTTCGCCGCCGAACTCGTCGTCAGCGAACTGGTCACCAACGCCATCCGCTACACCCGGGGCCCCGCCGTGCTGCGGCTGATCCGCGACCGGGCGCTGGTCTGCGAGGTCTCCGACCCCTCCAACACCCAGCCGCGCCTGCGCCGCGCCCTGGACAGCGACGAGGGCGGGCGCGGCCTGTTCCTGATCGCGCAGCTGGCGGAGCGCTGGGGCTGCCGGTACGCGGAGCGCGGCAAGACGATCTGGACCGAACTCGCCCTGGAACCGCGCTTCTGAGCCCCGCGACCGGCCCTCACAGCCCCAGGTCGTGGCCGGTCTCGGTGAGGTGGCGGGCCATCGCCCCGGCCGCGGCGTCCGGGTCGCCGGCGATGACGGCGTCGAGGATCTCCCGGTGCGCGTCGACGGTCTCCTGGTGGCTGCTGCCGCGCTGCTCCCGGCCCTGGAAGCTGGTGCGGCGGGCGTCCAGCAGGACGCCGTTCATGGCCGACAGGATGAAGGAGAGGACGTTGGAGTCGGCGAGGTCGGCCACGGCCTGGTGGAAGGCCAGGTCGGCGGCGATGAAGCCCTCGCGGTCGCCGGTGCGCTCACGCATGGCGGCCAGCGCGAGCTCGGCCCCGTCCACCGAGCCGCGCCCGGCGGCGACCCGGGACGCCGCGCGGCGGGCGAGTTCGCCCTCGATCACCCGGCGGGTGTCTATCAAGTCGCGCAGGTCCATCGAGTTCTGGCTGAGGCGGAACTCGAGGATCTGCTCCAGCACCGTGGGGGAGGGCACCGCGACCCGGGCCCGCTTCCCCTGGCTGGAGGTCAGCACGCCCCGGGCCACCAGGGTCCGGACGGCCTCGCGGACCACCAGGCGGTTCACCCCGTGCCGCTCGGCGAGCTCGCCCTCGGCCGGGACCTCGTCGCCGGCCCGCAGGTCCCGCTCCTTGATCTCCGCGATGATCTCGCGCACGATCTGGTCGCTCAGCGTCCCGCGTCCGACCGTCATGCGACCCGCCCCCCGACGGCTCCGGAGGATCCGGCCGGCACGGCGGCCGACCGCCCGCCGGCCCGCGGGGCCTGCGCCACCGGGAACACCCCACCGAGCATGCGCGAGCTCCCCTTCCTGGTCCTGGGCGAGCACGACGATAGCACTCGCCCCCGGCCTGGCAGCATAGCTTCCAGGCCGGGGGCGTTCGGCGGGGCCCTGCGCGTCCGTCGGCGTCAGTGCGCCGCGCGGGCCGCCCAGCGCAGGCCGCCCAGCAGGTGGCGGCGGAAGAGCGGGTCCGCGTACGCCTCCTCCGCGTGTCCCAGGGCGGTGAAGAACGAGCGGCCCGCTCCGGACTCCCGGCACCACACCAGGGGGTGGTCGCCGCCCATCGCGCCGCCCCGGTAGCCCGACTCGTCCACGCTCGCCAGCACCCGCACCCCCGGCCGGGGGTTGTCCCGGAAGTCGTACCACTCGTCGCACCACTCCCAGCGCGCCGGCAGGTGGGCCGTCGCCGGGTGGTCCCGGTCCTCCACCAGCACGGTGGCCGGCTGGACGTCCGGGTGCCCGGCGAAGCGCGCACCGAGCAGCCCGCCGTAGTACGGCCAGCCGTACTCGGTGCAGGCGGCCGAGTGCACGCCCACGAAGCCGCCGCCGCCCTCCACCCAGCGCCGCAGCGCCGCCCGCCCGTCCGGGGCGAGCACCTCGCCGCTGGTGGACAGGAACACCACCGCGCCACGCCCGGCCAGCGAGGCGTCGGTGAACGCGGCCGGGTCCTCGGTGGCCTCGACGGCGAAGCCGTGCTCCCGGCCCAGCTCGCGCAGCGCCTCGGTCGCGGCGGGGATGGAGGCGTGGCGGTAACCCGTCGTGCGGGTGTAGACCAGGACGTCGGTCGGTCGGTCGGTGGGGGGCACGGCGGATGCTCCGGGGGTCTGGGCGGTGTGCTCGACGGTGTTCTCGACGGGGTGCTCGGTGGTGTTCTCGACGGTGTGCTCGGTGGTGCGTTCAGGCCGAGACGGACAGTGCCGCACGGCTCACCGGGTGGGCGAACTCCCGTCCGGCACAGTAGCGTTCGACCTCCTCCAGGGCGCTCCCGGTGATCCGCAGCAGCTCGCCGCCGAGCGACCCGGCGATGTGCGGGGTCAGCAGCACGTTGGGCAGCGCGTACAGCGGCGAGTCGGCCGGGAGCACTTCGGGCTCGGTGACGTCGAGGACGGCGTGCAGGCGGCCCGAGCGGAGTTCGGCGGTCAGCGCCGCGGTGTCGACCAGCGAGCCCCGCCCGGTGTTGACGAGCGTCGCGCCGTCCCGCATCAGGGCCAGGCGCCGGGTGTCCAGCAGGTGGTGGGTCTCGGGCAGCGCGGGGGCGTGCAGCGAGACGACGTCGCAGAGCGCGAGCAGCTCGTCCAGGTCGACCGGCCGGGCCCCGAGGGTGCGGGCCTCGGCCGGGTCGAGGTGGGGGTCGGCCACCAGGACGTCGAAGTCGAAGGCGCGCAGCAGCTCCAGCATCCGGCGCCCGACCATGGAGGCGCCGACGATGCCGATGGTGCGCCGGTAGTTGCCGAAGCCGGGGAAGTGCGCCGACCAGTCCAGGGCGGTCCGGTGCTCGCGGTAGAGGCCGCCGATCTCCAGGACGCGCTTGTTGGCGAACAGCACGGCGGCGAGGGTGTACTCGGCGACCGGGACGGCGTTGGCCGCGGCGGCCGTGGAGACGCGCAGGCCGCGGTCCCAACAGGCCTCCGTCACATGGTGCTTGACGCTCCCGGCGGCGTGCACGACCGCCTTCAGCGCGGGCATCCGGGCCAGCGCGGCGGCGTCCAGCGGGGGGCAGCCCCAGGAGGTGACCAGCAGCTCGACGGAGGCGAGGTCCGCGATCCGGTCGAAGCCCCCGGCGTCCTCGACGACGAGCTGCGGGTCGATGTCGACGTGGCGGGCGAGCCGCTCGACGGCGGCCGGCGGGAAGAGCGCGTCGCGGTGTCGGCGCCCCATGGCGAACAGGGCGCGCGGGCGGTGCGCGGCGGGCGGGCGGTGCGGGGTCGCGGGCACGGGGATCCTCACGTCGATGGCCTACTTGACGGCGCCGGCCGTCATGCCGGACTTCCAGAACCGCTGGAGCATCAGGAACAGCACCACCAGCGGCGCCACGGACACCAGCGATCCGACGACGGCCAGCAGGTAGTCCTGCGGGTGCCCCTGGGAGAGCGCGGACGAGTACCAGACGTACAGGCCGAGGTTGACCGGGAACAGGTCCTTGTCGGACAGCATCACCAGGGGCAGGAAGAAGGAGTTCCAGATCTGGGTGAACTGGAACAGGAAGATGGTCACGAAGGCCGGGGCGAGCATCGGGAAGGCGATCCGGCAGAACGCCCGGAACTCGCCGGCCCCGTCCATCCGGGCGGCCTCCAGCACCTCGTCGGGGACGTAGGCGGCGCTGAACACCCGGGCCAGGTAGACGCCGAACGGGAAGACCAGGCCGGGCAGGAAGACGCCCCAGAAGGTGTTCACCAGGCCGACCCGGGCGGCGAGCAGGTACAGCGGGATCGCCAGCGCGGTGCCCGGCACCATCACGCCGAGCAGGGCGAAGGCGAAGAGCTTCTCCTTGCCGGGGAAGGCCAGCTTGTCGAAGGCGTACCCGGCGGCCACCGCGAACACCGTGGCCAGCAGGGCGCCGACGCCCGCGTACAGCACCGTGTTGACGATCCAGCGCAGGTAGATGCCGTGGTCGGTGCCGAACAGGTGGCCGAGGTTGTCGAAGAGCGCGAACTGCTTGCCGGGGGCGAAGCCGTTCGTGCTGAACAGGTCCTGCCGGCTCTTGGTGGAGGACAGCAGCAGCCAGAGCATCGGCAGCAGGGTGTAGAGGGCGGCCAGGCCCAGCATCGCGGTCACACCGGCCTTGGACAGCAGGGCCGAGGGGCGCGGCCGGGCCGGGGCGCTCCGGCCGGTCCGGGCCGCGGCGGGGGCGGGGGCCGGGGCCGGGAGGGTCAGGGGCTTGGTCACGACTGGCTCCGGTGGCGCGACAGACGGGTGACGAGGAACGACAGGACGGCGGCGAACAGCGCGATGAGCAGCGAGGCGGCCGCCGCCAGGCCGAAGTCGTTGCGGGTGAAGGCGGCGGTCTGGACGTACATGTTGGGCGTCCAACTGCTGCCGATCGCGCTGGAGGCGCTGTAGATGACCTTCGGCTCGGTGAACAGCTGGATCGATCCGATCACCGTGAACAGCACGGCCAGCGCGACCGAGGGGCGGATCATCGGCAGCTTGATCGACAGGGCGGTGCGGATGCCGCCCGCGCCGTCGATCCGGGCCGCGTCCAGCACCTCGCCGGGCACCGCCTTGAGCGCGGCGTAGAAGATCACCGTGTTGTAGCCGGTCCACTCCCAGACCGCGATGTTGGCGGTGGAGAAGACCGCGTTGTCCGCCGACAGGAAGTCGATGTTCCCGAGCAGGTCGATCACCGGGCTGAGGCCGGGGGTGTACAGGTAGACCCAGATCAGCGCCGCGATCAGCCCGGGCACCGCGTGCGGCAGGAACAGGGCCAGCTGGAAGAAGGCGCGGGCCCGGGCCAGCCCCGAGTCCAGCAGCAGCGCCAGGGCGAGCGCGCCGCCGATCATCACCGGGATGTAGACCGCGACGTAGACGGCGATGGTCAGGAACCCGTGGCGGAACGCCGGGTCGGACAGCGCGGCGGTGAAGTTGTCCAGGCCGGCGAAGACCTGGCGGGCGCCGCCGAAGCCGAGGCCGGAGGTGCGGGTGGTGAACAGGCTCATCCAGCCCGCGTAGAGCAGCGGGGCGAGGGTGACGGCGCTGAACAGGACGAGAAACGGTGCCAGCAGCAGCGCGGCGGTGCGGCGCTGGGCACGGGCTGACGGGCTTGCCATACCGGGCTTCCTCGGGGGGTGCGGGGGAGGGCCCGCCGGGTGGCCCCGCCGGGTGGCGGCGGGGCGGGTGCGGGCCCACCAAGGGGTGCGCGGGCTCGGGGACGGGCCCTAGGGAGCGAGCTGCATGCCCCGGTGCTGGACGTCCTTGACGGTGGCCTGCTGCGCGCCGTCCAGGACGTCGGCCAGGCTCGCGCCGCCGGCGACCTTGGGCAGCTGGTCGACGATCGCGGTGTTCGTGGTGCCCATGACCGGGCCCCAGGTCCAGCCGGGCAGGACCGCGTCGTAGGAGGCGCCGCCGACGGCGTACACGTCCTGGCCGCCGAAGTAGGTGGTGGGGTAGGCGGCCTTGGCGACCGGCACCAGCTTCGGGTCGGCGGGGAACATGCTGCTGGTGCCGGAGGAGACCCAGGCCTTCATGCCCTCGGGGTCGGTGGTGATCCACTTGATGAACTCGGCGGCCGCCGCGCTGTTCTTGGCGCCCTTGGGGATCACGAAGGACGAGCCGCCGTACATCGCGGAGGCCGGCTTGCCGTCCCAGGTCGGGACGGGGGCCACCGACCACTTGCCGGCCTGGTCGGCGACGGTCGCCTGGAGGGAGCCCGCGCACCAGCTGGCGCAGACGTAGGCGACGGTCTTGCCCTGCTGGACGCTGGTCCAGAACGGGTCGAGCGTGCTCAGCGAGCTGACGAGGTCCTGCTTGGCGAGGTCGCCCCAGTAGTCGGCGACCTTGCGGGAGGCCGGGTCGGTGAGCGAGACCTTCCAGGAGTCGCCCTGGATGCCGAACCAGTGCGCCCCGGCCTGCCAGGCGAGGGCGGTCAGCAGGCCCGGGTTGTCGGTGAACAGGACCCCGCCGCGGGCGTTCGGGTCGGCCTGCTTCACCTGCTGGGCCATCGTCCGGTACTCGTCCCAGGTCTTGGGGACGGCGATCCGGTGGGCGGTGAAGAAGTCGTTGCGGTAGTACATCATCAGCGGGGCGGCGTCCCGGGGGACGCCCCAGGTCTTGCCGCCCAGTTCGACCAACTGCCGCACCGGCTCCGGGAACTCGCTCTTGACCGTGGCGGTGAGGGAGCCGTCCAGGGGCTCCAGGGCGCCCTGGGCGGCGAACTCCGGCAGCTGCGGGTACTCGACCACTGCGGCGTCCGGGACGGTGCCGGCCTTCACCGCGTTGGTGAGCTTGGAGTAGTACTCCTGGCCGGAGGGCACCGACTCGAAGGTCACCTTGATGTTCGGGTGGGTCTGGTTGAAGGCCTCGGCGACCTTGTCGGAGCCCTTGACGAAGGACCAGAAGGTGACCGCGCCGGTCGCCGGGCCGGCTGCGGTCGTCCCGCCCTTCCCGCTCTCCGCGCTTCCGCAGCCCGTGACGAGGGCGCCGAGGATGGCCACGGAACAGGACAGCACTGTCAGGCGTCTACGAAACATGGGTGCCACCGATCGTTTGCTGGGGTGTCACCGTCATCATTCGATACGCACGACAGAACGTCAATACAAATGCTTTCGTTCGTAAGAAACGAAAGCATTACGACATCGAGCTGCCGGGCTCAGGACGGCCGGGCGGCCCCGCCGGCCCCGCAGGAGGCCCGTACCCGCAGCTCCGGGCGGAGCAGCACCTCGGCCAGCGGCGCGGCCGGGTCGGCCAGCCGGCGCAGCACCAGTTCCAGGGCCCACGAGCCCACCGCCTGCTTGGGGGGAGCCACCGCGGTGAGCGGGATCTCGCTCAGCTCGGCCACCTCGTCGTCGTAGGTGATCATGGCCAGATCCTCGGGCACGCGCAGGTTCCGGGCGCGCAGCAGGCCGAGCAGGGTGATCGCGTCGATGTCGTTGTGCACCAGCGCGGCCCGGAACTCGCCCGCCGCCACGGCCCCGACCACCTCCTCGAAGCGCGCGTCGGTCGCCGCCGCGTCGCCGGTGGTCGGGATCCGGTACTCCGGCCCCGGAACCAGCCCCATGGACTTCACGGCCTCGGCGCAACCGGCGCTCAGCAGGGCGGTGTTGGGGCTCTCGGCCCGGGCGACCAGGGCCACCCGGTCGTGCCCGAGACCGGCCAGGTGGCGTACCGCCAGCGCCGCGCCGTAGGCGTGGTCGGAGGCCACCTGCTCCAGCCGGCCCGCCCCCGGCCCCGCCCGGCGCTCCACCAGGACGGCCGGCACCTCGATGCCGCCCAGCCACCGCTCGGTCTCCTCCGTCGGGCGCAGGCCCGGGTGCAGCATCAGCAGCAGGCCGTCGACGCCGCCGGCCAGCAGCCGGCGCACCTGCTCCCGGTGGTCGGCCAGCGACTCCCCGGAGACGGCCAGCACCACCCGCACGCCGCGGGCCCGGGCCGCGTCCTGGACGCCCCGGATCACCTCCGCGTAGTAGTAGCCGCCCGGCGGCACCACCAGCCCGAGCGTGCGGTGCTCCGCCCCGCCCGGCGCGGCGGCGACCTGGCCCTGGGTCTGGGTCTGGGCCTGGCCCTGGACTTGGGCCTGGCTCGGGACGGGGGCCGGTTCGGACCCGGCCAGGGCCCGCGCGCCGCCGTGCACCCGGGTCAGCAGCCCCCGGTCGGCCAGCTCCCGCACGTCTTGGCGCAGGGTGACGGCGGAGACCCCCATCTCCGTGGCCAGTTCCTTCACGGTGATCGCGCCCCGGTGCTCCACCGCGCGCAGGATCGCCTGCCGCCGTTCGTCAGCCAACACCTCTGGTCCTCCCTCAGTAGCGAGTGAATGGCTCCCCCTTCACTCGACAAGCAAAAGATATCAATCAAAGGTCTACACCTGGGGCGGACAGCGGAATCGGCCCCCGCCGGAACCGGGCGGGGGCCGATGGAGGCCGGAGGGGCCGTTGCGGCTACCGGTGGTCGTCCACCTCGATCAGGTTGTGGTCGCGCAGCGTGTACAGCTTGCCGCCGTGGGCGTTCAGGTGCGGTCCGCTGTACCAGGCGCCGTTGACCCCGGCGACCACCGTGCTCACCGCGAACGTCTTCGGGTCGAAGCGGAACAGCGTGGTGGTCGAGACGCCGTAGACCGCGCCCCGGTTCACCACCAGGGCGGCGAAGCCCTGGCAGACCGCGCTCACGTCGGCGGTGAACAGCTGCTTGCGGGTGCGCAGGTCGATGACGAACGACCTGCCGTTCCGGGTCAGCACGTACAGGTGGCGGCCCTGCGCCGCCATCGCCGCCACGCCGCCGGACGAGCCGGTCTGCTGCGTCTCGATCCGCCACTGCTCCTTGCCGGTGCGCGGGTCGACGGCGACCACGGTGCCGCGCGGCCCGGTCTTGGCGGCGTTGTCACCGCCCAGGTAGGCGACGCCCTGGTGGACGGCCACCGCCCGGACGTGCTGGACGCCGTCGATCGGGTTGACGAAGCAGGCCGACTTCCCGGTCCGCGGGTCGTACGTCCACAGGGCGCCGCCGCCCGCGGTGTCGTTCTGCACGGCGACCAGCAGCAGCCGGTGGTCCCGGTCCCAGCAGGTGTCCAGCGGCCGGTTCAGCTCGGAGGCGAACGCCGCGACCTGGTGCGGCTGCCCGTCGCCGCGCGGGTCGTAGGACCAGATGCCCTGCGCGTCGTACTGGCCGGTGTAGAGCACGCCGTCGATCACCTCGGCGTCCTTGGCCTCGCCGGGCGCCCGCAGGTTGAGCACCTTGCCGTTGCGCAGGCCGTGCCGGGCGATGGTGCCGTTGCCGCCCAGGTAGAGGTAGCCGCCGCCGGCCGCCACGCCCATGGCCGCCTGGGCGTCGGCGGGCGCGCCCGCCTCGCCGAGGTCGGTGGTCACCGATGTGCCGGCGGCCGGGTCGATCTCGACCAGGAGGCCGTAGCCGGAGACCACCGCCAGCTTCCCGCCGGTCTGGTCCAGGCCCCAGATCTCGCCGAGGTCCGGCCCGTCGAAGGCCAGCGGGGTGATCGTCCGGTCGGCCTTCGAGTAGACCTGCACGCCCGTCTCGGAGGCGAAGTAGAACCGCTCCGCGTCGGCCGCGAAGGTCTTGACGGTCTTGCCCCGGGTGGGCACCAGCGTGTAGTCGGACAGGTCCGCCAGGTTCATCACGGCGAACTTCGCCGGGTCCGTCCCGCCCGAGGTGCCGACCAGCAGGCGGTCGCCGAAGACGGCGAGTTCGCGCAGGCTCGGGTCCTGCTCCATCTCCTTGGGCACCACCGAGGAGAAGGTGCGCGCGGCCCGGTCGTAGGCGTACAGCGAGGCCTTGCTCGCGCCGCCCCCGCCGGCCAGGATGCTGCCGGCCCCGAAGAAGACGGTGGTGTCGGTGGCGGCCACCGCCCGGGCCAGCGTCGCGTTCGGGTCGGGCGCGCCCAGGTTGGTCACCTTGCCGGTGGCCGGGTCGTACTCCCACAGCACCGGCGCGGCGTTCGGCATGCCGCCGACCGCGTAGACCGTGCCGTCGGGGGCGACCGCCAGGTCGCGGATGTCGCGGTCCTCGGTCCGGCCGATCGGGACGGCGGGCCGGTCGGGGGTGGTCAGGTCCCAGCGGAACAGGTTGGGCTTGCCCTGGTCGGCCTTGAGGATGACGCCGATGTACAGGTACCGGCCGGTGGGGTCGGCGGCGAGTGCCTGGATGGACGGCTCGGGCCCGGCGTCGAGGTCGGTGCGGGAGACCACCTTCCGGGTCGGCAGGTGGAAGCCGATCACCCGGGAGGGGTTCAGGTTGCGCGAGCCGATGTAGACGGTGTCGCCCACCAGGACCCCGCTCATCAGCGAGAACTGGACGAGGCCCGGCCCCAGGTCGGTCACCGTCGGGGCGCCCGGCGCCGGGGTGCCCGCCGGGGTGCCCGCCGCCGGGGTCGCGGCGGCGGCCCGGGCGGCGGGCAGCGATCCGGCGGCGAGTGCCGCGCCGAACGCTCCGCCGGCCTGCAGGAGGCGGCGTCTGCTCAGGAAGAGGCTGTCGGTCACTGGTGCTCCTCGTGGGGGTGGTGCTGCTACTTGGGGTCGGTGTCGGGAAGCGGAAGGATGCGGATGTCGTCGTGCCGGACGGTGCGGGTGGGGACGTCACCGGCCGCCAACGACTCCGAGGGCCGGTACAGGCCCCACTTGAGGTAACCGTGGTCGGCCGGGGCGCTCGGCTTCCAGGTGGCGACCCCGTCCAGTGCGACGACCTGCCGGTAGTCGCACTGCCCGGGGAGCCGCACCGAGACCCGGAAGCAGCCGGTGTCGTCCGCGGCCCAGCGCACGTCCACCCGGAAGTCCATCCACCGGTCGACGTAGGGCTGGAAGTCGGCCACGACCGTCTCCTGGAAGTCCAGCTGCGGCGAGCGGAACGCCACCGCGTTGCGCTTGGCCATCAGGTAGAAGGCCGGCGGCTGGCCGCCGCCGTACTTGCCCTGGAAGAAGATGTCGCCGGTCGTGCTGTCGCCCGGCCGGTACGGCTGCCAGTCCCGCAGCTGCGCGCTGAACTCGTAGCGCTCGCTGTCGCCCGGGCGGAACGTCCCGTTCGGCAGCAGGTCCGTGGCGCTCTCGCTGCGGGGGGCGCCGTCGGAGACGTAGCCCGGGTCGTCGAGGGTCACCCGGTGCTCCACCGCGTACGAGCTCCGGCGGCCCGGGCGTACGACGGCGGAGGCGTCCGGCGCGCTCGCGTGGGTGGTGGTCAGGCCAGGGACGCCCGAGTCGAGCGTCCCGCTCTCGTAGTCCACGTCCAGCAGCGCCGGGCCCGGACGGGTCCCGAGCCCCGCGCAGCCGGACGCCGGGGCGGAACCGGCCGGGAGCTGGGCCCGGGCCTGGGCCTGGGCCCGGGCGGCCAGGGCGGGTACCAGCAGCGTGGCCACGAGCAGGGGGATCGATGCCTTGCGAAGTCCGACCATGTCGCTCCTTCGGAGCCTGTGGAACCAAACGACATCACTTGAGCCGTGTTTGGCGACTTTTGATGTCGAGTATGCTGACATGTTTCATGTGATATCGAAAGGCTGTTGGCGGAAGTTTGCCGAACCGTGGGGTTGGTGCCCCCGGCCTCCCCTCTCCCGACGGCCTGCCGAGTCGTCCACGCAGCGCTGCCGGGCCGCTGCCGGGGCCGTTGTCGGGCCGCTGCCGCACCGCTGCCGGGCCGCTGCCGGGTCCGGAAACGCCGACGGTCCGACGCTCCGCAGTGGGAGGGCCGGACCGGTGCGGGCGCGGGCGGGAGGTCAGGAACGCCCCGAGGCGCCGTGGCGCGCGGCCAGGGCGGCCCCGGCCCGGTGCAGCCAGCGCGCCGGGTCACGGCGGGCGGCGGCTGACGAGCCGGCCAGGGCGGAGAGCGTCAGCACCCCCGGGGCGTCCGCCGTACCCGCCACCACCGTCGACGGGACATCGGCCGCCGACGCCAGCCGCACCACCTCGCCGACCGCCTTCCCCCGCAGGCTGGTCGCGTCGAACCGCCCTTCCCCGGTGATCACCAGATCGGCCGCCCCCACCGCCTCCGGCAGGCTCAGCAGCCGCGCCACCGCCGCGGCCCCGGGCTCGACCACCGCCCCCCAGCCGGCCGCCAGGCCGTATCCGGTGCCGCCGGCCGCGCCCGCGCCCGGTGCGGACGGCTCGCCGCCCAGCAACTCGGCCAGTCGAGCCAACCGCCGTTCCAGCAGGGTGACTTCGTACGCGTCGGCGCCCTTCTGCGGGCCGTACGCGGCCGCGGCGCCGTGCTCGCCGAGCAGCGGATCGGCCACATCGGTCAGCAGCACCACCCCGCCGGGCGGCGCTGCCCGCAGGGCCGAGCGGTCGAGCACCCGCGCCTCGGCCAACGCCCGGTCGAGACCGGCCGGACCGTCGTCGAGCGCCCGGCCCGCACCGTCGCGCAGGCGCGCGCCGAGCGCGGCCAGCAGGCCGTAGCCGCCGTCGGTCGACGCGGAGCCGCCGAGGCCCACCAGCAGTCGCCGGGCCCCGGCGTCCAGGGCCGCCGCGATGCTCTCGCCGGTGCCCCGGGTGGTGGCGGTCAGCGGGCACAACTCCTCGCCCAACAGGGGAAGTCCGCTCGCGACCGCGAGCTCCACCACCGCGGTTCCGTCCGGCAGCAGGGCGAACCGCCCCGGCACCGGCCGCCCGTCCGGCCCGCTCACGCCCGGCACGTCGAACAGCCGGGCGCCCTCGCTCGCCGAGACGACGGCGGCGAGCGTGCCCTCGCCGCCGTCCGCCATCGGCAGGCACCGCACCTCGTCCGCCGCGCGCACCGAACGCCAGCCGGCGGCCAGCGCGTCGGCCGCCTCCGCGGCGTCGATCGTGCCCTTGAACGAGTCCGGTGCCACCACTACCCGCATCAGCCTGTCTCCATCCTGCTCGCTCCCACGGTTCCAGCGTCCGCCCGTCCGATGCCCCGCCCCGTCCGATGCCCCGTCCTGCCCGATGCCCCGCCCCGTCCGGGGCGGGGAAGGAACGCGGGGCGGCCTGAGGCGGCCACGCCCGCCGCAGGCCACCGGCCGCGCCGGTCCGCCGCGGCCGCCCGGTCAGACTCCGGCGACGTGCGCCCGGTGGCGCTGCTTCACCGTCTCCAGGGTCTGTGCGCCGGGGGTGTTCCACACCGGCTCGTTGAACAGCTCGACCTCGATCCAGCCGGTGTAACCGGCCCCGGCCACCCGGTCGGTCAGCCACCCGAAGTCGATGTGGCCGTCGCCGACGTGCCCGCGGCCCAGCAGCGCGTCCGCCGGGAGCGGCAGCGTCCAGTCGCACACCTGGTAGGCGGCGATCCGGCCGCCCGCCCCGGCCCGTGCCAGCTGGCGCTCCAACTCCGGGTCCCACCACACGTGGTAGCTGTCCACCACCACGCCGACCTGCTCGGCCGGGTGCGGCTCGGCCAGGTCGAGGGCCTGACCGAGGGTGGAGACCACGGCGCGGTCCGCGCAGAACATCGGGTGCAGCGGCTCGATCGCCAACCGGACGCCGAAGTCGCCCGCGTGCGGCGTCAGTTCGCCGATCATGTCGGCGACCTGGCGGCGCGCGCCGACCAAGTCCCGACTGCCGGGCGGCAGACCGCCGACCACCAGCACCAGGGTGTCGGTGCCGAGCTCGGCCGCCTCCTCGATCGCCGCCAGGTTGTCCGCGAATGCCGAGCGCCGCGCCGCCTCGTCCCCGGCCGTCAGGAACCCGCCCCGGCACAGGCTGCTCACCGCCAGACCCGCGTCCCGGCACAGCTTCGCCGCCCGCGCCGGGCCGGTCTCGGCGACCTTGTCCCGCCACAGGCCGATCGCCGGTATCCCGGCCGCCGCACAGCCGCGCACCGCCTCCTCCAGCGTCCACCCCTTGGTGGTGATCTGGTTCAGCGACAGCCGCTCGCAGCCCTCGGCCGCCCGCACGCCCCGCTCCGTCTGCACGCCCCGCTCCGCGCTCACGCCCGCACCCCCGCCACTGCCAGGAACTCCCGCATCCGGGCCGCGGCCCGCTCCGGATCGCCCCACACCCCTGCCGCGTCGGCGAGCCGGAACAGCTCCACCAGATGGCTCACCGAACGGCCGCTCTGCGCGCCCGCGACCATGGTGAAGTGCTCCTGGTGGCCGGCCAGCCAGGCCAGGAAGACCACGCCGGTCTTGTAGTGGAAGGTCGGTGCGGCGAACAGGTGCCGCGCCAGCGGGACGGTCGGCGCGAGCAGCGCGTCGTAGCGCGCCAGGTCGCCCGCGTCCAACGCGCGCAGGGCCGCCGCGGCGATCGGCGCGATCGGGTCGAAGACACCCAACAGGGCGTGGCTGTAGCCGAGTTCGTCGCCCCGGATCAGCTCCGGGTAGTGGAAGTCGTCGCCCGTGTACAGCTTCACCCCGGCCGGGAGCGCCCGCCGCAGCGCGACCTCGCGCCCGGCGTCCAGCAGCGACACCTTGATGCCGTCGATCCGCCCGGGGTTGTCCCGGATCAGCTCCAGCACCGTCTTCGCGGCCGCGTCGAGGTCGTTCGAGCCCCAGTAGTCGGACAGCGCCGGGTCGAACATCTCGCCCAGCCAGTGCAGGACCACCGGCTGCCGCGCCTGTCCGACCAGCCGTCCGTACACCCGGAGGTAGTCCTCCGGCCCGCGCGCCGACGCGGCCAGCGCCCGGCTGGCCATCAGGATCGGCTGCGCGCCGGCCTCCTCCACCACCGCCAGCTGCTCCTCGTAGGCGGCGGCCACGTCGTCCGACGAGGCCGGACCGGCGGGGAGCTGGTCGGTTCCGGCCCCGCAGGCCAGCCGCCCGCCGACCGCCCGGGCCTCGGCGCCCGAGCGGCGGATCAGTTCCGCGGTGGCGGCCCAGTCCAGGCCCATGCCGCGCTGGGCGGTGTCCATCGCGTCGGCGACGCCCAGGCCCAGCGACCACAGGTGGTGGCGGAAGGCGAGGGTGGCCTCCCAGTCCACGGCCGCGGGCGCGCCGGGGGCGTTGCCGCCCAGCGGATCGGCCACCACGTGGGCGGCGGCGAAGACGGTCCGAGAGACCGGTGCGCCCGCGGGCAGGTCGAACGCGACGGGCTCGCGCAGGCGGTACGTGCCGGTGCCGGGCAACTGCAGCTCGGTCACCGGACCTCCCCGGCGGGGGCGTCCAGCTCCAGGGCCGGGACGTCGAGGCGGCGGCCCTCGCGGGCGGAGCGCAGGCCGAGTTCGGCGAGCTGCACGCCCTTGGCGCCCTCCAGCAGGTCCCACTGGTACGGCGAACCCGTCACCACGTGCCGGAGGAACAGCTCCCACTGCGCCTTGAAGCCGTTGTCGAACTCGGCGTTGTCCGGCACCTGCTGCCACTGCGCGCGGAAGGGCTCGGTGACCGGCAGGTCCGGGTTCCACACCGGCTTGGGCGTGGCGGCGCGGTGCTGGAAGCGGCAGTTGCGCAGCCCGGCGACCGCGCTGCCCTCGGTGCCGTCCACCTGGAACTCCACCAGTTCGTCCCGGTCGACGCGCACCGCCCAGGAGGAGTTGACCTGGGCGACGATCCCGCCCTCCAGCTCGAACACCCCGTAGGCGGCGTCGTCCGCCGTCGCCGCGTACGCCCGGCCCTGCTCGTCGACCCGCTGCGGGATGTGGGTGGCGGTGTGCGCGTAGACGGAACGGACCGGGGCGATGACGCCGTCCAGCACGTACCGCCAGTGCGGGAACATGTCGAGGATCATGCCGCCGCCGTCCTCGGCGCGGTAGTTCCACGACGGGCGCTGCGCCTCCTGCCAGTCGCCCTCGAAGACCCAGTAGCCGAACTCGCCGCGCACCGACAGGATGCGGCCGAAGAAGCCGCTGTCGACCAGCCGCTTCAGCTTGAGCAGGCCGGGCAGGAACAGCTTGTCCTGCACCGCGCCGTTGCACACCCCGGCCGCGCGGGCCAGCCGGGCCAGCTCCAGGGCCGCGTCCAGGGACTCGGCGGTCGGCTTCTCGGTGTAGACGTGCTTCCCGGCGGCGATGGCCTTGCGGATCGCCTGCTCGCGGACCTGGGTCAGCTGGGCGTCGAAGTAGATCTCCGCGAGCGGGTGGGCGAGCGCCTCGTCGAGCGAGGTGGTCCAGTGCTCCAGGCCGTGCTGGTCGGCGAGTTGCTTGAGCTTGTGCGCGCTGCGGCCGACCAGGATCGGCTCGGGCCACAGCACCTCGCCGTCGCCGAGCGGCAGGCCGCCCTGCGCGCGGATGGCCAGGATCGAGCGCACCAGGTGCTGGCGGTAGCCCATCCGGCCGGTGACACCGTTCATGACGATGCCGATGACTCTGCGGGACATGCGTGGTTCCTCGTCTCGGTGGTGGGGAGGCGGTGGCGGGGCGGTGACGGTCCGCCCCGCCGACCGGGGGAGTCGCGGACGACTCGCGGGAGAGCGCTCTCTCTGCTTCCTCCGGCGGTGTGCCGTGTGGTTGGCGGAGTGGCTTTCCACGGTGATGGAAAGCGCTTTCCCGCCAAGCGCCGAGGGTCTGGAAAGCGCTTTCCATGGCTGAGGTTAGGGGGCGGTCCGGCTCCGGTCAAGGCGTGCCGGGCAGGCGGTAGCCTGATCCTCCGGCGGCCGGGGCCGGTGCCCGGCCAGGAAGCGAGGACCATCAGTGGCAGTCACCCTCGGGGACGTGGCGCGGCACGCCGGCGTCTCGCTCGCTACCGCTTCGCGGGCCCTGAACGGCTCGGCCCGCTCGGTGACCGAGGAGCTGTCGACGCGGGTCCGGGCGAGCGCCCGGGCGCTCGGCTACCTCCCCAACGCGCCCGCCCAGGCGCTGGCCCGCTCCACGGGCACGACGGTCGGCGTGCTGCTGCACGACGTCGCCGACCCGTACTTCGGCGGCATCGCCCGGGGCGTCGGGGACGCCGCCGCCCGGGCCGGGCTGCTGACCCTGGTGACCAGCACCGACGGCGACCCCCGGCGGGAGCTGGAGGCGATCCGGATGCTGCACGCCCACCGGGCGCGCGCGATCGTGCTCGCCGGGTCGGCGTACGGCGACGTCGACGTGGTCCAGCGGCTGGACGAGGCGCTGGCGGCCTACCAGGCGCAGGGCGGAAGAGTGGTGGCGATCAGCGACCACGGCCCGCTGTACGACACCGTGCACGTCCACAACCGGGAGGGCGCCGCCTCGCTGGCCCACTCCCTGGTGCAACTGGGCCACCGCCGCTTCGCGGTGATCACCGGCCCGCAGCGGATGCGGGTGGCCGGCGACCGGCTGGACGGCGTCCTGGAGGCGCTGCACGAAACGGGGCTGGAGCTCCCCGAGGGGATGCTCCAGCGTGCGGAGTTCACCCGCGAGGGCGGGCGGGCGGCGATGGCGCGCATCCTGGAGGCGGCCGGTGGGAACGGTGCCCCCCGCCCCACCGCGGTGCTCGCCCTCTCCGACATCTGCGCCGCCGGGGCCCTCGCCGAACTCCGCGCCCGGGGCGTCTCCGTCCCCGGCGAGGTCTCCGTCGCGGGCTTCGACGACATTCCGCTGGCCACCGACCTCGCCCCGGCGCTGAGCACCGTCCGGCTGCCGCTGACCGCGATGGGCGAGTCCGCCGTGCGCCTCGCCCTGCGCGAGAGCGGCCCGGAGGCCCAGCAGGCCGAGGCGTTCGCCGAGGTGGTGCTCCGTGACAGCACGGCGGCCCCGGCGACGGGGTGACGGCCCGGCACCGACGGGGTGAGGGCCCGGCGTCGGCGGGTCGCAGCGGTCGGCAGTCGCGGCGGGAGTTGCGCGTCCAGCGGTGATGCCCTCCCGCTCGTGTGTGCGTGCTGGCTGATCGAGGGGGCGGAGGGTGTGCGGGTGAGCAGCTCCAGGCTGCGCCGTCAGGAGAGGTCGCTCGGCTGTCGGCCCGGTGGGAGCTTCGGGAGGCCGATCAGGGCGTCGATGCCGCGGTG
Organism: Kitasatospora sp. NA04385; assembly: GCF_013364235.1. NCBI lineage: Bacteria > Bacillati > Actinomycetota > Actinomycetes > Kitasatosporales > Streptomycetaceae > Kitasatospora > Kitasatospora sp. NA04385. The sequence goes on along the minus strand of NZ_CP054919.1, from coordinate 66,164 downwards.
TTCCGGGAGCAGGGCTTTCTCAGCTTGCGGCCGTCGATCAGGTCGAGGTGCCGGCCGTTGCGGTGCGCGATCCTTTGGTTGGACTTGTCGTACCAGGAGGTGGTGACGAGGACACCGCAGGCGGCCTGATTGTCCTGGAGGGTGCCGAACAGGGCCCGGGCGACGTCGGGGCTGACGACGTTCTTCGTCTGTTTGGCCTGGACGGCGATCACAGTGACGCCCGCCGGGTCGCGCCGGACGGTGACGGTGTCGAGGCCGTTGCCGTCGCCATCGCCGTCGTCGCGGGAGTTCCGGGTGTGCCAGGTCTCGTGGCCCATGGCAGTGAACAGTTCGCGCACCAGGCGCTCGAACGCGAACAGGTCCATCTGCGGCAGGTCCGGGCGGCTGCCGAGCGGGCCGACGGCGGCGCCCTCCGCCGCGATCTTGAACCGGGCCGGGTCGAAGTCGACGACTGGCGGCACGGGCCCCAGATCGTACGGATGCCGGGAGACCACCGCGCCGAGGTTGCGCAGGCAGCGCCGCCTCCAACTCGTCGAGCACAGCAGCGATTTCATGGCCGCGCGGCTCGGCCTGCTGCTGGTCGTGCTGGGTACTGCGGCTTCGGTCGGTGGCTGTGCATCCGCCTTGTCGGGTGCAAGCCGGGTTGGTGGGGCGCTGCGGTAGGGTCTGAGCGGCGCTGATGCATTAACGGAGAGTTCCTGCGGAAAGCTTCATCACAAGGTGGCGGGGACAAGTTCTGACCTGCGGCTTTACCCGCTGGCCGTCATCAACCCTGAAGGGTTGGGAACCCGCGGGCCGGCCGCTGCGGGAGGACCGTTACCAGCTCTCTCGGCTTTGCCCCGCCGCGGTGGTGACCGTCCTTCGGTAGCTGGTGGGGGCTCGGAGGTAGATGGCCGTTGGCCTTGGTGGCGCTGTGGATGGGACGGGATCCCCACGGAGCGGGCCCTCGAGATCGTGTGCGTTTTCGGGAGAGGCGGAGCCAGGGTGTCTTCGCTGCAGGACATACAGGTACCGGAGCGCTCGGTCGAGTTGAGCGCTCCGGCCTGATCGACTGGACGCATGCTCCTGTGGATGCTCCCACGCCTGCGCGAAAAAGCGGCCGGACGGATAGGCCGGTCGCCGATGGATCGACCCTCGCCTACGTTCTTCCCGGGCATTCGGGGACGTCCCAATCGGCCGGTCATCTCGGAGTGCGAGGAACGGTCTTGCTCGCATGGCCGGTGGGTTGTGGGCTCGATCGCCCGTACGCCGGCCCAGCCGGCCTTCCTTCGCCTCTGCCACCTGGGCTGACAGGGCTTCGCCGGAAGCTGACGGGTGATCAGGAAAGTCAGCAAAAGGTCAGCATCCATCCGCCCAGACCCTGCAAAACATGCCCGAAGGTGGGAACCGGCAGGCCGGCCGCGACTGCCGTCGAGGCCCTTGCCGATGACGTTCGCCGGTGCTGGATCCCTTGCCGGAGGCGGTCGTGGAGCGCCAGTCTCGCTCCAGCGGATGTGACCACCCCGGCCATGCTTTTCCGCAGGTCAGTCGCGGTTTCCGCGCGCCCTGAGGGTGACGTTCGGCAGCTCCGGCGCGGGCAGGCGGTCGCCCGGGTAGCCGTGGACTTCGCCGAACCGGTCGCTCTGCTGCTCCCACTCCAGCCGGGCCTGGACGATCTCCTCGCCGGTGCGGCCGATGAAGTTCCACCACATGACGATGTCCTCGCCGAAGGGCGGCCCGCCGAGCAGGACCAGGCGGGCCGGGGTGGTGGCGGGGTTGGTGAGGGTGAGGGTGGTGCGGCCGGGCGGGAGGTGGCCGAGGTCGGCGGGGTGCAGGGGGGTGCCGGCGAAGAGGATGTCGCCCTGGTCGACGAGGAGGCCGTGTTCGAAGGCGGGGTCGACGTCCAGGGTGGTGGTGGCGCCGGCGGGGAGGGTGAGTTCGGCGCCGAGGAGGGGGGTGAAGGTGGGGACGGGCGAGGTGTCGCCGGCCAGGGTGCCGAGGAAGACCCGGGCCTCGCCGCCGCCGGGGAGCGGGACGGGCGCGGGGACGTGGTGGTGGAAGTCGCGGGCGGTGTGCCGGTGGGCGGCGGGGAGGGCGACCCAGAGCTGGACGCCGTGCAGGACGGTGGTGGCGGCGGTGGAGGTCTCGGAGTGCGCGATGCCCTGACCGGCCGTCATGAGGTTGAGCTCGCCGGGCCGGACGAAGGCGTGCACGCCGAGGCTGTCGCGGTGCTCGATCTCGCCGCTGAACAGCCAACTGACGGTCTGCAGGCCGATGTGCGGGTGCGGGGCGACGTCCATGCCGCCGGTGGCGGCGACGTCGTCGGGGCCGTAGTGGTCGACGAAGCACCAGGCGCCGATCAGGGTGCGCTCGCGCTGGGGGAGGGTGCGCCGGACGGTCATCGCGCGCGGGCCGCCGAGCGGGACGTCGCGCGGGGGCAGGACTTCGGCCGTGCCGTTCTCACCGGTGCGCACAGGGGTGTCCATCGGGTGCTCCCTCCCGTGTCGCCGAGGTCCGGCGAACACGACCAACAAATCGTTTCATCTTCAACTATCATGGATCCGAGCGTCCGACAAACAGCATCGCGCAGCGGAGGAGAGTCCAGGTGTCCGAGGTGATCGAGGTGGCGGCCCCGGCGGGCCGGGTCTACGTCGACAAGCAGACCCCGCAAGCGTTCCGCGCCATGCTGGGCACCGCCGAGGCCGTCCGGCAGGCCGCCGCCGACGCCGGACTCGACCGCCGCCTGGTCGAGCTGGTCAACCTGCGCGTCTCGCAACTCAACGGCTGCGCCTACTGCCTGGACGTGCACACCAAGGCCGCGCTCAAGGAGGGCGAGAGCGCGCAGCGGCTCGGCGTGCTGGCCGCGTGGCGGGACGCCGCCGTGTTCGACGCCCGCGAGCGCGCCGCCCTCGCGCTGGCCGAGGCGACCACCCACCCCGCCGACGCGGCCGCGCAGGAGGCGGGGTACGCGCAGGCCCGGCAGGTCTTCGACGATCGGCAGATCTCGGCGGTCATCTGGGTGGCGATCGCCATCAACGCGTTCAACCGGGTGTCGATCCTGAGCAAGCACCCCGTCCGCCCGGCCCGCTGACGCCCCGGGCGGCCGACCCGCCGCACGGGTGGAATCGCGGTGTCCGGAGGGGCGGACGCGGCTCGGCGGGGGCGTCCGGGTGGTGACCTGTGCGGAACAGGTCCACCCTCCTTCCGGAAGAGATGCCCGTCATGCGCCGTCCCCGCGCCCGGCGACTCGCCGTCGCCCTGCTCGCCCTGAGCGCCCTCGTCCCCGCCGTCCCGGCCGCCGCCTCCGGCGCCCCGTTCGCCCGCCCGGCCGTGCAGCCCGCGCACCGCCCCGTGCACCAACCGGCGGACGAGGACTGCCCGCTCGACCCGGCCCTCGCCGCCCGGCTGGACGCCGCGATCGCCGACGTGCGCCAGCAGACCGGCACACCCGGGGTGATCGTCGGACTCTGGATGCCCGGGCGCGGCACGTACGTCCACGCGGACGGCGTCGCCGACAAGGCCACCGGGCAGCCGATGACGCCCGACCTCCGGATGCGGATCGGCAGCGAGACCAAGACCTTCACCGTCACCGCCGTGCTCGAACTCGTCGACCGCGGCCTGGTCGGCCTCGACGACCCGATCGCCAAGTACCTCGACGGCGTCCCCGACGGCTGGCACATCACGATCCGCCAACTCGCCGAGATGCGCAGCGGACTGTACTCCTACACCTTCGACGACGACTTCGTGCACGCCCTGCTCAGTGACCCGAACCGGCCCTTCACCCCGCAGGAACTGCTCGCGTACGCCTTCAAGCACGCCAACGTCTTCCCGCCCGGCACCGACTACCAGTACTCGAACACCAACACCGTGCTGCTCGGCCTGCTGGTCGAGAAGCTCGGCCGGCTGCCGCTGCGCGACTTCATCCACCGCAACGTCACCGAGCCCGCCCACCTGAACCACACCCTCTTCCCGCGCGCCGCCGAACTGCCCCGCCCCTACGCGCACGGCTACACCGACCAGACGCTGGACGGTTCCGTCACCGACGCCACCCACTGGAACCCGTCCTGGGGCTGGGCCGCCGGTGCGATGATCTCCGACCTGCACGACCTGCACCGCTGGGCGAAGACGCTGGCCACCGGCACCCTGCTCAGCCCCGCCACCCAGGCCGAGCGCGAGAAGTTCCTGCCCGTCCCGGGCTTCGGCGACGGCGCCGGGTACGGACTCGGCCTGTTCCGGGTCGGCGGCTGGGTCGGCCACAACGGCTCGCTGCCCGGGTACGAGAGCGTCACCGTCTACCTGCCCGAGCAGGACGCCACCCTGGTGATCCTGCTGAACACCGACATCATCCACGAGGGCAACGAGCCCTCCACCCTGTTCGCCGAGGCGATCACCTCGATCGCCACCCCCGGCCACGTGTACGAGCTGCCCGCCGAGAAATAACCCCAGGTCGGGAACCCGCCCCCGCCCGCCGTTCGTCCCTCCCCTCGTCCTGACAAGACCACGGGGGAGGGGCCCGGACATGCGGGAGATCGGACCGTACCGGGTGCTGAGAGCACCCGGCGGCGGGTGTGACGGCGGAGCGGGTGGCGGGGCCGACGGGATCGTCGGCGGGGTCGCCGGTGGTGCGGGGCGGCTGCACCTGTGCCGTGCCGCCGACGGCTTGCTGGTGGTGGTCGAGGAACTGCACCCCGCACAGGCCCCGGACGCCGCTGCCCGGCGCCGCTTCGCCCGGCAGGCCCGGGACGCCCGGCGCCTCGACGGTTCCTGGACCGTCCCGGTGCTGGACGCCGACCCCGACGCCGAACGGCCCTGGCTCGCCACCGCGTACACCCCCGCCCCGGACCTGGCCGAACTGCTGCGCACCACCGGCCCGCTGCCCGTTGCCACCGTCCGCCGCCTGGGCGCCGGCCTCGCCCGGGCGCTGGCCGCCGGACACGCCGTCGGCCTGGTCCACGCCGGCCTCGAACCCGCCCGGGTGCTGGTCACCGCGTCCGGCCCCAGACTGACCGGCTTCGGCCTCCCGCCCGTCCCCGGCCCGGACGGCGCCACCGGCGCACTCGGGTACGCCTCGCCCGAGCAACTCGAACGACCCGCCGAAACCGGCCCGCCCAGCGACGTGTTCGCCCTCGGCGCGCTGCTCGCCACCGCGGCCCAGGGCCGCCACCCCTGGACGGGGCACTCCTGGGCCGCGCCTTCCTGGGCCGCACCTTCCTGGGCCGCGCCCTCCTGGGCGGGACACCCACAGGTGGGTTCTTCCCGGCCGGGAGACGACCGGCCGGGGCACGGCCCGGGAACCGAGGACGCCCGGGCCGTCCGGCGGCGCACCACGGACGGGCGGCCCGACCTCGCGGACGTCCCCGGCGAGGTGCTGCCCGCCCTGGCCCGCTGCCTCGACCCCGACCCGGCCCTGCGCCCGACCCCTCACCAACTTCTCGTCCTGCTCGACGCCGAAACCGTCGACGCCGTCGAGGCCGCCGAAGCCGAAGCCGTGGACGGTCCGGGACCCGGTGGTTCCGGCCCCGACGGCCGGGCCGAGTCGTGGCTGCCGCCCGCCGGGCTCGCCCTCGTTGCCCGGTACGCAGCCGACCTGCCGTCAGCCCGGGAGGCCGGGCCCGTCCACCTGCACCCGCTGATCGACCGGCGCCCGCCCGGGTAGCGGGCGGGCGCCGGGGACGGACGTGGACGTGGCCGTGGCCGTGACTACGGTTGCGGTCACGGGCGGTTCTCGGGCAGGTCGGCCGGGCGGATCCGGTACACCTGGAGATTGAGGTCGTAGTACTTGGTGGTCTCGCCGACCCAGCGCATCCCCAGCCGCTTCGCCACCGCGTGCGCCCGGTCGTTCTTGGGCCGGGCCACCGCGAAGACCTCCTCGATGTCCTGGGTGAACACCCAGCGCAGCAGCGCCAGGCCCGCCTCCGTCGCATAGCCCTGGCCCCAGGCCCCCGGGGAGAGCTGCCAGGTGATCTCGAGGTCCTCGTCATAGGGCGGCAGCGGCCGGATACCCAGACCGCCGATCACCTTCCCGTCCTCGGCCCGCTCCACCGCCCACCGCCCGCGCGGCGGCAGCAGTCCGGCCTGCTCCCGTTCCCAGCGCTGCAGCACCGAACGCATCGCCTCGGCATCGGTGACCTGGTCCATCACGGGCGTCAGCCAGCGGGCGACGTCCGTGGAGCCGTACACGGCCAGTGCGTCCTCGGCGTCGTCCGGTGTCCAGTCCCGGACGACGAGCCGATCAGTGGTCAGGCTGATCGCCATGGGCGGGTCCTCCCTCAGTCGATTGGCGGACGTCTCCCTCCACCGGAGTGTGCGCCCCCTACCCGCCCGAGGCGAGCCGGAAGCCTGATCCGCACCACCTGTCACCGGACGGTCACCCGCCCGTCGCCCGACGGGCCGCACCGCTCAGTGGCGGCCGCCGAGCGGGATGTGCAGGCCGTCCGGATCCCGGCCCTGAAGGGCCAGCGCGGCCTCGGCCTCCTCGGGCAACGGGCCCATGCCGAGCAGGGCCAGGGCCAGGGCGGCGGCGCCGTGGTGCCAGTCGCCGGCCCGCCGCATCAGAGTGTGACCGCTGCCCAGCACCCGGTAACCGGCCACCCGCGCACCGTGGTCGCGGGCCTGCAGCGCGAACAGGTCGGTGTCCCCGGGCGTGGTGACCTTGTCCCGGTCGCCGTGCAGCATCACCACCGAGCGGCCGCGCAGGTGCGCGGTCGGCTCGTCCCGGGGGCACCACGGTGCCAACGCCACCACGCCCAGCACGCAGGGGTGGGCCGCAGCCCGCAGCGCCGCCCGGCCGCCCATCGAGTGCCCGATCAGTACGGTCGGCACCGGCCCCAACTGTTCGGCCAGATCGGACAGCGCCGCCTCCGCGTCACGGGCCGCGTCCGCCCGGACACCGTTCCACCCCCGGCACCGGTAGCGCACCGTGCCCACCGCCAGCGACCGGCCGTCCACCTCCGCCGCCTCGCGCTCCACCTCCTTCGCGAACGGCCGCATCCGCAGGCCCGGCAGGTTCAGCAGCGGAGGCGGCTCCGTCCCGATCTCCCTGCCCCCGTGCAGCACCAGCACCGCCGCGTCCGGCGAGGGCGGCAGCACCCGCCAGGCCAACGGCCGGTGCGTCCCCGCCACCTCACCGCTCGAGTGCACCGCCACCGGACCGCCCATCGCACTGTCCTCTGCCGTAGTCGTTCACATGCCCCAGCCGTTCACGGCGGCCCGTCCGCCGCACCCACCGGCCGAAACGCCACTGTACGCGGGCACCCCCGTCCGACGGGGGGAGATCCGACGGCGGGAGAGCGGCAGCCGGGCGGTGGGCAGGCGGGTGGCGGGCGGGCGGGCGGGCGGGCGGCGGGCGGGCGGCGCACCGCGACGACCGGTGCGCGTCAGGGGTGCTGACTGCTCGTAAGGTGGGAACGCGCCCACGGTGTGCGGCCGGACCGGTCCGTCCACGCACCGGACCCGCGCACCGCGGACCCGCCCCATTAGACCCACCCGCCCCACCAGTCCCGTCCGGGGCCGGTCGGGGCCGGGGTCGGGACCGCGGCCCGACCGCCAGAGCCGAGGGAGAGCCATGGCCGACGTCCACCCGCCCCGTACCGACGGCACCCCGACCGCCGAGCTCGGTGTGATCGGGGGGTCGGGTCTGTACGCCCTGCTCGACGAGGTGGTGGAGGTGCGGGTGGAGACTCCGTACGGGCCGCCGTCGGATGCGGTGTTCGTGGGGGAGGTGGCGGGGAGGCGGGTGGCTTTCCTGCCGCGTCATGGGCGGGGGCACCGGTTGCCGCCGCACCGGATCAACTACCGGGCGAATCTGTGGGCTCTGCACGCGCTGGGTGTGCGGCAGGTGCTGGGGCCGTGTGCGGTGGGCGGGCTGCGTCCCGAGTACGGGCCGGGGACGCTGCTGGTGCCCGACCAGTTCGTGGACCGGACTTCGGGGCGGGTGCAGACGTACTACGACGGGCGGATCCTGCCGGACGGGTCGGTGCCCGAGGTGGTGCACGTCTCGATGGCCGACCCGTACTGCCCCCGGGGGCGTGGTGCGGTGCTGGCCGCCGCCCGGGGCCTGGCGTGGGAGGCGGTGGACGGTGGGACGCTGGTGGTGATCGAGGGTCCGCGCTTCTCCACCCGGGCGGAGTCGCGCTGGTTCACCGCCAGCGGCTGGTCCGCGGTCGGGATGACCGGCCACCCCGAGGCCGTCCTGGCCCGTGAACTGGGCCTGTGTTACACCTCCCTGGCCCTGGTCACCGACCTCGACGCGGGCGTGGAGAGCGGCGAGGGCGTCACCCACGCCGAGGTGCTGGACGTCTTCGCCCGCAACGTCGACCGCCTGCGCACCGTCCTGTTCAGGGCCCTGGAATCACTGCCCGCCACCCGCGACTGCACCTGCTCCCACGCCCTGGACGGGCTCGTCACCGGTCTCGCCGGGGTGCCCTCCTGACGGCGGCCCGGCGGACGAGGGCGGTGAGCGCCGCCGCGGCGGCGCTCACCGCCAGGAACAGCAGCCAGTTGCGCAGGTAGGGCAGCGGCAGCAGGGTCGCGTTGCCGTGGTCGTCCCCGGCCCGCAGCACCGCCGGGACGGCCACCGCGCCCACCGCCGCCGCGACCACCAGCCAGCCGCGCAGCACCGGCCGCCCCGTCGCGGCCGCGCCGAGCGCGCACACCAGCGGCAGCCACAGGCCGTCGTGCAGCACCACCAGCCCCGCCGCCCACAGCAGGACGCCGAACGGGCCGGTGACGTACGGGTCGGTCAGCAGGCCCACCAGGCCGCAGCCGAGCAGGGCGAGACCGCCGAACAGCAGCGCGCCGCGCAGGATCCGCACCTCAGACCACCTCGATCCGGGCGACCCACTTGGTCTGCAGCACCCCGGGCCGGTTCGGCGCGACGATGCGCGCGGGGAAGCCGTGGTCCGGCGTCAGCGGGCGGCCGTCGAGCGCGAGGGCGAGCAGGGTGAGCGGATCGTCGGCGTACGCGGCGGGCATCTCGGTGACCCGGTACGGGCCCTCGGCCTCCAGCGAGGTGATCCGCACCGCCGACCCGGCCGGGATCCCGGCGCGGCGCAGCAGGTCGGCCACCCGGACACCCGTCCAGCGGGCGTCCGCGCTCCAGCCCTCGACGCAGGCGATCGGCAGGTCGGCGGTGGTCTGCGGCAGGGCGCGCAGCTCGGCGAGGCCGATCCGGTAGCCGGCCGGGCCGTCGACGGCCAGCCGCCAGTCGGCGGGGACGGCGGTCGTCCCGGCCTGCGCGGCCGTCCGGTTCACCGGCAGGGCCTCGCCCCCGGCGCCGGGGCGGCGCGGGGCGAACAGGTCGAGGGCGCGCAGCCACGGCACGGACTGGCCCGCGGTGGTCAGGGTGACCGCCCCGACGGCGGCGGCCGTCGCCGCGAGCACCGCCCGCCGCCCGGGCAGCGGGGCGGAGCGGGCCCGGCGCCAGTGCGCGGCGATCTCCGGCGCCTTGACGGCGAGGTGGACCAGCAGCGCGCCCACGGCCGTCCACGCCGTCCAGTAGTGGGTCTGCCGGAACGGGAACGGCCACGGGTACCACTGCAGGGTGTTCAGCAGCCCGGTGAACAGCTCCAGCAGCACCGCCGCGACCAGCAGCGCGATCGACAGCCGCTCCAGCAGGTGCAGGACGCTGCGCACGGGCGGCCACTCGAACAGCCGCGGGTAGACCGTCCACAGCTTCGCGCCCGCCAGCGGGATCGCGGCCAGCCCGGCGGCCACGTGCAGGCCCTGGGTGACCCGGTAGCCGTCCACCGGGCGGGACGGCAAGCGCGCTGCCAGCCACGGCGGCGGGTCCTGGAGCAGGTGGCTGATCAGACCGGTGGCGAAGCACAGCAGCAGCGCCGCGCCCAGCCACCGACCGAGCACCACCGCGGTGCGCGGCCCGCGCGCGGGGGAGCGGAACGCGCCGGGACGGAACGGGCCGCGCCGCAGCACGGCGGGCGGGGCGGGCAGCGGCGGGTCGAGGCGCCGCCGGGCGGGGGAGGGATCGGGGTCCACCCGCCCATCGAAGCGCGCCCGCCCGCCGCGGCGGCGCTGCGACGTGCTTACGACGTACTTACGGAATCCGGACGGGGGACGGTGCCGGGCACCGCGCTGACGACGCGTTGGCGGAACCCGGACGGGCTTCGGTGCCGGGCGACGCGCTGACGACGCGTTTGCGACGTGCTGACGGAACCCGGACGGGCTTCGGTGCCGGGCGACGCGCTGACGACGCGTTTGCGACGTGCTGACGGAACCCGGACGGGCTTCGGTGCCGGGCGACGCGCTGACGACGCGTTTGCGACGTGCTGACGGAACCCGGACGGGCTTCGGTGCCGGGCGCCGGTGCCGGGCGAAGTGCTTACGGAACCCGGACGGCGCACCGAGCCGCCGCCGCGCGGGCACCCGGCGGTGCGAGGGTGGGGCGGTGATCGCCCGCCCCGCCCTGCTCTGCGTCCTCGCCGTCACCGCCCTGGCCGGCTGCCTCGCGCTGACCCTCACCACCGGCGGCACCCTCGGCAACCGCCCGCCGCTGTACGGCTGGTACGCCGCCGACGCCGTCCTGTTCGCGCTGTCCCTGCTCGCGCTGCGCCGGGTGCCGCAGCGGCAGGTGGCCCGGCTGGTGCTGGCCGGCGGCGTGCTGGTCGCCGCGGTCGGACTGCTCGCCCCGCCGCGGACCAGCGACGACGCCTACCGCTACGGCTGGGACGGGAAGGTGCAGGCGGCGGGCGTCTCCCCGTACGCCCGCACCCCCGAGGACCCGGCGCTGGCGCGGCTGCGCGATGCGGGCCGCTTCCCGGACGGCGGCGGCTGCACGGGGTGGGACGAGCGGCGCACCGCCGACGGGGCGTGCACCCGGATCAACCGGCCCGCCGTGCACACCGTCTACCCGCCGCTGGCGGAGGCCTGGTTCCTGGCCCAGCGCCCGTTCGGCGACGGCGTGCGGGTCGCGCAGGCCGCCGGGGCGGTGCTCGCGGTGGCCACCACCGGCGTGCTGCTGGCCGTGACGGGCGGGCGGCGGCGGGCCGCGCTGTGGGCCTGGTGCCCGGGCGTCGCGGTGTGGGCGGTCAACGACGCGCACGTCGACACCCTGGGCGCACTGCTGGCGGTGACCGGCCTGGGCTGGACGGCCCGCGGCCGGACCCTGGCGGGCGGCGCCGCCCTGGGCGCGGCGACGGCGGTGAAACTGCTGCCCGCGCTGGTCCTGCCGGGCGCGCTGTCGGGTGCACTCTCCCGCCGCCCGACCCGCGCCGACCTGGTGCTGCCCGCCACCGCCGCCGGGGTGTTCGTCCTCTCCTACCTGCCGTACGTGGCGGCGTCCGGCGCGGGGGTCCTGGGCTACCTGCCCGGCTACCTCCGCGAGGAGGGCTACCAGCAGGGCCACCTGGAGCGGTTCGGCCTGCTGCGCCTGGTGCTGCCCGACCGGCTCGCGCCGTGGGCCGGGGCGGCGCTGCTCGCCGCGCTGGTGTGGCGGGTGCTGCGGCACGGCGACCCGGCGCGGCCCTGGCGGGGCGCGCTGCTGGTGACGGGCGGGGCGCTGCTGCTGGCCGCCCCCGCCTACCCCTGGTACGGGCTGCTGGTGGTGGCGCTGGCCGCCCTCGACGGCCGCTGGGAGTGGCTGGCGGTGCCCGCCGCCGGGCAGCTGCTGTACCTGGCGGGCGGCAGCCGGGTGCAGCAACTCGCCTACGGAACCGCCCTGTTGGTAGTCCTGCTGACGGCCCTGCTGCGGGCCGCCCGGCCGGTCCGGTCGCCCCGCGCACAGATGACGGAAGTCTGACGGTTCGCCCCCGGCCCTGGGCAGCGGCGGCCGGGGCTGGTCGAATCGTCCCGTGGACGACGACAACGACAACGACGACGAACGGCGCGGCGCCCCGGTGGGCCGCCGGGTGGTGCTCGGACTGCTCGGCCTCGGCGCGGCCGGGGTGGCTGCCGGGCCCTGGCTGCAACGCGCCCAGGACGCGCTGGTGCGCAACGACCCGACCGGGCTGAGCCAGGCGCTGCCCGGCGGAGGCGGGTTCCGGTACTACTCGGTGACCGCTTCGGTGCCCGAACGCGGTGAGGACGACTACACCCTCACCGTCGACGGCCTGGTGGAGCGGCCCACCACCCTGCGCCTCGCCGACCTGCGGGCACTCACCCAGCACCGCCTGGTGCACGACGTGCAGTGCGTCACCGGCTGGCGGGTGCCCGCCACCCCGTTCGAGGGCGTCCCGCTGTCCGCGCTGCTGGACGCGGCCGGGGTGCGGCCGGAGGGCCGCGCGGTGAGCTTCGGCTGCTTCGACGGCGCCTACACCGAGAGCCTGACGCTGGAACAGGCCCGCCGCGACGACGTCCTGGTGGCGCTGCGGATGCAGGACCGGCCCATCGGCCACGCCCACGGCGGCCCGGTGCGCCTGTACGTCGCCCCGATGTACTTCTACAAGTCCGCCAAGTGGCTGTCCTCCATCACCGTCACCGACACCGTCCGCCCCGGCTACTGGGAACGGCTCGGCTACGACGTGGACGCCTGGGTCGGCCGGTCGAACGGACGCGACGATGCCCCGACCTCCTGACCGCCGCCCGCGCTTCGCCCCCGCCCAGCGGTGGGCCCACCGCGCCACCGCCGCGCTGATGCTCACCTGCCTGGCCACCGCCGCCTGCCTCTACCTGCCGCCGCTCGCCCAACTCGTCGGCCGCCGCAGGCTGGTGGCCGCGGTGCACGAGTGGAGCGGCCTGCTGCTGCCCCTCCCGCTGCTGCTCGCCCTGGCCACCCGGGCGATGCGCCGCGACGCCGCCCGCCTCGGCCGCTTCACCGCCGCCGACCGCACCTGGCTGCGCACCGTGCGCCGCCGCCGGATCGGCCCCCGCCCGGCCGGGAAGTTCAACGCCGGGCAGAAGCTGTACGCGCAGTGGACGCTCGGCACGATGCTGGTGATGCTCGGGACCGGCCTGCTGATGTGGTTCACCGGCCTCGCGCCCGCGGTGTGGCGCACCGGCGCGACCTTCGTCCACGACTGGTTCGCGTTCGCGGTCGCCGCCGTGGTGGCCGGCCACCTGTGGATGGCGTACCTGGACCCGGAGGCCCGGCGCGGCATGCGCACCGGCGCCGTCGACCGGGAGTGGGCCGAGCGCGAGCACCCGCAGTGGGCGGAACCGGACTGACGTCCCGTCCGGAGCGGGTCAGCGCCAGGAGCGGGCCGGGGTCAGGAACGGGTCGGCGCCAAGGACGGGTCGGCGTCCGGAACGGGTCGCCGACGACGACGGGCCGGTGTCAGGGACGGGTCAGCGCCAGGAACGAGCGGCCGTGCGAAGTCCAGCGCTCGGCCCGCTCCAGACCGGCGGTCCGGGCGTGCCGCAGCGTCGCGGCGGGCCCGCAGCGCGCCCAGCGGAACGACGGGCCGCAGCCGTCCGGGCCCTCCACCCGGACGTCCGCCACCTCGTCGACCTCCTGCACCGCGGTCTCCACCAGCAGCAGACCGCCCGGGGCGAGCAGCGCGCCCGCCCGGGCCAGCAGGGCGGCCGGGTCGCCGCCGATGCCGAGGTTGCCGTCGGCCAGCAGCACACCGCCCCAGCGCCCCTCGGCGGGCAGCCGGTCGAACACCGAGCGGCGCAGGGCGAGACCGCCCAGGCCCGCCGTGTGTTCCACCGACGCCGCGCAGACGTCCACCCCGAGCGCGGGCACGCCCGCCGCCAGCAGCGCCGCCACCAGCCGACCGGGGCCGCAGCCCAGGTCCAGCACCGGCGCGGGCAGGCCCAGGCAGCGCAGCACCAGCCCGTGGTCCGCCCCGTCGGCGGGCGCGCACCAGCGCTCCACCTCCAGCGCCAACCGCGAGCCGTCCGCCCGACGCAGCCACAGCGGGCCCTGCCCGGCCCGCACGGCCCGCCCGAACGGGTCGTCCACCCACGGTTCGGCGCTGCCGGTGCGCGGGGTGCTGCCGGTGCCGGTGGGTTGGGCGGTGTCGGTGGACGGGGCGGCGGAGGAGCGGGCGCGTTCGTCCGCCGTGCGGGGCAGGCCCACCCGCGCGGCGCCGCTCACCGGGCCGGTCCGGCCGCGGCCGCGAACTCCGCAGCCGGGCGGCGAACCGGGTGCCGGGCGCCAGCGCGGCGACCCGGGCGGCGTCCTCCGGCCCGTCCACGTCCAGCAGCGTCGGCAGCTCGCGGACCGCCAGGCCGTCCGCCGCCAGCCGGTCCAGCACGTGGCGGCCGGTGTCGGCGGTCGACATCGGCACGCCGTGCAGCAGCCGCTCGGCGCGGCGGGCGTCCGGGCGGGCCAGGCCGAGGGCCCAGAAACCGCCGTCCTCGGCGGGGCCGAACCAGGCGTCGGCGCCCGGGCGTTCGGCGGCCGACAGCGGCGCCGCGAGGACGGCCGGGTCGAGCTGCGGGGTGTCCATGCCGACCAGCAGGGCCGGGGCGCTCGGGGCGATCCGGGCGGCGTGGGCGAAGGCGGCGGCGATCCGGCGGTCCAGGCCGCCCCCGCACTGCGGCACCACCTCCCAGCCCGGCGGCAGCCACCGGCCGGGCTCGCCGTCCAGCACCAGCACGCGCCGACCGGCCGGGACGAGGGCGAGCGCGGCCAGGGTGTCGGCGAGGGCGGCCTCGGCCAGGTCGGCGGCCTGCTCCGGGCTGAACGCCGGGGTCAGCCGGGTCTTCGAGCGGCCGGGCGCCGGTGCCTTGGAGACCAGCAGCAGGGTCGGCGGCGGGGCCGCGAGCACCGCGCGCATGTCGCGCACCGCCTGCCGGGTGCCGCGCACCGTCCCGGTCACCTTCGAACGGCCCGCCCGCGGGCGGTAGTCGACCGGTACCTCGGCGATCCGCATCCCGGCGGCCGACGCCGACAGCACCGTCTCCAGCGGGTAGCCCGAGCGCCGGTCGCCCAGCCCCAGCGCCAGCAGCCGCTCCCGGCGCGCCGCCCGCATCGGCCCCAGGTCGTGCAGCTCGGCGCCCGTCAGCGCGCGCAGCCGCCGGGCCAGCACCAGGTTCGCCAGCCGGGCGTGCGGCGGCCACGCCCCGAACGAGGTCGGCCGCCGCCGTCCCAGCACCAGGTCGGCCGTCCCCGCCGCCACCGGACCGACCACCCGGGGCAACTGCGCCGGGTCCAGCGACCCGTCGCAGTCCAGGAAGCACACCAGCTCGGCGTCGGCCGCCAGCAGCCCGGCGTGGCAGGCCGCGCCGAACCCGCGGCGCGGCTCCGGCACCACCGTCGCGCCCAGGTCGGCCGCGATCCGCGCCGAACCGTCCCGCGAACCGTTGTCGACCACGATCGCCCGCCAGCGGGCCGGAATCCGGCCCAGCACCCAGGGCAGCGCCCGGGCCTCGTCCAGGCAGGGCAGCACCACGTCCACCGATTCCGTGGACGGGAGGAGAGCGGACGGGAGAAGAGGAGGAGTCACGACCGCCACGCTAACCACGCCCGCCCCCGCCGCGGCCGAGCCGCGCCCTTACGGAAGTCGTACGGCGCACCCGTGCACCCGCGGCCGGGCTGCGGGTCCGGCGCATCCGGCCTGTCCGGCAGGTCCGGCAGGTCCGGCGGATCTTACGGAACCCGAACGCGGGCCCGGGCCGCAGCCGCCGACGCCCCCGCGCTCGTATCCTCGGGCGGGTGAACCACAGCCCCGCCCCCGCCGAGCCGCCGGAGCCCGCCCGCATCCTGGTCGTCGACGACGACCCGACCGTCGCCGAGGTGGTGGCCGGCTACCTCACCCGGGCCGGTCACCTGGTCGACCGGGCCGAGGACGGGCAGCGCGGACTCGACCTGGCCGAACGCCACCGCCCCGACCTGCTCGTCCTCGACCTGATGTTGCCCGGCCTCGACGGCCTGGAGGTGCTGCGCCGCTTGCGCGCCCGCCCGGACCGGTCCGACCTGCCGGTGGTGCTGCTCACCGCCAAGGGCGACGAGGCCGACCGCGTACTGGGTCTCGAACTCGGCGCGGACGACTACGTCACCAAGCCGTTCAGCCCGCGCGAGCTCGTCCTGCGCGTCCAGTCGATCCTGCGCCGCGCCCGCACCGCCGCGTCCGCTGCGTCCGCCGCCCCGGCGCAGCCGCTGCGCTCCGGCCACCTGGCGATCGACCCGCGGGCCCGCCGCGCGCACCGGTCCGACCGTGAACTCCCGCTCACCAGCCGGGAGTTCGACCTGCTCGCGTTCCTGCTCCGCCACCCCGGGACGGTGTTCTCCCGGCAGGAGCTGATGCAGCGCGTCTGGGGCTGGGACTTCGGCGACCTGTCGACCGTCACCGTCCACGTCCGCCGCCTGCGCGAGAAGATCGAGGACGACCCCGGCGCGCCCGCGCTGATCAGCACGGTCTGGGGCGTCGGCTACCGCTACGACCCGGCAGTCCAGGCGGGTCCGGTCGTCCCGGTCGTCCCGGCGGAGGGCGGTGCGGCGTGAAGGACCTGCTGCTGATCGCCCTGTTCGCCGCGCTCGGCGCCGCCGCCGCCGGACTGCTCGGCCTGGCCGCGCTGCGGCTGCTGCGCCGCCGCTCGCTGGCGCTCACCCTGTTCGCCGTCGCCGTGGTCAGCGTCCTCGCCGTCACCTCCGGCACGTTCGCGGTCGCCCAGGCGATGTTCCTCTCCCACCACGACCTCGGCGTGGTCGTCACCGTGCTGGCGATGGCCTCGGTGGTCGCGCTGCTCACCGCCGCGCTGCTCGGCCGCCAGGTCACCGCGGGCGGCCGGGCCCTGGCGGTGGCCGCCCGCACCGTCGGCGGTGACACCGGATTCACCCCGCCGGACCGGCCGCTCGGGCGGGAACTGGCCGCCGTCAGCGCCGAACTCGCCGCCACCAGCGCCCGGCTCTCCGAATCCCGTTCCAGGGAACAGGCGTTGGACGCCTCCCGGCGCGAACTCATCGCCTGGATCTCGCACGACCTGCGCACCCCGCTGGCCGGCCTGCGCGCGATGGCCGAGGCCCTGGAGGACGGCGTCGCCGAGCAGCCCGAACGCTACCTCGCCCGGATCCGCACCGAGGTCGAGCGCCTCACCGGCATGGTCGACGACCTGTTCGAACTCTCCCGGATCCAGGCCGGTGCGCTCTCCCTCACCGTCTCCCGGGTCTCCCTGCACGACCTGGTCGACGACGCGCTGGCCGGGGCCCACCCGCTGGCCCGGCAGCGCGGCGTACGCCTCGAAGGACGGCCGGGCGACGCCGCCCCCGTCGAGGCCGACCCCCGGGAGATCACCCGGGTGATCGGCAACCTGCTGGTCAACGCCATCCGCGCCACCCCGCCCGACGGCGTGGTCGCCGTCTCCACCCGCCGGGAGGCCGACGCCGTCGTGCTCGCCGTCACCGACGGCTGCGGCGGCATCCCGGAGCCCGACCTGCCCCGGGTCTTCGAGACCGGCTGGCGCGGCACCCCCGCCCGCACCCCCCTCCCGTCCGCCCCCGGCGCCCCCGACACCGCCGACAGCGGCGCCGGACTCGGACTCGCCATCGTCCGCGGCATCGTCGAGGCCCACGACGGCCGGGCCCGGGTCCGCAACGTCGACGGCGGCTGCTGCTTCGAGATCACCCTCCCGACCGCCCGCCGAGCCTGACACCGCGAGCCCCCCGCCCCGCGTCCGGGGCGGGGCCTTGGCGGGAAGAACCAGGCGGGGGAGGGCGGCTGGTCCCGGTGTCGCGGTCGGCCCGGATACCCGCTCGGCGCGGTCCGCCGGGGACGTCCCCGGCCGACCGGCCTGCGGCTTCGCCGGGCCCGCCCGTCGACGGGGCCGATCCCGTTCCGCCATCTGCCCCGGTCCTGCCACCGGCCCCGGTCCGTCCGGCTCAGGCTTCATGCCCGGGCCCTCGGCTCCTTGGTCTCCCCGTCGCCGTCAGGCGCGTTGCGGGGCCGCCGCGAACTCGGTCATTCCGTTCTCGAACGCCACCCGGGGCCGCCAGTCGAGCTCCGCCCGCAGCCGCGCGGAGTCCGCCGTCACGTGCCGGACGTCGCCGAGGCGGTACTCGCCCGTCACCACCGGCGCCGGGCCGCCGCACGCCGCCGCCAGCGCCCGGGCCAGGTCGCCCACGGTGCGGACCTCGCCGCTGCCCACGTTGTACGCCCGCGCGCTGCCCGAGGGGCGGGCGGCCAGTGCCGCCAGCGCCGCCGCGTTGGCCGCCGCCACGTCGGCGACGTGCACGAAGTCGCGGCGCTGGCCGCCGTCCTCGAACACCCGCGGGGCCTCGCCGCGCGCCAGCGCCGAGCGGAACAGCGAGGCCACCCCCGCGTACGGGGTGTCGCGCGGCATGCCCGGCCCGTACACGTTGTGGTAACGCAGCGTCAGGACCCGGCCGCCGCAGGCCCGGGCCCAGGCGGAGGCCAGGTGTTCCTGGGCCAGCTTCGTCGCCGCGTACACGTTGCGCGGGTCGGCGGGGGCGTCCTCCGCGACCAGGCCGGGCAGCAGCGGCTCGCCGCACACCGGGCACGGCGGCTCGAACCGGCCCGCGTCCAGGTCCGCCGCCCGGCGCGGCCCGGGCGCCACTGGCCCGTGCGCGCCGCAGCGGTACGCGCCCTCGCCGTACACCACCATCGACCCGGCCAGCACCAGGTCCCGCACCCCGCGCCGGGCCATCGCGGAGAGCAGCACGGCGGTGCCCAGGTCGTTGCACCCGGCGTACGCGGGAGCGTCGTCCAGGTCGACGCCCAGCCCGACCATCGCCGCCTGGTGGCAGACCGCCGACACCCCGTCCAGCGCGGCCTCCACCGCCGCCGCGTCCCGCACGTCCCCGTGCCGGAACTCCGCGCCCTCGGGCACCGCCGACGGCAGCCCCGAGGGGTGCACCGCCGGGAGCAGCGCGTCCAGCACCCGCACCTCGTGGCCGCCCGCGAGCAGCGCACCGACCACCGCGGAGCCGATGAAACCGGCCCCGCCCGTCACCAGGATCTTCATCCCCACGACGCTACCCACCCGCAGGTCCGGAACCCGGCGACCGGCCGGTGGTGTCACCGATCGGTAAGGAACCGGCGAACGGCGGCAGCGGTCCGCCGGGGCCGCGACCCGGGGCGGCGACTCGACCGGAGCTCCGGTGCACCCGGACCGGACCCGGCCGGGGCGGGCCGGGGCGACTACCGGTCGAGGCTCCGCAGTTCCTCGGCGTAGAGCTCGGCGGGGTCGAGGCCCATGCCGGTGAAGTGGCCCGCGAGTTCGAGGGAGAGGACGCCGTGGAGCCGGGTCCAGAAGTGCAGGGCGCGGCGGAGGGCGGCGGGCGGGGCGGGGTGGTCGCCGGCCCAGTGGCGGTGTTCGGCGAGGTGGGCCTCCAGCCGGGCGCCGGGACGGTCGGCGTCGTCGCCCCGGGGCGGCGGGGACCGGAAGGCGTCCAGGAGGGTGCCCATGATCTCGGCGGCGATCGCCGTGGTGTCGTCCGGCGCGCGGTAGCCGGGGACGGGGGTGCCGTAGACGAGGAAGTAGCGCTGCGGGTCGGCCAGCGCCCAGGCGCGCAGGGCGAGGCCCAGGCCGGTGGGGTCGGCACCGGAGGCGGCGGCGGTGCGGACGGCGTCGGCGAGGCTGCGGTAGGCGTCGCGGACCAGTTCGGTGATCAGTTCGTCACGGCCGGCGAAGTAGCGGTAGAGGGCGGGGCCGCTGACGCCGATCTGCTTGGCGATGGCGTTGAGGGACAGGCCCGCGGCGCCGGAGGCGGCGATCTGCTCCCAGGCGTGCTGCTTGATCTCGGCGCGCAGCTGGGCGCGGTAGCGCTCGCGCGGGGTCTCCTTGCCAGCGGTGGCCATGTGCTCGTCCCCTTGGTTCCGGCCGACTGTTGGTTAGAGGGTATTACGGGTGCGCTTGACTGTCACTCGCCCTCAAAGTTATAACCTATAACTAAAGCGCTACCCGCTAACGGGGTGGGTGGGGATCGAGGAGGCCGTGATGGGTGCCGGAGAACTGGTCGAGGTCGTACTGCCGGGCAAGGTGGAGCCCGAGGGCCTGCACGTGCGGCGCGGAACCGTCCCCACCGCGGGCGCGGGCCGGGCCGTGGTCCGGATGGAGGCGACGGGCGTCTCCTTCGCCGAGCAGCAGATGCGCCGGGGCCGCTACTACGACCAGCCGCCCTTCCCCTTCGTCCCCGGCTACGACGTGGTCGGCACGGTCGCGGCGGTCGGTGCGGGCGTCGCCCCCGAGCTGGTCGGCACGCGGGTCGCGGTCCTGCTGAAGGTCGGCGGCTGGGCCAGCCACGTGGTCGTCGACGCCGCCGACCTGGTTCCGGTCCCGGACGGGGTCGGCGCGGCCGAGGCGGAAACGGTGGTGGTCAACGGCGTCACCGCCTGGCAGATGCTGCACCGCAAGGCCCGCGTGCGCGCCGGGCAGACCGTCCTGGTGCACGGCGCCAACGGCGGTGTCGGCTCGGTCCTGGTCCAACTCGCCCGCGCCGCCGGCGTGAACGTGATCGGCACCGCCTCCGCACGCCACCACGCGGCCCTGCGCGCACGGGGGGTGGCCCCGATCGACTACCGCACCGAGGACGTCCCCGCCCGGGTCCGCGAACTGGCCCCCCGGGGCGTGGACGCCGTCTTCGACCACGTCGGCGGCCGCGGCCTGGTCGACTCCTGGCGGCTGCTCGCCCCCGGCGGCACGCTCGTCTCCTACGGCAGCGCCTCCACCCGCGACGACGACGGCTCCAAGCAGTGGCCCGTCCTCAAGCTCCTCGGCCGGGTGTGGCTGTGGAACACCCTGCCCACCGGCCGCCACGCCCACTTCTACAACGTCTGGGCCGGCCGGGCGCTCCACCGCACCCGCTTCCGGGCCCGGCTGCGCACCGACCTCACCGAGGTGTTCGAGGCCCTGCGCAGCGGCGAGATCACCGCGACCATCGCCGCCGAACTCCCCCTCGCCCGAGCCGCCGAGGCCATGCGGCTGGCCGAGTCCGGCACCGTCGCCGGAAAAGTCGTCCTGACCGCCTGACCGCCCGTTGGATGGCGAACCACCGCGCCCCGGACGAGCATGCCCTCCGCGGGCAGCAGGGGCACGCATCGGTGCCCCGGTCCGTGCGGCCGCGGTCGGGTTGTCAGCCTGCTCGTACCCGGCGTTCGGGCCGGCCGGTCTCGGGGTCGAGGGCTATCACGAACACCTCGCCGCCTCCGGTGGTGAGCTTGATCCGGTCGGGTCCGTCCCACTGGGCCGAGGCCAGTGCGTTGTCGGGGGCGTCGCCGTTGAAGTAGCCGACCGGCCACCGCCGGGCGATCAGGCCGGAGCCGGCGTCCACCGAGACCCACCAGAGCGGGTCGATCACCGCGGTGCCCTCGTGGATCACCAGGCTGCGGTCGGAGCGGCCGGGAGCCGGCCGGTCCATGGTCTGGTGGGGCGTGCCGGCGAAGCCGAACAGGGCGAAGGGCGCGGCCAGCAGGGTGCAGCTGAGGATCGGGAACAGCAGCAGTGTCCTGGTCGTGCGGGAACGGAACCCGAGCAGGACGGCGAGGACGATCAGCAGCAGCACGGTGGCGCCGTACAGCAGCGGGTGGTGGAAGGCCTCGATGAGCACCACCAGTCCGCCGTTCCGAGCGGCCTGGGCCGCGGCGTAGGCCAGTGCCATGAGCAGCATCGCCAGCGTGAGCAGTCCGAGCGCGATCGTCCGCCGCCTGCGCTGCCACCAGCGCGGCCGGTCCGGGGGCAGGGGCGCAGGCACCTGCGGAGGCGGCGCGGGCCGTGCGGACTGCGCAGGCTGCGCGGGCTGTGGAGGGCGCGGTGGCGCCAGGTGCGGGGGAGGGGGCGGCGGACCAGCCGTCGCGTGTGCCGCACTGCCCTCGGACGCCGGTTCCCCGGGGGCCGGGTCCTTCGTCGTTCGACCGCCCTCGTCCATCGCCCTGCCCCCGGTCATGGCACCCCCGCCCAGTTGATCAACCCGAGGGGACAGGCTACGGCTCGGACAGGCCGGTTCAACAGTGAGTTGTCGATTTGTCCGACCACCAACGGCCCTGCACCGCAGGAGCGTTGCCGCACAGCCCGCATCCCGCCGGGTGGAACGGCTCGGCGGCGGGGGAGGAGGCCGGCAGGGTCCAGGCCCGGCGTGCCTGGCCCTGGTCGTGCTGCCGCCCCTGCTGCTTGCGGGGCCGACCGATCGGCCCGTGGACCCGCACCTTCTCCAGCGCGGGGACGAACCGCGGGCTCTCTGCGGCCCGGCACCTGCACTCACCGGCGCTCGCCCCGCCCCGGCAGCCGTGCGGCCGTACGGCCGTGACCGCGAACCGTCCCCGCGCCGTCGTGGACCCGCCCGCGCGGTTCCGCCCGCGCGGTTCCGCCCGGCTGCGTGGCAGCCGCATCTGATGGGCCATCAGGCGCATACTCCTGGCATCCGCTGGCGAAAATACCGACCACGGCACGCAGCTGCGATGCCGCCGTGCGCCACCCGGCCGGTACGGGACCCGCCGTGGCGGCCGGGAAGGAGCACCATGACCACCACCACCGCGGCGCCCGCCGTACGGTTCCACGGCAGCGTCGAGGAACCGCTGCGGCTGACCGTCGCCCAGCTGCGCACCCTGCCGGCCCAGCGGGTCGAGGTGAGCTTCGACTGCCTGACCGAGGGCGAGCAGCGCCACGGCTTCGAGGGGCCGAAGCTGTGGGACGTCGTGCACCGGGCCCGGCCGCGGATCGACCTGCGCGGCCGCAAGCAGCGCCTGCGCTTCCTGCTGACGGTCACCGGTGCGGACGGCCACTGCGCGGTGCTGTCCTGGGCCGAGATCGACCCCGACTTCGGTGGCCAGCAGATCCTGCTGGCCACCAGCGCCGACGGCACACCCCTGGACGGCGCGGGCCCGCAGCTGGTGGTGCCCGCCGACCGCTGCGGCGCCCGCTACATCGGCGGCGTCACCGAGGTCTGGATCGGACCGGCCCCGCACTGAGCCCGGCGCGAATGGCGCGACGGGCGCGGCGCGAGGCGTGCGGCGCTACGGGCGCGGCGCGGCGCGACGCCCGCGGCCGCCCCGGCGTGGCCGATATCACGGGCCGACCCTGGCAGATGCCACGCTAGAGTGGCGAATCCGCTAGCAGGTGCCATGCTCTCACGGGGGGTCACGTGTCCGACCAGTTGCTGTTCTCGTACGGGACGCTGCGGCTCCCGCAGGTCCAACGGGCCCGGTTCGGGCGCGAGCTGGAAGGCGCCCCCGACGCGCTGACCGGCTTCCGGCTGGACACCGTGACGATCACCGACCCGGACGTGATCGCCGACAGCGGCAGCGACCGCCACCCGGTGGCCGTCCGCTCCGACGACCCCGGCGACGCGATCGAGGGCACCGTCTTCACGCTCAGCCCCGCGGAGCTGGAGGCCGCCGACCACTACGAGGTCGCGGACTACCTGCGCGTCAAGGCCGACCTGCGCTCCGGCGCCCGGGCCTGGGTCTACATCGACACCGCCACCGCGGAGGACTTCCGGGCCCGGCGGCTGCTCGACGCCCAGGGCAAGGCCGCCCGCCTCTTCGACGAGGTGGCCCGGCGCGGCCTCGTCGCCCCCGGCCGGAGCGAACAGGCCGTCAGCGACGGCATCCGCGACCTGGCCAACGAGATGTTCGGGACGACCAAGCACTGGCACAAGCGCATCGTCCGCTCCGGCCCGCACACCCTGTTCCCCTACCGCGAGAACCCGCCGGACCGCGTGCTGGCGGCCGACGACATCGCCTTCGCCGACTTCGGCCCGATCTTCGAGGAGTTCGAGGCCGACCTCGGCCGCACCTACGTCCTGGGCCGCGACCCCGACAAGCTCCGCCTCGCCGCCGACCTGCCCGCCGTGTTCGACGCCGGGCGCCGCTACTTCGCCGCCCACCCCGACATCACCGGCGCCCAGCTGCACGCCGAGGTCGACCGCCTCGCCCGGGCCGCGGGCTGGACGCTCGGCGGCAGCGGCCACGCCGGGCACCTGGTCGGCGAGTTCCCGCACGAGAAGATCGACGCCGCCGAGATCGAGTCCTACATCGCCCCCGGCAACACCACCCCCATGTGCCGCACCGACCGGGCCGGGCGGGTCTGCCACTGGATCCTGGAAGTCCACCTCGTCGACACCGCCCGGGGCTTCGGCGGCTTCCACGAACAGCTCCTCGACCTGGGCTGAGCCCGCGGGCGCCGTTGGGGCCGCGGGTCCTCCCGCTGAGGAGTCGCGGTGAACGCCGGTGCGCATCAAGCGTCACGTCCGGCTGGTGCGAGCTTGTCCATTCTTTGCA
This sequence comes from Kitasatospora sp. NA04385, assembly GCF_013364235.1. NCBI lineage: Bacteria > Bacillati > Actinomycetota > Actinomycetes > Kitasatosporales > Streptomycetaceae > Kitasatospora > Kitasatospora sp. NA04385. The sequence goes on along the minus strand of NZ_CP054919.1, from coordinate 42,114 downwards.
TTGTGCAATAAAGTGGGTCGCGGGCGGTCGGGCGCGCCTCCCCGGAACCGTGTCCGACTCCCCCGGAGGTCGAAGATCCCGCGCCGCGCTCCCCGGGACGGGGGGCCGCCCGGAGAAGCCGAGACTGCAAGGAGCGGCGGCGTGGAGCGCACCCCCACGGGCCCCGGGGAGCCGGACGGGGCCGAGAGCGCCGACCGGATCGCCGCCCGACTGCTCGCGGAGGTCGCCGCCGCCAAGGCCCGCCTGACCGACGCGGCCCGGGTCATCAAGGAGATCGACCGCTCCCTGGCCGCCGGCCCGCAGCGGCCCGCGCCCGGGCGCCCGCAGGCTCCGGAGCCGCCTTCGGAGCCGGAATCCTGATGGAACAGCCGACCGATGTCCGCCGCCACCGCTCGGGGCCGCCCCCGCGCTGACGTGCGCGGGAACCGCCGATGGGCCTTGTGCCGTCACTTTGCCCAGTGCAAAGGCAGCGGTGGCGGTGCACCCTGCCGCCGGAAAGGGGCATCATGCAGCCCCGCGGAACCGGAGTGGACCTGCGGCTGCCCGTCCTGCCGTTCGCCGCCATGGCGGCCGTCGCCGCGGTCGGGCTCTCGGCCGGCCCGGAGGTCGGCCACCTCGCCCTGTTCTCGATCGGCCCGGCCTTCGCCTGCGTCAGCGGCACCGTCCGCCGCGCCCTGCTGGTCGGCGCGCCGGCCTTCGTCCTGTGCACGGCCGCCGCCTGCTACGACGGCCTGTTCGGCAGCAGACGGGCCACCGTCGCGCTCGCCTCGGTCGCCGGAGTCACCGCGGCCGCCGCCCTGGCCGCCGCGCTGCGCCGACGGGCCGAGCGCGAACTCGCCGACGTCCGCTCGGTCGCCGAGGCGGCCCAGCGCGTCCTGCTGCGGCCCGTGCCGACGCTCGCCGGGCCGGTGCGCCTGGCCGTCTCCTACACCAGCGCCGCCGCCGCGGCCCGCATCGGCGGCGACCTCTACGAGGTCGTCCCCACCCTCGCGGGCACCACCCGGGTCGTGGTCGGCGACGTGCGGGGCAAGGGCCTGGACGCGGTGGAGACCGCCGCCGTCGTGCTCGGCGCCTTCCGCGAGGCTACGCCCGACGAACCCGACCTGGAAGCCGTCGGCGCCCGGATCGAACGCGCCCTCGACCGGCGGCTGGACGGCGAGGAGTTCGTCAGCGCGATCCTCGCCGAGATCACCGCCGACGGCACCGTGACCCTGCTCAACTACGGCCACCCGCCGCCGCTGGTCGTGCGCGCCGACAGCCGGGCACGGTGGGCCGAACCCGCCCGGTGCGCCCCGCCGCTCGGCCTCGCCGGCCTCGGCCCGGCCGGGCCCGAGGCCCACGACCTGCGCCTCGGCTCGGGCGACCAACTGCTGCTCTACACCGACGGCGTCACCGAGACCCGCGACCACACCGGCGAGTTCTACCCCCTGCCGGAACGGGCCGGCCTGCTGTCGGTCGACGACCCGGACGGCGCGCTGGAGGCGCTGCGCCGCGACGTCGCCGCCCACGCGGCGGGCCCGCTCAAGGACGACGCGGCGATGATGCTGCTGCGCCGCCGCTCGGACGAGCCGGCCTGAGGAGAGCCGGCCCGGCCGCGCCGACGGGGACGTCGCTGCCAGGGGAACGCCCGGTCCCCGAGGCGGCGGCCGGTGGAGCGCCTGTGCGAGGTGGACGGCCCGGCGCCGAGAAGACCTTTGCGTGATGCAAAGAAAACGCCGAACGCTCCGGACCCGGTGCGCGGAGAGCCGACTCGCGAGCCGACACCGGGCGCACTCCGCGCTCCGCGCGCCGGGGCGCAGGAGGTAGAAAGGACCCATGACGGACGATCACTCGCCATCGGAACCCGACCTCCCGCACCAGGGAGGTCCGGAGGAGGACCTGGTCACCGCGGTCCTGACCGCCTCCCGGGTCCTGGTCGCGATCTCGGCGCGCTCGCTCGGCGAGGTCGCCGAGTCGCTGACCCTCCCGCAGTTCCGGATGCTCGTCCTGCTGCACTCCAGGGGCGCGATGAGCCTCTCCCGCCTGGCCGAGCACCTCGCCGTCAACCCGTCCACCGCGCTGCGCATGCTGGAACGCCTCACCGCCGCCGGCATGGTCGTGCGCGACACCCGCCCCGAGGACCGCCGCGAGGTGCGCGCCGCCCTCACCGACCTGGGCGTCCGCACCGTCGTCGAGGCCACCGAGCGCCGCCGCGAGGAGATCCGCCGCATCGTCCAGGCCATGCCCGCCCGCCAGCGCACCGGCCTGGTCCGGGCCCTGCGCGCCTTCGCCGACGCCGGAGCCGAACCCACCGCCCCCGACCGGCACCCCGAACCACTCGGCTGGTAACCGCCCCGGAACCCCCGGCGCCGACTGCCGCCGAGGAGAACGCCCCTGCCGACGACTTCTCCCCGGCCTGTGGTGGCGGGTGAGCGGTGGTGTCGAACGGGAGCCGCAAGGCTGTGAGCACGTCCATCATGACAGGTCGGCGCCGTTTTCCGTAGGACGGAACGCACAGGACGTGAGGCTTGTCCGTCCCGTTCCCCGACTCTCAGAATCTCCTTCGTACATCGTCCGGAGACAGGGAGAACGGTGACGATCGATCACGATGCGGTGCTTCGGGCCCGCGTGCTGCTGCTGGGGTCAGGCAGGTTGGGGCGGGCCGAGTCGGTCGGTGCGTACCGCGTGCTGGCCGAGGTGAGCCCGGAGGCGTACGTGCCGAAGTTGGTCGAGGCCCTCCTCGCGTTGCGTCACGAGAGCCGGGACCCGAAGGCGCACGTCGCGCTGACCGCCGAGGCCTGCCGGGCCGCGCGCACGATGGAGCCCGGTGCGGCGGACCGGGCGGAGCTGTTGTGCCGTGCCCTGGACGCCTACCGGGCTTCCCTGTTCGCCCTCGGGCGCAGGGAGGAAGGGCGCGCGATCTGTGTGGAGCTGGCCGAGGCCGGACGCAGTGGGCCCCTGGGGAGCGTGCTGGCCGAGGAGGGTCGCTTCGGGGAGGCCGCGGAACTCGACGAAGAAGCCGCCCGGAACGGAATCCCGGAGCACTCCTTCTGGACCGTGGTGCGGTGGGCGGCCAACCTGGAGGGCGCCGGTCGGCACGACGCCGCATCGACGGTCTTCCGCGGGCTCATCGAGGAGACCCGGCACGAGGCGGCCGAACGGCGGACCGCTCTGGCGATACTCACCTGGGAGTTGGTCCACTTCTCCCGGATGCGGGAAACGGCCGGGGACGGGGCGGGTGCGGCGGCCGCCCGCCGGGAGGCCCTGAGCGTCCTGGAGGAGCTCGCGACCACGGGCGAGCCGGAGAACTGGAGCTGCATCCTGGGGTGGTGGCGGACGCTCTTCGTCCTGTCGGGCCGGGCCGCCGAACCCGCCGCGAGCCCCCGGTCCCCGATGCCGCCGTTCGGCACGGACCTCGGATGGTCGTCCGACGTGCGGGACGGTTTCCTCGGGATGCTGCCCGGCCTCGAAGCGGAGGCGGCGAGGCTGGGGGCGGCCGACCGGCTGCCCGAACTGGTCGACGTCCAACGCCGGATCAGCATCCGCGCGGCCGTCCGCGAGGGCGACCGCCCCCACCTGTTCGAGGAGCGCTTCGCACCGTACTTCGACGAGGGGGTGACGTTCGCCCGCCGCCTGCCCGCCGACCCCGCACGCCTCGCCCGCGCCCTCACCGACCGGTCGATGTTCTTCGTCGCGGCGCGATCCTTCGAGCCCGCGCGTGCCGACTTCGCCGAAGCGGTCGCCCTCCTCCACCGATCCTGAGCCCCCGGCCCGACCTCCGCCCGGCCCACCGCCGAGTTGACGGTGGGGGTCTTGACCGGCGTGATGCTCTCCGCGGCGGAGGTGCGCCGGGGTGGCGGACAATGGCTCTCATGATGCGCCGAACTCCTGCTGCCAAGGTCGCCAGCGAAGGGGTCACCCATGTCCAACTCGCGGTCCAGGACGGGCTCCAGTGGCTGTTTCGAGAACAGCCGACCGAGGACTACGGGATCGACGCCCACGTCGAGGTCGTCGACGGGGAGGAGGTCCGGGGGCGGCTGCTCGCGCTGCAGATCAAGAGCGGCGAGAGCTTCTTCGGCGAGGCCACGCGGGGAGGCTGGTGGTTCCGCCCCGATGCCGAGCACGTCCAGTACTGGCTCAACCACTCCTTGCCGGTCGTCGTGGTCCTCTACGAGCCGCGGGACAGGGTCTGCTACTGGCAGACCGTCAGCCGGGAAACGCTGCAGCGGACCCGCGGGGACGGATGGCGGCTGCTGATTCCCCGGGGCCAGGTCCTCGACGAGACCGCCGCCCCGGCACTGCGTGAAGCCGCCGACGGCGATCCCTACGTGCTGCGGATCCGCGATCTGCAACTGGCGCGTCCGTGGATGGAGCGGATCACCGCCGGCCAGCGACTGGTCATCGACATCGAGGAATGGGTCAACAAGACCTCCGGGCGGGGCGAGATCGTGCTCGGCGTCGACAACGAGGACGGTGCGCCGCCGACCCCGCTCGCCCACTGGCCCGTCGCGCTGGGACGGTCCGGCTACGCCGACGTCGTGCCCGGTCTGTTCGCCTGGGCCCACGTGGACCTCCACGCAGACACCTACGACGACGCCGACTGGAGCGAGTACGGAGACGGGGGAGAGGACGCGCTTCCCGGGCTGCGCCCCTACGCCGACGACGGTGAAGTCGCGCTGTGGCGCCTGGAGTTGACCCTGAACGAGCTCGGCAGGAGCTTCCTGGTGGTCGACCGGTTCGGCGCGACGGGCAGGCGCCAGCTGGTCAGCTGAGCCCTCTCGCGACGGCCTGGCTGCGCGGTCGGCGCTCGGCGTCGTAGCGGGCGAGCGCGGTCTCGACGGTGGGCCCGGCGGCGAGGGCGGCGGCCAGAGTGACCGCGTCCTCCAGGGCCTGGCAGGCGCCCTGGCCCAGGTCGGGGGTCATCGGGTGGGCCGCGTCGCCGAGCAGCGCGATCCGGCCGGCGATGTAGGAGGGGAGCGGGGTGCGGAGCTCGTCCACGGCGTGGTGCAGGACGGCTCCGGGCCGCCCGTCGTGCCCGAGGCCACCGTGGAGTGCCGTCCGGCCGTCCGCCCCGATCGGACGCTGCGCCAGATCGCCCAACCCTTCGCCGGGACCGGTTTGACCAGCGCCGCTGTCATCGACCTTGCCACCCACCGGCGTCACATCCTGGCGGCCCGCCTGCGCGCGCCTGCGCGGCGACACCAACGCGGAGGTGCCCCGACCCGCTACGGCGGGTCGGGGCACCTCGGCTGCACGGGACGGGACTACCCGTCAGCTCTCACGGGGCCGGTCCCACGGCCTGTTCGGCCCGTGGTCGCTCTTCGGCGGGCACGGCTTGGGCGGGCAGGGCTTGGGCGGGCAGGGCTTCGGCGGGCACAGGCGGGTGTCCTTCACCGTGACCTCCGCGCACGGGCAGTCCTCGGTGAGGACGACCGTGCTCACCGGGTCGGCCGGCAGGGCGTAGCCCTCCGGTGCCGACACCTCCTGCCAGTAGTAGGTGCCCAGCGGCAGGTCGGTCGCCCGGCAAACGCCGTTGTCGCCGGTGGTGCAGGGCTCACCGACCTTGGTGTCGGCGTTGGCGCCGAGCGTCTGGAGGCCCGGGTGGCCGTTGGTCTCCCGCCACAGCTGGAAGACCGCGCCGGCCAGCGGCTCGCCGGTCTCGGCGTCGACCTTGACGACCTTCGTCTCGCCCGGCCCCTTCTCCGGCACCCTGGCGTCCTTGACCACGACCGGCACGTTCTGCCCGGAGGCGGCGATGACGACCGTGGCCACGTTCTGCGCGGGCAGGTCGTAGCCGGGCGGGGCGGCGGTCTCCTGCCAGTAGTAGGTGCCCAGCGGCAGGTTGTTCGCCGAGCACCGCCCGTTGGCGGGGGTGGTGCAGGGCGTGCCGACCGTGGTGTCCGGGTTGATCCCGGTGGTCTGCAGGCCCGCAACGCCGTTGGTCTCCCGCCACAGCTGGAACACCGCACCGGCCAGCGGCCGACCGGTTCCCGCATCCAGCTTGGTCACGCCGGTGGATCCGGTCGCGGTCGGCGTCCGGCTGTCCTGGACGGTCACCGGGACGTTCTGCCCGCCGGTGTTCAGCACGACGGTGCTGACCGGCTGCGCGGGCAGGTCGTAGCCGGGCGGGGCGGCGGTCTCCTGCCAGTAGTAGGTGCCCAGCGGCAGGTTGTTCGCCGAACACTGCCCGTTGGCGGGGGTGGTGCAGGGCGTGCCGACCGTGGTGTCCGGGTTGGCCCCGGTGGTCTGCAGGCCCGCAACGCCGTTGGTCTCCCGCCACAGCTGGAACACCGCACCGGCGAGCGGGGCGTTGGTGGTTGCGTCCACCTTGGTGACGGTGCTGGAGGCGAGCGGGATGGGCGACTTGGTGTCCTGGACGGTCACCGGGACGTTCTGTCCGTCCGTGGTGAGATCGACCTGGGTGACCGCGGGCGTGGGCAGGTCGTAGCCGGGCGGGGCGGCGGTCTCCTGCCAGTAGTAGGTGCCCAGCGGCAGACTGGTCGCCGAACACTGTCCGTTGGCGGGGGTGGTGCAGGGCGTGCCGACCGCGGTGTCCGGGTTCGCTCCCTCGGTCTGCAGGCCCGCAACGCCGTTGCTCTCCCGCCACAGCTGGAAGACCCCGCCCGCCAGCGGCTGCGCAGTGTCGGAGTCGACCTTGGTCACGCTGGTGGATCCGGTCGCGGCCGGCGTCCGGCTGTCCTGGACGGTCACCGGGACGTTCTGTCCGTCGGTGTTCAGCACGACGGTGCTGACCGGCTGCGTGGGCAGGTCGTAGCCGGGCGGGGCGGCGGTCTCCTGCCAGTAGTAGGTGCCCAGCGGCAGACTGGTCGCCGAGCACTGCCCGTTGGCGGGGGTGGTGCAGGGCGTACCGACCGCGGTGTCCGGGTTCGCTCCCTCGGTCTGCAGGCCCGTAACGCCGTTGCTCTCCCGCCACAGCTGGAACACCGCGCCCGCCAGCGGCTGCGCGGTGTCGGAGTCGACCTTGGTGACGGAGGTCGACCCGGTGGGGGTGGGCGTGCCGCATTCGGGGAGGTCGCCGTTGAACGGGTAGGCGTGGATCTCCGTGCCGGTGCCGCCCGAGCCGCCGGAGGTGTGGTTCAGGGTTCCGGTGCTGAAGAAACGCCCGTTCAGGCCGGGCATGTTGACGGTGGTCGTGCTGGCCGGGTTGCCCACCAGGATGCTGCCCTGGAACTGGCCGGTGCCGGTGAAGGTGACGGAGCCGGCGGTCGGGACGTTCCACAGCAGGCGCTCGCGCAGCTGGTTGAACGGGTCGGCGTCGTCCAGGCTGCCGCTGAAGGTGCTGACGGTGCGGGCCGCACCGGTCAGGTTGACCAGCACGGTCGCGTTGGCGGGGATGTTCTGGAACACGATGCCCTGTTGGGCGCCGCCGCTCGTGGTGAGGTCGAAGTCCACGTTGAAGACCTGGAGCGCTGACGTACCGTCACCGGTGAACAGCGTCTGGAAGCTCTGGTTCACCGCGGTCCCCGTGGCGGGTCGCGGCGTTCCGGTCCCGGCGTAGCACTCGCTGGCCGTCTGCAGCTGGCCGCGCAGCGGGGTGTACGCGGCGACGGCCTGCGGGTCCTGGACGACGGTGCCCTCGACGGTGCCGCTGACCGTACCGGCGTGCCGGACGACGCCGCCTTCCGCGACCAGCCGCTGGTCCTGGGCGATGGTGACGTTGCCGCCGGTGGCGAGGAAGTCCGAGCCGTCCGGCGGCGGGACGCGCGAACCGACGCCCGCGATACCGACGTTGTAGACGGCGCTGACGCCCGCTGCCTTGTTCTGCGAGAAGTTGCCGAGTGTCACCACCCGGCCCTCGGCCTCCGCCGCCGAACCGGTGACGTTGAAGTCGCCGCCGACGAACACGTTGATGTTGGCGTCGCGCCCGGCGAAGGGCCCGTTGTTCACCGGTGGGAACGTCGCCGGGCAGTCCGCCCCCAGGCACGGCCCGAGACCGCCGGGAAGCCCGGCCGCCCAGGCCCCCGGGCCGATACCGGCCAGTCCGAACGGTACGAGTGTCGCGGCGAGGCCGACGCTCAGTACCCGGCCCAACCATCGCCTTCTCTGCGCGGGCGACACACGCTGATCTCCTGCCACCTGGGTCCTCTCGGCAAGCGGGAACGATGAGACGCCCGAGTCTCGTCACCACCGGTCGCCCGCGAACCCGCGACGCGCTGACATCCCCTCGGACGGCCCCGCCCCACCCCTCCGATGGCCGAACGGGCGACCGCCGGAGCTGTCCTGCGCAGCCCGCAGCGCAGCCGGTCCACCGTCCGTCGGGCGGACGACCGCCCACGGACGGACGGTGAACCGCGCCGCAGACCAGGTGGATCTCGCCGACCGGTTCGCCGGGCTGCCCGGGTCAGCGGACCGCCGAGAGGCCGAGGCGGTCGGTGACCTCGCGCCACAGATCGGCCGGGCAGAGCCCCAGCGGCCGGCGGAACCCGTCGTAGGGCACGCGCAGCGGCGTGTGGTTCTGGAGCCAACTGCTCTCGTGTCCCGAACGGTTCCACCCCGTGTTGGCGATCGGCCAGTAGTGCTCGGGGAAGTCGCTCTTGTCCTGGCTGGTGATCTTCAGGACGGTCGCACCCGTCGCTCCCGCGCCGACGACCAGACAGGGCCGGTCCTTGCCGCCGCCCCCCTCTTCGAAGGGGACGTACGCGTACCAGACCTGACCGGGCCGAGGGCGCTGTCCCGTCCGGGGCCGTGGCGGGAGCGGCGGGAGCGGCGGGCGCCGCGAGCCCGGCCCCGTCCTGCTGCGGCGGGAGCCGCGCGGGCCTCCGGCGGAAGGCGGTCCGCCGCCCTCGCGACGGCGTGCCCTGCGCCACCACGAGGGGACGAACCACAGGGCCACCGCGCCGGCGAGCGCGCCGACCGCGACGAGGGCGCTCCAGCTGCCGTGACCGAGGAGCAGCCGGAAGCCCAGCGCCCAGAACGCGCCGTAGCAGAGGTACACGGCCAGGCGGACCAGCCCGTCCGACAGGTGCGCGGAGGGATCCTCCCGTCCCGGGCGGACGCTCCTCCCGCCGGAATCCCCGCCCGAACCCCCGCCGGGGGCGGCGGGGGCCTTGCCGCGCCGCTTCTTCCGCTCTTCTTCCAACGCCGTTTCCTCCTGCTTCCCGGACCCGTCCCGCGGTGTCCGCGAGGCAGCTCATGCCCGGTCCGGCCGTCCGGACTCCTGCCGGCAGCCGCCCGGCCCGGGAGCGGGTGGCGACACGGAGCCGCTCGGAAGGCGCGTCCGGTGCGGCATGTTCGCCGGGGACCGGGGCAGGCGGCCTGTCGTACGGAGAACCAGGCACGCCGAGAACGAGGAGGCAGCGATGGTCGAGGGACTGTGGGGCTACGAGGGTGCCGAGGGCTACGCTGCGGGTTCGGACCTGACGGGGTATCGGGTCGAGGCGACGGACGGGCACATCGGGAAGGTCGACAAGCACACCGTGGACGTCGGCGCGGGCTACATCGTGGTCGACACCGGCCCGTGGATCTTCGGCCGCGAGGTGCTGCTCCCGGCGGGCACCGTCACCCGGGTCGACGACGCGGAGAAGACCGTGTGGGTCAACCGGACCCAGGACGAGGTGAAGAACTCGCCGGAGTACGACAAGGACAAGCACGGCGACGACCCGGCCTACCGCCACCAGGTCGGCGGCTACTACGGCGACACCGCCGTCTGACCCGCCCCACCACACCCTCCGGGGCCCCGCGTCTCCCGACGCGGGGCCCCGCGCGTTGCGCACCCCACCGAAGCGGGCGCCCGCCGCACCGCCCCGGCAGGTGCCACTGCTGTTGCCCGTACCGCCTGCGGGCGCCATCGCGGTGCGGGCAGGCGGGTCCGGCCGTTCCCGTCACAGGCCCACGATCAGCTGGATGCAGACGATCTTCACCAGGATCGCCAGGGCGAACAGCGTCGAGTAGCCGGTGTTCACCCGGGCGTCCGAGGAACGGGTGTTGGCGTACGCGGTGATCGCCGGGTTCCCCACGTATCCGGCCAGCAGGCCCATCGTCCGGGGGCGGCTCTGACCCAGCAGGCGCGCGGCCAGGACCATCAGCGCGTAGCTCAGCAGCGCGCTGATCAGCAGGACCACCAGCAGTTTCAGGCCGAACAGCGAGAACGCGTTCTGCCGGAAGGCGTAGCCCGAGGTCAGGCCGACGCACGCGAGGAAGAGCAGCAGGCCGATCTGGCGCAGGGTCAGGTTCGCCCGGGTGGGGAGCGTCCACACCAGGGGGCCGGTGCGGCGCAGCCAGCCCAGGAGCATCGCCATCAGCAGCGGGCCGGCCGCGGTGCCGAGGGAGAGGGTGGCCGAGCCGAGGGTCAGGCTGGGGATGCCGATGAGGAAGCCCAGGGCGAGGCCGATGCCGAGGCTGATGGCGCTGACCTCGCTGACCTTGGCCTCGGTGTCCCCCAGGTAGCGGCTGACCTCGTCGGAGCGTTCGCGCGGCATCACCACCCTGACCCGGTCGTCGAGTTGGAGGCGCAGGCCGTCCTGGGCCAGCAGCTCCCGGTCACCGCGCCGGACCCGTGAGACCAGCGCGCCGAAGCGGTCGGCCAGGGCGAGGTCGGCCACCGTGCGTCCGGCCAGGTCCGGGTTGGTGAGCAGCACCCGGCGGTAGTCGATCCGGTCGCGGCGGTCCAGCAGGTGCTCGTCGGCCAGGTCGCCGAGGACGGCGACGGCGGCCCGCACCTGTTCGGGGCCGCCCACCACGACCACCCGGTCACCGGGAGCCAGCCGGCCCACGCCGTGCGCCACCTCCGGCTCCCCGCCGGCTCGTTGGACGACGCTGGCCAGTACCCGGCCCTGTGCCGCGCCGGGTACGTGGGCCCAGTCGGTGGTGGTGCGGACGGCCACCGTCACGGTCTCCAGGCGGTGCGGCAGGTCCTCGCCCGGATCGCGCCGTCCCGGCCAGGAGCGGACGGCGGCGAGCCCGGCGACGAACAGGATGGTGATCACCACCGCCAGCGGATAGCCGATGGCGTACCCGACGGCCGGCTGCGCGGGGTCGGCGGAGGCCGCCTGCGCCGCTGCCAGCCCCGGGGTGGTGGTGCCGATTCCGGCGAAGCCGCCCGCCAGGTACGGTCCGCTGATCCCGAAGACCCGGTTCCCCAGCAGGCCGACCACCATGGCGGTGACCACCAGGGCGACCACCGCCCCGGCCATGACGGCGAGTTCGGGTTTCAGCTCGCGGAAGAACGCGGGGCCGGACTCCAGACCCACGGTGTAGACGTACAGGGCGAGGCCGAGGACGGACACCCCGGCGGGCACGGCGGGACCGATGTCCGGGTCCAGCGCTCCGACCAGCAGGCCGACGAACAGCACACCGGCAGCGCCCAGCCGGATCGGACCGAGCCGGGCCAGGCCGAGCAGGGAACCTGCCGCGATCACCGAGAAGACCGTCACCCAGGGGTGATCGGCGAAGAACTGCCACATGGCGTCCACTCAGCCATGCCGGTGCGTCCCGCTCCAAGCTCCTTGCGGCATTCGGCGCAGTTCCATCCACCCTGACGGGACATCAAGGCGGCCGGAGCGGAGCGAACCGGGTCGGACGGACGTCGACCGACGACGCGTGCCCGCCCCACGTTCCCCGGGACTTCGAGGCCGTCGGCGCCGGTTCCTGGTTCTCGCTCGGACAGTGCGGCGTCACTCGTTCAAGTCCAGTGGCGTGCCGTCGTGGTCTGCCCCTCCGTCGTGGCGGCAACCTGAGGTGCATGCGTACTTCTCCTCTCGTCCGGCCGGCGGCGGCCCGCTGCTGACGGCCGTGCTGCCCGCCTCGTGCACGCCTGCCGCTCCTGGTCCGGGGGGTGGGAACGGGCTGCCGTCCGTCGGGCGGTGCCGCGGGTGCCACCGCCGCCGGCGATGTGCGAGGACGAGGCCGGGCCCGGCGGCGGAAACGTGTGCGGGGTTCCACCCGACGGCCGGGTGGAACCCCCACATCAGGACCGCCGGGGCGGTCAGTCCTTGAAGGCGTCCTTGACGTGTTCGCCGGCCTGCTTGAGGTCGCCCTTGGCCTGGTCGGCCTTGCCCTCGGTCTCCAGGCGCTCATTGCCGACGGCCTTGCCGGTGGCCTCCTTCGCCTTGCCCTTGGCCTTGTCCGCCATGTTCTCGATCTTGTCGCCCGTGCTCATCGCGTCCTCCTCGTCGCTGATCGCCCACCGCGCTACCCGCACCACGGTGTCGGACCCAGCGCATGCCCGGCCGAACGGTTCTAATTCGTGTGAATATTCGGCCAGCTCAGGGGCACACGGCGGTCCGACACCGACTGCGTGGAGGTCACCATGGTTCCCCTTCTTCTCGTCCTGCTGCTGGCGCTCATCCTGTTCGGCGCCGGTTTCGCGCTCAAGGCCCTGTGGTGGGTCGCGGTCATCGTGCTGGTGATCTGGGCGGTGGGCTTCGTCGCCCGCGGCACCAACGCCGGTGGCAGCCGCGGCCGTTGGTACCGCTGGTAGCCCTCCGGCCGTCGGACGATCATGCACTCGGCGGGGCCCGCGCATCGGCGCGGGCCCCGCTTTCGTACATCCCCCTCCACCCCGCCGCGGCCGACCGCCGAACCACGGCACCGCGTCGACCGGCCGAACGGGACCCGCAGGTGTGGGACGGCGATGCACGGGTTAGGCGTTCTCACGGCGGGGCGGGCCCGTCTCCGCGTCCTGAACCAGCGCGACCTCCAGGGCCTCGCCCCGTCCCTTCCCCCTCATCACCGGGTCCTTCCAGCCGGTGGGGAGAGCGGCCGCCCCGGCCTCGGTCCACCCGCTGCGGCGTGCCCGAATCGCGCGGACCCGCACAGGACGCCGGATTGGCCGGACGAAGGATCAAACACCGCGCCTTGAGCGCACCGTGGCCGCCAGGCCGTCAGGGCCCCGGTCAGCGTCTCCGTCTCCGGCGGCCGGGTACCGCCCGCCACCATCAGCGGTGGGACAGGCCGAGCGGAGAGGGCTCATGGCCCCTCCAACACCGTTCGGGCCGCCCGGCAGCCCGCGTCGGTCTCGTACGGCCGGTGACACCACCTGCTGCGGCCGCCACTTGGTCGGCGGCGGCCGCAGCGGGGCTCACTGCGTGTAGAAGCGCTGGTAGGTGAGGTTGTTGCAGGGGTAGGCGCGCAGGCCGTACGCGGAGCTGTCGTCCATGCAGCGGCCGGTGTTGACGTTGATGAACGTGCGGCTGCTGTCCGACCAGTACTGCATGCGCCAGTTCTGGTAGTTCAGGCCGTTGCAGCTGGCGGACCGGAGGCCGTAGGCAAGGCTGTCGTCGAGGCAGCGGCCGGTGCTCTGGTCCTGCAGGACCCACATCTTGCTGGTCGAGTCGTTGCCCTGGTCGTAGAAGTTGAGCCGCTGGAAGTTCAGGCCGTTGCAGCCGAACGCGCGCAGCCCGTAGTCGAAGCTGTCGTCCACGCAGCGGTTGGTGGCCATGTTCCGCAGCGTGTAGGCGTACACGGTGGAGCTCAGCGCCTTCGGCACCGACGCGGACGAGCGCACCTGCCTGGTGTCCGCCGCGTGGGCCGCTGCCGGAGCGGCCCACGCGCCGAGGAGCGCGGCGGCCGCCACTGCCGCGGCGAGCACCCGGGCCGACCGCTCCGGACGCGTACCGCTCTTCTGCCCGTTGATCATTCGTTCCCCCCTGGATTCCGTGGCCGCGCGGACGCGGCCCCTGATCGGGCCGACCCCGGTGCGGCCGGCCCGATCAGGATCCGCCGACGCCGCCTACGTGCCCAGCGCGCGGTCCGCTGAGCGGACCGGTGGCAGCTGTTCCGGAACGGAACCGGCCGTCGTGGACGAGCGGGTCGGCGGAGTCCGGGCGCGGAGTGACGAGTTCCGGCCGTTCGGATGCGGTAGCGGAAGTGCGCGGAAGTAGACGATCGCCCTCCTGGCCTGGCCCGCTCCCCGTTCCTGCCCTAGCCTCCCGGCATGGGCCAGGGACTCGGGGAACCGGACGTCACGTCACTTCACGAACCTCCCCCGGCCGGTGTACCTCCCGTACCTCCGGCCGCCGCGCCCGACGTCCGGGGGGTGCTCGCCGGGGCCTTCCAACTGCTCGACGCCCTGCGCACTTCGCAAGGGGCCGGCCCGAGCGAGCTGGCCCGGCGGGCGGGACTGCCCAAAGCCACCGTCTGCCGACTGCTCCGCCAGCTGTGCGACCTCGGCGCCGTCGAACAGCGCGCGGGCCGCTACTGCGTCGGCGAACACCTCCACTGGCTGGGGCAGGCATGGCGGCCGGACAACGCCCTCATGGCCGCGACCCTGCACCTGGTGCCCAGGCTGGCGCAGGTGACCGGCGCGACCATCACCGTCGGGGTCCTGACCGGCGCCCAGGTGACCTTCGTACGCAGCGTGCAGGGACAGATCGCCGCTCGGGCCCCCCTGAACGCGGGCTCCTCCTGGCCGAGTTGCACCGCGGCCGCCCGGGCACTGCTGGCCTGGGCCCCGACTCCGGTGCCGGGCTCCGGGCCCCTCCTCGACCCGCTCCAGGCCCGAGGCATCCGCGAGGGCCGAGTGGCGTTCGACCACGAGGAGGTCGTATCCGGCGTCTCCTGCGTCGCCGTTCCGATCATGCACCCCCACCGGGAGCAGCCCGTCGCGGTACTGGCCGCCGTAACGGAGCCGGGCGAATCACTCACCCGCCTGGCCGACCTCCTGCACCGGGCCGGCAGCGGCGTCACCGCTGCGCTCCCGTCCTTGGCGGCACGGCAGCCTTGAACCCGGCCCGTCCGCCCCGGGGACGGTCTCCTGCGGCGACCCCTGTGCCGGGTCGCCCCGACGCGAAGCGGCTCTGGCCGGGTTCGGGGGGGCGTCTTTCGGGGGGCTTGTTGCGGTCGGGTGCGGCTTCGGGGGCCGGGGGCGGGGTGGTCGGTCCGGTCCGGCGGGGTTGGAGAATTTTCGACCTGATTGCCCTGAAAGGGGAGTCACCGTGCCCGAAGTGAGTAGGAGAAGGGTGTCGAGGGGCCCGGCCGAGGGTTCCGGATGTCGTAGACGGAGGATGATCGTGGCTGTGGACCGCAGTAGTGCCAAGTCCGGGATGTTCGCCGTGCGCGGCTCGGGTGCCGCCGATCCGCGGGAGCGCTCCGTCGTCCCTCGGGGTGATGCGGCGCAGCGGTCCGAGCCGGCGGGGGAGGGCTGGCGTGACCGTGCGGCGTGTCTGCGGGAGGACCCGGAGCTGTTCTTCCCGGTGGGTGTCGCGGGGTCGGCTCTGCGTCAGATCGAGTGTGCCAAGGACGTGTGCCGGCGGTGTCCGGTGCGGGAGCAGTGCCTGCGGTGGGCGCTGGACAACGGGCAGGACAGCGGTGTGTGGGGCGGGACGAGCGAGGACGAGCGGCGTGCGATGAAGCGCCGCGCCGCCCGGCAGGGTCTGCGAGCCGGGTCCTGAACCTGTCCACCTCTTCGGGAGCGGCGCGAACTCGCCGCTCCCGGAGGGGTTTTGTGCCGTGAGCAGGGGCCTCCATGACCTCTCGTCGGGCAGGGCCGGCAGAGGGCTCGCCCGGAGTACGGGGAACGGTTCGGGCAGGGGGCTGCGGTGTCTCTTTCTCCTGCCCGGCCGACACCGTGCTCGGGTGCTCGTCGTGTCGGCCCTCGTGCCGGAAGGTCGCCCCTGCGGGCGCGGGGGCGGCCTTCCCGGTGTCGAAGTACACGTTGGGGCCCGGCCGCTGAGGGGCCGTGGGCCGATCTCCTTTTTCCCGCCGCACCAATCTGCGCCCCTCCAAGACGCCGCCGTGCATCGTGGCTCGGGGGTCGGCGGCCGCGTCGGGGCGGGGTCGCTGCCGCGTCGGCGTTCTTCGGTCGTCGGTGTGAGCGGCGGCCTCAGTGGGTGGGGCGGTCCGGGGGGTGGAAGCAGGCGGTGACGGTCTTGCCGTGTCCGTCGGCGCGGGCGTTCCAGTCGTCGGCGAGGGCGTCGACCAGGGCCATGCCGCGGCCGGAGGTGGCGTCGGGGCCGGCGTCGCGTGGGCGGGGCAGGCGCGGGGAGTCGTCGTGGACGCTGACGTACAGGCAGGACCCGTCCCAGGTCAGGACGAGGTTCGCGTCGCTGTGCGCGTGGCGGTGGGCGTTGGTGAGGAGTTCGGAGACGGTGACGAGGACGTCGTTCGCGGTCTCGGGGGCGTGCTCGGTCCAGCCGAGTTCGCCGAGGTGGCGGCGGGTCCAGGTGCGGCCGGCTGCGATGCTGCTGGAGAGGGGCAGCGTTCGGGCCCAGCCCACCGCTCTTACGGCTGCTTCGGGTTCTTCCATGGCCTGTGTCCCTTCGACGGGGAGGTGCCGCGACCGATCCTGTCTGCCTGCGCAGTCGTGTGCGGCTCTGTGCGGGTGCGGGTGCGCGTGCGGGGCCCGCCCGGTGTTCGGGCGGGCCCCGCGGACGGACTGCGAAGGTGGTGGTCAGTCCTTGAAGGCGTCCTTGACGTGCTCGCCGGCCTGCTTGAGGTCGCCCTTGGCCTTATCGGCCTTGCCCTCGGCCTCCAGGCGCTCGTTGCCGACGATCTTGCCGGCGGTCTCCTTGGCGGTGCCCTTGATCTTGTCGCCCAGGTTCTCGATCTTGTCGCCCGTGCTCATCGCGTCCTCCTCGTTGCCGTATCCCTGCCCCGGTGCCCCCACCGTGGTGTCGGACCCGGCGCATGCCCGGCCGGACGGTTCTGATTCGTGTGAATATTCGGCCGGTTCAGGGGCACACGGCGGTCCGACACCGACTGCGTGGAGGTCACCATGGTTCCCCTTCTTCTCGTCCTGCTGCTGGCCCTGCTGCTGTTCGGCGCCGGGTTCGCGGTAAAGATCCTCTGGTGGGTCGCGGTCATCGTGCTGGTGGTGTGGCTGGTGGGTTTCGTCGCCCGCGGCACCAACGCCGGTGGCAGCCGCGGCCGCTGGTACCGCTGGTAGCCCCCCCGGTCGTCGGACGACCGTGCACTCGGCGGGGCCCGCGCATCGGCGCGGGCCCCGCTTTCGTGCGCCCGTTCACCCCGCCGCGGCCGACCGCCGAACCGCGGCCTCGCGTCGACCGGCCGAACGGGACCCGCAGGTGTGGGACGGCGATGCACGGGTCAGGCGTCCTCACGGCGGGGCGGGCCCGTCTCCGCGTCCTGAACCAGCGCGACCTCCAGGGCCTCGCCCCGCCACCCGGTCCGTGCGCGCCGCACCCCCTCCAGCCCGGTGCCGGCACCGCGTCAACGGCTCGGTCTCCCGGCCCTTCCTCGCATGCCGGAGCCCGGCCCCGGGGCCTACCTGCCGTATCGCAGGAGGGATCAGCTCCAGGAGGGCGCCGTCGGCGGGCTCGCCCGGATTGTCGGTACGGCGCAGACGGGCATTGACGGCCAGCACCCCCAGCGCGGGACGGCAAGTGGCCTGCCTGCCCGGCCTGGACACCCGGTGATGGGTGGCGTGTGGGGTGCGGTGGTGGTGTGCCGCCTGTTTTCAGTGGCTGGGTGGTGGTCGCTACTGGTCAGCGCCGCCTGTCGTTGAACGGTGGTGTCGTGTTCGTACTGAAGAGCCGTGTCGTAGGCCGGCGAAGTTCCGGTGCCGTCTGTGACAGGGACCGCGATCCGGGCGGCGCGTGTTGTACCGGGCGGTTACTGGGCGGCGAGGTTCTGCTTGAGGTGGAGCTCGATGGAACGGCACAGGCTCAGCGCGTCCTGCGGGTCGTCGGCCCGGTGGCCGAACCGGCGGATGAGTACCACCGAGTCGAGCGTGGTGCCTGCGCGGGCCAGCACGAACAGCAGGGCGAGCAGGGCGGCGCGGGCGTTGCCGTCGTCGAACGGGTGGAAGAAGCAGACATCCAGGTAGGTCCGGGCCGCGCTGGCGGCCGGCGAGAGCCGGCTGTCGGCGGCCTGCGCCAGACAGGCGTCGAGGCGGGTGCGGGTGTCGGGGCCGATCCCGTAGCGCTCCTCGCCGCCCTTGGCGAAAGCGGGGCGGGTGCGCAGCGGCGGCGGCCCGGGTGTGCCCAGGACATGCTGCTGCCAACCGCGGAGCAGCTCGAAGTCGAGTACGGCGCCGCGCGTCGCATCGGCCCGCACCAGCTCCAGCGCGGTGAGCAGGCCGGCGGCGCGGGCGGGGTCCACTGCGGCGTCGAAGGAGCGGAAGTCTTCCACCGCGCCGTCGCGGGCAGCGGTCGCCGGTCCACTGTCCGTGCTGTCCTCGCGGTCCGGCCACGGCACGCTCTCGCGTACCGCGAGCCAGCGCTCCAGGTGGTCCGGGAGCTCGATCGGGTCCGGTGACCAGTGGGTGTCCTGCGGGCGAAGTGGGCCGACGAGCCGCTCGGAGACGCCCTCCGCCAAGACGGCGTCCGGCGCGGTCCAGCTCTTGAACCGGCCGCCGACCGCCTGTTGCACCAGCCGCTCTGCCAACTCGGGGGCGACACCCCAGTAGCTGAGGAACCAGCCCAGGACCTGCTGGCAGTGTCCGTACCAGCCGCTCTCAGCGCCTGTCCAGTCGGCCACCTGCAGGATCAGGTTCCGGGCGGCGCGCTCCCACAGGATCCGGTCCGCCACCAGGGTCTCCGGGGCCAGGGGATAGGCCTCGAACCACTCCGCGAGGCGCTCCAGCCAGTCACGCCACTCGCACAGCGCCGCCACGACGCGGTCGAGGGTCTGTTCCGGGGTGGTGATCGAGTGCAACCCGCAGCACCAGTTCCCGACCGGACCGCCGTCGACGTCCCCCTCGCCGAGGGACCAGCGCCACCCCGCCGCCCATCGACCGTAGTGCTCTATCAGTGCGTGCGTCATGGCATCGGACCAGGGCTTGGCCACCTCCCAGGCCCAGTTGACCTTGGTCAGATCGAGCTTGGGGTCCAGCCGTGAGGGCACCCGCCGCGCGGGGCCGAGGGAGTGGACCACCTGCGCCGCCGAAGCAGGGTCGAAAGGGTGGCCGACGGGGTCGACCTCGTCCCAGGTCAGACCGGTGGGGTAGAGCGCACTGAACACCCGGTCAGGGTGTCACAAGGGCCAGGGGTGTGAGCAACGCTATTTCCGCCAGGTCGCGGCCAGGCGCACCACCATCAGGACCCCGGCTCCGCTGGGTCGCCGGGCCCTCCGGGGACACCCGGGAGAGCCACCCGTTCGTTCGTGCCGGTCCTCATGGGTGTTGGCTATGTGCATCAGCTGTTCGGGGGGCCTTGCGTTGCTGTTCGGCGCCTGGGATGCAGGTTGGTGGCCGGTTTCGTGGTGGCGGAGGATGTTGCGTGGGGTGTCGGGGTCGCGTGTTTTGCTTAGGCAAGGTGCCCGGCGTGCTCGTGTGCGGAGGTTCTGGGCCGCAGTGCCGTGCCGGGTCGTCTGCGGGTGGTGGTGTTCCTCGGGCCTGCTCGCGTGTTTTCCCGCCCCTTTGTGGGGTGTTGGCGCGTAGGCGGGTGTGGTGTGCAGGGGCCGTCGTGTCCGGTGGAGTTGTTGGTGGCGTTATGGGGGAGGTGTGGGGGTGTGTGAGGTGAGCAGGGTTCGCAGGGGTGTGGTGTCGGGTGTGTCGGCGGTGGCGGCGTCGAGGGCGTCGTCCATGCCCTTCTCCCATGCTTCGGGCAGGGCGAGCCCGGGCTGTCCCGCCCATGCGATGTCCGCGGTGGCCTGTCCGAGGGCGACCAGGCGCAGGTGGACCAGGCCTGCGAGCGCGTCGAAGATCCTGGGCCGCAGGAAGTTGCGGGCCGACTGCCCGGTCAGCCGTGCCGCTTGGGGTGGTTTGGGCATCCGGTCGGCGATTTCCGGCCACAGCAGACCGCGGTCGAAGGCGTCGAGTATCTCCTCCAGCCCGGGCAGTTCTCCGTCCGGCTCCGAGGAGCGCAGTGTCCTGGCCACGGCGAGGCGCAGGGGGCGGGACCAGTCGTCGGCGTCGGCGACGGCCCGGGCCAGGACCAGGTCGTCCCAGCTCATCCGCCGCATCGTCGAAGCCTCCGGTGGCAGGGTGCGCGCCTCCAGTGCCGCGAACAGTCGGTCCGGCTCGCGCAGCAAGCTCAGCGCCTCCGGTCCGTCCGGTCCGTCCGGTCGGTTCTGCTGGTTGTCGTCGCCGGGTGGTAGTGCCTCGATCAGGGCGATCCGTTCCGGGGTCGGCGGGTGGGAGTCGTAGGGGTGCGGGCGTGATGGGCGGCTTTCGGCGGCGAGCCGGGCGAGTTGCTGCGTGCTCCGGGCGGCGAGCAGGTGGCGGAAGCCGCCGCCGACCTCGCCCACCGGCGGTAGCGCGGCCAGCGGCTCACCCAGGGTGGCGTATGTCGCCAGGTAGCGGCGGTGTGCGGCTTCGAGTACTTGGGTGGCGCGCAGTGCGGCGGCCGTCGCCTCGCGGCCGGCGTGTCGGGCGGCCACCTGGTCGGCCACGAGTTCCTGCCGGCGGGCGGTGGAGTGCGAAGCTTGTAGGAACATCCGGGCGTACGCCGTATACAGGCGGCCCACCGGGTGGTGGAGCCAGGTGTCACCGGTCTCGAACGCCCGGACGGTGTGTACGAGCGCTGCCCGGCCGCGCATCGTGAGGCCGCCGAGCCGGGTGTCCCCGTGGGCGAAGTGGCCGAACTCGTGCGCGAGGACGGCGCGCAGTTGCGGGACGGTCAGCCCGGTTAGCAGCGGCAGGCCCAGGGACATCCGGCGGCGTCCGGGCAGCAGTCCCAGCAGGCGGCCGTGTTCGGCGACGCCCGCGTTGACCTCCGCGACCAGGAACAGCTCGTCCGGTGCGCGTTCCCCCGCCGCCCGGGCGGCGGCGCGGACCTCCTCCCACAGCCGGGGCTGTTCCTGCGGCGTGATGGCCACGGCTGCGGGTGCCGGGCCGAGTCGGCCGGCGCGCAGCGAGGTGACCATGCCCCGGACGATCGTCACCGCCAGGAGGGCGGTGACGGCCAGCACGGTTCCTTCGAACCAGGCCGCCTGTTCGGTGAGCAGCCGCGTCACCAGCAGCCAGTCGAGTACGGCCATCGCCGCCAGCAGGCCCACGCCCATCAGGTGGAAGCCTGCCAGCAACACCACCGCCCGCAGGGCGCGCAATCGGAACGTCATCGAACAACCCCCGCGCAGCTCGGCCGGCCCGCGCGGGTCGGCGATGATCGCGCGGAGCCTACCGCGCAGCTCAGGGGCCCTCCCCAGCCGCCCCCTGCCCCACTTCGCGGTGGGCCACTGTGATCCGCGTCGATTCCCGGCCCGGACGCAGGACGGCGTCGAGACGGAGCCGGGGATCGGGGGCCTCGGCGCTCACGGAAACTCCCCACTCAGTTGAACACCGGAGCGGGCGGGGGACGTGAGTAGTCCTGGCCGTTTTCCGGGGTGGCTTGGTTCGCTTTTGGGGGCAGCGTTTGTCTGTGCGTTCGGGTAGTGGTTGGTGATCATCGGGTGAGCGGGTGTTCACGGGTTTTGGCGGCAGGGTTGCTGTGGCCGGCCGTAGCGGAAGCTGATTCTTGATCGCTTCGGGACGTCATGGCGTGGCATCCTGTGCGGGCTGTGTTGAACTGCTCGATGGGGGAACTTATGAGCTATGAGCTGGAGTGGGTTGAGCTGCCCGAAGCCGTGGCGGAAGCGCGGTGTCGGTGGGAGTCCTGCATTGCCAATGGTCTGCCGTGTGATCACATCCCGGACTGTTCGGAGTCGTACTTCTCGCTCGCGGGGCCGTTCCAGTTCCATCTGAACATCGCCGGGATGGCGGTTTGCCGGGACGGGCTGCGTCGCTCTGGCATGTCCTATCAGGCAGGGCATCAGCCCTTTCCTGTGTGGCCGTTCAAGGACATGGAGGACTGGCGGTCGGCCGGCCAGGCTCGGAGAGATGCGTTCAATGCGGCCGAGCGTGCCGCTTCGGCCCAGACCGTCCCGGGAAAGGTCGGGATTCCGGAGTTCAAGCTGCTGAGCAACGGTCCGTGGCTGGTCGGCGGCGAAGAAATCATGCAGGCGCTGAACCGGTATGAGGAGGCGTCAGCCGATGTGCGTGCAGAGCTGGAGACCGATGGTTTGTGGTGTGACTGGCTCGGCTGGCTCCGCGAGACGGCGGGCCGTGGTGGCTTCACGGTCGGCTGAGGATGCCGGTGGTGCGGCCCGTTCCCGGCGAGGTGGCGGGCCGCAGGCAGGTCAGCCGGCAGTGGTTTGTTCGGCTCGGGCTCGCGTGGTGGCGAGGCGGTAGGGGCCGGTGCCGGTCTCGATGATGGTGCCGTTGAAGGTGAGCCGGTCGACGATGGCCGCGCAGAGCCGCGGGTCGGTGAACGTCTTCGTCCAGCCTCCGAACGACTCGTTGGAGGCGATCGCGACGCTGTTCTTCTCCTCGCGTTCGGTGCGGGCCTGGAAGAGGAGTTCGGCGCCGTGGCGGTCGAGTTCCATGTATCCGAGTTCGTCGATGCAGAGCAGGTCGACACGGCCGTAGCGGGCGATGGTCTTGTTCAGCTGCTTCTCGTCCGCGGCCTCCACCAGCTCGTTCACCAGCTTCGTCGCGAGCGTGTAGCGGACCCGGTAGCCCTGCATGGCGGCCTCGGTGTCCAGGGCGATGAGCATGTGGGACTTGCCGGTGCCGGAGTCGCCGATCAGGCAGAGCGGCCGGCTCTTCTTGATCCACTCGCAGTTGGCGAGGGTGTTGATCACGGCGGGGCCGATGCTGGGGTTGGCGTCGAAGCCGAAGGTCCGCAGCGACTTGTCGCGGGGGAACCCGGCGGCCTTGATCCGCGGCTCCGAGCGGCGCTGATCCGCGGTTGTCGCACTCGGCCATCAGCAGCTCGGCGAGGAAGCCGCGGTAGGCCATCTGGTCCTTGACCGCCCGGTCGGCGAACTCGTTGCGGATCGACGGCAGCCGCAGCAGCCGGCACGCGGTGTCGATGGCCGTGGTCGCGGCCTGCTCGGTCAAGTTCCGCTGGCGGGGCAGCATGGCGGTGATGGCGATTCTCCCTCTCGCAGGCCACCGCCGCCGGCGCGGCGGTGCCGGAGCAACTGGTCGTCGTGGGTCACTGAGGGCAGCGGCCTGGTGTCCTGCGGAAGGTGGTTGAGCTTCCACTCGTGCAGGAACGTCACCGTCCCGGCCCCCGGCCCGGCAACCGGCCTCGGGGCCGGGACCTCGACGACGGGCTCGTCCTCGACCTGGGCGGCCTTGCGGGCCTCCAGGGCGACCGTGTCTGCGGTCAGCGCCCCCGCCCGCAGCGCGGTGGCCAGGCCCGCGACGATGTGCTCGTGCGGGAGGTGGCGGCCCAGCAGCAGCACGTCGATCGGCGCCCGGGTGCCCTCCGTGTGGCCGTGGGCCCGGACTGCTGCGGCCCACCAGGCGTCGTGGACCGGGGTGAACTTCCCGGCGGAGCGGGCCTGGTCGAGCGCGGTCGCGCCGGGGAAGGCACCCGGCTTGCGGACCAGGGCCTCCAGGTAGTGGTCCAGGTCCAGTCGGCAGGCGCCTTTGGCGATCAGCCGTTCGTGCCGGGCGACCTCGACGTTCCTGTCGTAGACCACCAGGTGGGAGGCGTGCAGCAGCACCCGGACCCGCTTGCCGATCAGCCGGACCGGCACCGAGTAGCGGTTGGTGCGGACCGGGATCTGCCCGTAGCGGTCGACCCGCGGGGTGAACACCCGCCCGGTCTCGAACGGGTCCTCGGGCAGCGGCAGCAGCCGCGCTCGCTCGTCCTTGGAGTACTCGTTGACCGTCCTCGCCCTGGCCCCGATCCGGCGCCGCCCGTCGTGCCGGTCCCACTGCTCGACCAGCTCGTTCAGCTCCGCCAGCGACCCGACCTCCGGCACCGGCACGAAGTGGTTGCGCCGGAAGTAGCCGATCTGCCCTTCGACGCCGCCCTTCTCGTGGGCGCCCTCGATGCCGGGCCGGCGGTAGAAGCTCTCGATCCCGAAGTGCGGCTTGAAGGCGATCCACCGGTCGGCCACGATCCGGGCCCGGCTTCAGTCCCGGCACCCGGGCGACGGCGGCCTTCAGGTTGTCGTAGCGGGCCTTGCTCCGCGGAACCTCGCCCAGCACCCGCAGCGCGTGGACGCGGCCCTCGAAGAACGCCTCCTGCCCAGCCGAGGCGAACACACGGTGCACCGCCTTGCCCGAGTAGGACAGCCGGAAGGAGAACAGATAGCAGGTCACCAGCTCGCCGGCCAGCTTCACCGTCACGTCGCCGAAGTCGACCTCGGCCTCCATCCCGAGCTGGTGCGTCTGCGGGACGAACGCCTCGATCGGGGCCTTGCCCGACTCCACCAGGATCTGCGGCTTGCGGTCCGCGACGTAGCGGCGGACCTGCTGGTAGGAGACCTCGGCGCCGTGCTCGGCGACCAGGCGGTGGAAGACCCGGGTGGTCGTGTGCCGCTGCTTGCGCGGCGCGTCCAGATCAGCCCGCAGGATCCCGTCGACCACGACCTTGTACGGGTCCATCGTGCTCGACCTGGGCGGGAGCTTCTTCCGCGGCTCCGGCCGGACCGAGTCCACGGCCTTCCTGACCGTCCGCCACGACACGTTGTACTTGCGCGCGATCTCGCGCAGCTTCATGCCGCCGCGGTGGTCGCGCCGGATCGCGGCGTACAGCTCGACCTTCGACATCTTCGGCATGACCAGGGTCTTTCACCAGGAGCACTCCCGATGCGGGCCTGGCAAGTACCCCGGTGACGTCGAAACTCGTGAACATCACCCGTCCGTGGTTCGGGGTGCCTCCCAAACTCGGGTTCTGGCTCAACTTTCGTGACGCGGTGACCGTCAGTGAGTACCGGTGGAGGAAGGTTCCAACCTTCCTCCACCGGCCTGGTCGCCGCTACCATCTGCCAGAAGCCCGCTGGGCCAAATGGAGAAGAATCGTGCCGTCCGCAGTTCGAAGCACAGAAGGAAAGCGCCGCTCTGAGCGCGTAGCGATGATGTTTGTCGCGATCTGGGTCCCCCTATCGGGGACCGTGCTGGGGGTCTCCAGCTTGATCGAGTGGAGGGGAATTTCCGGCACGTACGTGATGTCCGCGGTCCTGCTAGTAGGCATTGCCTCGACAATCCCTGGCTTCCTCCTCGCCTTCCGCGGCCGCTGGACCGCACTGGTACTCCTGGCGTTCGGGGAGGTGCTGATGACGTCCGCCGTCGCCGTAGTTTCCGACGAGTCGTCAGAGTCGATGGAAAAAGGGCCCGCTACGGTTGACGTGTTTGCTTCGATGGCGCTCGCGTCCTTGCTCCTCGTCGTGCTGCCAATCGTCTTCTGCGCTGTGATCGGGTCGCTGGCTAGGCTGGCCCGTAGGCCTGCTGCGCGGTAGCTCGTTCGCTACGGTGGCCCCCTCAGGACGGCCCGGCTGGCCGGGAGCCCGAGGTGGGCCGTCGGTGTTCGCGTCGGCAGATCTTGGAGATAGCCGTGTAAACCCCAGGCAGGTAGCCGGTGAACCACACTGGTTCGCGCCGTTCCAGCATTATTCACCGTGTTCAGAGCACGGAAGTTGAGCCAGAACCACAACTCGTGATTAAAGCCACCGGGACCCTCATCAGGGCTGGCAGGCGGTGGATAAGGGGAAGGGCGGCCGGGTCCGGGCGGCCGCCCGGGTGTCGGGTCCGGCCGCCGCGTCCGCCCCTGCCCGCGTCCGACGGAAGGCCACCTCGCTGCCCGCTCCCTGCCCCTGCCCCCCTCCCCGTCCGGCCCGTCCACCGCCCCCGTCCACCGCGTCTGTTCCTGTGCCGGTCCCTGCCGCTGCCGCCGTCTCTGTGCTGGTTGGGGGGCTGTCCTGCGGGTGCATGGCTACGCTGCAGGACTGTCCGGTCACAGATGGTGTTCAATGGCCCGGCCGTTGTACGTCGAGCAGGGAGGACAGCGGGATGGGTCGTAAGAAACCGGGTAAGCCGCGTCGGGAGAGGGCTGTGGGCGGGTATACGTTGCAGCAGCTCCAGCCACCCGGCTACGACCAGTGGATCGTTCCCGTGCCGGGCCGGGCCAAGGCGATCCCTGTCGAGGGGATGAGCGCGGGCGCCGTGGACACCGCCCGCCGTATCGAGCGCCTGCTGCCCTTCTACGGCTCGCAGGTACCGGTGCAGGCACTGTGGCTCGATGTGGCCGTCGACAGCGGCGTCCTGCAGGTACGCCACACCGACGACACCATCACCCGGCTGCCGGTCGCCGAACTCGCCGGCGTGCTCAGCGGTTCGGACGGCGATCCGGCCGCCCCCGCGGAACTGCGGGCCTCGATGCACGAACTCCACGCCGCCGGGGCGGTGCTGGTGGGGCCCGACGAGTACGACGGCTGCGTGGTGCGCCCGGTCCTCGGCAAGCCGCAGCGCCCCGGGGATCCGTGGCTGTTCGGCGGGGACACGGCCGCGGGGCCGGTACCGAAGACGCGCGCCGCGGACGACTCCGGCTCCACCGTGTAGCAGCACCCAGCCCGCCGGCACCAGGCAGGCCGCGAAGGGCCGGGACGGGCGTGGGTGGTTCGCCGGCGGTAGGCCAGGCTGTGGTCATGAGTTCCGGCCGCTGCCCGTTGGGGCGGGTCTTCTCCGGGCCCGCCGTCGGCCGGGCGCTCCCGGCCGGCGGGTGCCCGGTCCCGTTGCCCGTTGATCGCTCGCCGTTTTTGGAGCCGGCCACCGGCGTCCCCGCCCGGCCGTCGGTCGGGAGAGCGCCATGCCTCCCGCCGCCGCTCCGCTGCCCGCCTGCGTCCGGCGCCGCGCCGCTCCACGCCGTCCCACCTCGGCCCGCCGGGCCCGCTTTCCAGGCCCCGCGGGGCCCTGCGCTCGTCCATCCCGAACTCCTTCTCCACGACCGGTACGGGCTGCGGACAGGCCGGCCGATTGCCGCTCTCCCTATCCGTGGCGGGAACCGTAGGGGCGTGAGACGGCCGATCAAGAGGCACCAGGCAGCAGATTTTCCGATCGGCCCACGGGGCTGCACAGCGGAAGCGGCGGGGCCTGCACCGGCCGGTGGAGGCCCCGCCGCTTGCTGCTGGCCGCTATCAGTCGAGCACCGGTTCGCCGTAGCTGTCGCCGTAGTCCTCGCGCCCGTACCGCGGCCGCTCCCGGTAGACCGCCGGCGGGCGCTCGCGGTGCGCCTCCAGGCCGGGTGGCGGCGCCGTGATGGCCACCGCGGGGACGTGGACCGGGCCGTCGCTGTCGAGGCAGGCGTGTGCGGCCAGCACCTGCGGCACCCGCTCCGCGCTCCACCCCAGCCCCCTTTGCCAGCGCCCGCAGACGCCCCCCGCCTCGCCCGCCTCGTCCGGCACCACCACCTCCACCCGCAACCCGGTCCGCCGGCGGCACGGGCGGCACCGGCTCCCGCGCTGCGCGCTGCTGCCGGGCCCGCCGCGCGTCCTGTTGTCGCTGCTCCTGCTCGGCCGGCCACGTCCGAGCCTGCTCGTCGCGGGCGGCGTCGTACACCGCCCTCGCACCGCCAGAGCGCACCGGGGCGTCGATCCGCTGCCACTTCGCGAACTCCCACGCCGCAGCCGGCCCCGCGTGCTCGTCCCGGCCAAACTGCCGCTCCCGGTCCCGCGCGGCCGCCGGGCCCGCCCCGATCTGCTCCGTCCTCGGCCCCCGCGCCTGGCGCGGCACCCGCCGCCGCCGCGCCGGCGCCGGCCGATGCGCCTGATCGCGCACCACCTCGCCTCCTCTCCGGCCCACACCACCTCACCTCCTCTCCTCTCCGGTCCGCGCCGCCGGCTCCTCCTCGCCCACGTGGCCCGAGACCACCCGGCAGCCGTCCTCGAAGTCCGCCCGGTCCTCGGTGCCGCACTTCCCGCAGTACCACCGCGCGTTCCACGCCACCGTCACCGCGCCGCCCCCGCCCCTGCCCCCGCCTCTTCGGTCTCCCGCCGCACCGGGGCCGGCCCGGCCGCCCGCTCCATCCCGCCCGCCCGTTCCATCCCGGCCCGGCCCGGCCCGGCCCGGCCCGGCCCGGCCCGGCCCGGCAGCCGCAGTCGCTCGAAGGTGGGCTTCGTCCGGCGGGAGCGCTGGTTGGACGGCCGCGCCCCGGGCCCGGCAGCGCCGTCTCCCGGTCGCTCTCCGCGGCCTCCGGCGGCTTCTTGCGCTGCCGGAGCACCCGTACGTGCTCCTCCCGGGTGGCGAAGCGCCGCAAGGCCCCGGGTGCGAGGTTGTACGTATCTGTCGTCGGGTGCTGCAGTTTTCCGTCGTGGAGCGCGGGACCGGTTCTGCCGGTGGGCGCGGATCTCGTTCGATGGCGCGCCGGTTCTGTACGGCTTTCGGTGTCATCGAGAGGATTTTTCCCGGCCGGCTTCGTGCAGCTTCACAAGGGGCCTCACGTCTGTCCACGATCAAAACACCCTAATCCGCTTCGTACCGACCCGAACCTTCTCCGGCCGCAGAGGGATCTTCTCGCCGATAAAACCTCATCGTGTGAGGAGTGTCACGTTTGGAAAGCGGTTGGTCCAGTTGGGCCGAATTTGCCGATGGACAAATGGCGCAATGCGGCCATTTCTGGAACTTCAAAAACTTGACCCCTGCTTGGGCCGATGAAATCATCACAGGCGTCGCCAATTCAATCCGGCGAAAATGCGCCCCCGGTGGGTGCAGGTTGAATTCCATTCCGCCGCATGGTTTCCCTGGTCGGCCCCACGCGGCTTCGCGGGGGTCGCCGATATGAGGAGTTCTCATTTTCAAGCGCGCATTTCGGGTGATTTCTTCGGCTGCGCTCGCGGTCGGAGCGATCGCCGTCACCACCTCCCCGGCGCAGGCCGCGTCCGGCACCGGTACGCCCAACCTGGGCTGCTGGAACACCGTGGTCCTGGATCACGGCGGCGGCTACGTGTACGCCTACGGAACCTTCACTTGTGATTCCGCACGCACCTGGAAGCTCATTCCAAATGTCGTGCTGTCGGGCAACAACGGCCAATATGGATTTGTGGACAATAGTGCCGTGTGCTCGGGATCGCCGTTCAACGGGATTTCTTACTGCCGGACGCCTACCGTCCGGCTCAAGGAGATTCCCGGGGTGACGTACCGCGCGTCGAACAGCGGAAGCGTCGAAGACCAAGAGTTCTGGCCGGTGGAGACCGTCGCCCATGCACAGATGACCGGCGAGGAGGCCCCGTGGAAGGCGGGCGACTTCCCGGTCTCCGGCAACTGGGACCAGGGAATGGCGGATAACGTCGGCATCTGGCGCCCGTCGACCGGGGAGTTCCACCTGCGCAACGACAACGGCAGCCTGAACAAGATCAGTTGGGGCCAGTACGGAGACATCCCCGTCTCGGGCAACTGGGACGGCGGCAACGGCACCCCGAACAGCAACGTCGGTATCTGGCGGCCCTCCACCGGCCAGTTCCATCTCCGCATGGACAACGGCAGCAACACGGTCATCGACTGGGGCCAGGACGGCGACATCCCCGTCTCGGGCAACTGGGACGGCGGCAACGGCACCCCGAACAGCAACGTCGGTATCTGGCGGCCCTCCACCGGCCAGTTCCATCTCCGCATGGACAACGGCAGCGACACGGTCATCGACTGGGGCCAGCTCGGCGACATCCCCGTCTCCGGCAACTGGGACGGCGGCCCCGCCGACAACATCGGCGTCTACCGCCCCTCGGAAGGCGTTTTCCACCTGCGCATGGACAACGGCGGCCTGGTGAAGGTCTCTTGGGGCGGATCCACCGACATCCCCGTCTCGGGCAACTGGGACGGCGGCAACGGCACCGCAAACGGAAACGTCGGCGTCTGGCACCCCGCAACGGCCGAGTTCCGGATCCGCACCGACGAAGGCAACCTCATCCGCATAGCCTGGGGCAACCCGCGCTGACCCATCACACTCGGCCTCGGCCCGCGCACCGTACTGGTTGCGCGGGCTTTGTCCTGCAGACGGCCTCGAAAAAGCCGCAAACGAGCAACCGGCGACCGCGGGCGTCAGCACCGGGGCCGGCCGAGCCGACATGTGACTGGGCCGGCACCGGCCGGCAGCGCCAGGCTGTCGTCGTGCTGGCGGCCGTTCTCGCGGGAGGAGCCGACGCCGCGGGCTTCATCGGCGCGGGCGTCGCCGATCTGCCGATGGACGGCCTTGGCGGGGCGCTGGACCTGCTGCAGGTCGCCGGGCGGCTGGCGGTGCGCGTCGTCCAGCTTCCGCCCGGCCTGGGCGTCCGGCAGTGTGCCGACTTTCTCGCGGCCGATCGCGAGAGCTACGCCGGGATCCAGGACCTCGCTGAAGATGTCCTGTGCCGGTACCTGGACGCGGCCCCGTCGGGCGCGGTGCCCACTGTCCGGCAGTGCGCGCGGGAGGCCGTCGCCGCCCGCCCCCTGTGCCGGGTGGCTCTGGCCCTCGGCGTCGGCGGTGAGGACTGGCCTCGGGTCAGGGGCGGGCCGCCCGGTAGCTGACGAGGGTGTCCAGGGCGGTGTTCGCCGTCGCGCGCCGTTCGACGGCCGTCATCGGCTCGCATTCGCGGTACGTGCCGTCGGTGCTCGCGCCCAGGCCGGCGCGGGCCAGGCGGCGGAACTCCGAGCTGGCGCCACCGGCCGCGCCCGGGTCGGTCAGCTCCGGCGGCATGTCGCCCACCAGCTCGATGATCGCCCCGCACGCCGGCTCCACCTACCGAGTGATCGATGCCGCCTGCGAACGCCGCTCGGTGATCGTGACCTCGAACCTTCATCCGTCAGGATTCGACTCGATCATGCCCAAGACGCTCGCCACCGCAGCCGTCGACCGGCTCCTGCGCCACGCCCACATCATCCTGACCGAGGGCTCCAGCCTCCGCCTCACCCGGGCCACCACCGGCAAGGGCGTCATCGCGCTCGCATAGGGAGCGCAGAGGCCAACGGCAGGGTCAGTGTCCCGAAGGCGGCTACTTCTGCAGGGAGGCAGTCCGTCGACGAGCTCACCCAGCACCCAGCCTGCGAGTGTCCACAGCAGGGTGAAGAGCGCGATACAGGCGGTCGCCGCGATGGTGAACTGCCCTGCCACACTTTTGTGAACCGTTTCATGCGCTGTCCTCACTGTCCGTCCTGCATCGGCCACAGTGACGCCTTCCGTGCGGGGACGGTTCCTCGCAGGCCCGGCGCCGCGTGCTTCGTCAGCGGAAGGTGTCTTCGATGCCCTCGGTGCGGCCGCCTCCTGCACACCGATGCCAACGGCTGTTGCCAGGCCCGGCCGGGTGACAACTCGTCATACCGCGCAGGGAGATCGGATGTCCGCAGGGAGAGACCTCAAATGTCCGAGAAGAGGGATTCGGGCGGCTCTGGCGCGGATTTTCTGAAAGCCGCCGGGGTGGTGATCTTCACGAGGCGAGGAGGACGCGCTCGCGGAGGAGGTCGAGCTTGGCTCGGCCGAACATCTGGCGCTTGAGCATCGTGATGCGGTTGACGTGCCCCTCGACCGGGCCGGAGTTCCAGCGGAGTGTGAGGCCGGCCGTGACGGCGTCCCAGCCTTTGCGCAGGCCGGTGGCGAACCCGCGCAGTTCTGGCAGCCCGCCGGCCTGGGCGTCAGCGGTCCACTGTTCGAGTTCCTCCAGGCCCCGGCGGTGGACGAGGATCGAGGCGAACCGCGCGACGAGTTCGCAGGAGTCGTCCGACTCCCGGCAGTGGTACAGGAGTTCCTTCAGCAGGACGTGGCCGGGCTCGGGGCGGTTGTCGGGGTGGGTTAAGAATCAGTCTGGTCACCTCGCGGCCCTTGGGGACCGGCGGGTCGGTGGTCGGCTTGGCGTTCTCGCGCAGCCGGTGCACGAAGCGGCGGACTGTGCGCTCGCTGACGGTCAGGCCGGGTTCGGCGAGTTCGCGGTGGAGCCGTAGTGCGCTGTGGCAGCCCTCGTTGAACCGGGTTGTCAGGTAGGCGGCGTGGCCGTTCAGGCTGGTCTGCCGACCGCCGGCGGGCGTTCGCCGCGCCTGGAGTGCCTGTGGGGCCGATGGCTGCGATGGGTGGTGGCGGGCCGGCCGGGCGGTCTGCCGGAGGGCTGGGAACGGCGCCTGGGCGGGTGGGGGTGCCGGGCTGATGGGGTGTCACCACTGTTCGGCTTCCTGGTGGGCGTCCCACAGGCCCAGGCCGGTGTAGGCGGGGCCGGGGAGTAGAGGTCGGGGCCGTCGTCGTCCGTGTCGTCGTCGGGTCTTCGGCGTCCTGCCCTGGCCGCTTTGGCTTGGTGTACGGTCCTGGCCCCGGCGGCCCTGTCGGGTGGTGTCGCCGTTGCCGGTGCCCATGTCGTCGGGCCACAAGTCGTCGGCGTCGAAACCGTCCTCGGTGTCGTCCGGGTCGAGGAGGCAGTCCGCGTCGTCGGCGGGGGTGTCGGTGTCCGGGCTGCCCACGGAGACGGTGGTCGTGCCGGCTTCGGTACGCGCTTCGGCGGCCGGACGGGTTCCCACGGCAGGTGGTCGCGCCCAGGTCTGGGGCAAGTCTGTCCGCTGTGCGTTTGCCGCGGCGCTGTCGGCGGTGGCGTCGGCAGGGCGGTCGGGCGGCCGACCGCGTGGAGTGCTGGTGCGGGACCTGTTTTGCGCTCGCTGGCACCGGCACCGGTGCCGGCCGCTACAAAACCCCGCCCGCTGCGCGACCTACCCGGTACCCGTCCGGCCCGCCCGTTCCTGAACGCCGCAACCCGCTACCACCAGCACCGCAGACGGCCAGGCCCCGCCTGCTCACCGACACCGAACCCGCACTGACCGCCCTGCTCCAGACCGCCGAACACTGCCGCCTGCGTCCGCCCCAAGACCCCACTGGACGCGGCCGAGGTCGTTTCCCCGCCCCCGCTTCCCCGACGCCCTGCCCGACGGCCCCACTGGAACGCCTACCTCCCCGGACGTACTTCCCGCGGAACTCCTCGAAGCCGCTCTCCGGTAACGCCACCCAACCGCCCCCGAGCCCAGACATCCCGCGCGCCCGGTACGGCCGAGGAGCCCGACCACCACCTGGAGAACACCGGCGCGTGCGCGGCCGCCTCGTCCGAGCCCGCTACAGCCACAGCGCGGGGAGCCCCGCAGGAACAGGCTGCGCCCTTTGCATGCCGTCACCGCGCAGCGCCTGGTCGCCGCCGAGCAACAGCCCTGAGCGGTACCAGGTTGAACGCGAACGCAGCCGGCAGCGCCCACGGCTTTCCGGCCTCGACTTCGCCGGCCACATCAAGGAGCCCGGCCACATCGGCCGGGCCCTGCGAAAGCAGCGACTCGGCCGACAGTCCGGGGATGCCCGGCAGGAACGTATGCGGAGGAACCTTCCACCACTTGCCTGTCGCGGGCTCAGATATTCCTCAAAACCGCCGCATGGGCACTGCATGGTGTTGTCTTTAGGTGCCTGCGAGCCACCTCTTCCCCGGAGCGACCGTGCCCGCATCTTCATCCCCACAGGGTGTCATGGACCTATCAATGTCGATCAAGGTCAACGAGAACCGCCGCTCCGGCGCCGCTGACGACCTCGTATGCCGACTCTTACCGGCCATCCGCCGACAAGCAGCACGCTACGCCCGACCACCGGACGTCGACGACATCGTCCAGAGCGTCTGCGAGAAACTCCTGCACCGCCGCCCGCAACTGCTCAAGCACCCAAACCCGCGGGCCTACGCCCTGCGCGCCGTGATCACCACCGCCCACGACAACCGCAGAACACACGAGATCTGCCTGCCCGACCTCACCGACCAGGCGGGCAGCACCGCCTGCGCGACGGCGCTACGAGAAGCGCAGTGGGAGACTTTGCGCCTGCTGTCCCAGCTCAGCACCGGCCAAGCCCGAGCTCTGATCCTGGTCGACCTCGACGGGCGGACCATCGACGAGGCCGCCACGCTGCTGGGCGTTCACCAAGGCACCATCTCCCGACTCCGAGCCCGCGGCCTTCGCCGGTCGCGAGACTTCCTCACCCAGGCCCAGCCGGCCTGACAGAAAAAGCCCGTCGCCTGTCATACAGGCACGGCACGCGCGGGTCTACAAAGCAGTAAGGCAGCGAGGACGGCGTCCGAAAGCCAAGGGCCCTGGCCGCAGACCATCACCGGCCTCACTGCCTCGTCCCTTCCAACCAGGAGCAATCATGCGCCGCACAGCCGCACTCCTCGCGACGGCCGCCACCCTGGCCGGCACGATCCTCTGCGCGCCCGCCGCGTTCGCCGTGGGCCCCACCAGACGCCGGACCCGACCCAGGAAGGCCGGGTCTGCCCCTACCAGGACTGGTACGACGGCATCGTCAACCAGGGCAAGAGCATCGTCCCGGTCGGCGCGAGCCAGGCGAACTACAACGGAACGTCGCACGACGCGACGTCCACCTTCTCCGCCCAGGTCAGCGGGACCGTGTCCTACACCGTGAGCGCCTCCATGAGCGTCAGCATCGGCACCATCATCGCCGACGCCAGCGCGACTGTCGGCGTCAGCCTCTCCACATCGCTGACCGCTTCGCTGGGTAACTCCACCACTGTGACCGCCTCGCCCGGCCAGACCGCCCACGCCACCTACGGAGTGTGGCGCCTGCAGACCTACGGCACCTACCACGTCATCCGCGAGGACTGCAGCAGCAGCGTTGGAGGCGTGACCGCCTACAGCCCTGGTACGTGGGCTGGAAC
Organism: Kitasatospora sp. NA04385; assembly: GCF_013364235.1. Taxonomy (NCBI): domain Bacteria; kingdom Bacillati; phylum Actinomycetota; class Actinomycetes; order Kitasatosporales; family Streptomycetaceae; genus Kitasatospora; species Kitasatospora sp. NA04385. The sequence continues at coordinate 7,860 of NZ_CP054919.1, read as the reverse complement.
ACCTGGGTCAGCTGACCCGAAACACCCCGGCCGTCCGCCCCACCGGGCGGGCGGCCCACCGACGACAGGGACGGAAAACCGTGACCGCCAAGCCCGCTCGCCTGCGCACCGCACTCTTCGGAGCCACCGTTCTCGTGGCCATCACCACCGGATGTACCTCCAGCACAGGCGACCGAGCCGAGCCCACGACCCAGCCCTCCCGTACCCCTCCGCACCCTCACCCATCACCCCATCGACCACGGCCCCGCCCACCATCCCCGAACTGCCCCGGCGGAACCCGGCGTCACCACCCTCGCCTCCGTGCCCCTGCGTACCGCAGGCACCAGCGTCGCCAACCTCTCGGTCAAAGCCGGAGAACTCACCGTCACCATCCTGTGCACCGGTGGAACCCTGACCCTCCACATGGAGCCGGTGTCCACCACCACCATTCCCTGCGCTGTCGGCAGCGTCACCCTCCAGGAACAGCTTCCATCTCGGCTCACCGAAGGACATCAACGTCAGCGTCGACGCCCCGGAAACCGTGCAATGGAACATGCGCATCGAACAATGACAACCTCCTTCCGACCCATCGAGAAGTAGGACCTCACCCTCCTCCACAGCCCCGACCAGAGCCCCGGCCGCCTCGCCGAGAGCTGACACGACGCTGACCGCCCCTGCCACCCCGGCCTACCAGGCCACGCCCAGCGCCTCCAACTGACCGAGCTGCTCCGCGCTGAGCTTGCCCCGGCGAGCCTTCTGGTTGTTCAACCAGGCGCCCAGCGCGACATCCCCTCCTTATGCGGGCGCGGCACGCGGGCGTGCCCCTCCCGCTCGACAAAGGCCGCCAAGGCCGCCAGCCCGGCGGCGAACCGGTCGGTGCGCGACACCTTCGGCTTCGCCGCGGCCGCCGCGCGGGCGGCGGCCAGCTCCTGGTCCTCCTCGATGCCGATCGCCAGCACCAGGTCCTGCTGCTCCTGGTCGAGCTCGGCGAAGCCCGCCCGCTGCGCCCACACCCACCGGCCCAGCGGCTCGCCCTCGAACTCCGTCTCCACCGGCAGCAGCGCCCAGTCGACTCGGCCGTCCGACTCCAGCCACCACTGCCGGGCGGTCGCGTACGAGCGCTGCCAGGTGACCGGCCAGCGCGGGCACCACCAGGGTCGATCTCCTCGAGCGCGGCCTTGCGCTCGGGGCCAGCGCGCCGGGTTCGCCCTCGGGGACCTCGGCCGCGGCCCGAAGGCCGGCCAGCCAGCCGCCGATCGCGTACCCGCCGATCGACGCCCGCGCCGGTGCGGCCAGCGAGCCGCCGTGCTCCTTCGCCCACAGCCGCGCCCAGTCGAGCCCGGTGTCGAAGCGCGCGTCGGAGACAGACCAGATCATGTCCAGGTCGTCCAGCATCTTGACCCGGTGTCGCGCCAGCTCGCCGTTCGCGAATTCAACCCGGCGCTGCGTGAGCCATTCACCGAGCCGGAAGACTCCGTTCTCGCCGACCCGCGCGGAATACGGCACGTCGAGATTCCCGTGTCCCGCGTGCCACCGCCGTGCATGTCCCAGCCCCTCCCGCCAGAGCTGGTTCTCACCCGTCAGCACCCGCGCCTGGATGAACAACGCCAGCACGTCCTCGTCCACCTTGCTCTGGAACCGCACCGGCAGCGAGAACCCGCCCGCCGCCGACCCGCCACCCTCACCCTCACCCGGTGCCATCTGCGCCTCAGCGCTGCGCCCGGTGGTCCGCTTGCCGGACTTCTGGGGCACGGCCAGGGCCTCGACCATGTGAAGTTGCATGTATTTGTCGTTGGATACGGCGGTTTTCTGTCGTGGGGTGTGGGGTGTTTGTGCTGATGGGCGGTGGTGGTGGCTGGTGGTGCGTCATTTTGGTGCGGTTTTGGCGTCATCGGGATGATGTTTCTGCTGGTCGGGTTCGTGCGGTTTCCTCTGCGTTGACGGTGTGTCCGGCTTGTACCAGATGGTCCTGCTGGGTGTCATCGGAATGCGGTTTCGGGCGTCATCGTGGTGCGGTCGCTGTCTTCCTGGAGGGGTAGGGGACGGGCTCGGCCGTTGCCGGGGCTGTCGGACGGGCCGGGAGGCGTGGGTGGCGGACGGCGGTGGCGGGGCGATGAGGCTGGGGCTGGCGGTGCGGCGGGGTGGTGCGGGAGCAGGTGGTGTTCCGGCTTCTGGCTCTTGAGGAGCGCGGTGTTCTGACGCCCGGTCATGTTCGACTTGCGGCTTCCTCGGCGGGCCGGTCGGTGCGGACGGTGCAGCGCTGGCTGCGGAGGCGCGTCAGGAGGGCCGGACGGCGCGCAGGCCCGGCCGCGGTTCACGGTCACCGACGAGGTCCATGCGCGGTTGGCGTTGTGGTGCGGGAACGCGGCGGCGGTCCACCGGGAGCTTGTCGCGCAGGCCCGTGGGTCGGCGGACGGCTCTGTCGGCGGGGAGCGGACGGGGAGCTGGATGGGGACGCCGGGGAGTGGGCGTGCCGTCGTTGGCGACACTCCAGCGGGCGGTGCGCCGGGATCTGAACGCGGGTCAGCGTGCCGCGCTGAAGGGCGGGGAGGGCCCGGCGTGCGCACGATGTGCATCTGGCCCGTCCGGTGAAGTGGCGCAACGCCTGCTGGGAGGGCGACCACAAGCACCTGCCCGTCGAGGTCGAGCTGGACGGGCGTGCGGTGCGCCCGTGGGTGACGTGGTTCATCGACTGCGCGAAAAACGCGATCACGGGTGCGGCCGTCACTCCGCACCAGCCGTCCAGGGACGCGGTGCTGGCGGCGTTGCGGATCGCCTTGTCGAGGGACGAGCCGATCGGCCCGTACGGGCCGATCGGAGGGCTGCCGGAGCTGGTTCGTGTCGACCGCGGTAAGGAGTTCCTGTGCGCCACGGTGACCAGGGCGCTGGGCGCGCTCGCGGTCCCGGTGCAGGATCTCCCGCCCGCCGGCCGGAGTTGAAGGGCACGGTGGAGAACCTCAACCACTGCGTCACCGCGATGTTCCTGGTCGCGCAGCCCGGCTACCTCCACGCCCCCACCGCCACGACCGCGCCGCGCCCGCGGCGCGGCGACCTGGACGGCCTGTTGCCGTTCGCGGAGTTCACCGCACGGCTCCTGGACTGGGTGCGGTGGTGGAACACCGAGCACCGCCCCAAGCCGCTCGGCGGCCGCACACCACTCCAGGCGTGGCAAGACGACCCCACCCCGATCGAGGACGTCCCGCCCGCCCTGCTGCGCTCCTTCACCCTCGAGGACGCGGGAGGCGACAAGCTCCTGTCCACGAAGGGCGTCTACTGGCGCGGGCGCTACTACGTCGGCCCGTGGATGCACGGCATGGACGGCACCCGGGTACGGGTACGGTTCGTCCCCATCACGACCACGAGATCGAGGTGTTCGACGCCGCCACCGGCGCCCACCTCGGGCCAGCCCACCTCGCTGACGCCGCCACCGCGGCCCAACGGGCTGCGCTGCCCGGCCAAGGACGCCCAGCGGCGCACGATGGTACGGGCGCTGGCCTCCGCGGACCGCCAGCGCCGCCGACTGGGCCGCTACGGCGCCATCACCGGGCCGGGCCGGCCCGAGCTGCTGGCGGCGCTGACCGCAGCCGAAGTCGAGGAGCTCGCCGTGGCCACCGGGCTCGGGAGCAATCTGGCGAAGCGGGCGCTGCCGGACCTCATCCCCCGCGCGAGGCACCCGCCTCGTGGGCCCGCCCGTTCGCCGATCCCACCCGTCCGCCCCCGACGGCGACGCCGTCCCGCCGGCACCGGGACACCGCCACCCCGGACCGCAGCGCCGCCGCGGACGGGCCCGACGAAGCAGAACGAAAGGAGGACGCCAGTGACGACCGCGGACCGACTGGGCCGGCTGCCCGCCGAACGGGACCACTACATGCGCCTGAGCGGCGCCCAAGTGGTCGGCACCCGGGCCCTGTTGGCGGTGCGGGAGAACATTCGCGCCGCGATCGAAGCCAGGGCGATGATCTGCATCTACGGCAGGGCCGGGCACGGCAAGTCGTTCGCGGTCAACGCCTCGCTGCGTGACCTCGCCCCGCAGATCACCCACCGCATCCAGTTCCGGGCCCGCCCTCGACTCGGGACCTACGCCACGAACTGTTCTACGCGCTGGGGCTCCCGGGCCGTCCGCCCTCCCACGCGATCGAGTTCGACCGCATGCTGCGCGGGCCCTCGAGGAGACTCGGGTGCTGGTGTGCGACGAGGCCCAGTGGCTGTCGAAGCTGTGCTTCGAGTACCTGCGCTACCTGTGGGACGACACCGGCACTGACCTGACGATCGTCTTCACCGGCGGCAACGGCTGCTTCGAGATGCTGCAGAGCGAGCCGATGCTCGAGTCCAGGGTCTACTGCTGGCAGGAGATCGACCCGCTGACGCTGGAGGAGGTCCTGGACACCATCCCGGCCTTCCACTCGATCTGGACCGATGCCGAACCCGAGCTGATCGCCCTGTGCGACCGCGAGGCCGCCCACGGAAACTTCCGGGCCTGGGCAAAGATCACCCACCACCTGGCCGCAGGCATGAAGGAGTCCGCCGCGCCAAGGTGGACGAGGACCTCGTGCGCTGGGCCTACAGCAAACTCGGCCGACGACAGGCAGGCGCACCGTGCTGACCTGCCCCGACCCGCCGCCGGTCACCGTCGTCCTCGACCCCCACGACGACCTGCCCATACCCGCGCCGCTCAGGCCGCCCACAACCCACCACAGGCCGGGCCACCGTCCACCCCACCATCGGCACCGACTCCACGATCTGCCTCGCCTACGACATCCTCGCCGCCCTCGGCAAACCCGTCCCCGTCACCGGCTACCCCAGCCTCGACCCCGACCCGCCCTGGGCGATGGCCGCCGCCTGGACCCTCGCCACCCCATCACCCACCTCACCGTGCTGCGAGCCCACCTGCTCGGCCGCCGCCGCATCCACGACCTTCTCACCCTGCGCGAGCGCACTGGCGTCCACCTTGTCCTGGTCTGCCACCGCCGACGCCCACACCCCACCCTCGAACAGGCCCTGCGCCACGTGGAGCACCGCCTCGCCGACGCGGCCGCCTGCCTTCCGGCGCCGACGACACCGACTCCCGCGCAGCCGCCCGCCCCGCCCCGTCCCCATGCACGACCGCTGGCTCAACCTGCCCGCCCTGACCACCTACTGCTCCGGCGACGGTGCCCAGCGCCGCTGCCGCTGCGCTCCGCCGCTCGCCCACGACCGCGGCTTCCACCCGCCGCAGATGCCCCCCGCCACCGCCACCGAAGTCGCCCGCCGCCTCCACACTGCGACCGCCCACCCCCATCTCGCGGCCCAGCTCGCCACCGCGGTCTTCACCGCCGCATCCGACGCCCAGCTCCAAACCGCCCGCCCCAGCGACCTCACCGCCGAAGCGGCCACCATCGCCCTCCACGATGCGGACGGCCTGCGCTTCGGCTCGGCTGCCTCACCCACCCGTGCCGCCCTGGGCCCGCCCTTGCTCCTCGCCGCCGCCTACCAGCACGCCATCGCCGAAGCCGGCGACACCCGCTGTTCACCGCCCTTCACCGGCAATGACCTGCCCCACCTGTTCGACCTCGCCGACTCCTGCAAACTGCGCCCACCTCAGCCACCCAAGCCCCGCGCCCGCCCGGGCCGCCCCCCCCCCAAACCGCAGAACCAGCGCACGATCTGGCCCTTCAGCAATGCCCACTACCGCTACCCCTGGGCCGCAGGCCGAGATCATGCAAGGCTGCCCGCCCCCACGCCCGGCGCAGGTAACCGGCCTCCGCCGCCCCCCGCCTGCCCTGGGCCGCGTGGCAGGCATCCAGCTGGCTTCTCATTGCAGCTGACCTTTCCCTGATTTCCTGTTGTTCGCCCGGATGGGGCAGGCCCTCTTGGAGCCGCGTCCGGGAAGGGTACTAGGGTTGGATGACAGTCAGGCTGACATCGGGGGAGCAGTATGGAAGATGATCAGAGAGCGTACGACCGGGAAGTCGGCCGCCGGGTGAAGGCCGCCGGCTGCAGGCGAATCTGACTCAGGAGCTCTTGGCGCGGGAGATCGGGGTGACGCGGGCCTCGGTCACCAACATCGAGAAGGGGGTTCAGGCGCCGCCGCCGTACAGGCTGGTGCGCATAGCGACAGCGCTGTCGGTGGAGCCAGCCGAACTCCTCCCACCGCTGCGGGTGCTCGCCCCACGCATGACCTGCCTCAGAGCTGGCTGACATGGTCGCGTCCGTCGAGCGGGCCGCCGAGGAGCTGAGGAGTCGAGATGGCGAAGGCTGACATCGAAGCGGGCAGGCTCCTGGAGCGCTTCGACATCACGGAGCCGAAGGTCGACCCGATGAACCTCGCGGAGGAGCTCGGAGTCCTCGTGGTCCAGCAGAAGCTGGACGGCGACGTCTCCGGGATGCTGCTGCGCCGCGGCGAGGAGAAGGTGATCGGCGTCAATGAGGATCATGCGGAGGTCCGGCAGCGGTTCACGGTCGCGCATGAGCTGGGGCACCTCATCCTGCACCGGGGCGGCCGCTGATTCTGGACACCGGGACGCGGGTGAACTTCCGCGACTCCGTCTCCAGCATGGCCACCGATCGCGAGGAGGTGGAAGCCAACCGATTCGCGGCGGCGCTGCTCGCGCCGGAGACGATGGTTCGCAGGGCGGTGCGCGGCATCAACGTCACCTCCGCAGACGGCCTGGTGGGGGACTTGGCGAAGCGCTTCGGGATGAGTACGACCGCGATGAATTACCGCCTGCTGAACCTCGGGATCCTCTCCGACCCCATGTAGAGGTAGAGCATGCAGGGGCCGCACCTCGGTGCGGCCCTTTCTTGATCCATAAATGACAGTTAGATTTTCATTCGAAAAAAGCTTGCTTCTGCTGACTCTCGCGCGCACTCTGGAAGTGGCACAGGAGGCTCCGGATGTCTCCAGATGCTGGTGATGCGGCGCGTGACTCGCGCCGCCCGTTTTGCCCGATCCCCGACTCCCGACAAGGAGCAGCGCATGACCGCATCCGAGGCTCAGCCCACCGGATCACCATCGCCATCGACGGCCGCGAGTACGCGACCGCGACCCGCCATGCCACCCCGGCCCAGCTGCGCCGGATCGCCGACCCGGACATCCGGAGGACAAGAAGATCTGGCTCGACGTGCCCGACGACCGGACCGCCAGGTCGAGAGAGCGAGCACCTCGAGCTGCGGGACGGGATGCGCTTCTTCTCCGACCCGCGAACGATCGCGATCTTCATCGACCGCTCCCGCTACGAGGTCACCCACAAGCGGATGACCGGCCTGGAACTTCGGGCCCTGCCGCAGCCCCCCGTCGCCGATGACCGCGACCTGTGGCTCGACGTCGTCGACCAGCACGACCGGAAGATCGCCGACGACGAGGTGGTGTCGCTGCACGACGGGATGCGGTTCTTCACCGCGCCCGGCCGCATCAACCCGGGCGCTGGGGAGGACCGCGAGCGATGACCTGCTACCCGCCGACGACCTCGCCTTCCTCGACCGCCAAGGCATCGCCTACGAGGTGTTCGAGGAAAGGGATGCTGTGCGTCGAACTCGCGGACTTCCCGCTGCCAGCCGGCCTCAACGTCCCGAAGGCGGACATCCTCTTCCGCCTCGCACCGTTGTACCGACGTGCCGCCGGACAGTGGTGGATCTCCCCGGCGCTGACCACGGCCAGCGGAGCGACCATCCCAGCCACCGAAGTCACAGGAGACCCACCACGGCCGCACATGGCAACGCTGGTCACGGCACCTCAACCCGTCCACTGGCGCACCAGCATCGACGGACTGGAGAGCTACCCGCTTGCTGCGCACCGAGCTGGTCGCCGCCGGAGCCGCGGCCATGAACACACGACCCTCACCGTCACCACCGCCGTCGCCGACCAGCTCCTCGCGATGGCCGCCCGACCCCTGGAGAGCGGCG